>NZ_BAAJOT010000001.1:0-1114193 GCF_057554225.1 Labrys sp. Lb11
GCTCATCGCCGAGGAACTCGGCCACACCGTCAAGCGCGTCTCCGAGGCCGACGTCGAGGAGGGCCTCTTCGGCGAAGCCGACATCGACGATCATCTGGAGCCGCGTCCGCCGGTCGTGACCATCATGGGCCATGTCGACCACGGCAAGACCTCGCTGCTCGACGCCATCCGCTCGGCGAACGTCGTCGCGGGCGAGGCCGGCGGCATCACCCAGCATATCGGCGCCTACCAGGTGACCTCGCCGCTCGGCGGCAAGATCACCTTCATCGACACGCCCGGCCACGCCGCCTTCACCGCCATGCGCGCCCGCGGCGCCAAGGTGACGGATATCGTGGTGCTGGTGGTGGCGGCCGATGACGGCGTCATGCCGCAGACGGTGGAAGCCATCAACCACGCGGCCGCCGCCAAGGTGCCGCTGATCGTGGCGATCAACAAGATCGACAAGCCCGACGCCAGGCCGGAGCGCGTGCGCACCGAGCTCCTCCAGTACAACGTGCAGGTGGAGACCATGGGCGGCGAGACGCTGGAGGTCGAGGTTTCCGCCAAGCAGAAGACCAATCTCGACAAGCTGCTCGAGGCGATCGAACTGCAGGCCGAGATCCTCAATCTCCAGGCCAACCCCGACCGGGCCGCCGAAGGCACCGTCATCGAGGCCAAGCTCGACCGCGGCCGCGGTCCCGTCGCCACGGTCCTGGTCCAGCGCGGCACGCTGCATCCCGGCGACATCGTCGTCGCCGGCGCCGAGTGGGGCCGCGTGCGCGCTCTGGTCAGCGATGTCGGCGAGCCCATTGCCGCCGCCGGTCCTTCGGTTCCGGTCGAGGTGCTGGGCTTCAACGGCACGCCGGAAGCGGGCGACCGCGTCGCGGTGGTCGAGAACGAGGCCCGGGCCCGCGAGATCACCGACTATCGCGAACGCCAGAAGCGCGAGCGCGCCGCTGCCCGCATGGGCGCCGGCCGCGGCACGCTGGCGGACATGATGTCGGCGCTCAAGAGCGGCTCCGGCGCCAAGGAACTGCCGCTCGTCGTCAAGGCGGACGTGCAGGGCTCGGTCGAAGCCATCATCGGCGCGCTGGAGAAGGTCGGCAACGACGAGGTGAAGGCTCGCGTCATCCATTCGGGTGTCGGCGGCATCACCGAGTCCGACATCACCCTGGCCGAAGCCTCCGGGGCCGCGGTCATCGGCTTCAACGTGCGCGCCCACAAGGAAGCGCGCGAGGCGGCCGAGCGCACGGGCACCGAGATCCGCTACTACAACATCATCTACGACCTCGTGGATGACATCAAAGGCGTGCTCTCCGGCCTGCTGGCGCCCACGCTGCGCGAGGCTTTCCTCGGCAACGCCGAGATCCTGGAGGTGTTCAACATCTCCAAGGTCGGCAAGGTCGCCGGCTGCCGCGTCACCGACGGCCGCGTCGAGCGCGGGGCGAGCGTGCGCCTGATCCGCGACAACGTGGTGGTGCACGAAGGCAAGCTCTCGACGCTCAAGCGCTTCAAGGACGAGGTCAAGGAAGTTCAGGTCGGCCAGGAATGCGGCATGGCCTTCGAGAACTACCAGGACATGCGTGCCGGCGACGTCATCGAGTGCTATCGCGTCGAGGAGATCAAGCGGACGCTCTGAGGCGAGGAGACAAGGAGCGGCACCCCGCGGTCGCCGCTCCCTTCGGATGGGACGCCGGGGCAGGGCCCCGGCGTTCGGCTATCGTGACGGCGGGGCTTGCGGTGTTCGACCTGCCGATCGTCCCTGGTGGGCCAAAGCGTTTTGCGATTTGACGGAATCGCGTCAAGTCGCAAAGACGCGTCGAAACAAGGCGTTGGAGCAAAGCGCGTTTCCACCAGAACGCGCTTTGCTCCAGGGCTTGCTTGCAGTCGTGCGAGACGCCGCGGTTCCGGCCTCGCCGCGACGCATAAGTCTTCCCTCCCCTTGCGGGACGGGGAGCGGCTGGCGTGGCGCCTGAAGCGCTATTGGCGAATGAGTCCTTCGGGCGTGGCCGCTGGCCAGCCTGAAGTGGCGTCCGTTCCTGTTCTGCAGACGTGAGAGAAGAAGAGACCCCTTTGCCCCGTTTGACGCCCTCCTCCAGCAAGGCCCCCTCGCAGCGCCAACTGCGCGTGGCGGAGTTGATCCGCCATGCCGTCGCCGAGGCGCTGACGCGCGGCGAGATCATCGATCCCGTCATCGAGCGGCATGTCATCACCGTGCCCGAGGTGCGCATGTCCCCGGATCTGAAGATCGCGACGATCTTCGTCATGCCGCTCGGCGGCAAGGATGGCCCGCAGGTGATCAAGGCATTGGCGCAGAACGCCAGGTTCCTGCGCGGCCTGGTGGCGCGCCGCCTCACCATGAAGTTCACCCCCGACCTGCGCTTCCGCCTCGACGAGACCTTCGACCAGGCCGGGCGCGTCGACAGCCTGCTGCGCCAGCCCGAGGTCAGCCGCGATCTCGACAGGCCGCTGCCCAAGCTGGAAGGAGACGAGGAATGAGCGCTCCCCGTTCCAATCGGGTCGAGGTCAACGGCTGGGTCATCCTCGACAAGCCGGTCGGCATGACCTCGACGCAGGGCGTTTCCGTGGTCAAGCGCATCTTCAACGCCAAGAAGGCCGGCCATGCCGGCACGCTCGATCCGCTGGCCTCGGGGCTGCTGCCGATCGCGCTCGGCGAGGCGACCAAGACGGTGCCCTACGTCATGGACGGTCGGAAGGTCTATCGCTTCACCGTGCAATGGGGCGTGGAGACCACCACCGACGACACCGAGGGCACGCCGGTCGCCACTTCGCCGCTGCGCCCGGACAGCGCCGCGATCGCGGCGCTGCTGCCGCGCTACACCGGCCTCATCCGCCAGGTGCCCCCGCAGTTTTCGGCCATCAAGGTCAATGGCGAGCGCGCCTACGATCTCGCGCGCGACGGCGAGGACGTGGTGCTCGAGGCACGCGACATCGAGATCCACCGGCTTGCCCTGGTCGAAGCGACGACCGAGACCGCGACCTTCGAGGCCGAATGCGGCAAGGGCACCTATGTGCGCTCG
Organism: Labrys sp. Lb11; assembly: GCF_057554225.1. NCBI lineage: Bacteria > Pseudomonadati > Pseudomonadota > Alphaproteobacteria > Hyphomicrobiales > Xanthobacteraceae > Labrys > Labrys sp. Lb11. Next base: position 3,021 of record NZ_BAAJOT010000001.1, read on the forward strand.
CTTGCCCGCGACCTCGGCCGCGACCTCGGCTGCGGGGGGCATGTCGTCGCGCTGCGCCGCGCCGTGGTCGGATCCTTCGACGAGAAGGATGCGGTGACGCCGGACGAACTGCGGGCGATGAAGGAGGGCGGCGAAGGCCTCCTGCCGGTCGAGGATGCGCTCCTGCCGGTGGAGACCGCGCTGGAGGCGCTGCCGTCGGTGACCGTGTCGCGGCACGACGCCGGCCGTCTCGCTCGCGGTCAGAGCGTCATCCTGCGCGGGCGCGACGCGCCGATGTTCGAGGGCACGGCCGCGATCATGGCCGGCGGCGCGCTGGTGGCGCTGGCCGATCTCGAACGCGGCGAGCTTGTGCCAAAGCGCATATTCCATCTCGGCGGGCTGGACTAGGGATCATGACAAGTGGGCGCGCCTCCGAACTGGCGCATCTTCGATGCCCGGGGCGTGCCGTGAAGCGCGCGTCGGTCGCCGTCTGCCTGATCCTCGCCGGCCCGGGAGCTCAGGCGGCCGACCGCTGCATGGTCACCGACCCGACGGGCACGCCGCTCAATGTCCGCTCCGCCCCGGGCGGCAAGCGCATCCTCACCACCTTGCCCAACGGCGTCACGCTGGACGTCGACACCTATGCCGCGGATGCCTCCGGCAAGGCCTGGGCCCATATCGAGGGCGTCAAGGAGCATGGCGAGGCGACCGGCGGCTGGGTGCTGCGCGAGTTCGTCAGCTGCTTCTGACCCGGCGGGGCAAGGCTCTCAGGCGCCCGGCGCCTTCTCGTCCAGCGGCTGCCATTCCCCCTCCTGCAGGTCGATGACCTTGCCGCGCGGATCGGCGCGGGGCGTGTGCGGCCGCGCGGCAGGGGGGGAGCCGATGCGCCGGCTGCGCAGCAGGCTCGGCAGGATCAGTGCGAAGCCGATCGCGTCCGACACGAAGCCGGGCAGGATCATCAGGACGCCGCCGAGAGCCACCATGAAGCTCTCGCGGGCCGCGCCGTGCGGCGGTTCGCCGCGTCGGAAGGCGACGGTCATGCGCGTCAGCGCCTCGGCGCCCTGGCGCCGCAGCAGCGAGGCACCGATGAACGAGGTGGCGATCAGCGCCACCAGCGCGGGCAGGAGGCCGATCCGTCCGGCCACCCAGAAGAAGGCGGCGAACTCGACGAAGGGCAGGGCAAGCAGGCCAGCGAGCACCAGCCACAGCGGAGCAATGGCGGCTCGGGTCGTTTGCACGGGCATGGTCGTTTCGGGTCCTCTCAGCTTTCGCACTGGAATGGCGACGCTGTTCGTTCCATATAGGGAAAGATTGTGGCTTTGCCACGCCCAACCGATCTGCCCGGCTCGGGCTCAAGAACCGAAGGTCCCATGGGATTCGATCTTTACACCCTCATCTTTCTGGGGCTTGCCGTCTTCATCTTCTTCCGGTTGCGGTCTGTGTTGGGGCAGCGCACCGGCAATGAGCGCCCGCCTGCCGAGACGTTCCGGCGTGACACCCGCGAGCCGCCGCAGGCCGAGCCGAACGGCGGCAACGGCAAGGTGATACCCCTGCCGATGCGTCCGGCCGAGGGGGCTCCCGCCGCGGATGCGGCCCCGCGCGAGTTCCGCTGGAAGGAGTTCGCGGAGGAAGGGTCCGATCTGGCCGCCGGCTTCGACGCCATCGCGGCCGCCGACCAGAGCTTCGAGCCCAAGGCCTTCACCGTGGGCGCCAAGGCCGCCTACGAAATGATCGTCAACGCCTTCAACGCCGGCGACCGCAAGGCCTTGAAGAGCCTGCTCGGTCGCGAGGTCTATGACAGTTTCGTGCAGGCGATCACCGAGCGTGAGGGACGCGGCGAGGTGGTGCAGTCGAGCTTCGTCTCGCTCGACAAGGCCGACATCGTCTCCGCCGGCCTGAAGGGTCGTACCGCCCAGATCGCCGTGCGCTTCGCCTCGCAGATGATCTCCGCCACCAAGGATCGCGGCGGCGCCGTCATCGACGGCAGCCTCGACAGGATCTCGGAGGTGACGGATCTGTGGACCTTCGCGCGGGACACCGGCGCCAGCGACCCGAACTGGCTGCTGGTGGCGACCGAGGACGCCTAGGCGTGCTGGCGATGGTCCCGTCCTGCCGTGATGGAATGCAATCGAGATGACGGGCCGGCGCGGCCGCTGCACCGCGCGGCATCCCTCCTTGCCGGCATCGTCGGACTGGTCATGACCCTCGGCGTCGCCGAGGCTGCTCCGGTCGTCGCCGGCGCCCGGGTGGAGCGGGTGGCCTTCGCCGACCTGCCGGGCTGGGTGGCCGACGACCATGCCGAGGCCTGGCGCGCCTGGCTGGTGTCCTGCCGGGCCGATGCCGGCAGGGCGCCGCCGCTGCGCGCCGGCCGCGCGGTGACCGACAGGCTGGCGCGCCTGTGTCGGACAGCGCTGAAGGCCGGAACCAAGGACGCGGCCGCGGCACGGCGCTTCTTCCAGCGCCATTTCTCCGCCTTCCGCATCACGCCCGACGGAGGCAACGGTTTCTTCACCGGTTATTACGAGCCGGAGGTGGCCGGCTCCCTGACCGCGTCCGGCCCCTTCCGTACACCGCTCTACGATCGTCCGCCCGACCTCGTCACCTTCGCCCAGGGCGAGGCGCCGCAGGGGTTCGAAGGCTATGCCGCCGCCCGCCGCGCGGCGGACGGCAGCCTGGAGATCTATCCTGACCGCGCGGCGATCGAGGAGGGGGCACTCGATGGCCGGGGGCTGGAGCGTGTCTTCCTCGCCGACCCCGTCGACCGCTTCTTCATGCAGGTGCAGGGCTCGGGCCGCGTGCGCCTGCCCGATGGCCGCGTGGCGCGCCTGGCCTATGCCGGTCGCAACGGCCATCCCTACACCGCCATCGGCCGCATCGTTGCCGACCGGACCGGCACGCCGCGCCCGAGCATGACCATGGACGTGCTGCGCGCCTGGCTGGCCGAGGACAAGGACCGGGCTCGCGCGGTGATGCGCGAGAACAAGTCCTTCGTCTTCTTCCGCCTGGCCACCGAGCTCGACCCGACGCTCGGCCCGATCGGCGGTCAAGGCGTGCCGCTGACGCCGCTTCGCTCGCTGGCGGTGGACCGCGCGATCTGGCCCTATGGCCTGCCGGTCTATGTCGACGCCGAGGTGCCGGCGGCCGGCGGCGGGCAGGCGCCGTTCCGCCGCCTGATGATCGCGCAGGACACGGGCTCGGCCATTGTCGGGCCGGCGCGGGGCGACATCTTCTTCGGTCCGGGCGACGAGGCCGGCGCCAGGGCGGGCAGGACGCGCCAGTCCGGCGCCTTCGTGGTGCTGTGGCCGAAGGGGCCGGCGGGAGGGCGGCGATGACGCGGCGCCGGCCCGGCCTGACGGAAGAGGACATGGCGCTGTGGGCGCATGTCGTCGAGACGGTGGTGCCGCTCAAGCGCCGCCGCAGCCGCATGCCCAAGGCCGCGCCGCCCACCATGCCCGAGCCGGCACCGGAAGCCAAGGCACCGCCTCCGGCCGTTCCCCGCGTGCCCGAGCCGCCGCGGCCGGCCCCGCCCAAGGCACCGCCGATCCCGCCGCTGGCGCCCATCGACAAGCATGAGCGCCGCCGCCTGGTGCGAGGCGTGCGCGCCATCGACGGCCGCATCGACCTGCACGGCATGCGCCAGGCCGAGGCGCATTCCGCCCTGCGCGGCTTTCTCGCCCATTCGCAGATGCGCGGCGACAGCATCGTTCTGGTCATCACCGGCAAGGGGCGGGAGGACATCCAGTACGCCTTCGCGGATGAGCGCGGCGTGCTGCGCCGGGTCGTGCCGCAATGGCTGCGCATGCCGGATCTGCGGCGTTTCGTCGTGGGCTTCGAGGAGGCGCATCGGGGCCATGGCGGTGGCGGCGCGCTCTATGTCCGGCTGCGGCGGTCCGGGCGGGGAGGCCTGCCGTGACGCCGCTCGGCGCCAAGCTGCGCGCCATGCGCGCCGAGCGCGGCGAAAGCCTCAAGGCGATGGCCGCCGGCATCGGCGTCTCGCCGGCCTATCTCTCGGCCCTGGAGCACGGCAAGCGCGGCACGCCGACTTGGCTGCTGCTGCAGCGGATCATCGCCCATTTCAACGTGATCTGGGACGAGGCCGAGGATCTGCAGCGCCTTGCCGGCCTGTCCGATCCGCGCGTCGTGGTCGACACGGCGCAGCTTTCTCCGGTGGCGACCGAACTCGCCAACCGCCTGGCCCGGGAGATCGGCGGTCTCGGCGAGAGCGACATTGCCGCCATCATGGCCGTGCTCGACAGGGCGAAGCGAGCCTGACTTTCAAGGGGGCTGGCGCTGCGGCGGTGATGCGATATCGTGGTGCGTCCAGCGAGACCCTCCCGTGCCCAGGTTCGCCGCCAATCTCAGCATGATGTTCCACGAATGGTCGTTCCTCGACCGCTTCGCCGCCGCGGCGGGGGCCGGCTTCGAGGCCGTGGAATTCCTGTTTCCCTACGACTATGCCCCCGAAGAGATCGCGGCCCGCCTCGAATCCAACAATCTGACGCTGGTGAACTTCAACCTGCCGCCCGGGAACTGGGGGGCGGGCGAACGAGGCACCGCCGCACTGCCCGGGCGCGAGAAGGAGTTCCGCGCCGGCCTCGACCATGCCCTGGTCTATGCCCGCGCCACCGGCGCGGCCCGCATGCACGCCATGGCCGGCCTGGCGCCGGCCGGCGATGCCGAGGCCGGGCGCACCTACCTCGCCAACCTTGCCCTTGCCGCCGAACGCTGCGCCACGGCCGGCGTCGATCTCCTGATCGAGCCCCTCAATCCTCGCGACGTGCCGGGCTATTTCCTGTGCGACTTCGGCCGCGCCCTGGCGCTGATCCGCAGCCTGGCGCTGCCGAACCTGAAGCTGCAGTTCGACATCTATCACCGGCAGATCCTGCATGGCGACGTCGCCAAGGGCCTGCGCGAGGCGATGCCGTCGATCGGGCACATCCAGATCGCCGGCGTGCCGGACCGGCACGAGCCCGACTGCGGCGAGCTCGACTTTGCCTTCGTCTGCAGCGAGCTCGACCGGCTCGGCTATGCCGGCCATGTCGGCTGCGAGTACCGGCCGCGTTCCGGCACGCTGGAGGGGCTCGGCTGGTTCACGCCCTACGCCACATTCGCTTGATCCGCCCCCTTCACAATTCCGTCTCGCTGCGTGCATAAGGCTGGCCCGAGGACGGGGCCTGCCGGGTGCCGTCCGTTGCGTCGATCCTGCGGTGGCAGGCTATGGGGAGGCAGCGTGACGGCGAAGAACGAGGCGAATCAAGCGCCGGCGCCGATGCTGCCCGTCGTGACGTCCAGAACAGGCAAGCCTGCGGGCCGGCTGCGCCGTGCCCTGCGCCGGGTGCCGTGGGGGTTCGTCGGTCCGATCCTGAGCGTCGGCCTGTTCGCCGGCGCCCTGGTCGTGCTCGCCAACATCCTGCGCGAGGTCGACCCGGGCGACGTGGTTGCCGCCTTCGCGGCGACTCCGGCTTCCGCCGTCCTGCTCAGCATCCTGTGCACGGCGCTCTCCTATCTCGCCCTGACCGGCTATGACGGACTGGCGCTGCGTCAGATCGGCGCGGCGGACGTGCCCTATTCCACCGCCGCGATCGGCTCCTTCACCAGCTACGCCATCAGCTACACGCTCGGCCTGCCGCTCCTGACCGCCGGCACGGTAAGATACCGCGTCTATGGCGGCGCCGGCCTCACCGCGCCGCAGATCGCGGCGCTGACGCTGGTGTGCACGCTCACCTTCTGGCTCGGGATGGGGGCGGTGCTGGCGATCGGCCTGGTGCTGGTGCCCGATGCCGTCGCCCATATCGACCGGCTGCCGCTCGGCCTCAACATCGCCATCGGCATCGCCATCCTCGCCGTCATCGTCGCCTATGTCGCCTATGTCTCGACCCGGCGCCGCGTCGTGACGGTGGAAGGCTGGTCGCTGCCTCTGCCGGGCGGGCAGGTGACCCTGGCGCAGATCGCTCTCGGCGTGTTCGACGTCTGCGCCGGCTCGGCGGCGCTCTATTTCCTGCTGCCTTCGGTGCCGACGCCCTTCCTCACCTTCACGGTCATCTACGTGCTGGCGGCGGTGCTCGGCGTCGCCAGCCATGCGCCCGGCGGCATCGGAGTGTTCGAGGCGACGATGCTGATCGCGCTGCCCTCGATCCCCAAGGATCAGTTGCTCGGCTCGATCCTCCTGTTCCGGGTGATCTACTATTTCATACCCTTCGCCCTGGCCCTGGCGACGCTCGGAGCATACGAGGTCGCGCGCCGGCGCCATGTGGTGGTGCGCGCCGTCGAACAGGCCTCGGGCGTGATGAAGCCGCTGGCGCCGATCCTGGTCGGCGGCGCGGTGTTCCTGACCGGCGCGGCGCTGATCGTCACCGGAGCGCTGCCGATCGGCTCCGACCGCCGGGCGACGCTGATGGCGTTCGCCCCGCTCCCCCTGGTCGAGGTGGCGCATGTCGCCAGCTCGGTGATCGGCGTGGCGCTGCTGTTCCTGGCGCGCGGCCTGGTCCGGCGCCTGGCGGGCGCCTGGCGCGGCGCCAGCCTGCTGCTGGTCCTGGCCGCCGGCGCCGAGATCCTGCGCGGCGCCGACCTGCGGCTGGCGCTGGTGACGCTCGGCGTCATGGCGGTGGTGACGGTGAGCCGCCCGGCCTTTCCGCGCGGCGCGCGCCTGTTCAACCGCGACGTCTCGCCGATCTGGCTGGCCCTGCTCGTCGCCGTGCTGGTGATCGCGGCCTGGGTCGGCCTGTTCGCCTTCCGCTCCCTCGACTATCATTCCCTGCTTTGGCTCACCTTCGGCTATGAGGACGACATGCCGCGCTTCCTGCGCGGCATGGCGGCGGCCGTCATCGCGGCGCTGCTGCTCGGGGCCTTCGCCTTCGGTCGGCGCGAGCGCGCCACGGCCACGCTGGCCGGCGGCGGCGAGCATGCCGCCATCGGCGCGATCATCGCTGCCTCGCCGCGCTCGGACGCCCGGCTCGCGCTGCTGCCGGATCGCACCATCCTGGCCAACGAGGCACGCGACGCGGCGATGATGGTCGCCATGCGCGGCAGCTCCAGCATCGCGCTCGGCGACCCGATCGGCGCGGCCGACCGGGCGCAGGAGGTGCTCTGGGCCTTCCGCGAGCGCGCCGACCGGGCCCGGCTCTGGCCGGTGATCGTCTCGGCCTCGCGCGAGCTGCGCGCGGTCTATCTCGATGCCGGCCTGACCCTGACCCATATCGGCGACATCGCCCGGCTCGAGCTCGCCGGCCTCGGCGCCGAGCCGTTCGAGGGGGCGGCGGAGGTGTCGGCCTGGGGAGACGTGGAGGCGCTCAGCCTCGATCTCGTCCCCGCCCGCCATGTCGGCCCACTGCTGCCGGCCCTGCGGGCGGTGTCCGATGCCTGGCTGGCCGAGGACGGGCGCCGGGAGGCCTATTTCACCATCGGCCGCTTCTCCGACGACTGGGTCGGCGCCAATGACTGCGCCGTGCTGCGCCGCGCCGGGGAAGTCGTCGGCTTCGCCGTGCTGCTGCGCGGTGCCGGGGACATGGAGTGGGGCGTCGACATCCTGCGCTACCGCCCCGAACTCGGCCAGCGTGCCCTCGATTTCATTCTGCTGCGGTTGCTGCGCCTGGCCGCGGCGCGCGGTGTCGGCCGCTTCGACCTCGGTCTGACCCCGACGCCGGATCTCGCCGCCGACAATCTCGGGCCGACCTGGCAGCGCGTGACGCCGAAACTGTTCCGCTTCGGCGACCATCTGCGCGACTTCGATGCGCTGCGCGCCTTCAAGGCCCGGTTCTCGCCGCGCTTCGAGCCGCGCTATCTTGCCTGCACCGCCGGCTTCGCCCTGCCGCACATCCTGCTCGACGTCACCGCGCTGATCGAGGACGGGCCGATGGATGTCGGCCTGGCGCTGCCGGAGCGGCCGTGAGGGGTATCACTTAACCTCGCCGCCTTCGTGCTCCTCCGTCGTCATGCTGTCACAGTTTGCCGCCGACAATCGTGCAACGGGAGATTCGTATGGCCGGAAGGCGTGACGTTTCCCCGTCACGCTGGATCGGACGGAACGACCCATGGCCATGCAGCTCGACACGCTGGAGCGCTTGACGGAGCCGCTGCAACAGGGCACCGCTCACCTCGTGGGGTGGAACCGTACATTGTCGAGCCGGCTGTGGGCCGGGCGCTGGATCCTGGCCGTGGCGGTGCCGGTGCTGGCGACCGTCGTCGCGGTCGACGGCATCCAGCTCTGGCACGCGATCGCCGCCTGGCTGTCGCTGGCGGTTACCGCAGTCCTGTTGCCCGGCCGCGACGGCGAGGCCGTCCAGCCGGCCTCTGGCGCGCCGGGCGAGCGGGCGGTGCCGACGATCGAGACCTTCCTGGCGGCGGTGCAGAACCCGGTCGTCATTCTCGACGACGCCATGGCGGTGCAATATTTCAACGCGTCGGCCCGCGAGCTCATCCCCAATCTGCGCCTTGCCGAGCCGATCGCTTTCGCGCTGCGGGTGCCCGACGTCATCGACGCCGTCCGGGTGGTGACGGAGAAGGGCGGGGCGCGGCGCGTCGACTACGCCGAGCGCGTGCCGGTGGAGCGGTCGGTCGAGGCGCAGATTTCCGCTGTCCCCGGCGCCGGCGATCGCACGGCCTTCGTGCTGATCGTGCTGCGCGACGTGACGCAGCAGCACCGGGTCGAGCAGATGCGCGCCGATTTCGTCGCCAACGCCAGCCACGAGCTGCGCACCCCGCTGGCCTCGCTCCTCGGCTTCGTCGAGACCCTGCAGGGGCCGGCGAAGAACGACGCCGCGGCCCGCGAGAAGTTTCTGGGGATCATGCGCTCCCAGGCCAACCGCATGTCGCGGCTGATCGACGACCTCCTGTCGCTGTCGCGCATCGAGCTCAACGCCCATGTCCGCCCCGGCCAGGTCGTCGACCTCTATCCGATCGTCGCCCATGTCGCCGACACCCTGGCCCCGCTCGCCCGGGAGCGCAGCGTCGAACTCGTCATCGAGCGTTCCGTCCCGCGCCTGATGGTGCTCGGCGATCGCGACGAGCTGATCCGCGTCTTCGAAAACCTGGTCGAGAACGGCATCAAGTACGGGGCCTCCGGCGGCAGGGTTGACGTTACCCTGGTCGAGGCACCGCGCGGCGCCGGGCGTCCGGCTGAGGCCGTGGTGACCGTGCGCGACCACGGCCCCGGCATCGCCAGCGAGCATCTGCCGCGCCTGACCGAGCGTTTCTACCGCGCCGACATCGCCCAGTCGCGCGAGAAAGGCGGCACCGGCCTCGGCCTTGCCATCGTCAAGCACATCCTCGCCCGCCATCGCGGCCGCCTGGTGATCGAGAGCGAACTCGGCAAGGGCGCGACGTTCATCGTGCGCCTGGACTCGGCCGCCTGATCCCATCGCCAGCCGCAAGGCTTGACAAGGCGGGGTGCGCCGATGACGGGCTCCGGCTGGAGGGGATGATCAACGTATTGATCTTCATTGGATTTTTCTGTCATAAAAGCTTCGTTGCGGTGTCATAGAAGGGTTGCGCGGCGCCAATAGGTGTAGCGGCGTGGCTCGGCGAGGGCTCCCACGGGGAGACGCTGCCGGCATCACATCGAACGGAGATATCCCGTGAAGCTCTCGATCCTCGCAGTGGCGGCGGCTGTTTCGCTCGCCGGAACCCTGTCGTCCTTCGCGGCCGACATCACCGGCGCCGGCGCCACCTTCCCCGCGCCGGTCTATACGGCCTGGGCTGCCGAGTACAAGGCCAAGACCGGCAACGGCCTGAACTACCAGGCGATCGGCTCGGGCGGCGGCCAGACCCAGATCACCAACCGCACCGTCGACTTCGGCGCGTCCGACGCCCCGATGGCCGACGACAAGCTCACCTCAGCCAAGCTGCTGCAGTTCCCCACGGTCGTCGGCGCCGTCGTGCCGATCGTCAACCTCGACGGCATCGCCGCCAACCAGCTCAAGCTGACCGGCGAGGTGCTCGGCGACATCTATCTCGGCAAGATCACCAAGTGGAACGACGCCAAGATCGCCGAGCTCAACCCCGGCGTGACGCTCCCCGACGTCGACATCGCCACCGTCTACCGCTCCGACGGCTCGGGCACCACCTTCGTGTTCACCAGCTACCTCAACGCCGCCAACCCCGGCTGGAAGGACGCGGTCGGCGCCGCCACCTCGGTGCAGTGGCCCGCCGGCGCCGGCGCCAAGGGCAATGACGGCGTCTCCGGCACCGTCAAGAACACCAAGGGCGCGATCGGCTATGTCGAATACGTCTACGCCGCCAAGAACGGCCTGACCACGGTCGAGCTGAAGAACAAGGCCGGCCAGTTCGTCAAGCCGACCGTCGAGGCCTTCAAGGCCGCCGCCGCCAAGGCGGACTGGGCCGGTGCCAAGAACTTCGCCGCCTCGATCATCGATGTCGAGGGCGACGCCTCCTGGCCGATCACCTCGGCGACCTTCATCCTCCTGCCGAAGGACCCCAAGGACCCGGCTCAGTCCGCCGAAGTCATCAAGTTCTTCGACTGGGCCTTCAAGGATGGCGGCAAGATCGCCGAGGACCTGCACTACATCACCCTGCCCGAAGAGGTCGTGGGCCGCGTCCGCGAGGCCTGGAAGGCCGAGGTGAAGGGCGCCGACGGCAAGGCCGTCTACAACTGATCCGCGCATGATGCCGCGCCCGGCGCCTGTCGCGCCGGGCGCTCCCCTCACGAGGATGAGCAAACCCATGAGCGCCGTCGCAGACGTCTTGACGGACAGCACCGCCGAAAGCGACGCCCGTCGACGGGGGCCGCCCTCCGACCGCGGCAGAGTGCCCGGCGCCGCGTTCGATCCGATCTTCCGGGCCGCCCTCTACGGCTGCGGCTTCTTCGTCCTGCTGCTGCTCGGCCTGATCATCGCCCTGCTGTTCCAGGGCGGCCTGCCCGCCCTCTTCGAGTTCGGACCGGCCTTCTACTGGGGCACCATCTGGAACCCGGTCACCGAGAAGTTCAGCGCCGGCGTGATGATCTACGGCACGCTGTTCACCGGCATCATCGCCATCCTCGTGGCGCTGCCGATGTCGTTCGGCATCGCCTTCTTTCTCACCGAGATCGCGCCGGTCCGCCTGCGCCGTCCGATCGGCGTCGCCATCCAGCTCCTGGCCGCCGTGCCCTCGATCATCTTCGGCATGTGGGGCTTCTTCGTCGTGGTGCCGTTGATCGCCGCCTATGTGCAGCCGCCGTTGATCGCCGCCTTCGGCGGCATTCCGGTGATCGGCGCGCTGTTCAAGGGACCGGCCCTGGGCGCGGGCATGTTCACCGCCGGGCTGATCCTGGCCCTGATGATCATCCCCTTCATCACCGCGATGTTCGTCGAGATCATCGAATCCGTGCCGCCCATGCTGAAGGAATCGGCCTACGGCGTCGGCGCCACCACCTATGAGGTGTTCCGCAACGTCTCCGTGCCTTATGGCCGCACCGCCCTGGTCGGCGCGGTGATGCTGGGGCTCGGCCGCGCGCTCGGCGAGACCATGGCGGTCACCTTCGTCATCGGCAACGCCAACCGCATCTCGGCCTCGCTGTTCGCGCCGGGCTCGACGATCGCCTCCACCGTCGCCAATGAATTTCCTGAGGCCGGCGCCGGCACCCTCAAGCTGCACTCGCTGCTGCAGCTCGGCTTCGTGCTGTTCGTGATTTCCTTCATCGTGCTCGCCATCTCGCGCGCCCTCGTGCGCACCCGGCTGAAGTGAGGCCGACCATGAACCGTCTCGCCCGCCGCCGCGCCATCGACTACGCCGTCAAGGGGGCCAGCACCGGCTTTGCCGTGATCTCCCTGTTCATGCTGGCCTGGATCCTCTACACGCTCATCGTCCGCGGCGCCCCGGCGCTGAGTTCGACCGTGTTCACCAACGTCATGGCGCCTCCGGGCGGCGGCGGCGGCCTGCTCAACGCCATCGTCGGCAGCCTGATGCAGATCGTCGTGGCACTGATCATCGGCGCGCCGGTCGGCATCATGGCCGGTACCTTCCTGGCCGAGGCCGGGCGCGGCAGCCGCCTGGCCGGCATGGTCCGCTTCGTCAACGACATCCTGCTCTCGGCGCCGTCCATCCTGATCGGCCTCTTCGTCTACCAGATGGTGGTGGTGCCGATGGGCGGCTTCTCCGGCTGGGCCGGCACCCTGGCGCTGGCCATCATCCTGATGCCGGTGGTGGTGCGCACCACCGAGGACATGCTGGCCCTGGTGCCGACCACCCTGCGCGAGGCGGCCTTCGCCCTCGGCGCGCCGCAGTGGAAGGTGATCACCCTAGTGACGTGGCGGGCCGCACAGACCGGCATCACCACCGGTATCCTGCTGGCCCTGGCCCGCGCCGCCGGCGAGACCGCGCCGCTGCTGTTCACCTCGCTCGGCAACAACGACTGGTCGCTCGACATGTCCAGGCCGATGGCGAGCCTGCCTGTCGCCATCTACCAGTATGCCGGCAGCCCCTTCGACGATTGGGTGGCGCTGGCCTGGGCCGGAGCGCTGCTGATCACGGCCGGCGTGCTCGCCCTCAACATCGTCACCCGTGTTCTCCTGGCTCCCAAGCGGTGAGTGGTCCCATGTCCTCGCTTCCCAATCCGACCGTCGCCGTGGCCGCGGCCAACCGTCCGCAGGCCGAGACGGCTGTGCGCGCCAAGATCAAGTGCGAGAAGCTGAACTTCTATTACGGCGAGAAGCACGCCCTCAAGGATATCAACCTGGAGATGGGCGAGCGGCAGGTCACGGCCATGATCGGCCCGTCCGGCTGCGGCAAGTCCACGCTGCTGCGCGTGCTCAACCGCATGTACGATCTCTATCCCGGCCAGCGCGCCGAGGGACGCATCCTGCTCGACGACCAGGACATCATCGCCAAGAGCAGTATCGACCCGGCCATCCTGCGGGCCCGCGTCGGCATGGTGTTCCAGAAGCCGACGCCGTTTCCGATGTCGATCTACGACAACATCGCCTTCGGCGTGCGCCTGCATGAGCGCCTGAGCAAGGCCGACATGGACGACCGGGTCGAATGGTGCCTGTCCAAGGCCGCGATCTGGGAAGAAGTGAAGGATCGGCTCGGCACTTCGGCGCTGGGCCTGTCCGGCGGCCAGCAGCAGCGCCTGTGCATTGCCCGCTCCATCGCGGTCAAGCCCGAGGTCGTGCTCCTGGACGAGCCGACCTCGGCTCTCGACCCGATCTCGACCGCCAAGATCGAGGAACTGATCGACGAGTTGAAGCGGGACTTCACCATCGTCATCGTCACCCACAACATGCAGCAGGCCGCCCGTTGCGCCGACGTGACAGCCTTCTTCTATCTCGGCAATCTGATCGAGGTCGGCCAGACCATGCAGATGTTCTCGACGCCGACCGACCGCCGCACCCAAGACTATATCACCGGCCGCTTCGGCTGACGCGCGCTGGACGAGGAGCAACGCCCATGGCCGACCATATCGTCAAATCCTTCGACCAGGAGCTGCTCGAGCTGCGCAACATGATCGCCGAGATGGGTGGTTATGCCGAGAAGAGCGTGCTCGACAGCATCAATGCGCTGATCAAGCGCGACCTGGAGCTGGCGCAGCGCGTCATCGCGCTCGACGGCACCATCGACACGCTGCAGCGCTCCGCCGAGGATCGGGCGATCCTGATGATCGCCAAGCGCCAGCCCATGGCGCAGGATCTGCGCGAGATCGTCGCGGCGCTACGCGTCTCCGGCGACCTCGAGCGCATCGGCGACCTCGGCAAGAACATCGCCAAGCGCGTCGTCGCCATCAACGGCCAGATGCAGGGCACCAAGATCTTCGGCGGCTTCAACCACATGGCCGATCTGGTGCTCGAGCAGCTCAAGCAGGTGCTCGACGCCTTCGCCCAGCGCGACGTCGAGGAGGCCCTGGCGGTGTGGCGCTCGGACGGCGCCGTGGACGCGATGTACACCTCGCTGTTCCGCGAGCTCCTGACCTACATGATGGAAGATCCGCGCAATATCGGCTTCTGCACCCATCTCCTGTTCTGCGCCAAGAACATCGAGCGCATCGGCGACCACGCCACCAACATCGCCGAGACCGTCCACTACCTGGTGACCGGCCAGTCGCCGAGCGGCGAGCGGCCCAAGAACGACAGCACCAGCATCATGCCGGTGGAGTATCCCGCCGCCTGAAGAGACAGAGGTTTTGAATGTCTCCGCGCGTTTTGATCGTCGAGGACGAGGAAGCGTTGACCACGCTGCTTCGCTACAACCTCGAATCGGAAGGCTATGACGTCGACAGTGTCGGGCGCGGCGACGAGGCGGAGCTGCGCCTGCGCGAGAGCGTGCCCGACCTCGTGCTGCTCGACTGGATGCTGCCGGGCCTCTCCGGCATCGAACTGTGCCGCCGTATCCGCATGCGGCCGGAAACCGAGCGGCTGCCGGTGATCATGCTCACCGCACGCGGCGAGGAGACCGAGCGCGTGCGCGGCCTGGCCACGGGCGCCGACGACTATGTCGTCAAGCCGTTCTCGGTGCCGGAACTGGTGGCGCGGGTGAAGGCGCTGCTGCGGCGGGCCAAGCCCGACCATGTCGCCTCGGTGCTCAAGGCCGGCGACATCTCGCTCGACCGCGAGACCAAGCGCGTCCATCGCGGTGCCCGCGAGATCCGCCTGGGGCCGACCGAGTTCCGCCTGCTGGAGTTCCTGATGCAGGCGCCCGGCCGGGTCTTCGCCCGCGAACAGCTGCTCGACAGCGTCTGGGGCCGCGACGTCTATATCGACGAGCGCACCGTGGACGTGCATGTCGGGCGCCTGCGCAAGTCGATCAACCGGTCGCGCGAGATCGACCCGATCCGCACCGTGCGCGGCGCCGGCTATTCCTTCGACGAGACCTTCTCGAAGCATTGACCGGCGGGCGGCGGGATTGATGGTTCAAAAAACACGAAAGCCTTCTCCGCGGAGCGGGGAAGGCTTTCGCATTCGATCCTGCTCTCGGTGAGCCGATAGCCGGCTCACCTTGTCCCGTCCTAGCCCGTCTTCGCGGATTCGCGCGCGGAAACGTCGATTTCGAGGTTTTTTGAGCGCGTAAGTATTTGATCTGATTGAGGCGAGGTTCGCATGTTCTACCGGAATCGGCTGTAGTGAAGACCTAGGCTATTTCCAAGATACGGTTTGGCGTGCATAGATTCATGTCGCCATGTTTCTGCGACGAACCGAGCGAAGGAAGGACGGCAAGACGCATACCTACTGGAACATCGTCGAGAACAAGCGTCTCGACGATGGCCGGGTGGTGCAGCGGCAGGTTTTGTATTTGGGTGAAATCAACTCTTCTCAGGCCGCCGCCTGGCGCAAAGCCATCGAGGTGCTCGATACCGACACCGGCGATCGACAGACGCTGGCTCTGTTTCCGGAGGATCGCTGCCAAGCCGTCGCGGCCGATGCCTCAGTGGTGCAGCTTCGCTTGTCGGAGCTCCGGCTGTGCCGGCCGCGCCAATGGGGTGCCTGTTGGCTGGCCGGGCTCCTATGGCGCGACCTGCACCTCGATCGGTTCTGGGCCGACCGCCTGCCGCCGAGCCGCAAGGGGACACGCTGGGACCAGGTGCTTCAGGTTCTGGTGACCTATCGCCTGATCGCACCGGGCAGCGAATGGCGCCTGCATCGCGAATGGTTCGAGCGTAGCGCCATGGCCGACCTCTTGGGGGCGGACTTCGGGTTGGCCGAGGCGCACAAACTGTATGCCTGCCACGACCTGCTCCTGGCGCACAGGCAGACCCTGTTCGCTCATCTGGCGGAGCGCTGGCGCGATCTGTTCAACGCCCGCTTCGACGTGCTGCTCTACGATCTGACCAGCACCTATTTTGAGGTCAACGCCTCGGATCTGCCCGAGGGCGACAAGCGCCGTCACGGCTATAGCCGCGACAAGCGGCCGGACTGTCCGCAAGTGGTGATCGCCCTGGTCGTCACCCCGGAGGGCTTGCCTTTGGCCTACGAGGTGCTGGCCGGCAACACCGCCGACAGCAAGACGCTGGGGATGTTCCTCGGCAAGATCGAGCAGCAATACGGCAAGGCGCGGCGCGTCTGGGTGATGGATCGCGGCATTCCCACCGAGGCGGCCCTGGCACAGATGCGGGCCAGTGACCCGCCGGTCCAGTATCTGGTGGGAACGCCCAAGGGACGGCTGAACCGCCTGGAAAAGCACCTGCTGGACAAGCCCTGGCAGGAGGCGCGGCAGGGCGTTCAGGTGAAGCTGCTGGCCGAGGATGGCGAACTCTATGTCTTCGCCCAGAGCCTCGACCGCGTCTCCAAGGAACGGGCCATGCGGCGGCGGCAGTTGAAATGGCTGTGGAAGCGGCTCCGGCAGATCGCCGCCATGGCGGTCTCCCGCGAGGAGCTCCTGATGAAGCTGGGCGCCGCGCGCTCCAAGGCGCCGACCGCCTGGCGCCTGGTCGATGTCGACATCGACAAGAACGGCGGGCTGACCTTCCGCCTCGACCGCAAGAGGCTGCGAACCATCAGACGGCGTGAAGGGCGCTATCTGCTGCGAACCAATCTCACCGACAACGATCCCGCCCTGCTATGGCAATATTACATTCAGCTCGTCGCCGTCGAAGAGGTCTTCAAGACCCTGAAAGGCGACCTGGCGATCCGCCCGGTCTTCCACAAGGATGAGAGGCGGATAGAAGCCCACATCTTCATCGCCTTCCTGGCCTATTGCCTGCAGATCACCCTGACCCGCCGCCTCCACGCCCTGGCCCCGGGACTGACCGCTCGAAGTGCTCTGGAAAAGTTCGTTGCCATCCAGATGATCGACGTCCACTTGCCCACCACCGATGGTCGCGAGATCCAGCTGACCCGCTACACCCAGCCCGAGCCCGAACTCAGCCTCCTCATCAGCCGCCTCAAGCTCCAATTGCCGCCACAGCCCCCGCCCAGAATCACCTCCTCCGTCCTCGCCCAAGCCAGTCGACGTAGTGAAGACCTTTTAGCCTAACCCATTGATCGCCAACCGCGGGGATGCCTCAATCTGCCCCCAATCCGCGAAGACGGGCTAGCCGCCGTCGATCTGCTGGCCGATCAGGGCGATGGCGCGCTGGTAGACCGAGGCGGCGTTCCAGGCCTCGATGGCGGCGAAGTTCGGCTCGCCGGGCTGGTAGCCCGCGCCGGCCTGCCAGCCATGCGCCTTCAGGAAGTTCGCGGTCGCGGTCAGCGCGCCGGTCGGGGTTTCCAGGCTGCCGCCGGCCGCGTAGTTCAGGACGTTCTTGGGCATGAACTGCGTCTGGCCGATCTCGCCATGCATGGACGAGCGGGCATTGGCCGAGATGACACCGCGATCGATCAGCGTCAGGGTCGCATAGAGCTGGTCGGTGAAGAAGTCGGACCGACGGCAGTCATAGGCCAGGGTGGCGACCGAGGAGAGCAGCTTCTGGTTGCCCTTGACGTTGCCGAAGCCGGTCTCCATGCCCCAGATCGCCAGGAGCGGTCCCGGCGGGACGCCGTAGCGCTTCTCGATCGAGGCGAACAGCGCCGCATTGGACTGCTTCAGCTTGCGGCCGCGGCTGGCGATCACCGATCCGCCGCGCTTGGCCAGGAACTGGTCGAGCGACAGGCGGAAGCTTTTCTGGCCGCGGTCGGCGGCGATCGTCGCGGTGGCGTAGGTCGTCGCCTTCAGATCCGCGATGGCGGCCGGGCTGACGCCCCTGGCCGCGGCTTCGGCGGCGAATTCCTGCTTCCAGGCTTCGAATCCGGCTGCCGTGTGGCCGCATTGCGCCGCGCTCGCCTGGCCCGCCATGGCCGTCAGCGCCAGCAAGGCCGCGGCAACAACCGTCTTGGACTGCACGCCCATCGACATTCAGAACTCCTTTCGACTCGATATGTCCGCGCCGGATCCGGGCTCGACTCGATTCCTATCCTAACGGATCGTGTATGAATTTTGTTCTTATCTCCAGATCTCTCCGGCGCCTGGCAAACGTTTCTTTTCGCAGGATCCGGGGCGCATCGACGCAGCTTCGCCTGCCGGGCGGCGGAGATGCGGCCCCTGCGGCCCCGGCGAGCCGGGGGCGGGGAGGGCCGGTATGCCAGGCCGCGCTTTCCTGCTATGTCGAACCGAGGAAGGAACCGTCCATGGCCAAGCAGTTCGCCCAGATCGGGGTCGCCCATCGCGACTTCATCAGCCGGCAGCGCATCTTCTTCGCCGCGTCGGCCACGGCCGACAGCCGAGTCAACATCTCGCCGCGCGGCGCGGACAGGTTTCGGGTGCTCGGCCCGAACTCCGCCGCCTATCTCGACCTGACCGGCAGCGGCTGCGAGACCGCGGCGCATCTGCTGGCGGACGGACGTCTCACCTTCATGTTCTGCGCCTTCGAGGGGCCGCCGCTGATCCTGCGCCTGTTCGGCCAGGGCAAGAGCCTGTGGCGCGGCACGCCCGCCTATGCCCGCCTGCTCGCCGAGGCGTTCGGCGGCGAGGAGCCGCTCGGCGCCCGCCAGATCGTCACCCTGGACATCGATCTCGTGCAGACCTCCTGCGGCTTCGGCGTGCCGCTGTTCGACTATTCCGGCGAGCGCGACACGCTCGCCCGCTGGGCCGCGGCCAAGGGCGAGTCCGGTCTCGACGCCTACCAGCGCGAGAAGAATGTCCAGAGCATCGACGGCCTGCCGTCGGGCATGTTCGCCGAGCAGGAGCTCGGCTCGCCCTAACCAGCTTCTCGCGGCTCTCGTCACGATTGATTTTGCATTTTCAATGCAAAATCAATGCTGGCCAAACTTACACGTGCAAGCAGGTTCGAGAGAACCTGCTTGGGCGCTCGCCGGGGGCCCACGGCCGCTGGCCGTTGCTGGAGGATCGCCGGTCCTCACCCGTAGATGCCAAGTTAGGCAGTCTCCGGAAAAACGGGCTCGCCGGTTCAATCGCGTCACGGCCGTAGATCAAGTCCGGCCATGACGGCCGAGAGGGCATCGCCTTTCCCCGGAGCGACATGGTCCAGCCTATCTCGGCGCCTGTGGGGCCTCGCACGGCGACGTACCGGTCTCAGCCATCCGCCCGCCGTGCCTCGCGCACCTCATAGTGCTGCGAGCGGGCGTCGAAGCGCGACAGCACGGCGCGCGCCGCGGGCGGCACGACGGCGGCTTCGTAATCCGTGCCGGCGAAGGCGCGGACGGCGTCGAGTGACGTGAACCACATGACGGTGATGAACTCGACCTCCGCCCCGCCCTCGCGGCGCAGCAGCTCGATGCGCTCGAAGCCCGGGACCCGCCGGGCCAGGATGCCGGGGAAGATCCGGGTGCGGAGCAGCGTCTCGTAGGCGTCGGCGTTCTGCGGCGTGGTCCAGCCATGCCAGATGCGGCTGATCATGGGACACCTCCTCGCGAGCGGGCGCAGTCCACGCGGTTTCGGTGCCGAGCGCAAGCCGGCCGGCCCCGGTGATCGGGAGCCTCTCGGGATCGTGAGTTGACGTTTACGTCAACGTTGATTAGAAGCAATCGCCGATCGACGAGGGAATGGTCCGTGATTGCCGCAACCATGTCCGTGCTGTCGCCCAGTCTCGCCGACCCGGCGGACACCGACAGGCCCGGTGCGTTCAGCATCCATGACCTCGTCGCCGAGTTCGATGTCACGGCCCGCACCCTGCGCTTCTACGAGGAGAAGGGCCTGCTCGCCCCGGAGCGGCGCGGCCTGGAGCGCGTCTATTCCCGGCGCGACCGGGCGCGGCTCAAGCTGGTGCTGATGGGCAAGAGCGTCGGCTTCTCCCTGGAGGAGGTGCGCGACATGCTCGACCTCTACGACCTCGGCGACGGCCAGGCGACCCAGCTCGCCGTGGCGCTCGCCCGCTTCGAGGCCAAGCTGATCGAGCTGGAGAACCGCCGGCGCGACATCGACCGCGCCCATGCCGAGCTCAGCCATGCCCGCGACGCCGTGCGCGCCCGCCTCGCCGGCCTGGCCGGCCCCCGCGACTGAACGGAGGACACCATGCCGAGCTACAAGGCCCCGATCGACGACGTGCTGTTCCTGCTCGGCGACGTCCTCGGCATCGGCCGCTACAGCAATCTGCCCGGCTTCGAGGATGTTTCGCCCGAGACGATCCGCGCCATCCTGGAGGAGGGGGCCAAGGTCTGCGAGGAGACGATGCAGCCGATCAACGCCTCGGGCGACCGCGAGGGCTGCCGCCGCGCCGAGGACGGTTCCGTCGCCACGCCCAGGGGCTTCAAGGCCGCCTATGACGCCTATTGCGAAGGCGGCTGGGTCGGCCTGCACATGCCGGCCGAGTTCGGCGGCATGGGCCTGCCGGCGACGCTCAACGCGGTGATGCAGGAATTCGTCTCCTCGGCCAACCTGGCGCTCGGCATGTATCCCGGCCTGACCCAGGGGGCGATGGCGGCGCTGCTGGCGCACGGCTCGCAGCGGCAGAAGGACACCTACCTGCCGAAGATGGTCGCCGGCACCTGGTCGGGCACCATGAACCTGACCGAGCCGCATTGCGGCACCGATCTCGGCCTGATCCGCACCAAGGCGGCGCCGCAGGCCGACGGCACCTACAGGATCACCGGCCAGAAGATCTTCATCTCCGCCGGCGAGCACGACCTCGCCGAGAACATCGTCCACCTCGTGCTCGCCCGCATCGAGGGGGCGCCGGCCGGCACCAAGGGCATCTCGCTGTTCGTCTGCCCGAAATTCCTGCCGGACGAGGCCGGCAGGCCCGGCGCGCGCAACGCCCTCGCCTGCGGCAAGCTCGAGGAGAAGATGGGCATCCATGCCAATGCCACCTGCGTCATGAACTATGACGGGGCCACGGGCTGGCTGGTCGGCGAGGAGCACAAGGGCCTCGCCGCCATGTTCGTGATGATGAACGAGGCGCGGCTCGCGGTCGGCGTCCAGGGCCTCGGCATCGGCGAGGTCGCCTACCAGAACGCGCTGGCCTATGCGAAGGACCGCCTGCAGGGCCGTTCGCTGTCGGGTGCCAAGGCGCCTGACAAGCCGGCCGACCCGATCATCGTCCATCCCGACGTGCGCCGCACGCTGATGACCATCAAGGCGCTGACCGAGGCCGGCCGCGCCCTGGTGCTGGCCACGGCGCTCCAGGCCGACCTGCACCACCGCTCGCCCGACGACAAGGTGCGACAGGCCGCCGACGACCGGCTCGGCCTGATGACGCCCGTGGTCAAGGCCGTGCTCACCGACAACGGCTTCGCCCATGCGGTCAACGCCCAGCAGATGCTCGGCGGCCACGGCTACATCGCCGAATGGGGGATGGAGCAGTTCGTGCGGGACGCGCGCATCACCATGATCTACGAGGGCGCCAACGGCATCCAGGCGCTCGACCTGGTCGGCCGCAAGCTGCCCAGGGACGGCGGCCGGGCGATGACGGCCTTCCTGGCCGAGGTCAACGGCCTGCTCGAGGAGACCGCGGCGGAGGAGGCGATGCAGCCCTACACCGTGCCGCTGAAGGCCTCGCTCGGCCATCTGCAGCAGGCGACCCTGTGGTTCATGCAGAACGCCCTCGCCAAGCCCGACAACGCCGGCGCCGGCTCCACCGACTATCTCCAGCTCTTCGGCCTGGTGGCCTTCGGCCATATGTGGGCGCTGATGGCCAGGGCCGCGCTGAAGCGGCCCGGCGAGCCGGCCATGCAGGCCAAGCTCGTCACCGGCCGGTTCTTCGCCGAGAAGCTTTTGCCCGAGACGGCGACACGGCTGGCGCGGATCGTCGCCGGGGCCGATAGTGTGATGGCGCTGCCGGCCGAGATGTTCTGACGGCACGGCTGGCGACGCCGGTTCAAGGAGAGGCCCGATGACCGAAGCCTATATCTATGACGCCGTGCGCACGCCGCGCGGGCGCGGCAAGGCCGACGGCGCGCTGCACGAGGTGACGAGCCTGGCGCTCTCCTCCGGCACGCTCGGGGCCATCGCCCGGCGCAACGCCTTGCCCGAGGACGCGGTCGAGGACGTCATCCTCGGCTGCGTCGATCCGATCGGCGAGGCGGGCGGCGACATCGCCCGCATGGCGGCGCTGCATGCCGGCCTCGGCACCAGGGTGCCGGGCGTGCAGATCAACCGCTTCTGCGCGTCCGGCCTCGACGCGGTGAACCTCGCCGCCGCGCAGGTCGCCTCCGGCCAGAAGGATCTGGTCATCGGCGGCGGCGTCGAGAGCATGTCGCGCATCGGCATGATGGCCTCGGGCGGCGCCTGGGCGCTCGATCCTTCCAGCGCCGTGCCGACCTATTTCATGCCGCAGGGCATCTCCGCCGACCTGATCGCCACCAGATACGGCTTCTCGCGCAGCGACGTCGACGCCTATGCGGTGGAGTCGCAGCGCCGGACGGCGCAGGCCTGGGCCGAGGGCCGCTTCGCCCGGACGGTGGAGCCGGTCCGGGACGTCAACGGCCTGACCATCCTCGACAGGGACGAGCACATGCGCCCGTCCACCACCATGCAGTCGCTCGCCGCGCTCAACCCCGCCTTCGTGCAGATGGGCGAGATGGGCGGCTTCGACGCCGTTGCCGTGCAGGCCCATCCCGAGGTCGAGAAGGTCGAGCATGTGCACCATGCCGGCAACTCCTCCGGCATCGTCGACGGCGCCGCGGCCGTGCTGGTCGGCTCGAAGGCGGCCGGCGAGCGCTACGGGCTGACGCCGCGCGCCCGCATCCGCGCCGCCGCCTCGATCGGCTCCGACACGGCGCTGATGCTGACCGGGCCGGTCGACGTCACCGCGCTGATCTTCCGCCGGACCGGGCTCGGCAAGGCCGACATCGACCTGTTCGAGATCAACGAGGCCTTCTCCTCGGTGGTGCTGCGCTACATCCAGGCCTTCGACCTCGACCCCGCCAGGGTCAACCCCTGCGGCGGCGCCATCGCCATGGGCCATCCGCTCGGCGCCACCGGCGCCATGATCCTCGGCACCGCGCTGGACGAGCTGGAACGCACCGGCCGCGAGCGCGCCCTGGTCACGCTCTGCGTCGCCGCCGGCATGGGCGCCGCCACGATCATCGAACGCGTCTGACGCGTCCACACCACGCCCGACCACGGTCCCGGCACGGGGAGCCAGCCATGAACCTCGCGAATTTCAGCTTCGACGTCGACGCGGACGGCATCGCCCTCGCCACCTGGGACATGCCGAACCGCTCGATGAACGTGATCACCCTGGAGGTGATGGACGAGCTTGCGGCGATCGTCGAGCGCGTCGCCTCCGACGACGCCGTCAGGGGCTGCGTCATCACCTCGGGCAAGGAAAGCTTCTCCGGCGGCGCCGACCTCACCATGCTGGAGGGGCTCGGGCGCAGCTATCGGCAGATGCGCGCCGCCGACGGCGAGGCGGCGGCGATGCAGGCCTTCTTCGACGGCAGCCGCCGGCTGACGCTGCTCTACCGGCGCCTGGAGACATCGGGCAAGCCTTTCGCCGCGGCGATCGGCGGCGTGTGCCTCGGTGGCGCCTTCGAGCTGGCGCTCGCCTGCCATCACCGCATCGGCGCCTCCGACGACGACAAGGCCCGCGTCGGCCTGCCGGAGGTCAAGGTCGGCCTGTTCCCCGGAGCCGGCGGCACCACCCGCGTGTCGCGCCTGATGCAGCCGGGCGATGCCCTGCAGATGCTGCTGAAGGGCGAGCAGCTGAAGATGGCGCAGGCCCAGAAGATGGGCCTGATCCACGCCCTCGCGCCCAAGGCGGAGATCGTCGGCCGGGCCAAGGCCTGGGTGAAGGCCAACCCCGCCGCCAGGGCGCCCTGGGACGTCGAGGGCTTCCGGCTGCCCGGCGGCCTGGTCTACTCCAAGGCCGGCATGATGGTGTTCCCGCCGGCGAATGCCATCTACCGCCGCGAGACGCAGGACAACTACCCGGCCGCCCGCGCCATCCTGCAGACGGTCTATGAGGGCCTGCAACTGCCTTTCGACCGGGCGCTGACCGTGGAATCGCGCCACTTCGCCAGGGTGCTGCTCAGCCCCGAGGCCGCGGCGATGATCCGCACCCTGTTCGTCTCCCTGCAGGAGCTGAACAAGGGTGCCCGCCGCCCGGCGGCGGTGGCGCCGGCGAAGCTCGGGCGCATCGGCGTGGTCGGCGCCGGCTTCATGGGCGCCGGCATCGCCTATGTCTCGGCCCTGGCCGGGCTGGAGGTGGTGCTGGTCGACCGCGACCAGGAGGCCGCCGACAAGGGCAAGGCCCATTCCGACAAGCTGATCACCGGCCAGGTGATGAAGGGGCGGGCGAGCGCCGCCGACAAGGCGGCCCTGCTCGGGCGCATCACCGCCACGGCCGATTACGGCGCCCTGGCCGGCGTCGACCTGGTGGTCGAGGCCGTGTTCGAGGATCGGGCCGTCAAGGCCGAGGTGATCCGGAAGGTCGAAGCCGTCATCGGTCCGGAGACGGTCTTCGCCTCCAACACCTCCACCCTGCCGATCACCTCGCTGGCCGAGAACTCGGTGCGCCCGGAGAGCTTCGTCGGCGTGCACTTCTTCTCGCCGGTGGAGAAGATGCTGCTGGTCGAGGTGATCAAGGCGGGCAGGACCGGCGACCGCGCCCTCGCCGTGGCGCTCGACTATGTCCGCGCCATCCGCAAGACGCCGATCCTGGTCAATGACGGCCGCGGCTTCTTCGCCAACCGCTGCGTGCTCAACTATGTGCGCGAGGGCCACATCATGCTGGCGGAGGGCGTGCCGCCGGCGATGATCGAGACGGTCGCGCGCCTCGCCGGCATGCCGGTCGGCCCGCTCTCGCTCAACGACGAGGTGGCGGTCGACCTCGCCTGGAAGATCCTGCAGGCCACCAAGGCCGATCTCGGCCCGGCCGCGGTCGATCCGGCCCAGGAGGCGCTGCTCGACGCCATGGTCAACCGCCTCGGCCGGCTCGGGCGCAAGAACGGCAAGGGCTTCTACGACTATCCCGACAAGGGCCAGAAGCGCCTGTGGCCGGGCCTCGCCGACCTGCAGCCGGTGAAGCTCGACCCCGACGCGATCGACGTCGAGACGCTGAAGCAGCGCTTCCTCGCCATCCAGGCGCTGGAGGCGGCGCGCACCGTCGAGGACGGCGTCGTCACCGACGTGCGCGAGGCCGATGTCGGCTCGATCCTCGGCTTCGGCTTCGCCCCCTTCACCGGCGGCGCGCTGTCCTACATCGACGGCATGGGCACCAGGGCCTTCGTCGCCCTGTGCGAGAGGCTGACCGCAGCCTGCGGCCCGCGCTTCGCGCCGAACGCCCTGCTGAAGGACATGGCCGGGAAGGGTGAGAGCTTCTACGGGCGGTTCAGGCCGGAGGGGAAGAAGGCGGCGTGAGGGGAGGGCGGCCGGCCTTCGCCGCCTTCCCGTTCGACGCGGCCGCCGATCCTCGACCAGCCGCGGAACGGGCGCGGCGGGGTGGTTCGGCAGCCGTTCCCTCGGTTACGCGGCCTTCCGCTGCCCGAGGATCTGCTCCACCTTGCCCGCCAGCGCCTGGCCGAGGGCGGCATTGTTCTCCGCCGTGAAGTGGATGCCGTCGACGCCGGCGGTCGCCACGCAGCTCCCGGCGTCGAAGTAGTCGACCTTCACGAAGTCGGCGAGGGCCCTGTACTGGGCGGCGAGGGCGAGCGTCTTCTCGCGTCCGCCCTCGAACATGCCCTGGAACCAGGCGTGCGGCAGGTCGGCGAGCGGCGGCGGCGACACCACGAGCACCCGGGGGGCGGGATAGACCGTGCCGACCCCGCCGCCGGAGGCCAGGACCTGGCCGACCAGCTTCGACATGCCGAGCGCGATCTCGTAGGGCGTGCGGCGGTAGAAGCTCTTGGTGTCGTTGGTGCCGAGCATGATGATCACGAGATCGAGCGGCAGGTGCGAGGCCAGGGCCGAGGGCAGGTAGGCCGAGCCGTTCAGCCGCGGGTCGACGGGGTCGTCGATCGACGTGGTGCGGGCGCTGAGGCCCTCCTCGACGATCTCGTAGCCCGGGCCGAGCGCGGCGGCCATCACGCCGGTCCAGCGCTGCCCGTAGGGAAAGCGGGTGGTCGGCGCGCCTTCGGGCACGGCGACCCAGCCCCAGGTCAGGGAATCGCCGAAGCAGAGAATTCGCTTGGTGGTCATGGCAACGGTGCCTCCTCAATGGGTTCGCGTCCGCACGCCGTAGAAGACGGCGGCGAGAAGGATGATCAGGCCCTGCACGACCAGCTTTCCCGGCTCCTGCACGCCGAGGGAGGTCATGACGACGAAGAGCAGGGCGAAGCAGAGCACGCCGAAGAACGGGCCCCAGACGCCGGCGGCGCGGCCGAAGATCACGCCGCCGAGGATGGTGGCGGCGATCGAGTTCATCACCAGCTCAGGGCCGAAGCGGACGCTGCCGACGGCGATCGAGGCGGTCTGGACCAGGCCGGCGGTCGCCGACATCAGGCCGGCGACGACATGGGCGGCGACGACCGTGCGCTCGACCGGCACGCCGGAGAAATGCGCCGAGGTCGGGTTGCTGCCGATCGATGCGACGTAGCGGCCGAACACGCTCCGCGACAGGACGAGGCTCGTCGCGGCGGCGAGCGCCAGCCAGAACAGCAGCGGCGCGGGGATGCCGGCGGGGCGGGCATTGTAGAGGTTGCGGAACACCATCGGCACGTCGCCCGGCGGCTTGCCGTTGGCGAGGTATTCCACCAGCCCGATCAGCACGATGTTGACCGCCAGGGTGACGATCACCGCCGACGCCCGGCGCTTGCCGACCAGCAGGCCGTTGAGGCTGCCGACGACGAGGCCGATGGCGAGGCAGAGGCCGACGACGGCGAGCGGATGCAGGCCGGCGAGCAGGCCGGAGGAGATGAGGTAGTTGACCAGCAGGATCACGCCGCCGGCGGAGAGGTCGATCGAGCGCGAGGAGATCACCAGGAGCTGGCCGAGCACGACGATGCCGAGCGGCGCCACCTGGCGGGCGAAGGTCGCCAGGATGTTCGGGTTCATCATCGCCGGCTTCAGGATCCAGAGCGTCGCCAGCAGGGCCGCGAACACGACGTAGGACGGCGGGACGCGGGCGGCGGCGCGCAGAGCGGGGTGGCTGAAGGCGCTCATGGCGACACTCGGCGGCTGGGTGTGGGAAAGGACGCTCACGTCAGAGCCCGATGGTCTTGCGCGGCTGGAGCGAGATCACCGCCAGCAGGATCAGCCCCTTGACCGCGGTCTGGACGAAGGCCGAGAGGTTGAGCAGGTTCATGCCGTTGGCGAGCAGGGCGAGCAGCAGCGTGCCGACGACGGTGCCCTGCAGGCTGCCGATGCCGCCGGCGAGCTGCGTGCCGCCGAGGGCGACGGCGGTGATCGAGTCCACCGCATATTGCGTGCCGATGCCGGGGTCGCCCGAGGCGATCCTCCCGGCGAGGAAGACCCCCGCCAGCGCCGCGAACAGGGCGCAGGCGACGTAGGCGACGAGCGCGTTGCGCCGGTCCGGGATGCCGAAGGCGTGCGCCGTCTCGCCGCCGCCTATGGCGTAGAGGTGCAGGCCGAAGCGCGAGCCGTGCAGCAGCTTCCAGCCGCCGAGCACGGCCAGCGCCACCCAGACCACCGGCATGTCGATGCCGAGCACCTCGCCCTTGACCAGGGCGGTCACGACGGCCGGGATCGTCCCGCCGGCGACCGGGCGCACGAGCATGGTGACGCCCTGCACGATGCCCGTCACCGACAGCGTCGCGATGATCGGGTGGACGTGAAGACGGGTGACCGCCACCCCGTTCACCAGCCCGACCAGCAGCGCCGCTGCGAACACCGCGGGGATGGTCACCGCCGCCGGCGCGTCGAGCGACAGGATGGCGGTGGAGAGGCTGATGACCGAGCCGACCGAGAGATCCAGGCCCCGCACCAGCACGACGATCATCTGTCCGATGCTGACGAGCAGCAGCGGCGCCGCCTGCGCCGCGAGGTTGAGGACGTTCCGCACCGTGGCGAAATCCTCGGTCGTCGCGGCCAGGGCGGCGCAGCCGGCGATCGCCACGAGCAGCGGCAGCAGCCACAGGCCGTGCCGCGAGGTCTTTCCGGACAGGGCATTTGCAAGAGGGGAGACCATCGTTTCCACCCTGGGTTCAGCGGTGCAGGGCCGCTTCGAGGATCGCGTGCTCGGTGGCCTCCGCCGCCGGCATCTCGCCGACGATCGCCCGGTCGTGGACGACATAGAGGCGGTCGCAGAGCCCGATGAGCTCGACGGTTTCGCGGGAAAGCACGAGGACGGCGCCGCCGCGATCGGCGAAGTCGCGGAGCAGCCTGTACATCTCCGCCTTGGCACCGACGTCGACGCCGCGCGTCGGCTCCTCCACCAGGAGGATGTCCGCGCCCAGGGCGAGATAGCGCCCCAGCAGCACCTTCTGCTGGTTGCCGCCCGAGAGCGAGCCGACGGGCGCGCCCGGACGGGAGACCTTGATGGCCATGCTGCGGATGACGTCCCGGACAACGTCCCTGTAGCTGCCGGCCGGGCTCAGCGCCGACCGGCGGCTGTGCAGGCCGATGGCGACGTTGTGCGCCACCGACAGGTCGAGGAACAGGCCTTCGTCCTTGCGATCCTCCGGGACGAAGCCGAGCCCGAGCGCCTGCAGCCGGCGGACGCCGGCGTCCGTCGAGACGGGAAGCGCGATCCGCCGGCCCTTCACCTCCACCGTGCCGGCGGCGGGATGGTGCCGGCCGATCACCGAGCGCAGCAGCTCCCGCTGGCCCTGGCCCTCCAGGCCGGCCAGGGCGACGATCTCGCCCTTGTGCAGCCTGAGGCTGACGGGGGCCGAGCCGGGGGCGAGCCTCACCCCGTCGAAGGCCAGGACGACCGCCGGGTCGGTTCGCGCCGCCCGGGGCGGGAAGAGCTCGGCGATGTCGCGGCCGACCATCATCGCGATCAGCTGCCGGGGCGACACGGCGTCGATCCGGACGGTCCCGACATTGCGGCCGTCCTTCAGCACCGAGGCGACGTCGCAGACCCGGAAGATCTCCTCCATCCGGTGCGAGATGTAGACGATGCCGCGGCCCTGGGCCTTGAGCCGGGCGATGTGCCGGTTCAGCACCTCGACGTCGGCGGCGTTCAGCGCGGCCGTCGGCTCGTCGAGGATGACGACGTCGGCATTGGCCGTGATGCCGCGGGCGATCTCGACGAACTGGCGCTCGGCGATCGAGAGGCTGCCGACGAGGCGGCCGGGGTCGAGATCGAGATCGAGCTGCCGCAGCGTGTCGCGGGCCGCCCCTTCCATCGCCGCGCGGTCGACGCGCCCGAAGCGCGTCAGCGGCTCCCGGCCGAGGAACATGTTCTCGGCGATGGTCAGGTTCGGCAGCAGCGACAGTTCCTGGAAGACGGTCGAGATGCCGGCGTCGAGCGCCTCGCGCGGCGTGGTCAGGCGGACGGGCGCGCCGTTCCGGCGGATCTCGCCGCCATCGGGGTGAACGACGCCGGCCAGGATCTTCATGAGCGTCGACTTGCCGGCGCCGTTCTCGCCCATCAGCGCGTGGACGGTGCCGGGGCGGAGCTCGAACGAGACGTCCCGGAGCGCGGCGATGCTGCCGAACGACTTGGAGACGGACGTCATGCTGACGAGGGGGACTGCGGTCATGGCGCGTTCGCGGGCCTGGGGCGCATGGCTCCCCGGGGAGGCGGCGCAGGGCCGCGTCCCCGGGCGTGGCGGCCGGCTTTACTTGTTGCCGTAGTACTTCTGCAGATCCTCCTCGCTGAGGCTGGTCGGGAACCAGGCGTTGGCGGAGAGATCGGCGCGATAATGGGCCTTGGCCTTCTCGATGTCCCAGCCTTCCGGCTCGTAGATGTAGCGCTTGTGCAGCGGCTTGCCCTCGAGCAGGGCGACGGCGGCGCGCACGCCCGCCGCCCCCTGCTCGGGGCCGTACTCGGGCGAGATCGAGGCGATGCCGGTCTCGATCCACTTGGCGAAGAAGCCGTTGTTGCCCTCGCCGGTGATCGGCGGGATCGGAGCCCCGTATTGCTGGAACACGTCCATGCAGGCCCGGGTCATGTCGGCGCCGGAGGACCAGATGCCGTCGACCTGGGGATTGTTGAGGTAGAAGGTCTCGCAGACCTGCTTGCCGGTGTCGTACTGCCACTTGCCGGCGTCTTCCTGGACGATCTTGATCTGCGTGCCCTCGAGCGCCTTGAGCAGGCCCTTGTAGCGGTTGATGTCCTCGGGGTGGGCGGGCAGGCCGCGCAGCACCCAGATATTGCCCTTGCCGCCGAGCTTCTTCACCAGGAAGTCGCCCATCACCTTGCCGAAATGCTCGCCGCCGCCCTGGATGTCGACAGTGTACTTGTCGGTCCCGGTGAGGCCGGTGTGGACGATGACCGGGATGCCGGCCGCGACCGCCTTCTCGATGCCGGCGTCGGCGGAGGTCGGCGTCAGCGGCGTGACGATGATCGCATCGACCTTCTGCGCGATCAGATCCTCGATGTCGGCGACCTGCTTGGCCTGGCTGATGTTGGCGTCGAGCAGGATGAACTGGCCGATGCGCGAATCCTTCCTGGCGGCCGCCTCGGCGTCGTGCGCCATCTGGACGGTCCAGGTGTTGGCGTTCACCCCGAAATGGCTCATGCCGATCTTCCAGGGGCCGGCCTTCCTGAACTGGTCGGGGGCGGTCATCCGGTCGTCGCCGGGGCGCGGCGTCACGCCGTTCATGAGGTTGACCTCCTCCGCCCGGACCGCGGCGCCGACCAGCACCGTCGATCCGACCAGGACGCCGAAACCGAATTTCCACAGGGCTCCACGCATGGCTTTCCTCCCGCCGGCGCCGCGCTGGACACCGACCTGCTCGATTTTTCTGGATGTCGGATGAACCCAGGCAAAAGCACGGGCTCGCAGGCGCGGGATCCGGCCTGCAGATGATGGCGGCTTGTCGAGGGGACGGGCTTCGTCGGCGCCCTCCACTGCGCCGTCGCGCTCCGGCGGCAGCCTCCCGTTCCACCGCGCGACCAAATCAATGCCGTGGAAATTGCAGCCTGTCAATGATTAGTCATAATGAATGAATAATCGGATCCTTGCGATGCCGGGGGCGGCCGCGCGATGATCCCGGCGCGGCCGAACCGGTCCGGCCGCGTTTCCGACGAGATGGCGAGATGCGATCAGTCCTGTGCTACGGCGACTCGAACACGCACGGACAGATGCCCGGACGCGGGCCTCTGGACCGGTTCGCGCGCGACATCCGCTGGCCCGGCGTGCTGCAGCGCGAGCTCGGTCCGAAATGGCATGTGATCGAGGAGGGGCTGAGCGGCAGGACGACGGTGCATGACGATCCTATCGAGGGGGCGCACAAGAACGGCCGCACCTATCTCAAGCCCTGCCTGCAGAGCCACGCCACGCTCGACCTCGTCATCATCATGCTCGGCACGAACGACCTGAAGGTGCGGTTCAACAAACCGGCCTCCGAGGTCGCGATGGGCATCGGCTGCCTGATCTACGACATCCGGGAACTGGCACCTGGGCCGAAAGGCGCCGTCCCCGAGATCATGATCGTGGCGCCGCCGCCGATCCTCGAGGACATCCGGGAGTGGAAGTCGATCTTCGCGGGCGCCTACGAGAAATCCCATGAGCTCGCGCTCGAGTTCGAGATCATGGCGGACTCCCTCGGCGTGCATTTCTTCAACGCCGGCGCGGTGTGCCGGTGCGATCCGGAGGACGGTTTTCACATCGGCGCCGAAGCGCATCGGGCTCTCGGCGCCGCGCTGGCGCAGGAAGTCGAGGCCATCGGCTGGCTCGCCGATCCATGACAGGCACGGGCCGTCCTCCGGACGGCATGTCCCGCTCGAAGATGAGGTTTTCCCGTGCCTGACATGAGGTTCGCTCCGCCGAATCCGCTGCGGATCGCCGATCGCGCCAGCGGCCTCAACGCGCCCAGCGTGCGGAGCTACAACGAGCGGCTGGTCCTGTCGCTGCTGCTGCAGAACGAGGGGACGACCCGCCTGGAGATCGGGGAGAAGACCGGCCTGTCGGCGCAGACGGTGTCCGTGATCGTCCGCTCGCTCGAGGCGGAGGGGCTGGTCGCCAAGGGCGAGGCGCAGCGCGGCCGCGTCGGTCCGCCGACCATTCCCCTGATGCTCAACCCGGACGGCGCCTTCTCTCTCGGCCTGAGCTTCGGGCCGGCGGCCGCCGACGTCGTGGTGATCGATTTCGTCGGCGGCATCCGCTTCCACCGGGCCTATGCCTATGCGCAGTTGCGCCCCGGCAGCCCGGGACCGCTCCTGCGCGCGCCCATCGAAGAGGCGCTGAACGCCGTTCCCGCCGCGCTGCGGCCGCGCATCGCCGGCATCGGCCTGGCCGTGCCCGACGAGGGCGCGGTCGGCGTCGGCGCGGCCTCGGTCCTCGGCGACGACCTGCCGGAGGCGCAGCGGCGGATGGAGCGGGAGTTCGAGCTGCCCGTCTTCATGCAGAACGAGATCACAGCGGCGGCGGGCGGCGAAAGCCTGTTCGGCGTCGCCCGCCACCTGTCCGATTTCGTCTTCTTCTACCTCGGGTCGCGGCTGCATGGCCGCCTGATCCTGAACCACCGGATCCACAACGGCAGGACGGCCGCGGGCCACGACGTCGGCCTCGACGATGTCGGGCGTTCGCTCGCACCCTTCGGCCTGGAGGCCCTGGCGCGCGATCCCTGGCTCGACATGCCCGGCGAAGCCGGTGGCGCCGGCCGGGCCTGGCTGGCGCGATGCCGGTCGAGGATCGTGGATTCGGTGTCGGCGCTGCTCGACTTCATCGAGCTCAGATCGCTGGTGCTGTCGACCTATGCGCCGTCCCACGTTGCCGAGCGCCTGCGCGACGAGCTGGTGCTCGCCCTGCCGGGGCTCGAGGTGCTGCTGGGGCGCGACCGCACGGCCCCGAAGGCCTGGGGCGCGGCGAGCCTGCCCTACCACTCCCGCTTCATGGTGCAATGATCCGCGCGACGCCGCCTCAGGCGCCGCCCCGCTCATACGTCACCTGCCCCCCGCAGATCGTCGCCGCGACCTTCAGCCCGTCGATCGCCTCGGCCGGCACCGCCTCGATATCCCCCGTCAGCACCACCAGGTCCGCCATCGCGCCCGGCTTCAGCACACCCTTTCTCTCCTCGGCGAATTCGGCGAAGGCGCCGTCGGTGGTGAAGCCGGCGATCGCATCCGTCAGGCTCTGGCGTTCGTCCGGCGCGCCGGCGAAGGCGGGTCCGCGGGTGACCGCCGTCCTGATGCCGAGCAGCGGGTCGAGCGGGGCGACCGGCCAGTCGCTGGCGAAGACCAGGCGGGCGCCGGTGCGGCGGATGGTTTGCCAGGCATAGCCGGTCATCATCCGTTCGCGGCCGACCATGGAGAGGATCGGCTCGACCGGATAGGCTCCGCCCGGCGCATGGGTCGGCTGCATCGAGGCCAGCACGCCGAGCTCCGCGAAGCGCGGCAGGTCGGCCGGCCGCAGCATCTCGATATGCTCGATGCGATGGCGGCTGTCGCGGCGGCCATTGGCGCGCCGCGCCGCCTCGTAGCCGTCGAGCGTGCGGGCGACGGCGGCGTCGCCGATGGCGTGCACGGCGATCTGCAGGCCGTGCCGGTCGGCGGCGATACAGATGGCGTCGAACGCGTCCGGCTCGAAGAAGGACGAGCCGCGAACGTCCGGCATGCCGCAATAGTCCTCGAACATGTGGGCGGTGGTCGATTCGATCACGCCGTCCATGAAGATCTTGACGAAGTCGCTCTTCAGCCGGTCGGAGCGCCAGCGCGTCCGTATCTCCACCGCCTTGTCCAGCTCCGACAGGGCCATGCCCGGCAGCATCCGGAACGGCACGCGGCCGCGCACCGTCAGCCCGCCCTCCCGCTCGATCTCCTCCAGGAGCTCGAGCTGGTAGACGTTGCCGTCCATGTTGTGGAAGCTGGTGATGCCGAGCGAAGCGCAATAGGCCAGGCCCCGGCGCAGGATGTCGCGGTCGACGGCGCGCTGCGCCGGGGTCGGGGGTATCCGCGGCTCGTGGCCGGTGAGGCCGAGCATCTCGCGCCCGCCGGTCGGCGTCAGGTCGGTGATCGGGGCGAAGCCCTCGAACTCGCGCAGTTCGCCGGTCGCCAGCCCGTCGGCGCCCATGACGATCTCGCTGCCGGGCGGCGTGGCGCGGCCATGCAGGACGCCGGCTGCCGCCAGCGCCGCCGTGTTCGCCCACATGGTGTGATGGTCGCTGGCGAACAGGGCCAGCGGCCGGTCGGGCAGGACGCGGTCGAGCAGATGGCGGGTGATCGGCTCGTTCTCGCCGAACATGAAATAGGCGGCCTGCTCGGCGATCAGGACCTTGGTGTCCGGTTCCGCGCCGGCCCGCGAGCGCACCGCCGCGGCGATGGCCTCGAATCCGGTCACGCCGGCCAGCGACAGGCTGGCGAGCTGCGCCCCGCCGGCGAAGAGATGGATGTGGCTGTCGATGAAGCTGGGCAGCACGGAATGGCCGCCGGCATCGATGCGCCGCGTCGCCGGCCCGGCCAGCGCCGCCAGCTCGGCACGGCTGCCGACGGCCAGGATGGCGCCGTCCTTCAGCGCCACCGCCCCGGCTCGCGGCCGCGCCGGATCCATGGTCAGCACCCGGGCGTTCTCGACGATCATGTCGGCAATGGTCATGGCTGTGCGTCCTCCCGGCACATTCATATCGACCCGCCTTGCCGGAAGCCAAGTCGTCACCTAGGCTGCGTTCATCGCCGCATCGGGAGGCCCTGCCGCCCGCCGCGGCGACAACGATAAACACGGGTGCAGAGCATGCCGGAGCTTGCCGGGGCGGGGGACAAGCGCGTTGCGGTCGAGGCGCGAGGCATCGTCAAGGCGTTCGGCCAGGGGCCGGGCGCCACGCGGGCGCTCGACGACGTCTCCATCGCCATCCGCGAGAACGAGTTCTTCACGCTGCTCGGCCCCTCGGGCTGCGGCAAGACCACGCTGCTGCGCCTGATCGCCGGCTTCGAGTATCCGACCGAGGGAGCGATCCTGCTGCACGGCGAGGACATCGCCGGGCTGCCGCCGTTCAAGCGGCCCGTCAACACGGTGTTCCAGAGCTACGCGCTCTTTCCCCACCTCACCGTCGCGGAGAACGTCGCCTTCGGCCTGGAGATGCTCGGCCGGCCGAAGGGTGAGATCGCGTCCCGCGTCGCGGCCATGCTGAAGCTGGTGCACATGGAGGAGCTCGGCAAGCGCCGTACCGACCAGATCTCCGGCGGCCAGGCCCAGCGCGTCGCGCTCGCCCGGGCGCTGGCGCCGAGCCCGAAGGTGCTGCTGCTCGACGAGCCGCTCTCGGCGCTCGACTACAAGCTGCGCAAGGAGATGCAGATCGAGCTCAAGCGCATGCAGCACGAGACCGGCATCACCTTCATCTTCGTCACCCACGACCAGGAGGAAGCGCTCACCATGTCCGACCGCATCGCGGTCATGTCCAAGGGCAAGGTGCTGCAGGTCGGGGCGCCGCGGGACATCTACGAGCACCCGGCCGACCGCTTCGTCGCCAACTTCATCGGCGAGACCAATTTCCTCGACGGCGAGCTGCAGGGCGCCGGCGAGGGCGGGGGCGAGGTCCGGCTCGATGCCGGCGCCCGCATCCGCGCCGGCCTGCCGCGCGAGGCCGTGCCTTCGGGGCGTGTCACCGTGGTCGTCCGGCCCGAGCATGCCGAGATCGCCGCCGCGGCGGCCGAGGGCGACCTGACCGGCCATCTGGAGAACATCGTCTATTCCGGCATCGACACCCAGTTCCACGTTCGCCTCGGCTCCGGCGACGTCTTCCTGGTGCGCACGCCGAACCGGCGCGGCACCGCGCCGCGCTTCGATGTCGGGCAGACGATCGCGGTCCGCATCCAGGACGGGGCGGCCCAGGTGTTGAGGCACTGATGGCGACGGCAGCCGGCCAGGCCGCGCGGGCAGCCGCCAGGCGCGGTATCGTCAACCGCTGGCTGCTGTCGGCGCCGGCGCTGCTCATCATCCTGTTCGCGGCGATCGGCCCGCTCTTCGTGATGCTGGCCTATTCCTTCATGGTGAAGGGCGACTACGGCGACGTGAAGCCGGGCCAGTACTCGCTCGACGGCTGGTTCTCGGTGTTCTTCCAGCGCGACATCTTCGACGACACCCTCACCCTGGCCGACGCCCACCTGTCGATCTTCTGGCGCTCGCTGCGCCTGTCGCTGATCACGACGGCAGTGACCCTGCTGCTCGGCTTCCCCACCGCCTATTTCATCGCCACGCGCCCGCGGCATACCCGCGAGGTCTGGGTGTTCCTGATCACCATCCCGTTCTGGACCAACCTCCTGATCCGCACCTTCGCCATGCAGCAGGTGATCCGCAACGAGGGCATCCTCAACACGCTGCTGATGGCCACCGGCGTCATCCGCGAGCCGCTGCAGATCATGTACACCGACACGGCGATCCTGTTCGGCATGGTCTATGTCTATCTGCCGCTGATGGTTCTGCCGCTCTATGCCAGCATGGAGAAGCTCGACTTCCGGCTGATCGAGGCCGGCTACGACCTCTATGCCGGCCGGCTCAGCGTGCTGTGGCGCATCATCATCCCGCTGGTCAGGCCGGGCATCGTCGCCGGCTCGATCCTGGTCTTCATCCCCTCGCTCGGCGCCTATGTCATCCCGCGCGTCCTCGGCGGCGGCAAGAACCTGATGCTCGGCAACCTGATCGAGCTGCAGTTCGGTTCCGGCCGCAACTGGCCGCTCGGCGCGGCGCTGTCGATCACGCTGATGATCATCGTCATGGTCGCCCTGCTCGTCTATGTGCGCAACGCCTCGCGTTCGGGAGGCAGCCATGGCTAGCCGGCGGTTCGACATTCGCGTGCAGCCCGGCTTCGCCGCCACGGCGATGCTGACCTTCGTCCTGCTCTACCTGCCGATCGTCACGCTGGTCGCCTATGCCTTCAACGCCAGCGAGTCGGTGACGGTATGGCAGGGCGTGTCGCTGCGCTGGTTCGTCACCGCCTCGCAGAACGCGGACGTGCAGGACGCGGCGATCCTGTCCTTCGTCATCGCCATGTCAGCCGCCACGGTCGCCACCATCACCGCCACCATGGCGGCGCTGGCGACGACGCGCACCGCGCCCTATCCGGGCCTCGGCTTCAAGTATGCCTTCATCAACCAGCCGCTGATGGTGCCCGAAATCGTCACGGCGGTGGCGCTGCTGATCGTGTTCTCGCGGATCAAGGTGTGGACCGGCTATTCCGGCCTGGGCTACCTCATCATCGCGCACACCGCCTTCTGCATCCCCTTCGCCTATCTGCCGATCCGCGCCCGCCTGGAGAGCATGGACCTGACGCTGGAGCGGGCCGCGGCCGACCTCTACGCCACGCCCTGGATGACGTTCCGGCGGGTGACGCTGCCGCTGCTGCGGCCGGGCGTCATCGCCGGCTTCATGCTCGCCTTCGTCATCTCCCTGGACGACGTCGTCATCACCGAGTTCGTCAAGTCGGGCGGCCAGGACACGCTGCCCACCTACATGCTCGGCCAGCTGCGCCGCTCCGTCACGCCGGAGGTCAACGCCATCGCCACGGCGTTCCTGGCCCTGTCCGTCCTGCTGGTGACCGCGTTCTTCTTCATCAACCGCAAGAAAACCTGAACCCAAGCCAATGGAGAGGGACATGAGGTGGAAGACGACGGCTGCGGCAGCAGCCTTGGCGATCCTTGGATTCGCCGGCAGCGCCGCGGCGGACGGCGCGCTCAACATCTACAATTGGGGCGACTACACCAGCCCCGAGATGATCAAGAAGTTCGAGAAGACCTACAACGTCAAGGTCACCATCACCGACTATGATTCCAACGACACGGCGCTGGCCAAGGTGCGGGCCGGCGGCCACGGCTTCGACATCGTCGTGCCCTCGGCCAATTACGTGCCGATCTGGGTCAAGGAGGGTCTGCTGCTCGAGGCCCGGCCCGACCAGATGGAGAACTTCAAGAACGTCGATCCGCGCTGGGTCGACGTGGACTGGGACAAGGGCCGCCACTACACCGTGCCGTGGCAGTGGGGCCTGACCGGCATCGGCGTCAACAAGAAGGTCTATGGCGGCGACATCAACACCTCCGCCATCTTCCTCGACCCGCCGCCCGAGCTCGTCGGCAAGATCAACGTCGCGCCCGAGATGAACGACGTGCTGTTCGCCACCATCAAATATCTCGGCGGCAAATGGTGTACGGACGACAAGGAGCTTTTGAAGAAGGTCCGCGACAAGCTGATCGAGGCCAAGCCGAAATGGCTGGCCATGGACTACAGCGTCACCGAGAAGCTGCCGGCCGGAGACTATGCCGGGGTCTACTACTGGAACGGCGCCATCTTCCGCTCGCGGCTGAAGAACCCGGACATCGCCTTCGGCTATCCGAAGGAGGGCTTCCCCTACTTCATGGACAGCGTCGCTATCCTCAAGGACGCCAAGAACGTCGAGAACGCCAAGCTGTTCATGAACTTCATCATGGATCCCGAGAACGCCGCGATGCTCTCGGCCTTCGCCAAATACGCCAACGGCATCAAGGGGTCGGAGAAGTTCATGCCGGAGGAGATGCGCACGGCGCCCGAGCTGGTGGTGCCGGCGGAATTCCAGGACAAGGGCGAGTTCCTGACCACCTGTCCGCCGGAGGTGAGCGCGCTCTATGCCCGCATCTGGACCGATGTGAACAAGTGACCGGCATTGGAGGGCATGATCGTGGCGCAGCCTGGCATGAGCGACCCGACGGCCCTCGCCGCCGAAATCCTCTCGCGGGCGATCGCCGCCCGCGAGATCTCCTGCGCCGAGGTGATGGCCGCCTTCCTCGACCGCATCGAGCGCCTCAACCCGGCCCTCAACGCCATCGTCTCGCTCCGGCCACGCGACGAACTGATCGCCGAGGCAAGGGCGGCCGATGCGGCGCCGCGGCGCGGGCCGCTGCACGGCCTTCCCTTCGCCGTCAAGGACCTGGTCGAGACGGCCGGCATCCGCACCACCCATGGCTCGCCGCTCTACGCCGATCACGTGCCGGATGCGGACGACCTGCTGGCCGCCCGCATCCGTGCCGGCGGCGCCATCCTGATCGGCAAGACCAACACGCCCGAATTCGGCCTGGGCTCGCACAGCTTCAACCCGGTCCACGGCGTCACCCGCAACCCCTACGACCTGTCGAGGACCGCGGGCGGTTCCAGCGGCGGGGCGGCGGCGGCGCTGGCGGCGCGGCTCGTGCCGCTCGCCGACGGCTCCGACACCATGGGCTCGCTGCGCAATCCCGCCGCCTTCTGCAACGTCTACGGCTTCCGGCCGAGCTTCGGGCGGATCCCGCGCGATCCCGTCGGCGACCTGTTCCTCAACCAGATCTCGACCGACGGCCCGATGGCGCGCACCGTGCGCGACCTCGCCTTGCTGCTCGACGTCATGGCCGGTCCGGTGGCGCATGACCCGCACGCGCTGCCGGCGCATCCCTCCTTCCTCGCCGGGCTGGACGAGCCCTCGCGGGCCCGGCGCATCGGCTGGATCGGCGACTGGGCCGGCTATTTCGCCGTCGAGCCGGCGGTGCTGGAAACCTGCGAGGCGGCGCTGCGGACCTTTGCCGGGCTCGGCATGCAGGTCGAGCGCGTCGTGCCGCCCTTCGACCCGCGGCGCCTGTGGGACGCCTGGCTGGCGCTGCGCAGCTTCGCCAATGCCGGCGGCAAGCGCCAGCTCTACGTCGACCCGGCGACCCGCGCCCTGCTGAAGCCGGAGCTGATCTACGAGATCGAGAGCGGGCTCGCTGTCTCGGCCCTCGCGGTGCACGAGGGCAGCGCCGTCCGCTCCGAGTGGTTCGCGGTCGCCGCCGAGCTTTTCGAGACCTATGACGCCCTGGTGCTGCCCAGCGCCCAGCTCTTCCCCTTCGACGCCGGGATCCGCTGGCCGGATGTCGTCGCCGGGCGGACCATGACGACCTATCACCAATGGATGGAGATCGTCGTCCCGGCCTCGATCGCCGGCCTGCCGGCGCTGAACGTGCCGGCCGGCTTCTCGGCCGCCGGCCTGCCGATGGGCATGCAGCTGATCGGCCCGCGCGGCGCCGACCTCGCCGTGCTGCAGCTCGGCGAGGCCTATCACCGCGCGACCGACTGGCCCGGCCGCCGGCCGCCGCAACTGGCCGCGAGGTCCGACGCGCCATAGGCAAGGCCGATCGCGGCCGCGATGCACGAGCGGTCTCCGGGCCGGCGAGCGACCTTAGAGGGCCGCGCAGGGGGAGCGCCACTTGCCGTTTCGCCCGGCAACCCGCACTGTGGCCGGCCCCCGCACCCCGCACGGAGGTTGTCGATGGCCGAGGTCCTGCTGTTCCATCACGCGCAGGGGCTGACCGCGGGCGTGCACGCCTTCGCCGGCGATCTGCGAGCGGCCGGACACATCGTGCACACGCCCGACCTGTTCGACGGCCGTACCTTCCCCGGCATTGACGACGGCCTCGCCCATATCGGAGCGGTCGGCTTCGACGCCATGCGCGAGCGCGGTGTGCGCGCGGCCGACGCCCTGCCGCCCCGACTCGTCTATGCCGGCTTCTCCTTCGGGGTGCTGCCGGCGCAAACGCTCGCGCAGACGCGTCCCGGCGCCTGCGGGGCGCTGCTCTTCCATGCCTGTCTGCCCATCAGCGGCAAGTGGGCCGTCGGCCCCTGGCCGGACGGCGTCCCGGTCCAGATCCACGGCATGGACAACGATCCGTTCTTCGTCGGCGAGGGCGACGTCGACGCCGCTCGCGAGATCGTGGCCACGGTCGCCGACGCGGAGCTGTTCCTCTATCCCGGCGATCGGCACTATTTCGCGGACAGTTCGCTGCCGTCTTATGACGCCGATGCCGCAGCGCTGCTCACCCGGCGGGTGCTCGCGTTTCTCGGCCGGATGTAGACGGATCGGCCGGCCGCCACGGACGGAATTATTTTCCGCCCGTGTCGAAATGCCTGCCGCCCCGTGCGTCATCGGGGCGGCGGGGTGGTCCCGCCCAGGATGGAGAGAGTGATGCAGTACATGTTGATGATCTATTTCGACGAGGCCGTGATGCGGGCCGCCTCGCCGGAGGTGATGACCGATAGCCCGGACACCTACCAGGTGTCGGCCGCCTATCAGGCCTACACCGAGGCGCTGATCGCGGCCGGGGCGCGGGTGGCGGGCGAACGGCTGCGGCCGACCTCGACCGCCACCACCGTGCGCGTCGCCGACGGCAAGACCCACGTGCTGAACGGGCCCTATGCCGAGGCCAGGGAGCAGCTCGGCGGCTTCTACATCATCGACGTGCCGGATCTCGACGCGGCGCTGGCCTGGGCCGCCCGCTGTCCCGGCGCCAGCACCGGCGTCATCGAGGTGCGGCCGATCTGGCCGCACACCATGGCCAATGCGGCCTGAACCCGCGCCCGCCTGGGAGACGGCGGAGGCCGTGGCCCGTCGCAGCTACGGCCGTCTCGTCGCATCCCTCGCGGCGCGGATGCGCGACCTGGCCGGCGCGGAGGACGCCTTTTCCGACGCCTTCGCCGCCGCCCTGGTCGACTGGCCGGCAAAGGGCGTGCCGGCCAATCCGGAGGGGTGGCTGGTTGCGACGGCGCGCCGGCGGATGATCGATGCCGGTCGCCGCCGGGCGCGGGGCGAGAGCCTGGCCTGGGAGATGCAGCGGGTGGCCGGGGAGCTGGAGAGCATGGCCGCGGCGCCGGAACCGGTGCCGGATGAACGCCTGCGCCTGATGTTCGTCTGCGCCCATCCGGCCATCGACGCCGCCGTCCGTGCCCCGCTGATCCTGCAGACCGTGCTGGGCTGGGACGCGGCGACCATCGCCTCGGCCTTCCTGGTCGCCCCCGCCACCATGGGCCAGCGCCTGGTGCGCGCCAAGGCGAAGATCAGGCTGGCAGGCATCCCGTTCCGCGTGCCCGAGCGTTCGGAGCTGGCGCCGCGGCTGCAGGCCGTCCTCGATGCGATCTATGCCGTCTTCGCCGAGGGCTGGTCCGACCCGGCGGGAGCCGGCGGGCGCGGCGGCAACCTGGCGGCCGAGGGTATCTTCCTCGGCCGGTTGGTCGTGGCGCTGCTGCCGGGCGAGCCGGAGGCGCTCGGCCTGCTCGCGCTGATGCTGCATGCCGAGGCCCGGCGGCGGGCACGGCGCGATGCGTCGGGCGATTACGTGCCGCTGACCCTGCAGGACGTGGCGCGCTGGGATGCCGGACTGATCGAGGAAGCCGAGGCGCTGCTGCAACGCGCCGGCACCATGGGCGCGCCCGGCCGCTACCAGCTCGAGGCGGCGGTGCAATCCGCC
Organism: Labrys sp. Lb11; assembly: GCF_057554225.1. Lineage (NCBI taxonomy): Bacteria > Pseudomonadati > Pseudomonadota > Alphaproteobacteria > Hyphomicrobiales > Xanthobacteraceae > Labrys > Labrys sp. Lb11. Next base: position 45,013 of record NZ_BAAJOT010000001.1, read on the forward strand.
CACGCCGTCCGCCGCCGCACCGGCGGTTCCGACTGGGTGGCGGTCGCGCGGCTGTACGGAGCGCTGTCGGCCCTCACCAATTCGCCGGTGGTCACCATCAACCGGGCGGTCGCCCTGGCCGAGTTGCAGGGCGCGGCAGCGGGGCTGCGGCTGCTCGATACCCTGGAGGGCGATGCACGCCTCGCGCAATACCAGCCCTATTGGGCGGCGCGGGCCGATCTGCTGCACCGCACGGGCGCCGTCGCCGCCGCGGCCGAAGCCTATCAGCGGGCGATCGGCCTGGAATCCGATGCCGCCGTGCGCCGCTTCCTGAAGCGGCGTTGTGACATGCTGCCGGATCGTCCGGATCTCAGCGGTGACGGAGGCCCCGCTTGATCTCCTGCACCAGGCCCGGCCCGCGATAGACCATGGCCGAGTAGATCTGCACCAGCGTCGCGCCGGCCGCGAGCTTCGCCTTCGCCGCCGCGGCCGAGTCGATGCCGCCGACGCCGACCAGCGGGAAACGGCCTTCGACGCGGGCCGCCGTCTGCGCCAGCATCCGGGTCGAGAGATCGAACAGCGGCGCGCCGGAGAGGCCGCCGGCCTCGGCGGCGACCGCCTTGTCGCGGAGGCTGTCCGGCCGTGAGATCGTGGTGTTGGAGACGATCATGCCGTCGAGGCCGCGGGCGAGCGCCACGGCGACGATGTCGTCGAGTTCGTCCAGCGTCAGGTCGGGGGCGATCTTCAGCAGCAGCGGCCGGCGCGGATGGCGCTGCGAGGCCTCGTCCCGCGCCGCCACCGACCGAGCCAGCAGGTCGTCCAGCGCCTCGCGTTTCTGCAGGTTGCGCAGGCCCGGCGTGTTGGGCGAGGAGACGTTGAGGGTGAAGTAGGAGGCGACGCCGGCGAAAGCGGCGATGCCGGCGGCATAGTCGGCCGCCTTGTCCTCGCTGTCCTTGTTGGCCCCGACATTCACCCCGACGATGCCGGCCGGCGGCCGGGCCGAAAGGCGCCCCAGCGCGTCGGCATGGCCGCGGTTGTTGAAGCCGAAGCGGTTGATCACGCCCTCGTCGGCCGGCAGGCGGAACAGGCGCGGGCGCGGATTGCCGTCCTGCGGCCGCGGCGTCAGGCTTCCGACCTCGACGAAGCCGAAGCCGAGCCGGAGCAGCGGGTCGACCGCCTCGGCGTTCTTGTCGAAGCCGGCAGCGACGCCGACCGGGTTGGGAAAGCGCAGGCCGAAAGCCTCCACCGCCAGCGCCGGATCGTCCTTGGGAGCCGGCGGCAGCGGCAGGACCTTCAGGGCGCGCAGCGTCAGATCGTGCGCCCGTTCGGCGTCGAGGCCGTGCAGCAGCGGGCGGACGAGCGGGTAGAGCGCGCCGATCATACGAGCGGCTCCGGGAAGACATGGCGGCCGTCCGGCCCGAGCGGCAACGGCTTGACCCACTGCACGGCGGCGAGCGGCAGGGAGCCGTAGAGGTGCGGGAACAGGGCGCCGCCGCGCGAGACCTCCCATTTCAGCGCCGGGCCGAGTCTGTCGGCCTCGACTGCCACCAACTGGAGGTCGGCCTGGCCGGCGAAATGCCGGGCCGCGGTCTCGCGCACCGTGCCGGCGTCGGAGAAATGGATGAAGCCGTCGGCGAGGTCGACCGGCGCACCGTCGAAGCGGCCCAGCGTCTCGGCCTCGTGCCACTGCGCGCTGGTGGCGATCTTGTAGATGGTCGGCATGGCCCTTCCCGTCAGATTTGCGTCCGCTTCCGGCCCGGCGTGATGACAAGCGTATTGATAGGTGATAAATCCTATCGCGTAGGTATCGTCGCCTAGGTTCCGCCAGGATCGCCCGATGCTCACCCACGCCCAGATCTGGAACGCCATCGATGCGCTGGCGGCTCGCCACGGGCTATCGGCTTCCGGCCTCGCCCGCAAGGCCGGCCTCGATGCCACCACCTTCAACAAGTCCAAGCGCATCACCGGCGACGGCCGGGCGCGCTGGCCCTCGACCGAGTCGGTCGCCAAGATCCTGGAGGCGACCGGTGATTCGCTCGACGCCTTCCTGAGCATCCTCGACCGGGCGCGGGAAAAGGCGCCGCGGCGCATTCCGATGATCGGGCTCGGCCAGGCTGGCGCGGACGGGCTGTTCGACGAGGCCGGCCTGCCCACCGGCAAGGGCTGGGACGAGACGGTGTTTCCCGGAACCGGCGACGAGCGCCTCTACGCTCTGGAGATTTCGGGCGAGGCCATGCAGCCGCTCTACCGCGACGGCGACGTGATCGTCGTGGCTCCGCAGACGCAGATCCGCAAGGGCGACCGCATCGTGGTCAGGACGCGGGGCGGCGAGGTGCTGGCCCGCGAGTTGAAGCGCCGCACGGCGCGGGTCGTCGAGCTCGTCGGCCTCGGCCCGACGGAAGGCGACCGGGTCCTGCAACAGGGCGAAATCGCGTCGATGGCGCGCATCGTCTGGGCCAGCCAGTAGCGGCGCGGCGATCCGGCGCCTAATACGCCCTTAATGCGGCCGTGATTATTCTGTTAAGGAGCATCGGCCTATTCGAGCGGATTGACGGGAGAGCGCCGACGCATGATCGAGGGACGGCGCGAACCGCATTTCGAGGACGAGCGAGGCGGTGCCGACATGCGCGTAACCCGGGACGATCGTCCGGCTCCGGCATCCATGGCCGAGACCGCCGGGCGAGGCAAGGTGCGCCGGGGGCGTCGCGAGGAGACCGGCCGGAACCGGGCCGCGGCGGAAGCGCCGGGCGGATCGCCTCGTCGCGGCGGTGGTGGCGAGCGCAAGCCGCGCCCGGGCCGCAAGCGCCGCTCCTTTTTCTGGCGGTTGTTCTACTGGGGCTTCGTCCTGTCGATCTGGGGCGTGCTCGCGGTCGGCGGACTGGTCGCCTGGTATGCCGCGCGGCTGCCCCCGATCCAGAACCTGGAGGTGCCGCAGCGCCCGCCCAACGTCCAGATCCTCGCTTCCGACGGCACCCCGATCGCCAATCGCGGCGACATGGGCGGGGCGGCGGTGTCGATCAAGAGCTTGCCGTCCTACGTGCCGGCGGCCTTCGTCGCCATCGAGGACCGGCGCTTCTACTCCCATTTCGGCATCGACCCGCTGGGCCTCGCCCGCGCCATGACGCGCAACCTGACCAGCGGCCAGGTCGAGCAGGGCGGCTCGACGCTGACCCAGCAGCTCGCCAAGAACCTGTTCCTGACCCAGGAGCGCAACATCGAGCGCAAGGTGCAGGAGGCGGTCCTGGCGCTATGGCTGGAGCACAAATACTCCAAGGATCAGATCCTGGAGATGTACCTCAACCGCGTCTATTTCGGCGCCGGCGCCTATGGCATCGAGGCGGCGGCGCAGCGCTATTTCGGCCGGCCGGCCTCGAAGCTGACCCTGCCTCAGGCCGCCATGCTGGCCGGCCTGGTCAAGGCGCCCTCGAAGCTGGCGCCCAACAGGAACGCCAAGGGCGCCCAGGAGCGGGCGGGGATCGTGCTCGACGCCATGGCCGACATGGGCGTGATCACCGGCAAGGACGCCAAGGCCGCGATCGCCAAGCCGGCCGTCGTCACCAGCCGGGCCGACAACTTCTCCGGCAACTATCCCGCCGACTGGGTGATGGACCTGCTCGACGACTATGTCGGGCCGCTGGAAACCGACGTCGTGGTCGACACCACCATCGATTCCAAGCTGCAGGTCGCGGCCGAGCAGGCGCTGACCCAGGCGCTCGACAAGAACGGCGCCAAACTCAATGTCGGCCAGGGCGCCGTGGTGGCGATGGAGCCGACCGGCGCGGTGCGCGCCCTGGTCGGCGGGCGTTCCTATGCCGCCAGCCAGTTCAACCGCGTCATCACCGCCCGGCGCCAGCCCGGCTCCACCTTCAAGCCCTTCGTCTACCTGGCGGCGCTGGATGCGGGCATGACGCCCGAGACCATCCGCGACGACGCCCCCGTCAGCCTCGCCGGCTGGCGTCCCGAGGACTTCTCGAAGGAGTATCGCGGCCCGGTGTCGCTAGCGACGGCGCTCGCCCTGTCGCTCAACACGGTGGCGGTGCGCTTGTGCGCCGAGGTCGGCCCGAAGGCGGTGGTGGCGGTGGCCCAGCGCCTCGGCATCGCCTCCAAGCTCGATCCCAACCCGTCCATCGCGTTGGGCACCTCCGAGGTGACGCCGCTGGAGATCACCTCCGCCTATGCGGTCTTCGCCAATGGCGGCCGCAGCATCATCCCCTACGTCGTCACCCGGGTGAAGAGCGTCTCGGGCAAGGTGCTCTACCAGCGCAACGCCCCGCCGATGCCCCAGGTGATCAGCGACGCCGAGGTCGGCATGATGAACGCGATGATGAGCCAGACGCTGACCATCGGTACCGCGCGCAAGGCGGCGCTGCCGGGCTGGCAGTCGGCGGGCAAGAGCGGCACCAGCCAGAACTACCGCGACGCCTGGTTCATCGGCTTCACCAGCCACATGGTCACGGCCGTCTGGCTCGGCAATGACGACGGCACCTCGACCCGGCGCATCACCGGCGGCAGCCTGCCGGCTTCGATCTGGAACACGTTCATGGTCGCCGCCCACAAGGGCCTGCAGCCGCAGCCGCTGCCCGGCCGGCCCTGGTCGCCGGCTCCGCCGCAGGATGCGAACCCCGTGGTCGCGGCGCAGCCCCAGCTCGACGGCGCCCCCGACGACCAGCCCGTGGCCATGACCCCCGCCCCGGCCGGCAACGGCGCCTGGCTGCCGCCCCAGGGCCCGAACCTCGGCGACTGGATCAAGCAGGTGGTCGGGCAGTAGCCCCGCTCAGATATCCGCCTCGAAGGCGTTGACGATGTGCAGCGGCCAGCGGCCGGGGGCGATGAAGACGGCGTCGAAGCGCAGGGTGCGGGTGGCATCCTCGGGATGGCGCGCCAGCCAGGCTCGCGCCGCGGCGGCGATACGACGCTGCTGCGTCAGGGTGATCGCCTCCTGCGCCATGGTCAGCTCGCTCCGCGCCTTGACCTCGACGAAGACCAGCACGCCGCCGCGGAGCGCCACCAGATCCGCCTCGCCGCCGGGCGTGCGAAAGCGCCGGGCCAGGACGCGGTAGCCCTTGAAGCGCAACAGCCAGGCGGCGCGGCCCTCGGCGCCAAGGCCGAAGCGGAAAGCGCGCCGCCGGCCGGTGAGGTCGCTCATCGGCGGATGCTCACGGGTCCTTGGCGCGCCGCGCAGCCGCCAGCTCCACCGCCCGGGCATAGACGTCGCGCCGGGGCAGGCCGAGCCGGGCGGCTACGGAGGCGGCGGCGTCCTTCACCGACAGGCTGTCGAGCGCCGAGGCCAGCGAGGCTTCCATCTCGTCGGCGCTCGCCTTCTCCTCGACCGGCGGGCCGACCACCACGACGATCTCGCCGCGCGTCTCCCCGCCGAGGGCGAAATCCGTCGCCAGCGACACCAGCGTGCCGCGATAGACGGTCTCGTAGGCCTTGGTCAGCTCGCGCGCCACGGTCGCGGCCCGGTCGCCCAGCACGGCCGCCATGGCGGCGAGGCTGTCGGCGAGGCGCGGCCCGCTCTCGTAGAACACCAGCGTCGCCGGCACCGTCTTGAGTTCGGCCAGGCGGTTGGCGCGCGCCCCGTCCTTGGGCGGCAGGAAGCCTTCGAAGAAGAAGCGGTCGGTCGGCAGCCCGGCCACGGTCAGCGCCGCCAGCGCCGCCGAGGCCCCCGGGGCGGAATAGACGGCGATGCCAGCCTCGATGGCATCGCGCACCAGCTTGTAGCCGGGGTCGGACACCATCGGCGTGCCGGCATCGGAGACCAGGGCAACGGTGGCGCCGTCGTCCAGGCGCTCCAGGATCTGCGGCCGCACGCGCGGGGCGTTGTGGTCGTTGTAGGGCACGAGGTCGGCCTCGATGCCGTAATGGTTGGTGAGACGGCTGGTGACGCGCGTGTCCTCGCACACCACGAGGTCGGCCGCGGCCAGGGTGGTGAGGGCGCGCAGGGTCACGTCGGCGAGGTTGCCGATCGGCGTCGCCACCACGTGCAGGCCGGGCTGGAGCGAGGGCGCGGCCAGGCGCTGGCCGTGCAGCGTGTAGCTGCGGCGGGCGGCGATATCGGCCGGGGGGCTGTCGGGAGGCATGGCGAGGGCCCTCGCGGAATTGTGGACGGCGGGCGGCGACGGCTTGGCGCGGACGCGGCCATCCCGCATGTTGAACCAGTATCATTCCAGCCGAGGTTCATGCAAAATCAACGGGTGCTTCGGCCGAATCCGGGGACGGATACCCCCGGCAGCACTCAGATGCCGTGCGTGGAGTCCGCCTTGAGTCACCAGCCCGACTGCTCCGACACGATCCCCGATCTTTCGCGTCGCGCCTCCATCCGCCTGCTCGGCCTCGGCGGCGCCGCGCTGCTGGCGGGCTGCACCTCGACCGAAACCATGATCAAGCCCGCCGGGCCGGCGGGGCGCTCCTTCGGCTCGGGCCCGGTGACGGTGGCGCTGCTGCTGCCGCTTTCGGCCGGCGGCGGCGGGGGAGCGGTCGGCACGGCCATCCGCAACGCCGCCGAGATGGCCATGTCCGAGTTCGTCCAGGGCCAGTTCCAGCTCGTGGTCAAGGACGACCTCGGCACCGCCGAAGGCGCCAGCGCCGCGGCCACGGCGGCGCTGGCGGAGGGCGCCCGCATCATCCTCGGTCCCGTCTTCGCTCCCGCGGTGCGGGCGGGCGGGGCGGTGGCGCGATCGGGCGGCGTGCCGATGATCGCCTTCTCCTCCGACGCCAGCGTTGCCGCGCCCGGCATCTATCTCCTGTCCTTCATGCCGCAGTCGGACGTCGACAGGATCGTCGCCTACGCTGCCGGCATCGGCAAGACCTCCTTCGCCGCCCTGATCCCGCAGACCGCCTACGGGACCGTGGTGCAGGGCGAGTTCCAGCAGGCCGTCTCGCGCCAGAATGCGCGGATCCTCGCCATCGAATCCTTCCCGATGGACCGCATGCAGATGCAGGGGCCGATCGCCCGCCTCGCCCAGGTCATGCGCGGCGGCCAGGCCGACGCACTGTTCATCCCGGAAGGCGGCGACGCCCTGCCGCTGGTCGTCCAGTCGCTCGGCGCGGCCGGCGTCAACACGCGCAGCGTGCAGCTCCTGGGCACCGGCGTCTGGGACGACAAGCGCGTCTTTGCCGAGCCGCTGCTGCAGGGCGGCCTCTATGCCGCGCCGGATGCCAGCGGCTTCCAGGCCTTTGCGGCGCGCTATCGTGCCCGCTTCGGCTCCGACCCGGTGCGTCTGGCGAGCCTTGGCTATGACGCCGTCTCCCTGGTCGCGGGCCTGCTCAAGGCCTATGGCGGCCAGGCCTTCGATCCGGCCAATCTCACCAATCCGTCCGGGTTCAGCGGCATCGACGGCGCCTTCCGCTTCCGTAGCGACGGCACCAACGAGCGCAGCCTCTCGGTGCTGCGCGTCACGCCGCAGGGCGGGCAGGTGGTCTCGCCCGCGGCGCGCAACTTCGTCTCCTGACCACGCATTCTGTCCGCCATGCCCGCACAAGACACCGACATCCTGCTCGTCGTCGACGTCCAGAACGATTTCTGCCCCGGCGGCGCCCTGGCCGTGCCGGAAGGCGATGCCGTGGTGCCGGTGATCAACCGCCTCGTCGGCCGCTTCGCCCATGTCGTGCTCACGCAGGACTGGCACCCCGCGGGCCATTCCTCCTTTGCCTCCAGCCATCCCGGCAAGGCGGCGTTCTCGACCGTGACCATGGCCTATGGCGAGCAGACGCTGTGGCCGGACCATTGCGTCCAGGGCACGGCCGGCGCCGCCTTCCGTGCCGATCTCGACACGACCCGGGCCGAGCTGGTGATCCGCAAGGGCTTTCGTAGCGCCATCGACAGCTACTCCGCCTTCTTCGAGAACGACCGCGTCACGCCCACCGGCCTTGCCGGCTATCTCAGGGAACGCGGCATGCGGCGCATCGTCTGCGTCGGCCTCGCCACGGACTTCTGCGTGCGGTTCTCCGCCGAGGATGCCCGCCGCCTCGGCTTCGAGGTGGTGGTCGCCGCCGATGCCTGCCGCGGCATCGATCTCGGCGGCTCGGTCGCCGCAGCGCTGGCGGCCCTGGCGGCGGCCGGAGTGGGGATCGTGGACAGCACGCGCGACTTCTCTTGAACAGCGCGGCATTCGGCGCAATCATGACGGAACGACGACACGGCGCGAGCCGTCTCGTCGTCCTGGTCGGCAGGCCGGATACCGCCGGTGCGGAATCCGAGCCGGTCATGCCGTCCAGGCCATGGAAGGAGGCGCCATGAGCGAGGTTGATCCGCCCGGAAGCTTGCAGGCGGGCGGCGCGGAGATCGCGATCTTCCCGGTCCAACGCCGCTCCGAGCCGCCCGCGATCTCGTTCGACCGTCACGAGCTTCGCCAGATCATGGGCCTCTACGGGCGCATGGTGGCGCTTGGCGAATGGCGCGACTATGCCATCGACTTCCTGCGCGACAAGGCGGTGTTCTCGATCTTCCGCCGGTCGTCCGAGATGCCGCTCTACCGGATCGTCAAGGACCCGGCGCTGGCCCGGCGCCAGGGCGCCTACGCCATCCTCACCCCCACCGGCATGATCCTCAAGCGCGGCCACGAGCTGGCGCGCGTGCTGCAGGCGATCGACAAGCCCGTGATGTCGGTGGTGCAGTGAGGTGACCGTGTCGGATCCCGTCCGGGGCGGCGTGGGGGCGTCGCATGCTTGACCTCGTCTGGCGCTCGATCGTTATCGGCATCGGCGCCACCGCCCTGATGGATCTGTGGGCGGTGGTGCTGAATCGCGTCTTCGGCCTTGCCCTGCCGAACTGGGGCCTTGTCGGGCGCTGGGTCTGGTACCTGCGCGAGGGCCGGGTGTTCCATGACGACATCGCCGCCGCCGCGCCCGCGCCGCAGGAGGCGGCGATCGGGTGGCTGTTCCACTATGCCGTCGGCATCGTCTATGCCGGCATTCTCGTCGTGCTGGCGGGCCCCGGCTGGCTCGCCGCTCCGACCTTCCTGCCGGCCTGGATCCTCGGGCTGGTCACTGTCGGCGCCGGCTGGTTCCTGCTGGCCCCGGGCATGGGCGCCGGCTGGGCATCGTCGATGCGTCCCAATCCCGGCCTTATCCGCGCCCTCAACATCGTCGCCCACACCGTGTTCGCGGCCGGCCTCTACGGCACGGCCTTGGTGATGCGCTGAGGACCGGCCGCCGTCGTCCAGACCGCCGGCGTCAGGCCATAGGCTTGCTTGAACTGGCGCGCCATGTGGCTCTGGTCGGCAAAGCCCGCCGCCAGTGCCGCCTCGCACAGCGGCACGCCCGTCGTCATCAGCCGGCGTGCCCGGTCGAGCTGGCGCATGGTGCGGAAGCGGCTCGGGCTGGTGCCGAAGGCGGCGCGGAACTGGCGTGCGATCGTCCAGCGGTCGAGACCGGCAATCCGTTCGAGCCGTCCTGCGCCGAGCGGGCGGGCCGGGTCGTCGGCGATCAGCTCGCGCACCCGTGCCAGCGCCGCCAGGCGCAGCGGCGCCCGCCGCTTCGGCGCGGCCGGCGCAAGATGTTCCAGCATGGCGGCGACCGCCGCCACGATCTCCACGTGCTCCAGCGGGCCGATCGGCGTGTCGATGTCGCCGAGGATGTCGACCAGGGCCGGATCCAGGTCGTGGCGCCGCAGCACGGGATCGGCGAGGAAGGGCAGCGGCCGTCCGCCGAGGGCCGCCTGGACGAGCGCCGGGTCGACATAGGCGATGCGATAGCCGAAGCCGTCCTCCGTGCCGGCGCCGCCGTCATGCCGCTCGTCTGGATGGAGGACATGGCCTTCGCCGGCCAGGCAGCGACGCCGCTCGCCGCGATAGGCGAAGGTCTGCACGCCCGCCAGGGTGATGCCGATCGCATAGGTGTCGTGCCGGTGCGGCGCGAAGGCCTGGCCGGTGAAATGAGCCTCCAACCGTTCCAGGCCCGCGGCTCCCGAGCCCAGGCGAATGTGCCGCCGGGGCGGCTCGCCGGCCGCATCTTGGCACAAGCCTTCAAGACCGGGAGCATCGGCCCCGCATAGCGTGCTGCGCATCGCCGCAAGCTACAGGCTCTTTCATGACGGTGCAGCCGCTTTTTGTGAGTGCGACGTTGCAGCCGCTGCCGGCGCTGCTGCTCGCGGCGCTGGTGGTGATGGGCAGCCCCGGCCCGGCGACGATCAGCGTGGCGGCGGTGGGGGCGAGCTTCGGGTTCCGGCGATCGCTGCCCTATGCCGCCGGGCTGGTTCTCGGCACCGTCCTGGTGCTCGGCGCCGTGTCGGCCGGCCTCGTCTCGCTGCTGCTGTCGCTGCCGCGGCTCGCGCCGGGGCTGCACGGCCTGTCGGCGGCCTATCTCCTCTATCTGGCGCTGCGGATCGCCGCGGCGCCGCTGCCGGCCGCCGGCGGCCGCGCGTCGGCACCGGCCTTCGCCGGAGGACTGGCGCTCGCCGTCGCCAATCCCAAGGCCTATGTCGCCATCGCCGCAATATCGGCCGGCCCGGGGCTCGGTCTGGCCTCGCCGCTGGCGGAGGCCTCGGTCAAGGCGGCGGTGCTGGCGGCGATGATCGTGCTCGTCCACCTCGCTTGGCTGGCGGCGGGCACGGCGTTCGCGGGCCGGCTGCACCGGCCACGGATCGCGCGCGCGGTCAATCTCCTGTTCGCGGCGATCCTGGCCGCCTCCGCGGTGCCCGCCGCGCGCCAGTCATGGCAGGGCCTGCAGGAAGTGCTGGACCGCCGGAGTGCTGCGCTCGACGATCACGTCGACGCCCTGGGCGGTGGGATGCAGCCCGTCCGGCTGGTTCAGCGCCCGGTCTCCGGCCACCCCGTCGAGGAAGAAGGGATAGAGCGGGATGCCGTGCTTGGCCGCGAGATCGGGAAAGATCGCGTCGTAGGCCTTCTGGTAGTCGGGGCCGAGATTGGGCGCCGCCCGCATCCCCATGAGCATCACGGCGATGTTGCGCGCCTGCAGCCGGGTGATGATGGCGTCGAGCGTCGCTCGGGTCGCCGACGGGTCGAGCCCGCGCAGCATGTCGTTGGCACCGAGCTCGAGGAGCACCGCCCGTGTGCCCTCCGGCACGGACCAGTCGAGCCGGGCGAGGCCCGAGGCGGCGGTGTCGCCGGAGACGCCGGCATTGTCGACGACCACTGCCGAGCCCCGCGCCGCCAGGGCTGCCTGCAGCTTGGCCGGATAGGCCTCGGACGCGTTGAGGCCTAGGCCGGCGGTCAGGCTGTCGCCGAGCGCGACCACGCGGAGCGGCTCGGCTGCGGCGGCCGGCGAGGACGCCGGCGCCAGCAGGACCGCGCCGAGCAGGAGCATGCGCGCTTGGCGGATGACGCGGGCCCACCCATATGTCGGCGATCGAGGCATGGCTGGTCCTTTGCAGCGGGCGGAAAAGAGTGGAAGCGGCGATCGAACTGACGGACGTCAATCTGAGCCTCGGCCGCGGCGCGGCACGCGTTCATATCCTCAAGGGTGTTTCGCTCAAAATAAGGCAGGGCGAGGCCGTCGGCCTGGTCGGTCCTTCCGGTTCGGGCAAATCGACCCTGCTGATGACCCTTGCCGGGCTGGAGCGGCCGGACACCGGCACCATTCGCGTCGCCGGCCAGGATCTCGGGGCGCTCGACGAGGACGGGCTGGCGCGTTTCCGCGGCCGGCATGTGGGGATCGTCTTCCAGTCCTTCCACCTCGTGCCGACCATGACCGCACTGGAGAACGTCGCCGTGCCGCTCGAGCTCGCCGGCCGTCGCGACGCCTTCGCCCGGGCCGAAGCCGAGCTCCAGGCGGTCGGCCTCGGCCTGCGCCTGTCGCACTACCCGGCCCAGCTCTCCGGCGGCGAGCAGCAGCGCGTCGCGCTGGCCCGCGCCCTGGCGCCCGACCCGAGGATCCTGGTGGCCGACGAGCCGACAGGCAACCTCGACGAGGCCACCGGATCCTCCATCATCGAGACCATGTTCGCCTTGAAGCGCGAACGCGGCGCCACGCTGGTGCTGGTCACCCACGACATGGCCCTGGCCGCCCGCTGTGACCGGATGATCCGCATCCGCTCCGGCCGTGTCGAGGCCGATACCCCGGCCGCGGCCGCGGCGGAATAGTCGCGGCCTCCCGACAGCCTCCCCGACCTGGAACGCTCCCGCCACGCCGTCGCCGAGGCGGCGCTGGACGGCGCTTGCATGATGCTTGACAATCCGATCGAAACGCAGCAGTTTGTTCTGAACAAAAGATATCAGAAAAATACAAGAGTGCAGAAAGCGCCCGGCGCTTCGGCGCCCGAGGGAGGATAGGCCGTTGTTGGATTCCAGAGGGGGGACCGGAGCTCGATGAGTGTTGCCGCCAGCACTGTACCGAGGGTGACGCGCTTCGCCCTGCCGCGTTTCCTGACATCCGAGCATCCGTTCCCGTGGTTGGCGCCCGTCACCGCCATGCTGCTGGTGTTCGGCGTCTATCCGCTGCTCTATTCGGTCTGGCTGTCGCTGCATAAGCGCAACGTCGTCCTGCGCAAGGACGTGTTCGACCCGCTGTGGAACTGGGGCAAGCTGCTCGCCGACGAGCGGGTCTGGGGGGCGGTCGGCACCACCTTCCTCTACACCTTCGTGGCTATCGTGATCGAACTGGCGCTCGGCCTGCTGATCGCGCTGCTGCTCGACACCGACCGCAAGGGCTATGGGCTCTTGCGCGCGCTGATGACGCTGCCCCTGGTGGTGCCGCCGGCGGTGACCGGCATGATGTTCAAGCTGATGCTCGACGGTTCGTTCGGCGTGCTCAGCCGCGGGCTCTACGCCATCGGGCTGGTGTCCTCGGACCACCCCATCCTGGCGACCCATGCCACCGCGCTCTACGGCGTGCTGCTCGCCGACATCTGGCAATGGACGCCCTTCATGGTGCTGATCATGATGGCGGGCCTGCGCTCGCTGCCGAAGGACCCCTACGAGGCCGCCGCCATCGACGGCGCCACCGCGACCCAGGCCTTCTTCAAGCTGACCCTGCCGCTGCTGTCGAAGGTGATCGCCATCGCGGTGCTGATCCGCGGCGTCGACCTCTTCCGCATCTATGACTACATCGCCGTCATGACCCAGGGCGGCCCCGGCACCGCGACGGAGACGCTCAGCTACTATGCCGGCGTCATCTACTTCAAGAACGGGGATTATCCCTATGCCTCGGCGCTGGCCGTGCTCGCGCTGGTGCTGGTGGTCGTCGTGTCGAACCTCTTCATCAAGCTCTTCAAGGTGAAGCTCTGATGGAACAGTCCCTGTCCAAGCGCGTGGGTCGCGACGTCCTCGCCGTCTTCACCGTCCTGGCCTTCATGTTCCCGCTGCTCTGGTGGGCGCTGGCCTCGATCAAGCCGATGTCGGCGCTGTTCGACAAGGATCGCGTCGTCTTCTTCGACTTCGTGCCCACCCTGATCAACTATGCCGTGACGCTGCTCGGCCGGTCGCGCGCCGATCTGGCGGTGGAGAGCGGCAACACCTTCGGCGTCGGCGGCGCCAGCTCATACGACAGCCGCCAGACCATCTTCGACTCGACGGTGATCGCCATCGGCTCCACGGCGTTGACCGTCGCCATCGCCGTGCTGGCGGCCTACGCGCTGTCGCGCCTCGAATTCCGCGGCCGGCAGGGCTATCTCAACTGGATCCTGTCGCAGCGCTTCATGCCGCCGATCGCCATCGTCGTGCCGGTGGTGTTCATGTTCCACGCCACGGGGCTGCGTGACACCCATCTCGGCATGATCCTGGTCCACAGCCTGATCAACCTGCCGATCGCCGTGCTCCTGCTGAAGTCGTTCTTCGACGACGTGCCCAAGGATGTCGACGAGGCGGCGATGATCGACGGGGCGACGCGGTTCCAGACCTTCCGCAAGGTGGTGCTGCCGATGGTGAAGGGCGGCGTCGCGGCGGCGGCCGTGCTGTGCTTCATCTTCTCCTGGACCGAGTTCCTCCTGTCGCTGTTCCTCACCGTGACGATCCGCACGCTGCCGGTGAAGATCACCACCTTCGTCACTTCGACCGGGTCGGAATGGGGCTTCATCTCGGCGCTCGGCACCTCGGCCATCGTCCCCAGTTTCATCTTCATTCTGCTCGTTCAAAAGCATCTCGTCCGCGGCCTGACCCTCGGCTCGCTCAAGGACTAGGCTGGCCGGACGGATAAAAGCCCGATCCATGGGAGGAACCCAATGAGCTTCAAAGAACACGACAGGAAGACCTTCATCGCCGACACGGCCAAGGCGTTCGGCGAGCGGCGCATCTCCAAGCGCGAGTTCCTGCGCAAGATGAGCCTGGCCGGCCTCGGCTTCTCGGCCTTCGCCGCCGGCATGCTCGGCAACAGCCGGCCCTTCCGCGGCAATGCGGGCCTGATCGGCGATGCCGCCATGGCGGCGCAGACGCCCGACGATGTCGCCAAGTGGCTCAAGGACGTCGGCAGCAAGTTCAAGGGGACCAAGATCCGCTACACCTCCGAATCGACGCCGCCGACGGTGGTGGTGAACCAGCTCAAGGGCGAGTTCACCGGGCTGACCGGCATCGAGGTGGAGGTCGAGATCGTCCCGCTCGAGCAGGTCCTGGCCAAGGCGACGCAGGACGTGCAGGGGCAGCTCGGCACCTACGACCTCTATTATCTCGACCAGTCCTGGGCCGCGACCTTCGCGCCCGACACGGTCGACCCGCTCGAGAAGTACAAGTCCAACGCCGAGCTGGCCATGCCGGGCTTCGACTGGGACGACTTCTCCAAGCCGCTGGTCGAGGGTCTCGCCATGTACAATGGCAAGATGGTCGGCATTCCCTTCGACATCCCGATCTTCATGCTGATGTACCGCAAGGACATCCTGGAGAAGCACAAGATCCAGGTTCCGACCACCTTCGACGAGTACCTGGCCGCCGCCAAGCTGATCACCGAGGCCGAGAAGGCCAACGGCGTCTACGGCGTGGCGCTTCAGGCCAAGTCCGGCCATTACTCGCTGGAGTGCGACTGGACTGCGGCGGTCTGGGGCCATGGCGGCTCGATCTTCAACAAGGACAAGAAGTTCTCCGGCAATGACGAGCAGGGCGTCGCCGGCCTGAAGTGGTACCAGGAGATGCTGAAATACGCGCCGCCGAACGCCACCGCCTCCGACTGGGACGGCCAGTTCCAGGCCATGCAGTCGGGCCAGGCCGCCATGGCGCTGAGCTGGGACGAATTCTTCCCGGGCCTCGACTCCGACGATTCCAAGGTCAAGGGCCTGTGGGAGCCGGCCAAGCCGCTGGTCGCCACGCCCGGCCTGCGCTCGCCGGCCGACGCCGGCTTCGGCGAGATCCCGAATGTCGGCCACCAGGGCGGCTCGGTCATGGGCCTGTCGCAGTACTCCAAGAACCAGGACGCGGCCTGGATCTTCATGCAGTGGGCCTGCTCGAAGGACATCATGACCCGCTGCACCGAGATCGGCGGCTTTGCGCCGATGCGCCTGTCCTCCTTCGAGGATCCGCGCGTCAAGGCCAAGAACCGCGTCGGCCCCGGCACCACGCGCCATCTCGACATGGTCAAGTGGGTGATCGACAACGCCATGGGCTCCGAACCCGACATGCCGCTCTGGGCCGGCTTCTCGACCAACGAGATCCCGACCGAGCTCGGCAAGCTGCTGACCGGCCAGGCCTATGACGGCGATCCGAAGAAGTGCATGGACGCCGTCGCCGTCATGATCGACACCAAGGTCAAGGACGCCGATCTGCTCTGATCGCAGCCCGACCCGCGGCGGAGGCGAGCGATCGCCTCCGCCGTTTCCTCCGGACGCGCCTTCGACTGACAGCGACTGATGCAAAAAGACCTGGTCATCGGCATCGATTCCTCCACCTCCGCCACCAAGGCCATCGCCTGGGACCGCGAGGGGCGCCTCGTCGCGCAGGGACGGGCCCAGATCCCGCTGTCGAATCCGCAGCCCGGCTTCTTCGAGCAGGATCCGGCCGACTGGTGGGGCTCGACCGTCGCAGCGCTGCGGGAATTGACCGCACAGATCGATCCGGCCCGTGTCGCGGCCGTCGGCATCTCCAACCAGCGCGAGACCTTCGGCGTCTTCTCCGGCGACGGCACCGCCCTTCGCCCCGGCATGGTCTGGCTCGACGACCGCGCCCGCCCGCAGCAGCTCCGCTTCGGCGAGAGCTTCGGCGCCGACCGCGTCCACGCCATCTCCGGCAAGCCGCTCGACGTCATCCCCTGTCTCTATCGCTTCATCTGGCTGGCCGAGGTCGAGCCCGAGATCTTCGCCCGCACCGAGCGCATCGCCGATGTGCACGGCTATCTCACCTTCCGCCTGACCGGCGACTGGGTCACCTCGACCGCGTCGGCTGATCCGACCGGCGCGCTCGACATGCGGCGCGGCATCTGGTCGCCGGAGCTGCTCGCGGCGGCCGGCGTCGACCCGGCCAAGATGCTGCGCCTGGTCGTGCCCGGGGAACCGACCGGCGAGGTCTCGGCCGCAGCCGCGGCGCAGACCGGCCTGGTCGCCGGCACCCGCGTCGTCGCCGGCGGCGGCGACGGCCAGTGCGCCGGCACCGGCGCGGGGCTGATCGCGCCCGGTGCCGCCTACATCAATCTCGGCACGGCCGTGGTGTCGGGCAGTTTCGGCTCCGCCTATGCCCATGACCGCGCCTTCCGCACCATGAACGCCATCGCCGACGGCGGCTTCATCTTCGAGACCTGCCTGCGGGCGGGCACCTTCCTGGTCGACTGGCTGGCGCGCGAAATCTTTTCGGTCGATCCGGCGCGGCAGCGCGAGGCCTTCGCCGCCCTGGAGGCGGAGGCAGCGGCCAGCCCGATCGGCGCCGGCGGCGTGGTGCTGGTGCCCTACTGGCAGGGCTGCATGACGCCGCACTGGGACAGCTTCGCCCGCGGCGTCATCGCCGGCCTCTCCGGCTCCACGCGGCGCGGCGACCTCTATCGCGCCCTGCTGGAGGGCATCGCCATGGAGCAGGCCAGCGCCACCAATGCGGCTGCCGCCGCCACGGGCGTCCCGATCAGCTCCTATATCGCCATCGGCGGCGGCGCTTCCTCCGATCTCTGGGCCCAGATCCTGGCCGATGCCTCGGCCCGGCCGGTGCAGCGCTCCACCACGGTGGAGGCCTCCTCGCTCGGCGCCGCCATGGCTGCCGCCAAGGGCGCCGGCTGGTTCGCCTCCATCGCCGAGGCCACCGCCGCCATGGCGAGCCGGCCGGCCCGCGTCTTCGAGCCGGATGCCGGGCGCTCCGCCCGCTATGCCGAGCTCGTCGCCATCCATGCCGATCTCTGGCCGACGCTCTCGGCCTGGAATTCCCGCCTTTCCGCCTTCGTGGAGGCCGCCGATGGCTGAGAGCCCGATACGCTGTCCGATCTCATCCTCCCTTTCCCTTTCCGCCGTTCCTTGGCCTCTTGTCTCCGCCCGGAATGCAAGACCGGCGGCAGTCGCGGAGACGCCTGATGCCTGAAGCCGTCAACTGGAACGAACGTATCGAGGATGTCGTCGCCGGGCGCTGGAAGGACCCGGAGACCGGCAAGCCGGCGACGCTGCCGTTCGAGGCGATCGACCTGTCGGAGACCACCGAGGGGCGCGAGGCCGAGCTGATCGCGCCGCTCAATCTCGGCCGGCGTCTTGCCGTCGTCTCCGACGAGAACACGGTCGAAGTGCTGGGGCGGCGGGTCGCCAAGGCGCTGCGCGGCATCGCCAGCATCGACGAGGTGGTGCTGCAGGGCAGTTTCGATTGCGACGAGGCCACCATCGCCCGGATCGGCGAGCTCACGCGCCACGCCGACGGCGTGGTCGCGGTCGGCTCGGGCGTGCTCAACGACAGCTGCAAGCACGCCACCTTCCTCGACGGCCGGCGCTACGCCGTGTTCGGCACCGCCGCCTCGATGAACGGCTACGGCGCCTCCACCGCCTCGGTGACGCTGGCCTCCGGCCTGAAGACCTCGCTGCCGTCCCACGCCCCGCGGGGCATCTTCCTCGACCTCGGCGTCTCGGCCGCCGCTCCGGCCTGGCTCAGCGCCGCCGGCCTCGGCGACAGCCTGTGCCGGCCGACGGCGCAGATCGACTGGTGGGCCTCGCACCGCCTGTTCGGCACCACCTATTCGGCGACGCCCTATGCCCTGCAGCAGGGCGAGGAGGAGCCGATGATCGCCTCGGCCGCGGGCCTTGCCGCCCACGACGTCAAGGCCGTCGGCGCGCTGCAGCGGGTGCTGACGCTGTGCTCCATGGGCGTCTCCTTCACCGGCGTGTCGCATCATGGCTCGATGGGCGAGCATCAGATCTCGCACTGGGTCGACATGTTCTCCGGCGACCACCACCCCGGCACCACCCACGGCCAGCAGGTCGGCGTCGCTTCGCTGGTGATGGCGCGCATCCAGGACCGGATCCTGGCCATGGAGACGCCGCCCGTGGTCAGGCCCACCGTGGTCGACGAGGCGGCGATGATGCGCCGCTACGGTGCCGAGCTCGGGCCGCTGTGCATCGCCGAAATGAAGAAGACCGCCCTCGACGCCGCCGCAACGCAGGCCTTCAACGGCAGGCTTGCCGAGATGTGGCCGCAGCTGCGCGATGAGCTTCGGCCGATGGCCCTGCCGGTCGAGCGCATGGCCGCGGCCCTCGCCGCGGCCGGCGGCCCGACCAGCGCGGCCGAGCTCGGCCTGCCCCGCCATGTCTGGCACGACGCCATCCGCTATTCCCGCGAGATCCGGGGGCGCTGGTCCTTCGTCAACCTGGCGGCCGACGCCGGGCTGCTGGAGGGCATGCTGGAGGAGGAGTTCTGAATGAAGCCTCTGTCGCAGCTCCCGCCCGCGGCGGCGCGTGATCTCGTCGGCGTGTTCACCGACATCGACGACACGCTGACCACCGAGGGACGCCTGCCCGCCGCCGCCTATGCCGCGCTGGAGCGGCTGCACGAGGCGGGGCTCCTGGTGGTGCCGATCACGGGCCGTCCGGCCGGCTGGTGCGACATGGTCGCCCGCTTCTGGCCGGTCGCCGGCGTGGTGGGCGAGAACGGCGCCTTCTACTTCCGCTACGACGCTCCCGCCCGCAAGATGGTGCGCCGCTTCGTCGCCTCCGACGCCGAGCGCGCCGAGAACCGGCGCCGGCTCGCGGCTCTGTCCGAACGCATCCTGCGCGAGGTGCCGGGCTCGGCCATATCGGCCGACCAGCTCTACCGCGAGGCCGATCTCGCCGTCGATTTCTGCGAGGACGTGCCGGCCCTGCCGCCCGAGGCGGTGGATCGCATCGTGACGCTGTTCGAGGAGGCGGGGGGCGTCGCCAAGGTCTCCTCGATCCATGTCAACGGCTGGTTCGGCGCCTATGACAAGCTGTCGATGACGCGCATCTTCGTGCGCGACGTCCTCGGCCTCGACCTCGACGCGACGCGCGAGCGCTTCGTCTTTTGCGGCGACAGCCCGAACGACGCGCCGATGTTCGGCTTCTTCCCCTATGCCTGCGGCGTTGCCAACGTGCGCGACTTCGAAGGGCGCATGGCCGCCGTGCCGGCTTTCATCGCCCCCTCGCGCGGCGGGGCGGGCTTCGTCGAAATCGCAGATGCAATCCTGTCGGCCCGCTCGCCGGGCGCGTCAATCGTGGAGGGATAGCCCGCATGGCGTCGGTCACTGTCAAGGACGTGCGCAAGGCCTATGGCGACATCGAGGTCGTGCACGGGCTGAACCTTGCCATCGCGGACGGTCAGTTCGTGGTGCTGCTCGGCCCGTCCGGCTGCGGCAAGTCGACCTTGCTGCGGATGATCGCCGGGCTCGAGCCGATCACCTCCGGCGAGGTCCTCATCGGCTCGCAGGTCGTCAACGGCGTCCACCCCAAGGACCGGAACATCGCCATGGTGTTCCAGAACTATGCGCTCTACGCGCATATGACCGTGTTCGACAACATGGCCTTCTCCATGCAGCTCAGGAAGGTCGCCAAGCAGGAGATCCGCAAGAAGGTGGAGTGGGCGGCCTCCATCCTCAACCTGACGCCCTATCTCGACCGCTATCCCCGCCAGCTCTCCGGCGGCCAGCGCCAGCGCGTCGCCATGGGCCGAGCCATCGTCCGCGACCCCGCCGTGTTCCTGTTCGACGAGCCGCTCTCCAACCTCGATGCCAAGCTGCGCGTGCAGATGCGCACCGAGATCAAGGAACTGCACCAGCGCCTGAAGACCACCACGGTCTACGTCACCCACGACCAGATCGAGGCCATGACCATGGCCGACGTCATCGTCATCCTGCGCGACGGCCATATCGAGCAGGTCGGCGCGCCGCTTGCCGTCTACGACAAGCCGGCCAACCTGTTCGTGGCCGAGTTCATCGGCTCGCCGTCGATGAACGTGCTGCGTGGCGAGGTCACGGCCGAGAACGGCCGTCCGGTGGTGCGCGGCCCGGGCGGCGTGGCGCTGCCGCTGCCGTCCGGCATCCGGGTAGACGCGGGACGCAAGGTCGCCTACGGCATCCGGCCGGAGCATCTCAAGCCCTCGACGGACGGGCAGGGCCTGCCGGCCAAGGTCTCGGTGATCGAGCCGACCGGGCCGGAAATCCATATCTATGCCGATGTCGGCGGCCAGGAAGTTGTTTCGGTCACCTCCGAGCGGCTCGATCTCGTGCCCGATGCCGAGGTTCGCCTGGTGCCGAACCTGCAGCGCGTCCATGTCTTCGACCAGGACAGCGGAGCCGCCATCCATGGCTAGGATCGTCATCCTCGGCGCCGGCGTGATGGGCTCCGCCATGAGTCTGCCCGCGGCCCATGGCGGCAACGCGATCGCGCTGGTCGGCACCCATCTCGACGAGGAGATCATCCGCTCCGTTGCCGGCAACGGCCTGCATCCACGCCTGGGCATCACGCTGCCGGCTTCGGTGACGGCCCATTCCCATCGCGAGTTCGGCAAGGTGATCGGCGAGGAAGCCGATCTCCTGGTCCTCGGCGTCTCGTCGGCCGGCGTCGGCTGGGCGATCGACCGCATCGTCGAGAGCGTCAAGGCGCCGCTGCCGGTGCTGATGATCACCAAGGGGCTGGCGCCGCGCGACGGCACCATCGAGGTGCTGCCGCATGTGGTGGCGCGCGAGGTCGAGCGCCGCACCGGCATGGTGCTGCCGGTGATGGCGGTCGGCGGGCCCTGCATCGCCGGCGAGCTTGCCGCCGGGCGCGACACCTCCGTGGTGGTCACCGGGCCGGACGACGCCGGGGTCGCCGGCGTCCTCGGCCTGCTGGAGGCGCCGTTCTACCATGCCCGTCCGTCCGCGGACGTGATCGGCGTCGAGATCTGCGCCGCCTTCAAGAACTTCTACACCCTGGCCGTGGGCACGGCCGCCGGCATGCTGGAGCGTGAGGGCAAGGCGGCGAACGGGGCGCTGATGCACAACCTCTCCGCTTCCCTGTTCACGCAGGCGCTGCAGGAGATGACCGTCCTGGTCGAGGCGCTCGGCGGCCGGCCGCAGACCGTGCTCGGCCTGCCGGGCTCGGGCGACCTCTATGTCACCTGCCAGGCCGGCCGGAACGGTCGTATGGGCCGGCTGCTCGGGCTCGGCCTCAGCTACAGCGCGGCCAAGGCCGATCATATGCCGACGGATACTGTGGAAGGCGCGCAACTTGCCCTCGACCTCGGGCCGACGCTGGAGGACATGATGGCGCGCGGTGCGTTGCCCGCCGCCCGCATGCCGCTGGCGGCGGCGATCGTCGCCGCCATCTGCCGCGATGCGCCGCTCGTCCTCGCCTTCGACCGGTTCCATCGTTGAGCGCAGGCGCATGACGAGGCTGACGAAAGGACGATAGGCATGGGAGCCGGGGCGCGCAAGCAAAGGGACGACCTGCGCGAGCCGGACGAGCCGCTGGACCGGGAAGAGCAACTGCTGGTCCGTGCCGCCTGGCTCTCCTATGTCGGCGGCCTCACCCAGGCGCAGATCGCCAAGCGGCTCGGGTTGAACCGCATCCGCGTCAACCGCATGCTGGCGCAGGCTCGCGACCAGGGCATCGTCCAGATCCGCATCAATTCCAAGATCGCCAGCTGCGTCGCCCTGGAGGAACGCCTGCGCGACCTTTATGGGCTGGATGAGGCGATCGTCGTGCCCTCGCCCCCCGACCCGGCGCTGGTGCCCCAGACCATCGCGGTCGCAGCCGGGCTGGCCCTGTCGGAGCGCATCCGCGACGGCATGTCGATCGGCGTCGGCTGGGGCCAGACGCTGCGCTACACCATGAGGTCGATCCCGGTGCGGCCGGTCGCTGATCTGTCCGTGGTGTCCCTGCTCGGCGGCTTGACCGGCGGCTCCGTGCTCAACGCCTATGAGAGCGCCTCGCGCCTTGCCGACCTGTTCTCCGCCCGCTGCTACTATATCGCCGCGCCGATCTTCGCCGACACCGAGGCCACGCGCGACCTGTTCATGCAGCAGCCGATCCTGCGCGAAGCCTTCGACCATGCCCGCCGGGTCGACATCGCCTTCGTCTCGGCCGGCAATCTCGCTCGCGACACCACGAATTTCCATCTCGGTGTCATCGGCGAGGCCGATCTGGCGTCGCTGAAGCGTGCGGGCGCGGTCGGCGACCTCTGCGCCCACTGGATCGACGCGGAGGGGCGGCTGGTCGACCATTCGTTGAACCGCCGGGTCATCGCCTTGTCGCCGGATGCGCTGCGCGACATCCGGACGGTGGTGCTGGCCTCCGGCGGCGCCGACAAGGCGCCGGTGCTGCGCGGCGCCCTGCGCCTTGGGGTCGTCGACGTGCTCGTCACCGACGAGAACGCCGCGGCGGGCATCCTGGACGGGTAGGGCGCGGACGGGTCAGCCGGCCGCCCGCAGCAGATCGTCGAGGTCGAGGCGCTGGGTGGTCATCGCCAGTTGCCCGCCGGGCGTCACCGGCCATTCCTCCGGCGGACGGTCCCAGTAGAGCTCGACGCCGTTCTGGTCGGGGTCGCGCAGATAGAGCGCTTGGCTGACGCCGTGGTCGCTGGCCCCGTCGAGCGGGATGCCGGCCTCGACCAGCCGCCGCAGCGCATCGGCCAGCGCCGCCCGGGTCGGGTAGAGGATGGCCGTGTGGTAGAGCCCGGTGGTGCCGGGAGGCGGCGGCGAGCCGCCACGGCTTTCCCAGGTGTTGAGGCCGATATGGTGGTGGTAGCCGCCGGCGGAGATGAAGGCGGCCTGCGTGCCGTAGCGCTGCATCAGCTCGAAGCCGAGCACGCCGCAATAGAAGGCGAGGGCGCGGTCGAGATCGGCCACCTTGAGGTGGACGTGACCGATCCTGGTGCCTGCGTCGATCGGGCGGGCCGAAGCTTGGGCCGGCGCCAGGCGGGGCAATGGTCCGGTGCTCATGGTGGTCTCCTTGAGGCGCGACGGTGGATCAGGCAACCTGGCCGCTGCTGCGCGTCAACGCCAGCGCGCCGTTGCCGAGCAGGGCCTGCACCAGCAGCGCCACGGCCCAGAAGGCCGGATATTCCCAGCCGCCGTTCGGGTTGGTGAAGAAGAAGCCGGCCGGGCCGTGTACGGTGACGATGGCACCGAGCAGGATCACGATGAGGCCCAGGGAGACGATGCGGGTCTGGAAGCCGACGATCAGGGAGATGGCGCCGAGCAACTCGGCTGCGATGGTGAGATAGGCGAGAGGGCCGGGCAGGCCGATGCTCTGGAAGAAGCCGGCCGTGCCGGCGGGCGTGAACACGAAGATCTTGAGCCAGGCATGGGCGAGGAACAGGAGGCCCAGCGTCACGCGCAGGACGAGGGCGGCATAGGGGGCGGTCTTGGTGTCGATCATGGTCCGTCTCCGAGAGCTCGCGGCGGAGCCCGGCTCCGGGCCGCGCCGTCATGGCCGCAAGATGGACCGGCGTCCGGCATTTGATAATCGGCGATCCTTAAATATGATCTCACGCTCTGGGTGTGAGGTAGCCTGATGCTCGACCGTGTCGCCGGGATGCAGGTCTTCGCGCGGGTGGCCGCGCTCGGCGGCTTCTCGGCCGCGGCGCGGGCGCTCGGCATGTCGCAGACCATGGCGACCAAGCATGTGGCGGCGCTGGAGGAGCGTCTCGGCGTCAAGCTGTTCCACCGCACCACGCGCAGCGTCACCCTGACCGAGGCCGGGCGGCGCTACCTCGAATCCTGCGAGCGCATCCTGGTGGAGATCGAAGAGGCGGAGGAGGCGGCGGCGGCCGACCGGGTGGAGCCGCGCGGCACGCTGCGCCTGGCCGTGCCGGTCGCCTTCGGAGTGCGGGAGATCGCGCCGCTGATCGCCGACTTCACCCGGCTCCATCCCCGGCTCGGCGTCGAGCTCGGCCTGAACGACCGGGTGGTCGACCTCGTCGACGAAGGCTGGGACCTGGCGGTTCGCATCGGCCAGCTCAGGGATTCCAGCCTCGTCGCCCGCCGCCTCGCGCCCTGCCGCCTCGCCCTGTGCGCGACGCCGGCCTATCTGGAGGCGCATGGCCGGCCGGCCACTGTCGCCGACCTCGCCGGCCATGATTGCCTGGGCTACACCCTGCCGACGCCGGCGACCGCCGAGCGCTGGCTGTTCGGCCTCGACGGCCAGATCGCCGTGCCGGTGTCGACGCGGCTGCGCGCCAACAACGGCGATGCCTTGCTGGCCGCGGCCCTGGCCGGACAGGGGCTGGTCTACCAGCCGACCTTCATCCTTGCCGGTGATATCCGCGCCGGCCGGCTCGTGCCGCTGGCGCTCGACCACCCCCTGCGCGCGGGTCTTGCCGTGCACGCGATGATGCCGCCCGGCCGCAACCCGCCCGCCAAGGTCCGGGCCTTCGTCGAGTTCCTGGCGCTCCGCTTCTGGCCGGAGCCGCCATGGGACAGGGGGCTGGATCTGCCATCCAGCCCCCTGACGTCGTCGGTTTGAGGCGCCGTCCGGCAGCGCCGGGCGCCCGATCCCGTCCTACAGCAGGAAGTCGCTCGCCTGCAGCGAGGCCAGGTGGTTGAGCTGGATCGAGAAGTCGGCGGCGCCGTCGCCGTTGGTGTCGCCGTAGACGTAGACATTGTCGTTCAGCACCTTGTAGCGCAACTCGCCGGCCGTGTGCGAGAACGCGCCGGTGCCGATGAAGGCGAAGGCCTGGTTGCCGCCGAGGGTGCTGTCGGCATCGATCGCGGACACGTCGATCTTGTCGCCCTGGGCGTGGCTGAAGTCGTAGATCACGTCGCGCGCGGCGGCGAGCGGCGTGCTCTCGGCCGTCGTCAGGAAGTGGAACGTGTCGGCGCCGGTGCCGCCGAACAGCTTGTCCGCGCCCGCGCCGCCGGTGAGGTGGTCGTTGCCGGCGCCGCCGTCGAGCCGGTCGTTGCCGGCCCCGCCATAGAGGCCATTGGCGCCGGCGTTGCCGGTGATGGCGTTGGCCAGGACGTTGCCGGTGCCGTCGAGGTTGCCCGATCCGACCAGGACCAGGTTCTCGACATTGCCCTTGGCACGGGCGGCGTCGCTGAGGTCGAACGAGATGGAGGAATAGACCTTGTCGATGCCGGTGCCGCCGAAGGTGAGCTCGTCGACGATGTCGCCGGCATTGTCGACGTAGTAGGTGTCGTTGCCGGTATAGCCGATCATGGTGTCGGCTCCGGTGCCGCCGACCAGGATGTCGTTGCCGGCGCCGCCGTTCAGCTCGTCATTGCCGGCGCCGCCGCTGAGCTTGTCGTCGAAGTTCGAGCCGAGGAAGCTGTCGGCGCGGGAGGTGCCGGTCAGCGTTACCGCCGACGTCGCCAGCGATGCCTCGACATGCAGCGCGATCGGCGAGGCGAACATGTTGGCGAAGTTCACCGTGCCGCCGGCGTTCTGCATGAACACGTAGAAGTCGCTGCCGCCGCCGGTCGGCACGATGCTGGAGAACTGGGCGAGCTGGGCCGCCGTGGCGTAGATGTTGCTCGTCGAGACGTTCAGCGTCTCGACATTGGAGAAGGTCACGGCGCCGAGCTCGTTGCCGTCGAGGAAGACCGTATCCGTGCCGGTGCCGCCGTCGATCGTGCCGGCCTGGGCCGAATCGATGTGGAACTCGTCATTGCCGCCGCCGCCGTCCAGCGCGTCGACCCCGCCGCCGGGGCCGGAGAAGATGTCGGCCCCGGATGTGCCGGTGAAGTTGTTGACGGCGGTGGTCAGCGTGAAATTGGCCATCGTGCCTCCCGAAGGACTGTCTGATGAGGGGGAGGTTGCAGACTGGCATGAGGGGAGGGCAGGCGGCGTGCGCGATCGCACATGGCACCAGGCCGGCGAAGGGGCTTGCGCGTCACGCGGGGGAGCGCAAACTGCCGGGGGCAATCCGGTCCGAACGTCTGTGACTCCGGTGCTTTTGGATTTAGGGTAGGATTCTGCCCGCGAGCGAAGGACGGGAACGATGGATCACTCCCTCGGTTATGAGGTGATATTCATCATCGCAATCGTCGTCGGCATCTATCGCATGGCCTTCGATACGTTCGCAAATCGGGCTGGCTATCCCAGGCCATGGGCTTACCTGAAACCAAGCGCGATCGTCGCTTTCATATCGGTTGCCGGATTCACACTTGCAGCCTTGATTTGGTGGGGTGCATGGGGCGAGTACGCGTTTCCCGCCACGATTGGCGCAGTCGCGATCACCGCCGGGCTGCTGTGGCAATTTCGCTTCAAGCGTCGCCGGTGACATGCGGAGCGACTCGCCGGCTCCATGGGTGAAGCTGGCCTGGCCGATGAAGACGAAGGCCTGATCGCCGGACGCACCGCCATCGGCGTCGACGGCGGAGACGTCGATCCTGTCGCCCTGGACGCTGCCGAACTCATGGACCACGTCACGCACGGCCACGGCCAGCGTGCTCTCGGCCGACCCGCGGTCGGCGCCCGCCCGTCCCGGTCAGAACTCCACGCCCTGCTGCGCCTTCACACCGGCGGCGAAATGGTGCTTCACCAGCGTCATTTCGGTCACCAGGTCCGCCGCGGCGATCAGTTCCGGCTTGGCGTTGCGGCCGGTGACGACGACGTGCAGGTCAGGCCGGCGCGCCGCCAGCGCCGCTACCACCGCCGCCAGCGGCAGATAGTCGTAGCGCAGGGCGATGTTGAGCTCGTCGAGCACGAGGAGACGGATGTCCGGATCGGCCATCATCGCCTGCGCCTCGGTCCAGGCGCGCCCGGCCGCAGCCACGTCGCGCTCGCGGTCCTGCGTCTCCCAGGTGAAGCCCTCGCCCATGGTCTTCCAGGTGACGAGGTCGGAGAAGCGCTCCAGCGCGGCCCGCTCGCCGGTCGACCAGGCGCCCTTGATGAACTGCACCACGCCGACGCGCCAGCCATGGCCGAGGGCGCGCAGCATGAGGCCGAAGGCGGCGGTCGACTTGCCCTTGCCGGCTCCGGTATGGACGATCAGCAGCCCCTTCTCGAGGGTCTTGGAGGCCACTTCCGCGTCCTGCACCGCCTTGCGCTTGGCCATCTTCGCCTTGTGGCGGGCCCCGTCGTCCGCTTCGCTCATTTCACCACCATCGGCAGGCCGGAGACCATGAACAGCACGCGGTCGGCCTGCCGTGCCACCCGCTGGTTGAGCCGCCCGGCCTCGTCGCGGAAGGCGCGGGCCAGGGCGTTGTCCGGCACGACGCCGAGGCCGACCTCGTTCGACACCAGGACCACGGGATGGGCGGCAGCGGCCAGGGCCGCCTCGAGCCCGGAGAAAGCCGGCTCGAGCGCCTGTTCGGCCAGCATCAGGTTGGTGAGCCAGAGCGTCAGGCAGTCGACCAGCACCGGGCCCGGCGCCGCGGCCAGGGCGGCGGCGAGCTCGAGCGGCGCCTCCTCGGTGACCCAGCGCCCGTCGCGCCGGCGCCGGTGCTCGGCGATGCGCTCGTGCATCTCCGCGTCGAAGGCCTGCGCCGTGGCGATATAGGTCCAGGGCGGGGGCAGGCGGCCGATCAGCGCCTCGGCATGCGCGCTCTTGCCGGAACGGGCGCCGCCGATGACCAGGGTGAGGCGATCGGGCAGGGCGGTCACGGCTTGTGCAGCGCGGTGACGTTGAAGCCGAGCACGTCGGCGAAGATGGCGATGCCGACGCCGATCGCCACCAGGATGACGCCGGCCAGGAAGAAGCGGATCAGCCGGTCATAGATCGCAAGATCGAGCGAGCTGACATAGAGCATGCCGGCCAGCGCCCGGATCTGCAGGCCGAGGCCGATGCAGATCAGGATCACGGCCGCGATGTCGAGCCAGTTCCAGTCGCCCGGCTGCGAGGCCCAGTTGCTGAGGAAGCCGAGGGAGAAGCCGACGACCACGCCGATCGCGGTCACCGAGCCGTTCCGGAAGGTGGAATCGATGCGCTCCGGCCTGTCGGCGGCCTCCGGCTTTTCCTCGCCGCTCATGTCCGTTGTCCCGTGCCGTGCATGGCTGCGCCGCCTGCCGGCCGAGGCAAGCCTGCGTCGCCTGTGCGATTGACAAGGCTTGTCGCACAGTCCTTTAGTCCGATCCAGACGGTCTCTCGTCCGAGAGTCAAAAGGGAATGCGGTGCGGGGCTCCGGCCCCCAGTCCGCGGCTGCCCCCGCAACTGTGAGCGGCGAGCGGCGCGCCAGGAGGCCACTGGAGCCATCTCCGGGAAGGCGGCGCGTCGCGGCGACCCGCGAGCCAGGAGACCTGCCGTTGCGCATGCCGGTCCGGGCGGGGCGCCCCGGAAGCAACCGGTGCCGGGCTGCCGCCGTCGCGGCGGCTGCAACCGCGCCCCGTGCCGCGCCGCGGCGCAAGGAAAGGCGCAAGGCCCGGCCGATGCGGGACGTCGTGATTCATGTCTGCGTCACCTGCCGGCGCGAGGGCGACGATCCCACCGCGCCGCGCTCCGGGGCACGGCTGCACCAGGCGCTGGCCGAGACGATACCCGCCGCCATGCAGCTCAACCCGGTCGAGTGCCTCGGCAATTGCCGCCGCGCCTGCACCGTTTCCCTGACCGCGCCCGGCGCCTGGACCTATGTGTTCGGCGACCTCACGCCGGACGCCGGCCCCGACATACTGGCCGCCGCCGGCCTGCTCGCCGCCTCCACCGACGGGCTGATGCCCTGGCGCGGCCGGCCCGAACCGTTCAAGCGCGGCATGGTCGCCCGCATCCCGCCCCATCCCTTCCTCAAGGACGCTGCCGAATGAGCACGCTGCAAAAGGTTCCCTGCACCATCGTCACCGGCTTCCTCGGCGCCGGCAAGACCACGCTGATCCGCCACCTCCTGGAGACGGCGAACGGCCGGCGCCTCGCCCTGATCGTCAACGAGTTCGGCGATGTCGGAGTCGACGGCGAGATCCTCAAGGGCTGCGGCATCGAGAGCTGCCCGGCCGAGAACATCGTCGAACTGTCGAACGGCTGCATCTGCTGCACCGTGGCCGACGATTTCGTGCCGGCGCTGGAGGCGCTGCTCGACCGGCCCGAGCGGCCCGAGCATATCGTCATCGAGACATCGGGATTGGCGCTGCCCAAGCCGCTGGTCAAGGCCTTCAACTGGCCGGCGGTGCGCTCGCGCGTCACCGTCGACGGCGTGGTGGCCGTGGTCGACGGCGCGGCCGTGGCGGCCGGACGTTTCGCCGACGATCCGGAGGAACTGAAGCGTCGGGCCGAGGGCGATGCCGCGCTCGACCACGACAACCCGCTGGAGGAGGTCTACGAGGACCAGCTCCTGTGCGCCGACCTGGTGGTGCTCAACAAGGGCGACCTGCTCAGCGCCGAGGAGGCGGCCACCGTCTCCGCCGATATCGTCCGCACCGTGCCGCGCGCCGTGAAGGTGGTGAAGACCGTCCAGGGGCGCATCGACGCCGCCGTGCTGCTCGGCCTCGCTGCCGCGGCCGAGGACGACCTCGCCGCCCGTCCCTCGCACCACGACGCCGAGCCCGAGCACGACCACGACGATTTCGACACCTTCGTCGTCGACCTGCCGGCCGTGGCCGAGCCGGAGGCGCTGGTGGCCCGGCTCAAGGCCGCGGCGGAAACCCACGACATCCTGCGCATGAAGGGCTTCGTCGCCGTCGACGGCAAGCCGATGCGCCTGCTGGTCCAGGGGGTCGGCGCCCGCTTCTCCCACCATTTCGACCGGGCTTGGGGCCCCGGCGAGCCCCGCGCCGGCCGCATCGTGGTGATCGGCGAGAAGGGGCTCGACCGAGCCGCGATCGAGCGGGCGCTGGCTGCCTAGCGGGTGTATGATCGCGGCATGATCCGCTGCGCAGATCGGACGGACCGGAGGGCGTCGCGACACGTCCGGATTGCCGTCGAAGCCTTGCCCCGACACGGTTGCGGCGCGCCGCCGGGCCGTTTGGGACAGGGCGCGTCGCTTCGGGGCAGGCGCTCGGCACGGCCGGCTGCCCCTTCTCCCCGAAGGCTCTTTTCCCGGGCGGCGCCAGGCCGCGGCTGTGCCGGGGGCCGGCAGGTCGCGCTGGTGCGGTAGGACACGATGCATCTTCTCCCGCAGGACACGCGCTCGCTCGACGCCGCCGAGGCGGCGGTCGATCTCGGCCAGGCGCCGGGCGACGTCGTCTTCCTGTCCTTCACCGACAGCGATCTGGCGCTGGCCGCCGCCGGCGGCCTGGAAGGGCTGCGCGTGGCGCCGCTCGCCAGGCTGCGTCACCCGATGTCGGTCGACCTCTATGTCGAGAGCGTCTGCCGTCATGCGCGCGCCATCCTGGTGCGCCTGCTCGGCGGCGTCGACTATTGGCGCTATGGGGCGGAGGAGCTGGGCGCCGTGGCCCGCCGGCACGGCATCGCCCTGGCGCTGCTGCCGGGCGACGGCCGGGCCGATCCCCGCCTCGCCGAGCTCTCCACCGTGGCCGCGGCCGATCTCGAGCGGCTGGAGGCCTATTGGCGGGAGGGGGGCGGCGCCAATGCGGCGGCCGCGTTGCGCCATATCGCCCGGCTCGGCGGCCTCGACCGGGGCGAGGCGCCGCCGCCCGTCGCCCTGCCCAAGCACGGCATCCATGCCGGCCTCCCCGCCGGCGGCGATGCGGCCGGGACCGCGGCAATCGTCTTCTACCGCTCCATCCTGCTTGCGGCCGACACGGCTCCGATCGATGCCCTGGCCGAGGCGCTCGCCGGGCGCGGGCTGGCGGTCACGGCGCTGTTCGTCGGTTCGCTGAAGGACGAGGAGACGGCCGGCTGGATCGAAGCGGAACTGCGGCGCATCCGCCCGGCGGTGATCCTCAACGCCACCGCCTTTTCCGCCCGGCGCGAGAGGGAAGGCTCGGCGCTCGATGCCGCCGGCTGCCCGGTGCTGCAGGTGGTGACGGCCGGCTCGGGCGAGGAGGCCTGGGAAGGCTCGAGCCGCGGCCTGTCCGCCACGGACCTGGCCATGCACGTCGCCCTGCCGGAGCTCGACGGCCGGCTGCTGGCCGGCGTCGTCTCGTTCAAGGCCGAGGTGGAGGAAGGCGGCATCGTCCGCACCGTGCATCGTCCGCACGAGGAGCGCATCGCCGCGGTCGCCGACCGGGCCGCCGCCTGGGCGCGCCTTGCCGCGACGCCGCGCGACCGGCGCCGGCTCGGGCTGATCCTCTCCAACTATCCCGGCGCCGACGGCCGCACCGCCCACGCCGTCGGCCTCGACGCCCCAGCCTCGACCCTCGCCATCCTCGACCGCCTGGCGGCCGAGGGGTACCGGATCGAGGGGCGGCCGAGGGACGAGCGGGCGCTGATGCGCGGGCTGGTTCAGGATGAGGCGCGTCCCGTTCTCGACGACCCCCACCCTCTATCCCTCCCCGCAAGGGGGAGGGAAGATGCGGACGTCGCGCCACCTGCCGCAACCGTCGGTCGGGGCCCTCCGGGGACATGTCTCCCGTCCCCCGCCCCCATCCTCCCCCTCGCCACCTATCGCGACTGGCTCGCCGGCCGGCCGGCGGCGGTCATCGCCGCTCTCGACGCGGCCTGGGGCGATCCGGCTGGCGACCCTGCCTGCCGGGACGGGGCCTTCCGCTTCGCGGTGCTCCTCGCCGGCAACGTCGCCGTCGCCGTGCAGCCCGACCGCGGCGCGGCGCTCGACCGCAAGGCCGACCACCACTCGCCCGACCTGCCGCCCCGGCATGGCTATCTCGCCTTCTATCTCTGGCTGCGGCAGCGCTTCGGCGCCGATGCCATGATCCATCTCGGCACGCATGGCACGCTGGAATGGCTGCCCGGCAAGGCGGCGGCGCTGTCGGCGTCGTGCTTCCCGGACGTGGCGCTGGGGTCGCTGCCGGTGCTCTATCCCTTCATCGTCAACAATCCCGGCGAGGCGGCGCAGGCCAAGCGCCGGCTCGGGGCCGTCGCCATCGGCCACATGACGCCGCCGCTCGCCGCCGCCGGCCTCAGCGGCGCGGCCGAGGAGGTGGAGCGGCTGATCGACGAATATGCCTCGGCCGACGGGCTCGACCGCCGCCGCATGGCGCATCTGCGCAGGGCGATCGTCGAGCGCGCCCATGAGGGCGGCCTCGCCGCCGAATGCGGCATCGCGCCGGGCGCCGACGAGGACGAGACCCTGGCCCGGCTCGACGCCTTCCTCTGCGACGTCAAGGAGATGCAGATCCGCGACGGCCTGCACGTCTTCGGCCGCGCTCCGCGCGAGCACGGCCTGCTGCTCGACGCGCTCGCCCGCACCGGCGGCGAGGAGCGGCGGCCGGCGCTCGCCGCCGCCCTCGACGCCACGGGCGAGGCGGAGATGGCCGGCCTCCTCGCCGGCCTCGACGGGCGCTTCGTGTCGCCCGGTCCGGCCGGGGCGCCGACCCGCGGCCGCGCCGACGTGCTGCCGACCGGGCGCAACCTGACGACGCTCGACCCCCGCGCCGTGCCGACCCGCGCCGCCGCCGCCATCGGCGCGCGGGCGGCGGAAGAGGTGGTCCGCCGCTATCTCCAGGATTTCGGCCAGCATCCGCGCCGCGTCGTCATGGATCTCTGGGGCTCGGCCGGCATGCGCACCGGCGGCGACGACATCGCCCAGGCCCTGGCGCTGCTCGGCGTGGCGCCGCTGTGGGACGACGCCTCCAACCGCGTCCGCGGCTTCGAGGTGCTGCCGCTCGCCCGGCTCGACCGGCCGCGCGTCGACGTGACCCTGCGGATCTCCGGCCTGTTCCGCGACGTCTTTGCCGGCCAGATCGTCCTGATCGACGAGGCGGTGCGTGCCGTCGCCGCCCTCGACGAGGAGGATGAATGGAATCCGCTCGCCGCCGCCCGCCGGGCCGGGGAAGCGCGGCCGCTGCGCATCTTCGGCGCCGCCCCCGCCGCCTACGGCGCCGGCATCTCCGACCGCCTCGCCCGCGGCGCCTGGCAGGACCGGGCCGATCTCGGCCGCGACTATCTCGCAGCCGGCGGCTATGCCTACGGTGCCGGAATGGACGGGCAGGCGGCCGAGGCGGCCTTCGCCGGCCGCGTCGCCGCCGCCGACGCGCATGTGCACGGCCAGGACCATCGCGAGATCGACATCCTCGACGACGTCACCTTCGCCGCCTTCCAGGGCGGCTTCGGCGCGGCGCTGGCGGCGCTCGGGGCCGAGGCGGCGCTCTACCATGCCGACCTCACCGATCCCGAGACGCCAAAGCTGCGCAGCCTCGCCGAGGAGGTGGCACGCGTCGTCCACGGCCGTGCCGCCAATCCGCGCTGGATCGCCGGCATGATGCGCCACGGCTTCGCCGGCGCGGCCGAGCTTGCCAACGCCACCGACAGCCTGTTCGCCTTCGCCGCCACGGCCGGTGTGGTCGGCAGCGCCGCCTTCGACCGGCTGCACGCCGCCTATGTCGAGGACGAGGCGGTGTGGAGCTTCCTGCAATCCGCCAATCCCGGCGCGGCGCGGGCCATTCGCGAGCGGCTGGCGGAAGCGATCCGCCGCGGCCTGTGGCAGCCGCGCCGCAACTCCGCGGCCCTGCTGCTCGATGCCGGCAGGGAGGCCGCCGAATGAGCGATCGCCGCCGAGGCTGGTGTCCGGGAGCCCTGCGCCCGATGCGTACGGGCGACGGACTGCTGGTGCGCGTGCGCATCACCGGCGGCGTTGTGCCTCCGGCCCTGGCGCAGGCGCTGGCTGCCGCCGCCCGCGACTTCGGCAACGGCCTCATCGACCTGTCCGCCCGCGCCAACCTGCAGCTGCGCGGCGTCGGGGAGGCAACGCTTCTTCCGCTGCAGGCCCGCCTCGCCGCCCTCGGCCTGCTCGACGCCGATGCGGCCGGCGAGACCGTGCGCAACGTGCTGGCGAGCCCGCTGGCCGGGCTCGACCCGGCCGCCCCGATCGATGCCGTGCCGTTTGCCGCGGCGCTGGAGCGCGAGCTCGCGGCCAATCGACGCCTGCACGCCCTGCCGGCAAAATTCCTGTTCCTGATCGACGGCGGCGGCGGCCTGCCGCTCGACGGCGTCGAGGCGGATGTGCGCTTCGTCGCGGCGGGCGGCGAGCATTTCGCCGTGGAGGCCGGCGGCGCGGCGCTCGGCCTCGTCGCCGCCGCCGGCCTCGTACCCGCGGCAGCGATGCTGGCCGAGGCGTTCCTGACCCTGCGCATCGGCGAGGAGCGGCGTTTCCGCGATGTGGTCGGCAGGGTGGGGGCGGGGCCGATCGAGTTTGCTTTCGGCAGTGCGGGACTCGCCGGTTCAGAACCTGCCGCGACGCTCGGGTCTTCCCTCCCCCTTGTGGGGAGGGATAAAGGGTGGGGGTCGTTGACGAAGGGCTCGCCTTGTCCTGAGGGACCCCCACCCCCTTACCCCTCCCCACAAGGGGGAGGGGAGCGGCCGGCGTCGCGCATGCAGCCGTTATCCGCCGCCGCTGTCCCGTCCATCGACCGCCTCGCCGGTTACATCCCCGCCGCCGGCTGCTTCGCCGCCGCCATTCCCTTCGGCCGCCTCACTGCCGCCCAGCTCGACGGGCTCGCCGCGCTCGCGGCCGAGCGAGGCTCCGGCCTGCGCCTGACGCCTTGGCGGGCGATCCTGCTGGCGCCGGTGGCGGAAGCCGACGCTCCCACCCTGGCCGAGGAGGTCGCAGGGCTCGGCCTGGTGGTCGATGCCACCGATGCGCGCCTCGCCGTCGCCGCCTGCCCGGGCCGCCCGGCCTGCGCCTCCGGCGAAGGCGAGACCCAGCGCGACGCCACGCTGTTTGCGCAGGCGCTGGCCCCGCATCTCGGCCCCGGCGTCACGGTCCACGTGTCCGGCTGCCCGAAAGGCTGCGCCCGCCGGGCGCCGGCGACGCTGATGCTCGTCGCCGGCGGCGGACGCTACGGCCTTGCCTTCCATGCCACCGCCATGTCACCCAGCGCCACACCGCTGATGCCGCCCGACGAGATGGCCGCCCATCTCGCCGGGCTCGATCCCTCGACGTTCACGCCCAGAAGCCCGAAGAATGCCAGACCGTGACTATATCCGCGACGGCGCCGAGATTTACCGCCGTTCCTTCGCCATCATCCGCGCCGAAGCCGACCTGTCGCGCTTCACGGCCGAGGAGGCGCCCGTGGTGGTGCGGCTGATCCATGCCTGCGGCATGGTCGAGGTCGCCGCCGACGTGGCGATGGCGCCCGGCTTCGCCGCCGCCGCCCGCGCCGCCCTCAGGGCCGGGGCGCCGGTGCTGTGCGACGCCAAGATGGTGGCGAACGGCGTCACCCGCGCCCGCCTGCCGGCGCAGAACGAGGTGATCTGCACGCTCGACGACCCGCGCACGCCCGGGCTCGCCGCCGGGATCGGCAACACCCGCACCGCCGCCGCCCTCGAACTGTGGCGCGACCGGCTGGCCGGCGCGGTCGTCGCCATCGGCAACGCCCCCACCGCGCTCTATCGCCTGATGGACATGGTCGATGCCGGCGCGCCGCCGCCGGCCGCCATCATCGGCATTCCCGTCGGCTTCGTCGGCGCCGCCGAATCCAAGGATGAGCTCGCCGCCTGGAACCGGGTGCCCTGGCTGATCGTGCGCGGCCGCAAGGGCGGCAGCGCCATGACCGCGGCTGCCGTCAACGCGCTGGCGAGCGACGTCGAATGAGCGGGAAAGGCCGTCTCTACGGCGTCGGCGTCGGTCCCGGCGACCCCGAGCTGATGACGCTGAAGGCCGCCCGGCTGCTGAAGGCCGCGCCGGTGCTCGCCTATTTCTGCAAGCAGGGCCAGCGCGGCCATGGCCGCGCCATCGTCGAGGGCTTTCTCGCCGACGGCGTGATCGAGGAGCAGCTTGCCTATCCGATGACCACGGAGGAGCCGGCCGACGGCGCGACCTATCAGGGTGCGCTCTCCGGTTTCTACGACGCGGCGGCGATCCGGCTCGCCGCCCATCTCGACGCCGGCCGCGACGTGGTGGTGGTGTCGGAGGGCGACCCCTTCTTCTACGGCTCGTTCATGCCGGTGTTCCACCGCCTCTCCGCCGCCTACGACACCGAGATCGTCGCCGGCGTGTCGGGCATGGCCGGCTGCTGGACCCGCGCGCGGACGCCGATCGCCTATGGCGACGACGTGCTGGCGGTGCTGCCGGCGACGCTGCCGCGCGCTGCGCTCAAGGAGCATCTTTCGCGCGCCGACGCCGCCGTGATCATGAAGCTCGGCCGCCACTTCTCCAAGACGCGCGCCGTGCTGGAGGAACTCGGCCTTGCCGGCCGCGCCGTCTATGTCGAACGCGGCACCATGGCCGGCGAAAAGGTGCTGCCGCTGCCGCCGGCGGGCTACGAGGGCGCGCCCTACTTCGCCATGATCCTGGTGCCGGGCCGGGGGCGCTGCCTGTGACGGGAGGATCCGGCCGCCTGATGATCGTCGGCCTCGGGCCCGGCCCCGAGCGTTGGCTGACGGACGAGGCGCGGGCGCTGCTGGCCGAGGCCACCGACATCGTCGGCTATGAGCCCTATGTCGCGCGCGTGCCGCCGTCCGCTGCCCGGCGCCATGCGTCCGACAACCGCGTCGAGATCGACCGGGCCCGCCACGCGCTCGAGCTGGCCGCCGCCGGAGGCCGCGTCGCCGTGGTTTCGGGCGGCGATCCCGGCGTCTTCGCCATGGCCGCGGCGGTGTTCGAGGCGGTCGAAGCCGGCCCGCCGGCCTGGCGCAGCCTCGACATCGCCGTCGCGCCCGGCATCACCGCCATGCTCGCCGCCGCTTCCCGTCTCGGCGCGCCGCTGGGCCATGATTTCTGCGCCATCTCGCTCTCGGACAATCTGAAGCCCTGGAGCCTGGTCGAGAAGCGCCTGGTCGCGGCGGCGCAGGCGGATTTCGTCATCGCCCTCTACAACCCTGCCTCGAAAGCCCGACCGCACCAGATCGCCCGCGCCTTCGACGTGCTGCGCGCCGCGGCGGGAGACCGGATCGTGGTGCTGGCCAAGGCGGTCGGCCGGCCCGACGAGGCGATCGTCCGCACCAGTCTTCTCACGGTCGACCCGGCCGAGGTCGACATGCGCACCCTGGTGATCGTCGGCTCGTCGCGGACGCGGCTGGTCGAGCGCGGTGAGGGCGAGCCCTGGGTCTACACCCCGCGCAACTGGGAGGAGGGGGCGTGAAAGAGCCTGCGCTCCGCAACCGCCGCTACCTCTCGTCCGGCCGTGCGAGACGCCACGCTTCCAGGCTTGCCGCGACGCCCGCGTCTTCCCTCCCCCGGCAAGTCGGATGTTTCCGACTTGCCTTCCTTGTCTGCCCATCTCGGGAACACCCGAGATGGGTGGGGAGGGATAAAGGGTGGGGGTCGTGCAGGATAGGACGAGCCCGACGCCAACGACCCCGACTCCCTTACCCTTCCCCACAGGGGGGAGGGGATCGGCCGGCGTCGCGCCTGAAGCTGTCATCCCCGAACGGGAGCTTCAGGGGCCGCTCGCCCGTAAGCGAGTCAACCTCAGCGTCATGGCCGGGCTTGACGGTCGAGAGGGAGTGCCCCAGGCGTAACGAAGCACGCGTTCCCGAACGAGCCCTTGGATCCTCACCCCGGCCGGGAGAGGCGCGCGCGCGCGACGACGCCCTCGATCCACGCCATCGCCTCCGCCACGGTCTCGACGGCCGCCGCCTCGCTCGCCTCGGGTCGGCGGATCAGCACCACCGGCAGGCCGAGGGCGCGGGCCGCCGCGATCTTGCCGTAGGTGGCGCTGCCGCCGGAGTTCTTGGTCGCCACCACCTCGATGGCCTCGTCGGCCAGCAGCCGGCGCTCCTCGTCCTCGGCGAAGGGGCCGCGCGCCAGGATCAGCCGCGACCGCGGCGGCAGGCTCTCGGGCGGATCGATGGTTCGGATGAGGTAATCGTGCTGTGGCGCAGCCAGGAAGGCGTCGAGTTCCAGGCGGCCGACGGTGAGGAAGACGCGTCGGGGCGCGGTGCCGAGCGCCAGCGCCGCCGCCCCCGCGTCCGCCACCTCGGTCCAGTGGTCGCCCTCGATCGGAGCCCAGGGCCGGCGGCGGAGGGCGAGGAGCGGCGTGCCGGTTTCGCGGCAGGCGGCGAGGGCGTTGGCCGAGATCCGCTCGGCGAAGGGATGGGTGGCGTCGACGACGCCGATGACGGTCCGCGCGGTGAGGAACGCGGCGAGCCCCGCCGCCCCGCCGAAGCCGCCGATGCGATGGGCGATCGGCGGCGTCGCCGGCTGGCGGGTGCGGCCGGCGAGCGAGAGCAGGGCCGCGATCTCCGGCCGTTGCGCCAGCAGGCGCGCCAGCGCCGAGGCTTCGGTGGTGCCGCCGAGGATCAGGATCATGGCCGCCGTGGGGTGTTGCGATGACCGCGTTGAACCATCCCGGCCGCTGGCTGTCCATCGTCGGCATCGGCGAGGACGGCCTTGACGGCCTGTCGCCCGCCGCCCGGGCCGTGGTGGCGGCGGCCGAGCTGCTGGTCGGCGGGGCCCGTCACCTCGCCTTCGTTCCCGCCGGCGCGGCCGAGCGCCTCGCCTGGCCGAGCCCGTTGACCGACGCCATCCCCTTGCTGCTCGCCCGGCGCGGCCGGCGCGTCGTCGTGCTGGCCTCGGGCGACCCGTTCCTGTGGGGCGTCGGCGCCACGCTGGCGCGCCATGTCCCGGCCGACGAGATCGCCTGCCTGCCGGCGCCCTCGGCCTTTTCCCTCGCCGCCGCCCGGCTCGGCTGGGCCCGGCAGGACTGCGCCGCCATCTCGCTGCACGGCCGGCCCTTCGAGGCGATCGCCCCCCACGTGCAGCCCGGCGCCCGCATCCTGGCGCTGACCTGGGACGGGACGACGCCGGCCAAGGTCGCCGGCCGGCTGGTCGAGATGGGCTTCGGCCCCTCCCGGCTGACCGTGCTGGAGGCGCTCGGCGGGCCGCGGGAGGCGATCCGCGCGGCCCGGGCCGACGCCTTCGCGCTCGCGGCGATCGATCCTCTCAACGTCCTCGCCGTCGAGGTCGTCGCCGGGCCGGGGGCGCGGCCGATCCCGCTCGCGCCCGGCCTGCCCGACGACATGTTCGAGCATGACGGCCAGCTCACCAAGCGCGAGATCCGGGCGGTGACGCTCTCGGCCCTGCGTCCGCTGAAGGGCCAGCTGCTGTGGGATATCGGCCTCGGAGCCGGCTCGATCGCCATCGAATGGCTGCTGCGCGACCCGGCCGCCCGGGCCGTCGGCATCGAGGAGAATCCGGACCGCGCCGCCCGGGCCGGCCGCAATGCCGCCGCCCTCGGCGTGTCGCGGCTCGCCATCGTCCAGGGCCGCGCCCCGGCGGCGCTCGCCGGGCTGGAGCCGCCCGACGCGGTGTTCCTCGGCGGCGGAGCCGGCGATGACGGCGTGTTCGAGGCGGCCTGGACGGCGCTGCGGCCGGGCGGGCGCTTCGTCGCCAATGCGGTGTCGCTGGAAACCGAGGCGCTGCTGGGGCATTGGTTCGCACGCCATGGCGGCGATCTCGTGCGCCTGTCGGTCGAGCGGATCGCCTCGATCGGCACGATGCATGGCTGGAAGCCGGCCATGCCGGTGACGCAGTGGAGCACGACCAAGCCATGACCATCGTTGCCGCCGGTTTCGGCTGCCGCAAGGGCTGCGGCGCGCAGGAGATCGTCGAGCTGGCCCGCCTTGCCATGGCGAAGGCGGAGCTGCCGATGGCGCGCCTGTCCGGCCTGTTCGCCCCCGCCTTCAAGCATGGCGAGACCGGCCTGGCCGAGGCGGCCCGGCTCCTCGGCCTGCCGCTTGTGCTGATACCCGAATCGGTGATGAAGCTCGCCGAGCCGCGCGCCATCACGGTCTCGGAGCGCGTGGTGGCGCTGACCGGCCTGGCCAGCGTGGCCGAGACCGCGGCGCTGGCCGGGGCCGGCCCCGTTTCGCGGCTCGTGCAGCCGCGCATCGCCAGCCGCAGCGCCACCTGTGCCATCGCCATGTCGGAGGATCGCCCGTGACCGTCCATTTCATCGGTGCCGGCCCCGGCGCGCCCGATCTCATCACCGTCCGCGGCCGTGATCTGGTGGCGCGCTGCCCGGTCTGTCTCTATGCCGGCTCCCTGGTGCCGCCGGAGATCGTCGCCCTCGCGCCGCCGGATGCGCGCATCGTCGACACCGCGCCGCTGACCCTCGACCTGATCATGGCGGAGATCGCCGCCGCCCATGCCGCCGGCCACGACGTGGCGCGGCTGCACTCCGGCGACCTGTCGATCTGGAGCGCCCTCGGCGAGCAGACCCGACGGCTCGACGCCCTCGGCATCCCCTACACCGTCACGCCGGGCGTACCATCCTTCGCCGCGGCAGCGGCCGTTCTCGGGCGCGAGCTGACCCTGCCGGAGGTGGCGCAGTCGGTGGTGCTGACCCGCACCTCCGGCAGGGCCTCGTCGATGCCGCCGACCGAGACGCTCGATGCCTTCGCGCGGACCAAGGCGACGCTGGCGGTGCATCTGTCGATCCACGCCCTCGCCCGCGTCGTCGCCGAAACCTTGCCGCATTACGGCCCTGCCTGTCCGGTCGTCGTGGTGTTCCGCGCAACCTGGCCGGACGAGCGGGTGCTGCGCGGCACGCTCGGCGACATCGAGGCCAGGGTCGCGGCCGAGCCGATCGAGCGCACGGCGCTGATCCTGATCGGCCCGGCGCTGGCGGCCGAGGACTTTCGCGAGAGCGCCCTCTACGACCCCGATTACCGGCGGCGCTATCGCGGATTCGAGGGCTGAGACGGCCCTGTCCCGGCTCGGTCCGGGCCTGGGAACTCCCGCGGACATCCCGGCGTTATCGCAGGGGCGGACCATCCGGGGCCGCCGTCTGGGGATGCTGCCCGATGCATGGACTCGCCGAGACGGCCGCCGACACGCCTGGGAATGGGGTCGAATTGCCGGCGGATGCGGGCATTCCCATCGCCGACGACTTTCCGCCCCGCATCGACAAGACGTTCGTCATCCTCAGCTGCCTCCTGGCCCTCGCCATATTGACGGTCGCCTATGTCGCCGCCGAGATCATCCTGCCGCTGGTGCTGGCCTTCGTGCTGAAGCTGCTGCTCCAGCCCGGCATGCGCCTGCTGGAGCGCCTGCGCCTCCCGCGGGCTCTCGCCGCACTGATGCTGATCGCCGCCCTGTTCTCCGTGATCGTCGGGCTCGGCGCCGCCGTCGCCGGGCCGGCTTCGAGCTGGGCCGAGAAGCTGCCGACCGGGCTGCCGCGCCTGGAGGAGCATCTGCAGGTGCTCAGTCGTCCGATCGCCACGCTGCAGTCCTTCCTGCGCGAGATCGACGGCGGCGGCGGTGCCCGCATCGGCCTGACCGAGACGCTGTTCAGCGGCACCCAGCATTTCGCCGGCGGCTTCTTCGAGACGATCCTGATCCTGTTCTTCCTGCTCGTCTCCGGCGACACCTTCCTGCGCCGCTTCGTCGAGATCCTGCCGCGCTTCAGCGACAAGCGTCAGGCCGTGGAGCTGTCGCAGCAGGTGGAGGAGAACATCTCCGCCTATCTCGTCACCATCACGCTGATGAACGCCGCGGTCGGCATCGCCGCGGGCCTGGCCATGTGGGCCTGCGGCCTCGGCGATCCCGTGTTCTGGGGCGTGCTGGCCTTCCTGCTCAACTTCGTGCCCATCATGGGCCCGGTGGCCGGCCTGGCGCTGTTCGCCCTGGCCGGGCTCCTGACCTTCGACGGCTTCTGGCCGGCCCTGCTGCCGGCGGCCCTCTATCTCGGCATCCATCTCCTGGAAGGGGAGATGATCACGCCGATGCTGCTGGCGCGCCGCTTCACGCTCAACCCGGTGCTGGTGATCATCTCGCTGATCTTCTGGTTTTGGATGTGGGGCGCACCGGGCGCCATCCTGGCCGTCCCCATGCTGGCCATCGCCAAGATCGTCTGCGACGGCACCCGGCCTCTCAATGCCATCGGGCATTTCCTGGAAGGATGATCCCGTCGCGGGCTCGGTCCATGAGCCTTTGAGATGGCCGACATTTGTGTGCCCGATGTCGCCTGAATCGGACGCGGCCCGTCGCATTTGGGATAGTTTGCGCCGCGTCTTGCGACATGGTGCGGGTTCCCGCCTTGCCTGGTTCGGACCGCGATGGCCCCTGCGAGCACTGCAATCTGGGGGGCGGGCCTGGCGCTCGCCGCCGGCGTGATGTTCTCCTTCGGCAGCATCACCGTGCGGCTGTCGCCGAACCTCGACGCGTTCCAATACCTGCTCTGGCGCTCCTTCGGATTGGTGCCGATGGTGTTCGCCATGGCGGCCTGGGGTCGGCGCTCGCCGCTGCGGCAGATGCTCGACAGCGGCTGGTTCGGCCTCGTCGGCGGCCTGGCGCTGACGGTCTCGGCGCTGTGCTTCATCTTCGCGATGAAGGCGACGACGGTGGCCAACGCCATGCTGTTCAGCGCCAGCGCTCCACTCCTCGGCGCCTTGTTCGCCTGGCTGTTCCTGCGCGAACGCGTCGGCATGGTCACCTGGGCGGCGATCGGTCTGGGCGGCCTCGGCCTGCTGGTGATGACCGGCAGCGAGCTCGGCGCCGGCAATATGGTCGGCAACGTGGCGGCGGTGTGTTCGGCGGTCACCTTCGCGCTCTATTCGATCGTCGCCCGGCTCGGCCGCGGCCGCGACATGTCGGGGGCGGTGGCCGACTATGCGCTCATGACCGCAGGAGCCATGGCCCTCGTGGTCTGGGCGAGCGGCGCGCCGTTCTGGACCTCGGCGTTCGAGAGCGCCATGGCCATGTTGCATGGTGCGGTCTTCATCGGCGTCGGCATCCTGCTCTTCAACATGGCCGCCCGCACCGTGCCGGCCAACCGCCTGACGCTGCTGGCCCAGACCGAGATGATCCTGGGGCCGATCTGGGTGTTCCTGATCTTCGACGAGCGGCCGCGGCCCGCCACAATTCTCGGTGGACTGATCCTCCTGGCCGGCGTGCTGCTCTCGGCCGTCGGGACGGGGCGGTCAGCCGCGGCGCCGCCGGTCGTCGAGGATGTGCCAGACCACGGCCGTGAACACGATGGCGCCGCCGACGATCGCAGGCCCGCCCGGGTTCTCGGCGAATAGCGCGAACACCCAGAGCGGCGACAGCACCACTTCCAGGGTGGTGATCAGCCCGGCCTCCGCCGCGGGAATGCGCCGTGCCCCGGCCAGGAACATGAAGAAGGCGAGGGCGATCGATGTGAAGGCGAAGGCCGCCAGCACCAGAACGTCAATCGGGCCGGCGCCGGCGGGATGGGAGAAGGGGAAGGCGAAGGCGGCCGCGAGCAGGCAGACCAGGAAGTTGACCGGCAGCATCTCCAGCTTCGGCCGCGCCCGGACCAGCACCGCCATGACGGCGAAGGAGGCGGCCATCAGGAAGGCCAGGCTGTCGCCGAGCAGCCGTCCGGCGGCGAAGGAGCCGGAGACCATGATGATCACGCCGACCAGGGCCATGGCGGCCGCGATCATCGTGCGGGCGGGCACCGCTTCGCGGAGCACCAGCCAGCCCAGCGCGGCGGCGATGAACGGTGTCGTGGAATAGATCACCGAGACGTTGGCGACGCTGGTGTAGAAGAAGGCGCCGATGAAGGACACCATCGAGACCGCGCCGAACAGCGCCATGATCAGGCCGATCCGGCCCATGCCGAGCAGGGCCGTGAGCCCGCGCCCGCGATGCACCGCCGCTATGCCGATCGCCATGTAGACGGCGCCGATGGCGGAACGCAGGCACACCGCCGTCCACACGTCGACGCCGGGACCGAGCAGGCGTGCGAACACGCCGCTGAGGCTCCAGGCCACGGCCGAGCCGGCGACCAGGATGACGCCGAGGCGGTGATCGGCGTCGGGCGTCGTCGGATCGGCGGCGGGCCGTTCGGTGGCACAGGTCATGGCGGGGAGACTGGATGAGACGGACCAGCCTTTGCACGAAGCCGGCTGCGCCGCCAGACACAAACCGACGCAGGCATGTCGCCTCGCGCTCTGTGGTGCCGGGTTGCGGGCCGGCGGCCATTCCGGGAAGATGGCTCGGCGATCGCAGGAGAACGTCATGCTGTTCATGGTCATCGAGCGCTTCCGCGACCGCGACGCCAAGGCGGTTTACCGCCGCTTCCGCGAGCGGGGTCGCCAGGCGCCGGCCGAGTT
The DNA here is from genome assembly GCF_057554225.1 of Labrys sp. Lb11. Lineage (NCBI taxonomy): Bacteria > Pseudomonadati > Pseudomonadota > Alphaproteobacteria > Hyphomicrobiales > Xanthobacteraceae > Labrys > Labrys sp. Lb11. Next base: position 89,169 of record NZ_BAAJOT010000001.1, read on the forward strand.
GCGTTATGCCGGCAGTTGGATCGAGCCGAGCTTCGAGCGCTGCTTCCAGCTGATGGAATGCGACGACATCGCCCATCTCCAGGCCTGGATCCTCGAATGGTCCGACCTCGTCGAGTTCGAGGTCGTGCCGGTGCTGCCGTCGCCTGAGACGACGGCTGTGGTCAACGCCGCGCTCGACCGTGAGGGGTGAGCGCCTGCCGTCCGCGCCGGAGCGGTGCGCGTGATGTCGCGCCCGGCCTCCTTCCTGTCGCTTGCCGCCATGGGATCGACCGCGCCAGCGGCTCTATTCGGGCAGGCAAACCGGAGGGACGGGCATGGCGAAGACGGTCGCGATCATCGGAACCGGCGTGATCGGTGCCGGCTGGGCGGCGCGGGCGCTGGCGCACGGCCATGACGTCGTCGCATGGGATCCGGCGCCGGAGGGCGAGGCCCGGCTGCACCAGGCGATCGACAACGCCTGGGGGGCGCTCGAGCGCCAGGGCCTGGCGCCGGGAGCAAGTCGCAGCCGCCTGATGGTGCTGGGCTCGGTCGAGGCGGCGGCCGCGGCGGCCGACTTCATCCAGGAGAACGCACCCGAGCGCGAGGAGCTGAAGCAGGATCTGCTGGCCCGCATCGATGCCGCCGCCCGTCCGGAGGCCTTGATCGCCTCCTCCACGTCCGGCCTGCTGCCGAGCCGGCTGCAGGCCCGGATGAAGCGGCCGGAGCGCTTCGTCGTCGGTCACCCGTTCAATCCGGTCTATCTTCTGCCTCTGGTCGAGGTTCTTGGCGGCGAGAAGACCGCCGCCGCCTCTGTCGCCGCCGCCATGGACTTCTACCGCTCCATCGGCATGCGTCCCTTGCACGTGCGCACCGAGATCGAAGGCTTCGTCGCCGACCGCCTGATGGAGGCGCTCTGGCGCGAGGCGCTCTGGCTGGTCAAGGACGGCGTCGCCACCACCGAGGAGATCGACGCCGCCGTGGTCTATGGCTGCGGCCTGCGCTGGTCGCTGATGGGGACCTTCCTCACGTTCCATCTTGCCGGCGGCGAAGGCGGCATGCGCCACATGCTGCACCAGTTCGGCCCGGCCCTGAAGCTGCCCTGGACCAAGCTGGTGGCGCCGGAGCTGACCGAGGACCTGATCGATCGGGTCGCCGACGGCTGCGAGCACCAGGCCGCCGGCCGCTCGATCAAGGCGCTGGAGCGCCGCCGCGACGATTTCCTGATCGAGCTGCTCGCCCTGGTGAAGAAGTACTGGCCCGAGGCCGAAGGCCTGCAGGGACGGATCTGACATGTCCTCGCCCATGCCGCTGCTGCGCGAGGTGGTGCGCGCCGAATGGATCGACTACAACGGCCATCTCTATGACGGCTACTACGCCGTCATCTTCGCCCGGGCCGTGGACGAGTTCCTGGAGCATGTCGGGCTCGACGCCGAGACGCGGGCCTCGACCCATCGCACTCTCTACACGCTGGAGACCCATGTCCGCTTCCTGCGCGAGGTGAAGCTCGACGCGCCGCTGCTGGTCTCTGCCCAGCTCCTCGAGATCGACGCGAAGCGGGCCCGGGTGTTCCTGACCATGCACGACACGGCGCGCGACATCCTCGCCGCCACATCCGAGCAGTTGCTGATGTCGATCGACCAGTCCGGCGAGCAGCCCCGCTCTGCCCCCTGGCTGGAGAAGACCGCGGCGATCCTCGACGACCTCGCCCGCCAGCACGCCGGCCTGCCGGTGCCGGACGCGGCGGGGCAGGGGATCGCGATCCGGCGATAGGAGCGGCGGGCATCACGGCCGGCGCGTCAGTCCAGCCCTGCGATCCACGGGTTGAACGTGGGTACGCGCGCTCGCTGGTAGTCTCTCGTATCGCGCGTAACGACCGTGAGACCGTGGTGGAGCGCCGTCGCGGCAATGATCAGGTCGGGCTGGGAAAAGGTATGGCCTGCTTTCCGGCTGTCTTCGACCAGCAATCGCCACTTGAGCATGATGTCCTCGCTGATGGCGAGAATGCGTCGATCGAACATCGGCCGCACCTTGTGGGTGAGCCAGTCGTTGAGATCGGCACGGCGATTGGCATCCTCGATGAGCTCGATGCCGAAGCGGATCTCGGCAAATGTCACGTCGCTGACATGGAGGCTGTCGAGAGGCTCGGCTGCGATGAACGCGAGAACGCTGGGCTCCGGCCTGGCGCGACGCAGCTCGGACAGAATATTCGTGTCGAGCAGCCACCCCGTCACAAGTCGACATCGCGCACGGGCAACCGTGGGCGCTCCGGTTCGATATCGAGGTCGTGATGCGGGGAAGCCTGCATGGCAGCGATCAATCCGCTGCCTGTCGGCTCTCCCTTGAGACGACGGAATTCCTCCACCGAGATGACGACGACTTCATCCCGCCCGTGAACGGTCACGAGCTGCGGCCCCTCGCTGTGGACCCGGCGCACAAGCTCGCTGAAACGAGCTTTTGCCTCTTGCAGCAGCCAGCTGCCAGGTCGACGGCCACGCGTCCGGTTCCGAGCCCTCGTGGAATCCGGGGGAGAAGGGGGGGAGATTCTAGTCATGCTGACCAGTTCATCACGTGCCTTGAACGGCTTAAGTGGAGAGCATCGTCGGATCGGCGCACCGGCATCTTGCGCCGCTCGGCCGGGCGCGGCCATGATGCCGCTCGCATCCGCAGGAGCCGGCCTTGATCCTCATCGGCCAGTATGATTCGCCGTTCGTCCGCCGCGTCGCCATCGCCCTTCGCCTCTATGGCCTCGCCTTCGAGCACCGCCCCTGGTCGACCTTCGCCGGCGGCGAGCGGGTCGTGGCCTACAATCCGCTGCGGCGGGTGCCGACCCTGGTGCTCGACGATGGCGAGGTGCTGATCGAGAGCGGGGCGATCCTCGACCATCTCGACGAGGTCGTCGGCGAGGGGAGGGCCCTGATGGCGGCCCGCGGCCCGGCGCGGCGGCAGGCGCTCAAGGTCTGCGCCCTGGCGACGGGCGCGGGCGACAAGGTCGTCTCCCTCGCCTACGAGCGCGCCTTCCATGGAGAGCCGGCACCGGCCCTGGTCGAACGCTGCCGCGCCCAGATCGGCGCGGCCCTCGACGCGCTTGAGGCCGACCGGGCAGCCCGGCCGACGCCCTGGTGGTTCGGCGACAGGCTCGGCCATGCCGACATCGCCGTCGCCTGCGTGTTCCGCTTCCTGCTCGAGGTGCATGCGGGGCTGTTCGACGCGGCGCGCTGGCCGGGCATCGTCGCGCACGCCGCCTGTTGCGAGGCCCAGGTGGCCTTTCGCGAGATCGCCCAGCCCTTCATCCCGCCGGCGTGACCGGCGGGGGCCGGCCTCCCGCCCCTCAGTCCGGCCGGGTGCCCGGCGAGGTCTCTGCCCCGTCGTCGAATTGCGACAGGTAGTCGAGCGCGATCGGCCGCCAGCGGGTCAGGCCCTTGTAGTCGATCAGCTCGGGCGGCAGGTCGCGCAGCACGCGGTGCATGCGCCGGGCCCATTTCGGGACGGTCACCAGCTCTTCCAGCTTGATCAGGTAGCAGCGGATCGGGAAGACGATGGCGTTGGAGCGGGGCAGGCGGAAGAAGGTCTGCAGCTCGACCCGCAGATGCACCTTGTCGCCGACATTCTCCGGCGTCACCGACATGCGGTCGACGCCCCATTTGTGATAGTTCTCCGGGCTGGTGTCGAGCCGAGGGTTGACCGTCATCGTCCAGTTGAAGCGGCGCACCGGCGAGCCCTGGCGCAGGTTCAGCATGAATTTCAGCGCCCGCTCGAACACGCCGATCTGGTGCGCCAGCGGCACGGGCCCGTGCCATTCCATGAAGTTCATGCCGATGTCGAAGTCGAGCGACCAGTCGGCCTGGGTGGTGACGATGCCGGCGTCCATCCACAGATTGCCGTCGCGCTGGTCGAGCAGGCAGAAATCGCCCTGGGACTGGCGGGTGATGTACTCCATCGGCCCATAGGGCAGCGTGGAGACGTCGCCGAAGGTGAAGGTGTCGTCGATGCCGAGCGGCCGGTTGATCCAGCGCCATGTGTCGCCGTCGCGGTGCAGTTCGAAATGCTCGGGATAGCCGAGCGCCTGCTGCTCCATCAGGAGCTCGAGCAGATCCCACCCCGCCAGCGTCATGTGCGGCAGCGACTGGCAGCGCAGCGGGTCTTCCTTCAGCACGATGGCCCGGTCCCGCATCTCCGAGACGTAGTGCTCGTCGACGTCGATCAGGTTCTCGTAGACCGATCCCTTCGGCCCCAGCACATGGGGCTCGATGTTCACGGCATACATGTAGTTGTCCTTGTCGAACGGAAACGGAAACCGGCGGATCGCCGCCGGGCTGTTGCGGAAGGTGAAGTCGTCGCGGAAGGTTTCCTGGCGAAATTCGATGCCCATCCTATCCCATCCTTCTCATCAAGCGTGTCGACGGCGGAGCGCGGGCGCGGTCACAGGTCGAGCACCAGGCTGCGGCCCTCGAAGCGGGAGACGCAGGGCATGATCTTGGTGCCCGACGCCTTCTCCTCCGCCGTGAGGTAGTGGTCGTTGTGCAGGAGCGTGCCGTCGCAGGACAGCACCCTGGCCTCGCATTGGCCGCAGGCGCCGCCGCGGCACATATAGGGCGCGTCGACGCCCGCGGCCTCGATCGCCTCCAGCATGCTCTGGTGCGAACCGACATGCGCCGTGCGGCCGGACAGCGCCAGCGTCACCTCGTAGGGCTGCCCCGAGGCCGGCGCCAGGAACTGCTCGGAATGCAGCGCCTGCTCCGGCCAGCCGCAGGCGCGGGCGGTCGACAGCACCCAGTTGATCATGCCGGCCGGGCCGCAGACATAGAGATGCGTGCCGAGCGGCTGGGTGCCGAGCAGCCGCTGCAGCGGGATCGCCTCGCCCTGGTCGTCGCAATAGACGTGGATGCGCTGGCCGTACCGTGCCGCCAGCTCCTGCAGATAGGCGCCGTGCGCCGTCGAGCGCACGGCGTAGTGCAGCTCGAAGGACCGGTTCTCCGCGGCGAGCTGGGCCATCATCGCCAGGAAGGGGGTGATGCCGATGCCGCCGGCGAAGAGCAGGTGCTTGCGGCCGCGATGGTCGACCGGGAACAGGTTGACGGGATGGCTGATCAGCAGCTCGCTGCCTTCCCGGACCTTGTTGTGCAGGAACAGCGAGCCGCCGCGCCCGACGTCGTCGCGCCGCACGCTGATGGTGTAGCTCTGCGTCTGCTGCGGCGGGCTCATCAGCGAATAAGGGTTGCGGCGCAGCGTGTCGCCGTCGCGCATCTCCACCACCACATGGGCGCCGCCCGAGAAGACCGGCATGCTGGCGCCGTCGCGCGCCTCGAAGCGGAAGCGCTTGATCAGCGGGGTGATGTCGGTGATCTCGGTGACGCGCACCGCGATTTTCGGCGTCTTGTCGCTCACGGGAAGAGCTCCTCGGTCGGCGGGATGACGCCCGGCTCCTCGGCGTCGATGCGCACGCCCTGGAAGGCGGCGATGCGGCGCGAGTAGTGGTCGCGGACCAGGAGCGTCAGGCCGCAATGCGCGCAGACGGCCGGCTGGGTGCGGACATCCTCGGTGATGCCCTTGCAGTGCACGCACTGCACGCGGCGCGCTTCCGAGCCGCGATGCTCGGTCTGGATCGAGGCATGGTCGACGCCGGCCTCGATCGCCAGCCGCATCGCCTGGCCGATCAGGCCCTCGGTGCCGGCGAGGTAGATCTGCGTGCCCATATGGGCGGTGGCCAGCGTCTGGGCGAGGCGCGGCAGCGCCGCCGCGATCGTCGGCCCCTGGTAGAACTGGTTCGGCGTCAGCGCCTGCAGCTTGGCGCCGTAGTCCTTGGGCGCCGCCCCGGCCGGCACGTAGATGATGTGCGCCTTGTCGAAGAAGCCTTCGGGCGCGGTTGCCGCCATGTCGAGGATCGCCTGCGCGCCTTCCGCGTCGGCGATGATCAGGTGCAATGTCCCGACCGGACTGGCCTTCAGCGTGCCGTAGACCGGCCGGCTCTTGATGCCGTGAACGAGCATGGAACTGTCTTCGTCTCCGAATTGCCGGGCGGCGTCGCCGCCGCCCGTGACCTGGCGCCGGCGGGGCGGGCCGGGGCCCGCCGCGCCGCGGGCCTCAGCCCACCGCCGTGCGCTTCTTCTTCTGCGGGTCGTCGAAGTTGATGGGATGGGCGATGGCCGAGCACGCGCCCCCCTTGCCCTTCACCTCCAGCTTGGCGCCCATGCGGGCCACGTCGACCGCCATGCGGGCAATCGCCATGGAGCGCTTGGTCAGGCGCGAATACATGCCGCAGGTGACGATGCCGACCTTCTTGCCGTCGGCCCAGAGCTCGTCGCCGGCGTCGAGCACCTTGTCGGTGTCGGCCAGGACGCCGAAGATCTTGAAGCGCTCCTTGCCCTTCAGGCGGGCATGCTCCTCGGCGCCGCGGAAGCCGGTCTTGCCGGGCGAGACCGTGAAGTCGAGGCCGAGCTCCCACAGCGTGTCGCCGGGGCCTTCGTTCTCGAACGGATACATCTGCGAATTGTCATAGGGGTAGAACAGCAGGTAGCTCTCCACCCGCAGCCAGTCGAGCGCGGTGAAGGAGGCGGGCACGATGCCCATCGCCTTGCCCTCGGCCAGGATCGTGTCCCAGATCTCGACGGCATCCTCGGCCCGGCAGAAGATCTCGTAGCCGCGCTCGCCGGTATAGCCGGTGCGCGAGATCATCACCGGCTTGCCGAACAGCGTCGTCTGCAGATGATGGAAATATTTGAGGTCGCGGATGCCCGGCACGTGCCTGGCGAGGTAGTTCACCGCCTCCGGCCCCTGCAGCGACAGATCCTGCAGGTCGTCGTCGAACAGCACGGCGACGTTCTTGCCGATGGTCTCGCGCCCCATGTCCTCCAGGCCGGTGCCCGAGCCGTAGACCGTCATCCAGGAGTTCGGACCGGTGCGATAGAGGATGCAGTCGTCGGCGAACTTGCCGCCGTCGGTCAGCACGGAGGCATAGACCGACTTGCCCGGGTAGATCTTGCGCACGTCGCGGGTGGTCAGACGCTGCAGCACCTGATGCGAATGCGGCCCGACCAGATGCGCCTTGCGCAGGCCCGACACGTCCATCAGCGCCGCCTTGGTGCGGATCGCCTCGTGCTCGTCGGGGAGATTGCTGGCGGTGTAGGTCCAGGCGGTCTCCATCCCGTTCCAGTCTTCCAGGCTGGAGCCCAGGGCCCTGTGCCGCCCGGCCAGCGGCGAACGCCGCCACGACATCACGCTCATCGATTGTCCCCTCGTTCTGGCGGGGCCCATGCGAGCCCTGCCTTGCTCATCCAAACCGGCGCCGCGACGGCGGCGTCTCCGGCGATTCATCCCCTCTGCCGGAGGGGCCGGCGTCCGGACCTGGGGCCGGATGCGCCGCGGAGGGGCGTTCAGGCCCGCACCCTGGTCTTGTCCGGGTCGTAATGCGACAGGCGCACCACCTTGGCCTTCAACCGCTTCTGGTGGCCGTCGAGCTTGCCGATCTCCAGCTCCGTGCCGATCGCGGCCGAGCCGACGTCGACGCGGGCGAGGGCGATGGTCTGGTCGAGGATCGGCGAACGCATGCCGGAGGTGACGACGCCCACCCGGGCCCGGCCGGCATAGACGTGGTCGCCGTGATGGGCGATCTCGCGTCCTTCCAGCACCAGCCCGACCAGCTTCCGCTGCGGCTCGGCCTTGCGCTTGAGCAGCGCCTCCCTGCCGATGAAGTCGCCTTTCTTCGAGACCAGCGGCACGGCGAAGCCGATGCCGGCCTCGAACGGGTCGGTTTCGTCGGAGAATTCGTAGTTGGCGAAGATCAGGCCGGCCTCGATCCTGAGCATGTCGAGCGCCTCGAGCCCCATGGGCGTGACGCCGAGCGGCTTGCCGGCCTCGAACACCGCGTCCCACAGCGCCACGCCGTCGCGGGGATGGCACCAGATCTCGTAGCCGAGCTCGCCGGTATAGCCGGTGCGCGAGACCACCACCGGCGGGCCGCCGGGATGACCGAGGCGGCCGATGGTCAGGCGGAACCAGCCGAGTTCCCCGACGCTCGGCTGGGCCGGCGGCGTGACGATGATCTTGGCCAGGAGCTCGCGGCTCTTCGGCCCCTGCACCGAGATGTTGTGGAGCTGGTCCGTGGAGGAGCGCACCCAGGCGTTGAAGCCCCTGGTCCGGGCCAGCTCGCGCAGATGCACGCCGACATAGGGATCGCCGCAGACCAAGCGGAACTGCTGCGGTCCGAGGCGGAACACCGTGCCGTCGTCGAGCATGCCGCCATGCGGATAGCAGATGGCGGTGTAGACCACCTGGCCGACCGACAGCTTGGTGATGTCGCGTGTCACGGCGAGGTCGAGCAACGCCTCGGCGTCGGGCCCGAGCACCTCGAACTTGCGCAGGGCGCTGAGGTCGATGACGGCGACCTTCTCGCGGCAGGCCCAGTATTCGGCCACGGCGCCGTCGGCCAGGAAGGAGTTCGCCAGCCAGTAGCCGCGATAGTCCGCCATCCGCCGGGACAGCGGCGCGATGCGGGCGTGGAACGCCGTCTCCTTGGTGAAGACGGGGGGAGAGTCGGGGGTCATGCGCGTCGCGATCGCCTTCGGGAATTCGTGCTTCGCGTCATAGACGCGGACCTGGATGTCGGTCGGGTTCCAGCCATTGGCCGGATCGACGTCGTCGGCGCAGGAGGATGAGGCGCAGACGAGGTCGGTCAGCGCCCGCATCAGCACATAGTCTCCCGGCCGCGACCAGGGCTCGTCCGCCCCGAGCGTGCCGTCATGGTTGACCGTGGTGTTGAAGAAGAAGTTGATCGCCGGCCAGCCCGGCCGCGTCGCGAGGCCGAGCGGCCCCAGCACCTTGTTGAAGTTCTCCGAGCAGGAGTCGTGGCCGGGATAGCCCAGGTCGTCATAGTACTTGGCGGTGCAGGCAAGGGCGAAGGTGTCGTGCCGCCCGCAGGTGTCCTGCACCACCTCCAGCATCGGCCGCATGCGCTGGTCGAAGAACTTCGAGAACAGGCCGGGACCGGGATAGGCCCGGCCCGTCAGGGTGCGGGTGGCGGTGGAATCGAGCCCGCATTCCACGCCCTCTTCCAGCAGGGCGGCGTCGAAGGCCAGGAAATCCGAGCACTGGCGGCCGTCGATATCCATGATCTGGATGTATTGCCCGGCCTTGACCCGGTAGGTCTGGGCGGTGGCCGCCAGGACGCGGATGTCGAGCAGCGGCTCGGCCAGCGGCGCCGCCGGCTCGCCGCCGCTGCGGGCTGCCCCTTCGGCGCGGGCGATCTCGACGGCATATTCGGTGGCCGGCGCCACCTCGTCCGCGGTGGAGGGCCTGGCCGGCACCACCAGGAGGCAGGTCAGGGCGTCGGGCGCGACCAGGGACAGCGCCTCGCCGGGCGCAGCCTGCGGACCGGAGAGGGCGACGCCCGCGGCCCCGGCGAGGTCGTGGCCGGTGAGGCGATGGCGCACGGCCTCGGCGTTCTCGTTGGCGGCGAGCAGATCCGGCAGGGCGCCGGCATGGTCGGCCTTGAGCCCGAGCACCGCCACCCCGTCCCGGCCGTCGGCGGCGAAGGCGTAGAACACGGCGCTCTGGCCGCCTTCGATGTCGATGGCGCGCAGGCGGTCGCCCTTGGCCAGGGCGAACACCTGCGCCGCGCCGCCGCGGACACGCACGACGTCGTCGGCGTTCGAGGGCGCCCTGAGTTCGGCGGAAGGCGGCGGGGTCATGGCGATTCTCCCAGCGAAACGGGCGGCTCAGGCGATTTCGTCGCCCAGCGAACGGTAGCGTCCGCGATAGAACAGCAACGGGTCGCCCTCGACATTGTGCTCCATGCCGACCACCCGGCCAACGATGATGAGATGGTCGCCGCCTTCATATTGCGCGTAGTGCACGCAGTCGAACGCCGCCATGGTGTCGGGCAGGATCGGCGCCCCGAAGCGGCCGGGCGTGAACGACACGCCCGACCATTTGTCCTCGCCCTGCCGGGCGAAGCGGCCGGAGAGCGTCTTCTGGTCTTGCCGGAGCACGTTGACGGCGAAGCTGGGGGCCTCGAGGAACACCGCCAGGCTGCGGGCCGCGTTGGCGACCGAGAACAGCACCAGCGGCGGGTCGAGCGAGACGGAGTTGAAGGAGTTGGCGGTGATGCCGATCAAGCCGGCGGTCGGATGCGACGCGGTGACGATGGTCACGCCCGTGGCGAACAGGCCGAGCGCGCCGCGGAACACCGCGGGATCGACGGTCGCATGGCTGGGAACAGAACCGTTGGTCATGGCGCGTACCGAGGCGAGATGGGTCATGGCGAACCCTCCGATTGGTGAAGCCTCGGGACGGCATCCCTCCCGCCCCGAGCGCCATTTGTCAGTCGTTCATCATCCGCCCGGCGGCGGTCAAGCGCTCTTCTTGGCCGGAGCCGGCGCCGCCTCCGACAGCAGCCGCTCGGCCAGGGCGCGCTTGGTCTCGGCGTCCATCTTCTTGATCTCGTTGTTGAGCACACGCTCGTTGATCGAGGTGTTCCAGTAATCGAGGGATTCGAAGCCGAGCAGCGAGGCCTTGCCGACGAACTGGCGCAGCACCTCGTTGGTCGGGCCCATCACCCAGCCGGCCTTGCCGTCGCGCAGATAGCGCTCGATCTGCAGTTCCGGCTTGTAGCCGGTGCCGCCGCAGGCGTGCAGCATCTTGTCCGAGACATGTGCGACGTTCTTGGCCGCGGCGAACTTGAGCTGCCAGAGCCAGTGCAGCAGGCCCGAGCGCGGCAGCACCATCAGGTCGTCCTTGTGGATCGACCAGTCGCAGTTGCCGGTAGCGTCGTCCAGGGCCTTGGCGATCATGAAGTCCATCGAGCGCACCACGTTGGTGTCGATGATGGCCTCGCCGACATAGTCCTGGATGGTCGGATAGTCGGCAACGCGCATGCCGACGTCCTTGTGGGTCTTGCGGGTGGTGTGCGCCTTGGCGATGTCGATCATGCCGAGCGCGATGCCGCTCCAGCAGGCCGAGGAGCAGAGCAGGAAGAACGGATCGACCACCTCGTCGTTGGAGCGGGCGCCGTCGCCGATCGGGCCGACCAGCCGGTTGCGCGGCACCACCTTGTTGATCTCGAGCGGGCCGGACTGGTTGCCGCGCAGGCCCAGGCCGTTCCAGTTGGCCGGATCGTAGCTCGCCTCGTCGCCCAGGATCAGGAAGCAGGAGAGATCGGCATAGTTGCCGTTGAAGTTCGGGCTGGTCGTCTGGACGATGTACCAGTCGGCGAAGCCGCCGGACGTGGTCCAGGAGGCCTTCTTCTTGACGTGCCAGCCGTCCTTGGTCTCCTCGGCGCCGGAGGAGATCGGGTACCAGAAATGCGAGCCGGTTTCCGGGTCGGAATAGGACAGGGTGCCGATCAGGCAGTCCTTGTCGATACGGCGCATGATGTCCTTGACCGCATCATTGTCGTGGTGGCGCAGCAGCGCGGCGGCGACGGCGCCGGTGTGCATGGTGTAGCACATCGCGGTGGAGGCACAGCCGTAGCGGGCGATGGTCTCGACCACCATCGCGGCGGCGGTGTGGTTCTCGCCCATGCCGCCCAGAGACTTGGGCACGATCAGGCCGAGGAAGCCATGCTTGGCCAGGACCTGGAAGTTCTTGCGCGGATAGATGCGGTTCTTGTCGCTCTCGACCGCATTGATGCGCAGATCGCTCTGGCACAGCTCGATCAGCTTGGCCTGGAGCTCCTTCTGCCGGTCGGTGAGGACCCATTGCGGATCCCACTCGAAGCCCAGACCCGAGAAGGGCTCCCCGCCCCATTGCTTGGTTGCCGACATCGACCAGTTCCCTTTCGATGGAGGTGAACGTCTTCTTGTCCGGAACTTCGTCCGTTTCCAGGTTGGAGAGTTTCCAGTGAAGAAACAAGTTTGTCCAGCAGGAAATTTTCGCAACCGACAGATTCGGCAACTTCCGGTTGTCATATTTCATAGTGCATGCAATGCGTGTGGAGGGGTGCGGCGTCGGCTGCGTGGCCATGTCGGCCCGGATCTGCCGCAGCGTCAGGTGAACAAAGTGTTTGACGGGCCGGATCTCTGTGGCAATCTTCACTCTCAGGAAAAAGACGGGATGGATGGTGAATCGGCGGGCTGTCGTCTCCTGCCGAAATCGGGTCGATCGCAACGATCGGGGGCCGGCCTGCGGGCCGCCGCCGGCGATTTGCGGGACGCCATCGCCCTGGCAAGCAACCAGAAACCGGAGCGACGGGCCACCCAGAAAGTCCCGCGGGGGCCGGAGGGACTGCGCAATCCGGCGAATCGAGATCAATGATCGAGGGGATCGTGAGCAATGACAGCAACAACCATCAGCGGAGAGGCTGACAAGCAGCTTCTCCGCCACATCGACTGGAAGGGCGCCTTCTGGGTGGCGAGCGGCGTGCCCGCACTCGTCCTGTTCTCGATCGGCGGCATCGCCGGCAACGCCGGGACGCTGGCCTTCCTGATCTGGACCTTGTCGATGATGATGGGCTTCATCCAGTCCTTCACCTATGCCGAGATCGCCGGCCTGTTCCCGAACAAGTCCGGCGGCGCCTCGGTCTACGGTGCCACGGCCTGGCTGCGCTATTCCAAATTCATCGCGCCGCTGTCGGTATGGTGCAACTGGATCGCCTGGTCGCCGGTGCTGTCGCTCGGCTGCTCGATCGCCGCCGCCTACATGCTCAACGCGGTGGCGCCGATCCCCGCCTTCACCGAGACCTCGCCGGAGGTGCTGCAATATATCGCGGCCCATGCCGGCACCGCGCCGGCCGATGCAGTGGCGGCGGTGACGGCGGCCGCGACGCCGGCGATCCGGGAGTGGTCGCTGTTCAGCCACACGCTCGGCCCGGTCGGCTTCTCGCTCAACGCCACCTTCTTCATCGGCGCGGTGCTGATGCTGATCACCTTCGCCATCCAGCATCGCGGCATTCTCGGCACGGCCAGCGTGCAGAAGATCATCGGGCTCCTGGTGATCGTCCCGATGCTGATCGTCGGCGTGGTGCCGATCCTCACCGGTCAGATCGACTGGGCCAATTATTCGCCTCTGGTGCCGCTGGCCGCCGCCGGCGTGGCCGAGCCCGGCTCCTGGAACATCACGGGCTGGACGCTCGTGCTCGGCGGCATGTTCATCGCCGCCTGGTCGACCTACGCCTTCGAGACGGCGATCTGCTACACCTCCGAGTTCAAGGATCCCGGCACCGACACCTTCAAGGCCATCTTCTATTCCGGCCTGCTCTGCCTGCTGCTCTATACCCTGGTGCCGTTCACCTTCCAGGGCGTGCTCGGGCTCACCGGCATGCTGGCCCCGACAATCGTCGACGGCTCCGGCGTCGCCGACGCCATGGGCAAGATGGTCGGCGGCACCGGGCTCGCCACCAATCTGATGGTGATGCTGATGATCCTGGCCCTGATGCTGTCGATCATGACCGCCATGGCCGGCTCCTCGCGCACGCTCTACCAGGGGGCGGTCGACGGCTGGCTGCCGCGCTATCTCACCCATGTCAACTCGCATGGCGCGCCGACGCGGGCGATGTGGACCGACCTGATCGTCAACCTGTTCGTCCTGGCGATCGCCAGCTCCGATGCGACGAGCTTCTTCTTCATCCTGGCCATCTCCAACTGCGGCTACATCATCTTCAACTTCCTCAACCTGAACTCCGGCTGGATCCATCGTATCGACAACGGCCATATCCGCCGGCCCTGGCGTGCGCCGACCTGGCTGCTCGGCGTCGGCACGATCTTCGCCTATGTGAATGCGGTGTTCATGGGGGCCGGCGCCAAGATCTGGAACCCGATCGCGCTCTGGGCCGGCCTGATCACGGCCGCCCTGATCATCCCGGTGTTCTGCTTCCGCCACTTCGTCCAGGACGGCGGCAAGTTCCCGGAGCACATGCTGGACGATCTCGGCCTCAAGCAGGAAGATCTCAAGAACAGGAAGGCGGGCGTTCTGCCCTACCTGACGCTGGTGGCCGGCCTGGTCGTGGTGCTGCTCGCCAACTGGTTCTTCGTGCTTTCCTGAGGCAAGACGCCTTGGGCCGGCGGCGCCGCCGCCGGCAGCGACAGGGCTCGGCCAGGCATGGCCGAGCCCTTTTCCGACGTCCCGGCCGCCACCGACCTCGGCCCTTGCCTCACCGGTCGGTCCGGCTCCTCAGGCACTGACGGGCGGCTCGGCTCTCGCCGGATGGTCCCGGGGGACGATGGCGATGTCACGCAGATCCGTGGCGATGATCCGGTCGATCAGCTCGGCGACGCCCGCGCCGTGATGGCCGGCGGTGACGATGTCGACTTCGTTACGCAGCGCCGGGATGGCGTTGGCGACCGCGGCGCTGCAGCCGCAGGCCTTGACGAAGGCATGATCGTTCTCGGCGTCGCCGACGCCGACCACCGCCTGCGCCGGCAGCGCCAGCCGTTCGAGCGCCGCCTTGAGACCGGTCGCCTTGTTGACGGTCGTCGGCAGCACCATGACCGCGCCCTTGTTGAAGATGATCTGCAGCTCCAGCCCGAGATCACGGATGGCCTGCAGCACCACGGCCTCGAAGGGCTCCCAGGTGGCGACGATGCAGCGGCCGACCGAGAGGCCCGGCGCTTCGGCCGCCCTCAGGCGCTCCACCAGCGCCGCGGACGGGGGCTCGGCCAGCGTGGTTTCCGTCTTGCTCGCCGGTTCGTAGAGCAGCGCGCCGTTTTCCGCCACGACCAGATCGAACAGGTCGAGCCGCGGGCAGACCTGCTTGAGGTCGTCGAGCTCGCGGCCGGTCACCAGGAGCAGCCGGCGCCCCGAGGCTCTCAGGCGTTCGAGCGCGGCGACGATCTCGCCGCCGAGGGCGCCGTCGGCGGCGATGGTGCCGTCATAATCCGTGGCGAGGGCCAGGACATGCATGACTTTGCCGCGCGGTTGCACGGCATGTTGTTCCTGCAGTGTCATCGCGTCTCCCTGTTGGTGTAGCAGGCGTTGCCGAGGCCGGTGCCGATGGTCACGATCGCCCAGCGGGGCACGTCTTGCATGAACGGCAGTTCCGACAGGCCCTGCACGACGGCGTCGTTGTGCATCACCACCATGGTCGCCTGTCCGTCGATCGCCGGAACCGCCTTGGTCAGGGCCGCGGGCAGGTTGAAGCTGTCGCTCTCCCAATTGCCGCCCGGCAGGTTCTGGCCGCCGCGGGCGATCGAGCCGTCCGCCTCGATCACGCCCGGACAGCCCATGCCGATCAGCGGCGCCAGGGTCAGCTTCTCGTCGGTGGCGGCCTCGATCAGGCCCTGCAGCATTTCGACCAGGCGATCGATCGCGGCGGTGCGGCTCGGCTCGTCGTCGGCATGCCGCCAGAGCTCGGATTTCCATACGGCGGCCTTGGCGAGATCGTCTGCCTTGCCGAGATTGAGCGTCACCACGCCGGCGCGGATATTGCTGCCGCCGATGTCGACGGCCAGCATGGCGTCGTGGCCGGTCAGCATCCAGCTCGGCATCAGATGCACCGCCCCGATCAGCCCGGCCTCGTCGGGGTGATGGCGGATCGGCACGAGCTCGACCGGATGGCCCCCGGTCTTCAGCAGCCCGGCCGCCCGGGCGATGGCGATCTCGCCGATCCGGCTGTCCCTGAAGCCGCCGCCGACGGCGATGCGCCGAACCTTGGCCCACCCTTCGGTGCGCAGGAAGCGACGGATGACTTCGGCCAGATCCTGCGCGAAGGCCTCGATCGCGCCATGCAGGGCGGCGGCCGCATCGGCATCGCCCTTGGTCAGCAGGGCGTCGAGCTGCTTCTTGCCGAGCGTGTCGGTCGCGGGCTTTCCCAGCGGGTCCGCGCCGGCCTTGCGCAACTGCTTGCGCAGGTCGTCGAGCTTGTCGGCGAAGGCGCCCTTGGTCGCCCGGTCGCCGATGAAGCCGGTCCGGTCGCGGAGCTCCAGATTGTAGCTGTCGATCCGTACCGTGGGCAGTTCCGTCGCGCCATGGACGACGAGATGGTCCGAGCGGGGGATCTTCGGTGCTGTCATCGTCATGCGGGCCTTGATGAGGGAGGGCGGATCGCCCCGGACCGGCACGGCGCACCGGCACCGCAGCGGGTATGGACGTCCATGGCGCAGCAACGTCGGTGCCCGAAGGGAAGTTCCTGAGGCGCTTTGCGATTTGACGGATCGCGCCAAGTCGCAAGGACGCGTCGAAACGAGGCGTTGGAGCAGGGCGTGTTTCCACCGAAACACGCTTTGCTCGAGCCATCTCGACCGGCCCAGCACCGGTTCGCAGCGGGCGCTCATCCGAACCAGGCGAGATAGGCCAGGGCGAGGACCAGCAGGGCGCCGATGGTTCCGGCCGCGACGACGTAAAGCACCCTGCGGCCTGCGGGTCCCTGGCGAGCGGTGTCCGCGGTCACCACGACGGGATCATCGCGGCCGTCACGCGGGGCGGGCTGGACCTTGTCGGGCTCGATGATCGGCGGGTCGACCTTGTCGATGACGGGCATGGCGGTCTCCTCCTTTCGGTCGGAGTGTCGGGATGCGAAAGGCCGTTGCCGGCGCCGACCGGCGTCGGTTGCGGCCGCTCAGCTGCGGATGGTCATTTCGCCTTCGGCAGGGCGCCGCGGGCGGCGATGGCCTTCTTGGCCTCGAGGGTATCGATCAGCCTCGCCGGCTCGCCGCCGCCCATGCCCTCGTCCTCGGCCCGCTGCAGCGCCTGGGCATCGATCTCCCACGTATCGAGAGCCTGTCTTTTCTGGCGCAGCGACAGGGAGGAATCACCCAGCACCTCGCGTGGCTTGGAGAAGTGCCGGATGGGGCTGTCGGTCTTGCCGGGACGGTGCGTGCGTTCCGTCATGGCTGCCCCCGGCGTCAGGCGTGCGCCCGCCGCTCGGCGTTGCGTTTGCGGGTGGCGGCGGCCTTCTTCGCCGCGGCCGACCGCGCCGCCGCCGACCGGCGCGCCGCCGCAGCGCCGCCCAGCTTGCCGCCCTTGCGTGCGGAAACCGTGGTGTCGGGCTTGCCGCGGCCGGAGCCGCTCTTGTTTCCGCCGCCGCTTTCCTTGTTCACGGTCGCCCAGGCCCGGCGCTCGGCCTCTTTCTCCGGCACGCCGCGTTCCTCATAGCTGTCGGCGATGTGGTCGGCCTTGCGGACCTGCTTGTCGGTGTAGCTGGACTTGTCGCCGCGGGACATGGCGGGCCTCCGTTCGTCGGGTCATGACGACGAAACGGCCGCAGGCGCCATAGGTTCCGCGGCGGGCGACCTGCGCGCGCCGGTGAGGTCGGGCGGAAAGCGCCCGACCGCCTATTCGGCGGCGGCCTGCGCCCGCTCCGCGCTTTCCTCGGCCGCGTCCTGCACCTTGAGCGCTTCGGGGTGCGGCATGGAGATGATGTTGTAGCCGGAATCGACGAAATGGATCTCGCCGGTGACGCCGGAGGAGAGGTCGGACAGGAGGTAGAGGGCGGCGCCGCCGACCTCCTCGATGGTCACGGTGCGGCGCAGGGGCGCGTGCCGGCGCTGGTAGTTGAACATCAGCCGCGCATCGGAGATGCCCGCGCCCGCCAGGGTGCGGATCGGCCCGGCCGAGATGGTGTTGACCCTGACGCCCTGCGGGCCGAAATCCGAGGCGAGATAGCGCACCGAGGCTTCCAGCGCAGCCTTGGCGACGCCCATGACGTTGTAGTTCGGCATCACGCGGGTCGAGCCGCCGTAGGTCAGCGTCACGATCGACCCGCCGGCCGGCATCAGCGCTGCCGCGCGCTTGGCGATCTCGGTGAAGGAGAAGCAGGAGATCACCATGGTGCGCGAGAAATTGTCGCGCGTCGTGTCGGCATAGCGGCCCTTGAGCTCGCCCTTGTCGGAATAGGCGATGGCGTGCACCAGGAAGTCGAGCGAGCCCCAGTTGGCGGCGACGCCTTCGAACAGGCGGTCGACCGAGGCGATGTCCTCCACGTCACAGGGGTAGAGCAACGAGGAGCCGACGCTTTCCGCCAGTGGCTGCACGCGCTTCTTCAGGGCTTCGCCCTGGTAGGTGAAGGCGAGCGTCGCGCCGTGACCCGCCAATGTCTTGGCGATGCCCCAGGCGATCGAATGATCATTGGCGACGCCCATGATCAGGCCGCGCTTGCCGTGCATCAGGCCCTGCATCCTGTCCTCGATGGTTCCGGGTTCGATCAGGCGTCGACGTGCTTCATCACCAGCGTCGCATTCGTCCCGCCGAAGCCGAACGAGTTCGACAGCACGCAGCCGAGCCTGGCATCGTCGATGCGGCTGCGCACGATCGGCATGTCCTCGAACGCCGGATCGAGTTCCTCGATGTGGGCGCTCTCGCAAATGAAGCCGTTGTTCATCATCAGCAGTGAATAAATCGCTTCCTGCACACCGGTGGCGCCGAGCGAATGGCCGGTGAGCGATTTCGTCGCCGCGATCGGCGGGCATGCGTCGCCGGAGCCGAACACCTCGCGGATCGCCTCGATCTCCTTCTCGTCGCCCACCGGGGTCGAGGTCGCGTGCGGGTTGATGTAATCGACCTTGGCCTTCACGCCCTGCAGGGCCTGGCGCATGCAGCGCACGGCGCCCTCGCCCGAGGGGGCCACCATGTCGTAGCCGTCCGAGGTCGCGCCATAGCCGGCGATCTCGCCGTAGATGCGCGCGCCGCGCGCCTTGGCGCGTTCGTACTCCTCCAGCACCAGCACGCCGGCGCCCCCGGCGATGACGAAGCCATCGCGATTCCGGTCATAGGCGCGCGAGGCGGTCGAGGGGCGGTCGTTGAACTTGGACGACATCGCGCCCATGGCGTCGAACAGCACCGAGAGCGTCCAGTCCAGTTCCTCGCAGCCGCCGGCGAACATCACGTCCTGCTTGCCGTACTGGATCATCTCGTAGGCGTTGCCGATGCAATGGTTGGAGGTCGCGCAGGCCGAGGAGATCGAATAGTTGACGCCCTTGACCTTGAACCAGGTGGCGAGGGTGGCCGAGGCGGTGGAGGACATCGCCTTGGGCACGGCGAAGGGGCCGACCTTCTTGCTCGATCCGGATTCGCGGGTCTTGTCGGCGCTCTCGACGATCACCCTGGTGGAGGGGCCGCCGGACCCCATGATGATGCCGGTGCGCTCGTTCGAAATGTCGTCCGCCTCGAGGCCGGCATCGCGAATCGCCTGGTCCATCGCGACATGGTTCCAGGCCGTGCCGCCGCCGTGGAAACGCATGGCCCGGCGATCGATCAGGCCGGACGGGTCGAGTGTCGGCGCGCCGTGCACCTGGCAGCGGAAGCCGAGCCTGGCGTAGTCCTCCGCCCGGCCGATGCCGGATTTCGCCTCGCGCAGGCTGGCCAAAACCTCCTGCGTCGAATTGCCGATCGACGACACGATGCCCATGCCGGTGACGACCACGCGTCTCATGACGGCCCCTTCCAAAGTCTACAGTGACGATCCCGGCGGTGCGGGACTTCGAGTAAGCCCGGGCACGGCTTGCGCCGCCATCCGGAAATCCCGCCGCCGGCCGAGGCCCGGCAGGACTGCGCGGACGAGAACCGAGGCCCGCGCCCAGGCAGCTTCCGCCACGATTGATTTTGCATTTTCAACGCAAAATCAATGCTGCTCAGAGTCACAAGCGCGAGCAGGTCCGGAAGTCCCCGCTCACGCCTGGAACAGGCCGACGCGCATGTCCTTGGTCTCGTAAATGGTGCGTCCGTCCGCCTTCAGCCAGCCGTCGGCGATGCCGAGCACCAGCTTGGATTTGAACACGCGTTTGAAATCGACGCCGTACTCCACCAGCTTGACGGTGGGCAGCACCTGGTCGGAGAACTTGACCTCGCCGACGCCGAGCGCCCGGCCGCGGCCGGGCTGGCCGAGCCAGCCGAGGAAGAAGCCGGTCAGCTGCCACAGCGCGTCGAGGCCGAGGCAGCCGGGCATCACCGGATCCCCCTTGAAGTGGCAGCCGAAGAACCAGAGGTCGGGCTTTACGGTCAGCGTGGCGCGCACATGGCCCTTGCCGTTCGCGCCGCCATCCTCGGAAATCTCGGTGATCTCGTCGAACATCAGCATCGGCGGAAGCGGGAGCTGCGCATTGCCGGGGCCGAAGAGCTCGCCGCGCCCACAAGAGAGGAGGGCTTCGTAATCGTAACTGGAGCGGCGATCCGCCATCGCGTCAAAGTCCTTCATCCGCCTGTCATATTCGAGCCGAAGGGTGGGCGCCGGCTGCGAAAACGCGGATCCCTTAACATATGGGACGCCGGGCCGGAAGCACGCAAGGCGCAAGATGGGGTAGGGAGCGCCACCCGCCCCGAATACCATCGGCAAGGGGGAATGCCCGCTTTGACACGCCGTGCGGCGCCCTTATCCTTCGCGCGAAGGAGGCGCCATGCCATTTTCATCGGAACTGCTGCATCCTCGGTCCGCCGAAGCCTCCCGCCTTGCGGCCGCCGCCATCCGCGACGCGGCGGGCGATGAGCCCGTCGCGCTCGGCCTCGTCCTCGGCACCGGCCTCGGCAGCCTGGCTGAGGAAGCGCAGGACGCATGCACCGTCCCCTATGCCGATATCCCGCATTTCCCGGCCGGCGGCGTCACCGGACATGCCGGCCGCCTCGTCGTCGGCCGCCTCGGCGGCCGGCGCGTCGCTATCTTCCAGGGACGTTCGCATTATTACGAGCACGGCGATCCCAACGCCATGCGCGTGCCGCTGGAAGCCTTGGCTCTGCTCGGCGCCTCGGCGGTGCTGCTGACCAATTCCTGCGGTTCGCTGCGGCCCGACATTCCGCCGGCGAGCGTCGTCGCCCTCAGCGACCACATCAACTGGTCGGGCCTCAACCCGCTGATCGGCGACCCCTCGGATACCCGTTTCGTCAACATGGTCGATGCCTATGATCCGGCGCTGCGGGCACGGCTGCGGCAAGCGGCCGCAGCGGCCGGCTTCGACCTGCCGGAGGGCGTCTATGCCTGGTATTCCGGCCCGAGCTTCGAGACACCGGCCGAAATCCGCATGGCGCGGATCCTGGGGGCGGATCTGGTCGGCATGTCGACCGTGCCCGAGGTGATCCTGGCCCGCCGCCTCGGCCTCAGGGTCGCGGCCCTCGCCATGGCCACCAATTTCGGCGCCGGCATGGACGAGCGCGAGACCATCTCCCACGCCCAGACCAAGGCGGTGGCCCTGCGGGGCGCGGCGAGGATGACGGCGCTGATTCGCGGCTTCCTGACGGACTTCCAGCCATGACCCGCCTCCCGCAGGAGATCATCCGCCGCAAGCGCGACGGCCATGTGCTGTCGGATGAGGAGATCGAAGCCTTCGTCGCCGGCCTGGTGTCCGGCGCGGTCACCCACGCCCAGGTCGCCGCCTTTGCCATGGCGGTGTTCTTCCGCGGCATGACCATGGCCGAGCGTGTCGCCTATACCCGCGCCATGACCCATTCCGGCACCGTGCTCGACTGGCGCGACCTCGACCTGCCCGGCCCGGTGCTGGACAAGCATTCGACCGGCGGCGTCGGCGACAATGTCAGCCTGATGCTTGCCCCGGCGGTGGCCGCCTGCGGCGGCTTCGTGCCGATGATCTCCGGCCGCGGCCTCGGCCACACCGGCGGCACCCTCGACAAGCTCGATTCGATCCCCGGCTATGCGACCCAGCCCGACAACACCCTGTTCCGCACGGTGGTGCGGCAGGCGGGCGCCGCCATCATCGGCCAGACCGCCGACCTCGCCCCCGCCGACAAGACCGTATACGCCGTCCGTGACGTCACCGCGACGGTCGAATCGGTGCCGCTGATCACCGCCTCGATCCTGTCCAAGAAACTCGCCGCCGGGCTGCAGGGCCTGGTGATGGACGTCAAGACAGGCTCGGGCGCCTTCATGCCGACGTTGGAGGGCTCGCGCGAGCTCGCCGGATCGATCGCCGGCGTCGCCACCGGCGCCGGCCTGCCGACCACCGCCCTGATCACCGCCATGGACCAGCCGCTGGCCAGCGCCGCCGGCAACGCCGTGGAGGTGCGCAACGCCATCGACTTCCTCACCGGCGCCCGTCGCGATCCACGCCTCCACGACGTCACCGTGGCGCTGGGCGCGGAGATGCTGGCCCTCGGCGGCCTTGCCGCCAGCCTGGAGGAGGGGCGGGACAAGATGGAGAAGGCCTATGCCTCCGGCGCCGCGGCCGAGCGCTTCGCCCGGATGGCGGCGGCGCTCGGCGGCCCGGCCGACATCGTCGAGCACCCCGAGCGCCATCTCGCCGCCGCGCCCGTCGTCCGCCGGGTCTGGCCCGAGACCGGTGGCCGGGTGGCGGCTATCGACGCCCGCGCCGTGGGCCTTGCCGTGGTCGCTCTCGGCGGCGGTCGCACCCGGCCGCAGGACGCTGTGGACCACGGCGTCGGTTTCACCGAGCTGGCGGCGCTTGGCGAGGAGGTCGGGGCCGACCGGCCGCTCGCTCTGGTGCATGCCCGCGGCGAGGCGGCGGCCGAAGCTGCCGCCGCGGCCCTGCGCGCAGCCTACGCGGTCGGCGAGGCTGGGGCGGCCGCTTTGCCTCCCGTCCTCGAACGCATCGAAGGATAGGATCGGCCATGGCGCGTGCCTTCGTTCTGGTGATGGATTCCTTCGGCATCGGCGCTGCGGCCGACGCCGCCGCCTATGGCGATGCCGGCTCCGACACGCTCGGCCATATTGCCGAGGCCTGTGCCGCCGGGCGGGCCGACCGTCCGGGCCTGCGCGCCGGGCCGCTTGCCTTGCCGCACCTGGCCGCTCTCGGCCTCGGCAAGGCGGCGCAAGCCTCCACCGGGCGCCTGCCGCCGGGCCTGGGCGGCGTGGCGACGGCCGGCCGCTGGGGCTATGCCGTCGAGCGCTCCAAGGGCAAGGACACGCCGTCCGGCCACTGGGAGATCGCCGGCTTTCCCGTGCCGTTCGACTGGGGCTATTTCCCCAGCACCGTACCCTGCTTTCCGCCGCAGCTCATCGCCGCGATCAGTGCCGAGGCAGGCCTGCCCGGCGTGCTCGGCCAGAAGCACGCCTCCGGCACCGAGGTCATCGCCGAACTCGGGGCCGAGAGCCGCGCCAGCGGCAAGCCGATCTTCTACACCTCGGCCGACAGCGTGCTGCAGATCGCCGCACATGAAGAGGCCTTCGGCCTCGAGCGCCTCCTCGACCTTTGCCGGATCGCCCGCCGCCACGTCGACGCCCTGAACATCGGCCGCGTCATCGCCCGTCCCTTCCTCGGCGCCGCCGCCGCCGGCTTCGAGCGCACCGCCAATCGCCGCGACTTCGCCGTGCCGCCGCCGGCCGACACCGTGCTCGACATTG
Source organism: Labrys sp. Lb11 (assembly GCF_057554225.1). Lineage (NCBI taxonomy): Bacteria > Pseudomonadati > Pseudomonadota > Alphaproteobacteria > Hyphomicrobiales > Xanthobacteraceae > Labrys > Labrys sp. Lb11. Next base: position 112,315 of record NZ_BAAJOT010000001.1, read on the forward strand.
CGACACGGGCCGGCCGGCCGGTCATCACCATCGGCAAGATCGGCGATATCTTCGCCCATCGCGGCACCGGCGAGATCGTCAAGGGGCCGAGCAACATGGCGCTCTTCGACAAGACGCTCGCGGCCATGGACCGCCTGCCGGACGGCGGCTTCCTGTTCGCCAATTATGTGGACTTCGACACGCTCTACGGCCACCGCCGCGACGTCGCCGGCTATGCCGCCGCGCTGGAGGCCTTCGACCGGCGCCTGCCCGAGCTTCTCGGCAAGCTGCGGCCGGGCGACATCGCCATCGTCACGGCCGACCATGGCTGCGATCCCACCTGGAGCGGCACGGACCATACCCGTGAGCATGTGCCTGTGCTGATGGCGGGGCCGGGCCTTGCCGCCGGCACGATCGGCCGGCGCGACAGCTTCGCCGACATCGGCGCGACGGTTGCCGCCCATCTCGGCGTGCCGCCGACGTCGGCGGGCCGGGCCTTCCTGTGACGGCCGCCGCGGCCGGACTCAGCTGTCCTTGCAGACGGTGGTCGAAGGGCGCGTCTCGCTGAAGGACGTCACCTCGGCGCTCCGGCGCGGCTTGGTGAAGAAGACCTCGCCCAGCTTGATCGGGAAGAGGTAGGGAACGATGTTGTCCCCGACGATCGGCTTGTAGTCGTATTCGACCTTCGAGCGGATGAGGGAGGAGCTGTAGGCGGAGCTGGAGCGCAGGTCGGCCGGGACGAGGGCGTCCGCGTCGCTGCCGGAAGCCAGCAGCAGGGGGCTCGAGGTGTTGCGGGCCGCCGGCGGAGTGCTGCCCGGCGCGGCATCGTAGCTCAAGGACCACACGACGCAGGCCTTGCCCTTGTTGTTGATGCGGATGCTGGACACGTTCATCCGCAGGATCTTTTTGTCGACGGAGTAGGGAGCCACGACGGCCGTCGCGGCGGCGAAGATTTCCTTTGCGTCGGCCTCGCTCAGGGCCGTGCCGCGGGCCACCAGGTCGGCCAGCGCGCCGCTGAGCAGGATGACCTTGCGGTCGGTCATGATGCCCTGCGTGATCGCGACGCCGCCGATATAGAGCAGCAGCATGACCGGCAGCACCATGGCGAACTCGACCATGGCGACGCCGTCGACGCCCCTGTGGAAGCGGCGGAGGATGCCGGACAGCCGGCTGGAATATCCTGGCCCGGTCATCGCATGCGGCTCACTTGAACGGTTCCGTGCGGAAGACGGCGGTCGCCATCAGCGACAGGGTGCCGTCCTTGAGGTTGGCCAGGCCGGCGCCGTAGAAATTGGTGTAGGTCGGCATGGGATAGACGGCGCGCACCACGACGATGTCGCCGGCATTGCCGGTCTGGAAGCCCGGCGTCCAGGCGACCTGGCCGCCAGTGACCGGCTGCTTCGTATTGCTGCTGCCGAACGTCGTATAGGTCTGCACGTCGATCTGCAGCTTGTCGCAGTTGATCAGAGCACTGCCTGTGTTGGCGCAGACCTGTGTCTTGAACTTCTCCATCTGGATCTTGTTCGCCGCGGTCGACGTTTTGTCGGTGCGCACCTGCCCGGTCATGACCTGCCGGGCAGCCTCCTGCACGGCGGTCTCCAGAACCTGACCGGTGAGGAAGGACAGAGACGTCTCTATGATCGCGAAGATCAGGGCGAAGAATGGCATGGCGATGAAGGCGAACTCGACGGCCGCCGCGCCCGACTCATCGCGGCGGAAACGCCCGGACCAGGCCGTTTTTCGCATTTGGCGACTGCGTTCCGTCATCGTGCCCGCCCCTGCTCGACAATCTGTAGTCAGGATATAGCCTGCGAGCCTGTCGCAGTTATGAGTGGCAAGTTTTGAGAAACGGTTACGTCAACGGCAGGGACCGGGTGCGCCAGGCCTGCCGAGCCGGCGGGACATGAGCCACGGGACGTCGTCGCACCGAACACAGGCTTGTTCCGGGCGCGGTGCGCTCCCAGGTCGCGACATGGCCGATTGCTTTGCCGGCTTTATGTTGCAAGGCAATCGACGCGGAGAAGGAACGTCCTCTGCTGGTTGTTACCCTGGGGGATTTTCGCTATTCCTTAAGGAATGGAGATAGATACACTCGATACATCCCCGTAGGGTTAAATATATTAAATTATTAATCAATATGTTTATCGATAATTATTGTAAATGCAGTGTCAAGGGAAGCTGAATTCTGGGAACGGGTCGTTAACTATCTTCCATATCCTATCGATACCTCAGTTTGACTGCGGTCGAATTAACTTGGTTGCAACGCTTGATACGTATGGTTGCCCTCAGTTCCACTGATCGACGGCACGGGCGGTCGGGCGAACACCGGTACTGTAAAAACAACCAAACTGGAGCACCACCATGACCTCCCTCCTCGCTCGTTTCGTGAAGGACGAGTCCGGCGCCACCGCCATCGAGTATGGCCTGATCGCGGCCCTGATCGCAGTCGTCGCGATCGGCACCATGACGGTCATCGGCACGCAGCTCGACGCCACCTTCAGCAAGATCGGCGAGAACCTCAAGCCGAAGACCTGATGCGGACGGAGGCGGCCGCAACGGTGACGCGGCCGGCCCTGCTTCTACGATCCCGGGGCCTCGCTTTCATGCGAGGCCTCGTCGTTTGTCGGAGCCCTATGCAGCGCAGGAACGCTGCGGCGGGTGGCTCTGCTCTGGGGGGATTGTTCCGAGCGGGAGGCGAGTCAGGGTATCCATAGGTGAAATTTCTCACACGTTTACCGGATGGCAATCGTCAAAATCGATGATTTGAGATTGATGATCCGCCACAAGAGTCAAGACATGACCGAAATCCTGGTCCTCCTCGTGTTTCCGGCGCTGATCGTCTACTCGGCCGTTTCCGATCTTCTGCGGATGACGATCTCCAATCGCGTCACGCTCGGTCTCTCCCTGGCTTTCTTCGTTGTTGCCGCGTTGGTTGGCATGCCACTTGAGCAGATCGGCTGGCATGCGGCTGCCGGAGCCGTTGTCCTGGTCGCGGCGTTCGCCTGCTTCGCCTTCGGCTGGATCGGTGGCGGCGATGCGAAGGTGGCTGCGGCAACGGCGCTATGGTTCGGCTTCGATCACGTCCTGATGTATCTGCTGGTCGGATCGGTCTTCGGCGGCCTGCTGACGGTCGGCCTGCTGCGGCTGCGTTCGATGCCCTTGCCGCAATTCGCCGCAAATCAACCTTGGATTGCACGCCTGCACGACCGCAGGACCGGCGTCCCCTACGGCATCGCGCTCGCCGCAGCGGCGTTGCTGATCTATCCCGAGACCGGATGGATGCAGGGCCTGGCGCACTGACGTTTCCAGATATTGCACGCCGTGGATACAACCTGTTAACCATGAATTGACCTTTGGCTGGTCCAATCGGTTCGACAGCGGCGCGTGCGCCGCCCGCCGACCTGGACCCCGCCGATGAAAACCGCGCAAATCGCCGTTCTGCTCATTGCGCTCGCTGCAAGCGGCGGGGCCGGTTACATCTTCCTGAGCTCGAATCCACCGCCGCGGCCACCGCCGCCCGAGCCCGTCGCCGCGCCTGTCCAGGCCACCAAGGTGCTCGTCGCGGCGAACGACATCAATATCGGCACGGCGCTCGGCGCCGGCGACATGCACTGGCAGGACTGGCCGGAGGCGTCGCTCAACCCGTCCTACATCACCGAAAAGGCCGACCCGAACGCGATCGACACCTGGAAGGGTTCGATCGCCCGCATGCCGTTCATCGCCGGCGAACCGTTGCGGGCCCAGAAGCTGGTCAAGGCCAACAGCGCAGGCTTCCTTTCCGCCATCCTGCCGGCAGGCATGCGGGCGGTCGCCACCAAGATCGCGGTCGACACCGCCGTCGGCGGCTTCATCCTGCCCAACGACCGGGTCGACGTCATCCTGACCCGCCGCGATCCGGAGACCACCAAGCAGACCGGCGTCGATGCCTGGACCAGCGAGATCATCCTGCGCAACGTCCGGGTGCTCGCCATCGACCAGAGCTTCGAGGAGCAGGACGGCCAGAAGGTCATCGCCGGCTCGACGGCGACGCTCGAGCTCACGGCGCCGCAGACCGAGGTGCTGGCCCTCGGCAAGGAGATGGGCTCGATCTCGCTGACGCTGCGTCCGCTGGCCGAGGCCAATCCCAGTGGACTCGAGGGCGCCGTGGTGCCCGAGACCGGACAGGGCGTCATGGGTGCCGGCACCGTCGTGCGCTACGGCATCACCAACGCCGCGCCTCGCTGATCCCCGATGCCCGCCGACAAGGAGAACAACACCATGGGTCCCAAGGGGCTCGACAGCAAAGGCCGAGGCCGCGGGATCGTGGCGCGCCTGTCCCTCCTGCTGGTCGCGGCCGCCCTGGCCGGCGGCGCCGTCGCGGCCTCTGCGGGGCCGGCCGGCGCCCAGACCAACATCCGCATCAGCGCTTCGGAGGGAGACCGCACCCGGCGCATCGACATCGGCCTCGGCAAATCGGTGGCGGTCGACCTGCCGCGCGACGCCAAGGAGGTGTTTGTCGCCAATCCGCAGGTCGCCAACGCGGTGGTGCGGTCGGCGCGCAAGGTGTTCGTCACCGCCGCGGGGGTCGGCCAGACCACCATCATCTTCATGGACGCCGTCGGCGTGCAGATGGCCGCGATGGACATCAACGTCCAGCGCGACATCTCTCCGATCAGCCTGGCGATCCAGGAGGCCATTCCCGGCAGCCAGATCATCGTGCGCCAGCTCAACGAAGGCGTCCTGCTCAGCGGCTATGCCGCGTCGGCGGAGGAGGCGTCACGGGCTGCCGCGATCGCGAGCCAGTTCCTGGGTAAGGACGGCGCCGTCGCCAACTCGATCTCGATCCGTGGTCGCGACCAGGTGATGCTGAAGGTGACGGTGTCCGAGGTCAACCGCGAGGTCCTCAAGCAGCTCGGAGTGAACATCAACGCCTGGGGCGGGAACTACAATCGCTTCGTCAGCGACAATCCGTTCGGGCTGGACGGCCCCATCACCAAGACCATCGGCCAGATCGGCAAGACCTATATCGACCCGATCACCGGAGCCACGACCTTCAGCGGGGTCAGCATGCAGGCCTTCGAGCGCGCCAGCGTCATGCGCACCCTGGCCGAGCCAACGCTGTCGGCCGTCTCGGGCGAGTCCGCCAAGTTTCTCGCCGGTGGCGAGTTTCCGATCCGGGGCAGCTTCAGCTGCATCAGCGGGGTCTGCACCGACGGCATCACGTACAAGCCCTTCGGCGTCGGCCTGACCTTCACGCCGGTCGTCCTGAACGAGGGGCGGATCAGCCTCAAGGTGGCGACGGAGGTGTCCGACATCGACACCAAGAACAGCGTGACCTCGGTCACCGGCATCACCGTGCCGGCCTTCACCGTGCGCCGCGCCGACACCACCGTCGAGCTGGCGTCCGGCGGGTCCTTCGTCATCGCCGGGCTGATCCAGCAGGGCATGCGCCAGGTCATCAACGGCACGCCGGGCCTGATGAACATCCCCATTCTCGGGCAGTTGTTCCGGTCACGCGACTACCAGCGCAACGACACCGAGCTGATGATCCTGGTCACCGCCTATCTGGCCAAGCCGATCGAGCGCAAGGACATGCCGATGCCGACCGACGGCTACGTCGACGCCTCCGATCCGTCGACCTGGCTGCTCGGGCGCTTCAACCGCATCTATGGCGCCGCCGGCGCGCCCGCGCCCACCGGCAAGCTGGTCGGGCACTACGGCTTCAACATCGATTGATCGGCACCCGATCCCGGAGATCCCCATGTCCGCCCCCCCTGCCCAGCGCCGCCCAGCCAAGGCCTGGCGTGCTGTCGTTCCCGGGCTGACGGCCACCCTCGCGGCCCTGGCCCTTTCCGCCTGCGCATCCGCGGACCGTATCGTCGCCGACACAGGTGAGCCGGCTAATTATCGCGAGGCGCATCCGATCGTGCTGACTCACGGCAGCCGTTCCATCGATATCTTCCTGGCGGGCGGCGTCGGGCAGATCGGGGCGCGGCAGACAGCCGACATCCGCGCCTTCGCGGCCGAATATCGCCGCTCCGGCGAGGGGCCGCTGCTGATCGGCCTGCCGACCACCGATCCGCAGGCGCGCCGGGCCCTGCAGGGCATCAGGACCGCATTGGCCGAGTCGGGCGTGCGCACGACCCGCTCCGGGAGCTATCGGCCTGCCGATCCGGAAGCGATCGCGCCGGTCAAGCTGGCTTTCACCATGCTGAAGGCCGAGGTGGACTCCCGTTGCGGACAGTGGCCGTCCGACATCGGCGGCGGCGGCGGCAATCTGGAGAGCTGGCAGAACAAGGGGCAGCCCTGGGAGAATTTCGGCTGCTCCTACCAGAACATGCTGGCCCAGCAGGTCGCCGACCCGCTCGACCTCGTCCGCGGCCGGCCGGAAGGTCCCTCGAGCGGCGCGCGGCGCACCACGGTCATCAACAAGTACAGCAAGGGCGAGGCGACCGTCACGATCTATCCGGACCAGGGCAGGGAGAAGATCTTCAGCGGCGTGGGGCAGTAGGGAATCGCGATGAACGCAAGCTCGCACGCTTCCTCCGAGGCGCAGATCGTCCCGCTGCCGCGGGTGTCGTTGCAGGCCTTCTGCGAGACCGCCGACTTTGCCCAGACGGTCCAGGCCGCCGCGGCCGACCGGCGCATGGACAAGGCGCATGTCAAGGTCCAGATGGGCGGCGTCGAGGCTGCGGCGGAGGCCTATCGCGCCGCGCCCACGCCGAACGTCATCCTGGTCGAATACACCCAAAGCCGCGAACAGCTCGTCGCCGGCCTCGACCGGCTGGCGGAATTTTGCGATCCCGGTACGAAGGTGGTCGTCATCGGCCACATCAACGACGTGCAGCTCTATCGCGAGCTGGTCCGCCGCGGTGTCAGCGAATACGTCATCGCGCCCGTCGCCACGCTCGACCTCGTGCGTTCGCTCTCCGACCTCTTTCGTGCCCCGGGCGCCGATCCTGTCGGACGCACCACGGCCTTCATCGGCGCCAGGGGCGGCGTCGGTGCGTCGACGATCTGCCACAACGTCGCCTGGGCGGTGGCCAAGTCCGTCGGCCTCGATACGGTCATCGTCGACATGGACCTGCCGTTCGGCACGGCCGGTCTCGATTTCAACCAGGATCCGCCCCAGGGCATCGCCGAGATCGTCTTCGCGCCCGACCGCGTCGACTCCGGCCTGGTCGACCGCCTGATGTCGAAATGCACCGACCACCTCAGCCTGCTGGCGGCGCCGGCGATGCTGGAGCGCGCCTATGATTTCGACGAAGGAGCCTTCGACGCCGTCGTCGACATCCTGCGCGGCAATGTGCCCTCGGTCATCCTCGACCTGCCGCATATCTGGACGGGCTGGTCGCGCCGGATCCTGGCAGGGGCGGACCAGATCGTCATCGTTGCAACCCCGGATCTCGCCAGCCTGCGCAATGCCAAGAACCTGATCGACACCATGAAGCAGGCGCGCCAGCAGGATGCTCCGCCCAAGCTGGTGCTCAACATGGTCGGCGTGCCGAAACGGCCGGAGATCAAGCCCGCCGACTTCGCCAAGAATCTCGAGGCGGAGATGGTCGCGGTCGTCCCGTTCGAGCCGGCGATGTTCGGCACCGCCGCCAACAACGGCCAGATGATCGCGGAAGTGAATGCGGGCTCGAAGACGGCGGAGATGTTCGTGTCCATCGCGCAGCTCGTCAACGGGCGCGCCGAGATGCGCCGGGCGCGCCGTGGCCTGCTCGCGCCGATCTTCTCGAAGCTGCAGCGCAAGAAGGCCTGAGCGGGGCCTGCCCGGATTGGCGGAGTGATGTGCGATGTTTGGTAAGCGCGGCAAGAGCGGCTCGACGCCGGCGCCCGGTTTCGCCGGGACGCCCCCGCCGCCCGCGCCGCCACCGAGGATGACGGTGCCCGAGCCGGCCAGGCCTGCGGCGTCGATGGCGAGGGGGGCCGAGCCGGGCTCGGCCCAGCCGGCGGAAATCCGCAAGCCCGACAAGTACTACGAAACCAAGAGCATGATCTTCGGCGCGCTGATCGATGCCATCGATCTGTCGCAGCTCGCCAAGCTCGACGCCGACAGCGCCCGCGAAGAGATCCGCGACATCGTCAACGAGATCATCGGCATCAAGAACATCGTGATGTCGATCGCCGAGCAGGAGGAACTGCTCGACGACATCTGCAACGACGTGCTCGGCTACGGGCCGCTCGAGCCGCTGCTCGCCCGCGACGACATTGCCGACATCATGGTCAACGGCGCCAACCGCACCTACATCGAGGTCGGTGGCAAGATCCAGCTCACCAATGTGCGCTTCCGCGACAACGCGCAGCTGATGAACATCTGCCAGCGCATCGTCAGCCAGGTCGGCCGCCGTGTCGACGAAGCCTCACCCATCTGCGACGCCCGCCTGCCCGACGGCTCGCGCGTCAATGTCATCGCTCCGCCTCTGGCGATCGACGGCCCGGCCCTGACAATCCGCAAGTTCAAGAAGGACAAGCTGACGCTCGACCAGTTGATGAAGTTCGGGGCGATCTCGGCGGAGGGCGGCGAGATCCTCAAGATCATCGGCCGCGTGCGCTGCAATGTCGTCATTTCCGGCGGCACGGGCTCGGGCAAGACCACGCTGCTGAACTGCCTCACCAACTATATCGACAATGACGAGCGCGTCATCACCTGCGAGGACGCGGCGGAGCTGCAACTGCAGCAGCCGCACACAGTGCGCCTCGAAACCCGTCCCCCCAACCTGGAGGGCTCCGGTGCGGTCACGATGCGCGACCTCGTGCGCAACTGCCTGCGTATGCGTCCCGAGCGGATCATCGTCGGCGAGGTCCGCGGACCGGAGGCCTTCGATCTGCTGCAGGCGATGAACACCGGCCATGACGGCTCGATGGGCACGCTGCACGCCAATTCGCCGCGCGAATGCCTGTCGCGCATCGAATCGATGATCACCATGGGCGGCTATGCGCTGCCCTCGCGCACCATCCGGGAGATGATGACGACCTCGGTCGACGTCATCATCCAGGCGGCCCGTCTGCGCGACGGTTCGCGCCGCATCACCCACATCACCGAGGTCCTGGGCATGGAAGGTGACGTCATCATCACCCAGGATCTGTTCGTCTACGACCTCCTCGGCGAGGATGCCAACGGCAAGCTGATCGGCCGCCATCGCTCGACCGGCGTCGGCCGGCCGCGGTTCTGGGAGCGCGCACGCTATTACGGAGAGGAGAAGCGGCTCGCCGCCGCCCTCGACGCCTCGGAAGTCGCCGGAGCGTAACAGGAGCCGGGCGCCCACGGGCCCGAACGATGGAGTGTCCGCCATGGACATGTCGATACCGGCCTTGGGTCTCGACCTGCCGGCGCTGAACATGCAGATGCTCGCCTTCGTCCTCCTGGTCGCGGTGGCGGTAGGGGGAGTCGCCTATGTCTTTCTCTTTCCGATCCTCTCCGGACAGGTTCGGGCCGAGAAACGCCAGAAGGCGATCCAGGGACCGGAGCGCAGCAGGCGCGCCGCCCGCGTCGCCGAGGTTTCGAAGCGCGACCAGGTGCTGCAATCGCTCAAGGAGCTCGAGGCCAAGCAGAAGAAGGCCAAGTCGCCGCCGCTTTCCGTCCAGATCGAGCAGGCGGGCCTCGAATGGTCGAAGCCCTTCTTCTTCACGGTCTCGCTCGTCTGCGCGGCGCTGCTCGGCCTTCTCGCCTTCATCGTGACCCGATCGCTGCCGACGTCGGCGGCCGCTCTCGCGGTCGGCGGGCTCGGCCTGCCGCGCTGGTATCTCAAGTTCCGCTGCCGCAGCCGCCTGAAGGGCTTCGCCGAGCAATTCCCCAACGCCCTCGACGTGATCGTGCGCGGCGTCAAGGCCGGGTTGCCGCTCGGCGATTGCATACGCATCGTCGCCGGCGAGACGGCCGAGCCGGTCAAGGGCGAGTTCCGGCGGGTGGTCGAGACCCAGGCGCTCGGCATTCCGCTCGGCGATGCGGTCCAGCGCATCTATGAGCGCATGCCATGTCCGGAGGCGAATTTCTTCGGCATCGTCATCGCCATCCAGCAGAAGGCCGGCGGCAACCTTTCCGAGGCGCTCGGCAACCTTTCCAAGGTGCTGCGCGAACGCAAGAAGATGCGGGCCAAGATCAAGGCGGTCTCGACGGAAGCGAAGGCCTCGGCGGCCATCATCGGCTCTCTGCCTCTGATCGTCATGCTGCTCGTCTACCTCACCACGCCGAAATATATCGCGCTGCTGTGGCAGACGGATGTCGGCACCATCATGCTGGCCTGCAGCGCCTTCTGGATGACCTGCGGCGTCCTGATCATGAAGAAGATGATCAATTTCGATTTCTGAGGCCGACGAGCATGCTGCACGACCTGATCGACCTCGCCCTGCGGGTGATATACGACCCGCGCCTGCTGGCCACGATCCTGATCGCCATCGCCGCGGGCGCGACGGTGCTGTCGTTCGCCATGCCGTTGCTGCAGAACGACGGCCTGGCACGCCGGATGAACAACGTGGCGCTCGAACGCTCGAAGATCCGGATACGCGAACGCGAGCGCGCCGCCCGCGGCGAGGCCGTGTCGCTGCGGCAGGCGCCGAACGCCATCATGAAGCAGCTGGTCGAGAAATTCGACCTCGGGCGCTGGTTGGGGACCGATGACGCCCGCAGCCGGCTGGTGATGGCGGGTTATCGCTCGCCGGCGGCGATGTTCACCTTCCTGACATTCCGGGCGCTGACGCCGCTGGCGCTGTTCGTGGTGGCCCTGGTCTATGTCTTCCTGGTGCTGAACCTGCACTACCCGCCGATGATCAAGCTCGGCATCTGCATCGGCGTCGCCTATCTCGGCATCAAGGCGCCGGAGCTGTTCCTACGCAACGCCATCCAGAAGCGCCAGCTCTCCATCCGCCGGGCCTGGCCGGATTCGCTGGACCTGTTGCTGATCTGCGTCGAGTCCGGCATGTCGATCGAGCATGCCTTCCGGAAGGTCAGTGCCGAGGTCGCCACTGTCTCCGTGCCGCTGGCCGAGGAGCTGAGCGTCACCACGGCGGAACTGTCCTATCTGCCCGAGCGCCGGGCGGCTTATGAGAACCTGGCCGGACGCACCGGGCTCGACGGCGTCAAGGCCGTCACCACGGCCCTGGTGCAGGCCGAGCGCTACGGTACCTCGCTCGGCCACACCCTGCGTGTTCTCGCCCAGGAGAACCGCGACATGCGCATGATGGAGGCGGAGAAGAAGGCGGCCGCCCTGCCGCCCATGCTGACCGTGCCGATGATCGTCTTCTTCCTGCCCGTCCTGTTCGTCATCATCATGGGGCCGGCCATGATTTCGGTGATGGGATGGAAATGACCGCGGGCGGAGCCGAGGCCCGGCAGGAGCTCAGCCCAGGTTCTCCGGACCGAAGCTCTCCGGCAGCAGTTCCGCGAGCGTGAAGCTGCGCCGAACGCCGTCCGGGCCGGCGACGTGGATCGGTGTCGCCGGCGCTGCGAATTCGCGAATGCGCTGGCGGCAGCCGCCGCAGGGCGTGGTCAGGCCGGGGGCGTCCGGATTGGCGTCGGTCCAGCCCAGCACCAGGATCTCGGCGATGGCCGTGTCGCCGGCGGCGATCATTGCCGAGATCGCGCCGCCCTCGGCGCAGGCTCCGACCGGATAGGCGGCGTTCTCGACATTGCAGCCGGCGTGGATCCGGCCCGAGCGCGCCCGGATGGCCGCTCCGACCTTGAAGCGCGAATAGGGGGCGTGGGCGCGCTCGCGCACCGCTTTCGCCGTCTCGAACAGGTCGTCCAGACCGGTCATCATCGCTCCTTCACATAGGGGATGCCCGATGCCCTCGGCGGGTTGGCCGAGCCGATGAAGCCGGCCAGCAGCACCACGGTGAGGATATAGGGCAGGGCGAGGATGAACTGCACCGGCACCTCGCCGATAAGGGGCATGCTCTTGCCCTGCATCTGGATGGCGAAGGCGTCGAGAAAGCCGAACAGCAGGCAGGCGCCGAGCGCCGGCCAGGGCTTCCACTTGGCGAAGATCAGCGCCGCCAGCGCCATGAAGCCCTTGCCGGCGGTCATGTTGGGCACGAAGGCGGCGGACTGGGCGATCGACAGATAGGCGCCGGCCAGGCCGCAGAGCACGCCGCAGATGATCACGGCGCGGTAGCGCAGCCACGCCACCGAGATGCCAGCCGTGTCGACGGCGGCGGGGTTCTCGCCGACCGCGCGCAGGCGAAGGCCGAAGCGCGTCTTGTACACCACCCAGGCGGTCAGCGGCACGCAGAGCAGCGCGACATAGACCAGGATGCTGTGGCCGGAGAGCGCCTGCGTGTAGACCGCCCCGATCACCGGGACGTCGCGGACGGCATCCGCAAGGGGCAGGTCGATGGGCTGGAAGCGGGCCGCGCCCGAGACGTTCGGCGTGCGTCCGCCCTGGCCGTACCAGACATTGCCGAGCAGCGCCGTCAGCCCCAGGGCCAGCATGTTGATCGCCACGCCCGAGACGATCTGGTTGCCGCGATAGGAGATGGCGGAAATGCCATGGATCAGGGAGAAGGCCACCGAGACGACGACCGCCGCCGCAAGGCCGAGCCAGGCCGAGCCCCAGCTCGCCGCCGCCACCGCGGCTGCGAAGGCGGCGGCCAGCATCTTGCCCTCCAGGCCGATGTCGACGACGCCGGAGCGCTCGGAATAGAGGCCGGCGAGGCAGCACAGGATCAACGGTGCCGACAGCCGCACCGTCGAGGCGAGGATCACCGGGATCTGGTCGAGGAGCTCCATCTCAGGCCCCCGCGGTCTGCAGCTTGCGGGGGCGGGCGAACAGCAGCGCCAGCTGCGGCTTGAACATGTGCTCCAGCGCGCCGGCGAACAGGATCACCATGCCCTGGATCACCACGATCATGTCACGGTTGATCGTCGGCTTCTCGAAGGCGAGCTCCGCGCCGCCCTGGTAGAGCGCGCCGAACAGGATCGAGGCCAGCACGATGCCGAACGGGTGGGAGCGGCCCATCAGCGCCACGGCGATGCCGACGAAGCCGGCGCCGGCGGTGTAGTCGAGCACCAGCCGCTGCTGGTCGCCCATCAGCACGTTGACCGCCATCAGCCCGGCGATCCCGCCCGACAGCAGCATGGCGACGATGGTGATGCGCGCCGGCGAGATGCCGGCATAGACGGCGGCGACCGGGTTCTGGCCGACGGTGCGGATCTCGTAGCCGAGCCGTGTCTTCCAGATCAGGACCCAGACCGCCACGGCGGCGGCGAGGGCCAGCAGGAAGGAAATGTTGAGCCGAGTGAATTCCAGGTCGAAGCCGAACGGCGTCCACAGGTCGTGGATCATCGGCAGGACGGCGTTCGGCGGGAACTGCGCCGATTCCGGGTTCATGCTGCCCGCCGGCTTCAGCACGTCGACCAGGAGATAGACCATCAGCGCCGAGGCGATGAAGTTGAACATGATCGTGGTGATCACGACGTGGCTGCCGCGCCTGGCCTGCAGATAGGCGGGGATGAGGGCCCAGGCCGCGCCGAACAGCATCGAGGCCAGGATCGCCAGCGGCAGCACCACCAGGAACGGCACGCCGGGCAGCGCCAGGCAGACCAGGGTCAGGCCGAAGCCGGCGAAATAGGCCTGGCCGTCACCGCCGATGTTGAACAGGCCGGCGTGGAAGGCCACCGCCACGGCCAGGCCCGTGAAGATGAAGTTGGTGGCGTAGAACAGGGTGAAGCCGATGCCTTCCGCATAGCCGAAGGCGCCCTGGATCAGGATCGACACCGCCTCCAGCGGGTTTTCGCCGATGATCAGCACCACCAGGCCGGATGCGAGGAAGGCGGCGGTGACGTTGAGCAGCGGCAGCAGGATGACGTCGGCCCAGCGCGGCAATTCATTCGGGCCGGTCATGCCGCCTGCTCCGTCACGCCCGCCATCAGCAGTCCGAGCCTCTGCTCGTCGGCCTGCTCGGCCGGGCACTCGCCGGATATCCGGCCGGCGCACATCACCAGGATCCGGTCCGAGAGCGACATCACCTCCTCCAGTTCCACCGAGACGAGCAGGATGGCCTTGCCGGCGTCGCGCATGGCCAGGAGCTGGCGATGGATGAACTCGATGGCGCCGATGTCGACGCCGCGGGTCGGCTGGCCGACGATCAGCAGGCCGGGATCGTGCTCGATCTCCCGGGCCAGCACGATCTTCTGGGCGTTGCCGCCGGAGAAGTTGGCGGTCTTGAGGCGGGGATCCTGCGGCCGGACGTCGTATTTCTGCATCTTGGCGGCGAGGTCGGCGATCATCCGGCCCTGGTCGAGGAAGGGGCCGGGGCCGAAGGCTTCGTCGCGGTGATAGCCCAGGATCGCGCTTTCATAGGCGGCGAAGGGCTTGACCAGGCCCATGCGCAGGCGGTCCTCAGGCACATGCGCCAGGCCCGCCTTGCGCATCTGCGCCGGGTCTGCGGCGCCGACGTCGCGGCCCGCGATCAGGATGCGGCCCCGGGCCGGCTTGCGGATCCCGGCGATCGCCTCCAGCACCTCGGACTGGCCGTTGCCGGCGACGCCGGCGATGCCGACGATCTCGCCGGCCCGCACCGTGAAGCTGACGTCCTCGACCCGGGCCACGCCCTTCTCGTCGCGGATGGTCAGGTTCTCCACGGTCAGCATGGTGCGGCCGGGATTGGGCGGCTTCTTGTCGACCCGCAGCAGCACGCGCCGGCCGACCATCAGCTCCGCCAGTTCGGCCGGATTGGTCCGGGCGGTCTCGACCGTCGCCACCATCTCGCCGCGACGCATGACCGAGACCCGGTCGGTGATCGCCATGATCTCGCGCAGCTTGTGGGTGATCAGCAGGACAGTCTTGCCCTGCGCTTTCAGCACCTTGAGGATCTCGAAGAGCTGGTCGGCCTCGGCGGGGGTCAGCACCCCGGTCGGCTCGTCGAGGATCAGGATGTCGGCGCCGCGATAGAGCGCCTTGAGGATCTCGACGCGCTGCTGGCTGCCGACCGCCAGTTCGCCGACGACCGCGTCCGGGTCGACGTCGAGGTGGTAGGCCGTCTCGAGCCGGGTCAGCTCGGCGCGCGCCTGCGCCTCGCCGCGGGCGAGAAGGGCGCCGCCCTCGGCGCCGAGCATGACGTTCTCGAGCACCGTGAAGGGATCGACCAGCATGAAGTGCTGGTGCACCATGCCGATGCCGGCCGCGATGGCGTCCTGCGAGGTGCGGACGGTCTTCTTCTCGCCGCCGACGAGGATGTCGCCGGAATCGGCCTCGTAGAAGCCGTAGAGGATCGACATCAGCGTCGATTTGCCGGCGCCGTTCTCACCGATGATGCCGTGGATGGTGCCGCGTTCGACGGTGAGGTCGATCGCCTTGTTGGCGTGCACCGGGCCGAAGCGCTTGTCGATGCCGCGAAGTTCAATCGCCGTTGTCATGGGGGCTGGACCCGTCCGGGAAGTTGGCGCCGGCCCGGGGCGCCGGCGAGTCGGGCTCGGCCCGGCCCCCTGGGGGCCACGGGCCCTCGCGGCCGATCGCTGCGCGGGAGCCGCCCGCCCGGAACCGGCTGCCGCGCGCGATGCGGCGGCCTCCTCCTTCGCCCGGACGGGACGGTCCCACCGTCATTGCGTGCTTCGCGCCGTGGCGCGCCTCACTTCTCGGGGCAATTGTTGTCCGTGTTGTAGTTGTGGACGGAGATCTTGCCCGCGATGATGTCGGCCTTCGCGGCCTCCACCGCGGCCTTGGCCTCGGGGCTCACCAGAGCCTTGTTGTTGTCGTCCATGGCATAGTCGACACCGCCTTCCTTCAGGCCGAGATTGTGCAGGCCGGGCTTGAAGGTTCCGGCAATGCCGGTGGTGAAGGCCTGGTAGGTCGCCTCGTCGACGCGCTTGACCATCGAGGTCAGGATCTTGCCGGGATAGAGCCCGTTCTGGTTGGAATCGACGCCGATGCCGAGCTTGTCGGAGTCGGCCGCGGCCTGCAGCACGCCAAGGCCCGTCTGGCCGGCGGCGGCGTAGACGATGTCCGCGCCCTGCGCGATCTGCGCCTTGGCCAGCTCGGAGCCGCGGCCCGGATCGTTCCACGCCGCCGGCGTGGTGCCGGTCATGTTCTGGATCACCTTGATCGACGGATTGCCGGCCTTGGCGCCGAGCACGTAGCCGCAGGCGAAGTTGCGGATCAGCGGGACGTCCATGCCGCCGACGAAGCCGATCGTGCCGCTCTTTGTCGTCTTGGCCGCCAGCAGGCCGACGAGATAGGAGCCTTCCTGCTCCTTGAACAGGTAGGAGGCGACGTTGGGCAGGTCGACCACGGTGTCGACGATGGCGAAGCTGGTCTTGGGATATTTCGCGGCAACCGCCTTCAGCGCGTCCTCATAGGCGAAGCCGACCACGACGATCGGGTTGTTGCCGTCGCGGGCGAAGCGGCTCAGCGCCTGCTCGCGCTGCGAGGCGTTGGTGATCTCGAACTCGCGATAGGTCTTGCCGCTTTCCTTCTTCCAGCGCTCGGCGCCGTTGAAGGCAGCCTCGTTGAAGGATTTGTCGAACTTGCCGCCCATGTCAAAGATCACGGCCGGGCCCTTGTCGGCAGCCAGCGCCGCGGTGGCCAGGCTCAGCGACAGCGCCAAACCCATCAGGATCGATTTCATGGAGCACTCCTGGTCTTGTTCTCGTCTGGATGGCTGGCATCGCCGATGCGCGCCCCACCCGCAGCATGGCACGCCACGCGCTCGCTTGAGAAGGGGGAGTCTCGGCGCCCCATGTGGATTGTCATCCCCTCATGACCGCGAGACCTGCCGGATGCTATCGGTACCGCAACGTTCCAGGGAATCGCAGGCATGACCGCACCCCGCCGTACTCTCGGCCTCGTCGCCCATGATCAGAAGAAGGACGAGATGGTCGACTTCGCCATGCAGCACCGGGCCCGGCTCGCCGGCTTCGACCTCGTCGCCACCGGCACGACCGGCGGGCTGGTGCTGGCGCGCTGCCCCGAGCTCACCCTTACCCGGCTCAAGAGCGGTCCGCTTGGCGGCGACCAGCAGATCGGAGCCATGATCGCCGAGGAGCGGATCGACGGCCTGTTCTTCTTCGTCGATCCGCTCTCGCCCCATCCCCACGACGTCGACGTCAAGGCGCTGATGCGGCTGGCTCTCGTCTACGACATTCCGACGGCCCTCAACCCGGCGACGGCACGGCTGCTGATGCGCTCGCTGGACTGACCGCGTCCCGGCGCGGCTTCGACACCCGGCGCAGCGTCAGGTTGATTCGCCCGCCGTCGCGCAGCAGCGTCGACGTGCCGGGGTAGAGGCGGTCGACGCCGTGGAAGGCGAGGCGGCTGTCGCCGCCCAGCACCAGGACGTCGCCGGACGCGAGGCGGAGGGAGCGGGTGGGGTCGCCGCGCCGAGGGCCGCCGATGCGAAACAGGCAGGTGTCGCCGAGCGAGACCGAGACGACGGGGGCGTCGAAGTCCTCCTCGTCGCGGTCCTGGTGCAGGCCCATGCGGGCCTCAGCCGCATAGAAGTTGACGAGACAGGCCTGCGGGGGATGCGGATAGCCGCCGACCTCCTCCCAGAGGTCGAGCAGGGCCGCGGGAATGGCAGGCCAGGGGACGCCGGTGACGGGATGGAGCGGCTGGTAGCGATAGCCGGCCTCGTCGGACACCCAGCCGAGCGGGCCGCAATTGGTCATCCGCACCGAGAACGGCGTGCCGGTGCGCGGCATGCGCGGCACGTAGAGCGGCGCGATGCGGACGACCTCGCGGATCGCCGCCACCAGCCCCTCCTGGCCGGGGCGGTCGAAACGGGCGGGAAAGAGCTGCATGTGGGCTCGTGCGTGGCGATGACGGGGCGGCAGGCACCGGTGCTTTGCAAGCTCTCGCGAGTAAAGCGCGGGGTCCCGGCGAAAACCATCCACGCATTCCTGCTCGGCGTGCAGATCGTGCCTTGCGGCCCCAAAACCTCCCTCTTATATACCCGCCAGCCCCGCCGAGAACGCGGGAAATTCCGATAGGGACCGGCCGGTTCCTAACGTTGGGTCCGGCTTCGGCGTCGCTGCTTCGGGGCGCGTCGGTCTGCTGACAAGGAAGGAACAGAACGAATGGCAAAAGTTATCGGCATCGACCTCGGCACCACCAATTCCTGTGTCGCGGTCATGGAAGGCGCGAATGCCCGCGTCATCGAGAATTCGGAAGGCATGCGCACCACGCCGTCGATCGTCGCCATCACGGACGACGGCGAGCGTCTCGTCGGCCAGCCGGCCAAGCGCCAGGCGGTGACCAATCCCGAGCGCACCTTCTTCGCGATCAAGCGCCTGATCGGCCGCACCTATGACGACCCGATGACCAAGAAGGACATCGGCCTGGTGCCCTACAAGATCGTGCGGGCTTCGAACGGCGACGCCTGGGTCGAGGCGGACGGCAAGACCTATTCGCCCTCTCAGATTTCGGCCTTCACCTTGCAGAAGATGAAGGAAACGGCGGAGGCCCATCTCGGCCAGCCGGTGACGCAGGCCGTCATCACCGTCCCCGCCTACTTCAACGACGCCCAGCGCCAGGCCACCAAGGACGCCGGCAAGATCGCCGGCCTGGAGGTTCTGCGCATCATCAACGAGCCGACGGCGGCTGCGCTCGCCTATGGCCTCGACAAGAAGAAGGCCGGCACCATCGCGGTCTATGACCTCGGCGGCGGCACCTTCGACGTGTCGATCCTGGAGATCGGCGATGGCGTGTTCGAGGTGAAGTCGACCAACGGCGACACCTTCCTCGGCGGCGAGGACTTCGACATGCGCCTGGTCGAGTACCTGGCGGACGAGTTCAAGCGCGAGCAGGGCATCGACCTGAAGAAGGACAAGCTCGCCCTGCAGCGCCTGAAGGAGGCGGCGGAAAAGGCCAAGATCGAGCTGTCCTCGACGGCTCAGACCGAGATCAACCTGCCTTACATCACGGCGGATGCGACCGGTCCCAAGCATCTGACGCTGAAGCTGTCGCGCGCCAAGCTCGAGAGCCTGGTCGATGACCTGATCCAGCGCACGGTCGAGCCTTGCCGCAAGGCGCTCAAGGATGCGGGCCTGGCGGCCGGCCAGATCGACGAGGTCGTGCTCGTCGGCGGCATGACGCGCATGCCCAAGATCCAGGAGATCGTGAAGCAGTTCTTCGGCAAGGAGCCGCACAAGGGCGTCAACCCCGACGAGGTCGTGGCCATCGGCGCCGCGGTGCAGGCCGGCGTGCTGCAGGGCGACGTCAAGGACGTCCTGCTGCTCGACGTGACCCCGCTGTCGCTGGGCATCGAGACGCTGGGCGGCGTGTTCACGCGCCTGATCGACCGCAACACCACGATACCGACCAAGAAGAGCCAGGTGTTCTCGACGGCCGAGGACAATCAGACGGCGGTGACCATTCGCGTCTTCCAGGGCGAGCGCGAGATGGCGGCGGACAACAAGGCGCTCGGCCAGTTCGACCTGGTCGGCCTGCCGCCGGCGCCGCGCGGCGTGCCGCAGGTGGAGGTGACCTTCGACATCGACGCCAACGGCATCGTCCAGGTCTCGGCCAAGGACAAGGCGACCGGCAAGGAGCAGCAGATCCGCATCCAGGCTTCGGGCGGTCTCAGCGATGCCGACATCGAGAAGATGGTCAAGGATGCGCAGGCCAACGCCGCCGAGGACAAGAAGCGCCGCGAGCTGGTCGAGGCGCGCAACCACGCCGACGCTGCGATCCACCAGGCGGAGAAGTCGCTGAAGGATCTCGGCGACAAGGTCTCCGCCGCGGACAAGTCGACGGTCGAAAGCGCCATCGCCGCGCTGAAGAGCGCGCATGAGGGCGACGACGTCGAGGCGATCCAGGCCCGCACCAACGAGCTGGTGCAGGCTTCGATGAAGCTCGGCGAGGCGCTCTACCAGGCCAATCAGGCCGCCGGCGACGCCGGTGCCGCGGGCGGCGCCAAGCAGGACGACGTGGTCGACGCCGACTTCGAGGAAGTCGACGACGACAAGAAGAAGCGCGCCTGATCAGGCCACGAGGCATGCGGCCCTCGCCGGAAACGGCGAGGGCCTTTGCACATCCCTGCGGGGATGGCGAGCGGGGCTCCTTCCGTCCGGAAGCGGAGCAGGATGAGGGGAATGAGCCTTTGATGACGCTGGCGCATCGAGCATTCCGGGCGGGGGCGTCTCGTCGCCGCGGCCGGAACCCGGTTTCCCGCCCCGGCCGGTCTTCTGCGGGAGACATTGCGGCGCGCCTTTCCATCTGTCCGGTCTGAACCATGGCGAAACGCGACTATTACGAAGTGCTGGGCGTTGTCCGCGAGGCGAGCGACGGGGAGCTGAAGGCAGCATTCCGCAAGCTGGCCATGCAGCACCATCCCGACCGCAATCCGGGCAGCCAGGAGGCCGAGGCCAAGTTCAAGGAGGTGAACGAGGCCTATGACGTCCTCAAGGACGGCCAGAAGCGCGCCGCCTATGATCGCTTCGGCCATGCCGCCTTCGAGAACGGCGGTGGCGGCGGGCGCGGCGGCTTCGAGGGCGGCTTCAGTTCCTTCACCGACATCTTCAACGACATCTTCGAGGATCTGGCCGGGCGCGGCGGTCGCGGGCGCGGCGGTTCGGCCGGGCGCGAGCGCGGGGCGGATCTGCGCTACAACATGGAGATCGAGCTGGAGGACGCCTTCAGGGGCAAGACGGCGACGGTGAAGATCCCGACCTCCGTCACCTGCGAGGCCTGCTCCGGCTCGGGCGCCAAGCCCGGCTCGAAGCCGCGCCAGTGCACCACCTGCGGCGGCCATGGCCGGGTGCGCGCCACCCAGGGCTTCTTCTCGATCGAGCGCACCTGCCCGGTCTGCCACGGCCGCGGCGAGACCATCGACGACCCCTGCAACTCCTGCGCCGGCGCGGGCCGGGTCACGCGCGAGCGCACGCTGTCGGTCAACATTCCGGCCGGCGTCGAGGACGGCACCCGCATCCGCCTGTCCAACGAGGGCGAGGCGGGCACGCGCGGCGGCCCGCCCGGCGATCTCTATATCTTCCTGTCGATCCAGCCGCACCCGTTCTTCCAGCGTGACGGCGCCGACCTGCACTGCCGCGTGCCCGTGTCCATGACCATTGCGGCGTTGGGCGGCGAGTTCACCGTGCCGACGATCGACGGCGGCAAGGCCAAGGTGAAGATCGACGAGGGCACCCAGACCGGCCGCCAGATCCGCCTGCGGGGCAAGGGCATGCCGGTGCTGCGCTCGCGCGACGTCGGCGACATGTATGTCCAGGTCTTCGTCGAGACGCCGAAGAACCTCACCCGGCGCCAGCGCGAGCTCCTGGCCGAGTTCGACACGGAATCCTCCAAGGACACCCAGCCCGAAAGCGCCGGCTTCTTCGCCAAGGTGAAGAATTTCTTCGACGATCTGGGCGGCCAGTGATGCGCCTGCTGGTCTTCGGCCTGGGCTATTCCGCCTCGCGGCTGGTGGCGTTGCACGGCGCCCGCTTCGGCGCGGCTGCCGGTACGGCGCGCAGCTTCGCCGCCGCCGCGGACCGGCAGGCGGAGCTCGGCATCGAGATGCTCGCCTTCGACGGCGAGACGGCCGGGCCGGGCCTGCGCCGGGCCGTGGCCGGCGCCACCCACATCCTCATCTCCATCCCGCCGGATGCGACCGGCGATCCCGTCCTGCGCCTGCTCTCGCAGGACCTCGCCGCGGCGCCGGCCCTGGAATGGATCGGCTATCTCTCCACCGTCGGCGTCTATGGCGGCTTCGACGGGGCCTGGATCGACGAGGACACGCCGATTCGCCCGACCGCCGAGCGCAACCGCCGCCGGGCGGAGGTCGAGCGGGACTGGATCGGGCTGGGCGCGCGCGCCGACAAGGCCGTGCAGGTCTTCCGCCTCGCCGGCATCTACGGGCCGGGCCAGAACGCCGTGCGCAGCCTGCGCGAGGGCACGGCGCGGCGTATCGTCAAGCCCGGCCAGGTGTTCAACCGCATCCATGTCGACGACATCGCCGGTGCGATCATGGCCGGCATCGCCCGGCCGGACGTCGGGCCGCTGATCAACGTCGCCGACGACGAGCCGTCGCCGCCGCAGGACGTGATCACCTATGCGGCCGGGCTGATCGGCCGGGAGCCGCCGGCGGAGATTGCCTTCGACGACGCCGACCTGTCGCCGATGGGCCGCTCCTTCTATGGCGAGAACAAGCGCGTCTCGAACCGCCGGCTGCGCCGGGAGCTGGGTTACGATCTTGCCTATCCCACCTATCGCGAGGGCATCCGCGCCTGCCTTGCCGATAGCTGAGGCCCGCCGCGGGACGCACCCTTAACGAAGCAGTAAGGTTAACCACTTATCACCGGGACAGATGTCCCGGACGCCGTCGCGTCCGGTTTGCCGCCGCCAGGGGGGCCGGAATGCGCCGTTCGAGATTTGCCGTCCTCGCTGCCCTTGCCCTGGCGCTCGGCGGCTGCAAGACATTGAGCGACAATCCGATCACCGGCTCGATCGGCAGGCCGGCCGCCATGCCCACCGCGAGCACCGAGCAGGGCTGGCGCAGCATCGCCGACCAGTGGCGCCCGGCTTATGAGAAGAATCCGTCCGACCCGAAGGCGGCCGTCATCTTCGCCCGGGCGCTGCGCGAGACCGGGCAGAACGCCCAGGCCCTCGCCGTGGTCCAGACGGCCGCGATCGCCAATCCGAAGAACAAGACGCTGCTCGGCGAATATGGCCGCGCCCTCGCCGCCAACGGCAATCTGGAGCAGGCGCTCGACGTCCTGTCGCGCGCCCACACGCCGGACCGGCCGGACTGGCGCGTCCTGATGGCCCAGGGCGCCGTGCTGGACCAGATGGAGCGCGGCGAGCAGGCCCGCGAATATTACGGCACTGCCCTGAAGATCGTGCCCGACGAGCCGGCGGTGCTGTCCAATCTCGGACTGTCCTACGCCCTGTCCAACAACCTGCCCCAGGCGGAACAGGTGCTGCGGCGCGCCTACGCCAATCCGCGCGCGGACATGCGGGCGCGCCAGAACCTGGCGCTGGTGCTGGCGCTCCAGGGCAAGTTCGACGAGGCGCAAAGGGTCGCGAGCCAGGATCTGACGCCGGACCAGGCCGCGCAGAACATCGCCTATATCCGCAGCATGGTCGCCCAGAGCAACAACTGGCAGAAGCTCAAGCAGCTCGATCGCAAGCCGAAGCGGATCGGCTGACCGGGCGGCGTCAGCGGCTGAGGAAGCGGGCCGGCAGCTCGGTCAGGAAGCTCGGCAGATTGTCGGTGACGTGGTGGACATGCGCCTCGCCCTGGCCGTTCAGCTCCCAGTCCTCGCGCTCCACCGCCTGGCTGCCGCGCGGCACCACCAGCACCGTGGTCATGCCCAGGCCGTGCGGCACCTCCAGGTTGCGCGACAGGTCCTCGAACATCGCCGCCTTGCGCGGGTCGACGCCGTGCCGGGCGAGAAAGCGCTCATAGGTGGCCTGTGCCGGCTTGGGCACGAATTCGGCCGAGACGATGTCGAACACGTCCTCGAACTGCGCCTCGCAGCCGAGCCGCCGCGTCACCGCCTCGGCGTGCTTGCGCGACCCGGAGGTGAAGATCAGCTTGCGGCCGGGCAGGGCGGCGAGCGCGTGGCCCAGCGACGGGTCGGGCTCGAGCGGCGAATGATCGATATCGTGGGCGAAGTCGAGGAAATAGTCCGGCGAGATGCCCTCGTCGATCATCAGCCCGCGCAGCGACGTGCCGTAGAGCTTGTAATAGTGCTTCTGCAGCGCACGGGCCGTCAGGCCGTCGACGCCGAAATAATCGGCGATCCAAGTGGTGATGCGGTTGTCGACCTGCTCCCACAGATTGGCATGGTGGGGGTAGAGCGTGTTGTCGAGATCGAACACCCAGGTCTCGACATGTGCGAAGCCGCACACCGTCGAAAGAGTGCCGGGCTGTACCGACTGGTTCATCTGAGGCGAAAGGCTCCCGGGACGTATGAGATCGCAGAGCCAGCTGAAGACGGACTTAAGCTGGGCACGTATGCTGCGCCGAAAGCTCGGCGCAGTCCAGTGCCCAGGGATACACATCGAACGGAAACATCATGACCCGGATTTCGGACTATTTTCTGCGCATCGCGGTTCTCGCCGGCCTCATCGGCATGGGAATGGGCATGGCCATGGGCATGGCCCAGGACTTCAGCCTGGCGCCCGCCCATGCCCATCTCAACCTGCTCGGCTGGGTGTCGATGGCGATCTATGCGCTGTTCTACCGGACTTTCCCGGCTGCCGCGACCGGCCGGCTGCCGCAACTGCACTTCCTGGTGGCCGTGGCGGCGCTGGTGGTGATGATCCCCGGCGTCGCCCTGATCGGCCTCGGCCATGAACTCGGCGAGCCGCTGGCGGCGGCCGGCGGCACCGCGATGCTGCTGGGCTTCGCGCTCTTCGGCGTGATCGTCCTGCGGGCGACGAGCCCGCGTCACGCCTGAGCCTGCACTCTAGCGGCGGATCAGCGTGCCGGCGCCGTGATCCGTCAGCAGTTCCAGCAGCACGGCATGCTGCACCTTGCCGTCGAGGATGACCACCGCCTCGACGCCCTGCTCCAGGGCGTAGATGCAGGTCTCCACCTTCGGGATCATGCCGCCCGAGATCGTGCCGTCGGCGATCAGCCGGCGCACTTCCTCGACATTGAGCTCCTCGATCAGCTGGCCGGACTTGTCGAGCACGCCCGGCACGTCGGTGAGCAGCAGCAGCCGCGTCGCCTTCAGCGCGCCCGCCACCGCCCCGGCGAAAGTATCGGCGTTGACGTTGAAGGTGCCGCCATCGGCCGAGGCCGCCACCGGCGCCAGGACGGGGATGATGTCGGACTTGATCACATGGTCGAGCACGGTGGTGTCGACCGTGTCGGGCTCGCCGACGAAGCCGAGGTCGATCACGCGCTCGATGCTGGAGTCCGGATCGATCACGGTGCGCGTCGCCTTGCGGGCGATGACCATATTGCCGTCCTTGCCGCTGAGGCCGACGGCCCGGCCGCCCTGGGCATTGATGAAGCCGACCAGCTGCTTGTTGATCGAGCCGGCCAGCACCATCTCCACCACCTCGACGCTGGCCGCGTCGGTGATGCGGTGCCCCGCGGCGAATTCCGACTTGATGCCGAGGCGCTTGAGCATCTCCGAGATCTGCGGGCCGCCGCCATGCACCACCACCGGATTGATGCCGGCCTGCTCCAGGAGGACGATGTCGCGGGCGAAGTCGCGCGCCACCTGCTCGTTGCCCATGGCATGGCCGCCATACTTGACCACGATGGTCGCGTCATCGTGCTGCTGCATGTGGGGCAGGGCTTCGGAGAGGATCTGGGCCTTGTCGTGGACGCTGACGGCGGGGCTCATGGCGGTTCTTCCAAACGGTCTGGTGCTTCGGCGGGCGTGTGCGGGCGGCCGGCCCGTGCACGCGGCTTGGAGCCTGCCCCGAAAATCGACGGGTCAGGCTCTTAGCGCATTGCCTGCGGCATGAGAAGCACGGGAATATGACGCAGGTTCCGGCACCCGGGCCTATTCGGCCGCAGCGCTCGCCTCGTGCACGCTGGCCCTGAGCGGGCGCTCCTCCATGGCCAGCAGCCAGCACAGCGACAGGGCGAGGCCGAGCGCCGCGGCGGCGAACACCCAGCGGAAGACGAGGGCGATGTCGAGGCCTCCGGCAGCGAAGCCGGCGCCGAGCGTCTCCATCGACAGGCCGGGCATGGCCGTGGCCGGCAGGCCGCCGAGAACGATGGCGCCGAAGCCCGCCACGATCAGCGCGCCGCCGAGCGAGCGAAAGAAGTTCATCGTTCCGGTGGCCGTGCCCATCTGGTGCGGCATCACCGCGTTCTGGATCGCCACCGTGCTGACCGGCAGCAGCGTGCCGAGGCCGCCGCTGGTCAGGGCCAGCAGGAGCTCGACGACGGCCAGCGGCAGGCCGCGCGGCATGATCGCCATGATCGTGAGGCAGGCGATCGACACGCAGAGCCCGACCGTCGGCAGGCGCTTGTAGTGGGTGATCCGGCCCATCAGCCGCCCGCTGGTCGTGGCGCCGGCGACGGTGCCGATCATCAGCGGGATCAGCGCCAGGCCGGACTCGCTCGCCGTCAGGCCGACGACCGCTTCCAGGTAGATCGGCATGTAGATCGTCAGGCCGATGAACACGCCCATGCCGAAGCAGGCCGAGAGCGTGCCCATGGCCACCACCGGATTGGCCAGCACCTCGGCGGGGATCAGCGGTTCGGGCGCCGTGCGCAGCCGCAGCGCGAACAGGAGCCACAGCATCGCCGACACCGCGAACAGGCCGAGAATCGGCGGCGAGCTCCAGGGATAGCGGATGCCGCCCCAGTTGAGCGCCAGCATCAGCAGCACCGTCGCCGCGGCCATCAGCACGGCGGCCGGGATGTCGAGCCGGTGCGGCCGCTCGTGGCGCGGCAGCTTGCGCAGCAGCGAGTTGGTCATCCACAGGGCGATCGCGCCGAGCGGCAGGTTGATCCAGAAGATCACCGACCAGTGCAGGTGTTCGGCGAAGAAGCCGCCCAGCACCGGCCCGGCCACGCTGGACAAGGCGAAGACGGAGGCGAAATAGGCCTGGTAGCGGGCCCGTTCCCTGGGCGAGACGATGTCGGCGATGATGGTCTGGGCCAAGGATATCAGGCCGCCGCCGCCCAGTCCCTGCAGGGCGCGCGCCAGGATCAGGGTGAGCATGGTCGGCGCCATGGCGCAGGCGACGGAGCCCAGGACGAAGACGCCGATGGCGACCAGCAGCGTCAGCCGCCGCCCGGCAATGTCCGAGACCTTGCCGTAGAGCGGCGTCACGGCTGTCGCGGTCAGCAGATAGGCCGTCACGACCCAGGGCAGGTGTTCCAGGTCGCCGAGGTCGTTTCCGATGGTCGGCATGGCCGTGGCGACGATGGTCTGGTCGAGTGCCGCCAGCAGCATGGCGAGCATGATGCCGATGATGATCGAACGGATCTCGGAATGGCTGAGCGCGGCCGGAACGGCGGCCGCGGATGGCTGATCGGTCATGATATTTGCGCGAAACGCCCGGCACGACGGCAGGGTCGAAGGGATGGCGTGGAATATGAGACGCAGGGGATCATATTCCCGCCCGGAATGGAAGCGCCGCTGCGTCGCGGTCAGCGGATGACGATGCGTCCCTCGATGCCGGTCTTCACCGTGCCCTCCGCCCGCACGAAATTCATCACCTCGCCGGCCATGAGCCGGCCGTCGGTGCCGCCGATCAGCACCTTGCCCTTGCCGAGGGCCGTGTAGCCGTCGCCGCCGGCCAGCATGAAGTCGTTCGAGGCGAGGGTGTAGGATCTGGACGGATCGAGCGGCGCGCCGCCGATCGTCACCGCGCCGATGCGCGACCCCGGCTCGGCCTTCGAGTCGACCTCGACCGTCATGCCCGAGACCTGCGGGAAACGCCCGCCGCGGCTCTCGAGCTGCGAGACGCCGTTCTCCAGGGCGGAGCGGATGTCGGCGCCGGTGATCCTGACCAGAACGCCGGTGTTGCCGAAGGGCAGCTCGGACAGGATGTCGCGCCGTCTCAGCCTGGTGCCGGCGGGATAGACCTTGTTGGCGCGGATGCCGCCGCCGTTGGTGATGGCGCATTCGGCCCCGGTGGCCGCGCGAATCGAGTCGGCGACGAGGTTGCCCATCGCCGTCTCCTGGGAGCGCACGCTGGCGGTGCGGCTGTCGAGCTCGACCGCGGTGACGCCGATCTCGACGTCCAGCTCCTTGGAAAGCTCCGCCTCCAGCCGGTCGACCACCGCCTTGACCTCCGGATCGGGATCGACGGTCATGCTGTCGTGCACGCGGAAGCTCGGCGTCCATGCCACCTTGCGGTCCTTGCCCTCGCCGTTGACGGCGACGGTGAAGTCGATGGCGGTGACGAAATTGCCTTCCTCGTTGGATTCCACCATCACCGTCCGGCCGTCATAGCCGATGGCGAGGTCGTGGTCGTGGCCGGTCAGCAGCACGTCGACCAGGCGCGAGCGCACGATCTGGTAGTCCATGGCCCGGTCGGTGTGGGAGACGCAGACCAGCATGTCGGCGCCGGCCTTGCGCAGGGCCGCCGCCTCGGTCTTCAGCGTGTCGAGTTCCGGCAGGAAGACGAGGTCGCCCGATTGCGACACCTCCGGCGTCGCCGCCAGTGCCAGCCCGACGACGCCGACCTTCACCGGGCCGAGCTCGACCAGCATGCTCGGCTGCATCCCCGGCACCGGCGTGCCGTCGGCCCGGCGCATGTTGGCGGCGAAGAACGGGAAGTTCGCGTGGCCCATATGCTTGAGGAAGACGTCCTTGCCGAAGTCGAACTCGTGGTTGCCGGGCACGAACACGTCCGGCCTGATCAGGTTGGTCAGCTCGATGATGTGGTCGCCCTGGTCGAAGCCGGACATCAGCGAGGGCGAGAAGCAGTCGCCGGCATGGCAGAACAGCATGGGCACGCCGCGCGCCCGCTCCGCCTTCACCACCGCCGCCAGCTTGGGAAAGCCGCCGCGTCCCCGGGTGTCGGACATCTTGTAGATGTCGTTGACCAGCAGCAGCGAGAAGCTCACCTGGGCCGGCGCGGCCTCGGCCGCCTCCTGCCCGCCGGCCAGCATGGTGACGGAAAAACCCGCGCCGAGGCCCAGACCCAGCGTCTGGCGGCGTGAGAACTTCGACATGGTGGTCTCCGTTGCGGTGTCGCCCCATGTTGGTGGACGGACATGGCGGCCGGATGAAGGTTGCGCCGGCCGGCGCGGCAGGGCAAGTCTGCCGCGCCCATCCGTCCGGAGAATGCCCCATCATGGCCGCATCGACGATCGACCCTGCCCACGAACCGGCGCCGCGGCGCGTCCTGGTCTTCGGCGACTCCAACAGCTGGGGCTATATCCCGCGCGGCGACGATCTGCCGTCCGAGCGCTTCCCGAAGGCGCAGCAATGGCCTTATGTCCTGCAGGAGGCCCTGGGTGCGGGGTGCGAGGTGGTGGTCGACGCCCTGTCCGGCCGCACGACCGACCATCCCGACCACCAGGTCCCGCGGCTGACCGGCGCCGGCCTCGACGGCAGCGCCGCCTTGCCGGCGGTGGTCGCGGCGCATCTGCCGCTCGACCTCGTGGTCATCATGCTGGGGACCAACGACACCAAGGCGGCGTTCGGGCGCTCGGCCTTCCGCATCGCGCTGGGGGCCGGCAAGCTCGTCGACATCGTCCAGTCCAGCGGCCAGATGTTCGGCGGCGGCTGGTATGCCTATCCCGCGCCGAAAGTGCTGCTGATGGCGCCGCCGCCCTTGGCAAAGGCCATGACCCCGCCCATGGCCGAGGAGTTCGCCGGCGGCTATGAGCGCTCGCTCGGGCTTGCCGAGGCCTATCGCGCCATCGCCGCGGCCGCGGGCGTCGGCTTCTTCGACGCCGGCAGCGTCATCGCGACGGACGGCGCCGACGGCGTGCATTTCACGGCCGAGACCCAGCGCAGGCTCGGCGCGGCCATGGCCGCGCCGGTCAGGGCGGCGCTGGTATAGGGACCACCGGGCGGACCGCCGGACTCCGGACTCCGGACCGCGGCCCGCGGGCCTCCTGGTATCCGCTTCAGGCCAGGGGGCCGGCGGACCGCCGGCCGTCCGGCTCGCCGCCGCCCGTCGGCGATGTCCGGCCGGGCCTCATTCCGCCGCCTGCTGCGTCTGCTGGGCTCCCAGGTCGAGCGGCAGGCGGCGTTCGGCCTCGGTGATGTAGTCGCGCGTCAGCGGCACGGCATGGAGGGACTTGGCCACCTGGATCTGGAACACCATGTGCCCGCCCCAGCGGAATGCCCCCTCGGAGGCGGCCAGGTAGAACTCCCACATCCGGCAAAAGCGTTCGTCGTAGAGCTTGCGGATGCGGTCGCGGTTCTGGTTGAAGCGGTGGCGCCAGTGACGCAGCGTCTCGGCATAGTGCAGCCGTAGGACCTCGACATCGGTGACGATGAGGCCGGCACGCTCGACGGCCGGCAGCACCTCCGACAGCGCCGGCGAGTAGCCGCCGGGGAAGATATATTTGCGGATCCAGGGGTTGGTGGCGCCGGGGCCGTCCGAGCGGCCGATGGAGTGGATCAGCGCCACCCCGTCATCGGTGAGCAGTTCCGCCACCTTGCGGAAATAGGCGTCGTAATGGTTGACGCCGACATGCTCGAACATGCCGACCGAGACGATGCGGTCGAAGCGCCGCGACTCCTGCCGGTAATCCTCGATCTCGAACCGCGCGCGGTCGGCGAGGCCGGCCGCCGCCGCCCGCTGGTTGGAGACGCGGTGCTGCTCCTGCGACAGCGTGATGCCGGTGACGTCGGCCTTGGACGCGCCGGCCAGGTAGAGGCCGAGACCGCCCCAGCCCGAGCCGATGTCGAGCACCCGGACGCCCGGCTTGAGCAGGAGCTTGGCGGCGATGTGGCGCTTCTTGAGGGCCTGCGCTTCCTCGAGGCTGGCGTCGAATCCCGGGAAATAGGCGCAGGAATATTGCCGGTCCCGGTCAAGGAACAGGTCGAAGAGTTCGTCCTTCAGGTCGTAGTGATGCGCCACGTTCTGGCGCGAGGCGCCGGCCGGGTTGTACTGCGCCAGGCGCCGCAGCCACTTGCGCGCCCGCCAGACGATCCCGCCCAGCGGGCCGACCGCCGGGGTCCAGCCCAGATTGCTCATGAAGATGGCAAGCATGTCGTAGACGTCGCCTTCCTCGATGGTCAGGCGCTCGTCCATGAAGGCTTCGCCGAGATCGAGCTCCCCGTCGATCGCAAGTCGCCAGGCGGTGCTGCGGTCCTTGAGCCGGATCGTCGCGCGCGGAGCGGCGCCGTCGCCGTAACGACGTCGCACGCCGTCGGCGTAGATCACCGTGAGACTGCCGGTTCGAACGAGTCGGTCGAGAAAGGAATGAAGAATGAACATGATGCGATGCCCCGTCACGGGCCGCGGTCGTCAGGAAAAGGCGGGGCTCCATCGGGCGGAGCCATCTCCTTTGGCCTTTGGCTGACGGCCCTTCTTCGCATACGGCCCGTCTTCGAATGGAAGATCAAAACTGTCGACTATGCAACGATTTTCATCGGGACCTGTCCGGACAGCCGTATCTGGCGGCCCTGTTCTGCTGCTGCATTGCAGAAACGGCGCAGCTGGCGCCGCCGTATGGGTTGCGCGGCGGCGGCCGGTGCCTATGATGGGCGAATAATTGTCGGAGGAATGCAGTCGTGTCGTCCCAGCTTCGTCTTGCCCAGCTTCGCGGCGCCGATGGCGCGCGCGCCGTCGCCGCCACCATCGACGGGGTCTGCCGGACCGTTGCCAGTGTCGACAGCGTGCGCGCGCTGGCGCTCGGCGCGATCGAGACGGGCCAGACCCTGCGCCAGCGCGTCGAGGCCCTGGGTCTGGGCGCCGCCGTCGACCTCGGGGCGGCACTGGCGGAGGGGAGGGTGCTGCCGCCGGTCGACCATCCCGACAGCGCGCATCTGCTGGTCACCGGCACCGGCCTCACCCATCTCGGCAGCGCCGAGGGCCGCGACAAGATGCACAAGGATCTGTCCGATCCGTCGAAGCTGACGGATTCGATGAAGATGTTCCGCATGGGCCTGGAAGGCGGTCGGCCGGAGCCCGGCCGGGAGGGCGTGCAGCCCGAATGGTTCTACAAGGGCGACGGCTCGACCATCGCCGCGCCCGGCGCGCCCCTGCAGTCGCCATCCTTTGCCCTGGATGCCGGCGAGGAGCCGGAGATCGCCGGCCTCTATGTCAACGGCCCGGACGGCACGCCCTATCGTATCGGCTTCGCCCTCGGCAACGAGTTCTCCGACCACGTTACCGAGCGCCAGAACTATCTCTACCTCGCCCATTCCAAGCTGCGTGCCTCCGCTTTCGGCCCCG
This sequence comes from Labrys sp. Lb11, assembly GCF_057554225.1. Lineage (NCBI taxonomy): Bacteria > Pseudomonadati > Pseudomonadota > Alphaproteobacteria > Hyphomicrobiales > Xanthobacteraceae > Labrys > Labrys sp. Lb11. The sequence continues at coordinate 143,994 of NZ_BAAJOT010000001.1, forward strand.
AGCTTCTGGTCGGCGACCTGCCGGCGGATCTGCGCGGCACCTCCAGGATCATCCGCGACGGCCGCGTCGTGTGGGAGAAGCCATTCCTGACCGGCGAGGCGAACATGTCGCACACGCTGGCCAATCTGGAGGGGCATCATTTCAAGTACGCGCTGTTCCGCCGGCCGGGGGACGTCAACGTCCATTATTTCGGCACGGCGACGCTGAGCGTCTCCGACGGCTTCAAGACGCAGCAGGGCGACGTGTTCGAGATCGACGCCGAACCCTTCGGCCTGCCGCTGGCCAATCCGATCGGCCTCACCGCCGCGCCCTGGCCGGCGGTGAGGGTGCTTTGACGGTCGATGGCTTGCGTCGGTGACAGGGCAGCGCAGCCAGCCCTGCGCATTCGGTCGGTCTGCCATGCCGCAAACGATGTCCTTTGCGGCCGTATGCCTATGGCCCGCTGCGATGGTTGGCGCTATATGTCCGACATACCCACCCTGACCGGCTGACCGCCGGCCGTCCGCAGCCAGCCCGGGCGATGTCCGGGGCCGTGAAGGCCTGTCGTTTCCCATGTCGGACGCCATCCTGGACCCCGCCGCGCGGCCGGCGCTCGCGGCCGGACCGAGTTATCGGGCGGTGGCGCTGATCGTGGCGAGCGCCATGTTCATGGAGCAGCTCGACGCGACGGTGCTGGCCACGGCGCTGCCGACGATGGCGCATTCCTTCGGCGTCTCGCCGCAGCATATGAGCATCGCGCTCACGGCCTATCTGCTCAGCCTCGCCGTCCTGATCCCGGCAAGCGGCAAGGTGGCGGACCGGTTCGGTTCGCGCACCGTCTTTGCCTCCGCCATCGGCGTCTTCACCCTCGGCTCGATCCTGTGCGCCCAGGCGCAGAGCCTGCAGATCCTCGTCTTCGCCCGGCTGCTGCAGGGCGCCGGCGGGGCGATGATGCTGCCGGTCGGCCGGCTGGTGCTGCTGCGCAGCGTCGACAAGCGCGACATGGTCTCGGCGATGAGCTGGCTCCTGGTGCCGGCGCTGATCGGCCCGATCCTGGGGCCGCCGGTCGGCGGCTTCATCGTCACCTATCTCGACTGGCGCTGGATCTTCTACATCAACATTCCGATCGGCCTGGTCGGCATCGGCCTCGTGCTGGCCTTCATCGAGAACGGCCGCAGCCGTGATCGCGAACCGTTCGACGGCCTCGGCTTCGTCCTTTCCGGCGTGTCGCTCGCCTGCCTGCTGTTCAGCTTCGAGATGGTTGGCCGCGGCGAGTCGGGACTGCCGGCCCTGGTGCTGGCGGCGGTCGGCCTGGTCAGCGGCGCAGCCTATGTCCTGCATGCGCGCCGCCACGCCGCGCCGATCCTCGACATGTCGCTGATGCGCATCCCGACCTTCCGCATTGCCCTGCTGGCCGGGTCGTTCTCGCGGATCACCCAGGGCGCCCAGCCCTTCCTGCTGCCGCTGATGATGCAGGTCGCCTTCGGCATGTCGGCCGCGGCGAGCGGGATGCTGACCTTCGCCACGGCCTGCGGCGCCATGCTGATGAAGGGGGCGGCGGCGCGCATCCTCCGGCGCTTCGGCTTTCGCACCGCGCTGATCTGGAACAGCCTCCTGTCCAGCGCGCTCTATGCCGCCTGCGCCGCCTTCCGGCCGGAGTGGCCGGTACCGGCGATCTACGCCGTTCTGGTGGCCGCCGGCTTTTCGATGTCGCTGCAGTTCACGGCCTTCAACACCGTGGCCTATGACGATATCCCGGCGAGCCGGACCAGTTCGGCCAACAGCTTCTACACCACGTTCCAGCAGCTGATGCTGACCTTCGGCATCTGCGTCGGCGCGCTCGCCTTGAGCGCCGCCGGCGGCATTGCCGGCCATCTGCAGCCGACGGCCGCCGATTTCTCCGTCGCCTTCCTGGTGGTGACGGCGATCTCGCTGCTCGCCTCGCCGATCTCGGCGCTGCTGCCGCGCGACGCCGGCGCCGCCATGAGCGGCCATGCGGCGGCGCGGCCGGCGGCGTGACGGTGCCTCAGCCTTTGCGGAAATAGGCCTCCAGCACCCGGCCATAGATGCGGGCGAGGGTCTCGATGTCGGCGATGTCGGCCCGCTCGTCGACCTGGTGCATGGTCTTGCCGACCAGGCCGAACTCCACCACCGGGCAGACATCCTTGATGAAGCGCGCGTCCGAGGTGCCGCCCGAGGTGGAGAGTGCCGGCCGCCGGCCGGTCTCGGCCTCGATCGCGGCGACGACGGTCTCGACGAACGGGCTCGGCGGCGTCAGGAAGGCTTCCGAATGGGTGCGCTCGAAGGCGAGCGCGTAGGCGACGTCTCCGCCGGCCCCGGCGTCGAGCCGCGCCTTCACCCACGCCTCCAGCGTGGCACGGGTCCAGCAATCGTTGAAGCGGATGTTGAAGGCGGCCCGCGCCGCGCCGGGGATGACGTTGAAGGCGGTGTTGCCGACGTCGATCGTCACCACCTCGAGGTTGGAGGCATCGAAATGCTCCGTGCCCTCGTCGAGCCGCTCGGCCAGCAGCGCGTCGAGCAGGCGCACCATGCCGCGGACCGGATTCCTGGCCAGGTGCGGATAGGCGACGTGCCCCTGCACGCCCTCGACGGTGATCACGCCGGAGAGCGAGCCGCGTCGCCCGATCTTCACCGCATCGCCCAGCGCTGCCGGATTGGTCGGTTCGCCCAGGAGGCAATGGCCGAGGCGCTCGCCCCGGGCCATGGCCCAGTCGAGCAGCTTGACCGTGCCGTTGACCGCGGGGCCTTCCTCGTCACCGGTGATCAGGAAGGCGACGGGGTGATCCGGATGCGCTTCGGCGTGGCGCAGCGCCGCCGCGACCGAGGCGGCGACGCCACCCTTCATGTCGACCGCGCCGCGCCCCCAGACGGCGCCGTCGGCGATCGCGCCGGAAAACGGCTCCCGGGCCCAGCGGCCCGGATCGCCCGGAGGCACCACGTCGGTATGGCCGGCGAAGACCAGGGCTGGGCGGTCCTGCGGCCCGATCCGGGCGTAGAGGTTGGCCACGTCCGGCGAGTGCGGGTCGGAGAAGGTGACGAGATGGCTGTCGAAGCCGGCGCGCTTCAGCACGGCGTCGAGCAGGGCGAGGGCGCCGCCCTCGGCCGGCGTCACCGAGGGACAGCGGATCAGCGCCTGGGTCAGCGCCACGGGGTCACGGGGGTCAAAGGTGAGATCGGTCATGCCGCCTCGTTGCCACGGTGCGACGCCGGGATCAATGGCGCGCGCGGCTGTCGCCGCCTGGCGTGCCCGTTCGCGCAGCTCAGTCGCGCAGCAGTTCGTTGATGCTGGTCTTGGAGCGGGTCTGCGCGTCGACGGTCTTGACGATCACGGCGCAGTAGAGGTTCGGGCCGGGCCGGCCGTCGGGCAGGGGCTTGCCCGGCAGGGTGCCGGAGACCACGACCGAATAGGGCGGCACGTAGCCCTTGTGAATCTCGCCGGTGGCGCGGTCGATGATCGTGGTGGAGGCGCCGAGATAGACGCCCATGGACAAGACCGAGCCCTGGCCGACGATGACGCCCTCGGCGACCTCGGCGCGCGCGCCGATGAAGCAATCGTCCTCGATGATCACCGGATTGGCCTGCAGCGGCTCCAGCACGCCGCCGATGCCGGCGCCGCCGGAGAGGTGGACGTTGCGGCCGATCTGGGCGCAGGAGCCGACCGTCGCCCAGGTGTCGATCATCGCGCCCGAGGCGACATGCGCGCCCAGATTGATGAAGGAGGGCATCAGCACCACGCCCGGCGCCACATAGGCGGAGCGGCGCACGACGCAATGCGGCACGGCGCGGAAACCGGCCTCGCGAAACTCGGCGTTGGTCCAGTTGGTGAACTTGGAGGGCACCTTGTCCCACCAGGAGGTGCCGCCGGGACCGCCGGGGATCGTCGCCATGTCGTTGAGGCGGAAGGACAGCAGCACGGCCTTCTTCAGCCATTGATGCGTCTTCCAGGAGTCGCGCCCGGTCATGCCCTCGACGCGCTCCGCCACCCGCACCCGGCCGGCATCGAGCAGGCCGAGCGTGTGCATCACCGCCGCCCGCACGTCGCCCTTGGTGTCGAGCCCGATCGAGGCCCGGTCCTCCCAGGCGGCGTCGATGATGGTCTGGAGCTGGTCGAGTTCCATGGTGTCCTCCCTGCCAAGTCCGGCGCACATGCCGGAGCCGGGGGATGCAAGTCAAGCACGCAGGCGAGCAGCGGCATTCCGCCGCGAGAGCCGCCTCGGCGCTTCCTGGCGGCCCTGCCGTCGGCAGGGCCGCCTTCGCAGTCCCTGCCGGCTCCCGCTTCGAGAAGCGTTCCGCCAGCCGGTCAACGCGTCAGCGGCAGGAGCGCGCGCAACCGCGCGTCGCGCAGGTACAATCCACCCCAGGCCACGATGCCGAGATACACCCCGAACAGGGTGTGCGTGAAGATCGGGCTGCCGACGCGCAGATGGGTGGCGACCGCGCCGCCGAGATAGGCCGTCAACAGCACGGCGCCGAGGATCGAGGTCCGCGGCACGGCGTAGAGGATGGTGCAGGCGAGGGTGAGCACGCCGAGCGTGCGGGAGAGATCGCCGGGATAGCCGAGCGTGGCCATGGTCTCGGTCACCACCGCCAGGGGCACGAGCTTGATGGCGGCATCGAAGGCGAGGAACAGGATGACGAGGGCGCTGAGCGCCCATCCGGCGCGACGGGACAGGGGCGGGGTCGGCATGGCAAGGCTCGAAGTGGACATCGGGGGCTCTCCCTTTCCGCCCGCCCGGCGTGCGGGACGGGGCGGGCATGTCCCGAGGACGGATGGCCCGGCGGCGCCCCGACAGGCCCGGCGGACTTTTTTGGGGACGGGGCTCAGGTCCGCTCGTCCTCGCCCGGCCGGCTGTCCTTGAGCAGGCGGTCGAGATGCATGCGGATATGGGCGGCTTCGGCCGGCGTGTTGGCGAGGGCGATCGCGCGGTCGAAGGCGGTGCGCGCCTCGGCATGGCGGCCGAGCTGCAGCAGCAGGCCGCCCTTGACCCCGAAGAAGTGGAAATAGCCCGACAGGGCCGGCGCCAGCGGCTCGACCATGGCGAGCGCCGCGGCCGGGCCGCGGGCCTTGGCGACCGCGACCGCCCGGTTGAGGGTGACGACGGGCGAGGGCTGCAGTGTCTCGAGCGTGGCATAGAGCAGGTCGATCTGCGCCCAGTCCGTCTCCTCGGGACGGGCGGCGCGGGCATGCAGCGCCGCGATCGCCGCCTGCACCAGGTAGGGGCCGGGGCGCCGGTGACGCATCGCCTTGTCGATCAGGGCGATGCCCTCGGCGATCATCGTCCGGTTCCACAGGCTGCGGTCCTGGTCCTCCAGCAGCACGATGGCGCCGTCGGCGTCGAAGCGGGCGGCGATACGGGCATGCTGGAGCAGCAGCAGCGCCGTCAGCCCCATGATCTCCGGCTCGGCCGGGAACAGCCGCAGCAGCAGCCGGGCGAGGCGGATCGCCTCGTCGCAGAGCGAGGCACGCATGTCGTCGGCATCGCTGCGGCCGGCCGAATAGCCCTCGTTGAAGATCAGATAGATCATGGCCGCCACCGCGGCGAGGCGTTCGGTCCGCTGCGGGGCGCTCGGCGCCTCGAACGGCACGTCGGCCCTGGCGATGCGCGCCTTGGCCCGGGTGATGCGCTGCTCCATGGCGCTCTCGCCCACCAGGAAGGCGCGGGCGATCTGCTTGACGCCGAGGCCGGAGACGATGCGCAGCGCCAGCGCGATCTGCTGGGTCGCCGGCAGGTCGGGGTGGCAGCACACGAACAGGAGCCGCAGGATGTCGTCGCGGTAGTGCGAATCGTCGAGCCGCTCGGCGAGGTCGGCCTCGGCATCGTCGAGGTCGGAAATCTGGTCCTCGGCGGGGAGCGGCTGCTGTCGCCGGCGGCGGCGCACCGCGTCGATGGCGATGTTGCGGCCGACGAAGATCAGCCAGGCAGCGGGATCGCGCGGCGGACCGTTCTGCGGCCAGGTCTTCAGCGCCCTGAGGCAGGCTTCCTGGAAGGCTTCCTCGGCGGCGTCGAGGTCATGGAAATAGCGCAGCAGGGCCGAGATCGCCTGGGGGCGGGCCGAGGTCAGGGCCGCGTCGATCCAGGCCATCTCGGTCATGCCCGGCTGCCTTCCGGGTGGAACATGGCGATCGGCCGGATCTCATAGGCGCCGAGGCCGGGATTGGCGCGGGCAAGGTCGCGTGCGACCTCGATCGCCTCCTCGCGGCTCGCGCATTCGACGACGTAGAAGCCCAGGAGCTGCTCCTTCGTCTCGGCAAAGGGGCCGTCGAGCACCAGCGGCTCCGGGCGATCCTTGCGCAGGGTCGTGGCTGCCGTCGTCGGCATCAGCCGCGCCACTGGTCCGAGCCGACCGGCCTCGGCGAGCTTGTTCTGCACGGCTCCGAGCCGGGCCACGACCGCGGCGTCCTCGTCCTTGCTCCAGGCGCCGACGGCATCCTGGTCGTTGTAGCAGAGAATGGCATAGAGCATGAGATCCGGTCCCGATCGAGCCTAGGACGTACCAGCCCCGCTGCCGCCGACGGGGCGGCGGCAAAAGGCTCGGGCTGGCTGGCGCGACGATACACGCCGATTCCCGTCCCGCAAGGTGCCGCAGCGGGAGCCGGCGGCCGGACGGAAAAACCGGCTCGGGCCTTGACGAAGCGCCCGCAACGGCCTTGCTGTTGGCCAACCCTATCGCCGGAGCCTCCGCCATGACCGAACAAGTCCGTCCCGCATCCGCCGTCCGGGCGGCCCACGAAGCGCGTCTCGACCGGCTGGCCGAGGTCGCGGTCAAGGTCGGGCTCGGCCTGGCGCCGGGCCAGGAACTGGTGATGACCGCCTCAGTGGAGGCGCTGCCGCTGGTGCGGCGCATCACCGAGCACGCCTACAAGTCCGGTGCCTCGCTCGTCACCACCCTGTTCTCCGACGAGGAGGCGACGCTGGCGCGCTTCCGCCATGCGCCGGACGAGAGTTTCGACAAGGCGACCAACTGGCTGTTCGACGGCATGGCCCGGGCCTTCGGCGCGGGAGCAGCGCGCCTGGCCATCGCCGGCGAGGATCCGGCCCTGCTCGCCGGGCAGGATCCGGACAAGGTCGCACGCGCCAACCGAGCCCGCTCCGCCGCCTACATGCCGGCCCTGAAGCTGATCGCCGGCTTCGACATCAACTGGAACATCGTCTCCTACGCCTCGGCCGCCTGGGCCCGCGCGGTCTTCCCCGGCGAGCCGGAGGAGGTGGCCGTGGCGCGGCTGTGGGACGCGATCTTCGCCGCTTCCCGCATCGACGCCGACGATCCGGTCTCCGCCTGGCGGGCGCACAACGACGCGCTGCATGCGCGGGCCCGCCATCTCAACACCAAACGCTATCACGCCCTGCGCTTCCGCGGGCCCGGCACCGATCTCACGGTCGGCCTCGCCGACGATCACGAATGGCACGGCGGCTCCTCGCGGGCCAAGAACGGCATCGTCTGCAACCCCAACATCCCGACCGAGGAGGTGTTCACCACGCCGCATCGCGACCGCGTCCACGGCACCGTCGCCTCGACCAAGCCGCTGTCCTATCAGGGCACGCTGATCGATCGCATCGCCGTGCGCTTCGAGGCCGGGCGCATCGTCGAGGCCAGCGCCGCCAGCGGCAAGGACGTGCTTGAGAAGGTGCTCGACACCGACGCCGGCGCCCGGCACCTGGGCGAGGTGGCGCTGGTGCCCTATTCCTCGCCGATCTCGCGCAGCGGCCTCCTGTTCTACAACACGCTGTTCGACGAGAACGCCGCCAGCCACATCGCCCTCGGCCAGTCCTACAGCCAGTGCTTCCTCAACGGCGGCGCGCTGACGCCGGAGGAGCTGGCGGCGCGCGGCGCCAACAACAGCCTGATCCACATCGACTGGATGATCGGCTCGAACGAGATCGACGTCGACGGCCTGACCGCGGGCGGCGAAGCCGACCCGGTGATGCGCCGCGGGGAATGGGTGTGAGGCGGCGGGGCCCGGCGCGCCGGGCCCCAGGCAGTTCCTCGAACCTGGTCGGCCTATTTCGTGCCGTACATCCGGTCGCCGGCGTCGCCGAGGCCGGGCACGATATAGCCGTGGTCGTTGAGGTGGCTGTCGATCGCCGCCGTCCAGATCTTCACGTCCGGATGGGTCTCGCGCAGTCGCTTGATGCCTTCCGGCGCCGCCAGCAGGCAGACGAAGCGGATGTCCTTGGCCCCGCGCGCCTTGATGCGCTCGACCGCGGCCACGGCCGAGTTCGCGGTGGCCAGCATCGGGTCGAGCAGGATGACCAGGCGGTCGGCCACGTCCGGCGGCGCCTTGAAATAATATTCCACCGCCGCCAGCGTCTCCGGGTCGCGGTAGATGCCGATATGGGCGACGCGGGCCGAAGGCACGAGGTCGAGCATGCCTTCCAGGAAGCCCTCGCCGGCCCGCAGGATCGGTGCGAATACCAGCTTCTTGCCGGCGAGGCGCGGCGCCTTCATCGCGGTCAGCGGCGTCTCGATGTCGACGAACTCCAGCGGCAGGTCGCGCGTCACCTCGTAGCAGAGCAGCCGGCCGATCTCGTTGAGCAACTGGCGGAAGCCCTTGGTCGAGCGCTCCTTGTCGCGCATCAGCGTGAGCTTGTGCTGCACCATCGGGTGATCGACGACGGTCACGCCTTCCATCGGAGCCTCCTGTCCAGAATGGGGCCGGCCGCGCCGGCCCTCCCGCTTGTGCCAAGGCCTGCTTAGACGATTTCGCCGGGAGGGAAACCCCCAACCTCGGAACCCGTCCACGACTTTCGACGGAGTCGGGTTGGCGTGATTTTTGCCCCGAAATGTGGCGTGAAACTTGCGTTCGGGCGCCGGCCATGCAGGATGCGGCGCGTTCGCCCCTTCCGTGAGTTGCCGTCCCGCATGGCCCTGTCGCCCAGGCTCGAATTCCGCCAGACCCAGTCGCTGGTGATGACGCCGCAACTGATGCAGGCGATCAAGCTTCTGCAGCTGTCGAACCTGGATCTGGCCGCCTATGTCGACGCCGAGCTCGAGCGCAACCCGCTGCTCGACCGGTCCGACGGCGGCGAGAGCGAGCCTGCCGAAGCCTCCGCCCCGGCGGTCGCGGCCGACCCGGTCGAGGGCGACTGGCTGCAGCCCGACATGGACCCCTCGCGCGGCGCCATCGAGGAGCGGCTCGGCACGGGGCTGGAGAACGTCTTCCCCGACGAGCGGCCGGCCGAGCCGGTGGCGGCGCCGGCGGCGATCGAGCAGCTCGCCGGCAGCGATCCCTATGTCTCAACCTGGTCGAACGTCGGCGCCGGCGGACGCGACGGCGGCGAGGAGACCGACTTCGAGAGCTATGTCGCCGCCGACGCCTCGCTGGCCGACCATCTCGAAGCGCAGCTGATGCTCGCCGTCGCAGACCCTGTTCGGCGGCTGATCGGCCAGTTCCTGATCGATATGATCGACGAGACCGGCTACCTCGTCGGCTCGCTCGACGACGTCGCCGAGAGGCTCTCGGCTCCGGCGGAGGAGGTGGCGGCGGTGCTCGCCATTTTGCAGGGCTTCGAGCCCTCCGGCGTCGGCGCCCGCAGCCTGCAGGAATGCCTGGCCATCCAGCTGCGCGAGCAGAACCGGCTCGATCCTGCGATGGCCGCGCTGCTGGAGCGCCTCGACCTGCTCGCCCGGCGCGATCTCGCGGCGCTGCGGCGCCATTGCGGCGTCGACGACGAGGATCTCGCCGAAATGATCGCCGAGGTGCGGGCTCTGACACCGAAGCCGGGCCTGGCCTTCGGTTCGACGCCGATCCAGCCGGTGGTGCCGGATGTGCTGCTGCGCGCCGGTCCGGACGGGGCCTGGATCATCGAGCTCAATCCCGACACCCTGCCGCGGGTGCTGGTCAATCAGAGCTACTATGCCCGGGTGTCGCGCACGGCCCGCAACGACGCCGACAAGCTGTTCCTGGCCGATGCGCTGCAGACCGCGAACTGGCTCACCCGCAGCCTGGAGCAACGCGCCCGCACCATCCTGAAGGTGGCGACCGAGATCGTGCGCCAGCAGGATGCCTTCTTCGCCCTTGGCGTGCACTATCTCAGGCCGTTGAACCTGAAGACCGTGGCTGATGCGATCGGCATGCACGAATCCACCGTCTCGCGCGTCACCGCCAACAAATACATCGCCACCAGCCGCGGCGTGTTCGAGCTGAAATATTTCTTCACGGCCTCGATCGCCAGCGCCGAGGGCGGCGAGGCCCATTCGGCCGAGGCGGTGCGTCATCGCATCCGCCAGATGATCGACGCCGAGGCACCCGACGACATCCTCTCCGACGACACCATCGTCCAGCGCCTGCGCGAGGCCGGCATCGACATCGCCCGCCGCACCGTGGCCAAGTACCGCGAGGCCATGCGCATTCCCTCCTCCGTCGACCGGCGTCGCCAGAAGGCACGGCGGGCCTGACGGGGCCGAGGAGCAGCAGGTCGCCGCGCCACGGCAGGCCGTCGGTCGGCGCTTCCATAATGCCGCCGACCCGCGTTAATCTCCGCCGGTCGGGGACGCGTCCTGAATCGGCCGATGCGCTCTCGCCAGCCGAGCTTGTCCGATCCGGGGCCTCGAAGGGGTTGCCGCGAACGGGGGAGCCGGGACGGCTCCTGTCGGGAACCGGCGCCCGGCGCGGCCGCAAGCTGACGGCGCCGGTTCTTCGGCGCCTCGTCCGCCACGCCGTCGGGACCTGACCATGGATCTGCCCAACCTGCCCATCGACGGCCGGCAATCGGCCATGGCGCTGGCGATTCGCCGCGGTGCCGGCCGCGCGCTCTATCAGCACGGCTTCGTCGTCGTGCCGGAGCTGGTGCTGCCGGGCGGCCGGCGCGCCGACCTCGCTGCCGTCGGCGCCAAGGGCGGCATCTGGATCGTCGAGGTGAAGTCCTCGGTCGTCGACTTCCAGGTCGACGGCAAATGGCCGGAGTACCGCGCCCATTGCGACCGGCTGTTCTTCGCCGTCTCGCCGGACTTCCCGGCCGAGATCCTGCCGCCGGATACCGGGCTGATCGTCGCCGACGCCTATGGCGGTGCCATGGTGCGCGAGGCGCCGGAGCACCGGCTGAGCACGATCGCCCGCAAGGCCATGACCTTCCTCATCGCCCGCACCGCCGCGGCCCGCCTGCACCAGGCGATGGATCCGGACGGGATCATGGCGGACTTTGTCTGACCGGCTTGACCTCGCCTCCCGGCAGACCGATGACAGTCGGGTCACGGCGAACCGCCGCCGGCCGCCGTCAGAGCAAGGAGAGGACGCACCATGGACATGAACGGTTCGCAGCGTATCGAGGCGTCGCGCGAGAAGGTCTGGGAGGCGTTGAACGACCCGGCGGTGCTGCAGCAGTGCATTCCCGGCTGCGAGTCGATCGAGAAGACCTCGGACACCGAGATGAACGCCAAGGCCGTGCTGAAGATCGGCCCGGTGAAGGCCTCCTTCTCGGGCAAGGTGACGCTGTCCGACCTCGATCCGCCCAACGGCTACACCATCACGGGTGAAGGCCAGGGCGGCGTCGCCGGCTTCGCCAAGGGCGGCGCCAAGGTGCGCCTGGAAGCGGACGGCGAGGCGACGATCCTGCACTACGAGGCCAAGGCCGATGTCGGCGGCAAGATCGCCCAGCTCGGCGCCCGCCTGATCGACGGCACGGCCAAGAAGCTGGCGGGCGAGTTCTTCGAGAAGTTCGGCAATGTCGTCGCGCCGGGGGCGGCGCCGGCCGAGGCGGCCGAGCCGGCGAAGAAGGGCTGGTTCGGCTTGAAAAAATCCTGATCCCCCCGGGGCCGGGGTGGCCCCAATCGACGCCGGGACACGCGATCGTCGGAGACACGGGCTCGCCCGCTCCATCGCGTCATGGCCGGACTTGATCCGGCCATCCACGCGAACACGACAGCTGACCAGTCCTGTGAGGCCACCATCGTATCATTCTGCCAGATCCGTGGTCGCGTGGATGGCCGGATCAAGTCCGGCCATGACGACTGAGAGGGCATCGCCTTTCCCCGGAGCGACATGGTCCGGCCCTATCTTCGCGCCTATGGGGGGCGCCCCGGCTATCGCCGCCGGAACGTGAAATAGCCCGGTGGCCGGCCCTCGCGCAGCGCCTTCTGCTCGTAGCGCGTGCTGCGCCAGCCTGCCCAGGGCGTCAGCCAGTCGGCGGCCCGTTCCGCCGTCCATTCGAAGTCGGCGGAGCGGGCGACGCGAGCCAGCGCATAGGCGGCGTAGTCGTCGATGTCGGTGGCAAAGCACAGCTCCGCGCCCGGCCGCATGATCCGGGCCAGCCGCACCAGCATCTCGGCCTGCAGGAAGCGGCGCTTGCGATGACGCCGCTTCGGCCATGGGTCGGGATAGAGCAGGTAGACGCGGCCGATCGAGGCCGCCGGCAGCCAGTCGATCACCTGTGCGGCGTCGTCGTTCCACAGCCGCACATTGGCGAGCGTCTCGCGCTCGACATGGGCCAGCATCTTGGCGATGCCGTTGACATAGGCTTCGCAGCCGATGAAGCCGACGCTGCGCTGTTCGGCGGCGCGTAGCGCAAGGTGCTCGCCGCCGCCGAAGCCGATCTCCAGATGAACGTCCTGCACCGGGTGAGGGAACAGGCGGCCGAGATCGGCGGGCGGCGGAGCGGCGAGGTCGAGGCGCAGATCCGGCAATTCGTCCTGCATCAGCCCGGCCTGATGGGCCCGCAGGGTCTTGCCCTTGCGGCGGCCGAAGAAGGCGCCGTGGCCGCGCTGCGGCGCGGCCGGGTCGGCATCGGGGGGCAGGTCGGGGTCGATGGCCATGGCGTGCGGCTCTGTCGTTGTCGGCCGGGGCCGCTGCGCAACGGGCGGTCTTGCGCCGCGGCTGGCCGGCGAAGCGAAAAGCCTTCCCCGCGTCAGCGGAGAAGGCCCTTGCGATGGTCCGGATCCGGCTCCCGGCGAGGGGAGCCCGGAGCATGGGTCATGGGCGCGCGCCCACGGGTCAGGCGGCGGCCCTGGTCTCGGCGGCGCCGTTGATCGCCTTCTTGATGGCGTCGACGAGATCGGTCTTCTCCCAGGAGAAGCTGCCGTCGCGGCCGGCCTTGCGGCCGAAATGGCCGTAGGCCGAGGTCTTGGCGTAGATGCCCTTGGTGAGGCCGAGATGCTCGCGGATGCCGCGCGGCGTCAGGCGCATCACCTGGCGCAGGGCCTTCTCCACCTGCTCCTCGCTGACGCGGCCGGTGCCGTGCAGGTCGACATAGATCGCCAGGGGCTCGGAGACGCCGATGGCGTAGGCGAGCTGGATGGTGCAGCGGTCGGCGAGCTTGGCGGCCACGACGTTCTTGGCGAGATAGCGCGCGGCGTAGGCGGCCGAACGGTCGACCTTGGTCGGGTCCTTGCCGGAGAAGGCGCCGCCGCCATGCGGGGCCGCGCCGCCATAGGTGTCGACGATGATCTTGCGGCCGGTCAGGCCGCAGTCACCGTCCGGCCCGCCGATGACGAACTTGCCGGTGGGGTTGACGTGCCAGATTGTGTCGCCGGTGACCCAGCCCTCCGGCAGGGTCTTGCGGATGTGCGGCTCGACCAGCTTGCGGATGTCGGTCGAGCTCAGCGCCTCGTCCAGGTGCTGGGTCGACAGCACGATCTGCGTGACGCCGACCGGCTTGCCGTCTTCGTACTTCACGGTCACCTGGCTCTTGGCGTCCGGGCCGAGCATGCCGAGCTCGCCGGACTTGCGCGCCTTGGTCAGGTCCTCGAGGATCTTGTGGGCGTAGTAGATCGGCGCCGGCATCAGCTCGGGCGTTTCGCGGCAGGCGTAGCCGAACATGATGCCCTGGTCGCCGGCGCCTTCCTCGTTCTTGGCGCCGGTGTCGACGCCCTGGGCGATGTCGGCCGACTGGGCGTGCAGCAGCACGTCGATCTTGGCCTTCTTCCAGTGGAAGCCGTCCTGCTCGTAGCCGATGGCCTTGATGGCGCGGCGGGCGGCGCTCTTCACCTTGCCCTTGGTGACGGTGGCGGGCCCGCGCGTCTCGCCGGCGATCACCACCCGGTTGGTGGTGGCGAGGGTTTCGCAGGCGACGCGGACCTCGGTCGGGTCCATCCCGGTTTTGGCCGCCTCGCGATAGAACAGGTCGACGATCTCGTCGGAGATGCGGTCGCAGACCTTGTCGGGATGACCTTCGGAGACGGATTCGCTGGTGAAGAGATAATCGAGGCGGGACACGAAACGATCTCCTGACGACCGGCTGCGCGCGAGGCGCGAATGACGCTGCTGTTTTTGGCGAGCGTCGCGAGCCAGGTCAAGCGTCAAATCGGACGTTTCGTTCGTTTAAAGAAACGATGTGGCTCCGCGCCGCTGCAGCCGTCCGGCGCGCGAGGCCGAGCCGGAGGCGTGGCCGGCGCTCAGCCGACTTCTTCGGCGTCGCCGAGGCTGGCGATCAGGTCGACCACGCGGCGGCGCACTTTCGCATCCCGGATGCGGACGAAGGCCTTGTTGAGCTGCAGGCCCTCGGTGGTCGACAGGAAGTCCACGACATGGACGGAGGAGGTCGGGTTCGCCGGCCCCTTTGCGCCGCCTTCATCGGCGCTGGGGGAGCCGTCGAAGAAGAAGGAGACGGGCACGCCGAGGATGACGGAAATCTGCTGCAGGCGGCTGGCGCCGATGCGGTTCGTGCCCTTTTCGTATTTCTGCACCTGCTGGAAGGTCAGGCCAAGGGCCTCGCCGAGCTTTTCCTGGCTCATCCCAATCAGCACCCTGCGCATCCGCACCCGGCTGCCCACGTGCTTGTCGATCGGATTCGGGGCTTTCTTGATCATGGACGAATTCCTTGCAGTCGCGTTTTCTTGGAATGACCCGATACTGTTTCCAATGAAACCGAGAGATGTGCGGGCACGCGCAAGGCCGCTTCGGCGAGGGCCGATGAAGGGAAGAAAACCTGACTGCACGGCATGATCGTGCAATTCATCGCATTATACCGCACCTTCACGGCCGAATGCGCCGCCTGATTGCAAATATCAGGAAGCAGAGCAACATTCCCGCGAAGACGGTATCACCGTAACGCGCATAGAGAGTGCTCCGCAACCCCTTTGGCAGGGCCGAGTCGAGAATTCCACGATTGCCGAGCGGCAGGCTGGCGATGACGCGGCCCACCGGATCGATCACGGCGGAGATGCCGTCATTGGCGGCGCGCACCAGCGGCAGGCCTTCCTCGATCGTCCGCGCCCGCGCTTGCAGGAAGTGCTGGTAGGGGCCGGGGGTCAGGCCGAACCAGGCGTCGTTGGTGACGTTCAGGAGCCATTCCGGCCGATTGGCGGGGTCGACGACATTGCCGGGAAAGATCGCCTCGTAGCAGATCAGGATGCCTGCAGGTGGCGCGTTGGGGATGTCGAGGGTGCGCAGCCGCGGGCCGGGGGTGAAACCGCCGCGCAGTTGCGTCAGCTGGCGCAGGCCGATCGCTTCCAGCCAGGACTGGAACGGCAGATACTCGCCGAACGGCACGAGGTGCACCTTGTCGTAGCTATTGAGGATGACGCCGTTGGTGTCGATGACGTGCACGGAGTTGAAGTAGCGTATCTCGCTCTGGTCCGGCCCGCCCTCCTCCGCCCGTCCGGCGCCGGTCAGCAGGGTCGCGCCCGGCGGCAGCAGGTTGGCGATGTCCGCCAGCGCGGCGGCGTCCTGGGAAACCAGGAAGGGGAAGGCCGATTCCGGCCAGATCAGCAGCGTGACCCCGGCCAGGCCCGGGGTCTGCGGGCTCGTCGCCTGGTCGGACAAGGTCAGGTATTTCTGCATGACCTCGTCGCGCAGGTCCGGACGGAACTTGTCGTCCTGCGGGACCGCAGGCTGCATGATGCGCAGCCGCACGTCCGGGACCAGGCCCTCGTCGGTGGCGGCGAGGCGCAGCGCTCCGAACCCGGCCATCAGCACCAGCACCAGCGCGGCGGCGAGCGGCGCCAGGCGCGCCCGCGGATGGATGGCGGGATCGTCGGCCAGCGTCGCCGGGCTGGCGAGGATGGCGATCGCCACCAGCGTCAGCCCGGGAATGCCGATCACCGACAGCACCTGCGCCAGGTGGATCTCGCCGGCCAGGGCATAGCCGAAGGTGTTCCAGGGAAAGCCGGTCAGGACATGGCCGCGCAGCCATTCGGCGATGGCGATGGCCGCGGCAAAGGCCAGGATGCGCGTCGGGCCGGCTGACCAGATCAGCCGTGCCAGGGCGAAGCCGAAGGCGTGGAACAGCGCCAGCCCGGCCGGCAGCAGCACCACGGCGAAGGGCATCAGCCAGGCGAACTGGTCGGCTTCGACCAGGAAGGCCTGCCCGATCCACCACAGGCCTGCCAGGAAATAGCCGAAGCCGAACCACCAGCCGGTCGCGGCCGCGGCCCGCAGCGACGGCAGGATGCGACCCTGGTCGCCGGTGGCGCCGTCGAGCAGCCAGACCGCCAGGGAGAAGCTCACCGCCAGGGCCGGAAACAGGCCGAAGGGCGGCATGGCCAGCGCCCCGACGGCGCCGGCGGCAAAGGCGAGCAAGGCGCGGCGCCAGCCCCAGGCCAGAACGACCCGATGCGACAGTGCCTTGATCACGATTGCCCGTCGGTGCGCACGGCTTCGGCGGTCGGCGCGACCGGGAGCGGCAGCACGGGTGGCGCGTCGGCCGCGCCGGCCTTGGAACCGCCTTCGCCCGCCACGTGGATGCGAACCCGCTTCACCCGGCGCGGGTCGGCGTCGATGATTTCGAACTCAAGCCCGTTCGGTCCCTGGATGATCTCGCCGCGCACCGGCACGCGTCCGGCCAGCGTCACCAGCCAGCCGCCGAGCGTGTCGACGTCCGCCTCGATGTCCTCGGCCTCCATGTCGATGCCGATGGCTTCGGCGACATCCTCCAGGTCGGCCCGCGCGTCGGCGTTGAACAGGCCCGGTCCGGCGGCGACGATCATGTCGCCCTCGTCCTCGTCATGCTCGTCCTCGATGTCGCCGACGACGATCTCGACGATGTCCTCCATGGAGACGAGCCCGTCGGTGCCGCCATATTCGTCGATCACCAGGGCGAGTTGCGTGCGGGTCGTCTGCATCTTCGCCATCAGGTCGATCGCCGGCATCGACGGCGGCACGAACAGCACGCTGCGCACCAGCGACTTGACGGCGCCGAGCGAGGTGGAGAGGTCGATGGTGCCGAGGGCGATCTGTGTCTGGCCGCCGGCCTCGCCCTGGCCCTTGCGGGCGGCGATGGTGGCGCGCGACGCCATCCAGGCCACGAAGTCGCGGATGTGGACCATGCCGCGCGGGTCGTCGAGGGTCTCGCCATAGACCGGCAGGCGGGAATGGCCCGCCGTCTGGAACACGGCGAGCAGGTCGGCCAGGGCGATGTCGAGCGGCACGGCGACGATGTCGGCGCGCGGGACCATGATGTCGTCGACGCGGGTGCCGCGCAGGCTGAGAATGTTCTTGAGCATCGCCCGTTCCTCGGGCGTGAAGCTCGAATCCTGCCGGCCGCGGCCTTCTTCCAGGGCGCCGGCCAGGTCCTCGCGAATGGAGGATGGCGCCCTCAGGCCCAGGGCGGTCTTGAGGCGGTCGAGAAAACTCTCGCCATGGCCTTCGGTCTGCGCCGTCTCGGGCGCGTTGGGACTTCGATCGTTGCTGTCGGACATCTGGTTCTTCCGGCGTCAGCCTGCGGCGCGACGGGCAGGCGCTTCGGCGTAAGGGTCTGCAATGCCGAGCACGGCAAGGATACGGGTTTCCAGCGCTTCCATCGCCTCGGCCTCGGCGTCGTCCTCATGATCATAGCCGAACAGGTGCAGGAAGCCATGCACCATGAGGTGCGTGAAATGGTGCTCCAGCGTCAGGCCCGCCACCGACGCCTCGCGGTCGAGGGTCTCATAGGCCAGGATGACGTCGCCCAGCAGCGGCGAGCGCTCCATCGTCGCGGCCGGAGCCGCCGGGAAGGACAGGACGTTGGTCGGCTTGTCCTTCCCGCGCCATTCGGCGTTGATCGCCGCGATGCCGGCGTCGTCCGTCAGCACCACCGAGAGCTCGGCGCCGGGCGCGTGCCGCAGCCCGCCCACCGCGATCGCCGCGGCCGCAGCCCGCTCGATCAGGGCCGGCGGATCGGCCAGCGCCTGCCAGAGCGGGCTCTCCTGCGCGATGTCGACGGCGATGCCGCTGGCGGCCGTCATGGCGTGGCCTGCCCCTTCGCCTCGTAGGCGCGCACGATCTTGGCGACCAGCTCGTGACGCACCACGTCGCCGGAGGAGAACCGGCATATGGCGATCTCGGGAATGTCCTTCAACAGATCCACCGCCTCCACCAGGCCGGACTTCTGGCCGGGCGGCAGGTCGATCTGCGTCGGGTCGCCGGTGATGATCATGCGCGAGCCCTCGCCCAGGCGCGTCAGGAACATCTTCATCTGCATGGCCGTGCAGTTCTGCGCCTCGTCCAGCAGGACGACGGAGTTGGCCAGGGTGCGGCCGCGCATGAAGGCGAGCGGCGCGATCTCGATCATGCCCGAGGTCAGGCCGCGCTCCACCCGCTCCGGCGGCATCATGTCGTAGAGGGCGTCGTAGAGCGGACGCAGATAGGGGTCGACCTTCTCGCGCATGTCGCCGGGCAGGAAGCCCAGACGCTCGCCCGCCTCGACCGCCGGGCGCGACAGGATCAGGCGGTCGGCCTCGCCCTTCTCGATCAGGGCGGCGGCGTGGGCGACGGCGAGATAGGTCTTGCCGGTGCCGGCGGGGCCGGTGGCGAACACCAGCTCGTGGCGCTGCAGGGCGCGGATATAGCTGTCCTGCGCCGGCGTGCGCGCCGCGATCGTCTTCTTGCGGGTGCCGACCGTCGCTGCGCCGCCGCTCGGCTTCGGGCTGCCCTCGGCCTGGAACAGCACGCCCTGGGCCGCGCCCATGCGCAAGGCCCCGTCGACGTCGCCGAGGCTGATGGCCTGGCCGCCTTTGAGGCGCTGGTAGAGGCTTTCCAGGGCGCGCTTCGCCTGCTCGATGCTGTCGCGCGGTCCGCGCAGCGCCACATGGTTGCCGCGCGCCGTCGCCTCGATGCCGAGCCTGCGCTCGATGAAGGCGAGGTGTTGGTCATGCTGGCCGAACAGCAGCGTCGCCAGCCGGTTGTCCTCGAAAGCGATGACGATCTCGGCCGGGCCCTCCGCCGAAAGCGGGGCCTGCAGGCGCGAACGCCGGTCCTCGTCGGGTCTCACGCCACCGCCTCCCGTCTGCCGGCGCCCGGCAATTCGCCATAGAGCGACCATGTCCCGGTCGCCACCACCGTCACCGACGCCACCGTGCCGATCAGGGCCTCGTCCGCCTCGACCTGCACCGCCTGCAGCCACGGGGAGCGGCCGGCGAGCTGGCCGGGCTTGCGGCCCCGCCGCTCGAGCAGGACATCCATGGTCCTGCCGATGCTGGCCTGGTTGAAGGCCTTTTGCTGGCGCTCCGTGACGGCTTGAAGACGGGCGAGCCGCTCGGCCATCACCGCGTCCGGCACCTGATCGTCCATCGCCGCGCCGGGCGTGCCGGGCCGGGGCGAATATTTGAAGGAATAGGCGCCGACATAGCCGACCTCGTCGATCAGCCGCAGCGTCGCCTCGAAATCGGCGTCGGTCTCGCCGGGAAAGCCGACGATGAAGTCGGACGAGAAGGCGATGTCCGGCCGCGCCGCGCGCACCCGCTCGACCAGCCGCAGATAATGCGCCGCCGTGTGCTTGCGGTTCATGGCCTCGAGGATGCGGTCCGAGCCCGACTGCACCGGCAGGTGCAGGTAGGGCATCAGCTGCGGCAGGTCGCGATGCGCCGCGATCAGCTCCTCGTCCATGTCGCGCGGATGCGACGTGGTGTAGCGCAGCCGCTCGACGCCCTCGACCTCGGCGAGGCGCCGCAGCAGCTCGCCCAGCGACCAGCTGCGCCCGTCCGGTCCTTCGCCGTGATAGGCGTTGACGTTCTGGCCGAGCAGCGAGATCTCGCGCACGCCCGCCTCGGCGAGCCGCCGCGCCTCGGCCAGGATCGCCGTGACCGGCCGCGAAACCTCCGCCCCGCGCGTATAGGGCACGACGCAGAAGGTGCAGAACTTGTCGCAGCCCTCCTGCACGGTGAGGAAGGCCGAGGGACCGCGCGCCAGCGTCTTCTCGCGGGCGGCGGCGGGCAGCACCGCGAACTTGTCCTCGACCGGGAATTCGGTGTCGACGACCTTGCGCCGCTGCCGTGCCGCCTCGACGAGCTGCGGCAGGCGGTGATAGGTCTGCGGCCCGACCACCAGGTCGACCGCCGGGGCGCGGCGCAGGATCTCCTCGCCCTCGGCCTGGGCGACGCAGCCTGCCACCGCGATGGTCATATCGCGCCCGCCCGCCCGCTGCTCGTCGCGGGCGACGCGCACGCGGCCGAGCTCGGAATAGATCTTCTCCGCCGCCTTCTCGCGGATATGGCAGGTGTTGAGGATGACGAGGTCCGCCTCCTCCATCTGCGCCGTCTCGACATAGCCCTCCGGCGCGAGCGCATCGGCCATGCGCTGGCTGTCATAGACGTTCATCTGGCAGCCATAGGACTTGATGAAGACGGTCTTTGCCGGGCTCGGGGCCGGCGACGGAAGGGGCCTCTTGTCGGGTGTCATGGGTCTCGCAATGGCCTTGCGGCCGATGGTTTCAGGGGGAGGGATACCGCTTTTCCGCTCCAAAGAGAAGGGCGCTGCGTCGCCGGCCGGCCGGCGCGCAAGCCGGTTGTGCGGCCCGGGGCCTTGCCGATAGGCTGGCCGCCCCGTCACGCAGTGCCTGCCCCATGCCGACCATCGATCCCGCCGTCTTCTCCCCTGCCGCCATCGACCCGGCGACCGAGGCCCTGAACCGCGACATCATCGCCAGGCTCAAGGCCCTGCCGGACATGTGGGCCTTTCCGGCCGAGAAGATCCGCGAGGCGCGCCGGCGGGGCGTCGGCGCCTTCCCGCTGGCGCCACGGAGCGTGCGAGCGATGACGCAGGCCATCCCCGGGCCGGGCGGCGAGATCGGCCTGCGCATCCTGGCGCCGCCGGAGCCGAAGGGCGTCTACCTGCACATCCATGGCGGGGGCTGGGTCCTCGGCCAGGCGGACTTCCAGGACCCGATGCTGGAACGGCTCGGCGAGGCTTGCGGCCTTGCCTGCGTCTCGGTCGACTACCGCCTCGCCCCCGAGCATCCCTGGCCGGCCGGCCCGGACGATTGCGAGGCGGCGGCGCTCTGGCTGGTGCGCGAGGGGCCGGCGCGCTTCGGCACCGGCCGCTTCTTCATCGGCGGCGAGAGCGCCGGCGCCAACCTGGCGGCGCTGACGCTGCTGCGCCTGCGCGACCGCCACGGCCTGACGCCCTTCGCCGGCGCCAACCTGATCGCCGGCTGCTACGACCTCTCCCTGACGCCGAGCGCCCGGCGCTGGGGCCAGCCGCGGCTGATCCTCGACACGCGCGACATCCGCCTGTTCGTCAGGGCCTATCTCGCTCACGGCGAGGACCCGCTCGACCCCGGCATCTCCCCCCTCCATGCCGACCTCGCCGGCCTGCCGCCGGCGCTGTTCTCGGTCGGGACCCGCGACGCGCTGCTGGACGACAGCCTGTTCATGGCGGCGCGCTGGGAGGCGGCGGGCAACCACGCAGACCTCGCTGTCTGGCCCGGCGGTGCCCATGTGTTCCAGGGCTTCGACTTTCCGCTGGCACACCAGGCCTTCGCGCGGGAGGTCGCCTTCCTGAACGCCTTGTGAGCCGGGCTGCGCCCCAAGGCCTCGGGCGGCCTGCCGGAACCGGGCCCGGGCACGGGGAACCGCCCTCCCGGCCCGGAGGGCGGTTCTTCCAGCCTTTTCAGGGCCGCCGCGGCAAAGGCTCCGGCAGGCGCCGCGGCCCGCCCCGTCCGCGCATGCGTCCTGGCATGGCTCGTCTCCGCGGCACCGTCGCCGTCCGTGCCGTGAGACGCGGCGTCAGGGCACGTCCTTTGCGGGAGGCCGCGATTTTTTCAGGAATGGTCGCGTTCGGCCGCCGGCGCGCTTGCGCCGTCCGCGTCCGATCGGCCTCACACCACCGACGAATAGGCCGGCCGGTTGCTCTTCAGCGCCTCCTCCAGGAAGTCCAGCCGGTCCTGGCCCCAGAACACCTCGCCGTCGAGGACATAGGAGGGCGAGCCGAACACGTCGGCGGCAACGGCGTCGCGGAAGTTCTGCTCGTAGGCCGCCTCCGCCGCTTCCGATTTCGCCACCTTGAGCAGCGCCGGCCCGTCCAGCCCGGCCGCGCCCGCCACGCGCAGGATCACGGCTTCGTCCGCCATGTTCTGGTCCTTCTCCCAGATCGCGGCGAAGGCATGGCTGACGAAGGGGCCGGGATCGCCGCCCGACATGCCGATGGCGGCCACGAACCGGTCGACCGGGTTGACGTCGAAGGGCCAGAATTTCGGGCGGAGGTTGAAGGTGAGGTCGCGCTTGTCGCGCCAGCGCTGCAGCTCGACGAAGCGATAGCGCTGGCGGGCGGGGTGGCGCCTGGGCAGCGGCAGGCCGCCGGTCTCGGCGAAGACGTTGCCGAGGAAGACCGGCTTGTAGGTGACCGACAGCTCGTAGCGATTGGCGAGGTCGAGCAGGAACGGGTGGCCCATATAGGCCCAGGGGCTCGACAGCGACAGGAAATAGTCCAGGTGGCGGGGCATTTCAGGTCCGGCGGAAAAAGCGACGGGCCTGACTTAGCGCACCTGCACTACGACCGGAAGACGGTTCGCCGCGCCTGGGACGATCAGGCGCGCATGGCCCGCCGTTCGCGATCGCGGCGGCGATCCAGCACGGGCTGGTAGGCGATGGTGGCGTGATGGCTGCAATAGGGCGCGCCCGGCATGGAGCGGCCGCCGCAGAAACGGAAATCGTCGCGGCCGGGATCGCCCAGCGGCCAGCGGCACATCTGCTCGCGCAGCTCCATGATGGTGACGCGTTCGGACAGGGCGATCACCACGTCCTGCACCGGCCGCGGCGCGGCCTCGACCTCCGGCTCGGCTTCAGCGACCGGAGCGATCTCGACCGCGAGCGCGGTGTTGCCGCGCACGGCCGGGGTTGCCGTCCGCAGCGGATGGGACGGCGCCCGGGTCGGCTTGGCGCGGCGTTGCGGCTGGGGCGTCGGCGCCTTGGCACGGCCGGACAGTCCGAGACGATGGACCTTGCCGATGACGGCATTGCGCGTGACGCCGCCGAGTTCGGTGGCAATGGCGCTCGCCGACAGACCTTCCGACCAGAGCTTTTTCAGAAGTTCCACCCGCTCGTCGGTCCAGTGCATCGTAATCTCCTGCGTCTCGTCTTGTCGCCGCTCCACATCCCGTGCTCCGAATCCCGGCCTGCTCACCACAATGCCGAAACAGCATCGTTGCGACTCGAGCATCGTAACTGAAAGGGGATCGTGACCAGTGCACGAGATGCCGTGCTTGACGAAATCTTAACTACCGTGTGAGGCGACTCTCATGCAAGAGTCCGCGAATCAACAGTGGGGTTTTCCCCAAGCTTCGCGTCGATGGTGAGTCTTCCGTGCCACAGTGCCTTGGTCGGGCATGCGGCGGGCCGTCCCGTCGCCGCGGGCCGGTCATGAGCCCTCGGTGAAGGGATCGATCGGGAACCAGCGCCGCACCAGATCGGCGTAGACGCCGCGCTCCCACAGCCGGAACAGGGCGTAGTCGATTGCGTTCTTCAGCGCCCTGTCGGTCGGCCGCACCGCCATGGAGACGCCTTCGCCGAAGAAGCGGCTCTCCAGATAGGGGCCTCCGACCAGCCTGCAGCACTCGGCCGAGGATGTGCCGTTGAGCCAGAAGGCCAGGGCGATGCCGTCGCCGAACAGGGCGTCCGCCTCGCCCTGGCGCAGGGCATCGCGGGCCGCGGCGTCGGTGGGCTTGGCGAGGAGCGTCGCCTGCGGAAACAGTGTCTTGAGATAGGCCTCGTGGGCGGTTCCCGCCGTCACTGCGATCTTCCGGCCGGCGAGGCTTGCCGGCGCGAGGTCGGTGACGCCACCCTCCCGCCGCGTCGCGAAGCGGGCCGGCGTGAGATAGTAGGGGGCGGTGAACAGCAACCGCGCGCGCGCCACCGGCGTCGACGCCAGCGAGGCCGCGACCACGTCGCCCTGGCCGGCCTCGATGGCGGCGACGATCGTATCCCAGCGCCGCGCCTGCACCGTGCAGGGCACCTTGAGCTCGGTGCAGACCGCCCGGGCGATGTCGAGGTTGAAGCCTTCGAGGGCGCCGCTCGACCCGGTGAAGTTGAAGGGCGGATAGTCGTCCTCGGTCAGGAAGCGGATCTGGCGCACCGCCCTGAGGTCGGGAGGGTCGGGGCGCCGCCGCGGATCCCACAGGCCCGGGGCGTCCTGGGCCAAGGGCAGGCGCGACTGGGTGTGCTGGGCCGTTGCCGGAGAAAGCAGCGCGAGGGCCGAAAGCGCAGCGCAAGCCGCGAGAGCCGGCAAGATGCACCTCCGGGCCCCGGCGGCGGGCTCGCGTCGGTCCCGGCCTCGATGCGGTCGCATCCCGGAAAGCTGCAGGACGGTGTCCCGGAGCCGCTGCAGGCGCACGCGCCGGCCTGGTCCCGTTCCGGCATTCCCTGTGGTCACGACAAGCGCCTGCTCAACTCGTCGGCCGCTACGTCGGGGCCGGGCGCGAGATCCAGGGTGGCGACGAAGCGCCCGTCGCGACCGATCAGGAAGACGGACGCCGTGTGATCCATGGTGTAGTTCCCGCCGGAGAGGGGCACCTTGCGCGCGACGACGCCGTAGGCCTGCAGCATGGCGTCGACCGCGCGGCGGCTGCCGGTGAGGCCGCGAACATGCGGGAACGCCGACAGGTAGTCCTGCAGGACCTGCGGCGTGTCGCGCTCGGGATCGACGGTGACGAACAGCGCGGCGAGGTCGTCGCCCCGGGGACCGAGGCGATCGAGGATGCCCGAGATCTCGAACAGCGTCGTCGGGCAGATGTCGGGACAATGGGTGAAGCCGAAGAAGAGCAGGACCGGCTTGCCGAGGATATCCCTGTCGGTCACCGGCATTCCCGCCTGATCGACCAGGGAGAAGGGGCCTCCGATCGAGGCCTGGGCCGGCGTGGCCCGCAGATGCGGCGCGAGGAAGGAGGCGCCGAGCACGGCGAGGGCTAGAGCGATGACGCCTGCCAGGGCGCGACGCCGGCGCATCGGCATCAGAAGCACAGCGCGACGGCGGACGACACCATCGCCACGAAGACGTCACGGCCCTGCGTGGCCCACAGCAGGCCCGAGGCCGCGACAAAGGCCATCGCTGCGCCGACAGAAAGGACGACAGGCACGGACGGCATCGGACAGCGCACTCTTGCTGGGGCCGCAGGATCGCATCGCCACTCTAGCACGCCACGGTCGGGCGCAACAGCCGAACGACGGCTGCGCCGCCGGAGAGGCGGCCAACCGACCCGAAGCGGCCGTCCCGCGTCAGCGGGAGCCGCGCGACAGCGTCTCGTAGCTCTTGCGCAACTCGGCGAGGGCTTCGTCGATCTCGGTGCGCTGACGCTCCAGATGCGCGATCTGATCCTTGACGGTCTCGGCGCTCATGCTCAGGGTCGGCGTCTTGCCGTCCTGGTGAGCGATCATGTCGCCGATCTCGACGAGCGTGAATCCGAGCCGCTTGCCCTTGAGGATCAGTTGCAGGTTTTCGCGGTCGCGGGCGCTGTAGAGCCGCGTCAGCCCGTCGCGGGTCGGGTTCAGGAGGCCCTTGTCCTCGTAGAATCGCAGCGCGCGCAACGTCACGCCGAATTCACGGGACAGGTCGCCGATCGCGTAGGCGGCGTGAGCCGGGGAAGACACGCTGTCGGACATTGCCATCATCGAATGACTCTGCGCTTTCGTCGCCATGGCGGTCCTGCCTTTTTGCATCGTTGTTTCTCAATGCCAGCTTCGTGGCGGTTGTGAACGGCACCCGAACTCGCGCCGGGTGTCGCACGATGGCTGCTCTGCTACGACTCGCAGTGGCAGCCCGGAAGTCTGCCGGGCACTCGACCCAGCGTCGCGCCACCACCCGTAAAGGTAATCAGTGATGCGACATTCCGCCAAAAACAAGTCCAGTCTCGCCTGGCCGAACTGAAGGCCGTGGAAATCCCGCAGCGACGATCTTGGAAACTCCGGGGCAGGACGGCCGGCGAGCATCTTTGAAGCGGGGGGCAAAAATCGAATCATTTTCCGACAAAAACGAGAAGATTCTTGCTAGGTTTCTCTCAAAAACGGCCCTCTGGGCCGCCTTGACCGGTTGTCCGAACCACCCCTGACGGACGTCCCACTATCAACGCGCCGTGCGGGCATGCAAGGAAAATATTATTCTTCGTTCACCGATGTTGGATCGTCACCTCCCATATCACGTTGACGCTTGAGTTCACGAATTCGTGATCAGGCCGAATCAGCGGCGGAAGACCGCGCTCGCCGATGTGCCATTTCGACACAGTTAACCGCTTGTTTACCCTAACCGACAAAACTCATGGCGTGGGCCTGCGGTGCCTCGAATCGTCTCCGGCGATGTCGAGGCACCGCAGGCCGCGCCAGCCTCGGGAGGCCGGCGCCCAGGTGGCGAGTCCGGACATGAGACAAAGCGTCCCATGGAGCGTGAAAGGTGTCGGTCCCGATGCGCGGGAGACCGCCAAGGAACTGGCACGCCGGTCCGGCATGACCCTTGGCCAATGGCTTAACGCGATGATCGCCGAGCAGACGTCCGAGCGCGAGGAGCCGCCCGAGGCGGATCTTGACGCGGCCTCGCCGCTTGCCTCCCTCACTGCCCGCATCAACGAATTCAACCGTCGCGCCTCCTCGACGGCGCCGGCCCCGGCCGCACGCGAGGCGGCCAGCGACACCGCGTTCGACCGCCTGCACGCGGCCGAGACCCGCACCGCGGGCCTGATCGAAGCCGTCATGCGCCGCAACGCCGACGCGGAGGCCCGCACCGTCCAGATGATCGAGCAGCTCGCCCGCTCCAGCCGCGAGACCGAGGCCAAGGCCGCGAATGCGCTGGCTGCGGTCACCAGGTGGATCGAGACCGCCGAGCGTGGGCCGGGGGCGGCGGTCGATGCCGCCGGGACGGCCGATCGGGCGGAGGCCGCGGCGGTCCGTCCGGCCGCCAGGCGGCCGGAGCCGGCCGAGGCCAGGCCCGCGAAGATCGGGGGGGGCGGGGCGCAGCCGATCCGCAACGCCATCGAGAAGCTGGACGAGCGCCTGACCGGGCTGATGGAGCAGGCGCCGGCCCCCGTCGCCGCCGAGGATCTGGCCCGCACCGCGACCGACCTGGAGCGGCGGCTGGCCGAGCTCGCCGCGGAGCCGGCCGCCCGGCATGCGGCGACCGAGGACAGGGCGGAGCATGCCGCCCGGATCGAATCCAAGCTGTCCCGCATCCTCGATACGCTCGCCAGCCGTCACGAGGCGGCCGGGGGCGAGCGGCCGGCGCCGAACGGGCAACCCATTTCCCTCGACCGGGCGATCGAGCAGATCAGCAATCGCCAGCGCAGCCTGGAAAGTCCGGCCGCGACACCGACAATGCCGGTGTGGCCGCCGCGCCCGATCCGCCCGCCACGAGATCCCGCCGAGATCGCCTTCGAGACCGGCCTCGACGGCGTCAAGGGCCAGATCGCCGCCCTCACCCTGGAGATCTCCAAGCTGCGGCAGGCCGGCCAGCCGCGGCCTCCGGTCCCCGATCCGGCGATCTCGGCCTTGCGCGACGACATCGGCGCGGTGTCGCGCAACATCGCCACCCTGGCCTCGACCGGCGGGCTCGATGCGATCGAGAGCCGTATCGCCGCCTTGGCGGAACGGATCGACGGGCTGCGCCAGGGCGGCGCCAGCGAGGCGGCGCTGCGCGCGGTCGAAACCCATCTGGAGGAAATCGCCCGCAGCCTGTCGCGCCTGGCTCAGCCGGACGTCGCCCGTCTGGAGAGCGACCTCAAGGCCATGTCCGGCAAGCTCGACCGGATCGCCGCGCAGACTGTCGACGCCGCTGCCTTCGAGCGGCTGCACCGCAGGTTCGACGAGGTCGTGCACCAGCCGCGGCCGGAGCTGGCGCGGCTGGAAGGCAATCTCAAGGGCATCGCCGGCAAGCTGGACCAGCTCGCCGCCGGCGGCGTCGACCCGGCCCTGATCGAGACGCTCAACCGCCGGATCGAGGATCTCGCCCGCTTCGGCGTGACCGTCGCGGCGCCGCAGCCGCTGAACCTGGCCGCCGATCCCGCCATCACCGCCCTGCGCGACGACATTGCCGAAGTGTCGCGCGCCCTGACCGCCTCGGCCTCCTCCAGCGGGTTGGAAGTGCTGGAGAACCGCATCGCCGGCCTCGCCGACCGCGTCGACGATCTGCGCCTGGCCGGGGCGAGCGAGAACGCGCTGCAATCGGTCGAGGGCCAGCTCGTCGAGATCGCCCGGGCGGTGTCGAACCTCGACCTGCCGGACATCGCCGGCATGCAGGGCGACCTGAGGGCCGTCGCCGAAAAGCTCGACCGCCTGATCGCCCGGGGCATCGACAATGGCGCGGTGCAGCGCCTGCAGGCCCAGGCGGAGGAGATTCTCGACCTCGTCGGCCAGGCGGCGCGGCCGGACGCGATCGACGCGCTGGCGCGGCGTGTCGACGAGCTCGGGCTCCGGCTCGACCGCATCAACGCCACCATCGCCCGGCAGGCGCCGCTCGCCCAGGCGGCGATTTCGACTGCGCCGCTCGAGACCATGATCCGGCAGTTGGCCGAGAAGCTCGATCAGGCACAGCGCCCCGGCGCGGACGAACGTTCGCTCGACGCGCTGGAGCAGCAGATCAACCGCATGGCCGAGCGCCTGGAGGCGGCCGGCAGCCCGTCGCCCGACCTCGGCACCATCGAGCGCAGCATCGCCGACCTGTTCGAGCAACTGCAGGAGACCCGTGCCGCCACCCTCGACGTGGCCGACGACGCTGCCGCGCGCGCGGTGCGCCAGGCGGTGGCGCAGTTCCCGTCCTCCGCTGCCGCCGATCCCCTGCCGGACGAGGTGCGCCGCAGCCTGGACGACATCCGCTCCGCCCAGGACGATCTCGGTCGCCGGACCGAGGTGACGCTGGAGGCCGTGCGGGCCACGTTGGAGCGGCTGACCGAGCGCATGGGCGCGTTCGAGCGGGCTGCCGCCCCGGTCGCCCGCCCCGCACCCGAGCCGATGCCGGCCTTCGCCGCGCCGCGCCGCGCCGAGCCCGCAGCGGATGCGGCCGACGATCCGGCCGGACGGCCGGCTGCCGCCGGCTTCGACAGCCTGTCGCCCGCCGCGCCCAGCCGCGAGATTTTCGCCGGGGACCTGTCGCTGGACGTGCCGCTCGAGCCGGGCACGGGCGCGCCGCGCCCGCTGTCCCAGACCGTCGATCCGCGCGCCGGCAAGGCCGCGCTGTCGACGGGCGCCGATGCGCGCCGGGCCGAGTTCATCCAGGCTGCCCGCCGCGCCGCCCAGGCTGCCGCGCTCGAAGCCCAGAGCATGTCGCAGAAGGGCAAGACCGAGCCGGAGCCCGAGGCGGCCGAGCCGGAGCCCGAGACGCCGGTCGAGCTGACGCCGGCGCCGGCAGCGCGCGCCGGCCGGACGAGGCTGCGCGGCGCGCTGAAGAAGAACCGCGTGCCGATCCTGCTCGGGCTCGCCGCCGCGGTCATGATGCTCGGGGCATACCAGGTCTATGAGCGTGCCGGCATTTCGGGCGGCGACGAGACCTCGGCGGTCCTGCCGGCGCCAGCGGCCCCCGAGGGCGGCCCGGCTGCCGAGCCGTCGGCCGTGCCGGCGCCGCAGAGCGAACTGGAGCCGCCGAAGACGCAACCCTCGGCCGAGGCGGAGCCGAAGCCGCAGAGCGCGCTTCCCGAGACCGCGCGCCCGCCGGCTACGGTCGCCGCAGCCATCGCACAGCCGGAGTCGGCTCCGGCCCCCGAGGCGGCGTCGCCGCCCCCGCCGGTCGACCTCGGCGTACCCTCGCTCGGCGCGGCCATGCTGCCGCCGCCGGACGAGCCCGCGCCGGCCGTGGCCAGCGTCGACGTGCCGGAACGCCTGCAGGCGGCGGCCAAGGCCAACGATCCGCGGGCGCTGTTCGATCTTGCCACGCGCCTGGCCGGACAGGGATCGGACGCCGACCTCAAGGCCGCGGCCCAGCTCTACGAGCGGGCTGGCGAAAAGGGGTTCGCGCCGGCGCAATACCGGCTCGGCTCGATGTACGAGAAGGGGTTGGGCGTCACCCAGGACTTCGAGCAGGCCAGGACCCTGTACCAGCGCGCCGCCGGCAAGGGCAACATCAAGGCCATGCACAACCTTGCGGTGCTCTATGCCGAGGGTGCGGTGGGCGGCAAGCCCGACTATGCCACCGCCGCCCAGTGGTTCCGGCAGGCCGCCGAGCACGGGCTGCGCGACAGCGAGTACAACTATGCCATCCTGGCGGCCCGTGGCCTGGGCTCCTCGTCCGACCTGGCGGAAGCCTACAAATGGTTCTCGCTCGCGGCCGCGCAGGGCGATGTCGATGCCGGCAAGAAGCGCGACGACGTGGCGCGGCGCCTCGACGCCGCCACGCTCGCCGCCCAGCAGGCGGCTGTCGCCGCTTTCAGGCCGCAGGATGCGCCGGTGATGGCCAACGAGGCCACGCTGCCGGCCGTCTCCTGGGCCGATCCGGGCGGGCAGGGGGCCTGACCGCCCGGCGCAATCCCAGCCATGATCCGGATTGACAGGGGCGAGCCGAGAGGCTTCCCTGCCGGTCCACCCGGCCGCCGATCAGCGTGTCCGGGCTTTTGCCGTCTGCCTTGCCGGGGCCACGCGTGCTGATCTACCTGCCCATCGCCGAGATCCCCGTGAACATGTTCATGGTGCTCGGCATGGGCGCGGCCGTCGGGTTCATCTCCGGCCTGTTCGGGATCGGCGGCGGCTTCCTGATGACGCCGATGCTGATCTTCTCCGGGATCCCGCCGGCGGTGGCCGTCGCCACCGTGAGCAGCCAGGTCGCGGCCTCCTCCACCACCGGCGTGATCTCCTACTGGCGGCGCCAGGCGGTGGACTTCAAGCTCGGCGGCATGCTGCTGGCGGGCGGCGCCATCGGCACATTGCTGGGCGTGCGCTTCTTCAACCAGATGCAGGCGGTCGGCCAGCTCGACCTGGTCATCCAGCTCTGCTACGTCACGCTGCTCGGCGGTATCGGCGCGGCGATGACGGTGGAGAGCGTGCGCGCCATCCTGCGCTCGCGCTCGAAGACGCCGATGCCCCGCCCGCGCGCCGGCCGGCACGCCTGGTTCCACGGCCTGCCCTGGAAGATGCGCTTTCAGACCTCCGGCATCTATGTCAGCGTCATTCCGGTGATGGTGCTGGGCGTGTTCATCGGCTTCGCCGGCGCACTGCTCGGCATCGGCGGCGGCTTCATCCTGGTGCCGGCTCTGATCTACCTGTTCCGCGTGCCGACGGCGGTGGTGGTCGGCACCTCGCAGTTCCAGATCCTGTTCACCATGCTGGCGGCGGTGATGCTGCATGCCACCACCAACCAGTCGGTGGACGTGGTGCTGGCGCTGCTGCTGATCGTCGGCGGCGTTGTCGGGGCCCAGTTCGGCGCCCGCGCCGGCCACAACATCCGCGGCGAGCATTTCCGCTTCCTGCTGGCGCTGATCGTGCTGGTGGTCGGCGTGCGCTTCGCCGTCGATCTCATGGTGAAGCCGGAGGAGCCGTTCTCCCTCGCGCTGACGAGGGGCAAATGAGCGTCCCGCCCGCCCGCCGGATCGGATGGGGCATGCGTCTGGCCGCGATGCTGGCGCTGCTTGCGGCCGCTCCGGCCGCGGCCGAGAACCTGATCGTCAGCGTGTCGACGCCGCGCGTCGCCATCCGCTCGAATTTCTCGGGCGCCGACATCGTCATCTTCGGCGGCATCGAACCGGGCGACCGCGTCGGCGGCCACGGCCGCTACGACATCGCCATCAGCGTGCGCGGCCCGGCGACGCCACTCGACGTGCGCCTGAAGGAGCGCACGGCCGGCATCTGGATCAACGCCAGCCGGCGCCATTTCGCCGATGCGCCGAGCTACCTCGCCATCGCCTCGACGCGCCCGATCACCGAGATCGCCACGCCCGAGACCGTGGCGCGCTATCAGCTTTCTCTCGCGGCCGAACTCGACAGCGACGGGTTCGATGCCGCCCGCCCGGACATCCTGCCCTTTCGCGACGCGCTGATCCGGCTGAAGTCGCAGGCGCATCTCTATCAGATGCAACCCAAGGGCGTAACATTCCTGAACGACACCCTGTTCCGCGCCACGATCCCGCTGCCCCCGAACGTGCCGCTGGGCATCTACCAGGTCGAGACGCGGCTGCTGATCGACGGCGAGGTCGTGACGGGCCAGCGCGCCTCGCTGGAGGTGATCAAGACCGGCTTCGAGGACCAGGTGGCGCAGTGGGCCGAGGCCCGCGGACCGGTCTACGGCCTCGCCACCTGCCTGATCGCCGTGGCGATGGGCTGGCTGGCGACGGTGATGTTCCGGCGGGACTGACCCGTTTCCAGCTTGCTGCATTCCGTTCCGCCGGCACGGCGGCATCCCATCCGTATCCGCCTTTCGGCGCCCGGCCCGGTCCGGAGGCGTGACAGCATGTCCGTCGTATCGGCCGTGCATGGCCCTTGACAGCCGCATACCGCGATATACGCTACGTCGTATTGTATTTCGATACGGTGAAGTCATGGAATCGTTCGTTCTGTCCGAAGCTCGGGACAAGGTCGGCATCGTCACCCTGAACCGGCCGCAGGTGCTGAACGCCTGGCACAGCTCGATGCGCGACCAGTTGGTCGCGGCTCTCTGCGCATTCGAGGACGATCCGACGATCGGCGCCATCGTCCTGACCGGCGCGGGCGATCGCGCCTTCGGCGCCGGCCAGGACCTCAACGAGACCAAGACCTTCGACCCTGACCGGGCGGAGGAGTGGATCGGTGAATGGGAGCGGCTCTACGACCGCATCCGCAGCCTGACCAAGCCGCTGGTCGTCGCGCTCAACGGCCTTGCCGCCGGCTCCGCCTTCCAGGTGGCGCTGCTCGCCGATTTCCGTATCGGCCATGACGGCAGCGCCATGGGCCAGCCCGAGATCAATTCCGGCATCGCCAGCACCACCGGCCCCTGGATCATGCGCGAGATGATCGGCCTTGCCCGTACCATCGACCTGACGCTGAGCGGGCGGATGATGGAGGCGGCCGAGTGCCACGCGATCGGCCTGATCAACCGCCTCGTGCCGCGCGAGCGGGTGCTCAACGAGGCGCTGGCGCTGGCGGCGGCGCTCGCCGACAAGCCGCGCCTCGCCATGACGCTGAACAAGCAGCGCTTCCGCGAGGTGACGGAAGCCGGCTTCCGCGACGCGCTGGCCTCCGGCGTGCGCAACCAGCGCGTCGCCTATGCCGACGGCGAGCCGCAGCGGATGATGGCGGCCTTTTTGGCCAGGCGTGCCGGCAAGGCCGGCTGAAACGCACTGCGGCGGCGATCTGACGGCAGTTGGTGCGCTCCCGGTGCTCACGGACATCAAGTCCGCTGCGCTCCGGTTCTCGAAAGCACCGCCATCTCGCTCACCGCAGCGAGTTTCGAAATGGGCTCTGACATCGAGGCGGCGAGGACGGGCGCGTGAGCGACGAGGGTTTCATTTCACTGCTGGCGGCGCGGGCCAAGGCGGCGCCGGATGCCATCTATGCCAGCTTCGACGGGCGGCCGATCACCTTCGGCGATCTCGACCGCCGCTCGGATGCCCTGGCGGCCGAGCTGCGGCGCCTCGGCGCCGGACACGGCGAGCGGGTCGCGCTGATGCTGGCCAACAGCCCGGCCAGCATCAGCATGCTGTTCGCCATCGCCAAGGCCGGCTGCGTCTGGGTGCCCGTCAATGTCCAGCAGCGCGGCGAGGGCCTGCGCTACATCCTGGAGCATTCCGACCCGCGGGTGATCGTCGCCGACGTCGAGCTCGTCCCCATGATCGAGGCCTGCGGGGCGGATCTCGCGGGGCGGACGGTGGTGCCGGCCCGCGACCCGGCCGCCGGCATCGATCTGGAGCGCATGCTGATGGGCGGCGAGGTCTTCGCCGAGGCCCCGCCGCAGGCCGAAGACCTCTTCGCCATCAACTACACCTCGGGCACCACGGGGCGGCCGAAGGGCGTGCTGGTCACCCACCGCATGCTGCGCTTCGCCGCGGAAGGCGCCATGCTCTGCGCCGACGCCCGGGACGGCGACGTCTTCTTCGTCTGGGAGCCGCTCTACCATATCGGCGGCGCCCAGCTCGTGCCGATCCCGCTGCTGCGCGAGATCAGGCTGGAGATGGTTCAGCGCTTCAGCGCCAGCCGGTTCTGGGACCAGGTCCGCGCCTGCGGCGCCACCCAGATCCACTATCTCGGCGGCATCCTGCAGATCCTCTTGAAGCAGCCGGAGAGCCCGCGCGACCGGGACCACGCGGTGCGCGTCGCCTGGGGCGGCGGCGCCCCGAAGGAGATCTGGCGCCGGTTCGAGGAGCGCTTCGGCATGCCGCTGCGCGAATGCTACGGCATGACCGAGGCGTCCAGCATCACCAGCTTCAACGCCGAGGGCGTGGTCGGGGCGGTCGGGCGGCCCGTGCCCTGGCTCTCCTTCGAGATCCTCGATCCGGACGGCCTTCCGGTCCCCCCGGGCCGGCGCGGCGAGATCGTGGTGCATCCGCGCCGGCCCGGCGCGGTCTTCGCCGGCTATTTCCGCAATGCCGAGGCCACCGCCCGGGCGCTCCGGCCGAGCGGCTTCCACACCGGCGACGTCGGCAGCGTCGACGAGACCGGATTGCTGTTCTTCCACGGCCGGATGGGCGACAATGTCCGTGTCCGCGGCGAGAACGTCTCGGCGGTCGAGGTCGAGCATGTCGCCGCCGCCCACCCGGCGGTCGAGGATTGCGCGCTCATCGGCGTCGCCGCCGATATCGGCGAGCAGGAGATCAAGCTCTTCGTCAAGCCCAGGGCCGGCGCCGCGCTCGACCTCGCCGAGCTCTCCGGCTGGCTCGGCGCGCGCCTGCCGTCCTTCCAGAATCCCCGCTACCTCGCCGCGGTCGCCGATTTCGAGCGGACGCCGAGCCTGCGGATCATGAAGCACCGGCTGTCGGCCGCCACGGACGATTGCTGGGACAGGCAGGCGGAGCAGGGACGGTGAGCCGCTTCGCCCGGACATTTCGATCGCACAGGAGACGACGGCCATGAAAGCCGCGGTGCTGCACGCCTACAACGAGGATCTCGTCATCGAGGACGTGGCCATCGCCGACCCGAAGGACCGGGAGGTGCTGGTCCGGGTGCGGGCGACGGGCGTCTGCCACAGCGACCTCAACGCCTCCAAGGGCCGCTCGCGCGCGAAGCTGCCCCTGATCCTCGGGCACGAGGCCTCCGGCGTGGTTGAGCGGATCGGCTCCGCCGTCTCGAAGGTGAAGGTCGGCGACCGGGTGATCCTGTCCTGGGCGCCGAACTGCGGCCAGTGCTTCTACTGCCACGAGGCGCAGCCGACCCTGTGCGACGTCTACGGCCATGCCGCCGTGCATGGCGGCCTGTGGGACGGCACCTCGCGCCTCGGCGCCCGCTACGGCCGCATCCACCATTACTCCTGCGTCTCCAGCTTTGCCGAGTTCGCGGTCGTGCCGGAGACAGGCTGCGTGCCGATCGCCGACGACGTGCCCTTCGACGTGGCGGCCCTGGTCGGCTGCGCCGTGACCACGGGATTCGGCGCGGTGGTCAACGACGCCCGCGTCCAGCCCGGCTCGTCCCTCGCGGTGATCGGCATCGGCGGCGTCGGCATCAACGCCATCCAGGCGGCGGCGCTCTCGGGCGCCGAGGCCGTCGTGGCGGTCGACATCAACCCGCAGAAGGAGGCCGTCGCCCGCTCCTTCGGAGCGACCGCCTTCGTCGACGCCAGGACGGAGGGCGTCGCCGAGGCCTTGCGCGCGCTCACCGGCGGCCGCGGCCCGGACGCGATCGTGGAATGCACCGGCCGCCCGGCCGCGATCGCCTCCGCCTTCGAGAGCGTGCGCCCCGGCGGTGTGGTGGTCAGCGTCGGCATTTCCGGCAAGGACGAGACGGTGACGCTGCCCTCCTATGCCCTGCCCAACGCCCAGAAGCGGATCGTCGGCAGCAATTACGGCGGCGGTATCCCCGAGCGCGACTTCGCCCGCATCCTCGGCCTCTATCGCGCCGGCCGGCTCGACCTCGATCGCCAGGTCGGCAAGCGCGTCCGGCTCGAGGCCGTCAACGACGCCTTCCGCTGGCTGGAGCAGGGCGTGATGGCGCGCACCGTCATTGAGTTCGACGCCTGAGGACGGCAGGGCGGGCTCGGCGGCCCGCCCTCTCGCGGATGCGACGGCGGCGGGCGGTATCCATGCAATGATCCCTTGACGCCGTTACATCACCATGATGAATATTGTCTCGAATTTTTTCACGAGACTGCGACCATGGCGACTTCGTCCTACACCGTCCCGCAACGTGCGCCGCTCTATGAGGCGCCGCCCTACGACTACAAGGCCTATCGCAAGCTCAGCGTCTTCTGCCGGGTCGACGAAGCGGCCATCCGCCGGGCGCTGCCCGCGCCCTTCGAGGTGCGCGGCGACGTGATCGAGGCCTTCATCATGGACGTGCCGCACGGCGGCGCGCTCGGGGCCTATCGCGAGGGCGGCATCGTCGTGCCGATGTCCTACCAGGGCCGGCCCGGCGGCCATGTCCTCTACGAGATCGTCACCAACGACGATTCGATGGCGGTCGGCCGCGAGGTCTGGGGCTATCCCAAGAAGATGGGCGAGGTCGGTTGGCGCGAGGACGGCGGGGCGGTCCACGCCACCCTGTCGCGGCGCGGCGCCACGCTGATCGAGATCGACTTCAAGCCCGGCGGTCCCGACTACGACAAGCCGGCGCTGCAGCCGCGCTTCCAGACCCGGGTGATCCCCTCGGTCGCCGATGCCGGCGGCCTGACCCAGATCATCGAGAACAGCCTGAACGGCGCCGCCATCGCCAGCCGTGTCACCGGCACCGCCACCCTCTCTCTCGGCGGCGGCGCCAGCGATCCGTTCTCGGACTTCGCCGTCCGCGAGATCGTCGGGGCCGAGTTCGTGGTCGCCGACTTCGTGCTCGGCTTCGGCCGGATCGTCGGCTGACGCAGGACGCCATGGC
The DNA here is from genome assembly GCF_057554225.1 of Labrys sp. Lb11. Lineage (NCBI taxonomy): Bacteria > Pseudomonadati > Pseudomonadota > Alphaproteobacteria > Hyphomicrobiales > Xanthobacteraceae > Labrys > Labrys sp. Lb11. The sequence continues at coordinate 181,005 of NZ_BAAJOT010000001.1, forward strand.
CGCCTCCGCTCCCGCCGCCGACGTCTCGACGCTGCTCCGCCTGGACGGCCGCGTCGCGCTGGTCACGGGCGCGGCCGGCGGCATCGGCCGCGCCGCCGCGGAGCTCTTCGCCGGGGCGGGGGCGGCTGTCGGCCTGCTCGACATCGACGGGGCCGCCGCGGACGTGGCGGCCGGCGCGATCGAGGCCGCCGGCGGCACGGCCCGGGCCTACCGGCTCGACGTGACCGACGAAGCCGAGGTCGAGGCCGTGTTCGAGCGCGCCCGCGCCGATCTCGGTTCGCCCGGCATCCTTCTCAACAATGCCGGCATCTCGATCCGCCGCCCGTCGGCCGAGCTGACGCTGGCCGACTGGAACGCCGTCGTCGCGGTCAACCTCACCGGGACGTTCCTGTGCGCCCGTGCCGCCGGCCGCGCCATGATCGCGGCCGGGCAGGGCGGGGCGATCGTCAACACCGCCTCGATCATGAGCTTTTCCGGCGGAGGGCTCCACCCCAACCTGTCCTACCAGGCCACGAAGGCGGCGATCGTCAACCTGACGCGCACCCTCGCGGTGGAATGGGCCGGGCACGGCATCCGCGTCAACGCCGTCGCGCCGACCTGGGTGCGCACGCCGCTGGTCGACCACCTCGCCGCCGATCCCGCCGCCATGGCGCGGGTCCGCGAGCTGACGCCGTTGCGCCGCTTCGCCGAGCCGCACGAGGTCGCCGCCGCCATGCTGTTCCTCGCCGGTCCCGCCGCCGCGATGACCACGGGCCATACGCTCGCGGTCGACGGCGGCTACCTCGCCCGCTAGCGGCCCCCGCATCGGACCGAAGGAGAAGGGATGATGTGACACCGGGTCCGATCTCAAAACGACAAGAAAACCAGAACGCCGTCGCTCCACGCCGCATGCCGCGGCCGGGCGGCGAACATCACCGGAGGTGAGACACCATGAAGTTCGGCACGATCGTTTTCTCTCTCGCCCTGGCCGCCGCCGCCACGCCGGCACTGGCCCAGGACATCGTCATCGGCGGCAGCGCACCGATGTCGGGCGCCCAGGCCGAGTTCGGCCAGTCCCAGATCGACGGGGCCCAGCTCTATTTCGACCAGCTCAACGAGAAGGGCGGCATCAAGGGCCACAAGATCGTCTTCCGTCCGCTCGACGACAGCGCCGACCCGCGCAAGGGCACGCTGGTCGCCCAGCAGTTCTGCGACGCGTCGGAGGTGGTCGGCGTCATCGGCCACATGAACAGCGGCGTCACCCTGCCGGCCCTCGACATCTATTCGGAATGCGGCATGCCGCAGATCGTGCCGGCCACCAATCCCAAGCTCCTGGAGATGGGGTACAAGACCATCGTCCGCCCGGTCGCCAACGACTTCAAGCAGGGCGCCCTGCCCGCCAAGTACGTCGCCGGCACGCTCGGGCTGAAGAAGGCCGTGCTGGTGCACGACAAGACCGTATTCGGCCAGGGCATCGCCGGCGTGTTCCAGGACAACTTCACCGCCGCGGGCGGCACCGTGGCCGGCACCTACGGCGTCAATCCCGAGGACGTTGACTTCTCCGCCCTGATCGCCACCATCAAGCGCGACCAGCCGGACGTCGTCTACATGGGCGCCGGCATGCCCCAGCTCGCCCTGTTCCTCAAGCAGATGCGCGAGCAGCAGATGACCGCCCGCTTCATCGGCCCGGACATCGGCTTCACCGTCGACCTGATCAAGCAGGCCGGCCCCGCCTTCGCCGAGGGAGCGCTGCTGACCTTCCAGCTGCCGCCTTATGATTCCTCGCCCGAGCTGGTCGAGTTCACCAAGCGCCACGAGGCCAGGTTCAAGCGTCCGCCGGGCCCCTATGCCTCGCTCGGCTACGTCAACGCCCAGGTCATGGCCGCGGTGATCGAGAAGGCGCAGAGCTATGACCGCGAGGGCCTGCTCGCCCAGCTGCACGGCGTCAAGGCCGAGACCATGCTCGGGCCGGTGGAGTTCGACGAGAAGGGCGAGAACAAGACCTCTCCCATGTACCTCTACGAGGTCAAGGGCGGCAAGTTCGAGCTGATCAAGCAATAGGCCCGACTCGAGGCTTGGCTCGGGACCGGCCGGCGAGGCCGGTCCCGACGACAAAAGGACGCCGGCGTGCTCGACTTCCTCTGGCAACAGCTCATGTTCGCGCTGGCGATCGGGTCGATCTACGGCCTGATCGCCCTCGGCTACACCATGGTGTACGGCGTGATGCGGCTCATCAACTTCGCCCACGGCGAATTCTTCATGCTCGGGCCCTATCTGTTCACGCTGGCGATGACGGGCCTGCTTGCCGTCGGCGGGCTGCATCCGATGGTCGACGCCGCCATTGCGGCCGTCGCGACCTTCGTGGCCGTGGGCGCGCTGGGCGTGATCATCGAGCGTGTCGCCTACCGGCCGCTGCGCGACTATGGCCGGCTGGCGCCGATGCTCAGCGCGCTGGGCATGTCGATCGTCCTGCAGAACCTGGTGCGCGTCATCGTCGGGCCCCAGCCCGAGCATTTCCCGGCGATCTTCCCCAACATCCCGATTGCGGCCCTCGGCGGCGTGACCGTGACCCAGGTCGGCATCCTCGTGCTGACGCTGGTGCTGATGGCCGGCCTCACCGCCTTCGTCAACGGCACGCGGCTGGGGGTGTGGATCCGTGCCGCGTCCGAGAGCTGGAGCACCTCGGCCCTGCTCGGCATCCGGGTGAACCGGGCCGTCAGCCTGGTCTTCTTCATCGGGCCGGGGCTCGGCGCCATGGCCGGCATCATGTATGCGTCCAACTACGGCATCATGCAGCCGACGATGGGCTCGGTGATCGGCCTCAAGGCCTTCACCGCCGCCATCCTCGGCGGCATCGGCTCGATCCCGGGCGCGATGCTCGGCGGCTTCCTGCTCGGGGCCATCGAGGTGTTCGGCACCGCCTTCCTGCCGATCGTCTCCGGCGGCGCCATCGGCACCGAATACCGCGACGTCTTCGCCTTCGCGGTGCTGATCCTGGTGCTTCTGTTCCGCCCGGCCGGCCTGCTCGGCGCCACCGTCACCGAGGAAACCATCGTGGCGAAGAAGGACTATTGAGCATGGTCAAGTCCGTCCTCGTCCGGCGCGTCGGCCTGCTCCTGCTGCTGGCCATCGCCCTCGTCGCCTTGTCGCGGGTGCCTTCGCTGCCGACCTACTACGTCCGCGTCGTCGACAGCATCCTGATCTACATCATCCTGGCGGTGGGCCTGAACATCGTCGTCGGCTATGCCGGCCTGCTCGATCTCGGCTTCATCGCCTTCTACGCCGTCGGGGCCTATGCCTACGGCCTCCTGGCCAGCGCCCAGTTCGGCATCCACCTGCCGTTCCCGCTGGTGCTGCTGATCGGCGCCGCGGTCGGCGGCCTCGCCGGGCTGCTGCTCGGGTTTCCCGTCCTGAAGCTGCGCGGCGACTATCTGGCGATCGTCACGCTCTCCTTCGGCGAGATCATCCGCATCGTCATCAACAATCTCGACAGCGTCACCAATGGGCCGCAGGGCATCGCGGCCCTGGACCGCGCCAGCCTGTTCGGCCTGCCGATGACCAGCCCGGCGCATTTCTACGGCCTGCTGCTGGGCCTGGCCGTGGCGGTGTGCGCCGGCGTCTACTGGCTGGAGCGCTCGATCCTCGGCAAGGCCTGGCGGGCGCTGCGGGAGGACCAGGACGTCGCCCGCGGCCTCGGCCTCAACACCACCGCCCTCAAGCTCGCCGCCTTCGCCATCAGCGCGGCGATCGGCGGCGCCACCGGCGTGGTGTTCAGCGCCTTCCAGCGCTTCGTCAGCCCCGAGAGCTTCACCTTCCAGGAATCGCTGATGGTGGTGCTGATCATCATCATCGGCGGCGTCGGCAACATCCTCGGCATCATCGCCGGGGCGGCCCTGCTCATCGTCCTGCCGGAAGTGCTGCAGCCCGTCGCCGAGTACCGCATGCTGATCTTCGGCCTCATCCTCGTCGTCGTCATCGTGCTCCGGCCGCAGGGGCTGGTGCCGCCCACGTTCAACCTGTCGCACGTCATCCGGAAGATCCGCGCCCTATGGCTCTCACCCTCGAACACGTGACCAAGTGCTTCGGCGCCCTCACGGCGATCAAGGACGTCTCGCTGTCCTTCGAGCGCGGCGGGATCTATTCGATCATCGGCCCGAACGGCGCCGGCAAGTCGACGATCGTCAACATGATCGCCGGCTCCTACGCCGTGACCTCGGGCGCCATAAGCCTGGACGGCGTCGTCCTCAGCCGGCTGCCCAAGCACAGGATCGCGCGCCAGGGCGTGGCGCGCACCTACCAGAACCTCAGGCTGTTCGACGGCATGTCGGTGATCGACAACCTCGAGGTCTGCTTCTTCCCGGACGCCTGGCCGCGCTTCCTCGGCGGCGGCCACAAGCGCATCGGCCGGGCCGAGCGCCTGGAGCGCTGCCATCAGGCGCTCGGCCGCTTCGGCCTGGAGGACGTCGCCTCGGCCCTGGCCGGCGACCTGCCCTATGGACGGCAGAAAATCCTCGAGCTCGCCCGCGCCTTCGTCACCGAGGCGCCGATCGTCCTGCTCGACGAGCCGGCGGCCGGCCTCAACCACACGGAGACGAAGGACATGACGCGGATGATCGCCGGGCTCAGGCATCCGGGCCGGGCGATCATCCTGGTCGAGCACGACATGGACATGGTGATGTCGATCTCCGACCGCATCGACGTCCTCAACTACGGCGAACTGCTCTTCTCCGGCGTGCCGAGCGCCGTGCGAGAGAACGAGCGGGTACAGGAGGCCTATCTTGGAACCAGCGACGACCTCGACGCCATCAGGCACCTTGCTGAAGGTCGCCGGGCTGCAGGCGGGATACGCACGCACGCAGGTGTTGTTCGGCATTGACCTTGAGGTGCGCGCCGGCGAGATCGTCTCGATCATCGGCGCCAACGGCGCCGGCAAGACCACGACGCTGCGCTCCATCTCTGGCCTGACCCGCATCTATGGCGGCACGATCGAGTATCGCGGCCGCTCGATCCGGGGCATGCCGCCCGAGGAGATCGCCCGGCTCGGCCTCGCCCATTGCCCGGAGGGACGCCAGATCCTGCAGCGCCTCACCGTCGAGGAGAACCTCGTCGCCGGCTACCTGCCGGGGCGCGGCCGCAGCTTCGAGGCGATCCGCGACGAGGTCTACGCTATGTTCCCGGTGCTGAAGGAGCGCCGCCACGGCGCCGCCAGCCGGATGAGCGGCGGCCAGCAGCAGATGCTGGCGATCGGCCGGGCGCTGATGGCGAGCCCGGACCTCCTGCTGCTCGACGAACCCTCGCTCGGCCTTGCCCCGAAGATCATCACCCAGATCTTCGAGATCATCCTGCACCTGGCCAAGTCCGGCATCAGCCTGGTGGTGGTCGAGCAGAATGCCGCGCTCGCCCTCGACATCGCCGACTACGCCTATGTCTTCGATGCCGGCCGCTGCAGCGCCGAAGGCGGCGCGGCCAACATCCTCGCCGACGCCGAGCTCAAGGCCGCCTATCTCGGCGGCTAGGGCCGGCCGGCCAATCCGGAGATTTCCCCTGATGGACTATCGCGTTCAGAACGCCAACAACATGCCGTTGCAGGCGCCGCTGTTTCCCGACCCGCTGGTGCCCTACGAGTGTCCCGGCAACCGCTCGCTCAACGCGATCTGCCGCGCCGACCCGGCCCGCCTGGAGAAATACCTGGCCGGCACGCCGTTCGAACTCGCCGACGACCGCTTCCTGGTCTACGTCTCCGACTTCACCAACTGCGCCAAGATGCCGTTCATGGATGCGGGCATCGTCATTCCCGTCCGCTACGGCGCCCAGGCCGGTGGCTACTTCCTGTTCGAGTACGAGGATGACGACGCCGCCATCGCCGCCGGCCGCGACCTGTGGGGGTACCCGAAGAAGTACGGCGAGATCACGCTGATGGAGACCGGCGAGAGGGTGACGGCCTCGGTGGTCCGGCGCGGCACGACCCTGATCTCGATCACCTGCGACATTGCCGCGCCGCGCGACGTTCCGGCGCTGGCGGTCACGCCCCATCTCAACATCCATGTCCAGCCGGCCCCGGACGGCACCATCCTCGGCAAGCGGCTGATCGCCCGCGACACGTCGCCGGATTTCCGCCCGATCCTCAGCGTATCGGGCAGCGCCACGGTCGAGCTCGCCGGCATCGCCACCGATCCCCTGCACGAGCTGCAGCCGACCGAGGTGCTCGGCGCCAGCTTCGTGGTCGGCGATTTCTACGCCACCGTCGAGAACGGCTGGGGCCGCACGATCGCCAACCTCGCCTGACCGGCGACGCCGAGGGAACCGAGCGATGAGCCTTGAGAACCGCCAGGTCGTCTTCGTCACCGGCGCCTCCTCCGGCATCGGCAGGGCCACGGCGCTCCGCCTCGCCAGCCAGGGCGCGGCCCTCGGCCTGGTAGGCCTCAATCGCGACGACCTCGACGCCGTCGCCCGCGAGGTCGAGGCGCTGGGCGGGGAGGCGCTGGCGGTGATGGCCGACGTCGCGTCCTCCGACCAGGTCGCCGATGCCGTCGCCGTCACCGTCGCCCGTTTCGGCGACCTCTCGGGCGCCGTCTGCGCCGCCGGCGTCGCCCTCAAGGGATCGGCGCTGACCCTGGACGAGGCGGCCTGGCACCGCACGCTCGCCGTCAACCTGACCGGCACCTATCTGGTGGCGCGCCATGCCATGCCCAGCCTGCTGCGCCGCGGCCGGGCGAGCTTCGTGGCCGTCAGCTCCGACGCCGGCATCCGCGGCTCGGCCGGCTATCTCGCCTATTGCGCCTCCAAGCACGGGGTGGTCGGCCTGGTCCGCTGCCTGGCGCTCGACCATGGCCCGGCCGGCGTGCGCAGCAACGTCGTCTGCCCGACCTTCGTCGACACGCCGATGGCGGACGAGCTCCTGCGCGACTCCTACCCCTACGACCGCGCCTTCTACGAGCGCCGCGTCCCGCTCGGGCGCTTCGCCAGGCCCGAGGAGGTGGCGGCGGCCATCGGCCATCTCCTGTCGGAGGAGGCGAGCTATTCGAACGGCATGGTCTACGTCATCGACGGCGGCACCACGGCCGGCACCTTCGGCTGAGGCGGCAGCGTTGACAGTCTCTCAATCGAGATACAGTCTCAATGCCGAACAGTCGATGGAGCCGAGAATGACAGCCCAGACATCGATGCTGCACGTCCGCGTGGACGAAAAGCTCAAGGCGGAAGCAACGGAGAAGCTCGCCGGCGTCGGGCTGACCATATCCGACGCGGTGCGAATCCTTCTGACGCGGATCGCCAGAGAAGGTGGGCTGCCGGCGGGCCTCACCTCCGACCCGGAAGCCTACGATGCCTGGTTCCGGGCAAAGGTCCAGGAAGCGCTCGAGGACACTCGCCCCGCGATCCCGCATCGGCAGGTCATGGACGAGGCACAGGCTCTGATCGAGAAGAAGCGCCGTGCTCGCTCTTGAATGGCGAGAGACTACATATCCGACGACAATCCGGACGCCGCCCAGAGACTGAAGGACGAAATCGAGGCCAAGGCAGCTCAACTGGTCGAACGACCCAAGCTCTATCGATTGGTCGTGTTCCCGGCACTCGGGAAATGGTCGTACGGGCCAGCTACGTTGTGATTTACACCGAGAGTGCCGATGCCGTGGCCATCCTGCGCGTGCTTCACGCCGCGCAACAATGGCCGCCGTCGGGCACGTGAGAACGATCACGGGTACACAGTCCCGGTCACGAATAGCACCCCACCCACACGACGACCACGGGCTCGCTTTCCGACGGGTTTCGGGAGTGATAGCGCGAGGAGCGGTCGAACTTGTAGCTGTCGCCCTCCTGCAGCACGAGCTTGCGGTCGTCGATCCACAGTTCCAGCGTGCCCTTGACGATCAGCCCGTATTCGGAGCCGGCGGTGGCGACGTTCTTGACCTCGGTCTCGGCCAGCGGGTCGAAGGTCGAGAGCATGAACTCCAGCTTGTGGTCGAGCTGCGGCGTCAGGAGCTCGGTCTTGATGCCGTCCTGGACGATGGTGCGCCGGCGCAGCGCCCGCACCACGATGTCGCGCAGGTCGCTGTCGGGATCGGGCTGCTGGCCCATGTCGAGGAACCAGCTCATGGTCACGTTGAAGACCGTGCAGGCGGCGTAGAGGTCCTTCAGCGTCGGCTGGGAGATGCCGCGCTCCACCTGGCTGATATAGCCGGTGGAGCGGTCGAGCGCCTTGGCCAGCGCCTGGATGGTGATGCGCCGCGCCTTCCGCAGTTCGCGGATTGCCGCGCCGACCTGGCCGTGCGGCAATCCGTCGTAGGGAACGTGGAGGTTGGGGCGGCCTGAATCGCTATCCATTTTCATATCCATGATGAAGTCTTGCATTTTCATCATGGATGATGGTTTTTCAAGAGGCTCCGGGCACGTACGTCCGGGACGGCTTCGAGAGATCAGCGACGATGCAGGCATCCATCCCAGGACAATCCATACGGCCGGCGGGGGCGGAGTTCGCCGGCAAGGCCGCGCTTGTGACCGGCGCCGGCTCGGGCATCGGCGCCGAGATCGCCCGTCGGCTCGCCGCAGCCGGCGCCGCGGTGGCCGTCACCGACTTCGACGCCGAGGCCGCCGCACGGGTCGCCGCCGGCATCGGCTCCGCCGGCGGCCGGGCGATCGCCCTCGACCTCGACGTCTGCGATCCCTCCTCGGTCGAGGCCGGCGTCGCCGCCTGCGAAGCGGCCTTCGGCGGCCTGCATCTCGCGGTCAACAATGCCGGGATCGACCTGCCGCGCTGTCCGACCGGCGCCTATCCGCTCGACCGGTGGCACCGCATCATCGACGTCAACCTGAACGGGGTCTTCCATGCCCTGCGCTTCGAGGTCCCGGCCATGATCCGCGCCGGAGGCGGGGCCATCGTCAACATCGCCTCGATCATGGGCCTGCGCGGCATCGCCGGCCAGCCCGCCTACACCGCGGCCAAGCACGGCGTCGTCGGCCTGACCCGCGCGGCGGCCCTCGACTGCGCCGGGGACGGCATCCGCGTCAATGCCGTCGCCCCCGGCTTCGTCGAGACCCCGCTGCTCGACCACCTGCCGCCGGCGGCCAAGGCCGAGGCGGCGGCGCGCCACCCGGTCGGGCGGCTGGGCCGGCCGGCCGAGATCGCCGAGGTCGTGCTCTTCCTCCTGTCGGATCGGGCCTCCTTCGTCGCCGGCGCCTGCTACGAGGCCGATGGCGGCTATCTCGCCCGGTGATCCCGCCCAAGTACACCGCCCTTGTGCGGGGACGGACCGGGCCGCCGAAGTGTTTTGCGATTTGACGGAATCGCGTCAAATCGCAAAGACGCGTCGGACCATGGAGCATAGAGCAAGGCGCGTTTCCATCAAACGCGCCTTGCTCTATGTCTCCCGGACAGGAGGAGCCATGGCAAGGGACAGGGGCGATGACGGGCACGGCAGCGAGGGGGCGGCATCCGATCCCTTGATGGTGCAGTCGGTCGAGAAGGCATTCCGCCTGCTCAACGCCTTCGACCGCAGCCATCGCAGCCTCAGCCTCGCCCAGTTGACCGCTATCGTCGGCCTCGACAAGAGCGCGACGCAGCGCTTCGCCCACACGCTGACCCGGCTCGGCTACCTGGAGAAGGACCCGCAGACCAAGCGCTTCGCCCTGACGGTGAAGACGCTCGACATCGGCAATCATTATATCCGCGCCAATATCCTGGTGGAGCGGGCGATGCCCTATCTCCTGCATCTCAGCCAGGCGACCGAGGAGACCGTCAATCTCACCGTGCTCGACGACACCGACATCGTCTTCGTCGCGCGGTTCCTCTCCCGCCACATCCTCAACGCCGACGTCGTCATCGGCACGCGCATCCCGGCCTTCTGCACGGCGCCGGGCATGGCCATGCTGTCGCGCCTGCCGCGGGACCAGGCGGTCGAGAGGCTGCGCCGCTCGCCGCTGCAGGCCTTCACGCCCCACACCACCCACACCATGGACAGCCTGCTCGCCAAGCTCGACCGGGCTCGCGAAGCCGGCTACGCGACGGCCTGGGAGGAATTCCTGCCCGGCGACCTGTCGGTGGCGACGGCCGTGCTCGACCATCGCGGCCACCCCGTCGCGGCCGTCAACGTGGCGGGGTCGCGCACGCGCTTCACGCCCGACGAGGTCGAGGCCGCCTTCGCGCCCCTGGTGAAGGCGACGGCCGCCTCCGTCTCCGATTTCGCGCCGGCGCCCTGATGCGGCCGCATCGGGTGCCATGCCCTTGGCCGCCGGCTTCGCCGGCATGCAAGCTTCCCGGATCCCGATGAGCCTCGGCGACGTCACCCAGGCGAGCATCGCCTTCATCCGCGACCATGAGGCCTGGGGCGCACCCCTCGTGATGGTCCTCGCCTTCGGAGAATCGCTGGCCTTCATCTCCCTGCTGGTGCCGGCGACGGTGATCCTCGTCGGCGTCGGCTTCCTCATCGGGGAAAGCGGCGTCGCCTTCTGGCCGCTCTGGGCGGCGGCGGCGTTCGGGGCGTTCCTCGGCGACTGGCTCTCCTTCTGGATCGGCAAGCGCTTCAAGGGCGACGTCGCCCGGGTCTGGCCGCTGTCGCGCTATCCCGACCTGCTGCCGCGAGGCCATCGCGTCTTCGAGCGCTGGGGCGTGCTCGGGGTGTTCTTCGGCCGCTTCCTCGGCCCGCTGCGCGCCTCCGTGCCGCTGGTGGCGGGCATCTGCGACATGGCGGCCCTGCCGTTCCAGGCCGCCAACATCGCCTCGGCCCTGGTCTGGGCGACCGGCATCCTTGCGCCGGGAGCCTTCGGCCTCAAATGGCTGCAGCAATGGATGTGACGGCCGCAGCCTGAAGCGTTTTGCGATTTGACGGAATCCCGTCAAGTCGCAAAGACGCGTCTAAACGACGAGTTGGAGCAAAGTGCGTTTCCACCAAAACGCCCTTTGCTCCAGGAGCCTGCCCTGCCGCGGGGGGCAATGCTCTCAGTCGCCCAGGCACCTGGCCCGCGGAAAGGCGAACACCCGCTCGTCGCCCATCAGGTGGGCGGTGAAACCCCTGGGAAACAGCGGGGCGAAGGCGGCATCGCGCACGTTGAGCCCGCCGGCATAGGCGCCGAAGGCCGGCAGCACGGCGCGGCCGCCGTCGCCGGCGAAGCAGCGCCGGCGGATGGAGCGGCCGCGGGTCGCCACCCGCGCCACCGGGTGCAGGTGCCCGGCGATCTCGCCCGGCGCCGGCAGAAGGGAGGGCTCGTGGCGGAACATCACCGGGCCGACCGCCAGGCTGTCGGCAGCCGTGCCGGGCAGGTGCTCGGGCGGGTCGGGGTCGTGGTTGCCGGCGATCCAGAACACCTCGCGCCGCATCAGGAGATGAGCCAGCGTCTCGCGGTCCGACGGCGCGATCCGGCCGGAGGCGCGGCGATCGTGGAAGCTGTCGCCGAGGAACACCAGGCGCCTGGGGGCGAAGCGGGCGAGCAGCCGGGCGAGCCGGGCCAGCGTCGCCGCCGTGTCGTAGGGCGGCAGCAGCACACGCCGTTCGGCGAAGGAGGAACCCTTCTCCAGGTGCAGGTCGGCGACGGCAAGCAGGCTCTCCTCCGGCCAGACCAGCGCGCCCTCGACGCTGGCGATGAAGTCGGCCCCGGCCACGTGCAGCAGGGCTTGCCCGTGCCGCATCGCCTCACTCTCCCGCTCCAGCGCCTGCGCCAAGCCTTGCCTCCGCGATCAGATCGTCCGCCGCCTCGGCCAGCGCCGTGTCGGTCGCCTCGCCGTAGACCGGCTCGCGGCCGATCTCCAGCATGCTGGGCACGGCCAGCGGCGAGATGCGATCGAGCCTCTTATGAATGATTCGGCCCTGGACGCGCGACAGCATCTGCGCCAGGCGGCCGATGTCGAGCAGGCCGGTGGCGGCGTCCGCCCGTGCCGCGCGCAGCAGCACATGGTCCGGTTCGTGCCGGCGCAGCACGTCGTAGACGAGGTCGGTCGACAGGGTGATCTGCCGGCCGGTCTTCTCCTTGCCGGGAAAGCGCCGCTCGATCAGCCCGGAAATCATGGCGCAGGTGCGGAAGGTGCGCTTCATCAGCGCGGATTCCGCCAGCCATTCCTCCAGGTCGTCGCCCAGCATGTCCTCGTCGAACAGGCTGGGCATGTCGGCCCGGCGCATGTCGGACAGCGACCAGACCGCCAGCGCATAGTCGTTGGCGACGAAGCCGAGCGGCTTCAGCCGCGCCCGTTCCAGCCGCCGCGTCAGCAGCATGCCGAGCGTCTGGTGGGCGAGGCGCCCCTCGAACGGATAGGCGACCATGAAATGGCGCGCGCCGCGCGGGAAGGTCTCGACCAGGAGATCGTCCGCCGGCGGCAGGATCGAGATGTCGCGCTGCAGCGCCAGCCAGTCCGCCACCTGGTCGGGCAGGGCGCTCCAGGCGCCGGGATCGGCCAGGATCGCCCGGACCCGGGCGGCAAGGTGGGTCGACAGCGGGAACTTGCCGCCGGCATAGGAGGGGATCTTCGGATCGGACGAGGGTGGCGCCCGCGTCACCAGCACGTCCTCCTCGGCGATGCCCTCGAAGCGCAGCACCTCGCCGGCGAACAGGAACGTGTCGCCGATGGTCAGGGTCTCGGCGAAATATTCCTCGATCTCGCCGAGCACCCGCCCGCCGAAGCCGGCGCGCGCTGCGGTGCCGTCGCGCGGCTGGCGCTTGGGCGGGCCGGTGGCGGCCGGATCCATGAACCAGGGCGTGTATTTCAGCGCTGCCGCCATCGGCTGCGGTGCGCCGCCCCGGCGGCCCCGCGCCAGCCGCACCTTGAGCAGGGCATCCTCGACGATGGTGCCGACATTGAGGCGATAGGCCTGGGCCACGGCGGGATTGGCGATGCGCCAGCGCCCATCCTTGCCCTGGCGGATCTTGGCGAAACGGTCATAGGTCCTGAGCGCGTAGCCGCCGGTGGCGGCGAAGGCGACCACGTCGTCGAAAGTCTTGCGGTCGAGGCCGGCATAGGGCTCGGCCGAGACGATCTCGGCATGGAGTTCGTCGGCGAGGAAGGGCTGGCCGCAGGCGGCGCCGAGCACGTGCTGGGCCAGCACGTCGAGCGCGCCGGTGCGGGCTACCGGCGTGTCCTGGACGCCGGCATGGGCGGCGTCGACGGCGGCGCGGCATTCGAGCACCTCGAAGCGGTTGGTCGGCACCAGCACGGCCTGCGAGGGCTCGTCGAGGCGGTGATTGGCCCGGCCGATCCGCTGCATCAGCCGCGAGGCGCCCTTGGGCGCGCCGACATTGACCACGAGGTCGACGTCGCCCCAGTCGATGCCGAGGTCGAGGGTCGAGGTGCAGACCACCGCCTTCAGCCGCCCGGCCGCCATCGCCTCCTCGACCCGGCGCCGCTGGCCGACGTCGAGCGAGCCGTGGTGCAGGGCGATGGCCAGCGCGTCCTCGTTGATGCGCCACAGCTCCTGGAACACGAACTCGGCCTGCATGCGGGTGTTGACGAACACCAGCGTGGTCTTGTGCGCCTTGATCAGGGTGTAGATCTCGGCCATCGCGTGGCGCGCCGTATGCCCGGCCCAGGGCAGGCGCCGGCTGGTGTCGAGGATGGCGAGCTCAGGCCTGGCGCCGCCCTCGGCCACCACCAGTTCGGCCATGGGCCTGTCCGGCCGGCGCTGCGCCACCAGCCAGCGCCGGAGTTCGTCGGGGTCGCGCACGGTGGCGGACAGCCCGACCGCCTGCAGGCCGGGCGCCAGCTGGCGCAGGCGCGCCAGCCCGAGCGCCAGCAGGTCGCCGCGCTTGGCCGTGACGATCGAGTGCAACTCGTCGAGCACGACGCGCTTGAGCGAGCCGAGCAGCGTCTCGGCCTCGCGGCTGGCGAGGAGCAGCGCCAGCTGCTCAGGCGTGGTGAGCAGGATGTCGGGCGGGTCGAGCTTCTGGCGCGCCCGCTTGGCCTGCGGCGTGTCGCCGGTGCGGGTCTCGACGCGCACCGGGAGGTTCATCTCCTTGACCGGCGTCTCCAGGTTGCGGGCGACGTCGACGGCGAGCGCCTTCAGCGGCGAGATGTAGAGCGTGTGCAGCCGCGAGGGCTGCGCCGGATCGTTGCGGCGCGGCTTGTCGCGGAGCTCGATCAGGGTGGGCAGGAAGCCCGCCAGGGTCTTGCCGGCCCCGGTCGGGGCGATCAGCAGCACCGAGCGGCCGGCCTCGGCCATCTCGACCAGGGCGAGCTGGTGCGGCCGCGGCGCCCAGCCGCGCCCGGCGAACCAGGCGGCGAAGGGCGAGGGGAGGGAGCGAACGGCGGGCACATCGCGCTTTTAGCCCGCATCTTCGCTCTTTTCGAGGACGACGACGAGGCCGGGAACGGGCCGGCCCGCGTCCCGGCGGGCGGAGGCCTGCTCCAGAACCCGGACGGCGAGGCCGGCTTCGCCGGCGCGGCGCGTCAGGGCCTCGGGGTCATGGGCGTAGCGCAGGTCTCCGCCGAGGGCGAAATCGCGGCCGTCCTCGGCCGTCTGCGCGGTGAAGGCGAAGAGGCCGGCCGGACCGAGGACGCGCCCGACCGCGCCGAACAGCGGCCTGAGCTCGCCGATATAGACCAGCACGTCGGCGGCGAGGACGAGATCGGCCGAGGCCGTCGGCTCGGCGGCGAGGTGGGCGACGACGTCCGCCCGGGCCAGGCTGGCATAGAGACCCTTGCCGGCCGCCGCCGCCAGCATGCCGCCGGAGAGGTCGACGCCATCGAGGCGTTCGCACAGGGCGGCGAAGGCCTCGCCCGTGAGGCCCGTGCCGCAGCCCAGATCGATGGCGCGGACGAATCGCGCCGGGCTTCGCACCCGCTCCACCGCCTGGCGCAGCAGCGCCGGGCCGCGATAGCCGAGCGAGCCGACCAGCGCCGCCTCGAAGCGCGGGGCATAGTCGTCGAACAGGGCCGCCACATGCGCCGTCGTCAACGCCCCGTCGTCCGGCAGGGCGCCGAGCCGGGCGAGCCGCGCCCGGGCTCCGACCACGTCGGCGGGATCGAGCGCGGCGGCCTGGCCATAGGCTGATAGGGCGGCCTCTCGGGCTCCGGCCGCCTCGTGGGTCTCGCCGAGCGACAGCCAGCCCGCCGCCCAGCCGGGCGCGATCTCCAGCGCCTGGGCGATCAGCTCGGCGGCGGCGGCGAGCTCACCCGCCGCCCTGTATTGCAGGGCGTAGGCATGACGGCGGTCGGCGACGGCGTCGCCGGAGGAGCGGTGCGAAGACATGGCCGAGGTTGTTTCCATGGCAGCCTCTAGCGCCGCCCGGGCCGGTTCGCCAGTGCGATTCGCTTGGGCAAATCGCGACGCCGGCCTATCCTGCCGCCATGCGCCCCGCCGACCTGCTCGTGCCCACGCCCGCCGGCCTGCATTGCCCGATCGCGGACGTCCATGTCGATCCGATGCGCCCGGTGGCGCGGGCGCTGATTACCCATGGTCATTCCGATCACGCGCGGGCCGGCCACGGCGCGGTGCTGGCGACGCGCGAGACGCTGGCGATCATGGCGGCGCGCTATGGCGAGGAGTTCTGCGGCACCCGGCAGGTGGCCGAGCCGGGACGGCCGATCGACCTCGGCGGCGTCACCGCCACCTTTCATCCTGCCGGACACGTGCTCGGCTCCGCCCAGATCGCCTTCGAGGCCGGAGGGCTGAGGATCGTGGTGTCCGGCGACTACAAGCGCGCGCCCGACCCGACCTGCGCGCCGTTCGAGCCGGTGCGTTGCGACGTGTTCATCTCCGAGGCGACCTTTGCTTTGCCGGTGTTCCGCCATCCCGACGCCGCCGGCGAGATCGGCAAGCTCCTGGGCTCGGTGGCGATGTTCCCCGAGCGCGCCCACCTCGTCGGCGCCTATCCGCTCGGCAAGGCGCAGCGCCTCATCGCCCTGATCCGTGCCGGCGGCCACGACGCGCCGGTCTACCTGCACGGCGCCATGGAGAAGCTGACGCGGCTCTACCAGGCGCAGGGCATCGATCTCGGCGACGTCAGGCTGGTGCGCGACGAGGACCGCAAGGCCCTCGCCGGCGCGATCATCCTCTGCCCGCCCGGCGCGCTCGGCGACCTGTGGTCGCGCAAGCTGCCTGATCCGCTCGCCGCCCATGCCTCGGGCTGGATGCGCATCCGCGCCCGGGCCCGCCAGAGCGGCGCCGAGCTGCCGCTGGTGATCTCCGACCATGCCGACTGGCCGGATCTGCAGCGCACCATTCTGGAGACCGGCTGCTCCGAGCTCTGGGTCACCCACGGCCAGGAGGAGGCGCTGGTGCATTGGGCGAGGGGGCGGGGGATCGACGCCCGGCCCCTGCACATGGTCGGCTACGGCGAAGAGGAGGAAGCGGCGTGAATCGCTTCGCCGAGCTGCTCGATCGCCTGGCCTATGAGCCGCGCCGCAATGCCAAGCTGCGTCTGATGGCCGCCTATTTCCGGCAGACGCCGGACCCGGACCGAGGCTACGCACTGGCGGCCATCACCGGCAAGCTCAGCTTTCGCCACGCCAAGCCCGGCCTGATCCGCGTCCTCGCCGCCGAGCGGACCGACCCGGAGCTGTTCGCGCTCTCCTATGATTTCGTCGGAGACCTGTCCGAGACCGTGGCGCTGATCTGGCCGGGCGAGCCGGGCTCCAACCGGCCGCCTTCGCTGGCCGAGGTGGTCACGGCCCTGGCCGAGACCGGCAAGAGCGACCTGCCGGCCCTCGTCGCCCGCCTGCTCGACGCGCTCGACGAGACCGGGCGCTGGGCCCTGCTGAAGCTGATCACCGGGGCTCTGCGCATCGGCGCCTCGGCACGGCTGGCCAAGACGGCGGTGGCGATGCTGGGGGATGAGACCGCCGACGCGGTCGAGCTGGTCTGGCCCGGCCTCGCGCCGCCCTATGAATCCCTGTTCGCCTGGGTCGAGGGGCGGGCCGGCCGGCCGCAGACGCGCGACCTGGCGCCGTTCCGCCCGGTGATGCTGGCGCATGCGCTGGAAGAGGGCGAGCTTGCCGCCATCGACGCCCAAACCTTCGTCGCCGAATGGAAATGGGACGGCATCCGGGTCCAGGCCGTCGGCGGCCGCGAGGGCGAGCGCACGGCGATGCGGCTCTATTCGCGCACCGGCGAGGACATTTCGGCTGCCTTCCCCGACCTGATGGAGACGCTCGCCTTCGACGGTGCCGTCGATGGCGAGCTCCTGGTGCGTCGCGCCGGCCTGGTGCAGAGCTTCAACGTGCTGCAGCAGAGACTCAACCGCAAGTCCGTCACTCCGAAGCTCCTGGCCGAGTACCCCGCCCATATCCGCGCCTACGACCTCCTGGCCGAGGCGGGCGAGGATCTGCGCGAACGGCCTTTCGCCGAGCGGCGCCGGCGCCTCGAGGCCTTCGTCGCCCGGCTTGCCCGGCCGCAACTGGACCTGTCGCCGCTGCTGCCCTTCGTCGACGGCGAGGCCCTGGCGGCGGCGCGGGCCGATCCGGCGGCCGCGGGGGCGGGGCCCGACGCCGAGGCGGTGGAAGGGGTGATGCTGAAGCGCCGCGACAGCCCCTACCTGCCCGGCCGGCCCAAAGGCTTCTGGTACAAGTGGAAACGCGAGCCGTTCAACGTCGACGCCGTGCTGATGTATGCCCAGCGCGGCCACGGCAAGCGCTCCTCCTATTATTCCGACTACACGTTCGGCGTCTGGACCGACGAGGCGGTGCTGGTGCCGGTCGGCAAGGCCTATTTCGGCTTCACCGACGAGGAGCTTCTGGAGATCGACCGTTTCGTGCGCCGCAACACCCTCAACCGCTTCGGTCCGGTCCGCGAGGTGATGCACGAGCCCGACAAGGGCCTGGTGTTCGAGGTTGCCTTCGAGGGCATCGCGCGCTCGGCCCGCCACAAGTCCGGCGTCGCCATGCGCTTTCCCCGCATCGCCCGCATCCGCTGGAACAAGCCGCCGCGCGAGGCGGACCGGTTGGCGACGCTCATGCGGATGATCGACGGCGCGACGCCGGCCGTCGACGCGGAAGCCGGGCCGTCCGGCGGGCGCTTGGTCTGACCTGGTCCGTCCCGGAGAAAGGCCGGTGGCGGCAAGGCGGCGCCCTCCCAGCCGTCATGGCCGGATCACGTCCCATAGGCGCGAAGATAGGGCCGGACCACGTTGCTGCCGGGGAAAGGTGATGCCCTTTCCGCCGTCATGGCCGGACTTGATCCGGCCATCCACGCGACCACGGATCTGGCAGAATGATACGATGGTGGCCTCACAGGACTGGTCAGCTGTCGTGTTCGCGTGGATGGCCGGATCAAGGCCGGCCATGACGCGATTGAACGGGCGAGCCCATGTCTCGGACAATCGCTTATCTTAGCGCCTATGGGACGTGGTCCGGCCATGACGGAAACGTTGCGCCAGGGATCTTGCGGCCGCGTTGCCCGTCGCGATTTTGTCGGCCTGAGTTCGGAACCCGGAATCTCGGGGACGGCGATTGACCTTCCGGGCGGGCATGACGACATAGAGGCGAGCGATCGGGAGAAGCACATGTCGGCGTTGGAACGGTTTCTGGGCGGATCGCCGCTGGGCGTCGTGGTCAAGCTGGTGGCCCTGTCCATCGCCGTCGGCGTCGTCATGGCCTGGCTGAACGTCTCGCCGTGGGATCTCGTCGACAGCGTCCACCGCTTCTTCACGCGCCTCCTGTCGCGCGGCTTCGAGGCCGTGCGCGACCTCTTCGCCTATTTCCTGCTCGGCGCCGCCGTGGTGGTGCCTGTCTGGCTGGTGGTTCGCCTGATGAAGTCGATGCCCGCCGGCCGGCGGTAGCGGATGTCCGGGACGAGCTCGGGGAAGGGCGGTACGCCGTCTCCTGCTCCCATGCGCGGCCATCGGAGACATGGCAGGAACAGGACCGCCGTCTCATCGCATTCCGGCTGACCGGAGCCATTCGACGAGCTGATCGAGCCAGAGCCCGTCCCGGAAGCGGTGGGATGCGACGAATTCCGCCAGGGTCAATTCCTCGAACCGTCGGCGCAGTTGCGCGATGCAGCCCGGAGCTTCGTCCACGTGGCCATTCGCCGACAGGGCGATGGCGAGGTTGACATAGGCGTAGGGTTCGCCGGGGTCCTGGTCGAGATAGTCCCTGGCTGCGGCCAGTGCGGTCTGGCGATCGCCGGCGGCCAGGCTCGCCGCCGAGAAATTATACGTCACCCACGGCTTGTAGTGGGGGTTGATCCGCATGGCGGCCTTCAAGTTGGAGATGGCGCCGTCATATTGGCCCGCATAGAGGCGCATCACGCCGAGGAAGGCCACCGCGTGAAAATCGCTCGGCGCCAGCGCGACCGCGCGCTCGCAGAACATGATCGCTTCGTCGTGGCGGTCGCGCAGAAAGGCGACGCCGCCGCGCAGCATGAATCCTGCTCCCAGCTCGGGGTCGAGCTGCTGCACCCTGGCGATCTGCTCGTCGGCGCAACGGATCGCATCGTCGCGGTCGATGCCGGGGTTGAAGCGGGCGTCCCACCAATGCGTCATGCCGAGCTGGGCGATCGCGCCCGTATAGGCCGGGTCGAGTGCGATTGCCTCGCGCAGCAGGCGGCGGGCGATCGCGTTGTCGACCTTGTTGAAGCGGCCCCAATATTCCTCGGCCTCGACCATCTTCGCCCAGGCGCTCAGGATCCGTGTCTGCCCCTGCCAGAAGCGTACCGATTCCCCGGCGGTGAGCTTGATCTGGAGGGATAGCGCGACATTGCGGGCGATGTCGTCCTGCATGGCGAAGAGGTCGGCCAGGTCGCCGTCGTGCCGGTCGGCCCAGACCTGCGCTCCGGAGGTCGTGTCCGTCAGCGACGTCAGGACGCGGATGCGCTCTCCCGCGATCCTGATGCTCCCGAAAAGCAGATACCGCACCCCGAGTTCCCGAGCGATGTCGGCGGCGCCGGTGCTGGCGTCCCTGTAGGCGAAGCTCGATCGCCTGGACACGACGAACAGGTCGCTGACACGCGACAGGGCTCCGATGATGTCTTCGGCAATCGCCTCGCCGAGGACGTCATGCTTGCGGTCGCCGCTGAGATTGTCCAGGGCCAGCACGGCAATCGACGCCTTGCCGGGCGGTGCCTGGGCTCTCGCATCGCCGGCGCGCGCCGGGCTTGCCCGCCGGCGCGTGCGGATCGACCGGGCCAGTTCGTCGGTCTGCGCATCCGGCCGGGCTCTCAACCCGTCGAAGAGGTCGCGCCGGCAGCGTTCGTACTGGACCAGCGCCGCCTCGTTGCGTCCCTGCGCAACATGGAGCCGCATGACGGTGCGATGCATCGCTTCCCGCAGCGGATCCATCGCAAGCGCCGCCTGGGCCGCGGCCATCGCCTCCTCGATCCTTCCCCCGTCCTCGTGCAGGCCGGCCAGACGCTCGCTGACGGCGCAGGCGAGAGACCGCAGGCGCTGTCTTTCGGTGAGCAGCCAATGCTCGAATGGAGGCTCCCGCGTCGTGAGGCCTTCCAGGAATTCGCCCCGGACCAGGGTCGCGGCGGCCGAGAGCTCGTCGACGGACGCCTGCGCCGCGAGCCGCTCGAACTCGCCCGTATCCACCCATATCGACGCGCCGGGGAGCGAGATCGTTTCCTTGTCCGCGGCGAGCGGGGCGATCCCGACCACATCGAAGGCGGCCCGGACCTCCGACAGCGTCTGCCTGAGGCTGGCACGGGCCTGTTCCTCGGCGTGATCACCCCAGAGCAGACCGGCCAGATGGCTCCGCGAGACGTCTTGCCCAAGTCGGGACGCGAGATAGCCGAGAAGGGCGCGGCCCTTCCGGGAGGCGATCACGATCGGCTTGTCCCCCGCCGAGACGGCGATAGGCCCGAGCAGGAAGACGCGCAGTCCGGATGCGTCGTCGGCCCAGCGTGAAAGACGTTTTTGCGCTGCCATGACGCTGCCCCCGCCAGATGTCTGACGGTCCGCCGGTAGTCTCGACGCATTCAACACCGGAGACAAGCCATGCACGATCTAAATTCGTTGGCCACCAGGCTTCACGTGGAGAATGCGGCTCACATCGGCGAAGCCGCCCCGACGGCGGTGAGATTTCGTATCAGGGCCGCCGGCACGCGCTCCCGGCCAAGACCTCTCCGGACTATGCTGGAAGCGCTTGCGCGGTGGGTGGAGACGGTGAAGCGCAGCTCAGGCGCAGGCAGGGTGATTGGGCGCCGACATGTCTCGGAGTCATGAAGCCTGCCGACCGAAGAGCGCCCTGATGCCGGCCCGGCATACCGGTGATCAACGCGGCGGGCCGGCTATATTTGGTGAAATCATTCGACTATGCTCCCGCCACCAGGGAGGGACGGGAATGAACGAACGACTTGAATCGGCATCCATCCACGGCGGCGCCGTCGGAGCCAACAAGGGCTTGCGGCTTGGCGTAGGTATTGCTGCAGCCGCGCTGCTGTCTCTGCTGGGAGGCTGCAGCACGTCCATGGCGCCGTCGGCGCCGCCGGTTGCTCAGGTGTCGGTTACCGCGGCGGACCTCGTCGGCAGTTGGGGCTTGGCCGCCTACCGCGTCGAGAAGGACATCGCCCGCACCGAGGCCGAGGCCAGGCGCGCCTGCTCCAACCCCTATGTGATCGGCAGCGGCGCATCCGGCGGCGTGACCATGCATCTTGCCGACCAATCGACACCGCAGGAGGTCTTCCTCAAGACCGCCGGCGACGGACGCGTCTATATCGGCCCGCAGGGCAAGCCCGGCGACCGGCGCGACCGCCAGGTCCTCTCCTACGGCAACGGTATCCTGGTTACGCAGTGGGTTGATCCCGATGCCGCGACCCGCTACGGAACGATGGTGTTCGTGCGCTGCGGGGGCGCCTGATCATGGGAGACAACATGTTCGGACGGTCCCTCGCAACTGCGCTGCTCTCTCTTTCGATGCTGGTTCCCGCCGCCGCGCAGCAACGCACGCTGCCGCCGGCCCTCGACCAGGACCAGCCGGGCGTCGTGCCCGATCCGGCCGAGGAGCAACTCCTGCCGGAGTTCCGGCCGCAGCCGGTCTATTACCGCTCGAACGAAGCGCCGGGCACCATCATCATCCAGACCGAGGAGCGCTTCCTCTACCTCGTCCAGGACAACAAGACGGCGATCCGCTATGGCATCGGCGTCGGGCGCGAGGGCTTCCAGTGGTCGGGCCTGCTCAAGATCAGCCGCAAGCAGGAATGGCCGGACTGGCGTCCGCCGCCGGAGATGATCGAGCGCCAGCCTTACCTGCCGCGCTTCATGGCCGGTGGCCCCGGCAATCCGATGGGCGCCCGGGCTCTCTATCTCGGCTCGACGGTGTACCGCATCCATGGCACCAACCAGCCCAAGACCATCGGCTATGCCGTGTCGTCGGGTTGCATCCGGCTGATCAATCCGGATGTCACGGATCTTTATGACCGGGTGCCGGTCGGCACCAAGGTCATCGTCCGCCAGGCGGCCAAGCTCTGAGCGCGTGTCCGGGCCTGCCCCGGACCGACGCCATGCCACCATTCAGTGAATCGACGGAACGGGAGAGATCCGAATGCGCCACATTGTCATGGGGCTCGCCGGAGCCGCGCTTCTTCAACTTGGCCTTTCGGCGGGCGCCTCGGCGCAGACGCTCGAGGCCGTCAAGGCGCGGGGCGAGCTCGTCTGCGGCGTCAACGAGGGCCTCGCCGGCTTCTCCATCCAGGACGCGTCCGGCGCCTGGACCGGCTTCGACGCCGATTTCTGTCGTGCCGTCGCCGCCGCGGTCTTCGCCGACGCCGGCAAGGTCCGCTTCGTGCCACTCTCGGTGAGCGAGCGCTTCGATGCCCTGAAGTCGGGCAAGATCGACCTGCTCTCGCGCAACTCGACCTGGACGCTGGGCCGGGAGCTCGACTACGGACTGAACTTCGCCGCCGTCACCTATTTCGACGGCCAGGGCTTCATGGTACCGCGCTCGAAGAAGGTGACCTCGGCCCTCGAGCTCGACGGCAGCAAGGTCTGCGTCCAGAAGGACACCACCACTCAGCGCAACCAGGCCGATTATTTCGACGCCAACTCGATGAAGTTCGAGGCTGTGCTGACCGCTTCGAACGCCGAGTCCCTCGATCGCTACCGCAAGGGCGAATGCTCGGTGATCACCAGCGACGTCTCGCAGCTCTATGCCCAGCGCGTGACGCTGCCCGACGCCGCCGAGCATGTCATCCTGCCGGACATCATCTCCAAGGAGCCGCTCGGCCCGGCCGTGCGCCAGGACGATCCGAAATGGCGCGCCCTGGTGCAATGGGTGCATTTCGCCATGCTCTCGGCCGAGGAGCTCGGCGTGTCGAAGGCGACGCTCGACAAGGCCAAGGCCTCCTCGAAACCGGCGGTCAAGCGCCTGCTCGGCGGGGACGGCGATCTGGGCACCCGCATGGGCCTGTCGCCGGACTGGGTGGTGAACATCGTCAACCTGGTCGGGAACTACGGCGAGGTCTATGAGCGCAATCTCGGCGTCGAGTCCCGCCTCTCCATCCCGCGCGGGCTGAACCAGCTCTGGAGCGTCGGCGGGATTCAGTACGCCCCGCCGGTCGAGTGACCGCGGCTCCCGTCCGCCGCCAAGGCGGGACGGACCCCGGCTGAGGCATTCCACAAGCCACGTGGGCCGGTTTCGGGCAATCCGCCCGGGACCGGCCTTTGTCTTGCCGTCCGGCGTCATGATCGCCCGCGGCGACCTGGCGGCGGAGACCGGCTTCGAGCGGCTGGCCGAGATTCAGGAGGAGATCCTCTGGATCTGCGAGGCCGCCGGCGTGCCGGTGATCTGGGCGACGCAGGTTCTTGAGGATCTGGTCCAGCACGGCGTGCCTTCCCGCGGCGAGATGACCGACGCCGCCATGGCCGGCCGCGCCGAGTGCGTCATGCTCGACAAGGGGCCGGAGGTCGGCGCTGCGGTCGAACTGCTCGATCGCCTGCGGCCGCGCATGGACATGCACGTCTTCAAGACGTCGCCGACCCTGCGGGCGCTGAAGTCCTGGTGATGGCCGGCTTTCGGCGCGGATGGCGGCGCGGCCACCCGTGCCGGAGGCTGTGCCGCCACCCGTGCTACCGCTTGCCCGACCGCAACAGGCGGAAGACCGAGGCATACCGCGCCGCCGGCTCGCCGTCGGGGATTGGCGGCAGCGACCAGTAGGGGGCGTCGGCGGGTTTCCAGGCCTTGCGCTGCAGCTCCCAGGACTCATAGATCTCGTACGCCAGCTCGGGATCCGGCTCGTAGCCCAAGGCGAGAAGCGTGTCGTAGGGGCCTGTTGCGGCGTTGCCGCCGATGGCGAGCACGCCGCCAAGGCGCTGCACGGAGCGGGCATTGCGCAGGGCGGCGTCCTGCTTCTCCCGCGGCAGGTGCGGCAGGAGGTTCTGCATCAGGATCACGTCGTAGAGGCCGGGCAGGTCGAGCTGCCCGGTGAGGTCGACCAGGGTGTGATGCACCCGCGCCCGCAGCGGCTCGATCAGGCGGAAGGCGTCCGGTCCGGTCCGCTCGAAGCAGGCTTCGCGCAGCTCCTGGGGAACGCGCAGCAGGTTGCGGAAATCGATCTCCCCGCCCCGGGCCTTCTCCACCAGGTCGGCCTCCACGTCCGAAGCGCTGATGTCCACGGAGCCGAGCAGGCCGCGCCGGTAGAGCTCGATGACCAGGGTGAACACTTCCTCGCCGGTGCTTTCGGCGAAGACATGCAGCCTGATCTGCCCACGCGCACGCACCAGTCCTTCGCAGGCGCGGCACAGCAGCTCCAACTGCGGCGGGTTGCGATAAGTCAGCGTGCTGGTCGGCACCGCCTTGCTGTTGCCATCCGCCTTCGCCGCCTTCGCGGCCGCGGCAGGTGGCTCCACGCTGTTGTCGTGCGTGAACTTGTGGTTGATCCGACCCTGGGTCGTGGACAGGAGGATCGGCAGATCCGGCAGATCCGCGACGGCTTCGCCCGCCTCGCGCCGGTCCCGCAGGTGCGGCAGCACGATACTGGTGTTGTCCGGCTCCAGGATCAGGTGGCGCGCCGAGATCCGGGCCGCGACGGCATTCAGCTCGGCATGGCGAAGCCCGCTGGCCAGCGGGCCGAGAATGGCGGGATCGCGGATGTCGCGGAAGAGCTCGTCCAGGCCCGTGTCCACTGCCGGCCCCTTCGCCTGGGCGGCGCGCAGGTCCTGCACATGGCGCAGGATGGCCGGGAGATTGTCCGGCCTCACCTGCACCAGACGACGCGACACGGCCACCACCTCGGCCAGGAATCCCTTCTGCCGCAGGATGTTGCCGAGCTTGACCAGTGCCGCTTCATCGTCCATGGCCGCGACATGCTCGGCGGCTGCGGCCGTGGAGGCAGGCTCGCCGCCGTCGCGCGCCAGTTCCGCCAGACGGTCGAGGAGGTTGACGGGTCGCCGGGGCTGCACCTCGTCCGCGCCTGCCGGCGGGTCGTCGCCCAGCAAGGCGCCGATGCGGCGGTCGGCCTCGGCGGCCGCGTCGGAGAAGCCGCGCGTCGTCAGCAGCGTTCGGAATTTTCCGAGCTGATCGGGATCGTCGATCCGGTCCAGGACCTCGGCGACGCTGCGGGCCTTGTCGGCATCCGACGCCGGGACCTCGGCCAGGTCCTCCAGGTGGTGGACGAGGTCGATCGGCCGGTGCGGGGCGGCGAGGGCGACCCGGCGCGAGACCATGGCGGCCGGCGCCGTGTATCCCTGCATGCGCAGCTGCGCGGCAAGCTTCTGCAGGTCCAGGGGGGCGCTTGAGCCGTCCACCAGCGCTTCGACGAGCTGTGCCGGGTTGCGAGGGTCTTCGAGACGGCGCAACTCGCCGAGATAGCCGAGGATGGCGCGCGGATCCAGGGGCGCCTGCGCCAGGAGGCAGTCGACGACCGCGACCGCCGCCGGCAGATAGCCCCGGCGCGCCAGGAGGGTCTTGAACCACCGCAGCGAGGCCGCGTCCTGCCGCGGCTGCAGCAGCCGGCGGGTCGCTTCGCCGAGTTCCTCGCCGCTGCGGCCGAGCGTGTGCAGATCGTCCAGATGCCTGAGCAGGAGGCCGAGGTCGTCGGGCCGTTCACGCACCAGCCTGGCGGAGACCGCGGCGGCGGCGGCGTTGAAGTTGCGGCTCCTGAGAGCCTTGGCCAAGGGGGCGAGCATCGACGGAGGATAGGGACCGTCGAGCAGGTCGCCGATCATCTCGGCTTCGCCGGGGGCGCCCGCAATCGCTTTCAGCTCCCCGAACAGCCGGAGGACTTGGCGGAGATCCTCCGGATTCTCGGCCAGGAGCCGCCTGGAGAGCGCCATTGCCCCGGCATAGGCCTCCTCCTGGGCCAGGGCCTTCCGGCAGCGCTCCAGCATCGCCGGATCGGCATCCGCCGGCACGAGCCGAAGCAAGGCGTCGCTCCGTTCGGCGGCATCGAGCCCTGCCTCGCGGAGATCGGCGAGATAGGCCACCAGATCCTGGGGCCGGAAACCTCGAAGCGCCGCCGCCGAGCCGGCGAGCCGCGCTGCGGCCAGGCCGAGGCCCTGGCTTCGGAGCGAGGCGGCCATGCGCGCCAGCGTCGCCGGGTCCATCGCCTCGGCGCTCGCGCGGTCGAGGACTGCGGCATCCAGTTCCTGGGGCAGGCCGGCATCCTGCAGATCCTGAAGATACTGCCGCAGCAACGGCAACTGGGCCGGCTGCTCGGCGGCCAGGCGCCGGGACGCGGCCAGCACTGCCCGGCTGAGGCCTTGCTTGCGCAGCAGTGCCCGGGCGCGCGGCAGGTCGGCGCCGTCCATCCGCTCGACCACCTCGATGGCGAGCGTCTCCCGATCCTGGTCCGGCGCGACGTCGCGCAGGTCCTGCAGATATTGCAGCACCAGCGGCGTCTGGTCCGGCTGATCGAGGATGATGCGCCGCGACGCGGCGAGAGAAGCCCGGCTGAGGCCCTGCTTGCGCAGCAGCGCCCGGGCCCGCGGCAGGTCGGCGCCGTCCATCCGCTCGACCACCTCGATGGCGAGCGTCTCCCGATCCTGGTCCGGCGCGACGTCGCGCAGGTCCTGCAGATATTGCAGCACCAGCGGCGTCTGGTCCGGCTGATCGAGGATGATGCGCCGCGACGCGGCGAGAGAAGCCCGGCTGAGGCCCTGCTTGCGCAGCAGAGCCCGGGCGCGCGGCAGGTCGGCGCCGTCCATCCGCTCGACCGCCTCGGCGGCAAGCGCCTCCCGATCCTGGTCCGGTGCGACGTCGCGCAGGTCCTGCAGATATTGCAGCACCAGCGGCGTCTGGTCCGGCTGATCGAGGACGATGCGCCGTGATGCGGCGAGCGCGGCCCGGTTGAGGCCCTGCTTGCGCAGCAGCGCACGGACCCGCGGCAGGTCGGCGCCGTCCATCCGTTCGACCGCCTCGGCGGCAAGCGCCTCCCGGTCCTGGTCGGGACCGGCGTCGCGCAGATCGTGCAGGTACTGCAGCAGCAGCGGCGTCTGGGCCGGCTGCTCGAAGGCGATGCGGCGCGAAGCGGCGAGGGCGGCCCGGTTCAGGCCCTGCTTGCGCAGCAGGCTGCGGACTCGCGGCAGGTCGGCGCCGTCCATCCGCCTGACCGCCTCGGCGGCGAGTGTCTCCCGGTCCTGGTCCGGACCGGCGTCGCGCAGGTCCTGCAGATACTGCAGCAGCAGCGGCGTCTGGGCCGGCTGCTCGAAGGCGATGCGGCGCGATGCGGCGAGGGCGGCCCGGTTCAGGCCCTGCTTGCGCAGCAGAGCCCGAGCCCGCGGCAGGTCGGCATTGTCCATCCGCTTGACTGCCTCGGCGGCGAGCGCCTCCCGATCCTGATCCGGATCGGCGTCGCGCAGGTCCTGCAGGTATTGCAGCACCAGCGGCGTCTGCATCGGGGGCTCGAAGGCGAGGCGGCGCGAGGCGCTCAAGGCGGCCTGGCCGAAGCCCTGCGCCTTCAGCAAGGCGCGGGCCCGTGGCAGGTAGGGACCTTCGATCCGCTCGGCGACGACCGCGGCGAAGGCCTGCCGCTCCTGGTCCGGAACGCCCTCCCGCAGGTCGTGCAGATGCTGCAGCAGCGGTCCCTTCGGAACCGGTTGGGCGAGGGCCATGCGGCGCGACGCCACCGCCGCCGCCCGGCCGAAGCCCTGCTTCTTCAGGATGCCGCGGACCCGCCGCAGGTCGGCGAGGCCGATGCGTTCGACCACGGCGGCGGCAAGATCATCCCGGTCCTCGCTGGAGACGCCCTCGCGCAGATCCTGGAGATACTGCGACAGCAGGCCCTTCTGTCCCTGCCGCTCGAGCACCATGCGCCCGGATGCCGCCGCCGCTGCGCGGCCGAAGCCTTGCTTCTTCAGGAGCACGCGCATCCGCGGCAGGTCGGCGCCGTCCATGTGCTCGACCAGGGCGGCGGAGAGTTCGTCCCTGTCGCGCTCGGAGGCACCGTCCCGCAGGTCCTGGAGATATTGCAGCACCAGCTTGGCCTGTCCCGGCTGCGCCAGGACCATGCGGCGGGCCGCGGCTGCGGCGGCCGGGCCGAATCCCTGCTTCCTCAGGAGGAGGCGCGCGCGCGGCAGGTCGGCGGGATCCATATGCTCGACCAGCGCAGCGGCCAGCCCCTCCCGGTCATCCTCCGGGGCGCCGTCCCGCAGATCCTGGAGATATTGCAGCAGGAGCTTGGCTTGCCCCGGCTGCTCGACGACCATGCGACGGGTTGCGGCCGCAGCGGCGAGGCCGAATCCCTGCTTTTTCAGGAGCGCCCGTGCCCGCGCCAGGTCGGCGAGGTCCATGTGCGCCACCACGGCGGTGGCCAGTTCCTCCCTGGCCCGTTCCGGGGCGCCGTCCTGCAGATCCTGGAGATATTGCAGCAGGAGCCGGGCTTGTCCCGGCTGTTCGAAGACCATGCGATGCGAGGCGGCCAAGGCGGCCCGGTCGAATCCCTGCCTCTTCAGCAATTTGCGCGCCTGGGGCAGGTCGGCGTTGTCGATGCGCTCGACCGTGGCCAGGGCGAGGCCTTCCCGCTCCTGCTCGGCGCCGCTTTCCCGCAGGTCACGGATATATTGCAGCAGCAGGGGCGTCTGCGCCGGCAGCTCGAAGGCCATGCGGCGCGATGCGGCCAGGGCTGCCCGGCCATGGCCCTGCTTGCGGAGCAGCGAGCGCACGGGATCGAGGTGGGCGGTGCCCAGGCGCTCGACCGCCGCGACGGCGAGATCCTCGCGTTCCTGCTCCGGACTGCCGTCCAGCAGGTCCTGCAGATAGCCGAGCACCGTCTGCTTGTGCGCCGACGGGTCGAAGGCCAGGCGCCGCGACGCGGCCAGGGCGGCCCGGCCATGGCCGCGCTTCTTCAGCAGCAGGCGGGCCGGGCCCAGATGGGCCGCGCCGATCCGCTCGACCGCCGCGACGGCAAGGTCCTCGCGTTCCCTCCTGGGGGCGCCGTCCAGCAGGTCCTGCAGATAGCCGAGCACCGTCTGCTTGTGCGCCGACGGGTCGAAGGCCAGGCGCCGCGACGCGGCCAGGGCGGCCCGGTGCTGGCCGCGCTTCTTCAACAACTGACGGGCCGAGGCCAGATGGGCCGTGCCGATCCTCTCGACCGCTGCGATGGCGAGGTCCTCGCGTTCCCTCCTGGGGGCGCCGTCCAGCAGATCCTGCAGATAGCCGAGCACCGTCTGCTTGTGCGCCGACGTGGCGAGGGCCAGCCGGCGGGACGCAGCCAGGGCGGCCTGCTCGTAGCCCTGTTTCTTCAGAAGCGTCCGCACGCGCGGCAGATAGGCCTCGTCCATGTGCTCGACCGCCGCGACGGCGAGCGTCTCCCGCTCCTGCTCCGCGCCCGTATCGAGCACGGCCTGGACATAGGGAATCGGTGACTGGCCGGGCTGCTCGAAGGTCATGCGCCGTGAAGCGATCAGCGCGGCCCGGTCGAGGCCGTGCTTGCGCAGCAGCGACCGCGCCCGCTTCAGATACGTGCCGTCGATCTGCTCGACCAGCGCCGCGGCGATGTCCTCCCGGCCCTGCTCTGCGCCGGCGTCGAGCAGTTCCTGGAGATATTGGAGTTGTTCCCGCGGCGGTTGCTCGAATGCCAGGCGGCGAGAGGCTGCGAGGGCCGCCCGGGGGCAGCCGCGCGCCCTGAGCAACGCCCGCGCACGCGGCAGGTCGGCGCCGTCGATCTGCTCGATCACCGGCACGGCCAGCGCGTCCCCCTCCCCCTCCGGCGCGGCGTCCAGCAGATCCCGCAGATAGAGCAGCGGCTGAGCCTGTTCCGGCCGTTCGGAGGCCATACGGCGGGAAGCTGCCAGCGCGGCGCCCCTGCAACCCCGTGCCTTCAGCAAGGCGTATGCGCGCGGGAGGTGGTCGCCATCCAGTCCTTCGACCAGGGCGGCGGCGAGCTGGTCGCGGTCCTGGTCCGCTGCTGCGTCCAGCAGATCCCGGAGATGGAGCAGCGGCGGGGTCTGCTGCGGCCGTTCGACGGCCATGCGGCGGGAGGCCGCCAGGGCGGCCCTGTTGCAGCCTCGTGCCTTCAGCAGGGCGTGCGTGCGCGGCAGGGATTCTCCGTCCAGCCGTTCGATCAGGGCGGCGGCGAGCTCGTCCTGGTCCGGCTGAGGGCCGGCATCGAGCAGATCCTGGAGGTAGAGCAGCAGCAACTGCGTCTGTGCCGGCTGCTCGGCGGCCATGCGGCGGGAGGCGAGGAGAGCGGCCCGGTTGCAGCCGTGCTTCTTCAGCAGGAGGCGCGCGCGCGCCAGGTGGCCGCCATCCATCCGTTCGACCAGCGAGACGGCGGAGTCGTCCCGCTCGGTGTCCGGCCCGGCCTCGAGCAGATCCTGGAGATGGAGCAGCAGGAACGGCGACTGGGCGGGCGCCTCGGCGGCCATGCGCCGGGATGCCGCGAAGGCGGCCTGCACGCAGCCGCGTTTCTTCAGCAGGGCATGAGCGCGGGGCAGGGCGGTGATATCCATCCCCGCGATGGCGGCGGCAGCGGACGCATCCCGATCTTGGTCGGGACCGTCCAGCAGATCGCGAAGGTACAGGAACTGCCGCTCCTCTCCCGGCTGCTCGACCGCCATGCGTCGGGATGCGGCCAGGGCGGCCTGATCACAGCCCTTCTTCTTCAGGAGCGCGCGCGCGCGTGGAAGATGGACACCGTCCATCGTCTCGACTGCCGCGGCGGCGAGCGCATCGCGCTCCTGGTCCACGCTGCCGTCCAGCAGATCCTGGAGATACTGCAGCAGCAGCGGCGTCTGTGCCGGTTGCTCGGCGGCCATGCGGCGGGATGCGGCTGCGGCGGCTCGGAAAAAACCCTGCTTCTTCAGCAGCGTGCGCACGCGCGGCAGATCCGTGCTGTCCAGCCAGCCGACCGCGGCCGCCGCAAAGTCCTCGCGCTCGGCCTCGGGCGTGCCGTCCCTCACATCCTGAAGATAGAGCATCAGCAGCCGCAGCAGCGCCGGCTGCTCGGCGGCCATGCGGCGGGATGCGCTCGCCGCCGCCAGCCCGAAGCCCTGCCGCTTCAGCAGCGTGCGCACGCGCGGCAGATCCGCGCTGTCGATCCGCTCGATGGCGGCCGTGGCGAGCTCCTGGCGATCCTGGTCCGAGCATCCGTCCAGCAGGTCCTGGAGATACTGCGCCAGCAGGCGGATCTGGTCGGGCTGGGCGGAAACCATCCGGCCGGATGCGGCCGCGGCGGCCCGGCCATAGCCCTTCTTCTTCAGGAGGACACGCGCACGCGACAGCTGGGTGTCGTCCATCCGTCCCACCACCGCGGCGGCGAGATCCTCCCGTTCCATCTCCGGGGTGCCGCCTGCCTCCGCTTCGCTGAGATAGCGCATGAGGAGGGAAATGCGGTTCGGCGCCAGCAGGGCTATCTGCCGGGACACCTTGGCACCGAGACCGACCTCGTCGCAGCGAACGAACAAATCGTGCAACTGGAAGAGAAGATCGTCGTAGAAGGGGACAGTGAGTTCGACTTCCATCGCTTATCCACGGAGTCGGTAAGGATCGTGCGCTTCAGGTCCGAAGGCGGGCTCAGCAGAAGGAGGGCGTGCAGCCGAGAATTCGTGCTGGTAGCATCATGAGGCTCACCCTTCCTTTCCGTGATGGGTCGAGACAAATCGGTCCGGCGCCGAGAGAACGTTCGGACAAATGCCTGCGCCGGGGCGAGCGAGCCCCTGGCCGTTTGTCTCGCAGCAGTATCTTACTTCTGCGCCGGGCAATAGAGGGGCGGCGGTGGCGGGCGGCGGATTGTTGAGGGCGGAGGTCCCCCGGCGCTCCGGTCCGCCGAAGGCAGCGGAACGGTAGGGCGCGTGCGCCTGCCGCCCGCGGCGAGCCGGGGCGGCGGGGACGCAGGTATGCCGGACCTGGTTGCGGACCCGGCCACGGCGCCGGCTCGCATGGGACGGTGCCGGGCCGGCGGGCGTCGCACGGGGACGTGCCGGACCGTCCGCGCCTGCCCTTCACGCCGCCGAGGCTTCGGCCTGGACCTTGTTCACGGTGGCGAACGGGCTGGTCTGGGCGATCTGGAGGTCGCCGTCATAGGCGATCGGCTTCCAGCGGAAGTCCTGCAGCCGCAGGCAAGTAAAACGCTTCCACAGCGAGCTCTTCATCACGGTCTTGGTGAACTTGACGGTGGCCGTGACCCGGATGCTTTTCATCGCCGTGCCGTAGACACGGATGGTGTTGGCTTCCTTCCAGGCTTCCATGTCGTCGCTGATGACGATCTGGTCGCCGATCCTGATCTCGTAGAACAGCCGGGCGCGGCGAAGCGGCGCCTTGGCCGACTCGGTCGGCCGGCCGTCGCCGGGCAGCACGTCGAAGCTCAGCACGAAGCCACCGTCCCGGCGTACCGGCACGTCCAGCTCCATCGTCACCCAGGTGTCGGGGGCCGGGTTGTCGTCCTCGATCTGGAAGAGGATGCGCTCCTTCGTCACGCGATGGCTGTGGGCGAGCGGCGCGCCGTTGCGGTCGAGCGACTGGGTGACCTGGCGCACGGCCGGGCTCACGACGACCGACGGATCGACCGGCTCCGCCTTGGCCTTCCCCTTGGCCGCGGCGGGCGCCGTCACGGGGGCGCCTTCGGGGATCTCGTAGACAGCGTAGTTCGCCGGGCTCTCGGCGATGCGCCTGGCGGTCCGCTCCAGCTGGGACGAACTCGCCTCCTCCAGCTCGCGCACCTTGCTCGTCGTCTCGCTCGGCAGCGAGCGGCCGCGGTCGAGGCAGTCGAGGGCCGAAGCGACGATGCCCGGGATCGGATCGGTGAGCCGGTGGGCCAGCGCCGCCCGGCCGATCTGGGCGAAGTGATGGGCGACCTTGTCGTCATAGGCCAGGCCGACCACCGGCGTGCCGAGCCGGTGCGCCAGCAGGCAGGCATGCAGGCGCATGCCGATCAGCAGGTCGCACTGCTCGAGGGTCCAGATGAACTGCTCGGCCGTCGCTTCCTGCGGCAGCACCATCCGCGGGCACTCCACCGTCATGGCGGCATAGACCTGCCTGATGATCTGCTGGTCATGCATCTCGCCCAGCTGCATCGGGATGCCGACGATGGCGATCTCGTGCTTGCTCGCGATGGCGTCGAGCGCCTCCGCCATCCGCTGCACCAGGTTCTCGCCGCCCTCGCGGGCCCATTTGCGCAGGCTCAGGCCGACCAGCCGCCGGCCGCCGGCTTTCATCTCGGCGATCTCCAGCACGGGCTCGCGCCGCGTGAGGTCGAGCGCATAGACCAGGTCCGGCGCGAAGACGGTCCGGCTGGGATCGCCGAGGATCTCGTCCAGAAGCGCCTTGGAGTCCTCGTCGCGCACCACGATCTCGGTCGTCTTCTCGCCGACGAAGCGGACCATCCTGCGGGCTTCCGGATTGTCCAGCGGACCGACGCCGAGGCCGGTCACGAAGAAGGGCACGTCGCGCATCGTGCCGAGCAGGGGCAGGATGCTGAAGCCGGCGATGGAGAAGGTCGTGCCCATGAACAGGCCGAGCAGGCCGCCGCTCTGCAGGAAGGTGTAGTCGTGCCACAGGCCGCCGCCGCCGACCACGACCGCGCTCGCGGTCTTGACGTGGTAGGCGGAGTCGGCGTGGTCGCGCCGCGGATAGGCCTGGTAGCCGCGCTGGGCTTCGACCGCGCGCGGATTCTCGGCGCAGACGACGACCTGGGTCGAGGGATCGGCCTTCTCGATCGAGCCGGCGATCGACTGGAGCAGCAACTCGTCGCCGAGATTGGAGGCGCCGTAGAAGCCGCTGACGATCACCCGCTTCGTGCGCGGCACCGGCTCGGCCAGCACCTCGGCGAACGTCGAGGCCCGGTCGGCGAGCCACGCCGGCGGCTTGGCGACGAGCGCCTCGATCTCGGCGAAGAGCGTCAGCCAGCGATGCTCGTAGAGGTGCTCCTTGATCAGGCGGTTGAAGGCCGCCTCGGTCATGGCGCGATAGCGGCCGGGCTCGGTCAGCACCGCCTCGATCTGCGCCGCGAGCTCGTCGTGATCGTTGTAGCCGATGATCTCCCGGCCGTACTCGAAGAAGCGCCCCATCTCCTCGAAGACCGAGGTGCTGAGCAGCGCGCCGCTGCCGATGGTCTCGAACACGCCGCACTTGACGTTGGTATAGCCGGCGCGCGTCGCCGGGAAGTTGACGTGGATGCGGCCCTCGCGGCTGGCCTGGAGCAGGCGGCGGCCGCCGACGATCTCGCTGTTCGGCAGCTCCCAGCCGCTGCCATAGGTCTTGACGTTGAACTTGGCCGCGAGCCTGGTCATCATGCTGTTGCGGTCGGGCCGGTTGGTCGCATGGCCGAGGCAGATGACGTCGGCGACCAGGTCGGGGGCGCGCGGAACGTTCTGGGTGACGAAGCCCCGGTCGATGCCGAAGGGGAAGTAGAGCGTGTTCTCGACGCCGGCGTCATGGTACATGCCCATGGCGTGGCTGGCGTTCGTGGTGTGGAAGTCGAAGTTCTTCGCATAGGTCACCGCGCCCGGGAAGACGTCCGGGTCGCTCAGCGTCAGGCCGACGGTGATGATGCCGCGCTCGCGCAGCCTGGCCGCGTCCTCCGGCGAGAAGGTCAGGCCGCCGGCGCACAGGACGATGATCTGCGGCCGGAACTTCTTCAGGATCGCTTCGATGTAGGGCAGGCTGACATAGATCGGCCCGTTGCCGCCCTGCAGGCGGTGCGGGTTGCTGACCGCGGTGTTGTGCAGCTTGGTGTCGAGGTTGAAGACATGATGCCCCAGGTTCAGCAGGGCGCGATAGAGGCAGGAGACGATGTCGGTCGTGCCGTTGACGGAACGGCCGATGAACAGGACGCGCCGCGGGTCGGGAGCCAGGATCTGGGCCGAGCTCAGTTCAACACGCTTTGCTTCAATATGCGGGTTCATTGTCGATGACCTGATAAAAGAAAGAGCTGCTCACCATCGCGACGGCGGACGCCGTCAGGCAGCGCCGGCGGGAGGCCGGGCAAACAGGGTCTCCAGAAGCGTCACGGTCCGGGCGGCGGAGGTGCCGTCGCCATAGGGGCTGCCGCCCTTCGACATCCGCTCGTACTCGGCCGGATCGTCCAGCAGCGCCGTGGCGGCCGCGACGATGGCTTCGCTGTTGGGGCCGACGAGGCGCGCCACGCCCGCTTCCACCGCTTCCGGCCGCTCGGTGGTGTCGCGGGTGACCAGCACGGGCTTGGAGAGATAGGGCGCTTCCTCCTGCACGCCGCCGGAATCGGTGACGATGAGATAGCTGCGCTGCATCAGCGAGACGAAGGAGAAATAGCCGACCGGATCGATCAGCTTGATGTTCGGGCTGTCGCCCAGCCGCTCCAGCACCGGGCCGCGCACGTTCGGATTGAGGTGGACGGGATAGACCAGCTCGCAGTCGCCGCGCTCGGCCAGCGCCCGCAGCGCCTTGCACAATTCGTCGATGCCCTGCCCGAAATTCTCGCGGCGATGGCCCGTCACCAGGATCAGGCGCTTGGTCGGGTCGAAGGTCGGCAGGTCGGCGCAGGCGCTGGCGGCGAAGGCCGGGTCGCGGTCGAGCTTGTCGACGGCGAACTGCAGGGCGTCGATCACGGTGTTGCCCGTCACCCAGATCCGGTCCGCCGCGGTGTTCTCGCGCAGCAGATTGTCGCGGGACACCGTCGTCGGCGCGAAATGGTAGTCGGCGATCGAGCCGATCAGCCGCCGGTTGCCCTCCTCGGGCCAGGGAGAGCGCAGGTTGCCGGTGCGCAGGCCGGCTTCGATATGCCCGATCGGGCACTTGTTCAGGAAGCCCGACAGGGCCGCGGCAAAGCTCGTGGAGGTGTCGCCCTGCACCAGGATCACGTCGGGCTTGACCTGCTCCAGCACCGGCTTCATCCGGTTGAGCACCCGCTCGACGATGTTCTCCAGCGTCTGGTTGGCGGACATGACGTCGAGGTCGAAATCCGCCTCGACCTCGAAGCCGGTCATGATCTGCTCGAGCATGCTGCGGTGCTGCCCGGTGACGCAGAGGCTGACCGCATGGCCTGCTCGCTTGAGTTGCAGGATCACCGGCACCAGCTTTACAGCTTCCGGCCGTGTTCCCATGACGACGAGGACCCGCACGTCCGCCTCCATATCAGTACATGGCTTTGAGTAGCGCACTCCTGTGCGGGGGCCCCTCGCGAAAGTCAAGTGCTTCTGCCTAATATATGGGCTTTTGGCGGTGCCGCTGCATATTTGTTTCGCGGATTACAGGAGTTCTGAAGAAACCCGGCGCCGGACTGGCACAGTTGGCTTCCCCTTGCCATTCTGCACCATCGTCCACAGCCTCTGACGCAGCGAACCTTGATTGCCGGCAAAAGAAAAACTTCCCCTGTCGCCAGGGTAGGAGATGCCGGGGATTGCCGCGAAACAGGTTCCGTATCGCTGGGCTGTTTCGGCAAGCCGGGGTGGGCGGCCTTGCCGGCGTCCTCCGCGTCCATGACCACGTCGGTCAGCGAGGCACGGACGTCCAGCAGGAGGAGAAGCAGGCTGGAGGTGAAGCAGATCAGGCCACGATGAAGGAGAGGGTGATCCACTTGTTGTTGTTGAAGCCGAACAGGGCGTCCACGAACGACAGGATGATCATCCAGCCCGTGACGATCCCGCTATGGGCGCACAGGTAGAAGGCCCATTTCACCAGCCTGGCGCGCCCCTGCGCGTGCTTCGGGGCTGCTGATCGATCTTCCCGTCTCCTCGGCTCTCAGGCGGCCGACGCGCTCGGCGATGCCGTCGAGGCGGTTCACGAGCAGGGACATCAGGCCCGCGACGGCGCCGAGCAGGAAGGCGGGCGCGGTCGCCTGGCCGATGACCTCGGACAGCTGATCGGGCGGAATGTCCTTCAGCATCCGGCATCCTCACATGATCTGGACAGGCTGCGGTCCGCCCCCTCCATGATGCCGGGTCGCCCCGGGATTTGCTTCGGTTGCCGTCGCGGAGCGGCCTGCCGGCATGGACGGACGGCACGCCCCGGCCGGGAGCGCCCGGGCCGGGGGATCGCACCGTCGCAGCCGGCGGCCGGGCTGCCCAAGCCTATTGTCCCGTTACCGCCGAGGTGCTGCTGGTGACGCCTTCGCCGATCGTGTCGACCTGCCGGTGGAAGGAGCGGCGCGTGTTGGGGTCGATGATGGCGATCGGAGCGCTGACGACGGCGCCCACCGTCGAGCCGACGATGGTGGTGGCGCCGAGGGTGGCCTGTGCGATGCGGTCGCCGACCGAGAGGTTGGCCTCGGTGACGGTCTGGCCGGCGATCAGGCGGTCGCCGATCAGCCGGACCACCTCCGGGCTCTCGGCGAACTTGCCATGGTTCATGCTGTCGCCGGACTTGAGCTTGGTCAGGTCGATGACGACGATGTTGTCCTTGGCCAGTTCCGACTTGTAGGGCTCCTGGTTGGGGTCGATCGCGCCCAGCCGGGTGATGTCGCCGCCGATCCGGCGCGAGAACGCCAGCGCCCGGTCGTCCTGCGAGACGAACACGGTGAAGCGCGGGCGCGGGCCGGTGATGTCGCCGAAGTCGCTGCGGAACACGTCGACGTCGACGTCCGGCGCCGCCATGACCACGTTGTGGATCTTGGGCAGGATGCGCCCGTGCCGGATCGCCATCTGGCGGAGCGCCTCGGTGAGGACCCAGTTGCCCATGGAATGGGCCATCACCGTCACGTCGGACACGTTCGGATCGGTGGCGGCCCGCGTCAGCAGCCTCTCCAGGGCGCTGCGCGAATAGGTTGCGCTCTCCTTGTCGTAGACATAGCCGAAGACGCTGCCGCGCGACGGCCAGGTGAACAGGATCGGCGCGGCGTCGGTGCCGGAATCGTGCACGATCTGGGCGAAGCGATAGACGGCCTCTTCGAAGGTGTTGTTGAAGCCGTGGACGAAGATGAACACCCGCTTGTTCCGGCTGGCGACGCGCCGGAACCACTCGTCGCCGCCGCCTTCCGGCACCAGGGCGATCTTGGTGGTGACGAAGTCGGTGGCGGGATTGGCCGGCAGCGAGCGGGGCCATTGGATGTCGCCGACCTTGCGGACGTTGTCCGGCGGGATCGACACCACGATGTTGGCGACGCTCCAGGCCTTGGCGCGGTCGCCGGAGAAGATCTCGCCCGGATTGGCGGTCCGTTCGCGGGTGGTGACGACGAGCATGTCCACGGACTTGCCCGTCGCGGGCGCGGCGACCGGCGTCATGACGTTCCGGGGGCGGTCGGCGCAGGCCGCCAGGAGGATGGGCAGGGCCAGCAGCGCCAGGGTCAGGCGCCAGCATCGCCCGGACCGGGGCCTCGCGACCGCTTCGGCCCGGCGAGCATTTGCAAGGCTGTACCTCATCGCGATCCCTGTCCCGACAAACTGCATTCCGGGCCAGCGTGCGTGCTCGCCGCCGGAGAGCTTACGGGATTCGTGCATGCCGGGGCAATGTAACCGTTGAGCCGTTGACCCCCGCGGCTTCGCGGCAGGCTGGCGGGCTGCGGGGCCGGATTGTCCATCATCCGGCCAGCACCGAAATCGATCGCAGGGCGAGGTCTGCGATCTCGTTGATCGTACCGGCGCTGGGAAGGGTATCGTCGTTCAGGTCGATATTGTCGATGCCCCGGATTTCGCCGCTTTCGAATTCGGAGATGAGCCAGCTGTATCGTCTCCCTTCCGCGATCTCGTGCACCGTGACCCCCAGCCTGTAGAGGTTGGCGACGTCGCCCAGGCCGGCGAGGCGATCCTTCAGCGTCCGGTTCTGCCGGCCGGACGGGTTGAAGAACGTCCGCGTGCCGGAGGCGACCAACTTCTTGACGATCGCGTCCGCGAGCAGCGCCCCGCGCGCATGGGAGCACCGGTCGGCCGGCGCCGTCAGGTGCCTGACCACGAAGGTGCAGGGGCCGTCACCCGGAACCGGCTGCGGGGCGGGGGCGCCCGCGCTCTCGAAGGCCGGGACGTAGCCTCCCGGCCGCATGACGATCCGGACGGCGTCGTCCCGTCCGGGGCCGCGGTAATAGGCGGCCAGGGCGGCGCGCAGGCGGCTCGCCTCGATACGGACGATGGGATCGTTGTTCGGATCGAAGTCCTCGCCGCGGCCGAAGACGTCGACGCCGATGGAGTAGGCCTTGATGCGGTCCGCGCGCCCGGCGAGGGTTTCGCGGACGACGAATTCGAGAAACCGCCGATTGCGCTCGGACAGACGGACGGTCTCCTCGCAGAGGAGGCGGCGCAGGACGGATTCGATCGGCGCCATGCCGGTGGGATCGGGATCAGGTGTATTTGTGGCTCCTCCGCACAAATACATGACGCCTCCTCACGCTCCCGCAGCCCCCACCCCGGGAGCACGCGGCCAGACCGGGGCCGGCGCAGCGAAAGCATGAGGCCGCCGCGGCATCGCCTGCGGACCCCTCGTCGCACAGCTCCGTCCCCTTCCGCGCCGTGTAGCAACAAAGGCATGGGGGCGACTATGCAGTTTGTGCCAGCCTGCAATGATCGCCCCGCCGGGCCGGGGAGCCGGATGGGATGCCGTGCCGCGCCCTGCGGGCTGCGTCGGAGCCGCCCGACGGCGCTCAGAACTTGTAAGTCGTCGCGATCATCGGGCCGTGCATGCGCACGTCATAGAGGAACGGGCCGTCCTCATAGTCGATGGAGAGCAGGCGATAGCCCGCATGCAAGGCGAAACTGTCGTTCCACTGGTAGTCGACGCTGCCATAGACTTGGTAGGTCAGCCTGGAGCCGACGTCGAATCCGCCGATGTCGAAGGCGACCGTCTCGTCCTGGTAGGCCCGGTAGAGGATGTCGCCCTGCAGCGTCAGGCTGCGCGAGCGCGCGTCGACCGACGGACGTTGCGGATGGTGGCGCCGGGGCTGACCTGCGACCACATCACGTCGGTCAGCACGCCCCGGCGCCCATGCGCAGTTCGCCGGCGGCGGAGATGCCGCCGTTGAAGCCCTTGAGGATGTCGCCGGAGCTTTCGTCGAACTCGGCCGGCGGCAGGGGCGGCAGGGTCGCGTTGCGGCCGTTGATCGCCGTCGCCCAGAAATAGGCCGTCATCGGGAAGGTCGGGCCTTCGACGACCGCCGGCGGCAGCGGCTCCTGCTGCGCCGCGGCGATGTCGGCGGCGAAGGCCGCAGGCGTGACGGCGAGCGCCAGGGCGGCCGCGAATGGGATGGCTCTCATGGTGCCTCTCCATGACTCGAGGCTCCCGGCCTTGCCATTGTCATTGGCCTGGAGCCGCCTGCCGCGACGCGCCTGCGCCGGCCGGTCACGGGCAGCGCCAGTAGACCCGGCCATAGGCGTCCACGGCCTGGACGCAGCCCGGCCTCGGCGCGACCACCACGACCGAGGGCGCCGCGGTCGCGGCTCCGACCGCTGCGCCTGCCACCACGGCGCGCCGCGTCGTCCTGCGGGCGACGCCGGCATAGCTGAGCGGGGTCAGCGGCCGGCCGATGACGGCCTCGGCGCTCCCGACCCAGGCGCCGGTGCGGGCGATCTCGACGGGGGACTGGGCCAGCAGCGCCAAGCCGCCGGCGGCGACGGCGAAGGCGCAGGCGGCGAGCTTGGGAAGAGGGCGGGTCATGGCTTGTCTCCTGCTGCGGACGGAACTTCGTCGATGTCCCCCAGGTCCCGGATCTCGACCTTTTTGGAGCCCGCGGGCGGCTTGAAGGTGAAGGCATCGGGCGCGAAGGCGGCATCCGTCTTCCAGTCCCGGATGGTGATCGCATATTGGGGCGCCGCGCCCACCGCCTTGCTGGTGATCAGATATTTGCGCGGGATCGGCCGGGCGCCGACCTCGACCCACAATTGCCAGTCCGTGTCCGTCGTGCGGAAGGCGAGATGCTCGCATTCGACGCCGTCGACGACACCGCGGCCGATGTGCCGGCCTTCGATCACGCCGTCCATCAGGGCATCGTAGGACTTCTCGATCAGCAGGTCGGCTCCCGGCATGTCCGCGCCGTAGTCGTTGCGCAGCCGGTCGACGACCTGGTCGAGGGAACCGCCGACCTCGGCCTGGGCATAGGCGTTGAGGTGCTTGCCGAGCAGCGTCACCGTCTTGCCGTCGGCGTTGAGCTCCACGTCGGCATAGCCGCCGGTGCGGGTGGCGCGGATCTTGTCCGGTCGGCTGATCGCGACCTTGCCGGAACTGTCGAACTGGATCTTCTGCACCTGCGGCGTGACGATCTCGATCTCCGTGTCGAAGGTGAAGGAGATCGCCTTCTGGCTGCCGACATAGTCGGACATCGCCTTGACGATGGCTGCCGCGTCGTCGGCCCGGGCCACGGCCGGCGCCAGGGCAAGGGATAGGCCGGCGAGGAGGCCCGGCATCCATGCGGCGGGCCTTGTCGATGCTGGCATGCGTGCCTCCTTCGGTGTCGATCGCACCGTTCCTGGTGCTTCGGTCCGCGACCGCCGGGGGCGTCCCCGACGCGGATGCGGCGATCGATGCGGAGCTTCGCATGTTCGCGGGCGCCGCCCAGCCTGTAACAGTTGCAGGCCGGGCGGGCGCGACGCCGGGCTCAGCGCGGCGGGTTCACCACCACATAGGTGACGCGGCTGCCGTAATATTGCGGCTGGTACCAGACATCGCCGCATTGCTCGTAGGTGACGCCGCCGACCACGATGCGCGCGCAGCTCGCCGGGAGCGAGTAGACGATCGAGCCGATCGCCGCGGTGGCGACGGCTGCGCCGACGGCCGCGCCGGCCCAATAGCCGCCATTATAGTAGCCGGGATAGTAGGGGGCCGGCCAGTAGCCGGGATAGTGCGGCGGCGGTGGCGGCAGCGGCCGGGGCCCCGGGGGATGCGGGCCGGGTCCTGGCGGGTGCGGGCCCGGTCCAGGAGGATGCGGCGGGCGGGGGCCGGGATGCGGGCCGGGGAAGGGGCGGGGCCCCACCGGATGGAAGTTGGGCGGCACGTTGTAGCGCGGCCCGAGATTCATGCTGCCGCCGTGATAGGCGAAGCCGCCACCGTGAAACCCGCCACCATGAAGCCGCCGCCGTGGAATCCGCCGCCGTGCACCCTGAAGGCGTTGGCCGGGCTGACCAGGGCGAACGTGGTCGAGGCGAGGAGCGAGGCGGAGAGCAGCGCCGCGCCGACCGCGCGGCCGGCCGTCGTCAGCGGGGAGGTGCGGGTCATCACTTCGCCTCCGTCTTGGTGTCGGCCTTGAGCGCGAAGCCGATCGGCTTCTGGTCGGCCGTCGGCGTGAAGGTGAAGGTGTCGTCGGCGATGCTCGCCGGCTCCTGCCAGGTGATGGTCGCGTGATAGCGCGGCAGCGACGGATCGCGCCGATTGACCATCTGCACCTTCAGCGGCAGCGGCTTGTCGCCGGTGCGGATCCAGACCTCCCAGTCATGGTTCTTCGACCGGAAGGCCCAATGATCGGCCTCGACGCCGTTCACCGTCGCCTTGCCGACGAGGAAGCCGCTGCGCAGGTTCTTGACCGGGCTCTGCGGCGTGCCGAGGTCGAACAGGTCGGCCAGCGGCAGCTCGATGGCGAGCGAGTGGGCGAGGGTCTCGAGGGTCTCCTGGATCGTCGGCTTGGCCTCGGCCTCGGCGTAGTAGCCTTCCTTCGGCGACAGCAGGGTGAAGGTTTTGCCGTCGTAGAAGAATTTCCGCTCCTGCACGTCGGTGACGAGGTCGACGAACAGCTTGTCCGGCCGCTTGGCCGCATAATGGCCCTTCATGCCGATCTCGACGGTCTGGCCGTGCCGGCGACGATGTCGACCGCGGCCACCGTGTCGAAGCTGAGGGCCGGCAGCGAGGCGACATAGTCGCTCATCCGGGCGAGCGCCTCGGCCGCGGCTGGATCCAGCGCCGGCGCGGCCTCGCGCTTGCGCGGCTTGGCGTCGGCGAGCGCCGGGACCAGCGCCGCCAGCAACGCAGCGGCGAGCACCGTCCTCAGGCGCGAAGGCCGGGTGCGGCGCCCCGGCGCCGCGGCGATCGAAGCTCCTTGCATGCGATTCTCCTGACGATCGGGGACTTGGCGGCGGAGAGCGGTCCGCTCACTTGCAGCGATGATAGGTCGTCTCGATCTCGGGGAAGTCCGGGTCGAAACGCAGCAGCGTGTCGGGATCCTGCAACCGCACCGAGACGGTCATCGAGCCGAACATGATGCGGGAGGCGCAGTTCAGCAGCAGGGTCGTGGTGTCGCCCTTGGCCTTGCGGGAAACAAGCTCGCAGGATGCATTGTTGCCCTGGATGCGCTTGCCGTCGACGATGAAGCCGGGCATCGTGTCGTCTTGCTGCTTGGCGAAGCTGGTCTTGCCGTCGCGCGTGACGAAGGTTTCCGCGCAGGCATTCTGGTCGATGGCCCATGCGCCCTGGAAAGGGTCGGACGAGGCGGCCGAGGCCGGGCCTGCCGCCACGGTCGCGACGAAGAGACAGGCGATCTGACGACGGCGATACGGGGTCATGGCTGCTCCTGAGGAGGTGTCGGACGGAACGCTACCGGCGCGTGGGGCGGGAGGCATCTTGTAACGGTAACGAAGCGGCCCGCCGATCACGCCTTCGATCGCGTCGGGCAAGCAGCGCTTCTCCGATCCTGGCGGAAGAGTCCGACGTTACCGTTACGATTACCACCCGCTCGGCCGGCGTGCATCATAACAGCTGAATTGCGGCATTCCAGGAGTGGCATTCCAAGGAACGAGGTGCCCGGATGCGTGGCCAGAAGGCTGCCATGGAACAGGCCCGGAAGCGCGGGCTGGCGCGGCTGATGCTGCGCTGGCCGGGGCGCCGCACCGAGCTGCGACGCCGGGCGGCAGCCGACCCCCAGCTCATGGAGCTGTGCGAGGCCTACGAGACGGCCTGCGAGGCCGAGGCCTATTGGGCGAAGTCGGCGGCGCCGGCCGCGCCCGAGCGGGCGGCGGAGTACCGGGCCCTGGCATCCGAGACCGAACAGGACATCCTGGTCCGGATCTCCTGACCGGTCGGCCGACGATGCGAGGCGCGTGGATCTTCGGCGCGTGGATCTTCGGTTGCCACCCGGATTGCCTCCGGGTAAGGTGAGGAGGTATCCAAATGCCGATATCTCTGGCGCGGAGGTGCGATGGGGACGGA
This sequence comes from Labrys sp. Lb11, assembly GCF_057554225.1. Lineage (NCBI taxonomy): Bacteria > Pseudomonadati > Pseudomonadota > Alphaproteobacteria > Hyphomicrobiales > Xanthobacteraceae > Labrys > Labrys sp. Lb11. The sequence continues at coordinate 225,238 of NZ_BAAJOT010000001.1, forward strand.
TCGCTCCGAATGCTGCAGCGACCCGCCGCCACCGCAGGCGGTTCTTGCGGCCCTGCAGGCCTTGTTGGCGAACAGCGCACTGCGCCTGTCCGAGCGGAACCGCCGCTTCCTGTCCTTCGTCGTCGGCGAAGCTCTGGAGGGGCGCGGCGAGCGCATCAAGGCCTACACCATCGGCGTCGACGTGTTCGGCCGGGACGACGCCTTCAACCCCAGCTCCGATCCGATCGTGCGTATCGAGGCGACACGCCTGCGGGCGGCGCTCGCCGCCTATTACGAAGGCGCCGGTGCCGGTGATCCCGTTCGCATCCTGATGCCGCCGGGCAGTTACCATCCGATCTTCGTGCGCACCGCCGCATCGGGCCGGTTCCGCAACGGGCAGGCGGACGGGGAAGCGAGCCGCAACGCCGTCCCGCTGCATCGGGCAGCCGTCGTGGTCAAGAACCAGACCGATCCGAGAGATCGAAGCGCCGCGGCGCATGGCGGCCTCTTCATCGAGGCGGTCGTCAAGCGGCTGGGTGGTGCCGGCCTGCGCGTGTTCGTCGCGCCGCCGCCGCAGTGGCGCGTCGCCGCCCGCGCTGTCAGGGACCTGCTCCGGCACCCGGATGATGTCTACGCCCTCGACATCGCCGTGCATGTCCTGGCCGAGGGCATGCGGTACTCCTGGTGCGTCACCGACATGAGCGACGGCCGGATCCGCTGCACCGACTTCGCCGACCGCGCGGAGCAGGGCGCCCCCCACGCCGCAGTGATCGACGGGCTCGCCGTGGACGCGGCGCAGTCGATCGCCGGCGCGATCGGATAGCCGGCGTAACGTCCGCCTAAAGCGTTTTGCGATTTGACGGACTCGCGTCAAGTCGCAAAGATGCGTCGAAACAAGGCGTTAGAGCAAAGCGCGTTTCCATCAAAACGCGCCTCCGGCCTGGCTTCCCTCATCTTCCAGGTCGTCTGGATCAAGCAGTTGACCCTGGTCGTCGGCGTCGAAGTACACGCCGTCGCGGCCGGCGTCGCCGCCTTCTTCGCCGGCCTGGCGCTCGGCGGCTTCGCCTGGGGGCGGGTCGCCGACCGGGTGGACCGGCCCTGGCGGCTCTACGGCCTGATCGAACTCGGCGTGGCGCTGCTCGGCATCGGCACGACGCTCGTGCTGGCGCGGTCGGCGCCCCTGTTCGCACGGCTGGAAGATGTCAACGGCCTCCTCGCCTGGCTCCTGCCCGTCGCGGCGGTGGCGGCGCCAGCCTTCCTGATGGGCGGCACGCTTCCCGTCCTGAGCCGGTCCCTGGCTCGCGAGGGCGGGCTCGGCGCGGTCGGCGGGCGGCTCTATGCCGCCAACACCTGCGGTGCCGTCGCCGGGGCGCTGCTGCCCCCCTTCCTGCTCATTCCCCGGCTGGGCGTGCAGGGCACGGCCTTGGCCGCGGCCGGCATCGGCGTCGCCGCCGCGGCGGCGGCCCTGCTGCTCGACCGCGGCCGGCCGGCGGAGGCCGAAGGCGAAGGTTCCGGCCGGCCCGGCGGCCGGCTCGGAGCGGGCGCGGTGGCCGCCCTGGCGCTCTACGGCCCCGCCGGGGCGGTGGCGCTCGGCTACGAGATCGTCTGGACCCAGGCGATCGTCCCCTTCATGAGCACCCGCGCCTTTGCCTTCTCGATCGTGCTCGCCACCTATCTCGTCGGCATCGCCGCCGGCTCGGCGCTCCTTGCCCGCTTCGCCGAGCGGGCGCGCGATCCCTGGGGCCTGTTCGGCCTGCTCGTCGCCTCCGCCGGCCTGGCCGCCCTCCTCGGCGTCGCCGGGCTCGGGCGCTGGCTGGTGGTGGCGCAGACGGCCGCCGAGGCCGCTGCCCTGGCGGCGACGGGCAGTGATCTCGCCGGCATGTCCGCCCGTTTCGCCGTCGCCGCCGCGGCCGTTGTGCTGGCGCCGACCCTGCTGCTCGGCGCGGCCTTCCCGGTCGTCCTCCGTCTTGTCGCCCCGGGATCGGCGCCCGGCGCCGCAGTCGGCGCGACGCTCGCCGTCAACACGCTCGGCGGCATCCTCGGCACGCTGGCCACCGGCTTCGTCCTGGTCCCCGTCCTCGGCCTGCCGCACACGCTCGGCGTGCTCGCGGGCCTCGCCGCGCTGGTCGGCGTCGCGGCGCTGGCCTGGGGCGGCGGGCGCGGCAGGCTGCGCTTGGCCGTGCCGGCCGTCGCGCTCGCGTCGGTCGTCCTGGCGGTCGCGACGCCGGGCGACCGGCTGGCGCGGATCTTCCAGCCGCGCGGCAGCACGCTCGCCTTCTACGAGGAAGGGCGCGGCGGCACCGTCGCCGTGGTCGAGCGCGGGGAGGGCGGCAAGGCCTTCCGCCGCCTCTACATCCAGGGCGTCTCCAATTCCGGCGACGCCATGCCGTCCCTGCGCTACATGCGGCTGCAGGCGCTGCTGCCGCTGATCGTCCACAACGGCGAGCCGCGCTCGGCGCTGGTGATCGGCTATGGCACCGGCATCACCGCCGGGGCGCTGCTGCGCTATCCCGACCTCGACCGCCGCGTCGTCGCCGAGCTGCTGCCGGCGGTGGTCCGGGCCGCGCCGCTGTTCCGGGGCGCCTTCGGCGCCGCCGCCGATCCGCGGCTCGACATCCGCCTGCGCGACGGCCGGCGCGAGCTGCAGCGTTCCGACGAGACCTACGACCTGATCACGCTCGAGCCGCCGCCGCCCTCGGCCGCCGGGGTGGTCAACCTCTATTCCAGCGACTTCTACCGGCTGGCCGCCGCGCGCCTGAACCCGCGCGGCATCGTCGCCCAATGGCTGCCGCTGCCGACCCAGAACGAGGAGGACACGCGCGCGCTGGTCAGCAGCTTCCTCGACGTCTTCCCCCATGCCTCGCTGTGGACGACCGAGCTGCACGAGATGCTCCTGGTCGGCTCGCCGGACCCGGTCGCGCTCGACCTGCGGCGCATCCGCGAGCGCTTCGGCAAGCCCGAGGTGGCCTCGGCCCCCGCCGAGGTCGGCGTCGCCTCGGCCGAAGCCCTCCTGGCGACCTATGTCATGGGCCGCCGGGGCCTCGAGGCCTTCGCCGCCGGCAGCCCGCCGGTCACCGACGACCGGCCGGGCATCGAATACGCCGCCTGGGTCCGCCGCGGCGATTTCGGCTCCGTCCTGCCCGACCTGCTCAACCTGCGTGAGGACGTGCCCCTGCCGGGCGCGGACGCCGCGACCGAGGCGGCGCTGGCGGCGCGCCGGGAGGCGCTCCTGACCTTCTACCACGCCGGCATGAACGCCTTCGCCGGCAACCGGGCGGGATGGGCGGAGGACATGCGGGCCGTGCTCGCGGCTGATGGGGAGAACCCCTATTACCGCTGGTTCTCCGGGCCGTGACGGCCATTCGACCGACGGTTACTGTTACAGCCCCGCCGGTCGGGCCGGGCATGCCATGATCCGGTCTCCCTTCGCACGGCAGCCGCACCCACCGTCTTGCTGCTCGGCGAGGCGCAGGGCCGGATCGTGGTCGACATGAAGAGGGACCGGAAGACGGTTTTCCCTCCGGAGAGGTGAGGATGCTGCCAGGCGAGGTCGTCAAGCGTTTCAAGATCAAGGACGGAAGCAAGTTCCGGCTGGCCGACTTCGATCCCGGCGATACGGCCGGGCTGGACATCGACAAGGCCGAGGCGAAGGACCTCCTGGCGGCCGGGACCAGGCGCCTGCGCGATCTGCAGGAGCGCCTCTACGCCGAGGCGCGCTGGTCGCTCCTCGTCATCTTCCAGGCCATGGACGCGGCCGGCAAGGACAGCGCCATCGAGCACGTCATGTCCGGCGTCAACCCGCAGGGCTGCCAGGTCACGGCCTTCAAGGTGCCGGGACCGGTGGAGCTGCGCCACGACTTCCTGTGGCGCACCACCTGCGCCCTGCCCGAGCGCGGCCGCATCGGCATCTTCAACCGCTCCTACTACGAGGAGCTGCTGGTGGCGCGGGTCCATCCCGAGCTCCTGGACAAGCAGGGGCTGCCGCAGGATCTGGTGACCCGCGACATCTGGCAGGAGCGCTTCGAGAGCATCTGCGACCTTGAGCGCCATCTCGCCCGCAACGGCACGATCGTGCTGAAGTTCTTCCTCAACCTGTCGCGCGACGAGCAGCGCCGCCGCTTCATCGAGCGGATCGACCAGCCGGACAAGCGCTGGAAGTTCTCGCTCGGCGACGTGGCCGAGCGCGAGCGCTGGGACGACTACATGTCCGCCTACGAGGATGCCATCCGCAACACCGCGACCAAGGACGCGCCGTGGTACGCGGTGCCGGCGGACAACAAGTGGTTCACCCGCCTGGTCGTCGCCGCCGCGATCGTCGACCGTCTGGAGAAGCTCGATCCTGCCTTTCCGACGATCGATCCGGCCATGCTGAAGGAGATGGAGCAGGCGCGCGCCCGTCTCGGCGGCGAGGAGAAGGGCGGGAGCAGGAAGGGAGCCGCGAAGGGGGATTGAGCGGGGGGAGCGGCCCGGCGGTCGCTCGCTTGCTCTTGCCAGCGAGCGTGCTGGAGAGTGGAAGACTGGTGCCGCGGAAGGGATTCGAACCCCCGACCCCATCATTACGAATGACGTGCTCTACCAGCTGAGCTACCGCGGCCTGGCATCGGGCGATCGGCGCGGCCGCAGGGGGCCGCGCGACGAGGACATGTCCCCCGACGCGCCGCCCTGATAGCGGCAAGCGGCCGCGATGGCAAGCCTTGTCGAAGCCTCGCCGCCGTTTCCCTTGTCCTTGCGGCGCCCGGGTTTGCAAATCATCGCAGTCCGGGCAGGGTGGCGGCGATGCTCGCCTCCGCCCCAGCCCCCGTCCGTCCGGTCGTCGTCACGCACCGCGCCGTCTTCGCCATCGCCGCGCCGATGACGCTGGCGCATCTGTCGACGCCGCTGCTCGGCATCGCCGACACCACGGTGATGGGCCAGTTCGGCGATGCGGCGCTGTTGGGCGCGGTGGCGCTGTCGGCGGTGCTGTTCGACTTCCTGTTCTGGGGCTTCGGCTTCCTGCGCATGGGCACGGCCGGGCTGACCGCGCAGGCGCTCGGCGCCGACGACCGTGTCGAGCAGCGCGCCGTGTTCCTGCGGGCGCTGGTGCTGGCCGGCATCTGCGGCCTCGCCCTCGTGCTGCTGCAGAGCCTGATCGCCGCCGCGGCCTTCCCGCTGCTCGGCGGCTCGCCGGCGGTGACCGAGGCGGCCAAGGTCTATTTCCATGTCCGCATCTGGTCGGCGCCCTTCGCCTTCGCCGGCTATGCCGTGCTCGGCTGGCTGATCGGCATGGGCCGGACCATGACCGGGCTGATGCTCCAGGTGGGCATCAACGTCGTCAACATCCTGCTGTGCCTCGCGCTGGCGCTGGGCCTCGGCTGGGGCGTCGCCGGCGTCGCCTGGGCGACGACCCTGGCCGAGGCCGGCGGCATGGCGGCGGGCCTGGCGATCGTGGCGCGGCATTTCGGCGGCCGTCTCGGCGTGCCGCGCGCCATCGTCTTCGACCGGGCCAAGCTGGTGCGCATGGTGGCGCTCAACCGCGACATCATGATCCGCACCCTGGCCCTGCTCGCGGCCTGGACCTTCTTCGCCCGGCAGGGCGCGCTCGCCGGCGACGTGACGCTGGCGGCCAACGCGATCCTCAACAATTTCTTCCTGCTCGGCGGCTTCTTCCTCGACGGCGTCGCCACCGCGGCCGAGCAGCTGTGCGGCCGCTCCGTCGGCGCCAACAACCGGCCGGCCTTCGAGCGCTCGGTCCGGCTCTCGATCCTGTGGAGCTTCGCCCTGGCCGGCGCCATGAGCCTGCTGCTGTTCACCGCCGGCGGCCTGTTCATCGACGGCATGGCCAGGAGCCTGCCGGTGCGCGAGGAGGCGCGGACCTTCCTGGCCTACGCCGCCCTGTCGCCGCTGGCCGGCAGCCTCGCCTTCACCTTCGACGGCGTCTATGTCGGCGCGACCTGGAACGCCGCCATGCGCAACCTGATGCTGCTGGCGCTCGGCGCCTTCTTCGTCCTGTGGTGGCTGCTGACGCCCTGGGGCAATCACGGCCTGTGGCTGGCGGTGCTCGGCTTCCTGCTGGCGCGCGGCGCCACCCAGGCTGCGGCCTATCCGCCGCTGCTGCGCCGCGCCTTTGCGTAAGGGCCCGGCTGTTCTAAACAGGTCCGGGCGCTCTCACCGGGACCATTCCATGCATGTCCTCGTCACCGGCACCGCCGGCTTCATCGGCTTCCATCTGGCACGGCGGCTGCTCGCGGACGGACACCTCGTCACCGGCATCGACGGGCTGACGCCCTATTACGACGTGACGCTGAAGCAGGCGCGCCACGCCGTGCTGGCGCGGACCAACGCCTTCCAGCCCCATGTCGCCATGCTGGAGGACCAGGATGCGCTGATGCGCATCGCCGCCGACGCCAGGCCGGACGTGATCATCCATCTCGCCGCCCAGGCGGGGGTGCGCTACAGCCTCGATCACCCGCGCGCCTATGCCGAATCCAACCTGACCGGCACCTTCAACGTGCTCGAGACCGTGCGCGAATTGCGCCCGCGGCATTTCCTCCTGGCCTCGACCAGCTCGGTCTACGGCGCCAACACCGCCATGCCGTTCCGCGAGACCGACCGGACCGACCATCCCATGACCTTCTATGCCGCCACCAAGAAGGCGTCGGAGGACATGGCCCATTCCTATGCGCATCTGTGGGACCTGCCCATCACCGCCTTCCGCTTCTTCACCGTCTACGGGCCTTGGGGCCGGCCCGACATGGCCCTGTTCAAGTTCGTCAAGGCGGCACTGGCCGGCGAGCCGATCGACGTCTACGGCCATGGCCGGATGCAGCGCGACTTCACCTATATCGACGACCTCGTCGACGCGATCGTCCGCCTCATCGATTGCGTGCCGGTGCGCGACCAGCCGGTCGCGGCCTGCGACAGCCTGTCGCCGGCCGCGCCGTACCGGGTGGTCAACATCGCCGGCGGCCAGCCGGTGGGATTGATGGACTATATCGATGCCGTCGAGACCAGCGTCGGCCACACGGTGCAGCGCAACATGCTGCCGATGCAGCCGGGCGACGTGCCGGCGACCTTTGCCGCGCCCGACCTCCTGCTGGCGCTCGTCGGCCGCAAGCCCGAAATCCCCGTCAGGGTCGGCGTGGGCCGTTTCGTCGAGTGGTATCGCGACTATTATCGCGTCTGAACATGCCGTTCCCTCCCGTCAGGTCCGGGCAAATCGCCGCCGTCTGTCAGGAATTGTCACAAAAAGTGAATCCCTCGACGGGTGTCGACGCGCCGGAACGCGGCGGTGCCGATTGCCTGCCGCGGGGGCAATCGTTAGGGTGCTCGCCGGAAAGTGCCGGGAATCATTGTCGATTTGTCCCGGTGTCGGACTGGCGACATGTGCGGCGGCACGTCATGTCGCGACGTCGAGGCGCTTGCGCGGTCCGGCGTTCGGGGGCATGGGAATGGGCGCTGTCAAGCCGGCAGGGCCGGAATGTTGCTATCGCGGGGGGTGGATCAACCAGGGGGAGATCGGCTATTCCTGCTGAACAAGCTGTTAACGCTTGGCTTGGTAAGGTTGATGAACCGTGGAGCGGATGGTCTCTGTTCCCGGCGTGACTGATCCGGATGCAGAGAGTGGGCGACCATCGCCCCAATGTGGTCCGGGGACGTGGGGGATTTCGTAATCTCATGAATTGCAGGACAAGCATTGTCGTCGCATGGGCTGGCCGGGCCGTTGGCTCGCATGCCGGTCAGGAGACGGCTCGGCGGCTGTCCCGAGTGACGTCCGCTCGATGAGTGCGTTGTCTCTCATGCTTGGAGCTGCGAGCGCAGTTAGGGTTGCGGTCTTGAACTACGCGAGCAAAGCAACGCCGTCGGCCGGGGAGAGGATGGGCACGCCCGTGCGCGGCCCGTGGCCGGAGCGGTCGCACTACCTGTTGCTGCAGTTTCCGTCGACCCCCTTCGTCTGGGAGCTCGGCAGCGAGCTGAAGCGGCGCGGGCATGGCGTCAGCCGCATTCGCCTGTGCATGGGCGATCATCTGTTCTGGCCCGGCAAGGCCTTCGACTATCGCGGTTCGCTCGAGGGGTTCGAGGACGAGGTGCGCGACCTCATCGTGCGCGAAGGCGTCACCGGCGTGCTTCTGTTCGGCGATTGCCGCCCCTATCACCAGGCGGCGATGCGCGCTTGCCAGGCGCTGGGCGTGCGGGTCCACGTGTTCGAGGAGGGCTATCTCCGGCCGTTCTGGATCACCATGGAGGAGAACGGCACCAACGGCATGTCCGGGCTGCCGCGCGATCCCGACGAGATCCTCGCCCTGGCGGAACAGCTCGGACCCTACCAGGCGCCGGACGAGACCATCACCGGCGGCAGCCGGCGGCGCTTCGCCTATGAGTTCGTGACCTATGCGCTGTCGCTCTACGGTCCGCGCCGGTACGCGAACTATCAGTTCCATCGGCCCTACCCGCCGATGCAGGAATTGTGGTCGTGGGTGCGCAAGCTGGGGCAGCGGCCGAGGGCGGCGGTGCGGAGCCGGCGCGAGGAAGCGGCGCTCGCCGCATCGGGGCGGCCCTTCTTCCTGCTGCCGCTGCAACTCGACAGCGACTATCAGATCAAGATCCACTCGCATTTCGGCTCCATGCAGGCGGCCCTGCGCCATATGATGGAGGCCTTCGCGGCCGATGCTCCGGCGGAGGTGGCGCTCGTTGTCAAGCGCCATCCGCTCGACAACGCCATCGTCGACATGCGGTCTCTGACCGCCGGGCTGGCGCGCGAGCTCGGCATCGCCGAGCGGGTCTTCTTCATCGACGGCGGCCATCTGCCGACCCTGCTGAAGATGGCGCGTGGCGTGGTGACGGTGAACAGCACCACCGGCCTGCAGGCGCTGCACCATGACTGCCCGACCATCGCGCTTGGCAAGGCCATCTACGACATTCCTGGGCTGACCCACCCCCGCAACGAACTGAAATCGTTCTGGAACGCGCCGAAGCGGCCCGACCACCGGCTCTACGCGGCCTATCGCCGGGTGGTGATGCACCTCACCCAGTGCAACGGCAATTACAACACGGCCCGCGGCATTGCCCTGGGCGTGCGCAACATCGTCGACCGGCTGGAAGGCGAGACGGTCCGGTCGACGGCTGCTGCGAGCCTGCCGATCCTGGTGGAGGCTTCGGCGCTGTCGCTGATCGACGAGGCGCCGGGGCTTTGCGTCGCCGCGTCGCCCGCAGAGTAGATGCCGCCCGACCGTGCTGTCATAACCATCTGATGCGAGTCGGCTGGCCGAAGCCCCCGCCGGGTCGTCGGCGTGGCTTTTGCCTGTCGATGGAACGGCCGGTACGACGGCGACGGCAACGACTGGCGACCTGACAAGGCCCTTGGACTCGGCACTGCCGATGGATGATGACAGCACCGCGGATCTCGGCTTTCGACCGTCCTGGTTGCCGCCGCCGCATGCCCGGCTGGGCGCGCTGGCTTCGGACCGCCGCGCGATTCCCTCGCCCCGCCTGTTCCTTGAAGCGGAAAGCCTGCGTGCGATCCGGTTCGTCGGCGGCGAGTTCGACGGCATCGTCGGCTACGGCCCGGGGCGCAGGCTCGGCGAGGCCAGGACCTATGCGGCGCGGCGCAACCTGCCGTACTGGACGCTCGAGCCCGGCCTGTTCGGCGCGATCGACCTCGGCGCCGGCCGGTCCTTCACCTGCTCGCTGAGTGCCGACGATCTCGGTCGTTTCCGCGATGCGTCGCGGCCTTCGCGGCTCGAGCGCATCCTGCTCGACGAGCCGGTGCAGAGCCTGGCGGCGAGCGGCGCGGCCGTCCGCGACCGGATCCTGCGCGACCGGCTCTCCCGCGACAACGGCCTGCCCGATCGCCCGGTCTTCGTTGCGCGCGACGGTCGGCCGCGCCTGCTCCTGGTGGATGCGGCGCCCGGCGACCTCACGACCGCCGACGCCCTGGCAGGCCCCGGTGACTTCGCCCGCATGGTGGAGGCGGTCCGTCGCGAACGGCCGGACGCTTCCCTCCTGGTGTATCGCCCGGCAGGGGGGCAGGCGGGCCTGCTCGCCGGGGCGATGGCCGCGCTGTCCGCGACCGTCCTCGACGGCACGGTCTCGCCGCATGCCGTCCTCGACGAGGTCGACGAGGTCTGGACCGTGGCGGATGCCGTCGGCTTCGACGCCGCGCTGCGCGGTCTGCCCGTCACCGTCTTCGGCGTACCCTTCTATGCCGGCTACGGATTGACCAGCGATCGGCCCGGCGACCAGGCCCAGGCCGGGGCGCTGGCGCGGCGCGCTCCGGCCCGTCTCACGCCGGATGCCCTGGCCGGCGGTGTCCTGGTGCGCTATGTGCGCTATGTCGATCCGATCCGCGAGCGGCGGGCCAGCTTCGACGAGGTCGCCGACCGGCTGGTGGGGGTGCGCCGGCGCCAGCACAGACTGCCGGCGCGCAGCATCTGCGTCGGCTTCTCGCGCTGGAAGCAGCCGATGGCACGGGCCTTCCTGGGCGGGCCGGGCAAGGTCGTTTCCTTCTCTCAGGCCAAGGACGCCCTGGCGCAGGCGCAGGCGAACGGGGCCACGCTCTGCATCTGGGGGATGCGGCTGCGCGACCGGCTGGAGGCGCCGGCGCGTGCCGCCGGCGTGCCGGTGCTGCGGGTGGAGGACGGCTTCCTGCGTTCGGCCGGCCTCGGCTCCAACTTCGTCTTCCCCGCCTCGCTCTGCCTCGACAGCCGCTCGATCTACTACAATGCGGGCATTCCGAGCGACCTCGAGCACATCCTGGCGACGACCAAGTTCCCGCACGAGCTGATCGCCCGCGCCCGGGCGCTGCGCAAGGCGATCGTCGAGCAGGCCGTGACCAAATACGGCATGGCGCCGTCGCCGGCGCTGCAGCAGCGGCTCGACGACCTGCGCCTCCAGGCAGCGGGCCGCGACATCGTGCTGGTTCCCGGGCAGGTGCCGGGCGACGCCTCGATCACCTTCGGTTGCCCGCGGACCAGGACCAATTTCGCCCTGCTGCAGGCCGTCCGGGCCGAGAAGCCGGGGGCCTTCATCGTGTTCAAGGTGCATCCCGACGTCGTGGCCAAGAACCGTTCGGGCGGCGGCAAGCACCGCTTCGAGGACGTTGCCGACGCCGTGGTGAGCGACGGGCCCATCATCCCCTTCATCGATCTGGCCGACGAGGTCCACGTCATGTCCTCGCTGGCCGGCTTCGAGGCGCTGATGCGGCGCAAGCGCGTGGTCACCTGGGGTGCGCCGTTCTATGCCGGCTGGGGCAACACCGAGGATCGGCTGCGGCATCCGCGCCGCGGCCGCGCCCTCTGGCTCGACGAACTTGTGGCAGGCGCGCTCATCCTCTATCCCGCCTATCTCCACCCGCCGACACTGCTGCCCTGCGAGGCGGAGGACATCGTCGACTTCCTGGCCCGGCGCACGCTGGCGCAGAAGCCGGCCCGGCGCCTGGTCGCGCCCGTGGTCCGTGGCGCCGAATACCTCCTGCGCATGGCCGGCATGGCGCGCCGCAAGTTCTGAAGCAGGCGTCCGGCTGCACGGCTGTTCCCTGCGGGACACCCCGGTGAAGTCGAAGCGGGCATTCGGATGGGCGCCCGACAGGCTTCGGAAGAGGAGCGGAAATATCTGAAAACATTGACGCGAATCGACGGCTCTTCCGGGAAGGTTGCGAGGCTGGCCGGTCGAATATAGATCCGGCTTGCCGGGATCGCCGGCCTTCGCGCTTGCGAAATGTCGTGCGATTTGCCATTGTGCAGTGCGATATATCGCATGGCGCATCCCGCGCGCCGCTGTTTCGGCCTATCGGTCTTATCGTGATTTCAATTGGGATTTTGGCATGACGGTGGAACGGATCGCCCTCGCCTCCATACGGGACGACTTGATGGAGTGGCTGATCGAGAAGGCGCTGCCGATCTGGTGGGAGGTGGGTGCGGATCGTGCGCAGGGCGGCTTTCACGAGCGCCTCGGGCTCGACGGCAACCCGTGCCCCGATCCGCGTCGGGCCCGGGTCCAGGCCAGGCAGGTCTTTGCCTTCGCCATGGCCGGCCGGCTGGGATGGAGCGGGCCGTCGCGCGAGGCGGTCGATCACGGCCTCGCCTTCTTCCGCCGGGCCTATGAGCTGGAGGCGGGCACGTTCCGCACGCTGGTGGCCGCCGACGGCGCGGCGCTCGACGACACGGTCGTGCTGTACGATCAGGCCTTCGCCCTGTTCGCCATGGCGATCGCCAGCACGGTGGTGGCCGATCCGCAGCCGGTGACGGCGGCCGCCTCGCGGCTGCGCCGGCACCTGGCGGCGACGCTCAAGCATCCCTTCGGCGGCTTCGAGGAGACCGCCCCGCCCACCCTGCCGCTCAAGGCCAATCCCCACATGCATCTGCTCGAGGCCTCGCTGGCCTGGCTGGAGGAGGGCAACGGCGCCGATGCGCCGGCCTGGAACGCCCTGGCCGACGAGATCGCCGAACTGGCCCTGTCGCACCTGATCGACCCGGCGACGGGCTATCTGAAGGAGTTCTTCGACGCGCGCTGGCATCCGGTGGCCGGCCGCGACGGCCGCATCGTCGAGCCCGGCCACCTGTTCGAGTGGGCCTGGCTGCTGGTGCGCTGGGGCCGCATGCGCGGGCGGGACGACGCCATCGCCGCCGCCCGACGGCTCGCCGAGGCGGCGGAGGCCCGCGGCGTCGATCCCGTGCGCAATGTGGCCGTCAACGCCATCCTCGACGATGGCAGCCCGCTCGATGCGGGCGCCCGCTGCTGGCCTCAGACCGAGCGCATCAAGGCTGCGATCGTCCTGGCCGGCGTCGCCGCGACGCCGGCGGAACGTGACGTCTGGATCGGCCGGATCAAGGCCGGCGCCGCCGCGCTCCGGGCGTATCTCGATGTGCCGACGCCCGGCCTGTGGCGCGACAAGCTGCAGCCCGACGGCCGCTTCGTCGAGGAGCCGGCGCCTGCCAGCACGTTCTATCACATCATCTGCGCCATCGCGGAGCTCGACAGGGCGCTGGCCGAGGGCGACCTTGCCGAGCCGGCGGTCGCCCCGACCGGCCCTTCGCCGAAAATTGACGCGTGAGATCCAATCGTGACACCATCCAGCGGACCGTTGGGGCGGCCATGACGCAAGCAGCCGCCAAGATCGCCATGACCGAGGCCGAGCCGATACCCTTCTCCTGCGACTGGGGCCCGCCGGCCGGCGCCAGGCTCGCTGCCATGACCGTGACGCTGCGGGCGACGCCGGAGCTGTCGAACTTCTTCCCGGCCAACACGTTCCATCCGCTCGAGCTCGCCGGCCTCTCCGGCTGCGACGGCGTGCTCGGCTGGGGCCAGAAGCCGTGGGCCCGCGGCGCGCGCCGTGTCGCCGGCGTGCTGGGACGGCCCTACTGGACCGTCGAGGACGGCTTCTTCCGCTCGGTCGGGCTGGGCAAGGCCCAGGCGCCGTCGGTTTCGCTGGTCGTCGACGATCTCGGCATCCATTTCGATGCCCGCCGCGAATCGCGCCTGGAGCGGATCATGGTGGAGCACGCTTACATCCCGCATCTGCGCCGGGCCTCGCCGCTGCGGTCGATGATCGTGTCGAAGCGGCTGACCAAGTACAACTCCGCCGCCGACCGGCCGATCTCGCTGCGCCCGCGCGCCGGGCGGCGGATCCTGCTGGCCGACCAGGTCCGCGGCGACAGCTCGGTCGCCGGCGCCTGCGCCGGCGCCGGCGCCTTCTCCCACATGCTGGAGCAGGCCTGGAGCCTGAAGGCGCGCGAAGGGGTCGACATCCTCATCCGGCCGCATCCCGACGTGGTGGCCGGATTCGCCCGCGGCTATTTCGATCTCGAAGCCGACCATGGCGACGTCCAGATCGTCGCCGACGACGTGTCGACCCATGCCGTGCTCGACGAGGTCGACGAGGTCTGGGTGGTGTCGAGCCAGATCGGCTTCGAGGCATTGCTGCGCGGCATTCCCGTGACGTGCTTCGGCGTGCCGTTCTTCGCCGGCTGGGGCCTCACCACCGACACGCCGGCCACGCCGGAGGCGGAGGCGGCCCTGCGCCGGCGTTCCGTCGCGCGCTGCTCGATCGACGATCTGGTCGCGGGCGCGCTGATATCATATTCTCGCTACATTGATCCTGTTACGAAGACGGCGGTCGAGCCGGAGGACGCACTGGCGGGTCTGGCAGCGCGGCGCGACGCCGCTTTGTGATCGGGGGCTGGCGAGAGGATGGATCATATCGCTCTGCACTTGGAGAGCGCGCCTGCCGGCGTGGCGGCGCGGCCTGCGGAAAGGGCTGAATCGTGATCCAGATCCTGCGCGGCATCGAGCGGCAATGCTCCGTCGTGATCGCCCTGATCCGGCGCGAGCTGGATCTGCGCATCGCCCACCGCTCCCTCGGCTGGATCGAGGAGATCGGCACCATCACGGCCCATACCCTCGCCTTCACCTTTATGCGCCTGGTCATGGGCGTGACCACCCACCAGGGCATGGCCGTGATCCCGTTCACCTTCACGGGCGTCATGGTCTACTGGCTGTTCAAGACCGGCATCACCTCGGTCTACAGCGCGCCGGGGGTGTTGCGACGCTATTCCGATTTCCCCCAGGTGACCTTGCTCGACGTTGCCGTCGCGCGCGCCATCGCCAATGCGATCATCTACATCTCCTTCGCGTTCTGCGCCTTCATGCTGCTGACCATCTTCGGCTTCTCGCCGATGATGCGCGACGGCATATCCGTCTTCCTGTGGCTGCTGTCGGCCGCGATCTTCGGTTTCACCTGCGGCCTGTGCCTGATGTGGCCGGTCTACGTGTTCCCGTGGGTCCGGACCGTGGTCATGGCCGTGGTGTTCCGGGCGATCTCCCTCATCGCCGGCACCTTTTTCGTGTATTCCGACCTGCCGCTGATGATCCGGCCCTACGCGGAGTGGTTCCCGCTGATGCACATCAACGACAAGCTGCGCGAGGCCTATTTCAGCACCTTCCGCGCGTCCTGGGCGAGTCCCAACTACGTCACCATGTGGCTGCTCTGCACCTTCGGGCTGGGGCTGATGGGCTGCGACGTCGTGCGGCGGAAGATGAAGAACGATGGCTAGGGGCTGTTGCCGCGGTAACCTTCTCATGGATGCCCAGCGTGCGTATGATGGAGGCTGCGCGGCGGCGGTTCGTGTTCGGCAGGACAATCGGGGTCGCGGACAGGGCATCGGATGATCGCGTTGAACACTGTGACCGTCAGCTATCCGACCAAGGGGGGCAGGCTGTCCGTCCTGTCGGATGTCACGGCCGAGTTCGAGGCAGGGCTCAATATCGGCATTCTCGGCCTGAAGGGCTCCGGCAAGACGACGCTGATGCGCCTGCTCGGAGCCCATATCCGACCTGACGCCGGAACCATCGAAAGAGGCGGCAACAAGGTGTCCTGGCCGCTGACGTCGGTGCGGCCGTTGGCAAAAGCTTTAAGCTTGCGGAGCAATATCAAGTTTCTGGCGTCGATCTACGGCGTTCCGTCCGGCCCGCTGACGCGGCGTGTCGAAGAATTGTCGGAATTGCGTGGCTATCTCGACGTCCGGACGGATCGCCTGCCGCATCACGCTATGGTGCGGGCTGCGTATTCGATATGCCTTGCGATGGAATTCGACTATTATCTGGCGGACGAGTCCATTCTGATCGGTGACGAGGAGTTTCGCAGGAAGGCCGAGTTCCAACTCCAGGAAATGCGTGGGCAAAGAACGTTGATCCTTGCAAGCCGCAATGCGCGTCTTGTGCAGAAGTACTGCGACATTGCTTATGTCTTGCATGAAGGTAAATTGAGCAAATATGACGACACCGGTCAAGCAGCTGCGGCTCTCAAAGCCCTTTGAGATGCTTCGTCGTCGTCCGCGTGAGGACGAGCGCGAAGAGGATCTCGACGAAGACTTTCTCGAGGAAGAGGCCCCGGTACGGCCGCGCCCGACGATCGCCCTGCTCAATCCGATCAGTGCGGCGGCGGCGCGGCGCAAGCACCTGATTTCCCTGGGCATCAACCTGGCGGTTTTCCTGGTGCCGATCCTGGCGACGGCGCTTTATCTGGCCTTCATCGCCAAGCCTCTGTACGAGGTCGAATCGATCATCATGGTCAAGATGCCGCCGAGCATGGGCGGCGGTGGCGGCCCATCCGGCGGCGGCGCCGCGGGCGGCCTCTCGGCGCTGATCGGCAAGGTCACCGGCGGCTCGTCGGTGATGCCGCGCGCCATCGACGAATCCTTCGCGGTCATGCAGTATATCGCGTCGCGCGAAGCGTTCCGCGAGCTGGAGAAGCGCATCGCCGCAGCCAGCGTGCCGGAGGCCGCCGTCACGCGTGCGGCCGCCGCCGCCGTTTCCTCCACGCCCGCCGAGGCCAGCACGGCCGGCGCCATCGCGCCGAAGGCGCCGTCGGAACCGGCCGCGCCGCAGGCGCCCGCGGTTCCCGCCAACGCCATCTTCGGCTCGTGGTACGGGCTGTCGGCCGACACGGACTTCGAGACCCGGTTCTCCTATTATCTCAGCAACGTCAAGCTGGTGTATGACGAGATCACCGGCCAGGTCGACCTGAAGACCTACGCCTATGACGCGGCATCGGCCAATCTCATGAACGAGATTCTGCTGCAGATGTCGGAAGATCTGGTCAACCAGTTCAACCTGCGGTCCGAGAGGGACTTCCTCGACCGGGTGCGCAAGGAAGTCGACAAGACCCGCAACGAATACAATGCTGCGGCTGCAGCCGTGACCCAGTTCCGGCTCAGCAACAACATGATCGACCCCAAGCTCGACGGCGCGGCGCTCGGCGGCATCATTACCGGGCTCCTGACCTCGGCCACCGGCGTCGAAGCCGAGATCTCGAACATGATCGGCCGCGGCGTCACCAACGAGGCGCAACTGCGCCCGCTGCGCACCCGCCTGGCGGCGCTGCAGGACCAGATCGAGGCCCAGAAGGCCCAGCTCACCGGCCAGAACGGTTCGCTCGCCCCGGTCATGGCGCAGTATGCGGTGCTGGACATGAACCAGCAGATCGCCCAGCAGCAATATGTGTCGGCCCTGTCGAACCTGTCGAGCGCGACGTTCCAGGCGAGCGCCCAGAAGCTCTACATCGTCAACATCGTGCCGCCGAAGCCGCCGGAAGAGGCGCAGTACCCGGACACGCAGCGTACGCTGCTGCTTGCCGTGCTGTTCTCGGCGCTCGGCCTGCTCGTGTTCCGCACGGCCGTGTCGGGTGTGCGCGACCACATGATGTAGCCGGCGGTCCGGCGCGGCGGCCCGCCGTTGCGCCGGACGCCCCTTCTCCCGCACAAGCCCGGGCCGGCGGCTCAGCCGCCTTGTCTGCCCGGAGGACCGCCGGTGAGGCGGGCATACAGGTCCGCCAGCCGCTCGCGGTAGCGTTCAGGGGCGAAGGCGCGGGCCTGGACGCGGCCCCGTGCCGTGAGCGTGCCGCGCAGTTCGGCGTCCGCGTCGAGCGCCAGGATCGCCTCGGCGATGGCGCGGGCGTTGTAGGGGTCGACCAGCAGCGCGGCGTCACCGGCGATCTCGGGGATCGAGCCCTGCGTCGAGCTCAGCACCGGCGTGCCGAGCGTCATGGCCTCCAGCACCGGCAGGCCGAAGCCCTCATAGATCGAGGGATAGAGCACGGCTTTCGCCGCCCGGATCAGGCTGACCAGCAGGGGGAAGGGCGCATATTCGAGCAGCATCACGCGGTCGCGGGCAAAGCTGCCGCCCGACGCCGCCTCGAAGGCCTGCAAGGTCTGGTCTTTCAGGAGACGCAACTCGCCCTCGGCCATCCAGGCCTTCTCGCCGACGATCACCAGCGGCGTGCGGGACTGCGAGGCAAGGTAGCCCTCGATCAGCCGGCCGACGTTCTTCTTCGGCTCGATTGCGCCGAAGAACAGGAAATAGCCGCGGCTTTTCAGGTTGAAGACGCCCTCGACCTCCCGCCGTACGGTCTCTTCGGGGGTGGCCATCAACTCGGCCGGGATCTCGACCGACTGGAAGGTGTTGGTGATCTTGTCCGGCGGCGTGCCGAACAGGCTGACGATGTCCCGCTTCGACGTCTCCGACACCGTGACGATATGATCGGCCTGATCGAGCAGGTGGGTGATCAGCCGGAGATAGCGCGCCTTGTCGTTGTCGATCGCGTAGGGCAGGCGCAGCGGCACCAGATCGTGCAGCGTGTAGATGTTGCGGGCTCCGGGCACGCGCAGCGGCAGCGGGTAGGTCCAGTGCATCAGCGTCGGCGCGTGCGGCACGGTGACGTCGAGCCGCGAGCCATAGGTTCTGAAATGCCGCGCGCCCTTGTTGAAGGCGTCGGTGGCGTTGAGGACGCGGTCGAAAAAGGGCAGGTGGTCCTTGCGCGCGCCGGCGACGACCGCGCCGGTCATCGGCACGTCAGCGGCGCGAATCCCCCAGGGTGGCTGCAGCAGGTGCCAGGCGCGGCGCAGGGCGCGCCGGTGCCAGGCCCGGTTGAGCGCCGGCGGATCGAAGAAGCTGATTTCGCGCAGCAGCGGATCGTAGGAGGGGGCGAGCTTCGCGCCATAGAGCACGTCGACGCCATAGCCGAGAGCGTGGAGATGGAAGCTCAGATTGCGGGCATAGGTGGCGACGCCGGTGCCCTTGCGCAGTCCGAGATTGTAGCCGTCGATCATGATCCGCGGCGTGCCGGACATTCTCGTCTCCGATCCCCCGGCCGGTGCAGGACGCGGCTCCCGGATGGGCTGCCGGTTCATCCTAGAGCTAAAGTGTGTTTCGGCAGAAACGCGCTTTGCCCCAACGCCTTGTTTCGACGCGTCTTTGCGACTTGATGCGATTCCGTCAAATCGTAAAACGTTCTAAAGTCGCAGCGACGCCAGGGCGCGGCGAGGCAGGGGCCAGACCGGATCCTCCAGGCGCACGACCGTCGGCACGGGAAAGGATTCGAACAGGCCGCGCGGATCGAACACGGCCGGCCTGAACCGGGTGTCGAGCGCCGCGATCACCGCGCTCCAGTCGGTTTCCTCGTCCCTGGCCTGGCAATAGGCCAGGAAGGTCGGACGGTCGGTGCCGGAATAGAAATCGCGGATCCGGTGATCCATGGCGGCCTGCAGGTCGTCGGCGTCCAGTTCCTGCGCGCCGCCGTCATAGGGCGCGAACCAGGCGCAGGGAATGCCGTAGGCCTCGGCGATCACCATGCCGTGGAAGCTGGTCGTGACGATCCGCCGGCAGCCGACGATCTCGCGCGTCTTGGCTTCCAGCGCCGCGAGCGTCGGGGCGCTGAGCGTGTTGATGATCCGGACGCGGTCGGCGAAGGGCGGCGGAATGCGGTAGCGCAGGTGCTCGGGTTTCGGGCCGCCGTCCGGCGCGCGCCGGTCGAGCTCGTCCAGGTGCAGGATGACGCCGAGGTCGTGCGTCTTCTCCACACCCGCCGGCGGGAAGATCCGGGGCAGGAACCAGACCGGGTCGCCATAGGCTTCCGGCGCGGCGATGCCCTGCGCCCGCAGGATCTCGGCGGTGCGGCGGCCACGGACGGCATGGACGTTGAAGACGGTGTTCGGCGGCCGGGTATAGCGCTTGATGTCGGGGTTCATCGGATTGCGCGTCGCGTCGAGCCCGGTGCCCCACAGATGCACGGTGCCGAATTTCAGCGCATGGGCGATCGTGCCCACCGCGGCCAGCCGCTCGACATCGCGATGAAAGTTGGTGCGGGCGATCGGACGTCCCGACATCACGCAGACGATGACGGCGCTGAGCGCGTCGCCGAGATTGGCGTAGGGCGTGCCCTTCTTGGTCCAGGACCATGCCAGCGGCAGCGGCTGCGGGCCGGCCAGCCAGCGCCGCAGCGGCGAGGCGATCTCGACGGCTTCCAGGCGCGCGCTCGTCCGGGCCCGGCCCGGCCTTGCCGCCCGCCAGGCGGCGGCGAGCGCCTGCGGCACGTTGCGGCCGCCGAGCCAGCCGCGCAGGCCGCGGATGCGGTGGCGCCGGTCGGGCGGCGCCAGGCCGTGCTGCAGCGTGATCCCGGCGAGCAGCGGATGCTCCCAGATGGTCCGGCCCCCGGGGGCGGCGAGCGGCGATACCCGGGCGGGAAAGGCGGCCAGCAGCGCGTCCTCGTCCAGGGTGGACGGCTGCCAGGCGGTATCGACCGCCCGCATCAGCGCGCCCCAGTCGGTTTCCAGGCTGCGGTCCTGCCCGAAGATCGGGATGCGCTGCCGCCCGAGCCCGGTATAGAGGTCGATGATGCGCGGATCGAGCGGGCCGTCGGGGTCGAGCTCGAGCTCGGCCAGCCCCTGCGCCGGTGCGCTGGGAGCGAAGTAGAGGCAGGGAATGCCGTAGCTCTCGGCGATGACCATGCCGTGCAGGCTGGTCGACACCAGCCGCCGGCAGGCCAGCATTTCGTCGAGCTTGTCCTTGAGGGCGCCGATCGAGATCGGCGTCACCGTGCTGATCAGCCTGACATGGTCCCGCAGTTCCGCCGGGATGTGATAGCGCCGGTACTCCTCCCAGACATTGGCGTCGTAGGAGCGGTCCGACAATTCGTCGAGATGCACGATCACCCCGAGATCCCAGCGCTTGGGCGGCTGCGGCCGGTAGAAGCGGGGCAGGAGCCAGACCGGGTCGCCATGGGCGCAGCTTCCGGGCCTGGCGCCGAGCAGGGCGGCCGACAGGCGGCCGCGCGTGGCGGCGACGTGGCTGCTCGTGTCGGCGGGGGGCGTGAAACGCACCCGTTCATGCGCCGGCGCCGAAGGGTTCTTCCATGGGGAGCAGCCGGTGCCCCAGAAGGTGACGTCGCCGCCCCGGAAGTTCTGGGCGATGGTGCCGACGGCGGCCAGACGCGGCCGGCGATTGGCCATCGGGACGCGCTGGATGCCGAGCCCGGAGACCAGGGCGACCATGACCGGGCTGAGGGCGTCGCCGAAATTGAGATAGCTCATCTGCGCGCTGGAACTGGCCCAGCCGAGCGGGATGCGGCCGGTCTCCTCAATGGCGCGGCGCAGTTTTTCCATCAGCCCGCCCGTCCGCCCGGTGCGCCGGGCCCCGCCGCCCGTATCGCGCTCATGCCTGCAACCCGATGCCGGCGACCAGCGGATGCTCGAAGACGCTCGAGCCCGCCGGAGCTTCGATCGGGGCGGGATCGAGCGGGAAGCGTTCGACCATCGGCTCGGGGTCGAACGCCAGCGGCTCCCATGCCTCGTCGATCATGCGCAGGATCGCCCCCCAGTCCGAGACCTTGCGGCGCGGCTGCACCAGCACCGGCAGGAAGCGCCGCCCGAACCCGCGATAGAGGTCGACGATGCGCATGTCCAGCGTCACGTCCGCGTCCTCCAGATCGAGTGCGCACAAGCCCTCACGCGGGCCGGCATGGGCGAAGTACAGGCAGGGAATGCCATAGGCTTCGGGAATCACCAGCCCGTGCAGGCTGTTGGAGACGATGCGCCGGCAGGCGAGGATCTCGTCGATCCGCTCGCGCATCGCCGCGGCCGTCGGCGGCGTGATCGTGTTGATCAGCCGGACGCCGGCGGCGTCGGCCGCCGCCACCTCGTAGCGTCGCAGCACGGGCTTGGGATGGGGCTCGAAGTCGCGGTCGCCCAGATCCGACAGGTGGATGATGACGCCGAGATCCCAGCGCTTCTCGATCTTCGGCCGGTAGAAGCGTTCCAGGAGCCAGACCGGATCGCCATAGACCGGCGATCGGCCGCCGTCGCCGAGGATCTGGCGGGAGATCGGCCCGCGGGTGGAGCGCACGTCGACCCTGGTCCAGAACGGGCGGCGATAGAGCCGGCGTTCCACCCCCTTGGGGGCCGACGGATTGGAATAATAGGACGATCCGGTGCCCCAGAACGTGACGTCGCCGCCGACGAAGGCGTGGCCGACGGTGCCGACGGCGCCGAGCCTCAGTCCGCGCCCCTTCATCGGTTCCCGCACGATCGGCCGGCCGCCCAGCAACGCGACCATCACCGGCGACAGGGCATCGCCGAGATTGACGCGGCTGTCGTCCGGGGCCAGCGACGCCCAGGCGACCGGCACCCGGCCTGTCCGGGCGACGGTTCTTGCGAGAGACGCCATCGCGGCCCGGTCCTCCTCGGCATAAGTGTGGCGACAGGCCCCGCTGATGGCATGAACCGGCAGGGATGACAATGTCGCAGCCCACGCAGCGCCGTTGACGCCCATGCGCGGCCATGCGACTTGTCTCGGCGAGTGGTGCAGGGCGCCTTAGTTTCGGCGCATCTATCCGGAGCATCCCGGTTTCGGCATGCTTCGTCAGACGAGTCCCTTGTTCTTCAAGCGTCAAGTTCAGCATTCGTGAGTCGGGCCGGCCGAGCCGCGGAGCATCGGTGTCGGAACGTGCAATGTCCGGCGGGCGATTGGCCCGGACGGAGCGCTTCCGCTTGAGACGAGAGACCGGCTCAGCCATGAAACCTTCAGAAATCCGCTCCTTGGGCGGTGTGGCTTCATCGCCACTTCAACGGCAAAACGTGGTTAACGTGGAGATCGGGCGTGCCATCCCAGCCCGTTTGCTGTACAGGTCGCGGGCTTTAGTCGATGCGTGAGGTTGTAGTGTTCGCCCTTTCCCCCCTCGTCAGGGCCCTGCCCATTCTGTTCGCGCTGACTGCATGTTCCGCTCTTCCCTCGGCCGGACCGGATGCCGACCAGATCGTTCACGCCAGCCAGGCTCCCACCGATCACGACCTCAAGCGTTTTCTGATCGTCCCGGTCAGTGACAGCATCGTCTCCATCCTGAAGAGCCGGCCGGTCGATTCGATCTATGCCAACTTCGGCGACCGTCGCCGTGCTCCCGACGTCCGAATCGGCGTTGGCGATTCGGTCTCGGTGACGATCTGGGAAGCCGCCGCCGGCGGCCTGTTCAGTCCGCAGCTGGGCGCCGTTTCGACCGGCGCGCCGAGCACCACCATCCCGGAGCAGGCCGTCGGTCGTGACGGCACCATCAACGTTCCCTTCGCCAACCGTATCCGCGTCGCCGGCCTGACGACGTCGCAGGTCGAGCACCAGATCGTCGACAAGCTGTCCGGGCGCGCCATCGAGCCGCAGGTGCTGGTGACGCTGCCGCGCAAGCTGAGCAATTCCGTCACCGTCACCGGCGAATCGACGGCCGGCGCCCGCGTGCCGATCAGCGAGCGCGGCGACCGCATCCTCGACGTCGTCGCCACCGTCGGTGGCGTGAAGGATGCGACCTACGAGACCTGGATCCGCCTGACGCGGGGCGGCCGGACCATGTCCGTGCCGTTCGCCAACCTGCTGAGCAACCCGCGCGAGAACGTCTACGTCCAACCCGACGACATCATCACCGTCGTGCGTCAGCCCCAGACCTTCACGGCCTTCGGAGCCACCGGCCAGAACGCCTCGATCGAGTTCAAGACGACGTCGCTGACCCTGGAGAGCGCCATCGCCAAGGCCGGCGGCCTGCTCGACATGCGCGCCAATCCGGACGGCGTGTTCCTGTTCCGCACCGAATCGATCGACTTCGCCCGGCGTCTGACGAACGAGCCGCTGCCGACGGCGATCGGCAACGCAATCCCGGTGATCTATCGGCTCAACCTGCGCGATCCGCGAGCCTATCTCCTGGCGCGCAACTTCGCCGTTGCCGACAAGGACATCCTCTATGTCGCCAACTCCGCTTCGACTCAGCTGAGCAAGTTCACCCAGCTCATCGCCACGGCGACCTCGCCGGTGATCAGCGGCGTGACCGTTGCCAACAAGCTCGACTGACGTGCCGGCTGCCGCCTTCGCACAAAGGCGGCGCCCGCCAAGTCGCCACCGGTCGACGCCGGCGTTGACCTGGACGTGCTGGGCAGAATTGGCCTGCCTTGCTTATGCCTTGCGCTGCGGGTAGTTTGATCTGCCACGTTCTCAGGAAGCAGGTCTCGATGCGTATATTGTTCTATGGTGGGTGCCATGCAGCAGCGCTACGCCGAATCTTCGAACGCTACGCAACGGGGGCCGAGTTCGTCGATCATCTGACCAATTTTCGGATCATTCGCGACAAGATCCCCGTGCCTTACGAGGATTTTCGACGCTTCGACTGGGTCATCTTCAATCCGATCCTCAACAAGGCCGAATACAACACGACCCATGTCGAGGAGTTTTGTCGGGCCAACAACATCAAGTTCCTGAGGTACCCCTGGTTGCAGTGGGAGGGGTATTTCCCGACCATGAAGAAGGCCACCTGGGATTGGTACAATGGCTGGTGGTTCAACGGCCTGGACGAGCTGGCCGCCAGGAGCACCTCCTTCGAGGCGTTCCGCGAGTCCGTCCTGTACGGCGACGCGTTGCGCGAGGAAACGCTCAGCCACCTGGAGTTGACGACCACCCTCCTCAAGCGCCTGGAGGCGAATGCGGACGTCACCGTGTCGCCGTTCATCGCCGAGCGGTTCCGGGAAGAGCGGCTGTTCCTGACGCCGGATCATGCCGCCACGCCGCTGTACTGGCACCTGACCCGCGAGATCGCCAAGGCGATCTCCTGCGAGATCGACGAGAGCTTCTACTATTCTACCGAGGAAGTGCAGGCGGAAATCCAATATCCGATCCTGCCGAGCATCGCCCGGACACTGGGGCTGAAGTTCGCGTCGGGTGACTTCTTCAACAAGTTCATCTTCGGGGATGGGCGCATGGCGCTCACGGAGTTCCTGAAGATGCACTATTACAAGGGCGATGTCCGCGTTGCGACGGCGAAGACCAAGACCCGTCTGCGCGAGGATGTCGGCGACAAGGCCGAGGGCCGAACCTATCTGTTCCAGCCGACGGACAAGGTGCTGATCCGCAAGGTGGATGCGCCGCTGAAGGCCGGCTTCCAGAGTTATGAGTTGCTGACCGCGATGAAGGCCTCGTCGCAGCTGCACAAGGGCATGCCGCGGGGCAACGCGCTGTATTTCTATCCCAACCACTGGAACTTCTCGCGCCGTGCGGTGACCCGCAAGGACATCGAGGAGAAGACGACGCTCGCGGCCTGACCGGACGGCCCTGTGGGCTTCGGTCGCCGCGGGGCCCTCTTCCCGCGGCGCGGCCGCCGCCTCAGCGCTTGAGGACCTCGGGCGACATCATCAGCAGCACGAGCGATTGGTTGCGGCTTTCCGCCCGCTGCAGCGTCGTCAGCGTCTCGGCCGACAGGGTCGGCCCGTAGAGATCGTTGGCGAAGCCAGGAATGTCGACGCCGGCCTTGTCCGCAATGGCGGCATAGGCCATGGCGAAGTCGAGCCGCGTGGAAATGCCCTCCGGCGCCGCCCAGGTGCTGTCGCCATCGTCATAGCCGATCGGCGCGCGCGGCTCCCACAGCGGCTGGCCGAGCTTGCGGCAGTCGAGCAGGACCCGGGTGAGCGGCAGGCCCTCGCTCATGGCCCGCGAAACCGCGACGATCATGTCATAGGGCGGCAGGATCTTGGCCGGCGGCGCGTCCCAGGAGGCGGGATGGTTGACCAGGGCCCGCACCGTCTCGGCCAGGTTGCCGTCCGTGGCCATGAAGGCCTGCGCAACCCCGGCGGCAATCGCCGGCGGCGCGGTGTCGCCGACGAAGTGGCGTACCAGCTTTCGCGCCAGGTGGCGGGCGGTTTCCGGGCGGCTTGCCAGGTCGTCGAGCACCGCCTGCCCCTGTTCCATCCCGCCTTCGGGATAGGTCCGGCCGAGAACCGTGAAGGCGCCGGGCTCGTGCCGCGCCGGGTCGAAGCGGAAGGCGCCTGGGCTGTTGCCGACCGTGCTCTGCGAGCGCCAGCCGGTCAGCACCTTGGCGAGCGAGGTGACGTCGGCCTGGGTGTAGCCGCCGTCGACGCCGACGGTGTGGAGCTCCAGCAACTCGCGGGCGAAATTCTCGTTCAGGCCACGCTTGCGGGCCAGGCCGACCTTCGAGTTCGGACCGAGCGAAACGTCGTTGTCGAGGTAACCGAGCATGGTCGGATGGGTGGCGACGGCGCCCAGCATGTCGCGGAAGCGACCGAGGATATGCGGCCGGATGGCTTCGCGTTCATAGGCGCCGGCCGTGCAGCGCACCTCCATGCTTCGCCGTACCGAGACGGCGAAATGGTTCGACCAGAACATCACCAGCCGCTCAAGGAAGGGGTGGTCGCTGGCGACGGCGGTGTTGTAGCGATAGCCCACCTCGTTGCGGTAGGCATTGCGCACCTGTTCCTTGATGGCCGGATCCACGGCTCCATCCGGCGCGGGTGCCGCGGCGGCCTTGGTGCCGTCGGCGGGCGGCGCCCCATCCGTCTGCGGCGCCCCTGCCGCATCCATGGCCGGCGTCCCCGCATTCGCGGCCTGCGCCTTGGCGGCGCGGCGAGCCTCGCGGGCCGCCAGGCGCACCGTCCGAACATTGTCGAGGATCTCCACGGATGTCGGCAGGCCGGAGGCTGGGAACGCCTTGTCGGGGGCGACCTCGCATTGGCTGAGGACAAACTGTCGCGGATCCTTGGCCAGGGTGCGCCATTCGCCAGGCCGAGGGCCGAGGCCGAAGCGTCCGAGCGCGATCCGGACATCCAGATCCGCTGTCGCGTCGTCGGTCTTGGTCGAAGATGCCATGGCGAACCTCTAGGGTATGTGGAGAGATGAGGGCGGTGGGAGGCCGGCGATGCCGGTCTCGCGGGGCATGTTGGAGCTTGGTTGCCCGTTTGCCTGCGCCACGATCATCTCGAACGGCGAAGTCCGCCGGTGCTGCTGAAACCGCGCATGATCGCCATCCCCTCGTCCGCGCAACCGTAAGGCAGGCGCGCCCCTTGACGGAAGGCCCGGCGGCATGGCTGCCGAACCTTCGATGTGCGCCGCAATATTCCGGCGAAGTTTGTCATTTCTGGGATCGGCGCGGTCACGTCGGTGAGCGCCCCGGGCGCTATGCGTCGGCCTCGCGCAGCGCCCGCTCGATATAATGCGGCTGCACCGCGAAGGGCGCCACCTGCAGCAGCGCCGCCGCATCGAACCGGCGGGTCGCCCGTTCCGTGCAGGCATCGAGCAGGGAGACGTCCACGGCTTTCTCGGCCGCGAGGTCGAGCGGCTCCTCGGCCTTGATGCCCAGGGTCGCGTAATGGTCGAAGAACTTGGTGCCGTCGCCGGAAATGGACTTCGCCGTGCCGGTGACCGTGCACCAGCGCGTCGGGATGCCATAGGCCTGGGCGACGATCAGGCCGTGCAGGGAGGTGGAGAGGATGGCCTCGCAGGCCAGGACCTCGCGGATGAAGGCCTCGATTCCATCGTAGCCGATGCGTCGCACGTCGATCTCGTGCACCCCATCGATGGCGAGGGGAGCATCGGCATGGGTGAAGTGCCGGATGAGGCCGAGCTTGTGCGTCTTGGGGACGTCGGGTCGGTAGATCAGCGGCAGCAGCAGGGCCGGGTCGCCATAGATCTCGGGCACGACGCCGCCCGAACGCAGCACCAGTTCGCGGGTCAGCGGCCCGCGCACGGCGCGGTAATTGGCGAAGGGCGACAGGGCGTCGGTCATGCGCGGCGTGCCCGTGCCCCAGACCGCCGTGCCGGGCCGCGCGAACTTGATGACCGAGCCGATCGCAAGGATGCCTTCGCCGCGATCGACGAATTTCGGCGGGACGCCCGAGAGCTTCTCCACCACATAGGGGTTGAGGATGTCACCGAAATTGCCGGGGAAGGGGCTCTCCATCCACCACAGCGCCGGCCGCGGCTCTGCCGCGGCGGGCATGCGGGCCGCCCGCTCCTCCAGGTCGAGCCGGAAGCGGCGGCTTGCCAGGAAGCCGGCATCACGGGCGTCGCCGGCAGCCGCGATGCGGTCGAGCAGACGGCGGGTCGTGCCGAGATCGCCGGCGGCCAGGGCGGCTTCGGCGGCGGGGCGCCCGTCCGGGCTGGCCTTGGGGGTCTGCCGCACGACCCGGAGGATCGCACCGTAGAGGCGCTTGGGGCGCCAGCGGCGGGCTCGCACCTTGGCCAGGGCGGCTGCCGTAGCGTCGTCCGGCCCCAGCTCCACCGCCTTGTTCAGGAAGACGCTGGCCTCGCCCAGCCGCCCGGCCCTCATGGCTTCCGAGGCGTATTGGTGCAGCAAGGCGCGCTCGCGCGTCGGCATCCGCAAGGCCGGCGCGTGCTGCTCGACCCGGTTCACGAAGCTGCGAACGTGGCCGCTCCGGCCGAGCACGAGACAGGTCTTGGCGCTGAGGTCCGCTTCTCCCTGGGCCACCAGGTCCCTGGCCAGGAGCGTCACGGTCAGATAGCCCTCGAACGACCGCCAGGCTTCCTCGAGCAGGTAGTCGTCGGTCACTTTCGCGGTCGTGGCCTGGTCCAGGGCCACCATATGGTCGAGGAAGGCCTTGGTCGGCGCGGTGGCGTTGAAGTGCAGGACGTAGGGCTGGAAGGTGCGCGTGTGGATCGCGGCGTCGAAGTCCCGCAGATCCTGGGTGCCGCGCAGGCAGGCTGCGAAGTCGTGGCCGCCGCGAGCGATGCAATCGGGCAGGTGCCGGATGCGCGTGTCGACGTCGATCCACAGGATGCCCGCGGGATGCTTCTCGAACATCTGCCGGTAGAAGGCCACCTTCATCCGGCAGATGTCGGCCCAGTCCTGCCCATCCTGCGTTTCGATCGCCACGATGTCGTGTGGCAGGCCGAGCCTGTTGCAGTCCTCGATCAGCTGGGCGGCCGCATTGCGGTAGTAGGCCTGGCCCGTATAGAAGCTCACGACCGTGACAGCTGAATTCGGCATCAACATCTCCGTCTGCGCCGGACCGGGCGGGGCCGCCGATCCCCTGCCTGCCGGTTGGGGCGTGCGGGCAGGCATGGTCGGAGCGAGATGAGGCCAAAAACGGCTGGATGCAAGGCGCGTGTCGCAAGCTCGCAGCTTGCGACACGCGCCTTGCGCGGCCCAGCTCTGTCGTGTCCTGCCGTGGGCAGCCCCCCTCCATTCCCCCTTGGTCCCAAGCCGCGCGCCTTAGGGAAGCTCCCTCGCGGCTGGGCCGCTTCCTGAACGAGCGGGACGTCATGTCCCGCTCGCGCCGGCCTCTACGCCGACATCAGCGTCAGATCCTTGACGCAGAAGGCGATCTGATGCTTGGCCAGCGGGTGGGTCTTCTGCTCCAGCGACCAGGGGGTGCGGGCGTTGCGGGCCTGGAAGGCCAGCGAAACCGGCGTCACCTTGTCGCGCGCGTCGACCGACAGGCGCAGGGCCAGCTCCGAATCATTGCCCCGCGGCCAGTCGGCCGTGGCGGCATAGGCACCATTGAGCATGATCCGCACGCTCTGCGGGCGCTTGAACCGCTCCGAATTGAACGGGCGCAGCCGCATGGAGACGATGATCTTCCGGCCCGGCCTGGTGTCCTCCACCTTGGCATGGATGGCCGCTTCGTTGCCGAAGGCCCACGCCCCGTCCGTGGAAGCCGGCAGGAAGTTCTCGTACCTGAAGCCGTTGCCCGTTTCCGCCTCGGGCGCCGGCAAGGCGGCGACCGGCGCGACATCGGCCACTGCTGAGACCGGCATGGGCGCTGCCGCGACAGCCGCCGCCGCAGGAGCCAGATCCGGCTTGCGGTCCGACAGGGCCATCATCTGCGCGATCGGGAAGGTGGCGAGATAGCCGTCGAAGTCGAAGGTCGGCAGTTCCATCGGCTCGGTCTTGAGCGCATCGTAGAGCGACTCGAACCGCTTCACGTGGTACCGGTTGGTCCCGTAGTAGTAATCGTAGAACTTCGTCTCGTCCTCGCCGCCGAGCGGCGCATGCCAATAGGCCGGGATGCCCAGGGCCTCGGCGAAGATGATGCCGTGCAGGGAGCTTGAGACCACGATGTCGGCGCCCAGCAATGCCTCGACCATCTGGAGCGGCGTGCAATCGACCGAAACGAAGTTGTCGGCATATTCAGGGTATTCGCGGTAGAAGAGGAGGTCGTCGCGGTAATGCGGCACGACCCGCAGGCCGCCGCGCTTGTACCGGGGCGAGGCCTTGAACGCCGCGATCTCCTTCTCGTAGAGCCGCGGCACGAGACAGCCGGGATCGAACAGGTGCTTGATCTTGGAGATGTCGATGCCCGCACGCAGCAGCACGCCGAGGGTCAGCGGCCCGCGCACGGCATGGACGTCCAGCTGCTTGACCGCGGGGTCGAGCTGCATCTTCGTGCCCTTGGCGCCGCAACCCCAGATGAGGTCTCCGTCCCTGGCCGTGTGCAGCACCGAGCCGATGGACAGGATCTTGCGCTCGTCCTTCACCGGCGGCCGGATCCGCCCGCCGGTCAGCAGCGCCACCACCTCATTGGCGGCGATGTCGCCGAAATTGCCGGTATGGAAGTTCCGGGTGCCATAGGGACCGTCGAATTTCTTGCCCACGGCGTTCCACCAGAATACCGGCAGCGACCAGTCAGCCGCCTGCGGTTCCGGCGCGGACTTGAGCTTGGGCTTGGCCGGCGCAGCCTTGGCCGGCACGGCCTCGGCGCTCGGCTCGGTGACCGGCGCCAGGCTTTCCTGGGCGGCCAGGAGCGGGAACTTGGCGATGGCGCAGATTTCGTCGTTGATGCCGAAGGAGACCAGCAGGTCGTCCTCCGACTTGACCAGCCCGCAGGGATAGACGACCTTGTGGACGTCCTGGTTGAGGCGCGGCAGGTCGAAACGATCGCCGATCGGGTTCGGCATTTCGAAGGGATAGCGCGAGGCCCTCTTGACCCGGAACGGAGACTGGGTGTCGAAGCTGTAGAAGCAGGCCTGATAGACCCGGCCCTTCGTGGTCTTGTAGCTGGAATGGGCGATCGACAGGAATTCATCGCCTTCGAGGATCGGCTGAGCGCTGCCGCGCAGCACGCCGTAGAACTGGCTGTAGTCGCTGCTCCACGGGCTGTCCGAGGACGACCGGCACATGACCACGTCGGGATCGCTCAGGTCGACCTTGAGGATGTGGTGCGGAACGATCGTATAGATGGCCCAGACGCCCTCGGAGTTCTCGAAGAACATCCAGTTCTTCTCGACCGTTCGGCGTTCGAGGTCCGTCAGGACCTGCCTGGCTTTCCCGACCGGATGTAGGCCGTCGTCGGACATTTCCTGCAGGAACTGGTTGTTGCTCGGCTTGTTGGCGCCGTCATTCCACAGGAGATAGGTCTTGCCGCCGAGGTGGAAATATCGGGGATCGGCATGCCAGGTCAGTGCACGCTCGTTCAGTTCCTCCTTCTTGGCGAAGTCGACGATATCCGAAAGCGGCGTGATCGAGCTCTTGATGATCTTCAGGTTCTTCGACAGGCGGCATGTCGCCAGTCGCCGGATGCTGTGATGCTCGTCGACGACGCGATAGGCCATGGCATAGCCCTGCTTGGCCTCCACGAGCGTCGGATTGAACACGCGGAAATTGTTGCGCGTGGCCTTCGCCGAATCCGTCTCGCTGTCCGATGAGCTGCCCTTCCAGGCCGATGGAACCAGATCCCTGCTTCTGAAAAGATGAAAATTGTCCTTCGTGATGGATTCCATCAAGGTCATTCGGAGTCTCCAAAGGTCGATATATCGGCTGGGATCGATCGCACAGGACGAAGCGATCCCTGAAGGGTCATCCCGTCGGCAGCCGTCTTGCGGAAAGGAGCGGGTATCGCCGCCTCTCCTGCGCTGACGCCAACGATGTGAGTTCGGCATGAACTTGCCCGCCGATATGCCGAACGCAGGCCAGTGTCGGATGGATGGTCGCGTGCTTGTCCTTTTGAATGGGGCTCCGAGACCGGTTGCCCGGCCCCGTCTGTCTGTTCAGCGCCCTTCGGCACAGCCTTTCGCCGAACCGCACCGCGTGCCGCCGGACCGTTCTGCCGAACCTGCCCGATGACCACAACCGTCCTCACGGCCCCGATGGGACCATGATACAGAACATGACAGCGGCGGCCCTTATGCCGCAATTGAGAAGAGATCGCTAGACCGGGCGCACGGGTTTCCCGCAATTGTGGATGTCGGCCGCGGTTGCTCCAGGCGGAAGCCATCCACGATTTCGCCATACCGGTGGGATTGATATTGCACCGCATCCTGAGTCGTCGTGTCGACGCGGTCGCCCGTGGCCCGTGACGCGACGTGGGGGCGAATCAGAGGCCGTCCTGCCGAAGGCCTGATGAGGAGAAGAGGGTATGATCGGTCATCATCCCACTCGCCGCGGCGTGCTGATCGGCCTCGGCGCCGTTGCCGCCTGGTCCTGGATGCCGCGCGCCGGCCTCGCCGCGGCCGGGCGTGATCCGCGCTATCTCACCATCATCATGCGCGGCGGCCTCGACGGTCTGGCGGCCGTGGCACCGGCCTTCGACCCGGACTACCAGCGCATTCGGGCCGGTTCGCTGATCGGCGAGGACGGCGGCCGCCAGGGCCTGGCGCTCGACGGCGGCTATGTCCTCAATCCGCATCTGGCTGCCTTCCACGACATGTACAAGAGCGGCGAGGCCCTGGTGGTGCATGCCGTCGCCAGCCCCTACCGCGACCGCTCGCACTTCGATGCGCAGGACATGCTCGAGAGCGGCCTTCCCAGCCTTGGACGCGGCAAGAGCGGCTGGCTCAATCGGGCGATCGCGACGTTGCCGACCGGCCGGCGGGTCAATGCCGAGGGCCTGGGCATCGGCGCGACCGTGCCGCTGATCATGATGGGCGAAGCGCCCGTGGCGACCTGGATGCCGGCCGTCGCCACAGCGGCACCTGACGACACGCGGCTGCGGCTGCTCGATCTCTACGAGAAGAGCGATCAGCGGCTGGCGGACGCGCTGCGCCAGAGCGCCTATATCGACAAGATTTCCGGCGATCTCGACAAGCACGCCGGGCAGAATGCCTTCCTCGTCGGCATGGAAGCGGTCGGCCGTCTGTTCGCGGCCGCGGATGGTCCGCGCATCGGCGCGATCGACCTCAACGGCTTCGACACGCACGTCAACCAGGGGCCGGTGACCGGACAGCTGGGCAACCGCCTGGCCGAACTCGACAAGGGCCTCGCCACCCTGCGTGCCGGGCTCGGCACCGCCTGGAAGGACACGGTCGTCACCGTGGTCACCGAGTTCGGCCGCACGGCGCGCATGAACGGATCGATGGGAACGGATCACGGCACGGCGACGGTGGCCTTCGTGGTCGGAGGGGCGGTACGCGGCGGCCGTGTCCTCGGCGACTGGCCGGGCCTGGCCCAGGCCAACCTCTATCAGGGGCGGGACCTGATGCCGACCACCGATCTGCGGTCCGTGCTCAAGGGCACGCTGCGCGACCATCTCGGGATCGGCGACCAACTCCTGGCCGACCGCGTCTTCCCCGAAAGCGCAAGCCTGCGGCCGGTCTCCGACCTCATCGTCTGACGCCGGCGGCGAGCCGGAACCATCGACGCCGATCCTGGGCAGCGCCGGAACCCGGGCGCGCAAAGCGGTATCCGATCGCAATGCCGGAGAAACGAACCCGCCGTGCGGCGCGCGAGCCTCATGCTCCCGCCGGCCGCGGCAGATGCCGTCCGCCTGCCTCTGAGCTAAAGCGTTTTGCGATTTGACGGAATCGCGTCAAGTCGCAAAGACGCGTCGAAACAAGGAGTTGGAGCAAAGCGCGTTTCCACCAAAACGCGCTTTGCTCTAGACCCGACCGATTTTCGGGGCCGGCTCTCAGCTCGCCTTGGCGTAGCGTTCGCGCTCGAGCGGGCGGATGACGTGCTCGGTGACGAACCGGAAATGGTCGGTCCAGTTGAGCACCGTGGCCGGGCTGGCGGCGACGGTCCGCGGCACGGCTGTGCCGGCCAACTGCCCGATGGCTTCGAGCCAGGCGTCCGGGGCGGCCGGATCGAGCAGCAGCGCCCGGCCTCCGGCGATCTCGCGGTGCGAGGGAATGTCGGAGGCGATGACATGGGCCCCGGCCGCCAGGGCCTCGACCACGGGCATGCCGTAGCCTTCGACCAGGGTGGGGGAGAGCACGGCCCGGGCGCTGCGCATCAGGCTGCACAGGGCCGCATCGCCCAGATCCTCCACATGCACGATGTGGCGGCGCAACGCCGGCTGCCCGTCGAGCTCCCTGAGGACTTCGTCGCCGTTCCAGCCCCGGCGGCCGGCGATGACGAGGGCGGGAATGTCGCGGGCGCCGCTCTCGGCGAGGCGCCGCCATGCCTCGAACAGCAGGCTGTGGTTCTTGCGCGGCTCGACCGTGCCGATGGCGACGAAGAAGGGCCGCCGCGCCGGCGGCATCTCCAGCGCCGGGGATTTGCGGAAGGTCGGCTCGATGCCGGGGCCGATGACGTGCACCGCCGGCAGCGGCGCCCCCTTGGCCAGGGCGTAGTCCCGGATGATCGCGGCGCTGTGCTCGGAATTGGTCAGGATCGCCGCGGCGTGGCGCAGCACCGTGTCGAGACGGCGGCGATGCCGCTCCGCCTCGCCCAGGCGCGCGAAGTTGGGATGGGTGATCGGGATGAGGTCGTGAACATAGAAGATGCCCTTGGCGCCGAGCCGCGCCATCCAGTCGAAGGCGCCGGTACGTTCGAGCCTGGCATGCGACACGTGCACGAACAGGGCGTTGCGGCATTCGTCCTGCAGGGCGTGCCGCTTCGGCGTCATCTTGGAGATGACCTTGCGCAGGGTCGCCCTCAGGCGGCGCTGCTTGTCGCTCACGCTGGAATCGAGCGCGCGCAGGAACCGGCCCTGCGGCGGCGCGGCCTCATGGTCGCTCCGGCCGTCGAGAAAGGCGGCGATCCGTTGGAGCTTGGCCTGTTCGGACAGGTCCGTGCCCACCGTGGCCCAGCGCCGCGAGACATCGGCGATCATGCGCAGGGCCCGGCTGCGCTCGATGATGCGCGGGCCGTCGGGCAGGGTCTCGATGAAGACGCTGGAGCGGTAGGTCTGCGCGATCCAGTCGGCGTAGCGGATTTCGAAACGATCGATTCCGCTCGGGCTGGCGAAATGGGCACGGGACAGCAACCGGGACATGTCGAAGACGATCGGCCGCGTCGTGACGTTGATCATGCTCGGAACTCGACTTGCGAACGAGTAGGGCTTGGCGCACCACGACCGCGGAGCGCCATACCAGAACTATGACAGGCCATTCAACCCGCCTCGTGTGCCCTCACAAGGCCGGCTGCCCCCCGACAGGCCGATGCAACGGCGGCGTACCTAGCACATTGTCGCGCTCAACCGAATGTCAAACATGGCCGGCGGAACGTGAAATTCGACTCTGTGGCAAAACTGCACGGCGGCGCAGCATCGAAGGGCTCCGCCTGCCGCCCTACCGGGGCGGCGGCAGGCGGGCCTCGGCGCGCAGGAGCCGGCCGATCTGGTCGCGCATCACGGCGATCGCCATCGGCGGGACATCGGCCAGCAGCCCGAGGAAGGCGTCCTTCGACAGCGACAGGGCCGTCAGGTCCGAGGCGGCGACCACGGTCGCCGACCGCGCCGCGCCGGTGATGACGCCCATCTCGCCGACGACGGCATGGGCGGGGATGCGCGACAGCAGCCGCCGTCCGGCCGCGGTCTCGGCGAAGACCTCGGCCGTGCCGGACAGGATGACATAGGCGGCATCGGACGGGGCGCCCTGGTCGAACAGCGTCTGCCCGCGCGCGAAGGAGAGGTGCTCGCTGGCCAGCGAGATCAGCTTCAGGCGCGGCGTGTCGATGGCGGCGAACATCGGCACTGCGCGCAGGGCGCGGATTTCCGGCTGCTCGTCGGCGGCTTGCTCCGCCGGCTCGGGCGGGGAGGCGGGGGCCGCACCGGTCGGCGCCGCGGCCGATGTCATCCTGGCGCCGTCGAGCGTCACGGCAAAGTCGAAGCCATCCGCCAGGGCCGGGTCGGAGAGGGCCGCCAGGAGGGTCTTGCCCCCCATTGCGGCGCGGACGCGCGCCAGGATGCGCCGGCCCTCCTCGGCGCCGAAGACCAGCAGGGGCTGGTCGAGGACCAGGAGGTCCGGGCTCTTGACCAGGCACCGCGCCAGACCGACGGCGTTGCGCAGGGCCGGGGACAGCAGCCGTCCCCCCAGGCCGACCTGCTGATCGAGGCCGATCCGGTAGATTTCGGTCTCCAGCCCGTTGTCGCGGACCACCCGGCGCAGGATCGCGAGGATCCGTTCGACCGCGCCGGCGATGCCGTGATTGATCCGGCCGAACAGGAGGTTGTCGCGCAGCGGCGCCGTCGCGTTCAGCCGCTGCGGGTCGTAGAAGTCGATGGCGGCCTTCAGATCCGGCGGCGCCGACCGCATGAAGGTCGCCCGGGCCCGCAGGACGCGCGCGGCCAGATCCGGCGTCACCAGCCCGAGCCTGTGTCGTGTTTCGCAATAGGCGAAGGCGAGGCCGACGAGACGCCGGCGATCGGCGGCGGGCGGTGTCCGCCCGGCTTCGGTCCAGCGGGCGAGAATGTCGCGCAGCAGGGGCAGGTCGCCGGCGGGAACCAGCGCGTATGTCTTGAGCAGGAAGTGGTCGTCCGGCAGGTCCGCCAGGGCTTCGGTCATGGTGCCGGCGATGCGCAGGCCGACCTGGACCAGGGGCTGGGCCAGGTCTTCGGCGTCGAGCACGGCCTGCACGGCCGGATGATCGGCCAGCTCGCCGCCGCCCTGCCGGACGATCCCGAAGACCAGGTTTTCGCCGAGGGTGGCGTTGCGGTTGAACCGGTCGGGATCGAAGGGCTCGATCAGGTCGGCCACATGCTCGGCGGCAAGCGCCCGGCTCAGGGCGCGCCGCGCCGCGACGAAGCGGTCGGCGACTTCGGGATTGCCGTCGGGATCGAGGGTGCGTCCGAGGCCGAAGCGGTAGATGGCGTCGGCCATGCCGACGGCGTGCAAGGCCGCGACGATGGCCGTATCGACATCCTCGGGGCCGGCGGCGCCCGCCGCGGCATAGTCGATCGGGGCTGCCCCGAGAGGGCCGTCCGCCTGCAGCGGCGCCTGCGGCCGCCGCAGGCCGTAGAGGATGTTGTCCCGGATCGAGCCCTGGAACAACACCGCGTCGGGCCCGCAATAGGCCATCCCGGGCCCGGCCAGGGCGGCGAAGTCGTGGCCGGCGATCAGCACGGAGCCGGCATAGGCGGTGAGCCTGCGGCCGATCACCTGGGCGAGCGTGCTGGCGCCGTCCCCCGCCGTCCCGAGCAGCACCGTGTGAGCGCCGAGCGGGATGGAGGCATTGACGCCGTCGAGCAGGACCTCGCCGCCGGCGCCGGTCACGCGCAGGCCTTTGAGCTCGATCGCGCCGCAG
Source organism: Labrys sp. Lb11 (assembly GCF_057554225.1). Taxonomy (NCBI): domain Bacteria; kingdom Pseudomonadati; phylum Pseudomonadota; class Alphaproteobacteria; order Hyphomicrobiales; family Xanthobacteraceae; genus Labrys; species Labrys sp. Lb11. The sequence goes on from NZ_BAAJOT010000001.1 coordinate 262,196, forward strand.
GTGAGCGAGATCCCGTCCGGCGCCTGCCCCCCGGCCTCCGGGCGGGCCGAGGCGAATTGCTCGACGATCTGCTGATACTTGACCTCGACGTCGAGCCGCTGCTGGTCCCAGTCGATCAGCTCCTTCACCGGCGGCGGCAGGTCCCGATAGGCGGCGATGACGGCGACCAGCTGGCCGATGTCGAGCGAGCCGCGCAGGGCGTAGTAGCCGCCGATCGAGTAGAACAGGAACGGCGTGACCTGGGCCAGGACGCTGTTGATGAACTTGACCATGAACTTGCGGCCGTAGAGCTCGTAGCGGATCCGGAACAGTCGATCGAGGGCGGCCGAGATCTTGTGGCGCTCATAGGCCGAGGTTCCGTGGTTGCTGACCTCCGCCATGCCGTCGACGATCTCGCCGATGTGGCCGGCGAGGGCCCGCGAGTGGAGCTGGCGCTCCCGGCCGAGGCGACGCTGCTCGCGGCGCAGGCGCGGGATGATGAAGCCCTGCACGCCGACCATGGCGCCGGCCAGGACCCCCAGCGACGGGCTCTGGACGATGATGAACAGGAGGGCGGTCAGGGCCTGGCCGCCCAGGAACACCGGCTGGACGAAGGCGTCGCCGACGAAGCCGCCGATCGGCTCGACCTCGTCCTTGATGATGGTCGCGGCCTCCGACGCCTTGACGTTGCGGATCGCCTCGGGCGTGAAGCGCAGCAGCAGCGAGAACAGGTCCAGCCGCAGACGGCGCAGCACGGCCTCGCCCAGCTTGCCCTTGCGCATGTTCACGACATAGCGGAAGGCGGCGTTGATCAGCACCAGCACCATGAACAGGCCGCTGAGCGCGAACAGGTATTCGTACCGGCCGAACTCGATGCCGGAAAAGGCGAGGTGGCGGCCGCCCAGCCAGCCCGGCAGGGCAGGGTCGATCCGGAACAGGACGGCGTGGTCCTTTCCGCCGGCGAAGGCGCGTCCCTGGATGGCGTCGTTGACGATCGTCTTCGGCAGGTCGAGGGAGGCGAAGTAGAAGGGCAGGGAGGCCAGCACCACCAGGAGGATGAGGATCTGCTCGCGGCGGCTCTGCTGCCAGATGTAGCGGAACAAGGGAGGCAGCGCGGCGTCGGCGCCAGCCGGGTGCCGAGGCACCGGTGCGGGCGATGCGCCGGCCGCGGCTGCAGGTTCGATCCGGACGGACTTGCCCCGGCGGATGGGGCCCTTCATCGCACCTCTCCCGTCGCCCATCGAGGCCGCTCCATGCGAGCATACGCCAGCGGCGAACGGGGGGCCATGGCTTCGCCGGCCCCGGAGGCGGCGCGCCGTTCAGATGTTCTCGGCGATGAGCAGCTCGAAGGGCAGGAAGGTCTGCGCCGGCACGTCGCGCGGCTCCGGTCCGAGGGCTCCGACCATGATGCGCACGAGCTCGGGCACGATCAGGGCCAGCGGCGTCGCCATCGCCATGGTGATGACGTTCTCGGCCAGGGCCGCGCGAGTGTCCGGCGTGTTCTCGTTGCAGATCGAGACGATGTCGCGCGACGCGCCCTCCTCGCGCAGCGCCGCGATCACGCCCTCCGTGCCGCCGCCGGCGACATAGAGGCCGACGAGGTCGGGGTGGCGGTGCAGCAGGTCCAGCGTCGCCTCGTAGGCGATGCGGTGCTCCTCCAGGTTGACGGAGCTGTCGAGCACCTCGAACTGCGGCGCCAGCTCGCGGAAATAGCTGCGCAGGCCCATCTCGCGCAGCTCGTGGCCCTGGAAGCGGTGGCTGCCGACGACGACCGCGACCTTGCCAGGCCGCTTCGCCGCCCGCGCGATCAGCCAGGCGGCGGTGCGGCCGGCCTTGCGGTTGTCGACGCCGACATAGCCGGCCCGCACGTCGGTGGCGAAGTCGGACAGCAGCGAGAACACCGGCACGCCACGGGCGGAGAGCTCGGCGACGACGGCCGTGATCGCAGGATGGTCGACCGCCACCACGGCCACGGCCTGGCAGCGGCCTGCGACTTCGCGCAGCTTGGCGCAGACCGCCGCCGGGGTCTGCTCGGCGACATGGTCGAGGACGACGACCCCGCGAAAGTCGCGCGCCGCCTCCACCGTCCGCACCAGCTGCTCGCCGAAGCTTCGGTAAAAATAGGTCTCGGGACGCTGCAGCACGAAGCCGAGCCGGTATTGCGGGAGCTCGCGCTCGATCCGATGCCGGATCAGGGTGGCGGCGTGATAGCCGATCGCCTCGGCGGCCTCGAAGACGCGCCGGGCGGTCTCCTCGCGGACGGGGTGGCGCGCGTTCAGGACCCGGTCGACGGTTGCGACGCTGACGCCGGCCCGGCGCGACAGATCGGCGATGGTGGGCCGCCGTGTCATGCTCCTCCCTGATGAAATTCCATCACTCATGCGAGGGCACGATGATGGAAAATGATAGAAACTGTCAAGCGACCATTGAGGCCCTTCGCGACTGCCCGTATTCTTCCGACAACAGGGACAGGAGAGCGGCCGGAGCGGGCGAAGACCACGCATCCGGCTTCGGGGAGGTCCGGGATGACGCCGACGCGCCGCGACTACAGCCTGATCGGCCGCGACACCAAGCTGGCGGAGGAGCGGGGACTGGCCGCCGCCGAGTGGTATGCCTGTCCGATCCCGCGCAAGGCGCTGAAGGAATTGATGAAGCGCAGCGACGGCCCGGCCATCCGCGACACGCTGATCTGGTTCGCGGCTTTCGCGGTGTCGGGCGGGCTCGGCTATCTTGCCTGGGGCACCTGGTGGGCGGTGCCCTGCTTCCTCGTCTACGGCGTGCTCTACGGCTCCTCCTCCGACAGCCGCTGGCACGAATGCGGCCACGGCACGGCGTTCCGGACGCGCTGGATGAACGACGTCGTCTATCACATCGCCTGCTTCATGATCCTGCGCGAGCCGACGGTCTGGCGCTGGAGCCACACCCGCCACCACACCGACACGATCATCGTCGGCCGCGACCCGGAGATCGCGGTGCCGCGCCCGCCTGACGTCCTCGGCATTCTGCTCAACCTCTTTGCCCTGAAGAGCGGCGCCGTCGCCCTGCGCAACATCGTCATCCATGCCGCCGGCCGCCTGAACGAGGAGGAGAAGACCTTCATTCCCGACATGGAGCGCTGGAAGGTCTATGCCGTCGCCCGCATCTATCTCGCGATCTTTGCAGCGGTGTTCGCCGCCTGCCTGTGGACGGGCAGCATCCTGCCGGCGATGTATGTCGGCCTGCCGACCTTCTACGGCGGCTTCATGGTGGTGTTCTTCGGCCTCACCCAGCATGCCGGCCTGTCGGAGGATGTGCTCGACCACCGGCTGAACACCCGAACGGTCTACATGAACCCGGTGTTCCGCTTCCTCTATCTCAACATGAACTACCATGTGGAGCACCACATGTTTCCGATGGTGCCCTACCACGCGCTGCCCCGCCTGCACGCCGCCGTCAAGGACGATTGCCCGGCGCCCTATCCCAGCTGCTGGGCTGCCTACAGGGAGATCATCCCGACGATCCTGCGGCAGGTGCGGGAGCCGGCCTATCACGCGGTGCGGCAGCTGCCCGCGACCGCCAGGGCCGTGCCCTGCAACCACGAGACCCGCATCGTCGCCGCCGAGTGACGGCGGAGCGCCATCCGACCCGAGAGAACGAGGACCTGCCATGGCCGATGCCTGGACCGAAGCCTGCGGCGCCGACGAGATCGACGAGGAGGACGTGATCCGTTTCGATCACGAGGGCCGCACCTTCGCCATCTACCGCAGCCCGGACGACGAATATTTCGCAACGGACGGCCTGTGCACCCATGAGCGCATCCATCTCGCCGATGGGCTGGTGATGGACGAGATCATCGAGTGCCCCAAGCACAATGGCCGCTTCAACTACAAGACCGGCCAGGCCAAGGGGGCACCGGTCTGCGTCGACCTCAAGACCTATCCGGTCAAGGTCGACGGCGGCAAGGTGTTCATCCGCATCTGAGCGAGGGCGCGATGCCGCTTGGCATGGTGATCGTCGGCGCCGGCGAGGCCGGCGTGCGCGCCGCCCTGGCGCTGCGCGAGCAGGGCTATGGCGGCCCGGTGACGCTGGTGGGCGAGGAGGCGCACCTGCCTTACGAGCGTCCGCCTTTGTCGAAGGAGGCGCTGGCCGAAGCGGGCGAGCCGCGGCCGCGCATCATCGCCGATGCGGATCGCCTCGCCGCCGCCGACATCGCCTGCCTCGCCGGCCGGAGCGCCGTCGCCATCGACCGGGAGGGCCAGCGCCTCGCCCTGTCGGACGGCACGGCGCTCGCCTATGACCGGCTGCTGCTGGCGACCGGCGCCGCGGCGCGGCAGCCGCGTTTTCCCGGCTCCGGCCCGGACTGCCTGACCCTGCGCGGCTTCGACGACTGCCTGGAGCTGCGCCGGCGCCTGCTGCCGGGCGCCCGCATCCTCGTCATCGGCGGCGGCTTCATCGGCCTGGAGCTGGCGGCGAGCGCCAGCCGGCGCGGCGCCGCGGTGACCGTGGTCGAGGCGCAGCCGCGCATCCTCGCCCGCGGCGTCCCGGCCGCGATCGCCGCGGTCGTCCATGCCCGGCACCGTGCCGCCGGGGTCGACCTCATCTGCGGCACCGGCATTGCCACGATCGACGGTGACGGCGATGGCACGGTCGTCACCCTGTGCGATGGTACGACCATCGCGGCCGATCTGGTGGTCGCCGGCATCGGCTCCGTGCCCCGCACCGCCCTGGCCGAGGCGGCGGGCCTGGCGCTCGACAACGGCATTGCGGTGGACGCCGAACTGCGCAGCTCCGATCCCCGGATCCTCGCCGCCGGCGATTGCTGCTCCTTTCCCCTGGCGCTCTATGGCGGCCGCCGGATCCGGCTCGAATCCTGGCGCAGCGCCCAGGAGCAGGGAGCCCTGGCCGCCCGCAACATGCTCGGCGCCGGGGAGGCTGTGGCGGCGGTGCCCTGGTTCTGGTCCGATCAGCACGACCTCACCCTGCAGGTGGCGGGCCTGGCGGACGAGGGCGCGCGTGTCGTCCGCCGGGACGTCGGCGACGATGCCGTCATCCTGTTCCATCTCGATGCCGACGGCCGTCTCGTCGCCGCCAGCGGCATCGGCCCCGGCAATGCCGTCGCCCGCGACATCCGCCTCGCCGAGATGATGATCGCCCGCCGGGCGAGGCCCGATCCGGCCCTGCTGGCGCGGGCGGACGTCCGGCTCAAGGCGTTGCTGGCGGCATAGGCGAGGCCTTGTCCGGACAGGTGGCCTACAGCCTCAGCCCAAGCTGGATCTGAATGGCCCTCTCGACAGCTACCATGTCTGTCTTGGACAGCGTGCCGAGACAGGTCGTCAGGTGTTCCTTCGCGGCCGTGGTCATTTGATCCGCCAAGGCCTTGCTCTGCTTCCCGTCGATCGTGACCAGGGCTTCGCTGGGATAGACGCGGCCGGTGCTGCTGGTCAGCGGAACCACCTGGACACGGTTCAATGCGGTATTGGCAGCATTGTTGCTGACCGCCGGTCGGACCTTGCGAATCTCCCCGCCGCGCGATGGCTCGAAATCAACCCACCGGACCTCACCGCGCCGCATCGAAGCCGTCGCCGATCAGCGCTTCGCTCCATTCGAGGGCTTCGGCCTCGCGGGCACGGTCGGCGGCCATGGCGGCGTAGGCGCTCTCCAGGCTCTCGCCGACAACATGCGGACGGGCGAGGTCTTCAAGGAAGCGGCTGATCTTGCGTCGGCCGACGACACGCACCAGCCCGTCATAGACGTTTCGTCGATGCTGATGGTCATGCGCTTCTGCATGGGCTCACTCCTGACGCTGAGGGGCGCTCGCAGCAACGGGCACATGCCGTCACTCTTTCGCTGTATGCATAATGTCGAGGAGGCAAGGTCCCGCCAATCGGCATAGGCAGCCGGCTGGCGCCTCACTCCACCGCGGCGCTGTGGTCGACCGCCGGCTTGCTCGCCGGCTTGCGCAGCAGCAGCACCAGCGGCACCGCCAGCAACGACATGATCATCAGCAGCTTGAAGTCGTCGATATAGGCGATGATCGTCGCCTGCATCGTGATCAGGCCGTCCAGGGCGGCGCGGCCGGCGGCGGTGAACGGGTCGAGCTGCTGCACGGCCGCCGGAGCCTGGAAGGCGTGGTTGAACGGCGTGACATAGGTGGTGAGCGCGGCGTGGTTGACCTGCGTGTTCTCCACCAGCAGCGCCGAGACGACCGAGATGCCGACGCTGGAGCCGATGTTGCGCGAGAGATTGTAGAGGCCAGTGCCTTCGCCGCGCAGATGGGCCGGCAGGGTGGCGAAGGCGACCGTGGTCAGCGGCACGAACAGGAAGCCGAGGCCGGCGCCCTGGACGAAGCCGACGGATATGATGGTCCATTGCGACACGTCGGGCGTCCAGCCGGTCATGTCGTACATGGCCCAGGCCGTCAGGCCGAGGCCGGCGGCCAGCAGCCAGCGCGTGTCGACCTTGCCGATCAGGCGGCCGACGATGAACATGCACAGCATGGTCCCCAGGCCGCGCGGTCCCATGACGATGCCGGCGGTGACCACGGGATAGCCCATCAGCGTCTGCAGATAGGGTGTCATCAGCGCCAGCGAGGCGAGATAGGTGACGCCGACGATGAAGATGAAGAACAGGCTCACCGTGAAGTTGCGGTCGAGGAACAGGCGCGGATTGACGAAGGAGCGCTCGGCCGTGAAGGTGTGCACGATCAGCAGGTAGAGGGCGGCCGCCGCCACCACGGCCTCGATGATGATCTCGCCGGAGGAGAACCAGTCGAGCTGCTCGCCGCGGTCGAGGAAGAGCTGCAGCGCGGCGATCGCCACGCTCAGCGTGCCGAAGCCGAACCAGTCGAGCCGGGCGAGCGCGTCGATCCTGGTTTCCGTCACGAAGACGACGATGCCGACGAAGGCGAGCAGGCCGATCGGGACGTTGATGTAGAACACCCAGCGCCAGCTCAGATTGTCGGTCAGCCAGCCGCCGATCACCGGGCCCAGCACCGGCCCGACCATGACCGAGACGCCGAACAGCGCCATGGCCGAGCCGCGCTCCTCCACCGTATAGATGTCGAGCAGGATGCCCTGCGACAGCGGCACCAGCGAAGCGCCGAACACGCCCTGCAGCAGGCGGTAGCCGACGATCTCGACCAGGGACTGGGCGATGCCGCACAGCACCGAGGCGACGACGAAGCCGGCGATAGCGGCCAGAAGCACCCGCTTGCGGCCGAAGCGGGCGGCCAGGAAGCCGGAGGGCGGCGTCATGATCGCCGCGGCGACGATATAGGAGGTGAGCACCCAGTTGATCTGGTCGGCGCTCGCCGAGACGCTGCCCTGGATATAGGGCAGGGCGACATTGGCGATGGTGGTGTCCAGCGCCTGCATGATCACCGCCAGGATGACGCAGGCGGTGATGGCGCCGCGATTGGCGACCGGCGCGGTCGGGATCGGGTCAGCCATGGTCCTTGCCGCCGAAGCGGTCGACCAGCCTCTGGGCGAAGTCGGGCAGGCCGCGGGCCCGGCCGGTGTCGATATCGGCGGTGACGCTCATGCCCACGCGCAGCGGCGGCTTGCCCTGCGTGTCGTCGATGCTGATGCGCAGGGGGATGCGCTGGACCACCTTCACCCAGTTGCCGCTGCTGTTCTGCGCCGGCAGCAGCGAGAAGCTCGAGCTCGAGGCCGGGCTGATGCTGTCGACCCTGCCCCTCCATTCGACGCCGGGATAGGTGTCGACGGTGATGGTGACGGGCTGGCCGGGCCTGACATAGGTGAGCTCGGTCTCCTTCGGATTGGCCGCGATCCACAGCTTCGTGGTCGAGACCAGCGAGAAGCCGGGCTGGGAGGCCTGCAGATAGGTGCCGACCTGCAGGGCGTCGACATTGGTGACGATGCCGTCGAACGGCGCGCGCACCACCGTGTCGTCGAGGTCGCGCTGGGCGTTGTCGACGCCGGACTTGGCCTGGAGATAGAACGGGTTCTGCTCGATCGGCTGGTCTGCGTCGTTGCCGAGCTGGGCCAGCATCGCCTGGGCCTGCGCCTTGGCGACGGTGACCTTCTGCCGGGCCGCCTCCAGGTCGTGCTGGGCCTGGTCGAAGGCGGCGCGGGAGGCTGCCGCGCTGGACGCGAGCTCCTGCTGGCGCTTGAAGGCCGCCTCGTAGAAGGGGATGTCGGCTTCGGCCTGGGTGATCTGGGCGAGCGACTGGTGATAGCTGGCCTGGAGGGTGAGGATCTGGTCGCGCACCGTGCCGAGCTGCGCCTGCGCCCCGGCCAGCGCGATCTGGAAGGAGTCCGGCTTGAGGCGGAACAGCACCTGCCCCTTCTTCACCGCCTCGTTGTCGCGCACCTCGATGGCGGCGACCGTGCCGGAAACGTCGGTGGAGATGCCCACCTTGTCGGCCTGGACATAGGCGTTGTCGGTCGACATGACCTGGCCGCCTGTCACATAGGCGTAGCCGCCGGCGATGAGCGCCAGGGGCAGGAGCGCGAACAGGAGCGGCCGGAGCCTGCTGCGCCGGCGGCGGAGCGGTTCGGCGGCCGGAGGCGGGGGGGCGGGAGCAGGCGCGACGGCTTCCGGCTTGACCCGGATCGTCTCCTGCGCGTCGGCGGTAACGGCGGCCCGCGGGGAGGAACCGTCAGCCATGGCTTGCACTCCTGTCGTCGGCCGGCGTGCGGCAGGCGTAGAGCAGATTCGACTTCATCAGGGTCAGGGTCCGGACGAGATGGGCCCGGTCCTCGTCGGAGATGCCGGTCAGTGCCTCGGCCCGGGTGGCCTCGCCGATCGTCCGCATCTCCGCCAGCAGCGGCTCGGCCGCCTTGCACATGAACAGCTGCCAGGCGCGGCGGTCGGTCGGGTGCTGGCGTCGTTCGATCAGGCCGCGCTCCTCCAGCCGATCGAGGATGCGCACCAGCGTGATGCCCTCGATCTCCAGGATCTCGGCCAGTCCACCCTGGTGGATGCCTTCATTCTTGGAAAGATAGGCGAGGGTCTGCCACTGCGAGCGGGTCAGGCCCAGGCTCTTCGCCCGCTGCTCGAAGCGCTTGCGCAGGAGCCGTGCCGCGTCATGCAGCAGGAACCCGAGCGTCGGCTGATTGTCCATGGAACGGAAGCCTGCTATTCATATGCGTACTTATGATATGGATATCTATATCAAGCGCGCTCTCGTGCCAAGGGGTGGAGGTGTCGCATGGCTGATCGGATCGGGGATGCCGGCGCGTGGCGGAAAGCCGTCCCGGCGGCTGTGCGCCTGGCCGGCGTCGCGGCCATCGGCCTGGCCGCGGTGCTGTCGGAGGGGGCAGCTCCGGCTGCTGCACGCGTGAGTTGCGGCGGCGCCGCCATGCTCGGCGGCGCCCAGCTGATGTGCAGCCAGCCGGATATGAAGGAGCCGCCGCAGCTGTGCACCTTCCGCTGGGCGCTGACGACCGCCGGCAATGCCGGCAGGATCGTCGAAGGGTCCTTCCTGTTGCCGCCCGGCGCCTCGAACGTGCAGGTCTACCAGGGCAGCGGCTTCGACGCCCAGCTGACGCCGCCCATCGTCCTGTGCCAGGGGCGCAAGGGGCGCCCCTGAGGGAGGGGCACGGCGATTCCTGTCGCCCGCCCTTCCCGCCCTTCCCGCCCTTCCCGCCTATCCCTCCATCTCCGCCGCCCGCAGCATGGCCAGGGTCAGGGCGATGGCGGCATTGGCCGGCGGGCTCTCCATGTGGGTGCGGCCGTCGTCGTCCTTCCACGCCGATCCCGAGGCCTCCGGCTCGGCCGGTCCCTTCCAGATCCGCGCATCGATCTCCGGGGCCGCCTCGATGGCCCAGGTCCAGTCGGCAAGGCTGCGCCGGAGATGGGCGACGACGTCGTCGAGCGAGGTCGTGAAGCGCGGCACCGGCGAGCCGTCGCGGCAGCGCGGGTCTCCGCGGCCGCCAGGACCAGCCTCGTCCGCCAGTCCCAGCACATAGGCGATCATCGCGTCGAGGCCGCGGTCGGCGCCCGAAGCAGCCTCGAGCCGGGCGATGATGCCGGGAAAGAGCCGTCGCCGATCCGACCGGCCCCACCGCGGCGCACCGTCACGTCCGGGTGCCGCACGCAGGGCGTCGGCATTGCGCGCCTGATCCAAGGTCATTGATGGGTTCCTTCCAAATGCCGTCGAGCCGAGCCGCCATGCGGTCGGATTGAGTCTTTGTCGAGGCGAGAACGAAACAGGAACATACCCGCCGACGGGTGATCCCGCAAGGGGTTAGGGCCATCTTGGCGGCCGCGCCGTGCGCGATGACACTTTGCTCGCGAGAACGTGTATTGTCCGCTCAGCCGCGTCTCACGGCTGTCGCCATGATTGCTCAAGCTTGCAAGTGCAAGCGGGTTCGAGAGAACCGCTCAGGCGGGAAAAGCTCCGGCCGGCCCGTCAGTCCTGCTTGGTCTTCGCGGTGGAATCGACCACGGCCTCCGCCTCGATCTCGACCCGGTAAGGGCCGACCAGACGCCCGACCTCGAACAGGGTGTTGGCCGGGCGGACCTCGCCGAGATAGCGGCCGTGGACGCGCGAGACCGGCTCCCATTCGTCGGCGTCCTGCAGATAGACGCGGGTGCGCACGATGTCGCCGAGGCCGGCGCCGAGCGCGGCGAGGCTGGCGGCGATCTTGTCGAGGATGAAGACGGCCTGGCCGGCCGGATCGTCCGGGCAGACCACGGCGCCGGACGCGCTGGTGGCGGTGGTGCCGCTGACCAGGACGCGGTCGCCGACCCGCATCGCCCGGCTATAGCCGCAGATGCCTTCCCAGACGCTGCCGCTGTCCACTCTGAGGCGGCCGGGCCGGCCCTCGACCGGTACCGCCGTGTAGACCTTCGGCAACTGTTCCAGGTGATGGCTGAGGTCGCCGGAGGCGGTGAGGAAGGGCGGCTTGCGGTATTCGTCGCCGCAATCGCCGGGCAGGCGGCGCGAGCCGGCGAAGGCTTCGTCGAGCCGGGCGCGATCCTCGTGATCCAGCGCGACGCTGAAAGCGCGTAGATTGTCGGCGCGATGCTCGGCTTCGCCGAGCCGGGCGCCGACAATCACGGCCGCGACCGCCGGCTGCTCCAGCACCCAGCGCGTGGCGACATTGGGAATGGAGACGCCGTGCCGGGTGGCGACGGCGGCCAGGGCCCGCAGGATCGCCTGGAATGCCGCCCAGCCGCCGATGGCGTCGACGAAGCGCTTGTACTTCATCTTGCTCCAGTCGGAGAGGGCGTCCGGTTCGGGCTGCCCGAGCCAGCGCTCGGAGACCAGACCGCCGGCCAGCGTGCCATAGGCGAGCAGTCGGATGCCGTTCGCCAGGCAGAAGCTGCTCATGTCCCCGGCGGCGCGCCGGTCCAGCACGGAGAATGACACCTGGTTGGAGACGAGAGGCACGCCCTCGCCGACGAGGACGCGCAGATGGTCCGTGTCGAAATTGGTGACGCCGACATGGCGGACGAGCCCCTCGTCCTTGAGCTTCGCCAACTCCTTCATCGCCTCGATATAGGCGGGGTGCTCGAAGCTCCACCAGTGGAACTGCATGAGGTCGATGGCGCTGAGGCGCATCCGCTCGAGGGCGCGCTCGACGCCGGCGCGCACCGCCGCCGCCGTCATCGGCCCGGGCGTCGGGCACCATTTGGTGAAGGCCCGCGCCCCTTCGCGGCCGGCCGCGCGTTCCCGCGCCAGGAACTCGCCGGTAATGATCTCGGCACTGCCGTAATGGTCCGCCATGTCGAAGGTGTCGAAGCCGGCGGCGGCATAGCCGGCCATGGCCTCGGCCGCAGCCACGGGATCGAGCGGCGCGCCGCCCCGTTCCATGTCGGCCACCTGCCACAAGCCGGTGACGATACGGCTGATCGAGAGGCCGGGCGCGAGGTCGATGCGGTCGGGGCGGGGAGAGGGCATCGTGCGGGTGCTTCCGAGGGAGGGCGAGGATCCCTCTCGGCCGGGAGAGGGGGGAATGGATTCGATCGCGGCCGGCTTCAGCCGCCGTCAGGAAATAAAGGCACCACCCTGACCGTCATAGCCGGACTTGATCCGGCCATCCACACGAACACGACAGCTGACCAGTCCTGTGAGGCCACCATCGTATCATTCTGCCAGATCCGTGGTCGCGTGGATGGCCGGATCAAGTCCGGCCATGACGGCTGAGAGGGCATCGCCCTTTCCGGCAGCGACGTGATCCGTCTCTGTCTTAGGGCCTGTCAGGAAATAACCGCTTCTGGTATTTGGGTTGATGGGTCGATTGTATAATTCCATTCGCCGTGGAAATCGTGGCGCCGGATGTTGATGTTTTGCCAGTCGGCGTCGGAGACGGCGGTGCCTTTGGGATATGTGTTGGTGTCGAGTTCACACAGGACCGTCAACCCGGTCTTCGTGGTTGTCGAGGCGATCAGATCGACGATGACGCGATAGCTGACGAGAGGGTGCGCGCGCCAATTTTGGGTGATGAACGAGAACAGGCGGTGCTCGATCTTGTTCCACTTGCTTGTTCCCGGCGGGAGGTGGTGCACTTCGATCGAGAGACCCAGTTCATCGGCGAGGCGCTGCAATTCAAGCTTCCAAAGGCGTCCGCGCGAGGAGTTGCTGCCGCCACCATCGGCGGTGATGACCAGGCGCCTGGCCAGGGGATAGCGACAGCAGCCGACCTCCCGCCACCATCGGCGGATGGTCTGCGCGGCGAAAGCCGCGGTGTCATTGTCCATGCCGACACTCACCCAGCCCGCGTTGGCGGCGAGGTCGTAAACGCCATAGGGAATGGCGCGCCCCAGTTCCTGGATGAGAAAGTCGTGCACGCGCACCGTCTCGGGATCGCCTCGGGGCCGCCATTCCCGGCCGGCGTTCTTGAAGTCGCCGACCAGTTCCTTCTTCTTCGTATCGACCGAGATGACCGGCTGCTGGTCCGCCAAAGCGGTCTTGACCGCGGCGTTGACCACTTGGAACTGAGCGTCGCGGTCGGGATGGTCCGCGCCTTCCAGGGTTTTGCGATTGGCCTGCAAGCTGAACTTTTCCGCCTTCAGCAACTCTCCGACCACCGTGTGGCTGACTTTGTGGCCAAGTTCCCCGAGTTGAGCGGCCAAGCGACGGGTGCTCTTGCAGGTCCAGCGCAGCGGCGACATCGGATCCCCGCGCGCGCCCGGCTCGACCAGCCCCAGCAGATCAAGGAGCAACTGGGGGGCTTTCTCAACCAGTGACTTGCGTCCGCCGCCCGGGCGACGAACGCGACCTTCCGCCAGGGACGCAGGAGCCGCGATGTCCTTCAACCCGCGCCCGATCGTACTCGGCGCGATGCCCGTCACACGCGAAACCGCCGCTATGCCGCCATGACCGGCCGCCTTCGCCTCGCTGGCCGCAAACAACCGCCGTTGCCGTTCGTCAAGGTGCCGCAGAAGCGCAGACTGGCGCTTGCGCAGGGAAACTTCGTCAATCATCCCCTACGATACGACACTCTGCCTCCGACAGGAATCCCACGACATCACCAAAAAGCCCAACCGATTCGCCTATTCCCTTCCGGCCCCTTAGCGCCTATGGGATCAAGTCCGGCCATGACGAGCTGGAAGGTCGCACTCAATCGACAACCGGGCGCCCTTCCTGCTCCGTTTCAGCCGCCGATCTTCGCCTTGATGGCGTTGATGTCGTCGGTCGACAGCTCGCCGGTGGTGGTCACCACGCCGTCGGTGATCTTCCACAGCCGGAACGGACCGGTGATGTCGCCGTATTTGTCGAAGGAGACCGGGCCGATCACGCCTTCGTAGCGGATCGGCTTGCCCTCCTTGATCAGGGCCAGCGCCTTGGCGAACTCTTCCTTGCCGGCGTGCACCGGCGTGCCGGCGGGATCGACGACCTTGAAGATCGCGTCGCGGATGGCGAGCGGCTCGGTCGACTGGGCGGCGGCGATGGCGAGGCCGACGATGGCGCCCGCGTCATAGGCGCGATCGGCCGCCGGATTGCTCGGCTCGATGCCGCCGGAGAAGGCCTTGTAGTTGGCGTTGAAATAGTCGGTCGAGGCGGTCGGCTTGGTGCCGGAGGAGGTGCCGTAGGCCTCGTTCAGATATTTGGCGCCGACGCTCTTGATGAAGTCCGGGCTGTTCATGCCGTCGTTGAGCAGGAACCTGGCGGCGCCTCCGCCGGAGATCCAGGCCCGGGCGACGGTGGCCCCGTCCACCGGCGTCGAGACGAGGTAGAGGCCGTCGGGATCGCCTTCCATCGCCGCGGTGGCCTCGGACTGGTAGCTCGCCTGGTTCTCGTTGTACGGCACGATCCTGGTGATCCGGCCGCCCAGAGCCTCGTAGGCCTTCTTGAACTCGGCGACCATGTTGACGCCGAAGTCGTTGTTCACGTGGATGATCGCGATCTTCTTGAAGCCCTGGTCGAGGGCGTATTTCGCCGCCGCCGTGCCCTGCAGCGCGTCGGAGGTGATGGTGCGGAAGAAGATGCCGTTGGTCTTGCCCTCGCGCCCGAGCGCGGTGAGCGTCGGCGAGGAGGAGGCCGGCGAGACCTGCACCACCTTGGCCGGCGCCGTCACCGAGGTCAGGATCGGGATCGTCACCGAGGAGATGATGCCGCCGATCAGCGCCGGCACCTTGCCGACCTGGACCAGCTGGTTGGCCGCATCGACCGCCACGCTGCCGGTGCTCTGGGAGTCGCGCGTGTCGGTCACCAGGGTGCAGCCGCGGGCGCCGCCGGCCTCGTTGATGTCGCGGAACGCCATCTCCACCGACTTGGCGCCGGCCTGGCCGTATTCGCCGGCCGGGCCGGTCAGCTCCATGACCACGCCGACGGTGATCTTGCAGGTCTCGGCTTCGGCCGCGCTCGCGGCCAGGGCCAGGCTCGCGGCGGCGAGCGAAAGCAGCGCTGTCTTCATGGGTCCTCCCGGTGTCCTGCCAGTGTCCTGCCGTCCTCTTCAGGAGGCTTCGGCATTCAGGTTGTATTTCATGATCGAGCCGTGGCGGCCATGCCGGTCGCGCTCGAGCGTGTAGACGTCGCCCTCCGGTCCTTGCCGGCGGGCAAGCACGGCGGCGATCTCCGCCTTGTCCGCGTCGGTCAGACGCAGCGCGCCGATACGGGCATTGGCGGCGAGGTGGGCGCGGTTGCGGGCGCCGACGATCACGGCGGCGACGCCCGGCCGGTCGAGCACGTGGCGGCTTGCCACGCTGGCGATGTCGGTGCCGTGCCGGTCGGCGACCGCCTTGAGCACGCGCAGCAACTCCTGGAACAGGGTCCAGCCGCCGAAATCGTCGATGATCAGCTTGTACTTGGTCAGCGACCGGTTCTCCAGCGGCTCGTGCGGTTCCGCCGCGCCCAGCCAGCGCTCGCCGAGGAAGCCGCCGGCGACCGACCCGTAGCAGAACAGGGCGATGCCGTGGCGCGCCGCCAGCGCGGTCAGGGCCGTCTCGGGCCGGTGGTCGAGCAGGGAGTACTGCACCTGCATGCTGAACAGCGGGATGCCGGCGGCGAGCATGGCCGCCACATGCGGCGTGTCGAAATTGGTGCCGCCGACCCGGTCGATCTTGCCCTCGCGCCGGATCTCGTCGAGCCAGCCGGCGACCTCGAGGTCGCGCGCCACCGCATAGTCCCACCAGTGGAACTGGACGAGGTCGAGCCGCTCCATCTTCAGTCGCCCGAGCGACTGGTCGACGATCGCCGCGATGTCCGCCTTCGCCACCCTGGCGAGGCCGGCGAGGTCCGGCACCAGCTTGGTGTGGATGCGCAGGCGCGCCGGCGCCTCGCGGCCGCGCTCCGCCGCCAGGCGAGCGCGGAAGGCGCCGTAGAGCTCCTCGACGCCGGTGTAGATGTCGGCGCAGTCGAAGGTGGTGATGCCGGCGTCGTAGGCGGCGAGAAGGTCGCCGACCGCAGCGGCGCCGTCGATCGCGCCATGGCCGCCGGCAAGCTGCCAGCCGCCGCGGATGACGCGGGATATCTCATAGCCCGGTGCGAGGCTTCGGCGTTCCGTCATGATCTGACCTCGGGCAGCGGCACGGCCGTCGTCGCCCCATGCGAGAACCGCCTCGTGCCGATGCGGGTGATGCGCAGCCGGCTGCAGCAGTTCGGATCGGGGCAGGCGACCTCCGTGTCGGTGGTCATCCAGTCGTTGGGATGGGTGGGGCGCTGCTTGGCCGCGAGCAGCGGCAGCACGGCGGCGATCGAATAGATCGAAAAACCCTGGCCGGGCGGCAGGGTCAGCATCTCGCCGCGCAGCTCGAAATAGTCCCCGGGCCCGGCCCCGCAATAGACCTTGCCGCCCTCCGGTATCACCGCCTCGACCCTGAGGTCGAACAGATCGAAGCCGTCATCCCCGTCAATGCTCATCCCAGTCCTCACCGGACGGCCCCGCCCGTCACTCCGTCTGAGCCGATTGCGGTGCGGAGTGCGTCCGTCCTTGCGGGCCGCCTTGCCGGAATCTACGTCAGAATCGAAAACCCTGCCGACGAATCGTTGGTTCGCCGACGAAGGTCTGATTAGTGTGCGATTGGAGTTTCACCATAGTTGATCCGGCGACACAATCGTGATGCAGGCACAATCCGGGCCCGTGCCCCCATCCGACCGGGAGGCTCCCGGTGACCCGCAGCCGCTGCTGGCGGCCGAGGCGGTCGTCAAGCGTTTCGGCGGGGTCGCGGCGGTGGACGGCGTCTCCTTCACCTTGGCGCGCGGCGAGATCCTCGGCCTGATCGGCCCCAACGGGGCCGGCAAGACCACGCTGTTCGATTGCCTCGCCGGCAGCCAGGCGCCCACGTCCGGCCGCATCCTGCTCGCCGGCCGGCCGATCGAGCGCCTGCCGGCCCATCGGCGCCTCTCCGCCGGGCTCGGCCGCACCTTCCAGATCCCGCGGCCCTTCCCGCAGATGACGGTCCTGGAGAACGTCCTGCTCGGCTGCCAGGGGCTGGCGGGGGAGCGC
This sequence comes from Labrys sp. Lb11, assembly GCF_057554225.1. NCBI lineage: Bacteria > Pseudomonadati > Pseudomonadota > Alphaproteobacteria > Hyphomicrobiales > Xanthobacteraceae > Labrys > Labrys sp. Lb11. The sequence goes on from NZ_BAAJOT010000001.1 coordinate 279,013, forward strand.
ATCCTGCCCAACTGGCTCGCGCCCGGCCGCGTCGCCCGCGCCGAGCGCGCCGCCCGCGACAAGGCCATGGCGCTCATCGACTTCGTCGCCCTGGCCCGGCTGGCCGACGAGCCGGCGCGCGTCCTCTCCGGCGGCCAGCGCAAGCTCCTGGAGCTCGCCCGCGTGCTGATGGCCGAGCCCAAGGTGATCCTGCTCGACGAACCGGCGGCCGGCGTCAATCCGAGCCTCCTGGAGGTGATCATCGAGCGGATCGCCGAGCTCAAGCGCCGCGGCACCACGGTGCTGCTGATCGAGCACAACATGGATCTGGTCTCGCGGCTGTGCGGGCGCGTGCTGGTGCTGGCCTCGGGCCGGCTGCTGGCCGAGGGGCCGCCGGCCGTCGTCTCGCGCGACCGGCGGGTCATCGAGGCCTATCTCGGCGGCGTCGCCGCATGACCGCGCCGATCCTCACCGTCGCCGGCCTGGTCGCCGGCTATGACCCGGGCGTGCCGATCCTCAACGGCGTCTCGCTGCAGGTGGCGCGCGGCGAGTTCGTCGCCATCCTCGGGCCGAACGGGGCCGGCAAGTCGACGCTGATCAAGGCGATCGCCGGGCTGGTGCCGGTCAGCGCCGGCTCCGTCGCCCTGCGCGGCGCCGTCATCACCGGCCTGCCGACCCACCGGCTGGCGCGCAGCGGCCTCGGCTTCGTGCCGCAGACCGAGAACGTCTTCGCCGCCATGTCGATCGACGACAATCTGCGCCTGGCCGCGGGCCTGCTGCCGGCCCCGGCCCGCGAGGCGCGCATCCGCGAGATGTACGCCCTGTTCCCGGATTTGGCCGGGCGCGGCGGCCTGTCCGCCGGCCGCCTCTCCGGCGGCCAGCGCCAGATGCTGGCCATCGCCCGCGCGCTGATCGTCTCGCCCGACGTGCTGATGCTCGACGAGCCGTCGGCAGGCCTGTCGCCCAAGCTGGTCGAGATGGTGTTCGCCAAGCTCGCCGAGATCCGCGGCGCCGGGGTGACGGTGGTGCTGGTCGAGCAGAACGCCCGCGCCGCCCTCGCTATCGCCGACCGCGGCGTGATCCTCGCCGAGGGCCGGGAGCGCCACGAGGGGCCGGCCGCGAGCCTCTTCGACGATCCGGCCATCGCCGAGCTCTATCTCGGCGGCCGCCGGGCGGTGCTGGAGGGGCGTCCGTGAGCCTGCAATTCCTCATCGACGGCCTGATGACCGGCCTGATGGTCGGACTCGGCGCCATCGGCGTGACGCTGACCTATTCGATCCTGCGCTTCGCCAATTTCGCCCATGGCGAGCTGATGACCTTCGGCGCCTATGTCGCCTGGACGATCAGCTTCACCGTCGCGGCCCTGGCCGGCGGCAGCCTGCCGGCTCTGGAGCCGTTCTCCTTCTCCTGGGCCGTGCTGGCCGCCGGGGCGCTCGCCATGCTGGTGACGGCGCTGCTGGCGCTCGTCCTCGACGCCCTGCTGTTCCGGCGGCTGCGCGAGAAGAGCAGCGTCATCGTCGTGGTGATGGCCAGCTTCGGCGCCTCGATGGCGCTGCGCAGCCTGATCGAGTTCACCTTCTCCTCCAGCCCGGTCTATTTCAGCCGCGAGCTGCAGATCGCGCTGCGTCTCGGTCACGGCCTGCGCATCACCCCGGACCAGGCGGCCCTGGCCGGCCTCACGCTCGTGCTGCTGGTCGCGGTGCATCTCTTCATCGAGCGCAGCCAGGCCGGGCGCTCGATGCGGGCGGTGAGCGAGAACCCGATGCTGGCGCGCGTCGCCGGCATCGACGTGCAGGGCACGGTGCGGCTGACCTGGATCCTCGGCGGCGCGCTGGCCGCCGCGGCCGGCACCATGACCGGCATCCTCGTGCAGATCCGGCCCTATATGGGCTTCGACCTGCTGCTGCCGCTGTTCTCCGCCGCGATCCTCGGCGGCATCGGCAGCGTGCCGGGCGCCATCGTCGGCGGCATCGTCATCGGCATCGCCGAGGCGGCGACGGTGCAGTTCATCGGGGCCGAATGGCGCGCCGGAGCCGCCTTCGCCCTGCTCATCGCCATGCTGCTGGTCCGCCCGCGCGGCCTGTTCGGAGGCCGGGCATGACGCTCGCCATCATCGCCTACGGCGCCTTCTTCCTGACCACGGCCATGGCCTTCGCCATCGTCTGCCTCGGCCTCAACCTGCAATGGGGCATGACCGGCCTGTTCAATGTCGGCGTCGCCGGCTTCGTCGCCGTCGGCGCCTATGCCTCGGCCATCCTGACGACGCCGGCCTCCGCCACTCATCTCGGCGGCTTCGGCCTGCCGGTCGCCGCCGGCTGGCTCGGCGCCATGCTGGCGGCGGGGGCGATCGCCCTGGCGATCGGCGCCATCACCCTCAGGCTGCGCGCCGACTATCTCGCCATCACCACCTTCGGCGTCGCCGTCATCATCCACCTCGTGGCGCTCAACGTGCAGTGGCTCACCGGCGGCCCGTTCGGCATCGGCTTCATCCCGCGGGCCTTCGAATCCGTCGCCGACCAGCCGCTGCTCTTCGGCGCCGGCAACCTGGCGCTGGCGGTCCTGGCGGTGGCGGCGGTGTACCTGGCGCTGGAACGCCTGGCCCGCAGCCCCTGGGGCCGGGTGCTGCGCGCCATCCGCGAGGACGAGACGGCGGCCCTGTCGCTCGGCAAGGACAGCGTGCGCTACCGCCTGCAGGCTTTTGCCATCGGCGGCGCGATCATGGGGCTGGGCGGCGCGGTCCACGCTCATTTCATCGGCTTCATCGCGCCCAACAACTACCTGCCGAACTTTACCTTCCAAGTCTGGACCATGCTGATCGTCGGCGGCTCCGGCAACAATCGCGGCGCCATCCTCGGCGCGGTGGTGGTCTGGGCGCTGTGGAGCGTCTCGGGCGCGGCCATCTCCGCCCTGGTGCCGCCGGAGCTGCAGGCCCGCGCCAGCGCCCTGCAGATCGCCGCCATCGGCGTCGGCCTCTGCCTGGTGCTGCTCTACCGGCCGCGCGGCCTCCTGAGCGAGAAGCTCGGTGGCGTGGCGCGGCGAAAGGCCTGACCGGGTGCGCGACGCCAGGCTTCGGCGGCCGGTCGAGCCGGCGATGCCCGGCAATCCGATGCGGCCGCTCCTCCGGGTGTCGAAGAGCATGGACCAGCCGGCGGCGGTGCCGACCGCGATGGGCATCCGTTCAGAGCCTGCCCCCTATGCCCCCGACCCTCCGAACAGTTTTTCGATCTCGGTCATCGGCTTGAAGAGGCGGTTGGACTGATCGGGAAACCGAAGAAACTCGTGTCGCTCGCAGAACGATATCGCGGCATCGTCCTTGGCGTCCACCGCGACCGCGAGGGAGGCCGTCTCGCTTCGCAGGCAGCGCCGGAGGGCGTCGAGAAGGAGAAACGTCCCGAGCCCACCGCCCCGTCGGTCCGCGGCGACTGCCAGGCGGCCGAGCAGTGTGGTCGGCAGGACGGGCTGGCGCGGCGGTTTCTCGACAAACGCCGCCGGCAATTCTGCCGCTTGAATGGAGGTGTTCGAGAGGGTGCGGAAGCCGACGATGTCGAGGGACGGTGGCTCCAACAGCACATAGGGTGCCGCCACGCGTCGGCGTATATCCTGGCCAGTCTGCGATCGTAGATAACGATCCAGGGCGTCGACGCCGCAGGAGAAGGCCGCGCGATCATGCCGCTTCGTGTCAAGACGCTCTATGATGGGCTTCGCGGCGGCGCTCATCGTCTATTTGTCGCCGATCAGCGCCTTATAGGTCGCCACGCTCTCCCGCATCCGCCGACCGGGTTCCCGCGGGTTGAGGAGCGCTTCCACGAATGACGCTGAGCTGGATCATTTCGTGCTCCGCAATGGTGCGTTTGGCAGCGTCCTGAACGCTGGCCAGCACGAAATCGGTGATGCTGCGCCCTTCGAGGGCTGCGGCATGTTCGATCAGAGCCTTCTGTTCCGCCGTCACGCGAGCTTCCTGCCGCTCACCTCGCCTGCGAGCTGCCGGGATGCTCTGTCTTTGTGAGTGAGCCATGGCCATTCTTCCATCTGCCTGCGATGTACGGCCAGATGCCGGGCTGTTCAGGGAGTTGCGTCACGCTATCCCGCCGACGAAATCTTCGACGGCGAGTCCTCAGGATGCCGGCCCGGTCCGCAACGTGACGCGCGTGATGGCTTCCTCCAGCCGGGCGCGTGAAGCCGCCGCCAATCGCTCCACCCCCAGGAGGCGGGCGAAAGCGAGCGCCGGATCCTTCTCGTCGAGCAGATCCCGGTTGTCCAGGAGAATGGACGCCAGTTCCGCGAGCGGGATTTCCGGGATGGAGCGCCGGGCTGCCGGGTCCGCGGGGGCTCGGTAGGGCAGGACGTCGACCACGGCTCCGGGTGCCCACACGAAGGCGCCGCTCGATTCTTCGGTGCGGTCCACATGGCGCAGATGCATCATGATACGCTCGCGGATGCGGCCGCCGGTGCGCAGCCAGCCATGGGCCCGCGCAATCCGCTGAAACAGGATATCCTCGCGCAGAGGGGCTTCGCAGGCGAGGATGGCGCCGATCATCGCCTGCAGCGTTTGCCGATAGCCGAACTCGAAGAAGTTGTCCGGTTCGATGGCGAACGAGGATAAATCTGTCACCGTGTAGGGCGAGGAGGAGCCGGCAGTGCTTGTGCCGGCGTGCCCGGCCAGTCGCACATCCATCACCGCGCCCTGCGCCTTGCCGGTTCCGGCCTCGGGATCGATTGCCGGCCGCCCGGTGCGCTCGTCCGCCGCATTGTCGTCCTCGCGCCCCGATGAGGGGGCGTCAGGGAAAGTCTCCATCCCATCTTCGGGCTCCGCGCCGCTTTGAGATGGATCGATTTCGTGGCCCATGTCCCAGCGAACCGTCTCCCCGGCCGTCTCGGGCGCTGCCCTGCTTTCGCGGCTGCGCTCGAGAAGATCATTCAGGGCTCCATGGAGCCGTTGGATGGCGCCCGCCGGATCGAACCACCAGTCCGTCGACCAGACCCTGAGGATGTTCCACCCGAGGCCGCGCAGTACCTGCTCGCGCACCTTGTCGCGGTCGCGGGCCGTCGCGGCGCTGTGATAGGTGGCGCCATCGCATTCGATGCCGGCCAGATAGGCCCCGGCCAGATCCGGGTGCCGGATGCCGATATCGATGCGAAAGCCCGAGACGCCGACCTGGGGGATCGTGTGCCACCCGAGGCGTTCGAGGCCGGCTGCGACGGCCTCCTCGAACGGGGAATCCGCCTGACCTTGCGAGCCTTCGTCCCGAGCCGAGAGCGCGATGACGCCGCGGTCGGCGAAATCAAGAAAAGTCTTGAGGTGATGGACGCCCGTCGCCTTCGTCCGCTCGCCGTCGATCTGATCGGCGGTGAAGCCGGAGAAGACGACGAGTTCCTGCCGAGCCCGTGTCACGGCGACATTGAGCCGTCGCTCGCCGCCGTCGCGGTTGAGCGCGCCGAAATCCACGGTCCGCTTTCCCGCCGCATCCTTGCTGAAGGTGATCGAGAACAGGATGACATCGCGCTCATCGCCCTGGACGTTCTCCAGGTTCTTGACGATGGCGGGCTCGATCCGCTCTTCGGCGAAGAACCATTCCAGCTCCGGTTCAGCGCGGCGCGCATCGTCGAGAAGGTCTTGGATCAGCGTCTGCTGCTGGCTGTTGAAAGTGATGACGCCGAGCGTCGGCCGGCTGTGCTCTTCGAGCTTCAGCCAGTCGCGCAGGCGCCGGACAGCATCCTCGACCAGCGTCTTCGCCTCGATCCGGTTGGTCCGGCTCTTGCCCCGATCGTAGATGCCGTCCGGGACTCGCCGGAGACGGACGGCCCGGTCATCCACCACCGGGGATGGAAAGGTGATCAGGCGGTTCTGATAGTAATGGGCGTTCGAGAAGGCGATCAGCGATTCATGGCGGCTGCGATAGTGCCAACGCAGGTCGCGAACGGGAATCCCGGCGGCCTTCGCCTCGTCGAGGATGCTTTCCAGGTCGCGCTCGTGCTCGGCGATCTCCTCGTCCTCCTCGTTGCGTCCGAAGAAGTTCGTCGGCGGCAACTGGCGCGGATCGCCGACGATGATCGTCTGGCGGCCGCGCGCAATCGCGCCGACCGCGTCCCACGTCGTGATCTGGGACGCTTCGTCGAAGATCACGACGTCGAACAAGGCCTGGTTCGGCGGCAGGTATTGCGCAATCGACAGGGGCGACATCAGCATGCACGGCGCAAGCTTGGAGAAGCTCGACGGCATCGCCCCGATCATTTCGCGGATCGAGCGGCTGGGCCTTTGCAATTCCATCTGATGGCGCAACAGTCCGAGCTCCGAATTGCGGGCGACACTCGACGTCGACGGCAGGTCATGGGCGATGACCGAGACCACGCGCGTAGCGGCCTGGGCACGGACCATGTCGTCGATGTCCCGGAACTCCGTGATGGCATGTTCGTGCTGGAAACGACGAAAGTCACGGAGAACGGGGTCCGCATCGAGTTTCGGCGGCAGCCACCAGCGAGCATAGGCGAGTCTGAAAGCCTCCAGCGTCCCGGCCGGCTCGATGGCGCCGCGTTCGAGATCCGCGACGAGCGGTCCCAGGCCATGGGCCACGCCCTTCTGGCGGACGCGGCACCAGCTTGCCCAATCCCGAAGCAGATGGCGCGCTTCGGCAAGGGCATCCATCGTCGAGGCCATTTCCTCCAGCGAGGACACGCCGGACCATGCCGGGAGTTCGCTGCCGGCAACGGCCGCGAAGCGGGTCATGTCCTCACGGAGCGCGGAGAGGCTGTCATGATACTCGGCCGCTGCGATGTGGACCGGGCTCGCTTCGGCGTGGCCGTGCAGAGCCGAGGCGATCGCCAGAACGATCCTTCGCACGTCGTCGGCGGTCCGGCCGAGGTGCAGCAGGCTTTCGCGCAGCCGGGCGGCATGCGCGAGTTGCTGCCTGACCGCGGCGACATCGGTATCGAGCCCGCGAAAATCCGCCGTCCGGCCGGCGAGGCGGCTTGCCTCGATCGCGCTGCGGCTCTCCTGCATCAGCCGCAGGCGGGGCAGGTCGTGCTCCGGCGCCGGCGTTCCCGACTCGGCGTGGCGTTGGAGATCTTGCTTCACGCGCCGTTGCGCAAGCCAGCCCAGGGGCCAGGCAGAGGCGGCCGCCTTGCGCCACGCGTCTTCGATCGCGGCGACCGGGACGCGGGCGACGGCATCCCGCGTGAAACAGGCCGTCAGGCCAGCCTCCGCCTCTCGGTAGGCGGCAATCAAGCGTTCCAGTTCGACGAGCGCCCCGTCGAGCTGACTGAATTCGGGGTCGAAGGCGATCCGTCGATCCGTGCCTCCGGTCTCGCGAAGCGTGGCGGCAAGGGTGCCGAAACGCTCGATCTCGACCCAGGACATATCATCCTTCCCCTCCAGGCCGATGGCACCGAGAAAGGTTGCAAGAACCGCGCGATGGTGTCGGCTGCGACGGCGCAGATCGTTCGCGGCTTTCAGCAGTTCCTCCTGCCAGGCCTGGCTCCAGTCCGGCACGTCGATATGCGCGACGGCGGGGCGCCTTTCCACCACTGCGAAGGTACGCCCGAGTTCCGCTGCGAGTTCCTCGATCTCCCGTAGCCGCGCCGCGTCGTGCGCATCGATCGACGGCCATGCCAGCTCGGGTGCGTAATGCTCCCTGCCGCGCAGTGCCACTCCCAGAGCCGTGTAGGGGCTCAGCCCGTTTGTCGCCCGGCGGTGCAGCGCTGCAACATAAGCGTTGAGCAGATCACGCCGAATCTTCAGCTTCTCGTTGACTTCGATCCATTCGGAGGGTGCTCCGCGTCCGCCCTTCTCCCAGGACCGGCGCAATTGGGCGATGAAGCTGCGGCGATCCGCCTTGCTGGAATGCAATTCCAGGCAATGGTCGCCGAGTCCGTGCTCGCGCAGGCGCCGGTGGACGACATCGAGCGCGGCTGTCTTCTCCGCCACGAAGAGCACGGTCTTTCCGACGGCCAGGCAGTTGGCGATCATGTTGGCGATGGTCTGGCTCTTGCCCGTGCCCGGAGGGCCGACAATGACGAAGTCACGCCCTTCGGCCGCCGCCATGCTGGCCGCGATCTGGGAGGAGTCGGCCGGCAGAAGGGAGACGATATCTGCCGGCGCGTAGTGACGATCGAGATCGCGCTCGTCACGGAAAGCGCCGTGGCCGCCAGGAAAGGCCTGCTCGGGCGTATCGATCAGGTGCTGCACGACCCGGTTCTGGCGCAGGGCATCGGTGCGCTCGACCAGATCTTTCCACATCAGGAACTTGGCAAAGGAGAAGGTGGAGAGAGCTGCCTCGTCGATGACCTCCATGCCCTGCACCTCGCGCACGGCCTGGCGCACGGCATCGAGAACGCGCAGGACATCGATGCCGCTGCCGTCACGCGGCAGATCGCCGGCGAACTGCGGCAGGGACAGGCCGAACTCGCGTTCCAGGAACTGGAGCAGTGTTGCGTTGAAGCGAGGCTCGTCCTCATGGAAGCGCAGGTTGAATTGCGACGTCGCGCTGCGTCGGTCGAGCTTGACGGGAACAAGGAGCAGGGGAGCCCGATAACTTCTCTCATCGGCGGACTTCCTCTTCCAGCGCAGGAAGCCTGCCGCCAGGAACAGGGTGTTGGCGCCGCCCTCGGCGAAATCGTTCTTCACCTGCCGATGCAGCTCGATCAGGCGTGCTTCCAGAGCCTTCTGGTCCAGGCTGGAAGCGAGCTCGTCGCGCGCCAGCGCCTCGGCGGCGAAGCCCCGGTCGAGATCGCGGCCTTTGAGCTCGCGGTAGAGCGACGGGTCGCGCCCACCGTGCGGGTTCTGTTCCGGCAGCGAAACTAGGCGGATGGTCGCGCCGCTCGCGAGGCGGTCCTCCAGATGAGGCAGATCGGTGCAGAGGAAGGGAACTGTCTTCTTCGAATCCGGAAAATTCAGAAGCCTGTTGCGCAGCGTCAGGTCGAGCAGCTTCTTCTGCCATCGGTCGATGCGGCCGGCCGCGGTCGTCGGCTTGGCCTCCAGCGGCTCGGGCGGGAGCAGGCCGGCGTCGGGAACGGCGGGGAGAGGCAGATCGGCCGTCGGTGCGTCCGTCTCGTCGGCGCCGCTCCGCGACGGCTCGTGCGAAGCCAGGGGGGTGATGCCGTTGCCGCGCGACCGGCGCACGTCGATGGCGGCGACGAAGCCCGCGGCCTGCTCTCCTTCCAGGCGTGGCGTCAGAACCTGCTGCGCATGCTCGAACGTCAGCGGCGGCCGATGTGTCACGCCGGTGGTCTCGAAGACGATCAACTCGCGCCCGGCCAGCGCCTTTCGAACCTCCATCAGATCGGGCTCGATGGCGCTCGACTGCGTCCGCTTCGTCAGCCAGACGCCGATCGCGGCATGGTCGCGGAACAGGAGCAGGAGCGGATTGAGGCCGGCCGCTTCCAGGGCGGCGGCAAACAGCAGGGCTGTGTCGAGACAGGTTGCGAGGCGGTCTGCGGCGACGACGCCGGGAAGCCGGACCTTCTGGCCGCGTTGCTCGAAGCTTGCGGGTGGCTCCGCATAATGCAGCCCAAGACCTGCGACGGCAGAATAGATCGCGCCGGCAAGCAGGAAGGCCCGCGCCGGGCTGTCGCTCTGATAGCCATCCAGGCCGGAGGGGCGACCATGCGCCGCGAGCCGGTCGGCGGCTGCCCGCAGGAGATTTGCGACGGCCGGATCGTTGGGGAGGACGAAGGCCGGCAGGAGTTGCGCCATGTCGCCGACCCCGCCCCACTCATCGCGTGCCAGCAGTCGCACCGGCAGGTGCTGCTGCGCGATGATCTCGCCGTTCGCCGAAAGGCTGAGGCTGATCTCGCCTCGCTCCGCCTCGTTGAGGCCGCCGAGGTAGCGCGCATCGAGCTCGACCCTCCGGTCGCCGAGGGACAGCGCGTCGCCGACCGCGATCCTGTCAATGGTCCAGACTTTCGAGCGCAGAAACGGCGGGGCTGAGACAAGCTCGATCCGGCAGTTTTCGAACTGTCGGTCGGTGGAGTTCCTGATCGAGATCGATCGAATGACCGGGATGGCGTTTTGATAGGATGCGTAGGTGAGGGTCGTCGCGATATCTGCGCGGATCTCGATCGACGTTGCGTCCGGTGCAACCTGTTCTCCGACGCCCTCTCTCTCGACACCGTCCATCTCGATCCGCCCTCCCCGGAATCGTAGGATATAACCCAACGATTCAGATCAGGACATTGCGATGTAAGGATATATGCACCTTCTCGATTGGGGTATCTGGAGCGAAACGTCCTCCCCCTTGACAGACGTTTCCAAATCGATCCGCAAGTGCCGCGATACTCCTGCGTCGTGTGACGCAGCGATTGCCGCGACGGTTCACGTCCCGTCGAGTGAGATGCTCGGCGTCACATCGTGCCCTAAGCAGCGAGGGACGGCCATGCCGGCTCTCGGTGTACGGTATCCGGCAGCTCAATCACGCACTGTCGGCCGCCCGGTCGATGGCGTTCAGGATCGCCTCCGCGGTGGCGGGGGCGTTCATGCCGGGCCAGGGCCGGTCGGGGCGGGCCTGGCGCACCGCGTCGCACAGGGCGGAGAAGACGGAGATGCCCAGGCACAGCGGCGGCTCGCCGATCGCCTTCGACTTGTAGACCGATTCCGCCGCGTTCTCGCTCCACTCGGTGAAGGCCATGCGCAGGTCGCGCGGCCGGTCGCTGCAGGCGGGGATCTTGTAGGTCGAGGGGGCATGGGTGGTCAGCCGGCCCTTCGCGTCCCAGACGAGCTCCTCGGTGGTCATCCAGCCCATGCCCTGGATGAAGCCGCCCTCGAGCTGCCCGAAGTCGATCGCCGGGTTCAGCGACTTGCCGACATCGTGCAGGATGTCGACGCGCGTCACCTTGTTCTCGCCGGTGAGCGTGTCGACGATCACCTCGGCGACGGCCGCGCCATAGGCGTAGTAGCGGTGCGGCTGCCCCGTCAGGCGTTCCGGGTCGTAGGTGTTGAGCGGCGACTTGTAGTGGGCGGAGGCCGAGAGCGCGACGCGGGCCATGTACGCCAGATGGACCATCTCGCGGAAGGGCACGTCCTGGTTGCCGACGCGGATGCGGTTCGGCAGGAAGCTCACCTGGTCTTCCCCGACCTTGAAGTGCTCCGCTGCGAAGGCGACGAGGCGCCGCCTGATCTTGGCCGCGGCGATCCGGGCGGCGGCGGCGTTGAGGTCCGTCCCCGACGAGGCCGCCGTGGCGACGGTGTTCGGCACCTTGTCGGTGGAGGTGGCGGTCAGGCGGATGCAGTCGACGTCGATCTGCAGCTCCTGGGCCACGACCTGGGCCACCTTCAGGAACAGGCCCTGGCCCATCTCGATGCCGCCATGGTTGAGCGTCACCGAGCCGTCCTCGTAGACGTGCAGCAGCGCCCCGCCCTGGTTGAGGAAGTTCACGCCGAAGCCGACGCCGTATTTGATCGGCGTCAGCGCGAGGCCCTTCTTCAGGCAGGGCGAGGCCGCGTTGAACGCGGCGATCTCGGCGCGGCGGCGATGATAGTCCGACGAGGCCTCCAGCTCGGGGACGAGGCGCTGCAGCATGGTGTCCTCGACCACCGCCTCGAACGGCGTGGTGTCGAAGCCCTTGCGGTAGAAGTTCCGCTTGCGGACCTCGAGGGGATCGAGCCCGAGGTGATAGGCGACCGCGTCGATGGTGCGCTCGATCGCGAACATGCCCTGCGGGCTGCCGAAGCCGCGGAAGGCGACCGCGGTCACCGTATGCGTCTTGCAGACATGGCCGGTGAAGCGGGCATTGGGCAGGAAGTAGCAGTTGTCGGCGTGGAACAGCGCCCGGTTCATTACCGGCACGGACTGGTCGAGGGAATTGCCGCAGCGGGCGTAGAAATCGAGCTCCACGCCGAGCAGCATGCCGTCGTCGTCGAAGCCGACGTCATAGTCGACGAAGAACTCGTGGCGCTTGCCGGTGATGATCATGTCGTCGTCGCGGTCGAGGCGGCATTTGGCCGGCCGGCCGGTCTTCAGCGCCGCGACCGCCGCCAGCGCCGCGAAATGCGTCGCCATCGTTTCCTTGCCGCCGAAGCCGCCGCCCAGGCGCCGGGTCTCGACGGTGACGTGGTTGGAGGGCACCGCCAGCACCCGCGAGACGATGTGCTGGACGGCGGAAGGGTCCTGCGTCGAGCACAGGATCGTCACCGCGCCGTCCTCGGCCGGGATCGCCAGCGAGATCTGGCCCTCCAGGTAGAAATGCTCCTGCCCGCCGCTGGAGACGCGGCCCTTGAGGCGATGGGGGGCCGCGGCGATGGCCGCGGCGCTGTCGCCGCGCGCCAGCGTGCGCGGCGGCGCCAGGTAGAAGCCCTGCCGCGCCGCCTCGTCGACGTCGAGCACCGGCGGCAATTCCTCGATCGTCACCCGGGCCAGCTTGATCGCCTGGCGCGCGTCGTGAAGCGTTTCGGCGACCACGGCGTAGATCACCTGGCCGGCATATTCGACCAGCCGGTCCGACAGGACGCGGTCGTCCGCGGTGCCGCCATGGCTGAAGTCGTTGGTGCCGGGAATATCGGCGGCCGTCAGCACGCACACCACGCCGGGAGCCGCCTCGACCGCTGCGAGGTCGCAGGCGGTGACGCGGCCATGCGCCACGGGGCTGCGGCCGAGAAGCAGGTGCAGCGTCCCGGCCGGCTCGCGCAGGTCGTCGATGTACTCGGCCGTGCCGGTGACGTGCTTGCGGGCGCTGTCGTGCTGCAGCCGGTCATGGACCGCGCCGCGGATGCGGTCGAGGGAAGGGGCCTGCCGGCGATCGTCAAGCATGGGCGCGCTCCGTCCTCGTCTCGATCACCCGCGTGGCGGTCCCGCCTTCCGTCGTCTCGATATGGAACTTGCGCAGCAGGTTTCCGGCCACGCGGCTGCGATAGGAGGCGCTGGCCCGCATGTCGGTGATCGGCGCGTAGTCCTGCCGCATCGCCAGGACGGCCGCATCGACCGTCTCGCGCGACCAGGGCCGGCCGACGAGGGCGGCCTCGCACGTCGCGGCTCTCTTCGGCGTCGCCGCCATGCCGCCGAAGCAGATGCGGACGTCCTCCACCATGCCGTCGGCGAGGCGCAGGCTGAAGGCGCCGCACACGGCCGAGATGTCCTGGTCGAAGCGCTTGGAGATCTTGTAGGCGGCGAAGGCCTGGCCAGGCCGCATCTTCGGCAGGATGACGGCCTCGACGAATTCGCCCGGCCGGCGGTCCTGCTTGCCGTAGGCGATGAAGAACGCCTCGAGCGGCAGCTCGCGGCGTCCCGAGACGCCGTTGAGGACGAGGCGCGCGCCGAGCGCGATCAGGGCCGGCGCACCGTCGCCGATCGGCGAGCCGTTGGCGATGTTCCCGCCCATCGTGGCCTGATTGCGCACCTGGCGGGAGCCGAGCCGCCGGACCAGCTCGCCGAAGTCGGGATGATACGCGCCGAGCCTGGCGTGCAGGTCCTGGTAGGTCACCGCTGCGCCGATGACGAGGCGGTCGGCCTCCTCGACGATCTGCCGCAGCTCCGGCACGGCCGCCACCGAGACGATGTGCTGCAGGCGCATATGGCGCTTGGTGACCCAGAGGCCGACATCCGTCGCGCCGGCGAGGATCGTCGCCGTCGGGGTCTCCTCCAGGCAGGCGATCAGTTGCTCCAGGGAGCGCGGTGCCCGGAAGCTGCGATCCCCGGCCTGCACGGCGAGGGGACGCTCGTCCGCGGCGATGGTCCGCAGCGCCTCGGCGGCGTCGGGCCGGGCCGGCGTCAGCCCGCGCTCATGCGCCGCCTTGCAGCCGTCCATGGCCGCGGCGATGATCGGCCCGTATCCGGTGCAGCGGCACAGGTTGCCCGCCAGGGCGTCCTCGACCTCGGCGATGCTCGGCTCGGCCGTGTCCTGGGACAGCGCATGCATCGACATGACGAAGCCCGGCGTGCAGAAGCCGCATTGCGATCCGTCGCGATCGACCATCGCCTCCTGGATCGGATGCAGTCCGTCCTTGCCGGCAAGATCCTCCAGCGTCAGGAGATGCTTGCCGTCCAGCATCGGCAGGAACTGGATGCAGCTGTTGACGGCGCGATAGCGCAGGCGCCCGTCCATCATGTCGCCGATCGCGACCGTGCAGGCGCCGCAATCGCCTTCGGCGCAGCCTTCCTTCGTCGCCTTGCGTCCGGCCTCCAGGCGCAGATAGTCGAGCACGGTCGTGGTCGGATCGGCCGCCTCGACCTCCCGCACCTTCCCGCCCATCAGGAAGCGTATCGTGGACCTGCAGCGGTCCGTCCCGTCGGTATCCACCTCGCCCTCCCGCGAAGACCTTCGCACCGCCCGTCGCCGGGCAACGCCGCCGCCCGACCGTCGGCCGGCGGCGTCTCCGATCAGTCCCAGAAGCCCTTGTGGACGTCCAGGATCGCCGCTTCGAGCTCGGGGAACGGCCCGCGGACCGCCACCGGCCGGCGCCCGGAGGCGAACACGGTGCGGCTGGGCAGGTCCATGGTCAGGTTCTCGGGGTGGTCGCCGGTCAACTCGCCCAGGCGCGCCTCGGTCATGCCGAAGACGACGGCGCCCAGCCCGGCCCAGTAGGCGGTGCCGGCGCACATGCAGCAGGGCTCGACGGAGGTGTAGAGCGTGCAGCCGCGCAGATAGTCCTCCTCGAACTGGGTCGCCGCCTTGCGGGCAAGGTTCGTCTCGGCGTGGCCGGGGCCCTTGTCGGTGGTGTAGCTGTTCTCCGATTCCAGCACGATCCTGCCGTCGCCGTCGACCAGGACGCAGCCGAACGGATGGTTGCCGTGCTGGCGCGACTTGCGCGAAACCTCGATCGCCGCCTGCAGGAAGGCGAGATCCTGCTCCTTGCTGAACGTCATCATGTCACTCCCTTCTGCTGTTCTGTCCGGCTCGGCCGGCTTCGTCAGGCGGCGCGCTGCCCGCCCGCTTCGAACGGGTAGCGTTCGCGCCAGTGGCGGGCGATGTCGAGGCGCCGGCAGATCCAGACGTCGTCGAAGCCCTGGATGTAGTCGAGGAAGCGCGCCAGCGCCTGGATGCGGCCGGGCTTGCCGGCGATGCGGCAATGCAGGCCGACGGACAGCATCCGTCCCTGCGTCTCGCCCTCGGCGTAGAGGCAGTCGAAGCTGTCCTTGAGATAGGTGAAGAACTGGTCGCCGGAATTGAAGCCCTGCATGGCGCCGAACTTCATGTCGTTGACGTCGAGGGTGTAGGGCACGATCAGCTGCGGCTTGCCGCCCACCAGCTCCCAATAGGGCAGGTCGTCGGCATAGGAGTCGGCGTCATAGAGGAATCCGCCTTCCTCGGCGACGAGGCGGCGGGTGTTGAGGCTGACCCGCCCGGTGTACCAGCCCAGCGGCCGCGAGCCGGTCAGCGCCCGGATCGTCTCGATCGACAGCCGGATATGCTCGCGCTCCGTCGCCTCGTCGACGCCGTGATAGTCGATCCAGCGCCAGCCATGGCTGGCGATCTCGTGGCCGCCCGCCGCCAGCGCTTCGGCGACGCGCGGATTGCGCTGCAGGGCCATGGCGACCGCGAAGGCGGTGACCTTGAGCTCGCGGTCGTTGAACAGCTTCAGCAGGCGCCAGAAGCCGACCCGGCTGCCATATTCGTAGAGCGATTCGATCGTCAGGCTCCTGGCTTCGTGCAGGGGCTGCGTCCCCACCAGCTCGGTCAGGTAGGCCTCCGACTTGCTGTCTCCGTGCAGGACCGAGTTCTCGCCGCCCTCCTCGTAGTTGACGACGAACTGCACCGCGAGGCGCGCGCCGTTCGGCCAGCACTGCGCCGGGGGGCGATCGGCATAGCCGACAAGGTCGCGGGGGTAGGATGATTGGTCGGCAAAGGAAAGCATGTCGTTCATGCCAGTCGATCCAGGATTGAAGCCGCGTCCGGGCCGTTCGCCGTCATTTCGAGCCGCCTTGCGCCGAGGTGAGCCAGGCATGGAGCACGGCCCGCTCGGCGTCCGTCATGGCGGTGACGTTGTTGAGCGGCATGTCGCGGCTGCGCACGGCACGCTGCATGATCTTGTCGGCGCCGGCCTTCACCTGCTCGATCGTGTCGAGGCGGAAGCCTGCCGGCGCGGTGGTGAAGGTCGCGTTGGTCGGATGGTCGGAGTGGCAGGTGACGCAGCGCGCCTGCACGATCGCCATGATCTGAGGGGCGGTCGGCGCCGCCGCGCCGGCCGGGGCGCCGGCGGTGGTCGAGACGTCGGTCTTCGACAGGCCGACGGCCGCCGCCAGCAGGACGAAGGCGCCGACGAGCAGCCGCCGGTCCGAATAGCCTTTCTTGAAGATGACGTTGCGCCAGTGCCGCAGTGCCACGCCGAATCCCATGACCAGCACCAGGATCACCCAGTTCAGCGGGTGCCCCGTCGCCAGCGGGAAGTGGATCGACAGCATGGCGAACACCACCGGCAGGGTGAAATAGTTGTTGTGCTGCGACACCCGCTTGGCCCGCTCGCCATGGGCGATGTCGAGCGGCGCACCTGCCCTGATCTGCCGCACCATGGCGATATGGTTGGGGATGATGACGAAATGCACGCTGAGCGCCATGATCGAGCCCAGCATCGCGCCGACCTGGATGAAGGCGGCGCGGCCGCCGAACAGGTGGCTGAACAGACAGGCCGCGGCGACGGTCGCCGCCGCCATCCACAGGAAGACGAGCCGGTCGTCCTGCACGGTCCGGCAGAGCTTGTTGTAGAGCGGCCAGGCCAGCGCCAGCGCGCCGGCGCTGAGCATGATGCCGTGGCCCTTCGACAGGTGCGCGACCTGCGGATCGATGAGATAGGCGTCGGCCCCGTACCAGTAGAACAGCGACAGGAGCCCGAGGCCGGTCAGGAAGGTCAGCTGGGCCGGGCCGGCATGCGCCAGCAGCCGGGCGGGCGCTTCAGTCGGCCAATATTGCTCGGTGTAGTAGAAGCTGCCGCCATGCACTTCGTGCAGCGTGCCGCGGACCCGCTGCTGCAGCACCGGATCGGCCGGCGGGCGGACCGAGAGGTCGAACCAGTTGAAATAGAACGAGGTCCCGATCCAGGCGATGCCCGCCATCACGTGACCCCATCGCAGCAGGATGGCCAACCAATCGAGAAGCTCCGGCATGATCGCTCTTCATGCGCGCCGAGGCGCTATTGAACCATCCTGGATCATATTGTGTACAATGTGATCCTGCGTTGTCAACAGGAGGAGATCGGCTGTCTATGCGCCCGCGAAGATCTGCTTGAGGGTCAGGCTGGAGGGCTGCTTCTCCGACAGGTCGAGCTCGTTCTCGATGTGGCCGAAATGGTGCCGCTGCGCCGCCAGCGCGCCGGCAAGGTCGCGCTTCTCGATCAGCGCGACGATGTCCTCGTGATCCGTCTGCGGGCAGATCCGCGAATCCCGCTTCTGGTAGGTCGCCAGGATCAGGTAGGAACGCGAGATCAGCCCGGACAGGAACTCGCTGAGGATGGGATTCTGCGCGCTTTCGGCCAGCGCCATGTGGAATTCGCCGGACAGGCGCATCGAGCGCGAGTAGTCGCTGGCGGCCAGCGCCTTCTTTTCCTCGGCGATGATGCGGCGCATCTCGGCGATGTCGGCCGCGGTCGCATGGGCCACCGCGCCGTTGATGATCTCCAGTTCGATGACCCGGCGGGCATGCAGCACGTTCCGGGCGTCGCGGACCGTCGGGCGCCAGACGAAGGCGCCGCGATTGGGCTCGAGCTGGACCACGTTTTCCTTGGCCAGCAGTAGAAGAACCTTCCGGATGCGGGCTCGGCTGACATCGAAGACTTC
The DNA here is from genome assembly GCF_057554225.1 of Labrys sp. Lb11. Taxonomy (NCBI): domain Bacteria; kingdom Pseudomonadati; phylum Pseudomonadota; class Alphaproteobacteria; order Hyphomicrobiales; family Xanthobacteraceae; genus Labrys; species Labrys sp. Lb11. The sequence goes on from NZ_BAAJOT010000001.1 coordinate 296,685, forward strand.
GCACAGGGCTTCTTCCGTGAGCTTTGCCCCGGGCAGAAGCCGGCGTTCCGCAATGGCGCGGTGGATTTCCTCACTAATGACCTGCTCGCGGGACCGGGCGCGGCGAGCTTTGGGTGGCCGGCTCAAGAGATCATCTTTCCTGCGGGGCGAGCGAATCTGGATGCATAAAATAAGTATCCACGGCGCGCTTGTCCATGACGGCGGCGGCGCTCGACGCCTCAGCGGCAGCGCGATTGTCGACAAGCGACCGGCCGGGTTCTTTCGAAAATTTCATGACCCATAGTGTACAATAAAAAATCCTATTGTCCACAATCCGTATGGCTGCTACGGTCTGGGCAAAAGAGGTCTTAACGGCCGAACCGGAGGAGAACATGGCGAATTTGCGAACCTGGGTCGCCCAGGTGCTGTTGATGCTGGGCCTGTCGCTGTGGGCGACGGCGGCTGCGCGGGCGGAGGAGCCCAGCACCCTTAACGTGGCGGCGGTGCTGCCGTCGGGCGTCGAGAACGCCTGGGCCAGGGCCTGGCTGGATTCGTTCAAGAAGATCCAGGATGCGGCGCCCGGGGGCCTCAAGCTCACGCTCAAATACACCGAGAACGTCTATGCCGACACGGCCGCCAGCGTCATTCGCGGCTATGCCGAGACCGGCAAGTACGACGTCATCTGGGCCCACAGCTCCTACTCCGACGAGGTGGAGGCGCTCAAGGACGAGTTCCCGAACATCCTGTTCGTGACGGTCGGCGGCGGCAACCGGCCGCTGGGCGGCAATTCCTACCTCATCTACATGCACATCCACGAGCCGGCCTATGCCGCCGGCGTCTTCGCCGGGCTGACGAGCAAGTCCAAGGTGCTGGGCGTGGTCGGCCTGTTCCCCGCCGACGACGTCAACGACGTGGTCAACGCCTTCCGGGCCGGCGCGCGCTCGGTGGCGCCCGACAGCAAGGTCAAGGTGACCTTCATCGAGAGCTGGTACGACCCCGCCAAGGCGTCCGAGGCGGCGAATGCCCAGATCTCGGCCGGCGCCGACATCATCTTCCAGCTCGGGGAATCGTTCCAGGTCTGCGAAGAGCGCAAGATCATGTGCATCGGCCAGTACATCGACAGCGCCAAGATCGCGCCGTCGGCCGTGCCGCTCAGCGTGCTCGTGAACTGGGAGCCGCAGATCAACTACATCATCGAGCAGTGGAAGAAGCACAAGCAGACCGGCCAGCCCTATGCGGCGCCGATGGAGCCGGTCTGGTTCACCATGGCCCAGGGCGGCGGCGGCCTCAGCGGCTACGGCCAGTTCGACGCCAAGGTCCCCGACGACGTCAAGCAGGCGGTGAAGAAGGCGCATGACGACATCGTGTCCGGCGCGGTCAAGGTCGAGCTCAACACCGCTCTGCCCGTGTCCGACTGACGGGCGCCGTCGAGCCGGTCCCGGCCCCGGACCATACCGGGGCCGGCGAATATCCACCAGGTCGGGAGCGGGTCCGGATGCAGCCTCTGCTTGAAGCCCGGAATCTGACGAAGCGGTTCCATCAGGTCGTCGCCAATGACGACATCAGCTTCGACATCATGCCGGGCGAGATCCATTGCCTGCTCGGCGAGAACGGCGCCGGCAAGTCGACCCTGGCCGAATGCATCTATGGCTACTACCAGCCGGACGCGGGCGAGTTCATCCTCGACGGCCGCAAGGTCGAGATCCGGTCGCCCGCCGATGCCATCCGCAACGGCATCGGCATGGTGCACCAGCATTTCGTGCTGGTGCCGACGCTGAGCGTCCTGGAGAACATCGTCATCGGCACCGACGGCGCCGGCATGGTGCTGGACTTGGCCAAGGCGCGCGAGGCGCTGCGCCGGATTTCCGGGCAGTACGGCGTCGCCATCGACCTCGACGCCAAGGTCTGGCAGCTCTCGGTCGGCGAACAGCAATGGGTGGAGATCGTCAAGGCGCTCTACCTCGGCGCCCGGCTCCTGATCATGGACGAGCCGACGGCGGTGCTGACGCCGCAGGAATCCCAGCGCCTGTTCGGCATCTTCCGCTCCATGACCGCCAACGGCATGTCGGTGGTGCTGATCAGCCACAAGCTGAACGAGGTGATGCAGTCCGACCGCGTCACCGTGCTGCGCAAGGGCCGCAAGGTCGCCACCGCGATCACGGCCCGCTCGTCCAAGGCCGAGCTCACCAACATGATGGTCGGGCGCGAGCTCAAGGCCGTGGCGCGTGTCGACGCGCAGGCGCCGGGCGAGATCGTCGTCCGCGCCGCCGACCTCCGCGCCAAGGGCGAGCGCGGCCAGAACGCGCTGGACGGCCTCAGCTTCGACCTGCGCCGCGGCGAGATCGTCGGCATCGCCGGCGTCGCCGGCAACGGCCAGAAGGAACTGTTCGAGGTGCTGATGGGCGTCCGCAGGGCCTTCGCCGGCTCGGTGACCCTCGACGGTCGGGACGTCACCAACCATTCGCCCCGCCAGATGGGGGGCTACGGCGTCGGCTACATTCCCGACGACCGTTTCAAGGAGGGGCTCATCCCCGCCTTCAACATCGCCGACAACATCATCCTGGGTGCGCAGCGCAGCAGCCGCTTCATGAGCCGGGGCTTCCTGCGCCTGGCGAAGGCCCGGCAGTTCGCGCGCGAGGCGATCGAGCAGTTTCACATCGTCGCCCCGTCCGAAGCGACGAGGGCGGGGACCCTCTCGGGCGGCAATGCCCAGAAGGTTATCGTCGCGCGCGAGTTCTCCCAGGCGACCAAGGTCATCCTCGCCAATCAGCCCTCGCGCGGCCTCGACGTCGGGGTGATCGAATACATGATGGAGCAGCTCCTGGCCAAGCGAAAGGCCGGCTTCGGCATCCTGGTGGCCTCCGAGGAGCTCAACGAGCTCGCCAGCATCGCCGACCGCATCGTCGTGATGTTCAAGGGCCGGATCGTCGGCAGCTTCCGCTCCGGCGAGATCGATCTGGAGCGCATCGGCCTGATGATGGCCGGGCATGGCGCCGACTAGCAGCAATTGAAAGACCGATCACGCCATGCCGAAGCTTGCGTTTGAGAAGAGGCTCGAGCCGTCCCTGGCGGGCGGCGCGCTCGCGGTCGCCGCGGCGATCGTCCTGTCCCTGGCAGCGTCCTCTCTGCTGCTGTGGTCCGCCGGCGCCTCGCCGCTGCGCGCCCTGGCGGCGATCTGCGACGGCGCCTTCGGCAGCCAGGCGGCGATCGTCACGACGCTGCTGCGGGCCAGCCCGCTGATCCTCACCGGCGTGGCGGTCACGGTGGCGTTCCGCGCCAAGATCTGGAACATCGGCGCCGAGGGCCAGCTCTATGCCGGCGCCATCGCCGGCTATGGCGCCTATCTCGTCTGCGCCGGCCTGCCGGCGATCGTGCTGCTGCCGATCGTCCTGGTCGCCGGCTTCGTCGGCGGCGCCGCCCTGGGCGGCCTTGCCGGCTATCTGCGTTCGCGCTTCGCGGTGAACGAGGTGCTGTCGACGGTGATGCTCAACTACGTCATCCGCTTCGGCCTGTCCTACCTCCTGGTGAACAACTGGCGCGACACGACCTCCTTCTACCAGCAATCGTCGCGGATCGCGGCGTCGGCGGCGCTGCCCGCGCTGGTTCCCGGCACCAAGCTGCACCTGGGCTTCCTGCTGGCGCTCGCGGCGGCGGTCGCCATCCACGTCCTGCTGAGCCGCACCGCCCTCGGCTACGAGATCAAAGCGGTCGGGCAGAACCCGGTGGCGTCGCGCTTCAAGGGCATCCACGTCGGCCACACCGCGATCATCGTCATGCTGATCAGCGGCGGCCTTGCCGGCCTCGCCGGCGTCGCCGAGGTGTTCGGCACGCATTTCCGCCTGCGCCCGGACATCTCCGTCGGCTTCGGCTTCGCCGGCATCGTCGTGGCGATGCTGGCCGGGCTGCGGCCCCTGGTCGTGGTGCCGGTCGCGATCCTGTTCGCGGGGCTCTCGACCGGCGGCGTCAACATGCAGATCGCGACCGGCGTACCCTCCGCGCTCACCCTCGTGGTGCAGGCGATCGTCCTCCTCTTCTTCCTGATCACCACGGCGCTGGCGCGCTACCGGGTGAAGATCGGCGGCTGACATGAGCGACCTCTTCACGCAGACCATCATCATCAGCATCCTGGCCGCGACGGTCCGGATCGCTACGCCGCTGATCTTCGCCGCGCTGGGCGAATTGATCACCGAGCGGGCCGGCATCCTCAATCTCGGCGTCGAGGGCACGATGCTGATGGCGGCGTTCACCTCGTTCTTCGCCACCTTCGCATCGGGATCGCTCTGGGTCGGGCTCCTGGCCGGGATCGTGACGGGCGGGCTGATGGCCCTGCTCATGGTGTTCATGGCTGCGACCCTGAAGGTCGAGCAGGTGGTGACCGGACTGGCGATGAACATGGTCGGCTCCGGCCTGTCGATCCTGTTCTACAAGCTCTACTTCGAAGGGCAGGCGATGCCGACCATCGAGATCTTCGCCAATGTCCCGATTCCGCTGCTCGCCGACATCCCCTATGTCGGGCCGATCTTCTTCCAGCAGAAGCTCCTGACCTATGTCGCCTTCCTGATGGTGCCGACGGTCTGGTTCTTCCTCTACCGCACGAAGTACGGCCTGGAGATCCGCTGCCTCGGCGAGAACCCGAAGGTGATCGACACGCGCGGCCTCAGCGTCACGGCGCGCCAATATGGGGCCGTCGTCGCCGGCGGCATGATGATCGGCATCGGCGGCGCCTTCGTCACCATCGCCTCGACCGTGCGCTTCGTGCCCGACATCACCGCCGGCCGCGGCTGGCTCGCACTGGTCATCGTCATCGCCGGCAACTGGCGGCCGACGGGGATCCTGCTGGCGGCGCTGGTCTTCGCCTTCCTCGATGCGCTGCAGCTGCAGATCCAGGGTGTCGGCGTGGCGCTGCCCTACCAGATCTTCCTGGCCCTGCCCTATGTCGCCGCCATCGTCCTGATGATCGTCAAGCGCCAGCAGTCGGAGGAGCCGAGCCGGCTGGGCATTCCCTATTTCCGCGGCGAGCGCTGATCCCGGCGCCCGCCGCTCCGTCCGGCCGCGGTCAGAACGCGGCGAAGCGGGCGGCCAGGGCCGCGTTCGGCCAGGCGATCGTCTTGGCCGCCGGCAACTGGTAGCTGCCGCTCCGCGCCTTGCGCGGCCGGACCCGGACCAGCATCTCGGCGATGCCGACCGCCTCGGCGACGCCGTTGAGCACGGGAATGCCGACGCGGTCGGCCACCGCATCGGTGATCCCGGCGAAGATGGCGCCGGCCAGGATGGCAGCCTCCGTGCCGTCCTCGGCCACCGTCCGGTCGATCGCCTCGGCGAGCCGCGGCAGGATCAGCGCGGGATCGCGCATCTCCGCGTCCGACAGCGGCGCCAGCGACAGCGACCGCGAGAGCCGTCCGCCCAGGCCGTAGCCCTGGCAGAGCTCGGCATAGATCGGCGCCGCGCGGTTGCCGAAGGTGACCATGGCGAAGCGCCCGCCCACGGTGCAGGCCGCCAGCATCGCCGCCTCGCTCATGCCGACGACGGGGATGGTCAGCATCTCGCGCAGCGCCCTCAGGCCGCTGTCGAAGGAAATGGCGAGCACCACGGCGTCGCAATCGCCCGCGTGCTCCGCCGCCAGCCCCATGGCCTCGGTCGCGGCGAGCGCGTCCTCGGCCCGGCCGCTGACGATGGCGGGACCGAGGCGGCCGGTGACCTCGATGATCTCGGTGCCCGGCGCGGCGATCCGCCGGGCCTCGGCGGCGACCCGCTCGGTGACGAAGGCGCTGGTGTTCGGGTTGATCAGCAGGATCCGCATGCGGGCGCTCCACGGTTTCAAAATCGTGCACATGATTGTAGACAAAATGACGTTGCATTGTAAAATGATCGGGAAGGCCGCTCCCCGGCGGCACGCATTCCCGAGACGTTTCATGGCCTCGTCGGACCTGCATTCGGAAGCGGCCTCGCTGACCACCCACGCCCTCGATATCGCCCGCGGCGTCCCGGCAGCCAACCTCGCCGTCGCGCTGTATCGTCTCGACGGCGACCGGAGGCGCCCCGTCGCCAGGGCGGTCACCAACGCGCAGGGGCGCTGCGACGCGCCGCTGCTGACGCGCTCGACGGTCGAGGCAGGCGCCTATGTGCTGGAGTTCGACGCCGGCGCCTATCACGGCGCCGCCTCGCCCTTCGGGATCATTCCGGTGGAGTTCAACATCACCGACCTCACCGGACACTATCATGTGCCGCTGGTGCTGGCGCCGGGCGGCTACTCGACCTATCGCGGCGCGCCGCCGTCGCGGGTGCCGGACGACGCCGGCACCTGGGGCGCCATCGATGCCCGGGTCGGCTTGCCGGAGCATCCGGCCGCCCCGCCGCCCGGTGTCGGCGGCGCCGGCCTCACGCTCCATGCCATCGACCTGGCCCGGGGCATCGGGGCAGGGGGGCTCGAGGGACGGCTCTCCCGGCGTGCCGCCGACCTGTGGGAGCCCGTTGGCCGCTTCACCGTCAACGACGAGGGGCGCACGGACCGTTGGCTGGTCGAGGCCGGGCAGCTCGCCCCGGGCGACTATGAGATCAGCTTCGCCGCCGGCGACTATTACGCCCGCGCCGGCTTCGGCGTCGGCGCCAAGCCATTCTTCGACCATATCCGCGTGCGCGTCCGGGTCGGCGGCGCCGCTGCGCATCATCACATCCCGCTGCTTCTGTCCCCCTGGGGCTACAGCTGCTACCGGGGAAGCTAGAAACTAGGAGAGGCTCATGCCGGGGTACGGCCGTCCGGGCGACTTGTTCAGCCTTGACATGATCGAGAGGTTCATCGGCTTCGACACGACGAGCCGGGACAGCAACCTGCCGCTGATCCATTTCGTGCGCGACCATCTCGCCGGGCTCGGCGTCGAGTCCGTGCTGACCCATGACGCGGAAGGCCGCAAGGCGAACCTGTTTGCGACCATCGGCCCGAAGGACCGGCCAGGCATCGTCCTGTCAGGCCACACCGACATCGTGCCCGTCGACGACCAGCAATGGACCTCCGACCCCTTCCGGCTGGCCCGGCGCGACGGCAAGGTCTTCGGGCGCGGCGTTTGCGACATGAAGGGGTTCCTGGCCATCGCCACCGCCTTCGCACCGGAATTCCTCAAGCGCGAGTTGAAGACGCCGCTGCATTTCGCCATGTCCTTCGACGAGGAGGTCGGCTGCCTGGGCGTGCCGCTCCTGATCGACGACCTTGTCCGCCGCGGGCCCATGCCGCAGGCCTGCATCGTCGGCGAGCCGTCGCAGATGACGGTGATCCGCGCCCACAAGGGCAAGATCGGCGGTCATGTCCGCGTCACCGGCCTGCCGGCCCATTCGGGTGTCGCCCATCAGGGCGTCAACGCGGTCGAGGCAGCGGCCGAGGCGATCGCCTGCTTCAAGCGCATCCAGCGCCGCCTGCGCGACGAGGGCCCCTACAACACCGACTTCGATGCGCCGGCCTACACCACCATCCAGTGCTGCATGGTCAACGGCGGCACCGCCGTCAACATCGTTGCCGGCCACTGCACCTTCGACTTCGACATCCGCTTCCTGCCGGGCGAGAATCCGGAGGACTATGTCGACGAATGCAAGGCTTTCGTCGCCCGCCATGTCGAGCCGGAGATGCGTGCGGTCTCGCCCGCGACCGGCTTCGAGTGGCGGAAGGTGCCGGGGGCGGCCGCGCTCAACACGCCGGCCGACGCCGACGTGACCCGCCTGGCGCAGAGGCTCTCCGGCACCGACGGCTCGACCTGCGTCGGCTTCGGCACCGAGGCCGGCCATTTCCAGGACGCCGGCATCCCGACCATCATCTGCGGTCCGGGCTCGATCGACCAGGCGCACAAGGCCGACGAGTTCATCACGCTCGACCAGGTCGCGCGCTGCGAGGGCTTCCTCTGGCGCCTGCTCGACGAGGCGAGCGCCTGACGGCGTCCCGTCTCTCGACCGGTGGCCGGCGCAGCCCCGCCATCGGCCGGATTCCGGCAATGAGTGTACACAATTCAATTGTGACTTGTAGACAATCCTGGAAACCCTGGTCCTCCCCCATAGGCGCTAAGATAGGGCCGGACCACGTCGCTCCGGGGAAAGGCGATGCCCTTTCAGCCGTCATGGCCGGACTTGATCCGGCTATCCACGCGACCATTGTCGGCGCAGAAAAGGGCACCGGCCAAGCGGGTACCGAACCCGCCGCCGTCGCGTTCGCGTGGATGGCCGGATCAAGTCCGGCCATGACGCTGAGAGGGTGTCGCCCTTTTCAGCAGCGGCATGGTCCGGCCCTATCTTAGCGCCTATGGGATCAAGTCCGGCCATGACGCGATGGAGCAGGCGAGCCCGTGTCTCCAACGATCACTTATCTTAGCGCCTATGGGCTCTCCCCGGCACGGCTTCAGTCCGGGCGGGGGGGCGGGCAGGGGAGGTGACGGGTCTCGGCGGGAGGATCGCCGGCATCCTCCGTCCGGGCGCAGCCGTCGAGGAACAGGCGGGCGCAGAGCCTGGCGCGCCGCGCGATCGCCGCGGCGTCCGGCGGCGCCGATTGCCCCAGCATCGCGGCCCGCTGCGGTTCCATCGCCATCATGCCCCGGAGCATGCCGGTCGCCGCCTGCGGGTCTTCCAGCGCGACCAGGCCGCGTTCGCACTGCCGGCGGAGCCAGCGCTCCATCGCTTCGCCGGTGCGCCGCACGGCGTTCTCGTAGAAGGCCGCGGCGATCTCGGGAAACCGCGGGCCTTCGGCCAGGACGAGACGCGTGACGCCGATCACCTCCTTGCTGAGCACCAGATTGCCATAGGCGAGCAGGATCTGCTCAAGGGCCGTCGGCATGTCCCGTGAGCCCTCCACGGCCTGGTCGATCTCCAGCATGAAGCGGCCGATCCGCCGGGAGACGACGCTCTTGAACAACTCCTCCTTGGTCGGGATGAGCCGATAGAGGGTCTTGGTGGAAACGCCGGCCCTTTCGGCCACGGCGCTCATCCCGGTCGACGCATAGCCCTTGGCCTGGAACTCGTCGTCCGCCGCGGCGACGATCAGATCCCGCGTGGCCTCGTCGGATCGGATCTGCGGGCGGCCCGGCGGGCGGCGGGACGGATTCCTATTTTGGACCATGAATATTTTCCAAATTTCCGTTGACAAGCATTTTATAGGGCATATTTTGGAAAACAATAAGTTTCCTATTGTGAGAGCCGGGTACGTCGGCTCCGATATGAGAGGGAAGTCCGATGTCGAGCCATCCCAGCGCCTTGACGGTCGATCGCGTGGTGCCCGCGGCGGAAGCAGCGCCCGGCCTCTTCGAGAAGCCCGCCGAGCCCGCGGCACAGCCGGTTGCCAAGCCCCGGCGGCTGCGCAAGCTCCTGCTGGCCGGCGCGGGTGCCGCCGCCCTGGCGGCCGCGGCGCATTTCGGCTGGGACTACTGGACGGTCGGGCGGTTCGAGATTTCGACGGATGACGCCTATGTCCGGGCCGACAGCACCGCCATCGCGCCGAAGGTGTCCGGCTACATCGCCGCCGTGCTCGTCGCCGACAATGAGAGGGTCAAGGCCGGCCAGCTTCTCGCCCGGATCGACGACCGCGACTTCAAGGTCGCGCTCGACCAGGCCGGCGCCGACCTGGCGGCGACGCAGGCGGCCGCCGCCAACAAGGCCGCCGTGCTCGGGGCGCAGCAGTCCGTCATCGATGCGGCGCGCGCCACCATAGTCGTGGACCAGGCCAACCAGACCTTTGCCGAGCAGGACGATCAGCGCTACGCCGCTCTCGCGGCCAAGGGCTTCGGCAGCGTGCAGAACGCCCAGCAGGCCTCCTCGCGCATTTCCGCGGCGCGGGCTGCGATGGCGCGGGACCAGGCCACGCTGGCGAGCGCCATCAAACAGCTCGACGTGCTCGACGCGGAACTGGCGCAGGCGAAAGCCGCCGTGGCCCGCAGCGAGGCGCTGCGCAGGCAGGCCGAGCTGAACCTCTCCTACACCAGCATCGTCGCGCCGCTCGACGGCGTCGTCGGCAACCGCACGCTCCGGGTCGGCCAGTATGTGCAGGCGGGCACCCAGCTGATGGCGGTGGTGCCGATGGATGCGGCCTATGTCGTCGCCAACTACAAGGAGACGCAGCTGACCGATGTCCGCCCCGGCCAGCCGGTCGAGGTCGAAGTCGACACGTTCCCCGGCACGATCTTCCGCGGCCGGGTCGACAGCATCGCACCGGCGAGCGGCCAGGAGTTCGCCCTGCTGCCGCCCGACAACGCCACCGGCAACTTCACCAAGGTCGTGCAGCGCATCCCGGTCAAGATCGTCCTCGACCCGCAGAGCGCCGCCCTCGCCGAGCTCAGGCCCGGCATGTCGGTCTACCCCACCATTGACACGAAGGCCCGTCAGCACGAGGTCGCCTCGGCGGCCGCCCCCAGGACCTGACGTCGCAATCCAGCATCAATGCTTCCCCGGGAGGCGAAGCCATGTCGGACAGCAGCTTCGGCACCACGCACCGCGCGACCGCATCCCCCGCCATCTCCGCCGACAAGGCGAGCCTCACCGCCTGGATCGCGGTCCTCGCCAGCATGATCGGCGCCTTCATGGCGATCCTCAACATCCAGATCACCAATGCCTCCCTGCTCGACATCGAGGGCGGCATCGGCACGGGCGTCGACAACGGCGCCTGGATCTCGACGTCCTACCTGATCGGCGAGATCGTGGTGATCCCGCTGACCGACTATCTCAGCCGGGTGTTCTCGTTCCGCCGCTACATGATCGCGAACACGGTCCTCTTCCCGATCTTCTCGATCGCCTGTTCCTTCACGCATGACCTTGGCTCGATGATCGTCATGCGCGGCCTGCAGGGTTTTGCCGGCGGCGTGCTCATCCCCATGGCCTTCACCATGGTGCTGACGAAGCTGCCCAAGCCGCAGCAGCCCACCGGCCTGGCCCTGTTCGCGCTCTCGGTCACCTTCGCCCCGGCGATCGGCCCGACCATCGGCGGCTACCTCACCGAGACCTATGGCTGGCGGTCGATCTTCTTCATCAACGCGTTGCCGAGCGCCGTCATGATCGCGGCCCTGGCCTTCACGCTCGAGCGCCGGCCCATGCAGCTTTCCCTGCTCCGGCAGGGCGACTGGGCCGGCATCGTCACCATGGCGGTCGGCCTGTCGGCGCTGCAGACCGTGCTCGAGGAGGGCAACAAGGAGGACTGGTTCGCCTCGTCCTTCATCCTGCGCCTGGCGATCGTCGCCGCCGTGTTCCTGGTGGCCTTCATCGCGATCGAGCTGATGGTCGAGAAGCCGCTGGTCAACCTGCGCCTGCTCAAGCGCCGCAACTTCGGCATCGGCGTGCTCGTCAACGTGCTGCTCGGCTTCGCGCTCTTCGGCTCGGTCTATATCCTGCCGCAGTATCTCGGCCAGGTGCAGCACTACAATGCCGAGCAGATCGGCGCCGTCCTGGCCTGGACCGGGCTGCCGCAGCTCCTCCTGATCCCGCTCGTGCCGATCCTGATGAAGCGCTTCGACGCGCGCCATATCGGGTTCGTCGGCATCGCCATCTTCGCAGCGAGCTGCTTCATGAACGTGACGCTCTCGCCCGACACCGCCGGCGACCAGTTCTGGCTTCCCAACATCGTGCGCGCCATCGGCCAGGCCCTGGTGCTGACGCCGATCAGCGCCATCACCACCGCCGGCATCGCGCCGAGCGAAGCCGGCGCGGCCTCGGGCCTGTCGAACATGCTGCGCAATCTCGGCGGCGCCGTCGGCACCGCCACTCTCGCCACGGTCCTGACCAAGCGCGAGCAGTTCCATTCCAACATCATCGGCCAGTCGGTGACGCTCTATCGCGACGAGGTGCGCCAGAGGATCGCCGAACTGACGCAGGTCTTCATGACGCACGGCGTCGCCGACCCGGCCCTGGCCCAGCACAAGGCGATCGCGGCGATCGGCGCAGCCGTCCGGCGCCAGGCCCTGATCCTCGGCTTCAGCGACGCCTTCGCGGTGATCGGCGTGCTTCTCGCCCTCGCCGCGGTGTCGCTCCTCTTCGCCCGCAAGATCCAGCCGGGCGGCGACTCGGGCGGGGCGCATTGAGGCTGGGACCGTTCGCGCCCCGGCCATGAGGGCAACAGGCGAGAGCGGCCGGTGTTCCTCCCGGCCGCGACTCCGTGCGGCATCGGACGCTTGCGGACGGTGCCGCCGCCCGCCGGAACCGATCCGCGGCTCGCCGGTTGAAGAGGAAAGGGCCTTGCGGAGAAAGCGGGAATGGCGCCAAGGGCGATCTGGAAAGGCATCCTCAAGGTCGCGGAGCTGACCTGCGCGGTCTCGCTGCACACGGCCGCCTCGACCTCGGAGCGGATCGCCTTCCACACGCTCAACCGCCGCACCGGGCACCGCGTGCATCGGCAGTTCGTCGACGAGGAGACCGGCAGGCCGGTCGGGCGCGACGACCAGGTCAAGGGCTACGAGACCGGCGCCGGCGACGTCGTCATGCTGGAGCCCGAGGAGGTGGCGGCGGCGATTCCCGACAGCGACAAGGCCCTGGCGGTCTCGGCCTTCGTCGCCTGCAGCGAAATCGACGACGTCTATTTCGACAGGCCCTATTATCTCGCGCCGGCCGACGCCGGGGCCGGGCAGGCCTATGGCCTGATCCGCGACGGCATGCAGGCCGGGAAGGTCGCCGCCCTGGCCCGGGCGGTGCTGTTCCGCAGAATGCGCTCGCTGCTGATCCGCGCCGACGGCGTCGGCATGATCGCCACCACGCTGAACTTCGACTATGAGGTGCGCGCCGCGCGGGAGGTTTTCGCCGACGTGCCCGACATCCGGATCGAGGGCGAGATGCTCGACCTTGCCGAGCACATCATCCGGACCAAGGCGGGGCGCTTCGACCCCTCGAGCTTCGATGACCGCTACGAGGCGGCGCTGGCTGAGTTGGTGAAGGCCAAGGCCGCCGGCCGGCCGATCACGGCCCGGCCGCCGTCGAAGGGGGCCGAGGTGGTGGACCTGATGGCGGCCCTGCGCGAGAGCGCCGACCGGGCGCGCCCGGCCGGCCGCAAGCCGGCGCGGCGGGCCACGCGGCCGGCGGACCGGCGCAAGGCAGGATGACATGGCCGCGAACCTGCAGACCTATCGGCGCAAGCGCGACTTCTCGGCGACGCCGGAGCCCCGGGGGCAGCGGGCCCGGCGGCGCGGCGACAGCTTCGTCGTCCAGAAGCACGATGCCCGCCGCCTGCATTACGACTTCCGGCTCGAGATGGACGGCGTGCTCAAGAGCTGGGCGGTGACGCGCGGCCCAAGCCTCGTGCCCGGCGAGAAGCGCCTGGCCGTTCATGTCGAGGATCACCCGCTGGCCTATGGCGATTTCGAAGGCACGATCCCCAAGGGCGAGTACGGCGGCGGCACCGTGCTGGTCTGGGACCGCGGCACCTGGTCGCCGGTCGGCGACGCCCATCGGGGCTATGCCGAGGGGCACCTGGAATTCGAGCTGCACGGCGAGAAGCTCGGCGGACGCTGGCACCTCGTCAGGATGCATGAAAAGCCCGGCGAGAGGCGCGAGAACTGGCTGCTGATCAAGGGCGACGACGCGGCCGCGCGGCCCGAGGGCGCCGCCGACATCCTCGAGGAGCGGCCGGAATCGGTGAAGACCGGCCGGGACATTGCGGATGTTGCCGGCGAGGCCCCCGGCGGGTCGCCGCGCAGCGGGCGTCTGCGGCCGGGCGGGAGCCGGGCTGCTGCGTCCTCGCAGCCGTCGGTCGCCGGCTGGCCCGATCCCGCCGCCTTCCGGGACGCGAAGGCCGAACCGCTGCCCGACTTCGTGCCGCCGGCACTGGCGACGCTGGTCGCGGCCCCGCCGGCCGGCAAGGACTGGCTCCACGAGATCAAGTTCGACGGTTATCGCCTGCAGGCGCATCTGCGCGCCGGCCGGGTGAAGCTCCTCACCCGCGGCGACCTCGATTGGACGGACAGGTTCGGCGAGGCCGTGACGGCGGCGTTGCGGGCTCTGCCCGTCGACACGGCGCTGGTCGACGGCGAGCTCGTGGTCGAGACCGGTGCCGGAGCCTCGGACTTCTCCGCCCTGCAGGCGGATCTGAGCGAGGGGCGGACGGATCGGTTCCGCTTCTATGCCTTCGATCTCCTGCATCTCGACGGTCACGACCTCACGGCGCTGCCGCTCCTCGAGCGCAAGCGCTTGCTGGAGCGGCTGCTCGACGGCGAGAGCGGTATCCTGCGCTACAGCCGGCATTTCGAGGAGAGCGGCGCCCTCGTCCTGCGCCATGCCTGCCGGCTGAGCCTCGAAGGCGTGGTCTCCAAGCGGCGCGACTCCCCCTACCGGTCCGGCCGCGGCCGGATATGGCTCAAATCGAAATGCTCAGCCCGCCAGGAGTTCGTGGTCGGCGGCTACGTGCCGTCCGCGACGGCGCGCAGGGCGATCGGCTCCCTCGTTCTCGGCGTCCAGGGCAAGGCCGGGCTGGAGCATGTCGGGCGCGTCGGCACCGGCTTCACCGCGGCCGCGGCCCGGGATCTCTTCGGCCGGCTCGAGCGGATCCGGGGCCAGGACAGTCCCTTCGCCCGGCCGCTCACGACCGAGGAGGCGCGCCAGGTGCGCTATGTCAGGCCGGAACTGGTCGCGGAGGTGGAGTTTCGCGCCTGGACCGCCGACGGACATCTGCGTCACGCTGCGTTCCGGGGACTGCGGGAGGACAAGCCGGTGAGCGAAATCGTGCGCGAGGGCGGCAGGGGCGGGACGGCTGCGGCAAGGCCGCGGCGCCGCGCCGTCCGCCTCACCCATCCCGACCGGCTCTATTGGCCGGACGCCGGCGTGACCAAGGAAGGGCTCGCCGACTACTACACGCAGGTCTGGCGTTCGATCGCGCCTTTCATCGTCGGCCGGCCGCTGGCGCTGCTGCGCGCCCCCGACGGCATAGACGGGCCGAAATTCTTCCAGAAGCATGCCTGGAGGGGCATCAACCCGAAGATCGACCTGGTGAAGGACCCGATGAACGAAGCGGCCGAGCCGCTGATCAGCATCGGCGATCTCGACGGGCTGATCGGGCTGGTGCAGTCGGGCGTGCTGGAGATCCACCCCTGGGGCTCGACGGTGGCGGACTGGGAGCGGCCCGACCTCCTGGTGATGGACCTGGACCCGGGCGAGGGCGTCGCCTGGGACGCGGTGATCGCGGCGGCCCGGGAGACGCGCGAGCGGCTGGAACGCGCCGGCCTCGCCGCCTTCGTCAAGACCTCCGGCGGCAAGGGCCTGCACGTCGTCGCGCCGCTGCAGCCGCGGGCCGCCTGGCCGGCCGCGAAGGCCTTCGCCAAGGCCCTGGCCGACGCGATGGCGCGCGACGCGCCGGACCGTTACGTCTCGACCATCGCCAAGGCGAAGCGGCACGGACGCATCCTGGTCGACTATCTGCGCAACCAGCGCGGCATGACCGCGGTCGCGCCCTATTCCACCCGCGCCCGCCCCGGAGCGGCCGTGTCGATGCCGCTGACCTGGGACGAGCTCGACACCGATATCGGGCCGGCCTATTTCACCGTCGCCAACACGCCGCAGCGCCTGGCCGCGCTCGGCGCCGACCCCTGGGACGGCTTCCGGGCGGCGGCGGCGCCCCTGGACCCGCCGCGGCGCCGACGCTCTCACGGATAGGCGGATCTACCGCCGTCCGGATCGCCGGGCCTCCGAGGCGATGCTGCGGCGCAAGGCGTCCATGATGTCGACCACGTTGCCCGCGGCTTCCGGCTCGGCCTGCGGTCTGGCCGGGTGCTTCCGGCCCTTCTTCTTCGCCGCGATGATGTCGAGCAGGCGTTCCTGCACCGGATCGTCGGCCATGGCGGGATCCCAGGGGCGCGTGCGCTCGCCGATCATCGTCTTGACCAGCCGCATCAGCCTGGCGTCCGGCTTGCCGGTCGGCGCGCCCGCAAAGAGGCCGGCCTCGTCGCGAACCTCGTCGCCGTAGCGCAGCGTCCAGACCACGATGCCCTTGTCGCGCGGCGCCAGCATGACCGCCCGCTCGCGCCGGTACAGGACGAGGCGCGAGATGCCGACCGTCTTCGTCGCCGCCATCGCATCCCGGATGACGCAGAAGGCCTCCTCGCCGACCCGGTCGTCCGGCGTCAGATAATGCGGCCGGTCATACCAGATCCAGCCGATGCTGCCGGCCGGGACGAAGTGCTCGATGTCGATCGTGCGGGCGCTTTCAAGGGCGACGGCGTCGATCTCCTCGTCCTCCAGCATGACGTAGTCGTCCTCGCCGCGCTGATAGCCCTTGACCTCGTCCTCCTCGGCGACCGGCTTGCCGCTGACCGCATCCATATAGCGGCTGACGACCCGGTGGCCGGTCGCCCGGTTGAGGGTGTGGAAGCGCACCTTCTCCGCCTCGGACGTCGCCGGGCTCATCGACACCGCACAGGTCACCAGGGAGAGCTTCAGATAGCCCCTCCAGAACGGGCGCTGCGCCATCGCTTGCCTCCGTCGGACAGGACGTCAACGGCCGCCGGCGCGAATGGGTTCCCCGCCTTGCCGGCTCGGTCGATCGGGCTGGTCGGGATGGCCCGGTCCGTGGGCCTCCAAGCGGGCCTCCGGGGCATGACGAACACGGGGGAGCAAGCCGCCGCGCCGGCGGTATCCTTCTGGAACGCCGTGGGAGCGGAACGCTTCGCTCCGGCTCCGACAGATCTCGGCGCAAGCTGGGGAAGGATCGTCCTGGGGAAGGATCGTCAGCCCAGCCGATCGCGGGCCGCCGTCAGGTGGATGGTCAGGCCTTCGGGCAGCCAGTCTCGCACGATCTCGCCGCCGAGCTGGCCCCGCACCGTCGCCTTGGCCAGCAGGCTGCCGAAACCTTCGCCGTCTCTCCCGCCGGCCGCGCCCGGTCCGCCGCGCTCGGCCCAGGTCAGCGCGACGGCATCGTCGGCGACGCGGCAGGCGACGACGATGCTGCCGCCGGGCACGGACAGGGCGCCGTATTTGGCGGCGTTGGTCGCAAATTCGTGCAGCAGCAGGGCGAAGCTCGTGACGGCGCTGCCCGAGACCGGGATGTCGGGCCCCTCGATCCTCAGGCGCTCCGCCTCGGCGTCGCCCTGATAGGGCTCGGCAATCGTCCGGATCAGCGCATGCAACGTCGTGGACACCTCGTGCCGGTCGCCGGCCGAGGCGGCGTTCGGGATCGTCAGGGCATGCGCCCTGGCCAGCGACGACAGCCGCGCCCGGACCGTCGCGGCGAGGTCTTCGACCGAACCGGCCGAGCGCGCGCTCAGCCCGACCACGCCGCTCGCGAGCGCGAACAGGTTCTTGACCCGATGATCCATCTCGCGGATGAGCAGATGCTGCTGCTCCTCGGCGCGTCGGCGTTCGGTGATGTCGCGGGCGATCTTGGAGGCGCCGACGATGCGGCCGTTGCGGCTCTTCACCGGGGAGACGGTCAGGGAGATCTCGACCAGGCTGCCGTCCTTGCGCCGCCGGATGGTCTCGAAATGGTCCAGGCGCTCGCCGCGGCGGATCCGGGCGAGGATGCCGGTTTCCTCGTCCAGCCGGTCGGCAGGAATGAGCATGGTGATCGGCCGGCCGACCGCTTCCTCCGCCGTGTAGCCGAAGAGGTGCTCGGCGCCGGGATTCCAACTGGTGATCGTGCCTTCGAGGTCCTTGGTCAGGATCGCGTCGCTCGAGTTCTCGACGATGGCGGCCAGGTGCTGCGCGTCCTGGAAGGCGAGGTTGGAGTCCGTCAGGTCGACCAGCATGTTGATGGCGCCGGTCAGGGCGCCGGTCTCGTCGAGCAGCGGCGTGGCAAAGGCGAGGAAGGAGACGCGGGTCCCGTCCGGCCGCTCGGCGACGATCTCCAGGCCGCGGCTGGCGGACTTGTCCCGGAGCGCGACGGCCATCGGGCTCTCGCCGTGCGGCAGGGAGCGGTCGTCCGGCCAGTAGAGCCGCCAGGGATCGGGAAAGGCCGTGGTCCCGAGCGCCGGGGCGACGCCCCACAGCTCGGCCGCCCGCCGGTTGTAGAAGGTGATCCGGCCGGCCGCATCGGTCATGTAGACCGCCTCGGGCAGCACTTCGAGGATGTCGGCGACGGCCAGGCCGTGCGGCAGTGTCGTGGCGGGCCTCGCCGGCCTGAGCGCCGCCTCCCACTCCGAGTCCGGCTTTCCCATCGGCTTCCAGTTCATCGCGACATCCCCGCACGCGCGCCCCGGCGGCGGCGCTCCCGCAGGTGCCCTCGCCGGGGGACGCTGCGGAATATCCTCTTGCCAAGGCTCCTCTCCACCATAATGGCGCGTTCGGGGGAAATACAGGGCGGAGAGGCGCCCGGCGGAGCGACCCGAAGGCGGTGCCGAGGTCCGGCGCGAGCCGATGCTCAGGCCGCGGCCGAGGGCTGCCTGCGGGCGAGGCCGAGCTTGTCCGTCAGGGAGCGGGCATTGCCGGGCGCGCGCACCTTGTCGGTGTTGTCGAAGAAGACGAAGACGTCGCGCGGACGCGCCTCGCCCGTGCGGGGACCGGCAAAGCGTCCATCGGCCATGGGCCGGCCGTGCGACCAGGCGCGGACCCGGCGGGCCCAGCGGTCGAGCGCCTCGTCGTCATAGTTGCTGCGGTAGAGCTCCTCGGAGCCGTGGAGGCGGCAATAGACGAAGTCGGAGGTCAGATCCATCCGCCTCGGCCAGGTGGCGGTA
Source organism: Labrys sp. Lb11 (assembly GCF_057554225.1). NCBI lineage: Bacteria > Pseudomonadati > Pseudomonadota > Alphaproteobacteria > Hyphomicrobiales > Xanthobacteraceae > Labrys > Labrys sp. Lb11. The sequence continues at coordinate 315,263 of NZ_BAAJOT010000001.1, forward strand.
TCGGCGCAGACCAGGGCCACGTCGTGCCGGCGGAGCAACGCGACGAAGGCCGGATCGGCGAAGCTCTCATGGCGGACCTCGATGGCATGACGCAGAGGCCCGTGGTCCTCCGCGCGCAGCCAGGCCCGGAACGGGAGATGCCCGTCGTGCCGGGCGGCGCAGGCGGAGGCCGCGTCGGTGTCGTGCGGCAGCAGGGCGAGGAAATCCTCCAGCAACCGCTCGTCGAAGTGCAGGCTCGGCGGCAACTGCCAGAGGATCGGGCCGAGCTTGGGCCCGAGCCGCAGCACGCCCGAGGCCAGGAAGTTCGCCAGCGGAGCCGATGGCTCGCGCAGACGCCGGACATGGGTGATGAAGCGCGGCGCCTTGACGGCGAAGACGAAGCCGTCCGGCGTCTCCCCCGACCAGCGGGCAAAGCTTTCGGGCGTCTGCAGCCTGTAGAACGTGCCGTTCACCTCGATGGCAGGGAAGGCCCGGCTGGCAAAGGCGAGCTCTCGCCGGCGGCCGAGTCCCTCCGGATAGAAGGCGCCCCGCCAGGCCGCGTAGGTCCAGCCCGATATGCCGATCCTGACATCCGCGCGGCGCATCCTGGCGGCTCCGATGCGTGCAGTTTCCATCGACAATCGAACGCTTCGGCGCCGGCTGCGTTCCTCGGGAAAGGGACACGGGAAGGCGGCGATGAGGCAGGCACAGGGGTCCATGCCGGGGCCGCAGATGGGCATCGACAGCCTGGAGGCGCTCAATGCGGCGCTGCGGGCCATCCCGCCCGGGGTGGCTGGTTCGTCGCGGATGGTTCCGGGCGAGGGGCCGCCCGGGGGCGCCTATCGCCTTCGTCGGCGAGCAGCCGAGCGACCGGGAGGACCGGCAGGGGCGGCCGTTCGGGCGCGGAATGCTCCCGCCGGGCGGCCAGCCGCAATTGCGGCGATGCTCCGCGCGCGGTTGCCTTGATGGCATAGAGCGCCGCGATCTGGCGTATCGCCGCCTCGGCGATCGGCGATTTGGTGTTGCGCGCCGGCTTGACGAGGCGTCGGCGCAGGTGGGTCCAGCAATGGACGAGCGGCCATGGTCCTTGCGGCCGTTCCAGCGTGGCGCTTACTGAAGACCGGCCAGCGGCGCGGCATGTCGTTGATGGCCTTGGCGAGATCGTGGTCGCGCGAGAGCTTGGCCAGTCAGGCGGTCGACCAAGCGTGCAGCTCTTCTATCAGGACCACGCTGCGGTCCTGGCGAATGCCGTGGCGCACCCCGGCGTTCAGTCCGCTGATCTCGCGCTCGATGCCGAACACGGCGTCGAGACGCTGCACCGCCTCCAGCGCGATCGGATGGATTGCCCCTGTCCGCCCGGCTCGGCTCTTCCGGCGCGCATGCAGCGGATGGTAGCGCAAGGAAAGACCTTCACCGAAACACGGCTGAAACACGCGGAAAATCGGCACGCAACGCAACTGCGCTTTTCTCCGGATCCAATCATCGGCCCCGGCCGCACACGGATATCCAGACATGCGCCCATTCGTTCGATCCGGTTCGCGTCTTGTCGGGCCCCAGGATAACTTCGCCATCCCGGATGCCCGGAGCGGACCGCCGCGCCGCAGACGGATGATCGCCGCGACGGCCGCCGCCGCGCTGGTCGCCTGCGGCGTCGGTGCGGGCTCGGCACGAGCGACGGAATGGATGTTCTGCAGCGACAGCGAGTCCGCCGTCGAGGTCGGGCTTCTGCTCGGCCAAGCTGACATGATTTCCATTGCCGCCGCGACGATCACGCATGGCGATACGAGCTTCACGACCAACGAAGTGTATGGCGCCGGCAAGCCCATCCGGCTCGGCCATGTATCGGCCGGTCGCAAGAGCTTTGCCACGGACTTCGCCGCCTCGGATGGCCAGCCGGTGGGCAAGGTCGTCCTGACCTCGAAGAAGCGGGGCAGTTCGACCACCTACAAGGGCAAGCTGACGCTTTTTGGCGCCGGGAGCTGGACGGTGTCCTGCGACGACGAATGAGCGACGCTGCCACCAGGTTCGACGTGGCCGTGGAGCCGGGCCCTCGCCGGCGCAGCCGTGCGCTCGCCGTGATTGCCGGTACGGCGGTCCTCGGCTTTGCCCGCATCATCACCGCCGTCCGCGGCATCTGGGCCGGTTCGGAGCCGACCGAAACGCAGCGGGTCTATTTCGCGAACCATACCAGCCATGGCGACTTCGTGCTGGTCTGGGCGGTTCTGCCACCGCGCTTGCGTCAAGGCACCCGCCCGGTCGCCGGGGCCGATTATTGGCTGAGGTCCAAGGTCCGGCGCTTCATCGGCCGCGACGTCTTCAACGCGGTGCTGATCGAGCGCGACCGGGCTGCGCGCACGGTCGATCCGGTCGCGCAGATGGCCGAGGCCATTGATGCCGGCGCCTCGCTGATCGTCTTCCCGGAAGGGACCCGCAACATGACCGATGAGGCGCTCTTGCCGTTCAAGGGCGGGATCTACCATCTCGCCCGGGCGCGGCCCGATGTCGAGCTCGTTCCGGTCTGGATCGACAATCTCAACCGCGTCATGCCCAAGGGCGAGTTCGTGCCGCTGCCGCTGCTCTGCACGGTGACGTTCGGCGCGCCGCTGTGCCTCGGTACGGACGAGAGCAAGCAGGATTTTCTGGCTCGGGCGCAGGCGGCCCTGCTCGCGCTCTCTCCGAAGGCAGGCGCGCGATGACGATGCCGCATCCCGATCTGATCTGGGTCCTCGCCGGCTTGCTCGGCGTGCTGGCAGTCGCCTCCGCGATCGGCTACGCGCTCGCCCGGAAGACGGCCGGCACGCCGAACGCCGTCGTCGAGAACCTCAACGACCGCATCCAGGCCTGGTGGGTGATGGTCGTCCTGATGGGCATCGCACTCGTCGGCGGCCGCATCGGCGTGACGCTGCTCTTCGCCTTCTGCTCCTTCGCCGCGCTGCGCGAGTTCATCACGCTGACCGACACGCGCCGCGGCGATCACTGGGCGCTGGCGGCCGCTTTCTTCGTCGTCCTGCCGATCCAGTACTACCTGATCTGGATCGACTGGTACGGGCTCTATGCGATCTTCATCCCGGTCTACGCCTTCCTGGCGATGCCGATCGTCGCGGCGCTGCGCGGCGACACCGACAATTTCCTGGTGCGGATCGCCGAGGTGCAATGGGCGCTGATGATCTGCGTCTTCTGCATCTCGCACGTGCCGGCGCTGCTCAGCCTCGACATTCCCGGCTTTGCCGGTCGCAACGTGCTGCTGATCGCGTTCCTCGTGATTGTCGCCCAGATCAGCGACGTCCTGCAATATGTCTGGGGCAAGCTCTTCGGCCGGACGAAGATCGCGCCGCGCCTGTCTCCCTCCAAGACGGTCGAAGGTTTCCTCGGCGGTGCGCTGAGCGCGACGGCGGTCGGCGCGGGCCTGGCGTGGATGACACCCTTCACGCCGCTCCAGGCGGCGCTGATGTCCCTGGTGATCGTGCTGATGGGCTTCTTCGGCGGCCTGGTCATGTCCGCGATCAAGCGGGATCGCGGCGTCAAGGACTGGGGCCATCTCATCGCCGGCCATGGCGGCTTCCTCGACCGGCTCGATTCCGTGCTGTTCTCGGCGCCGATCTTCTTCCATCTGACGCGCTACGGGTGGTCGGCCACATGAGTGCGCCCAAGAAAAGCTCGGCGCGCCTGAGCTGCGTGCATGCGTCCGTCGCCTTCTTGGCCATGGGTGGCTGGGCCGCCTTCGCCAACCGTCAGCACGCCATGCCGGCGCCGCTCACGGCGATGCTGATCCAGGGGACCATCTCGGCCTCGATCACGCTGATCCTGAAGCGCGGGATCGAAGCGCTCGCGGGGCGGCTGCACGGCATGGCCACGCTGATCCTTCCTCCGGTGACGGCCTTCATCCTGTCGAGCATCGTCCTGACCGCCATGCACAGGCTCGGCTCGACGCCCGAGCTGGGCTGGACGATCGCCCTGCCGCTATCGGTCTCGACCAGCTACGCGGCCCTCTACAGTTTCGCGCTCTGGCGCGCTCGAAAGAGTCTCTCATGATGCAAGGCCTGACATTGATCATCGGCATCAGGTTCCTGCTCGCGGCAGGGCTCGGCGACATCGGCTACACCGCGCCTGGGTTCTCCAACGGACACCTGACTGCGTTCGAAGGGGAGACAAGCAGCCTGGATTTCGGTGTGCTGATCGATCACGGAATCGGTGGCTGACGATGATCGATACCGACAGACGGCCGCTCGCGAGCCGCGACACCGGATGGGCAAGATCAGTCGCACGCTTTCTCGCGCGGACCGGCCTGACGCCCAACCAGATTTCCATGACAAGCATGGTCATGGCCGGATGGGCCGGTCTTGCGTTCTTGGCTGCGGGGCAGTGCATTGCGAGCTGGCGACCGCTACCGTTGGTCCTCGCGGCATTGTTTTGCCAGCTCCGACTCCTCTGCAATCTCTTCGACGGTATGGTGGCGATCGAGGGCGGCAAGCGCGCGCCGGACGGCGCCTTCTGGAACGAGTTTCCGGATCGGGTCGCCGATACGCTGATTTTCGTGGGAGCAGGCCATGGCATCGGGCAACCGGCGCTCGGCTGGGCTGCGGCGGGGCTTGCCGTGTTCACGGCCTATGTGCGCGAGCTCGGCCGCGCCTGCGGCCTCCCGGCCGATTTTTCCGGCCCGATGGCGAAGCAGCATCGCATGGCGGTCGTCACCGGCGCGGCGCTCCTGTCGCTCTGGGAACCGCTTTGGGACGGCCGAGACCAGATCCTCTTCGTTGCGCTCTGGGCGATTGCTATCGGCTCCGGTCTTACGGTCATCCGCCGGGCTTCGCGTTTGGTCGCGGGACTGCGGGCACGAGCGGTCGCCGACATGAGCAACACCTGACGGCACCAGACACTGTATGATCGAGCGGAGCTCCGGTCCCTACGCCTGGCGGCGCGAATGCAAGGCCATCCCCCCTCCATGGCCGGCGCGCGAGACGACCGCCGTCGCCGGCTCGACCCGCGCCTGACGGTTCGCCTGGATTCCGGCGCCATCATGGCCGGCGCCGGCAAGCTGCTGGCCCGGCGTCAACGGCGTTCTCTCGCAGGAGCCGGGAAGACACGTGGTGGCGCGCTTCCCGGCTCCTGAGCCACCTCATGCATCCGGTCACAGGGCGGCAGGCCACAATGCAGTGGCATGGATTAGGAGCGAATTAGCTTGGCCCACCTCTGCTCTCGAGCTGATTGGTGCACGTGCGAGAACCCGCCAGGCTTCATGAAGCGCGGGTCGCCATAGGTCCTGGCCACGCTATGATCCCAGGGCAGGACGTCGACCCGCAGCAAGAATTGCCGGATCCGCTCGGCAGGGCGGTCGGGACAACCGCGCCGGGCCGGCCCGGCGCCGCATGCCCACCCCCGCTCACTCGCCCTCCGCCGCCTTGCGTTCCGCCCTCGTCCGGTCGAGGAAGGCGATCAGCGAGGCGCTGGCGCCCAGGATATGGTCGCGGGTGAGCTCGGCCGCGCGTTCGGCGTCGCGCGCGATGCAGGCCTGCAGGATGCCCTCGTGCTCGCGCCGGGCCCGGGCCATGCCGTCGGTCAGCACCAGCTGGGCCCGCAGGTAGCGGTCGACCCGGTCGAGCGCCGCCCGGATGGTCTGGAGATAATAGGGGCGGCCGGACGCCTCGTAGAGGCTGTAGTGGAACCGCCGGTTGAGCTCGCCCCAATGTGACGAGTCGGGCTCGGTGGCGAAGGCGTGGGCATAGGCCTTGGCCTGCTCCAGCGCCTCGTCCGAGATGCGCTCGATCGAGTAGCGCAGCACTTCCGGCTCCAGCAGGGCGCGGAACTCGAAGATCTCGCGCACCTCGTCGGTGGAGAGCGTGGTCACCACGGCCCCGCGATAGCGCTGTGTCGAGACCAGGCCCTGCTCCTCCAGCCGTGTCAGCGCCTCGCGCACCGGGATGCGGCTGACGTTGAACATGCGGGCGATGTGGTCCTGGCGCAGCATCTGGCCCTCCTTGACGTCGCCCTGGGCGATCGCCTCGCGCAGCGCCTCGAAGATCACGTCGGACGCCGACGCCATCTGGGCGATGTCCGTAGCCTTCACCTTCACCTGAGTCGCCTCCCGGTCGTCGCCGTCCTGCCCCGATTCGGTCCGGCCGGCCAGCTTGCGTCTTCGCCCGTCGCGGCGCCAGTCCGCACGGTTCGCTGCTGCTGTAAAAAGGATATTGCAAATTGGATCCAAAAAATAGATGCTCAGTGACGTCGCCGGGCAGCAGCGTCCGATCGGACGGCGCGGCGGGAACAAGAAACCAACAGGACCTTCAGAGGAGAGCCGTTATGGCCAAGGGATTCGGCGTTCTCGTCGCCGCGGCGTTGACGCTCGCGGCGGTCGCGCCCGCACAGGCTGACAAGCTCGACGACATCATCGCCTCCGGCACGCTGCGCTGCGCCGTCGTGCTCGATTTTCCGCCGATGGGTTCGCGCGACGCCGACAACAACCCGATCGGCTTCGACGTCGACTATTGCAACGACCTGGCCAAGGTGCTCGGCGTCAAGGCCGAGATCGTCGAGACGCCGTTCCCCGACCGCATCCCGGCATTGGTCTCCGGCCGGGTCGATGTCGGTGTCGCCTCGACCTCGGACACGCTGGAGCGGGCCAAGACCGCCGGCTTCACCATTCCCTACTTCGCCTTCAAGATGGTGATCCTCACCAAGGAAGGGCTCGGGCTCGACACCTACGACAAGCTCAAGGGCCGCAAGACCGGCTCGGTGGCCGGCACCTTCGAGGCGCTGGCCCTGGAGAACGACGTCAAGGCCTGGAACGATCCGAACGGCTCCTTCCGCGGCTATCAGACCCAGGCCGACGTGTTCCTCGCCCTGGCCCAGGGCCAGATCGACGCCACCGTCGTCACCTCCACCGTCGCCGCCGCCATCGTCAAGGAGGGCAAGTACAAGGGCCTGACCATGACCGGCTACGCCCCCTACGACATCGACTACGTCTCGCTGATCGCGCTGCGCCAGGAGCAGGGGCTGATCAACTATCTCAACCTGTTCATCAACCAGCAGGTGCGCACCGGCCGCTACAAGGCGCTCTACGACAAGTGGATCGGCCTCGGCGAGCCGCCGAACCTGACGATCCCGGGGGTCTATCGCTGAGCGCGCGGCGCCGGGACCCCGGTCCCGGCGCGCGGACCCGTCACCCCGGGATCGGGCGAGAGCGATGAACTACACCTTCCATTGGCTGCCGGCGTTCCGGGCCTTGCCGGACATGCTGTGGGGCGCACTGGTGACGCTGGAGGTCGCCGTGCTGTCCATGGCGCTCGGCGTCTTTTTCGCCGTGCTGCTGGCGGTGGCGAGCGGCTCCGCGTCGCGCGTCCTGCGCGGCGGCGCCACGGTCTGGGTCGAGGCCGCGCGCAACACGCCGGCCCTGTTCCAGATCTACATGGCCTATTTCGGCCTGGGCTCGCTCGGCATCCACCTCGATTCGTTCCCGGCGCTGCTCGCCGGCATCACCTTCAACAATGCCGGCTACCTCGCCGAGACCTTCCGCGGCGGATTGCGCGCCGTGCCCGACACCCAGGTCCGCGCCGCCCGCTCGCTCGGCATGGGGCGGATCCAGGCATTTCGCCTGATCGTGCTGCCGCAGATGTTTCGCGTCGTGTTCTATCCCATGACCAACCAGATGGTCTGGGCGATCCTGATGACCTCGCTCGGCATCGTCGTCGGGCTGAACGACGACCTCACCGGCGTGACCCAGGCCCTCAACGTCAAGTCGTTCCGCACCTTCGAGTTCTTCGCCATCGCCGCGGTGCTCTACTACCTTATCGCCAAGGCCGTCACCCTGTCGGCGCGCCTGATGGCGTGGCGGCTGTTCCGTTACTGAGGAGCCGAGCCGATGTCCGTCTCCTCGTTCCTTGCCACGTCCTTCACGCTCAACGACCTCTGGTTCATGCTGAAGGGCGCCGGCGTCACCCTCTCCATCACCTTCTGGGCCGTGCTCGGCGGCACGCTGCTGGGCCTCGGCTTCGGCCTCGTCCGGGCGGCCTCGCCCTGGTGGATCAACATGCCGCTGGGCTTCGTGCTCGATGTCTTCCGCTCGGTGCCGCTGCTGATCCAGTTCGTGCTGGCCAACTCCTTCAAGTCGATCGTCGGCCTGAACTGGTCGGCCTTCACCGTCGGCTGCGTCGTGCTGGCGGCCTACACCTGCGCCTATTGCACGGAGATCGTGCGCGGCGGCATCCTCGCCGTGCCGGCGACGACGCGGCGGGCGGCCCGCTCGCTCGGCATGACCTACCGCCAGGACCTCGCCGAGATCGTGCTGCCGATCGCCCTGCGCGTGGCGCTGCCGAGCTGGATCGGCCTGACCCTCGGCGTCATGAAGGACACCGCCCTGGTGCTGTGGATCGGCATCGTCGAGCTGCTGCGCTCCTCGCAGATCATCGTCACCCGCATCCAGGAGCCGCTCTTCGTGCTCACCGTCGCCGGGTTGATCTATTTCCTGATGAGCTTTCCCATTGCGCGCCTCGGGGCGAGGCTCGAAAAGAGGTGGCGTGACCATGATTGAGATCGTCGACGTCCACAAATCCTTCGCCGCGCTCGAGGTGATCAAGGGCGTGAGCATGACCGTCGAGAAGGGCGAGGTCGTCTCGGTGATCGGCGGCTCCGGCTCAGGCAAGTCGACGCTGCTGATGTGCATCAACGGCCTGGAGCCGATCAATTCCGGCCGCATACTGGTCGACGGCACCGATGTGCACGCCCGCGGCACCGACCTCAACAAGCTGCGGCGCAAGATCGGCATCGTCTTCCAGCAATGGAACGCCTTCCCGCACCTGACCGTGCTGGAGAACGTCATGCTGGCGCCGCGCAAGGTGCTCGGACGCAGCCGGGCCGAAGCGGAGGCGGTCGCGGTGGAGAAGCTCAGCCATGTCGGCCTGGCCGAGAAGCTGAAGGTCTATCCCTCGCGCCTCTCCGGCGGCCAGCAGCAGCGCATGGCCATCGCCCGGGCGCTGGCCATGGCGCCGGACTACATGCTGTTCGACGAGGTCACCTCGGCGCTCGACCCCCAGCTCGTCGGCGAGGTGCTCGACACCATGCGCCTGCTTTCGTCCGAGGGCATGACCATGATCGTCGTCACCCACGAGATCGCCTTCGCCCGCGAGGTCTCCGACCGTGTCGCCTTCTTCCACAAGGGCCGGATCCACGAGATCGGTCCGCCGGCGCAGGTGATCGGCAATCCCCGGCAGCCCGAGACGGCCGCCTTCCTCAAGTCCGTGCTCTGAAATCCCCAACCTTTCAAGGAGAATGACCATGTGGACCGGCATCCTGCCCGCCGTCACCGCCAAGTTCCGGGAGGACGGCTCCCTCGACCACAAGGAGATGGAGCGTTGCTTCGCCTTCCAGATCGAGGCCGGCGTCGACGGCCTGATCGTCAACGGCTCGCTCGGCGAAGGGCCGATGCTCTCCCATGACGAGCGGCTCGCCGTGCTGAAGACCGCCCAGGGCGTCGCCGGAGGCCGGCCCGTGCTGATGACGGTCGCCGAGGCCGCGACCCGCGACGCCGCGACGCTGGCCCGCCGGGCCGCGCAACAGGGCGCCGACGGGCTGATGGTGGTGCCCAGCACCATCTACCACACCAATCCGAAGGAGACGGCGACGGCGCTGCGCGCGGTGGCCGAGGCCGGCGACCTGCCGGTGATGATCTATTCCAACCGCATCGCCTACCGGGTCGACGTCACCGTCGACATCATGGAGGAGATCGCCGCCGACAAGCGCTTCGTGGCGATCAAGGAATCCTCCGACGACATCCGCCGCACGCTCGACATCTTCAACCGCCTCGGCGACCGCTACGACGTCTTCACCGGCGTCGACAATCTCGCCTACGAGGCGCTGACCAGCGGGGCCGTCGGCTGGATCGCCGGCCTGGTCGTCGCCTTCCCGCACGAGACCGTGGCGATCTACCGGCTGATCAAGGCCAAGCGCTACGACGAGGCGCTGGCGATCTACCGCTGGTTCCGCCCGCTGCTCGACCTCGACGTCTCGACCTACCTGGTGCAGAACCTCAAGCTGGTCGAGGCCCTGGTGATCGGCACCACCGAGCGCGTCCGCGCCCCCCGCCTGCCGCTGGAGGGCGAGGACCGCGCCCGGGTCGAACGCCTGGTGCGCGAGGCCCTCGCCAACCGCCCCAGCCTGCCGGCGGCGTAAGGCCCGGCGCGCCCCGAGCACGCCATTCCCTCCCGGCCGGGAGAGGATGGCACCCTGTCGATCATCCGGGTTGAAGCGCATGCAGGACGAAGTCGCCATCGTCGGAGCCGGGATCGTCGGGCTGGCCATCGCCTTCCGCCTGCAAGGGGAGGGGCGCCGCGTCCGGCTGTTCGAGCGCGGCGGCGTGGCGGAGGGGGCGAGCTACGGCAATGCCGGGGCCTTCGCCTTCTCCGACGTGCTGCCGCTGGCCTCGCCCGGCATCCTGCGCAAGGCGCCGCGATGGCTGCTCGACCCGCTCGGCCCGCTCTCGATTCCGCCGGCCTACCTGCCGCGCATCGCACCCTGGCTGCTGCGCTTCTGGCGAGCCAGCCTGCCCGACCGCTACCGCCGCAGCATCCTGGCCCAGTGCGAGCTGATGCGCCTGTCGGCCCGCGCCATGGAGGCGATGCTGGCCGGGGCCGGCCTCGGGCCGCGGGTGCGCCGCGACGGCAACCTGCAGCTCTACGAGAGCGAGGCCGAGCTCGCCGCCGCAGCGGCGGGCTGGGCCGCGCGCGAGCGCGAGAACATCCCGTTCGAGCATGTGCGGGGCGCGCGGCTGGCCGAGTTGCAGCCCGGGCTGTCGCCGCGCTTCGTCGTCGGCACCTTCACGCCGCACTGGCAGACCGTCGACGACCCCCACCGCTTCGCCATGGCGCTCTATGACCGCGTCACAGCTCAGGGTGCCGAAGTGACGCGCGGCGAGGTCGCGGCCGTGTCGCCGGGCGAGGCCGGGGTGCAATTGCGGCTTGCCGACGGCCGCACGCACGGTGCCGCCGCCGCCGTGGTCGCAGCCGGGGCCTGGTCGCGTCCGCTCGCCGCCGTCCTCGGCGACCGCATCCCGCTTGAGACCGAGCGCGGCTACAACACCACGCTGCCGCCCGGCGCCTTCGACCTGCACCGCCAGTTGACCTTCGGCGGCCATGGCTTCGTCGTCACCCCGCTGGTCACCGGCATCCGCGTCGGCGGCGCGGTCGAGCTCGGCGGCCTCACGCTGCCGCCGAACTTCGCCCGCTCCGAGGCGATGCTGAGGAAGGCCGCCGCCTTCCTGCCCGGATTGAAGACCGAAGGCGGCCGGCCATGGATGGGCTTCCGCCCCTCGCTGCCGGACACCCTGCCGGTGATCGGCGCGGCGAAAGCCTCGCCCCGCATCGTCTACGCCTTCGGGCACGGCCATTCCGGCCTCACCCAATGCGCGGCGACGGCCGAGCTCGTCGCCGATCTCCTCGCCGGCCGTCCGCCGGCGATCTCCACCGCCCCGTTCCGTCCCGATCGATTCTGACCACCCCTGCGAAGGCATCAGCCATGGCGCGACACAGCTTCTTCTGCATAGACGGCCATACCTGCGGCAACCCCGTGCGCCTCGTCGCCGGCGGCGGGCCGCGCCTCGAGGGCGCCGACATGATCGAGAAGCGGGCGCATTTCCTGGCCGAGTACGACTGGATTCGCACCGGCCTGATGTTCGAGCCGCGCGGCCACGACATGATGTCGGGCTCGATCCTCTATCCGCCGACCCGGCCGGACTGCGACATCGCCATCCTGTTCATCGAGACATCGGGCTGCCTGCCCATGTGCGGGCACGGCACCATCGGCACGGTGACGATGGCCATCGAGCACGGGCTGGTGACGCCGAGGACCCCGGGCGTGCTCAGGCTCGACACCCCGGCCGGCCTCGTCGTCGCCGAGTACCGGCAGGAGGGACAATATGTCGAGGAGGTGCGCATCACCAACGTGCCGGCCTTCGTGCATTCGCGCGGCCTGGTCGCCGACTGCCCGGGGCTGGGCGAGGTGACGGTCGACGTCGCCTATGGCGGCAACTTCTACGCCATCGTCGAGCCGCAGGCCGCCTTCCGCGACATGGCGGATTTTTCCGCCGGCGACCTCGTGCGCATGAGCCCGGGGCTGCGCCGCGCCCTCAACGAGAGATACGCGTTCGTGCATCCGGAAAAGCAGGAGATCCGCGGCCTCAGCCACATCCTGTGGACCGGCGCGCCGCGTCATCCCGAAGCCCATGCCCGCAACGCAGTGTTCTACGGCGACAAGGCGATCGACCGTTCGCCCTGCGGCACCGGCACCTCGGCGCGCATCGCCCACTGGGCCGCGGCCGGCAAGCTCAAGCCGGGCGACGCCTTCGTGCACGAGAGCATCATCGGCTCGCTGTTCAAGGGGCGGGTCGAGGCGGCGGCGAGCGTGGGCGGGCGCGAGGCGGTCATCCCCTCGGTCGGCGGCTGGGCCCGCATGACCGGCTACAACACCATCTTCATCGACGACCGCGATCCCTTCGCCCGCGGCTTCGTGGTGGCCTGAGGAGACGCCCATGAAGATCACCGGCATCACGGCCTGGCAGGTCGACCTGCCGCTGCGGGAAGGCCGCTACGCCTGGTCGAACGGCAACTTCGTCGAGGTGTTCGACTCCACCGTCGTCGCGGTCGAGACCGACGCCGGCATCACCGGCTATGCCGAATGCTGCCCGCTCGGCTCGGCCTATCTGCCGGCCTACGCCCGGGGCGTGCGCGCCGGGCTCGCCGAGATCGGGCCGAAGCTGATCGGGCAGGACCCGACCGACCTCGGCGTGCTCAACCGCCACATGGACGCGGTGCTGCGCGGCCATCCCTATGTCAAGGCGCCGGTCGACATCGCCTGCTGGGACATCCTCGGCAAGGCTGCGGGGCTGCCGGTCTACAAGCTGCTCGGCGGCGCGGCGCAGGAGAAGGTGGCGCTCTACCGCGCCATCTCCCAGGAGGCGCCGGAGGAGATGGCCCGCAAGATCGCCGGCTACAAGGCGCAGGGCTATACCAAGTTCCAGCTCAAGGTCGGCGGCGACGCGGACATGGATATCCTGCGCATCCGCCAGACCCGCGCCATCCTCGGCGAGCGCGACGTGCTCGTCGCCGATGCCAACACCGGCTGGACCCGGGCCGAGGCGGCGCGCATCGCCGCAGCGGTGGCCGACCTCGACGTCTTCATCGAGCAGCCCTGCCCGACCTATGAGGAGTGCCTCTCGGTGCGCCGGCGCACCGCCCGGCCCTTCGTGCTCGACGAGGTGATCGGCGGCGTCGACATGCTGCTGGCGGCGCTGGCGGACGATGCCATGGACATCGTCAACCTCAAGATCTCCAAGGTCGGCGGCCTGACCAAGGCGCGGCTGATGCGCGACATCTGCGTCGCCACCGGCACGCCGATGACGATCGAGGACACCTGGGGCGGCGACATCGTCACCGCCGCCATCGCTCATCTCGCCCGCTCCACGCCCGAGGAGTTCTGCTTCTCCGCCACCGACTTCAACAGCTACGGCACGGTCGACATCGCCGAAGGCGCGCCGCGGCGCGTCGACGGCTTCATGACCGCGCCGGATGCGCCGGGCCTCGGCGTCACGCCGATCTTCGCCGCGCTCGGCGCCCCCGTCGTCACCATCCGCTGAGGCCCGCCCATGCGTTCAACGAAGGTCATCCATGTCGTCGGCTGCCATGCCGAGGGCGAGGTCGGCGACGTCATCGTCGGCGGCGTCGCGCCGCCGCCGGGCGACACGGTGTGGGCGCAGTCGCGCTTCATCGCCGCCGACAACACCCTGCGCAACTTCGTGCTGCAGGAGCCGCGCGGCGGCGTCTTCCGCCATGTCAACCTCCTGGTGCCGCCGAGGAACCCCGAGGCGGTGGCGGCCTGGATCGTCATGGAGCCGGAGGACACCCCGCCCATGTCCGGCTCCAACTCGATCTGTGTCTCCACTGTGCTGCTCGACACCGGCATCGTGCCGATGCAGGAACCCGAGACGCGCATGGTCCTGGAGGCGCCGGGCGGACTGATCGAGGCCACCGCCACCTGCCGGAACGGCAAGGCCGAGCGCATCCGCATCCGCAACCACCCGTCCTTCGCCGACAAGCTCGACGCGCCCCTGGAGCTGGAAGGCCACGGCACGCTGACCGTCGACACAGCCTATGGCGGCGACAGCTTCTGCATCGTCGACGCCCATGCGCTCGGTTTTGCCGTCAGGCCGGACGAGGCCAGGGATTTTGCCGAGCTCGGCATGCGGATCGTGCGGGCGGCGAACCAGCAACTCGGATTCCGCCATCCCGAGAACCTCGACTGGGCGCACATCTCCTTCTGCCAGTTCGCCGCGCCGCTGACCGACGACGACGGTGTGCCGTCCGGCGCCAACGCGGTGGCGATCCGGCCCGGCAAGATCGACCGCTCGCCCTGCGGCACCGGCTGCTCGGCCCGCATGGCGGTGCTGCACGCCAAGGGCGTGCTCAAGGTCGGCGACCGCTTCGTCGGCCGTTCGATCATCGGCTCTCGCTTCGACTGCCGCATCGAGGCGGAGACCACGGTCGGAGGCCGGCCGGCCATCGTGCCCTCGATCGAAGGGCGCGCCTGGGTGACGGGCACGGCGCAGCTGATGGTCGACCCGACCGACCCCTGGCCGACCGGCTACAGGCTCTCGGACACCTGGCCGCTCTGGCAGGGATGAGGCTGCTTGCGCCGCCTCACCCCTTGCCGCCGACCGGGGCGAACTCGCTCGTCCGGGTCTCGTTGAGGATCACCATGGTCGAGGTCTCGGCCACGGCGGGAATGCCCTGCAGCGCGTCGATGATGAACGTCTTCAGCGCCTCGATATCCCTGACCCAGACGCGCAGCAGATAGTCGATGGCCCCGGTCACCAAGAGGCATTCGGTGATCTCGGGCCTGTCCCGGATGGCGTCGAGGAACTGGCTGTGCCCGTCCGGTCCCTGCCGGGCGAGGCGGACCGAGACCATGACGCTGAGGTTGAGGCCGAGCGCCGCCGGGCTGATGCGTGCCGCATAACCCTCGATCACGCCCGTCTCCTCCAGCCGCCGGATCCGCCGGCTGCACGGCGTCGGCGACAGGCCCACCGCCTCCGCCACGTCGAGCGTCGACATCCGCCCGTTGGCCTGCAGGGCGGCGAGGATGCGCCGGTCGACGGAATCGAGTCGCGTCATGAGGGATTTTCACTCAAGCTCGATATTTTCTTGGAGATATACGCTCAAATCCGGAGTGCAGCTCAAAAAATTGCAGGGATTCGCTCGCCGATGCGATGCTATGTCTCTTGAACCCAGTCGGAGCGACGTCCGTCGAGGCTCCGGAGCCAAGAGGAGGGGCTCGCCGATGAACGAGGCTTCGTCCATTCCGACCGCCGCGGCCGAGGCGGTGCGCCCGGCCTTCGCCCGCTGGCTCGGCACCGGCAACGACGTCACCCGCACCTTCCTGGCGGCGGGGCGCATTCCCGGCCTGATCAACATGGCGGGCGGGCTGCCGGCGCCGGAGCTCTATCCGGCCGCCGAGATCGCCGCCATCGCGGCGCGGGTCATCGCCGCCCACCCCCAGGACACGCTCGGCTATGGCCCGATCGAGGGCCTGCCCGAGCTGCGTGACGCGCTGGCGGCCCGGTTTTCCTCGCCCGGGCTGCGCCTCGGCCGCGAGAACGTGCTCGTCACCTCCAGCGGCATGCAGGGGCTCGACCTGATCGGCAAGGTGCTGCTGGAGACCGGCGGCCTGATCGCCGGCCAGTTCCCGACCTATCTCGGCGCGCTCGATGCATGGCGCCCGCACGCGCCGGCCTTCCGCAACATGCTGCTCGACGAGGCGGGTTTCGATCCCGGGGCGGCGCTGCGCGGCGCGCAGTTCGGCTACACCGTGCCCAACTTCTCCAACCCGACCGGCCGGCTGGTGGGCCTGCCGATGCGCCGGGCGCTCGTGGACGCGGCGCACGCCACCGGCACCTGGCTGGTCGAGGACGATCCCTATGGCACGCTGCACTACGATGCCGAGCCGCTGTCGCGGATGATCGAGCTCTCGGGCGGGCGGGCGCCCGGCCGGATCTACGACGGTCCGCTCGTCTATATGGGGACGGTGTCGAAGGAGATCGCGCCCGGCCTGCGCATCGGCTGGGTGGTCGCGGCGCCGGCGATGATCGAGGCCCTGACCATGGCCAAGCAGGGTTCGGACATGTGCACCAGCGGCGTGACCCAGCGCATCGCCCTCGGCGCCATCGAGGACGGCCTGATCGAGTGCCTGCAGCCGCGGGTGGTCCGCCTCTACCGCGAACGGCGCGACGCGCTCTGCGCCGCCATGGCCGAGCATCTGGCCGAATGGTTCGACTGGGACGTGCCGGTGGGCGGCATGTTCGTCTGGGCCACGGCCCGCGATCCCGGCCTCGACACCGACCGGCTGCTGGCGCGCGCCCTGGAGGCGGGCGTGTGCGTGACGCCGAGCAGCGTGTTCGATGCGGCCGGCCGCAACCGCCGTTCGATCCGCGTCAACTTCACTCTCAACCCGCCCGACCGGCTGGCCGAAGGCGTCGCCCGCCTGGCGAAGGCGGTGCGGACCCTGTCGTCGCAGAAGGGCTGATCCGATGACCGTCACCATCCACGCAGCCCCTCCCGCCCTCGACCCTGCCGCGATCGAGCGCTGGCGTGCCGTGCCTGTCGCGGTGGCGGTCGACCTCGGCCGCGACGTCGGCCAGATCGACCCGGCCATCCGTCCGCTCAATCCGCCGGGCCGCCAGCCCCGCCTGTTCGGTCGCGCCGTGACGGCGCTGTGCGAGCCGCCGGATTTCGGCGCCGTCGTGCACGCGCTCGAACAGACCGGTCCCGGCGACGTCCTTGTCATCGCCGCGGGAGGACACGCCGAAACGGCGATGATCGGCGAGATCCTCGGCGGCTTCCTGCGCGGGCGCGGCTGTGCCGGCCTGATCTGCGACGGCGCCGTGCGCGACGTCGCCACCCTGGCCGGCTGGGCGGATTTCTCCGTCTTCGCCCGGGCGATCACGCCGCGCGGGCCGTCCTCCGCCGATCGCGGCGCCGTCAACCGGCCCGTGGTGGTCGGCGGCCGCCTCGTCACTCCGGGCGATCTGGTGATCGGCGACGATGACGGCCTGGTGGCGCTGGCCCCTGCGACCCTGCTGGCGCGTATCGCCGACGCGGAGGCCAAGCTGGCCCGCGAGGCGGAATGGCAGGCGAATCTGGCGGCCGGTCGTCCGGTGATCGAGACATTCGGCGTCGCGCCGGCGCGGCGACACGAGGCCGGCTGAGCCGGCAACCGTCCGGTCGCGCGACATGTCGGAACTTTCCGACGCCTGGGTCCGCCCGTTCGAACGCCACTGGCAGGAACGGGTGACCGGCCTGGGCACCGCTCCCGACGAAGGCGACCCGACGTGACCAGACCGGCGACCATCGTCCTGGACGAATTCATCGACCGGCCGGTAGAGTGGGTATGGGCCGCGATGACCCGGCCCGAGCTGATGGCGAAATGGTGGGTGGCCGGCGACGTCCGGCCGGAGGTGGGGCACCGCTTCACGCTCGACATGGGCAAATGGGGCACCGGCCCTGCGAGGTGCTCGCCGTCGAGCCGGAGCGGCTGATCCGCTACAGCTTCTCCCGGAGCATGACGATCGCCTGGCGGCTGCAGCCGGAAGGCGCTGGCACGCGCCTGACGCTCGAGCATTCGGGCTTCGATCTCGACACCCCGCTCGGCCGGACGGCGTATGATGGCATGGGCGCCGGCTGGCCCGGCATCCTCAGGCGCATCGGCGAGGTGCTGGCCCAGGAGCCGGCCTGACCGCGACCGGCGTCAGGCCGGCGGGGCCACCCGTTCGAACAGGTGTTCGTAGCGCAGCACCAGCCCGGCCTCGTCCACCGTCAGATCCGCCTCGAAGCCGTGGGACCGGCCGAGGTCGACATAGCGCAGCCGCCCGGGTCCCTGCCGGTCGTAGCGCTGGCGCGATCGCGTCACGGTCAGCGACAGGCCGTCGATGAAGGCGATGTCGAGCGCCAGGCTCTGGCCGGCGGCCTGCGGCGTCCGGCGGATCGGGAAGGTGTTGCAGAAGGGCGTGACCGAGAGGTCCGGCTCCTCGGCGCCGTCGAGGCTCGCGCGGCGCGCCCCGTCCACCCGCCAGCCCGTGCCCTCCCGCTCCAGGCGCAGGCCGCCATAGCCTCGTGCATTCCAGCGCTCGACGGTGACGAACTGCGCGCGCCAGTCCGGGGCGAGCTGCCAGCGGTGGTCGAGGCGGAAGCCGCCGGCGTCGAGACAGATCACCGAGGCGGTCGCCGTGATCCCCTCCGGCGTGATGGTCAGCTCCAGGCGTTCGAGTCCGTCGACGTCGGTCCGGCGCCAGAAGAGAACGGATGTGCTCACGCCCGGGCTCCTCCGCTCTGGCCAGCCGCTTCGAGCCTATGTGCCGATTGGGGCGAATATTCGGGCCGCCGGCAAGGGGGCGCAAGCCGATAGATGCGGATTCGGCGTGGTGCCGCCCGCCATGGGACACGGATCGTCGGAATCCGTGCCGCCAGGAGGCCGCCCCGTCCGATCCGGCGGACCGGCGAGGGGTGGAGGGGGCTCCGCCCCCGGCCGGCCGCGTGGGAGCGGCAAGGATTGATGCGGGCCGGCGGATCGGTTATCTCACGGCTCATGATCGATCCTGTGCCGACCGTCGCTTCGACCATGATGATGCTGCTCTCCAAGCGGGAAGCGGCGCCATTCGGCATGTGATCTGATCGGGCCACACGTCAGAGCCGCTTCCACCCGGGGCGGCTTTTTCATGCCCGGAAACCGCCTCGTCCCTCCAGAGGAGTTTCCCGTATGCTCACCGAGCAGACCCGCCGCGCGTCGGGCGCGAACCATTACGTCACGACGGCGATTCCCTACGTGAACGCTGCGCCGCACATAGGCTTTGCCCTGGAGGTGGTGCAGGCCGATGTGCTTGCCCGCCACTATCGCCGGCAGGGCCACGGCGTCCGGCTTCAGGCCGGGACGGACGAGAACAGCGTCAAGAATGTGCAGGCCGCCGAGGCGGCGGGCATCCCGGTCGCCGAGCTGGTGGAGCAGAACGCCGCACGCTTCGTGGCGCTGAAGGACAAGCTCGATCTTTCCTATGACGACTTCATCCGGACCGGCGCCGACGAGCGGCACAGGCACGGTGTCGAACGGCTCTGGCGAGCCTGCTTCGAGCGAGGCGACATCTACAAGCGTGCATATCGCGGCCTGTACTGCGCCGGCTGCGAGCAGTTCTGCAAGCCCGACGATCTCGACGACGGACGGTGCCCCGAGCACGGCACGAGGCCGGATCCGATCGAGGAAGAAAACTGGTTCTTCCGGCTCTCGCGGTACGAAGACCGGCTGCGTGAGCTCTATGCGCATGGCGGGATCGAGATCGTCCCGGACACGCGGCGCAACGAGATCCTGGCCTGGATCGACGGCGGCCTGGAGGATTTCAGCATCTCCCGCAGCGCCGCCCGGGCGCGGGGATGGGGCATACCCGTGCCGGGCGACCCGGATCAGGTGATCTACGTTTGGTTCGACGCGCTCGCGAACTACCTCACGGCCCTCGGCTATGGCGGCGAGGGCGACGATCTCGATCGATGGTGGCTGCAGGCCGTTTCGCGGGAACACGTCATCGGCAAGGGGATCACGCGCTTCCATGCGGTCTACTGGCCGGCCATGCTGCTGTCCGCCGGCCTGCCCGTGCCGACTCGCATTCTTGTCCACGGCTATGTCACGGCCGAGGGACGCAAGATCGGCAAGTCCACAGGCAACGCCGTCGACCCCGTGCCGCTGGCGACGGAGTTCGGGGCCGACGCGTTGCGCTACTTCCTGCTGCGCCATATCCGCTCGACGGCCGATGGCGACTTCACGCTTGCGCGGCTCCGGCAAGCCTACGAATCCGAGCTTGCCGGGCAATTCGGCAACCTTGCACACCGCGTGCTGAGCATGATCGAACTCTACTGCGGCGGGACCACGCCTTTTCCTGCCGACGAGAACGTCGACGTCGATAGATTGCTGCGTTCGGCCAGCCAGCTCGCTGATGGCGTCGCCGCGCATCTGCAGGCTTTCGCCTTCGATCGCGCGCTCGACGAGATCTGGGCGTTCGTGGCGGATGCCAACCGATATGTCGCTGAGGAGGCCCCGTGGAACCTGGCCAAGGCAGCCGGCTCGGCCGAGGCGGCTGTGGCCTCGGCATGTGCCGCCAGGCTGCAGGGCGTGTTGTTCAGCCTGGCGGCCGCTCTGCATGCAATCGCGACCTGCATCGCGCCGCTGCTGCCCGGAGCAAGCCGGGAGCTCTTGCGCAGGCTCGGCAAAGCCGACGGACGCGCCGATCAGGGACCGGCAGGAGGCAGGATCGATGTCGGCATGCCGCTGTTTCCGAAGGTGTGACACCACGCCTTCCGCAGCGCGTGCCGCCGGGCCGGAGGCGCTCAGGTCGGCAGCGGCAGGGCAGTCAGGGGCAGCATGCGCGAGTCCTCCACCGCCGCCGTGCGATGGCCGAGGCCGGCGAGATAGGCGGCATCGGCGGCGAAGGCGAGGAACGCCCCCGCCGAGCTTTGGCGCACCAGCATCGCCCGGTCCCAGCGCTCGCCCTCGGGGCCGATCAGCACCGGACCGCCTTCGCCGAGGAACAGCACGGCGCCGCCGCTGGCGGTCAGGTGCGGCAGGCTGAGCGCCACATAGCGGTCATAGGCTTCGGCGCCGCTGATCGGCCGTGCTGGCGCCAGGTCGGGATGGGCGGAATAGTCGGCCACGGCGCGCAGCCGCAGCAGGTTGAGCATCACCACCGGCCCGGCGAGGCCGCGCATGGCGAAGGCGCGGCCGGCTTCCTGCGTCGGCTCGAGATAGGCCGTCATGGCACCTCCTCCCTCGCCGTGTCCCAGGCGAGCCGGTCCGCATGGGCGCGGATATCCGATGGCCATGTGGCGGCGTGTTCCGCGAACCGGCCGCGGTCGTCGGCGAACAGCGCGCGCGCAGCCTCCTCGAAGCCCGGAAGGTCCCCGGCCATCGCCGACATGAATCGATAGGCAGCGTCCCGGGCGGCGCGGCGCCGGCTTTGGTCGCCATCGGTGCGCCGCGCCTCGTCGATCAGACGGCGCAGCGCGTGCGAGGCGCCGCCGCGCTGGCCGGCGAGCCACTCCCAGTGGCGCGGCAGCAGCGTCACCTCGCGCGCCACCACCCCCAGCTTCGGCCGGCCCCGTCCCCGCGCCGCCTCCTGGTCCGCGCCTGCCATGCGCGCGTCGAGCCGGGCGACGATCTCGGCCGTGGTGCCGCGCAGGTCGAGATCGACCACCGCGCCGGTAGCATCGTCGAACGTCAGGATCGGCGCGGCGGGATCCCTGGCCAGGGCGGCCTTCACCGCGAGGGCCACGTCGACCAGCGCGCCGCTGGCGATCAGGCGAGGGCCGTCAAAGGCGGCGCAGGGCTTGGACAAGGCTTCGGACATCGGATGGCTCCAGCAATATGACCATATTTACCCGGATGAAAAACTGTGTCAATATATCCGGGTAATAATGAATGACGCCGTCGACCCGGCTGGACCCGCGTCGAGCGCAGGAGGATCGATCACATGAACAGCGAGGACAGGAAGGCGGCCGTCGCCGCCTGCAAGGAACGCAAGGTCGCCGCGGGTGTCTATGTCGTGCGCTGCCACGCGACGGGGCAGCGCTGGGTCGGCAGCACCGCCAATCTCGGCGCCATCCGGAACCGGCTCTGGTTCACGCTCCGGCAGGGTGGCGCCATCCACAAGAGCCTGCAGGCGGCTTGGCGCCGGCACGGCGCCGACAGCTTCGCGCTCGAGGAGGTCGAGCGGCTCGACGGCGAGACGCTGGCCTATGTCCGCGACCGCGTCCTGAAAGAGCGGCTGGCCCATTGGCGCGTCGCCCTGGCGGCCGAGGCGCTCTGACGTCGAATTTGTCAGGCCGTTGCAATGCCGTTAGGACAGGGGGCGATGTGCCGGAGGCCTGCGAGCCGCCGGTGCACGCAGGGAGAAAGCCTATGACCAGGAAACGGATCGTCTTCACCGGCGGCACCGGCAAGGCCGGCCGGCACGCCGTGCCGCATCTCGTCGCCAGGGGCTACGACATCCTCAACGTCGACCTGAAGCCGCTGGATCTGCCCGGCGTCAACACGCTGGTCGCCGACATGACCGACAGCGGCCAGGTCTTCAACGCCCTGACCACGCATTTCGGATTCGACGGTTTCGAGCAGGGCACGGTGCCGCGGGCTCCGGACGCGGTCGTGCATTTCGCCGCCATTCCGCGGGTGCTGATCAACCCGGACAACGAGACCTTTCGCCAGAACACGGTCAGCACCTACAACGTCATCGAGGCGGCGGCCAAGCTGGGCGTGCGCAAGATCGTCATCGCCTCCAGCGAGACCACCTACGGCGTCTGCTTCGCCGAGGGCGACAAGGACTTCCGCAGCTTTCCGCTGGAGGAGGACTATGACATCGACCCCATGGACAGCTATGGCCTGTCCAAGCTGGTCAACGAGAAGACCGCCCGCGCCTTCGCCACGCGCTACGGCATCGACATCTACGCGCTGCGGATCGGCAACGTCATCGAGCCGCACGAATATGATCGCTTCCCCGCCTTCATCGCCGATCCGCCGTCGCGCAAGCGCAATGCCTGGAGCTACATCGACGCCCGCGACCTCGGCGAGATCGTGCATCTGTGCCTGGAGAAGGACGGCCTCGGCTTCCAGGTCTTCAACGCCGTCAACGACGGCATCACCGCCACCGTTCCGACCCGCGAATTCCTCGCCCGCTATGCGCCGAACACGCCCGTCACCCGCGAACTGGGCGAGTTCGAGGCGCCCCTGTCGAACCGCAAGGCGCGCGAGGTGCTCGGCTTCAGGCAAGCCCATGACTGGCGGCGCTACGTGACCCTCTGAGGAAGAGCCGCCGGCGAGCCCGCCCTGAAGCGTTTTGCGATTTGACGGAATCGCGTCAAGTCGCAAAGATGCGTCGAAACAAGGGGTTAGAGAAAGACGCGCCTCCGCCAGAACGCGCTTTGCTCTAATAGGTCCCCGCATAGCGGCGGCGCGCCGTGGCCTGGCGGACGTGGTCGATCATCGTCAGGAAGTCGAACACCGGCCGGCCCACGGCGTCCTGGACGGCGCGGGCATAGGGCGGCAGGTTGGAGCATTCCAGCAGGACGGCGCCGATGTCGGGTCGCTCGGCCACGAGGGCCCGGGCCACCCCGAC
This sequence comes from Labrys sp. Lb11, assembly GCF_057554225.1. Taxonomy (NCBI): domain Bacteria; kingdom Pseudomonadati; phylum Pseudomonadota; class Alphaproteobacteria; order Hyphomicrobiales; family Xanthobacteraceae; genus Labrys; species Labrys sp. Lb11. The sequence goes on from NZ_BAAJOT010000001.1 coordinate 338,421, forward strand.
GACTTCCGCCTCGACCGCGTCCGTGTCGAGCGAGCCGCGCTCGTCCAGGATGGCGTATCGGAAGGCCGGCTGATCCTGCATGCCGCGGACGTGCACGGGGCGGCTGCGGTGCGGATAGGCCCTGGCGAGCAGATCGTCGGTCAGCCTCGGCCGGTTGGCGCAGATGATGCCGATCGACCGGTCCGGGCCGAGCAGCGAGGCGATGAACGGCAACTGCAGCAGGCTCGACAGCATCACCGGGACGGAGAGCGCGGCGGCGACGTCGTCCTGGAAATGCAGCATGTAGCCGCAATCGCTGGTGATGGCCTTGACGCCGCCGGCCTCGAGCCGCCTGGCCGCTGCGATCACCGCCGGCGCCGCCGAGCGGTCGCCCTGGTTGATCAGGCTGTCGATGGTGACGTCGTACACCGTCTCGTAGAGCACGGGATAGGCATAGCTCGAAGCATTGCCGACATCGCCGGGCGGAAACGGGTTCGAACAGGCGATCAGCAGGATGCCGATCTCGTGCCCGTAGCTCTGCGCCTGCGGACGCACCGTGTAGATTGCCACGCGCCGTTTTCCTCCCATCGATGGCCGACGATGCGTGCCTGGTCGCCACGGCCATCGCCTTGGTCGATTTTATCCACTATAGAGGAATCAACGCAAGCCTTCGCGCCTGTCGGCGCTCTCTTCGGCGAGACGGCAACAATGACCCATGCGCGGCCTTATCTCCTGATCGACGGCGAGCGGATCGGCCCCGACCGCCGCGGAACCCGGCCCGTGCTCGACCCCGCGACGGCGCAGCCGATCGCCGCGGTGCCGGTGGCGACACCGGACGACATCGCGGCCGCGGCCGCGGCCGCCGGGCGAGCCTTCCCCGCTTGGCGCGCGACCGCCAGCCACCGCCGTCAGGAGATCCTGCGCGGGGCGGCCGCTGCCTTGCGCCTGCGCCGGGAGGAGGGCGCCCTGCTCATCACGGCGGAGCAGGGCAAGCCACTGGCCGAAGCCCGCGTCGAGGTCGACGTCGCCGCCGAGACCCTCGAATGGTTTGCCGACGAGGCGCGCCGGTCCTATGGCCGCCTGATCCCCTCGCGCCTCGCCGGCCATCGCCAGGTCGTGGAGATCGAGCCCGTCGGCCCGGTTGCAGCCTTCGCGCCCTGGAACTTTCCCATGGTCAATGCCGTGCGCAAGATCGCGCCGGCCCTGGCCGCCGGCTGCACCGTGGTGGCCAAGCCGGCGGAGGAGACGCCGGGCGCGCCGCTGCTGCTGGCCGAATGCCTCATCGGCGCCGGCGTGCCGGACGGCGCGCTCAACCTCGTCTACGGCGAGCCGGCGGCGATCTCCGATGCCCTGATCCGCGCCCCGGCCATCCGCAAGATCTCGTTCACCGGCTCGGTTCCCGTCGGCAAGTCGCTGGCAGCCCTGGCCGCGCAGCAGGGCAAGCGGGCGACGATGGAGCTCGGCGGCCATGCGCCCGTCATTATCCTCGACGATGCCGATCCCGTCCGTGTCGCCGAGCTGGCGGCGCTGGCCAAGTTCCGCAATGCCGGCCAGGTCTGCAACTCGGCCACGCGCTTCTATGTGCAGCGCCGCATCTACGCCGCCTTCCTCGCGGCCTTTTCGCGCCAGGCCGGGGCCATCACCGTCGGCAACGGTCGCGACCTCGCCACCCGCATGGGGCCTCTGGCCAATGAGCGGCGCGTCGCGGCGATGCGGCGTTTCGTCGAGGACGCCCGCCGGCTGGGCGGCGGCGTCGTCGGCGGTATGCGGACCGGCGAGGCCGGCTTCTATTTCCGGCCGACCATCCTGCACGATGTCCCGGATGCGGCGCAGGCCTGGCGCGAGGAGCCCTTCGGACCCTTGGCCCTGGTCGCGCCTTTCGACGATCCGGACGAGGCGCTCCACCGTGCCAACGACATTTCCGTCGGCCTCTCCTCCTTCGTCTTCACCGAGAGCGCCCGGCGCCAGCGTCATCTCATCGACGGGCTCCAGGCCGGGCTCGTCGGCGTCAACACCTTCACCGTCAGCTTTCCCGAGACGCCGTTCGGCGGCGTCAAGGAGAGCGGCTACGGCTATGAGGGCGGCATGGAGGGGCTCGAGCCTTACACCATCCGCAAGTTCGTCCATGTCGCCTGAGGCCAGGGCCATGGCAGGGACGGGGCGCGCGGCCGTGACCGGGCAGGGCTACGACGTCGTCATCATCGGCGGCGGCATGGTCGGGCTGTCATGCGGCCTGGAGCTGCAGCGGCGCGGCCGCACCGTCGCCGTCGTCGATCCCGGCGATGCCGAGCGCCGGGCCTCCTATGGCAACGCCGGCGTGCTCAGCCGGGGATCGATCCTGCCGGTGATCGGCCCGGGCCTGTGGCGCAACCTGCTGCGCTACGCGCTGGGACGCGACCCGGGCGTGCGCCTGCGCTGGCGCGCCTTCGCGGCCGTCGCGCCCTGGCTGCGCGGGGCGCTCGACGTCGCCAACGAGGCGGCCTGGCGGCGCTCCGCAGCGGCGCTCAACGGCTTGTGCGCCGGCGCCTATGACCGGCACATGGCGCTGGGCGAGATCGCCGGCACCCGCCCGCTCATCCGGCGCGAGGGCTGGCTGCGGCTCTATCGCGGCGAGGCCGCCTTTCTCGCCGGCGCGCTCGAGCGCGACATCCTCGCCGACAACGGCGTGCGGGCCGAGCCCCTGGACGCGGCGGCGATCCGCGACCTCGAACCGTGCCTGGCGCCGCGGTTCAGCCATGGACTGCTGTTCCCCGAGACCGGGGCGGCGGACAGTCCGGGCGAGGTGGTGCGCCGCTATGCCGAGGCCTTCCTCCGCCGCGGCGGCGTCATCGTCGCCGGCCGCGCCGAGCGGATCGACCGCAGCGAGGCCGGCGTCCATGTCGGCGCCGCGGGCCGGACCCTTGCCGGCGGCCACGTCGTGCTCTGCGCCGGCGCGTGGTCCGGGCCGCTGGCCCGCGCGCTCGGCTGCCGCGTGCCGCTCGCGGCCGAGCGCGGCTATCACGTGCACCACGGCCTCGCTCCCGGCGCGAGCCTGGGGCGGCCGATCAACGACACCGGCGGCGGCTATGTCGTCTCGCCCATGGACGGCGGCGTGCGTATCCTCAGCGGCGTCGAGCTGGCCCGGCCGGACGACCCGCCCGACCATGGCCAGATCGAGCATGCCGCCGCGGATGCTGCCCGCATCCTGCCGATCGGCGGGCGCCGCGGCGGCGTGTGGCTGGGCAGCCGGCCCTCGACGCCGGACGGCTTGCCGGTGATCGGCCCGGTGCCGGGAGACCGCCGGGTGATCCTGGCCTTCGGCCACGGCCATATCGGCTTCTCGACGGGGCCGATCACCGGCGAGATCGTCGCCCGGCTGATCTGCGGGGAACCGCAGTCCCTGCCGGTCGGGGCGTTCCGGCCCGACCGCTTCGGGTGGCGGCAGCCGGCGTGACCGGCCTCGCCCCCGTTTGCCCCGAATGGAGAGCCCGCCATGACACCGCCTTCGTCCCTGCTCTACCTCTCGCGCGCCGATGTCGTGGCCTGCGGCCTCTCGGCCGCCGATGTCGTCGCCGCCGTGGAGGAAGCCTTCCGGGACAAGGCGACGGGACGGGCGAAGACCGCCAAGGGGCTGGTGATGCCCTATGGCGCGCAGGCTTCCTTCGCCGCCAAGGGCGGCTGGTGGGGCGACTACGCCGCGGTCAAGTGGTACGGCTATTTTGCCGGCAACGCCCGGCTCGGCCGGCCGGATTTCCGGCCCATGATCATCGTCAATGAGACGGCCGGCGGCCTGCCCGTGGCGGTGATGGACGGCACCTGGATCTCGGAGGTACGGACCGCGGCGATCACCGCCGCCGCGGCCCGGCGCCTGGCCGATCCGGAGGCCCGGAGCGTCGGCTTCATCGCCTGCGGCGCCCAGGCCCGCGCCCATGTCGACGCCCTGCGGGCCGTGGCCGGCGTCGATGTGGTCCGCGCCTATAGCCGCCGGCCCGAGACCGCAGCGGCCTTTGCCGAGAGCCTGCGCGCGGCCGGCTGCGATGCCCGCGCGGTGACCCAGCCGGAGGAGGCGGTGCGCGACATGGACATCGTGGTCAGCAGCGTGCCGCACATGTCCCTCGCCGAGGGATTCCTCGATGCGGCCTGGACCATGCCGGGCGCCTTCGTGTCGATGGTGGATCTCGGCTTCAGCTGGCGGCGCGCTTCCATGGCCGCGTTCGACGCCGTCGTCACCGACGATCTCGACCAGGACCGGGGCGCGACCGGCCTCAACTATGACGGGCCGTTCGAGGCCGACCTGGCGGGAATCGTCGCCGCGCCGCCGGCGCCCTGGCGCCGGGCGCGCCGGGCCATGATCTTCGCCGGTTCCGGGCTCACCGACATCGCGGTCGCCGGGCGCATCCTCGAACGGGCGCGGCAGCGCGGAATTGGCACGTCCTTGGCGCCGTAGGAGCATCTCCGCCGGCGGCGTGGCGAAGCCAGCGTCCCAGGCTGCACCGGGCAGGCTCTCCCGACCTGCTTGCGCTCAAGGGGCCGAGCCGCATTGATTTTGCCTTGGAGATGCAAAATCAATCGTGGCGAAAGCCGCGGGAAGCTGCTCAGGCAGGCCACATGCCGTCTCGGCATGACCGGCCGGCAAGCCGGGAGCCTCCGCCGAAGGGAAGCAGCCTTGGAACTCAAATGGCTCGAAGACTTCCTCAGCCTGGCCGAAACGCGCAGCTTCTCGCGCTCGGCCGAGGTGCGGGGTGTGACCCAGTCGGCGTTCAGCCGGCGGATTCGCTCGCTCGAGGTCTGGCTGGGGGGTGCCCTGCTCGATCGCAGCACCTACCCGATCGCCCTGACCCCGGAGGGACGGCAGTTCCGCGAGGTGGCCGAGGAGGCCGTGCGGCTCCTGGTGACCAGCCGGGCCGAGTTCCGCAGCAGCGCCGAGCAGGCGAGCGCGCCGATGCTGGCGGTCACGGCGCTGCACACGCTGTGCCTGACCTTCCTGCCGCAATGGTTGTCGCAGATGCGCCGGGCGGTGGGGCCGCTCGCCAGCCGCGTGCTGCCGGACAATTTCCACACCTGCGTCCAGGCGCTGGTGGAAGGCGGCTATGACTTCCTGCTGACCTTCCACCACCCGAGCGTCTCGGTGCCGCTCCATCCCGAGCGCTTTCCCCATCTGACCGTCGGCCGCGACAGCCTGGCGGCGGTCGCGGCCCGGCCGGAGGAGCGGGCATGGACGGCAGGCGAGGGGCGGGTGCCGCTGCTGCATTATTCGCGCGGCTCGTTCCTCGGGCTGCTTGCCGCCGTCGCGCAGGCGCGGGAAAGCTCGCCCGCCACCTACCTCGCTCACACCAACGAGAATTCCATGGCCGAGGCCCTGAAGTTCATGGCGCTGGCCGGGCATGGCATGGCTTGGCTGCCGCGCAGCCTCGTCGCCCGCGAGATCGCCGACGGCTCGCTCGTCGTCATGGCGCCGGACATGCCGATGGAGATCAGGCTCTATCGCAGCGCCGACCGCTCGCGTCCCTTGCTGGATCGGGTGTGGAGCGCCGCTCGCCAAGGTTATGCAATTTCGGAATAGTATCGGCGATCATAGCATTGGCGGCGCCGATGCCGGAATGCTAGTGACGCCTGCAGGATAAGTCGTTCGTCTTCGTTCGAAAGTTGGCGGCGTCATTTCCTCATATAAAATTATAGGATCGAAACGGAACTCTCGATTTCAAGTAAATCAGAGAGTGTTTCTTGGAAAACGTGCCATTATAATGGAATGGCGCGGAAGGATGCTTGTTTCCATGTCTGCTGTTCGCCTTGAGCATGATCTTATCGGCGAGCGTGAAGTGCCCGCCCATGCCTATTATGGCATCCACACTCTGCGCGCCCTGGAAAATTTCCCGATCAGCGGCCAGACTCTGGCGACCTGCCCCGAACTGATCCAGGCCCTGGCGGCGATCAAGCAGGCTGCGGCGCTTGCCAATTGCGACCTCGGCCTGCTGGGTCACGAACGGACTCGGGCGATCGTCACGGCCTGCGAGGAGATCCGCGCCGGCGCCCTGCACGACCAGTTCGTGGTCGACCTGATCCAGGGCGGGGCCGGCACCTCGACGAACATGAACGCCAACGAGGTGATCGCCAACCGGGCGCTGGAGCTGATGGGCCGCCGGCGCGGCGAGCATGCGGCGCTCCACCCGAACGAGCACGTCAACATGGGGCAGAGCACCAACGACGTCTATCCGACCGCGCTGAAGATCGCCGCGTGGTTCGCCATCGCCCGGCTGGTCGAGGCCATGGCCGTGCTGCGTGCCGCCTTCGCGGACAAGGCGGCCGAGTTCGCCGACATCGTCAAGATGGGCCGCACCCAGCTGCAGGACGCCGTGCCGATGACGCTCGGCCAGGAATTCGGCACCTATGCCACCATGCTGGCCGAGGACGAGGCGCGGCTGGCGGAGGCGGCCGGACTGATCCGCGAGATCAACCTGGGCGCGACCGCGATCGGCACCGGCATCACCGCTCACCCCGACTATACCGCCCTGGTGTGCGCGCGGCTGGCGGCGATCACCGGCATCGATCTCGTCACCGCCCCCGATCTGGTCGAGGCGACGCAGGATTGCGGTGCCTTCGTCCAGCTGTCGGGCGTGCTCAAACGGGTGGCGGTGAAACTGTCCAAGACCTGCAACGACCTGCGACTGCTGTCCAGCGGACCGCGCGCCGGCCTCAACGAGATCAACCTGCCCGCCCGCCAGGCCGGATCGTCGATCATGCCCGGCAAGGTCAATCCGGTGATCCCGGAGGTGGTCAACCAGGTCGCCTTCGAGGTGATCGGCAACGACGTCACCATCACCTTTGCCGCCGAGGCGGGGCAACTGCAGCTCAATGCCTTCGAGCCGGTGATCGCCTACAGCCTGTTCCGCAGCCTCGACCATCTGCGCGCCGCCTGCCTGACGCTGGAGAAGAACTGCGTGCGCGGCATCACCGCCAATCGCGAACGGCTGCGCGCCAGCGTCGAGCAGTCGATCGGCATCGTCACGGCGCTCAATCCCTATATCGGCTATGCCAACGCCACGGGCGTAGCGTTGGAGGCGCATGCGTCGGGACGCGGCGTTTACGAGCTGGTGCTGGAGAAGGGGCTGCTGCCGCGCGAGCAACTCGACGCCATCCTGCAGCCGGAGCGGCTGACCCGGCCCCAGCCTCTGGCCGGGCGGGAATAGCTCCTGCCGGGCCGTCAGGCCCGGACCGTCACCGACAGGGCGCGGCCGACCGGACCGCCCGGCACCGAGACGAAGGCGTGGCCGATGCGGGCGTCGAAGGAGACGCTGTCGCCGGCCTGCAGGGTCACCGGCTCGGGCTGCCCCTCCTGATAGAATAGGATCGGGCCATCGAGCACATAGACGATGTTGTCGTCGTCGTGCCGGTCAAACCGCTCGAACTGGGCGATGTCGGTGGCATCCACGTAGAACTCGACCGCGACCATCGCCGGCGTCCGCTCGACCGCGGAACGGACGAGCCGGATGCGATAGTGGGAGGCCGGGAGAAACTCGCCCTCGCCGGCGCGCGTCACCGAAGCGCCGCAGCGCGCTTCCGTCCGCTCGTCGGTCAGCAGCTCGGTCATGCTGAGGCCGAAGCCGGCGGCGACCTTGTGCAGGGCGTTGAAGGTCGGCGACATCTCGTGCCGCTCCAGCTTCGACAGGCCTGACTTCGACACGCCGATGCGTTCGCTGGCCATTTCGAGCGTCCAGCCCCGATCGAGCCGCATCCGCCGGATGCGGTCCGCGAGCCGCTTGGAGGATGCGGCCAGCTGCGATCCCTTGGCCGCTGCGGGCTGAAGGAAGGGCGGCGGTTTCGGCATGCGGGGATATCCTCGGTTTGCTGGCGCGCCAAGGCTTCGCAGCCGCGTGGCGCGTCGTCAATCGGTGGCGCCGGCAGGCCGGGCAAAACCACGGGACAGTGGCGATTGACGTTTCCTCTATGGTGGAATAGGCTTCGCCATCAAGTCATGAAGACGGGAAGATACGTATGACCGACGTTACCGGCTGAGTCTGGGGCGTACAGGGGACGTTTTCCCGAAATGATCGAATGTCAAACGCTCTCCGCAAAGGTGTTTGCGGGGAAAGGGAGCTTCTGCTTCCGCTCCACGGGAGCGGAAGCATCTCGAAACAAGAACAATCGGATTGCCATCTTGAAGCCGAGAACTGTCGAAGGCCTCGGCGTTGCGGGAGAACGACATGACCGTTAGGGGACAATGGCTGGGAAGGCGTCCATCGGCGGGGCTCGGCCTGGCCCTGCTTCTCGGCCTGACGACGAACGCGGCGGCGCAGGCCGATCTCGGCACCGTCCGCATCGCAGCCGGCGCGCCCATCCAGATCGGCGGATACTGGGTGCTCTCGGGGGGCGACGCCGCTCTCGGCACCGATCAGAAGCGCGGTGTCGAGCTTGCCATCAAGGACCTGCCCGACGGCATCCTCGGCCACCCCGTGCGGCTGATCGCCGAGGACAGCCAGTGCAGCGCCGAAGGCGGCCAGACGGCCGCCACCAAGCTTGCCGCCAACCCGAACATCGTCAGCGTCGTCGGTCCGTCCTGCTCGAGCGAGGCGACCGCCGCGGCGCCCATCCTGTGGAAGGCCGGCATCGTCAGCGTCGGCACCTCCGCGACCGCTCCGGCGCTCACCGCTCCCGATCGCAAGCCGGACTATCAGGGCTTCGTGCGCACCGTGTTCAGCGATGCCGACCAGGGGCCGGCCGACGCCAAGTGGCTCTTCGGCGTCGAGAAGGCCGCCAAGGTGGTGACGATCCACGACGGCAGCCCCTACACCCAGCAGCTCACGGTGGAGTTCGCCAAGACCTTCCGCGAGCTCGGCGGCACCGTGCTCTCCCAGGAGGCGATCGCGCCGACCGATGTCGACCTGCGGCCGCTGCTGGCGCGCATCGCCACCGAGAAGCCGGATGCGATCTATATGCCGATCTTCGTGCCGGCTTCCGCCCAGATCCTGAAGCAGGCCAGGCAGATGCCCGCCTTCGAGAAGGTCGTCTTCATGGGCGGCGGCGGCATCATGACGCCCGACATCCTCGATGCGGCCGGTGACGCGGTGATCGGCTTCTACGGCGGCTTTCCCGACGTGACCCCGGAGGCGCAGGGCCGCGGCTATCCCGAGCTTCTGGAAAAATACAAGGCCGAGTACGGCGAGGCGCCGATATCGGGCTTCGTCGCCAACGCCTACGATGCGGCGACGCTGGTGAAGCTGGCGATCGAGAAGGTCGGCAAGCGGGAGGCCGACGGCTCGCTCTCCATCGACCGCGCCGCCCTGCGCGATGCCATCTACGCCACCCGCTTCTCCGGCACCAGCGGCGATATCGGCTGCGACGCCAACGGCCAATGCGCCACGTTCAAGGCCGGCGTCTTCCGTTTCGAGAATGCCGACCGTTCGACCTTCGCCATCGGCACCAACCCGAAGAAGGTGTATCCCTGACCGTCCGGGCGCCCGATAGCTCCCGCCCGGTCGAAGCGGCGAGCGAGGGAGGCCCGGCCGGCAGCCGGCGTTCAGGGATGGCGCCGTGGAGTCGATGGCGATGACGGATCTCAGCGTGGCCACCCCGAGCCGCCCGCGCCGGACGCGGCGCCGGATCAACGGGGTGGCGATCTTCATGTGGGGACTGCGGCTCTTCGTCGTCGCCGTCGTCCTCGCCGGCACGGCGGCGACCCTGCTGCACGGGCGCTACGGCGCGGCGCAATGGGTCGACTTCGCCGTCTTCGGCCTGACCCTGGGCAGCGTCTATGCCCTGATCGCGCTCGGCTACACCATGGTCTACGGCGTCCTGCGCATGATCAACTTCGCCCATGGCGACGTGACCATGACCGGCGCCTTCGCCGGATACTTCGCGGCCACCGCCGCGGTGCAGACCGGTCTTCTGCCCTCGCATCCCGTGCTGGCCCTCGCCTGCACCTTCGCGGCGGCGATGGTCACCTGCATGGCGGTGGCGCTGCTGGCGGAGCGCTTCGCCTATCGCCCCTTCCGCAACAGCGCCGGCCAGGCGCCGCTGATCTGCGCCATCGGCGTCTCCTTCGTGCTGCAGCAGACCGTGCGCGGCGCCTTCGGCTCGGGCGTGAAGTCCTATCCGATCACCGGCTGGCACGATGCCGCCGTGGAGGTGCTCGGCGTCCGGCTGCCGATGATGAACCTGTTCGTCCTGGCCTGCGCCGTGATCTCGATGGCGGTGCTCTACCTCATCGTCCACCGCACCCGCATGGGCACGGCGATGCGGGCGGTGTCGGAGGACAAGGCCGCCGCGGCGCTGATGGGCGTCGACGTCGACCGCGTCGTCGTCTTCACCTTCGCGCTCGGCGGCGCGATGGCGGGCGTGGCCAGCGTCTGCTACGCGCTGATCTACCAGCAGGTGCATTTCTTCATGGGCTTCTCGCCCGGCATCAAGGCATTCGGCGCCGCCGTGCTCGGCGGCATCGGCAGCATCCCCGGGGCGATGTTCGGCGGCCTGTTCCTCGGGCTGATCGAGGCCGTCGGCCCGGCCCTGTTCCTGGACGGTCTCGGCATTCCCGCGCCCTACCAGCTGCGCGACGTCATCGGCTTCCTCGTCCTCCTGATGGTCCTGATCTTCCGGCCGCACGGGCTGTTCGGAGAGCGCATGTCGAAGAAGCGCGCATGACCGGCCCGAGCGAGCCGTCGACGATCGCCATGGCCGCGCCCGAATCCGTCGTGTCGCCGGGTATCGGCGCGGGAGAAGGGGGGCTGCGCCTGGGGCTGAAGGCCGGCGCCGCCTGCGGCCTGGTGCTCTGCTACGCCGCGGTCATCGGGCTGCTCGTGCTGCTGCACGGCCGCCAGGTGGTCGCGGGAACGATCAGCCTGGCCCAGGCACTGATCCCGCTGGCAGCCTTCGCGGCCGGGGCGGTCGCGGCCGGGCGCGGCGGGCAGCCGGGCCGGCGGATCATTGCCGGGCTCGTCGCCGGCCTCGTCGCCGGCGCCCTGCTGGCCGGATTCGCCGCGCTCGCCGGCACGTGGAACCTGCGCGGCGTGTTCATCGCCCTGTCGCCGCCGCTGGTGCGCCTGCTCACGGCTGGGCGGGGCCTTGCCACAGGGAGCGCGCTGCTCGTCGGCGGCGGCACCCTCGCGGGCGGGCTCGGCGCCGCCGCCATGCTGCTGCCGCCGCGCCTGCGGCGCGCCCTGCTGGCCGGCCTGTCGCTCGCCTTGGGCTTCGGCATCTTCCAGGAGCTGATCCAGGCCGTGCTCGGGTCCAACGCGGTCTTCGCCGCGATCGGCGCCGTCCTCTACACCTGGGAGGGGTTGAAGCCGTCCGGCGCCCTGATCCTCTTCGCCGTCGGCGCCGCCCTCGGCGCGATGCCGAAGCGGCCGGCGGTTGCCGGGGCGACGGAGAAACGGGGCCTTGCCCGCCGGTACGGTCCGGCCCTGCTGCTGGCCGTCGGCCTCATGCTGGTGCCGCTCGCCGGTGGCCCCTATGTGTCGCAGGTCTTCCTGCTCATCGGCCTCTATCTCCTGATGGGCATGGGATTGAACCTCGAACTCGGCCTCGCCGGCCTGCTCGACCTCGGCTTCGTCGCCTTCTTTGCCACCGGCGCCTATGTCACCGCCCTGCTGACGGCCGACAGCCCGCTGGCCCTCTCTTCCTATACCAGCCTGCCCAGCCTGTCGTTCTGGGCCAGCCTGCCGCTCGCGGTGCTGGCCTCGGTGATCGTCGGCGTCCTGTTCGGCGTGCCGGTGCTGGGCGTCAAGGGCGATTATCTCGTCGTGGCGACGCTCGGGCTCGGCGAGATCGTCCGCATCGTCGTGCAGTCGGACGCGGCGGCGCCGCTTCTCGGCGGCGCGCAGGGCATCCTGCAGATCCCCAAGCCCCGCATCGGCGACTGGGAGCTGAACGGCGCCGTGGCGCTGTTCTACCTGACACTCGTGGCGGCTGCCCTTGCCGGCTACTGCGCCTTCTGCCTGGAGCGTTCGCGCCTCGGCCGGGCCTGGATGGCCCTGCGTGAGGACGAGGACGTGGCCCAGGCGCTCGGCATCAACCTCGTCGCCTGCAAGCTGCTCGCCTACGCCTTCGGCGCCGCCTTCGCCGGCCTCGCCGGCGCGATCTTCGCCGTGATGGTGAACTCGGTCTTCCCCAGCAGCTTCCAGCTCCTGATGTCGATCAACGTGCTGGCGCTGATCATCGTCGGCGGCCTCGGCAGCCTGCCGGGCGTGGCCCTGGGCGCCGTCGTGCTGATCGGCCTGCCGGAGGCGCTGCGCGAGTTCGGGGAATATCGCTATCTCTTCTACGGCATCGCCCTGGTCCTCACCATGCGGCTGATGCCGGACGGGCTGTGGCCCGCCCATGGCCGCCGGGCGTCGGCCGCGGCCCGGGCGAGGGCGTGATGGCGGACGACGTTCTCCTGCGCGCCATTGGCATGGGCATGCGCTTCGGCGGCCTCGTCGCGGTCGGCGGCCTCGACCTGGAGGTGCGGCGCGGCCGGATCTGCAGCCTGATCGGCCCGAACGGCGCCGGCAAGACCACGGCCTTCAACTGCCTGACCCAGCTCATCGTCCCGACCTCGGGCGAGGTGCATTTCGACGGCGAGCGCATCGACGGGCTCCTGCCCGACATGGTGGCCGCGGCCGGCATCGCCCGGACCTACCAGAACATCCGGCTGTTCCGCGGCATGAGCGCGCTGGAGAACGTCCTGGTCGGCATGCACATGCATCTGCGCGGCTCGAGCTGGTGGGGCTCGATCCTCCGCCTCCCCGGTACGCGCCGCAGCGAGGCGGAGGCCCGCGTGGAAGCCGGGCGGCTGCTCGACTTCGTCGGCCTTGCCGGCCGGGGCGGCATGCAGGCGCAGCACCTGTCCTATGGGGAGCAGCGCCGCCTCGAGGTGGCGCGCGCCCTGGCGACGCGGCCCAGGCTGCTGCTGCTCGACGAGCCGGTCGCCGGCATGAATCCGGGTGAGACGGAGGAGATGGCCCGCTTCATCCGCAGCCTGCGCGACGAGCTCGGCATCACCATCCTGCTCATCGAGCACCAGATCAAGATGGTGATGGGCCTGTCGGACCAGGTCGTGGTGCTCGACCATGGCATGAAGATCGCCGACGGACCGCCGGCGCTGGTGCAGCGCGACCCCGCGGTGATGAAGGCCTATCTCGGCAGTCCCAAGAGCGAGCTGGGGCGCGAGGCGCGGCGCCATGCCGCCGACAGCATCGCGGCGACAAGCGGGAGGATGCGGTCGTGATCCTTGAGATCGACCGGCTCTGCCTGTCCTACGGCGCCATCGAGGCGGTGCGGGGCCTGTCTCTCGGCATCGACCAGGGACGCCTGGTCGCCCTGGTCGGCGCCAACGGCGCCGGCAAGAGCTCGACCCTCAACGCGGTCAGCGGCCTGGTGACCCCACGCAGCGGCACGATCCGCATCGACGGACGCTCGACCGCCGGCCTGAAGCCGCACGAGGTGACGCGTCTCGGCGTGGTGCAGGTTCCGGAGGGGCGCCGCATCTTCGGCCGCCTGACCGTCGAGGAGAACCTCTTGATGGGCGCCTTCTCGCGCAACGACCAGCACGCCATCGCCGAGGACCGCGACCGGATGTTCGAGCTCTTCCCGCGCCTTGCCGAACGCCGCCGCCAGGTGGCCGGCACGCTGTCGGGCGGCGAACAGCAGATGGTCGCCACGGCGCGCGGGCTGATGGCGCGGCCGCGCCTGCTCCTGATGGACGAGCCCAGCATGGGCCTGGCGCCATTGGTCGTCGAGCAGGTCTTCGAGACCATCCAGGCGATCAACCGGGCCGGCACGACCGTCCTCCTGGTCGAGCAGAACGCGCTGATGGCGCTGGAGATCGCCGACCACGCCTATGTCGTCGAGCACGGCCGGATCGCCCTGGAGGGGGCGGGTCCGGATCTGGCGCGGGACGACCGCGTCCTGGAGATCTATCTGGGCTGAGGCTCGGGAGCCTGGCCGGCATGTCCGGCAAGGGCGCGAGAAGCCCGCTCCCGACCGGGAGAAAGAACTCTTCAGGGATTATGGTAGCTGCCTAAATATTCCATTGCACGCCTTCGCTTTTTCAGCGCGGCCGTCCGGCGGCGATGAGGTGGTCGGCCATCTTCTCGCCGATCATCATCGTCGTCAGGTTGGTGTTGGCGCAGGGGATGGACGGCATCACCGAGGCGTCGGCCACCCGCAGGCCCTCCACCCCGTAGACCCGCCCCTGCGGGTCGACCACCGCGCCGGGATCGCCCGGCCCGCCCATCCGGCAGGTACCGCAGGGGTGCCAGTCACCCTGCACCCCCGTCCGTATCCACTCTTCCATCACGGTCTCGTCGGCCATCACCCGCTGCAGCGTGAAGCGGGAATCGATGGCCGTGCCGAGTGCCAGCCGGCGGGCGAGGCCGCCGGCGTCGAGCAGACGGGCGGCAATGTCGGCCTTGAGGCTGTTCCACCGCGTCGGCTCCGTCAGCCGGCGCAGGGATTCGGCGTAGATGCCCGGCCAGAAGCTGTGCAGGAAGCCGGCGGCCGGATCGCTGGAGAGGATGTCATGGACGAAGCGTGCCGCCGTCCTGAAGCGGTCGAGGTCGCGGCTGTCGGACAGATAGTTGAAGGCGATGAACGGCTCGGTCGCGGCGTCGGGACCAGCAAGGCGGACGAAGCCTTTCGAATAGGCCTTGTTCGGCCCGAAGTTCACGGTCGCCAGCCGCGCGCCCAGCCTGTTGCGGGCGAAGCGGCCGGAGACCGTCAGCTTCATGTCGACGGGTGGACAGTCGCGGTGGCCGGAGCTCCAGCGCATGTGCAGGAGGAAGCTGTTGCGGACATGGCCGGCGAGCTGGCCTTCGGGACGCAGGTGGATGCCGAAGCCGATCAGCGGATGATCCTGGAGATTGGCGCCGACACCGCGGCGGTCGGCCCGCACGGCGATTCCCATCTCCTGCAGGTGGTCGCCCGGGCCGATGCCCGCCCGCATCATGAGGGCAGGGGTGTGCAGCGCGCCGGCGGCGAGCACGATGTCCGGCGCGGTCACCACCGTCGCGCCGCCATCGCCGCGCAGCCGGACGCCGCTCGCGCGGTTGCCGTCGAACAGGATGTCCTCGACCGTGCGGCCTGCCAGGATCGTCAGGTTGGGCCGGCGACGGGTGGCGTCGTCGAGGTAGCCGGCCGCCGCCGAGACGCGATGGTCGTAGGCGTTGTTGCGGGCGAAGGGAAAGCAGCCGTCGCCCGCCTGCTCGTGGCAATCGTCGAGGTAGCCGATGCCGCGCGCTCCGACCGCATCGCGAAAGGCGAGGGCGAACCGGCTCCAGTGCTCCGGGAAGGTGCGCCGCACCGGGATCGGCCCGTCCCGGCCGTTCAGTGGTCCGGCAAAGTCCATGTCGCGCTCGACGCGCTTGAAATAGGGCAGGCAGTCCTCGAACGACCAGCCGTCGGCACCCAGCGCCTGCCATTCCGCATAGTCGGCGGCCAGGCCGCGGATGATCACCTGGCCGTTGACCGAGGAGCCGCCGCCCATGACCCGCGCCTGCTCGTAGCGGCGCGGCGTCATCGCAGCCCGGATCTCGGCCGGCGACTTGTTGCCGATCCGGTCGACATAGGCGACCAGCTCGGTCCAGTAGCGGTCGGGGCGGAAATAGTCGGGGAGGAAGGCGTCGCCATAGATCGCCGGCGGCACCGCCTCGGGCGGCGTGTCCGGGCCGGCCTCGATCAGGCAGACGCGCCGGCCGGGATCCGCCGACAGGCGGTTCGCCAGCACGCACCCGGCCGAGCCGCCGCCCACGATGACGATGTCGAACTGCATGCAACGTGGCTAATTCCACTATAGAGGAAAGTCAAGCCACGGGACGACGACGCCTGTGTCGGGGACTGTCGAGCGCGGCCGCGAGCTCGACCACGCCCACGCGCGACCGGCTGCTCGCCCTCGCGCACAGCCGGGACAACGCCCCCTTCGATCGCGCCTCTAGTCACAGAAGCCGCGCTGTTCCACCAACAACCAGCGGCCACGCCTGTAGGCCAGGTCATAGCTGCCCACGCAGACCTCCTGATTGAAGGAAACGACGAGTCTACCCCGCTTGCCGGCTTTGGCATCGGCGCCCCAGGTTTTCCCCGCGATCATCACCGAAGCCGCATTTCCGGCAACAAGCTCGCGCTTGGGGCGGGCGGCCTCCGGATCGCCCGTCTCGCCGTGCTCCCGATGAATTTTTTCAGGCATATGCAATGACACGTACTTTTCCGCGTCGGCCCCGGATTTGCACATCAATGCGTCGATCAAGTTCCAGGCTTCCTCGCGCTTCCGTTTGCCGGCGACCTTGAAGACTTCTCCCTTCAATCGTGCCAGTTCGTCTGGCGAGCAGGCCGCAGGATACTCGACGCCATAGGACGTGATTTTTGACGGAAGCTCCTCCGCTGTCAGGGAAGTTGCATAACTGCACAGGCTGCACGCCAGCAAGATTCTCAGCATCGTGGAATCCCCCCGATCCCGGCCCGATCCGCCACTACTCGACGAAACAGGAGACCTCACCCGTGAATGCCGTCGTCTTGTCTTCGCCGCTATCGTTCAGGATGAATGTCGACAGCTTGTAGGTGCCCCTGTAAGTCTCGTCGTCACCTGTGGACCTGGTGCGAATCTCCAGCCGGACCGATCCGAATGGTTTGCCGGCATCGCGCTCCTTGTAGAAGCCAAGGCGAAGGTCCTCGCCATCCAGCCAGAATTGTGGCCGATCGGCGTCGACGAGGGTGATTTTGCGCAAGTCCGGCGCGACCCCCTCGTCGAAGATTTCCAGCACGCCCTCGAGGTTGAAGGTGCCGCCCCCGCCGCGCGTCACGCCCGCCCCAACGCCGAAGCGGACGGACTTGTCCTCGGTCGAACATTCAAGCCCGCCGGACGCTGCGGCGGGCAAGGTTGCAGCCGCGAGGAAAAGACCGCCCAGAAGAACCGGAAAGGCCATCGGCCTGCTCGCCGGCTTGTGGTTGCGCATGGAGCGAACTCCCCCTCGATTCAATGCGCGCCAACCCTGCCCGCTGGAGGTTTCGGGCGTTTTTCCGGATGTTTCAGGCGTGTTTCATCCCCCCGTCCGGACGCCGCGACCGGCGCCGTCTGGAGAGGCCCGATGTCATTGTTCGCAGCGGGCTTCGTCGCCGCCCCGAAACGGCGGTCGGATCGCGTGATCGGCCGGTGCGGTCCTGCAGTCGCCCAAGCCGCTATTGATTGATCTCCGGCTCGACAAGCCTCGCCAGATTGCGCAGCGATTCCTGCCAGCCGAGATAGCAGGCCTCGGGTGGAATGAGGTCCGGCACGCCGGACTGCTCGATATCGACCTCGGTACCGCACGAGACTTTTTTCAGCGACACCGTCACCTGCATCTCGCCGGGCAGGTTGGGATCGTCGAATTTATCCGTGTAGCGCAGGCGTTCGCCGGGGACGAGCTCGACATATTCGCCGCCGAAGGCATGGCTTTGGCCCGTGGTGAAATTCCGGAAGGACATTTTGAATGTGCCGCCGGTCATCGGTTCCAGATGGTGCACGGTGCAGGCGAAACCGTTGGGCGGAAGCCATTTCGCCAGCGCGTCCGCCTCGATGAACGCGCGATAGACTTTCTCCGGGCTGGTCGCCAGTACACGGTGCAGGCGTATGGTGCTGGGCATGTCGCTCTCCTCATGAAGGAACGGAACGGACGTGGACGCCGTCAAGCCGGCGCTGTCCCAAGGACGAACGAGACCTTGCCTATCCGACTCGGGATCTCGAATTTCGTCAAATCGGCGACCTGCAGCGCGTCGCCCACCGGCACAGGCCTGGAACGGGTGGAAAATAGGCGCTCTCCGCACCGGTCTGACAAAACAGTCTAAGTGCTTGAAAAAACTGGAGCGGGCGATGGGAATCGAACCCACGACATTCAGCTTGGGAAGCTGACGTTCTACCTCTGAACTACACCCGCAAAAGGATATTGAAATCGTCTGGATTTCAACTCCTTGCCCGCCCCCGCAGCATTTCCGCGAGAGCGAGACCTCCTTGTACCCGGTTTCTTCCGCCACGATCAAGCCCATCGAGCCGCCCCCGCGCTTTTTTCGACGGGCCCCCGCGGCACGAGGCTGTGCCACCGGTGCCGCGTCCCGGGACGTACGATCGACGGCGGCCGGCTCGCCCGGACCGGGAAAGGTTCTGAGCCAGATAGTCCTCGGCAAGCAAGTGGTCCCGGCTGTTTGTGTCGTGCCTCACCGATGCTAGTGTGTACCCGTGATGAAGGCTGGCCATCGGGATTGCGTTCATAATTGTTTTGAGAGAGATAATCAGTATTTATTGCAAAAGGCAATTTGAAGCAATGGCAAGGATTGATGGCACGATTGCCAATGATATTCTGACTGACACTCCGGACTTCGACATCATCGAAGGATTCGGAGGGGACGACAGGATCGAAGGCCTGGGCGGCAACGACAGTCTGGACGGCGGCACCGGCAGTGACAGGTTCGACGGCGGGACCGGCGACGATTTCATCTGGATCGATCGCGCCGCCGCCGGCGTGGTGCTGTCCTTCGCGATGGCCGGCGTGGCGCTGTCCTTCGCGATGGCCGGCGTCGGCAGCACGACGACGCTGGTCGGCGACGGCACCGCCGTCGTCAACGGCGAACGCATCAGCCTGGCAGGAGGCAGCGCGGGCAAATACCTTCGTCACGCTCGGCGGCAATGACGCGTTCTACGGCAATGGCGACGACGACGTGCTCAGGGCCGGGGCTGGTGACGATGCCCTCGTCGGCGGCCCCGGCAAGGATACGCTCGACGGCGGCGCCGGCGTCGACGGGGCCTGGTAAACCGCGAGGCGGGCGATATCCGCGTGACGTTGAGCGGCGCGACGCCGGCCACGCTCACCATCGACGGAGGGGCCGAGGACACGCTGGTCAATATCGAGAACGTGACCGGAGGCTATGGCAGCAATTGGCTGACCGGCGCCGGCAAGGCCAATGTCCTTGACGGCGGATGGGACGGAGACAACCGCCTTGAAGGCGGCGGCGGCAACGACACGCTCAAGGGCGGGGCCGGCAACGACATCTTCGTGTTCCACGGCAATGACGGGGCCGACAAGGTGACGGATTGCGAGGATGGGGCCGACAGGTTCGACCTCTCGGCTGTGGCCGGGGTCGACGGCATCGGCGACCTGGCCGTCACCACATCGAGCGCCGGCGTGCCGGTCGACTACGGCAGCGGCAGTTTCCTGGTCGCGAACGTCGCCGATGCCGCGGTGATCGGGGCGAGCGACTTCATCTTCTGAGCGTTGGCGTCCCGGCCGGCTCGGTCCCAGGCTGTCGCCGCGATGGTCCGGCATCGGGGCGGCCTGTTGGTGGGAACATCCTGCTCCGTCCGGCGTTCTGTCAAACGGGTGTCTCCAAGCGCCCAAGCGCTCGCGAGAGCTGAGGAAAGGGCCCGGCGCCAGCCGGGTCCTTTCTGCCGTGCGCAAGCCCAGGGCCGGCCGCGGCGGACGCCGGGCCGTGCACCCGGCGGTCCCGGGCCGATATCATCTCCCGCCTCCATCGCCATGCAGGTGCCGTGCGGACATGCCGGTCGTACCGAGGCAAGCCGCGCGCCCCGATGGAACGTCGTCCTTGCCGGCTCGGATCGGCTTTCAGAGCCTCCGGCCAAGCTTCAGGTCCTTCATCCCGACGAAATTGTTTGCCGGCCGGGATTGGTGCTGGACAAAGGTCCTTTCGCCAGAAATTCCTCATCGGACATCCACGGCCTTCACGGCAGCAAGACCAAATCGTGATATACTCGATTTATAACGCTGCGTGAGCATTCAGCGGGTGTCGGAAGACCGAAACATGGCAGCAACGATCAAGGTCCTGACGGTTGAAGACTCGAATTTCATCGGGGTTGCCCAGGGCGTGGCGGCGAATTTCACCGTCACCGGCATATCTGCGACGGAGCTCGTCCTGAGGGGGGCAATGGCGGCGTGATCACCATGGAGGGCACCGGCTTCACCTTCATAAAGATCGATAATTATCTTATTCCGAGCTTCGCCACGGTGAGGGATGGCCTTCTCAAGCGGTAGGGTGGACAAGATTCTGTTCAGCGACCTTTCCGCCAGCACGTCCGATATCGTTGCGGCGCTGACGAGCAACGCGGCCTCGGCCATCAATCTTCTCGGGGATGCCACGTTCATCGGCAGCACCGGCAGCGACGTGGCGGTTCTCGGCACAGGCAATGACTCGCTGCGCGGCGGAGCCGGCGCCGACAGGCTGGCCGGCGGCGACGGCAACGACACCTATGCCGTCGACAATGTCGGAGACGTCGTCAGCGAACTCGGCACGGGCGGTATCGACAGGGTCTATTCCTCCATCACGTTCAGCCTGGGCGACGCCGCGCACGTCATCGGCGATGTCGAGCATCTCTCGCTGACGGGGGCCGCCGCCATCAACGGGACGGGCAACGCCCTGAACAATGCGCTCAACGGCAACAGCGCCGCCAACACCCTGAAAGGGCTCGCCGGCAACGACAGCATCAACGGCGGCGGAGGCAACGACGTGCTGGTCGGCGGCGCGGGGCGCGACGGGCTGACGGGTGGGCTCGGAGCTGACCGGTTCGTGCTCCACGCAGCCTCGGAGAGCGGCGTAACGTCCGCCGCCCGCGATGTCATCTCGGACTTCAGCCCCGCCCAAGGCGACAGGATTGATCTGAGGCTGATCGACGCCGACACGAGCGTTGCCGGCGACCAGGCCTTCAACTTCGTCGATACCGCCGCCTTCTCTCATCACGCGGGCGAACTGCGCTACGTCGTCCAGAGCGGCGGCAGCTACATCTACGGCGACGTCAATGGCGACGGCACGGCCGATTTCTCGGTCCACCTCGCCGGCGTCGGAGCGCTCCACGGCAGCGACTTCTTCCTGTAGCATCGTCCGCCCATGTCACGCGGCACGGTGTCAGCGCCGGAGCCGGCTGCCGGGGGCGGCCCATCCAGACCGCGCTTCCGGGCGGAAAGTGTTTGCGCGTCCCCCCGCTTTGGTGCTCACTGTGCTCCCACGGCGCAATATTTCCTTTTAGGAATATGCGGTGTCCGGGCAATTTGACGGGACTCTCAAGATAGAACGCTGCGCGAGCAGTCCGCCCTCATCGGGAGAATGGAACATGGTGGCAACGATCAAGGTCTTGACGAAGGCAAATTCGAACTTCCTCGCTTTCGCCGAGGGAGTTGCGGAGGATTTCACGGTTACGAGCCACACGTCGACGAAATTCGTCATAACAGGCGCCAATGGCGATGTGATCACCGTCGAAGGCGCGGGCTTCGTCTTCACGACCATCAACGGCGTATTCGTCCCGGTTGCCGGCACGGCGACGACGATGACCTTCTCGACCGGCAGCGTGAACAAGATTCTGTTCAGCGATTTTTCGGTCAAGGTGTCCGACATCGCAACGGCGTTGCATACCGACCCGGCTTCGATCGGCGATCTTCTCGGCGACATCGCCTTCATCGGCAATGCCGGCAACGACGTGGCGGTGCTCGCGGGCGGCAACGACTCGCTGCGCGGCGGGACCGGCGCCGACACGTTGGTGGGCGGCAACGGCAACGACACCTATGCCGTCGACAATATCGGCGACAAGGTCAGCGAGGCCGGCACCGGCGGGATCGATGCGATCTATTCCTCCATCACGTTCAGCCTGAGCGACCGGGCCCATGTCCTCGGCTATGTCGAGAACCTGGCGCTGACCGGCACGGCGGCGATCAACGGCACCGGCAATGGCCTGAAGAACGCCGTGATCGGCAACGCCGCCGCCAACACCTTGAAGGGGCTCGCCGGCATTGACAGCCTCAACGGCGGCGGAGGGAACGACGTGCTCGTCGGGGGCGCGGATCGCGACGGGTTGACCGGCGGAGCAGGCGCCGACCGTTTCGTATTCAATGCGACGTCGGAGAGCGGCGTGACCAACACGACTCGCGACGTCATCTTCGATTTCAGCCGGGCTGAAGGGGACAAGATCGATCTCCGGCTGATCGACGCCGACACCACTGCCACCGGCAACCAGGCCTTCCACTTCATCGGCACCGGCGACTTCTCGCACCATGCGGGCGAACTGCGCTACGTCTCCCTGGTCAGCGGCGCCTATCTCTATGCCGACGTCAACGGCGACGGCACGGCCGATTTCTCGGTCCGCATCGCCAATGTCAACTCGGTCCAGTCCGGCGATTTCCTCCTCTGACCCGGCCGGCCGGCGGGCCGCGCCCGCCGGCCTTGCCTGTGCGGATCGCGGCGCCGTGGTCCACGGCGCATCGCGCTTGTGCATTGCAGCGATACCTCGTACAAATCGATCCGCCGGAGCGGGCGCCGGTTTAATCATACCGTCGTTTGTGAGGATGAGATTGACCATGGATGAACATCTGGTCGCGGCGACCCTGGCCGCAGCCGTGCTCGCCAAGACCGAATTGGGGGCCAAGAAGGATCCGGTCGCGACTGCAGCCTACATCTACCAGCGCACGCTGCGCAGCGTGCGCAAGGTCCACCAGTCGGAAGACGGGGCGCTGGCCGCGGAAGCGGACGCCGTCGACGATGCTGCCGCGCCGGTTCGCGGGAAGACGGGCGCCAAGCCGAAGAAGGGCGAAGCCGCCTCCGTCGCCGGTCGCCTCGGCCGCCTGCTGCAGCGCGAACAGCCCATCGGTTCCCAGTAAGAAGCCGTCCCGGACGCGCCGGGCACTTTGCCCGCTCCTCCTTCCCGGGATGGTGGGCGAGGGGCGGGGGCCGGCACAGCCTGCGGCTGCCGAAAGAGCCCCCCGTGCCGTTCGTTCGGTGTGACGGCGTCGTCCCTGACGGTGGACCGATCGAGCATGGCGGTTTGCCCCGGCGGTCCTGCCGCCGGCGGCGCCGCGCTCGCACAAGGGCATGGACGGCGGGCGGGCCTCGGACCTATTGTCGGGGATACCGTCCGCCTGCCAGGGAGCGATGCGCCATGTATCGTGCTGTCACGCGCCTCATCCGGGTCACTGTCGAGCCGCGTTACCTCGATCACGAATCCCAGCCGGAAGAAGGGCATTTCTTCTGGGCCTATACCGTCGAGATCGTGAACATGGGTCCCGAGACGGTCCAACTGCGGTCCCGGTTCTGGGAGATCACCGACGAGCTCGGCCGCCGCCAGGAGGTGCGCGGCGCCGGCGTGGTCGGCGAGCAGCCGGTCCTGGCGCCGGGAGAGCGCTTCGAATACACCTCCGGCTGCCCCCTGCCGACGCCCTCCGGCATGATGGTCGGCTCCTACGACATGACCAGCGAGAGCGGCGAGGCCTTCTCCGTCTCCATCCCCGCCTTCTCCCTCGACAGCCCGCATGTGCGCCGGGTGGTCAATTGACGCGTCCCGTGCGCCGTTGACATGACGGCGGGCGCGCATAATATTGATCTTGTAAAACGGCCGCCCCCCAATGGGCGGCGTTTTGATTTTTGGGGCTGTTTTCGCCCTCGGAGCCAACGAAAGCCAAGCACGTGACCAGCGCAACGCAACCGAACGTCCCGCACCAGGAAGCCGCCAAGTCCGCGATCCTGCCGACCTACGCCCGCGCGGATGTGACGTTCGAGCGAGGCGAGGGCGTATGGCTGATCACCGACACGGGCGAGCGCTATCTCGATTTCGGCGCCGGCATCGCCGTCAACGCCCTCGGCCACGCCCACCCGCATCTGGTCGAGGCACTCACCGGCCAGGCGCAGAAGCTCTGGCACACCTCGAACCTGTTCCAGATGCCGGGCGGCGAGCGCCTCGCCCGCCGGCTGGCCGACGCCACCTTCGCCGACACGGTGTTCTTCACCAATTCGGGGGCGGAGGCGTTGGAATGCGCCATCAAGATGGCCCGCAAATACCATGCAGCCAACGGCCAGCCGAACCGCTACCGCGTCATCACCGTCGAGGGGGCCTTCCACGGCCGCACCTTGGCCACCATCGCCGCCGGCGGCCAGAAGAAGTATCTTGAGGGCTTCGGCCCCAAGGTCGACGGCTTCGACCAGGTGCCCTTCGGCGATCCCGACGCGCTCCGGGCCGCCATCGGTCCGGACACGGCGGCGATCCTGGTCGAGCCGATCCAGGGCGAGGGCGGCGTGCGTGCCTTCCCGGCCCCCGTGCTGCGCGACCTCCGGCGTATCTGCGACGAAAACGGCCTTTTGCTGATCCTTGACGAGGTGCAGACCGGCGTCGGGCGGACGGGCAAGCTGTTCGCCCATGAATGGGCCGGCGTCACCCCCGATATCATGGCGATCGCCAAGGGCATCGGCGGCGGCTTCCCGATGGGCGCGTGCCTCGCCACGGCGGAGGCCGGCAAGGGCATGACCGCCGGCGTGCACGGCACCACCTTCGGCGGCAACCCGCTGGCCATGGCGGTCGGCAACGCCGTGCTCGACGTGGTGCTGGAGGAGGGCTTCCTTGCGCGTGTCGCCGAAGCCGGCCTGCTGCTGCGCCAGCGCCTGGCCGAGCTGCTCGACCGGCATCCCGGCGTGCTGGAGGAGGTGCGCGGCGAAGGCCTGCTGCTCGGGCTGAAGGTCCGCGGCTCGCTGCCCGACTTCGTCACGGCGCTGCGCGCCGAGAAGCTGCTGACGATCCCGGCCGGCGACAATGTGGCGCGGCTGCTGCCGCCGCTGATCGTCAGCGACGAGGACATCCGCGAGGCGGTGAACCGCATCGACGCCGCCTGCCGCGCCATCGAGCGCGCGCGGCCCCAGCCCGCCGCCGCGGAGTGACCGGCATGATCAGGCATTTTCTCGATCTGTCGGAGCTTCCGGCATCCGAGCTGCGGTCCGTGCTCGACCGGGCCGCGGCGATCAAGGCGCGGCGCGTCAAGGGCGAGGTGGCGCAGGAGCGCCCGCTCGTCGGCAAGATGCTGGCCATGGTGTTCGAACGTCCCTCGACCCGCACCCGCGTCTCCTTCGACGTCGGCATGCGCGAGCTCGGCGGCGAGACGTTGATGCTGACCGGCGCCGAGATGCAGCTCGGCCGCGGCGAGACCATCGCCGACACGGCCCGGGTTCTGTCGCGCTATGTCGATGCCGTGATGATCCGCATGCTCGACCATGCCGCCGTGCGCGAATTGGCGGCGCATGCCAGCGTGCCGGTGATCAACGGCCTGACCAAGCTGTCGCATCCCTGCCAGATCATGGCCGATGTCCTGACCTACGAGGAGCACCGCGGTCCGATCCGCGGGCGTACCGTGGCCTGGGCCGGGGATGCCAACAATGTCCTCGCGTCCTGGGTCCATGCGGCACAGCGCTTCGACTTCACCATCCGGGTGGCGAGCCCGGCCGAGCTGGCGCCGCGCCCGGAGCTGGTGGCCTGGGCCCGCGACAACGGCGCGCGCCTCGAGCTCACCACCAACCCCTACGAGGCGGCCGACGGCGCCGACTGCATCGTCACCGACTGCTGGGTGTCGATGGGGGACGACGAAGGCCATCGCCACAACCTGCTGCGCCCCTATCAGGTCGACCAGCGCCTGATGGCGGCGGCGGCCAAGGACGCCCTGTTCATGCACTGCCTGCCCGCCCATCGCGGCGAGGAGGTGACGGACGAGGTCATCGACGGGCCGCAATCGGTGGTGTTCGACGAGGCGGAAAACCGCCTTCACGCCCAGAAAGGCGTGCTGGCCTGGTGTTTCGGCGTCGGCGGCGAAGCCGCGGCGAGCGTGCACCCGTGAGCGGCGAGGCCCTCTCCGGCGACGACCGGGTCCTGCCCTTCCAGGCCGAGGGTCTGGACGTGCGCGGCCGCGTGGTGCGGCTGGGGCCGGCGATCGACACGATCCTGCGCCGGCATGCCTATCCCGAGCCGGTCGCCCGGGTGCTGGCCGAGGCCACGGCGCTCGGCCTGCTGCTCGGCACGACGCTGAAGTTCGACGGCCGCTTCATCCTGCAGACCCGGACCGACGGCCCGGTGCGCATGGTGGTGGTCGACTTCCAGGCGCCGGACCGGGTGCGGGCCTGCGCCACCTTCGACGCCGCGGCGCTCGACGCCGCGGTGGCCGACGGGCGGACCGGGACGATCGAGCTGCTCGGCGCCGGCCATCTCGCCATGACCATCGACCAGGGGCCGGACATGGCGCGCTACCAGGGCGTCGTCGCGCTGGAGGGAGAGAGCCTGGAGCAGGCGGCGGACCAGTATTTCCGCCAGTCCGAGCAGATCCCGACGCGGGTGCGCCTGGCCGTGGCCGAGAACTTCGCCGCCGGAGAGGAGCCGACCTGGCGCGCCGGCGGCATGATGATCCAGTTCCTGCCCGCTTCCGTCGAGCGCATGCGCATGGCCGACCTGCCGCCGGGCGATGCGCCCGCGGGCGCCGACATCCTGGCCCAGGCCGAGGACGATGCCTGGGTCGAGGCCAAGCTCCTGCTCGGCACGGTCGAGGATCATGAGCTGACCGATCCGACCGTCTCCTCCGAGGAATTGCTCTATCGTCTGTTCCACGAGCGCGGCGCCCGCGTGTTCGAGGCCCAGCCGATCGTCGAGAAGTGCCGCTGCTCGCGCGAGGCCGTCACCGGCATGCTGCGGACCTTCTCGCCGGGCGACCGCCGCGACATGGTGGCCGACGACGGCTCGATCACCGTCACCTGCGAGTTCTGCAACACCGCCTACAAGTTCGAGCCGGCGGAGGCCGCGGCGCTGCTGGAGGCGTAGGCGCTTTTTGAAGGCGGGCGCGAGGCGACGCTTCCGGCCTGGCGCATGTGCGGCCATAATCGGCGGGGCTCGAGCGCCGTGCCGGCGAGATGTCGCCGGCGCACGGCCGGCCCCGAGTCGCGGACAGGAGGAGACCGGCGATGCAGATTCCGCAGCACGCGTCGCTTCTCAGGGTTTTCGTCGGCGAGGACGACAAGGCGGACGGCAGGCCCCTCTACGAAACGATCGTCCTGCGCGCCCGGGAGGCCCATCTGGCCGGAGCCACCGTGCTTCGCGGCCCGCTGGGTTTCGGGCGGTCCAGCAGGCTCCATACGGCCAAGATCCTGCGGCTTTCCCAGGATCTTCCCGTGGTGATCGAGATCGTCGACCGGGCCGAGAAGATACGGGACTTCCTTCCGGTCCTGGAGGCGCTCGCCCAAAGCTGCCTGATCACGCTTGAGAACGTCACGGTCATCCGCTACGGCGAGGACGGAACCGGTCTTCTCCCGGACGATGCGGGCCCTGGGGACGATCCCGGCAAGGCTTCGGGCAATGCCGGCTGATCGCGACACCGGGCACCGACCGATGTGCCATGAGCTTTGAAGCCTGCCTCGTCGTGCTCGCCGGCGGCTTCCTCGGCGGAATCCTGCGCTTCTTCGTCTCCGGCTTCGTCGGCCGGCGCGTCGGCGAGACTTTTCCCTGGGGGACGCTCGTGGTCAACGTCTCGGGGGCGCTGGCCATCGGCTCCCTGGCCGGGCTGGCCCGGGCCGCGGGCGGCCTGTTCGCCGGCGAGCTGTTCCGGGCTTTCGTGTTCGTCGGCATCTGCGGCGGCTACACCACCGTCTCCTCGTTCTGCCTGCAGACCTTGAACCTGGCATTCGGCGGCGAAGGTCGGCTCGCCTTCCTCAACGTCGTTCTTTCGGCCGGCCTCTGCGTCGCCGCCGTCGCGACCGGATTCTGGTCCGTGGTGAGGCTGCTCGGGTGATGCGGCATGCGTCCAGACGCGCGGCTACGACCCGCCTCTATCTCGCCGTCGGCTGCGGGGCGGCGCTCGGCTCGCTCCTGCGCTTCCTCGCCGGGGGCGTCATCAGCACGGATCTGGGGCTGAGCCCGCTATGGGCGACGGCCTTCGTCAACGTCGTCGGCTCCTTCGTGATCATGGTCTTCGCGACGCTGACGGGCCCCGACGGCCGTCTCGTCGTCGGAGCCGAGGGGCGGCAGTTCGTCATGGGCGGCATCTGCGGCGGCTTCACCACCTTTTCCGCCATGAGCCTCGACACCTTCGGCCTGCTCCTGAGCGACGATCCCCGGCTCGCCGCGACCTATCTGGTCACGGTCGTCACCCTGTCGCTCGCCGCGGCCTGGGCCGGCTACGGCGTGGCGGTGCGGATCAACCGATAACCGCTCGCGTCGGCCCGTGTGCGCCCGGGGTCTCGCGAAGCCCGGTGCTTCCGGTCGACGGGCGGCGCGTATAACCATGCATTAACCATGAGGGCGGCATCGTCGCGGGGGAGGCACGTTCAGGCGCATGATCCGGATCGACTTCAACAAGCTGCGGTTCCTCGTCATCGACGACAACGCGTATATGCGCCGCATCGTCCGCACGCTGCTGCACGGCTTCGGCGCGCGCGAGGTCTATGAAGCCGAGGACGGCGCTTCGGGCCTGGAGGCCTTCACCAATTTCTCGCCCGACATCATCATCGCCGACTGGGCCATGCCGATCTTCGACGGGCTCGAGCTGACTTCGATGATCCGGCAGCCCGGCGCCAATGCCAATCCCTACGTGCCGATCATCATGCTCACCGGCCATTCGGAGAAGCGGCGGGTGATCGAGGCGCGCGACACCGGCGTCACCGAGTTCCTGGCCAAGCCGATCTCGGCCAAGGCGCTCTATCAGCGCGTGCTCAACGTGGTCGCCAATCCGCGCCCCTTCATCAAGACCAAGACCTATTTCGGCCCCTGCCGGCGGCGCAACGTGCACGGCGCCTATGCCGGGCCCGAGCGCCGCAAGGGCGGAGCGGCCGACGTGATCCCGCAACCGGCCCTGATCGACAAGGCGCGGGGGGCGGTGTGATGCCGGAGGGCAGCGACGAGGTTCGCACCGAGGTCTTCGAGGACCACGAGGTCCAGCACCCGCCGCACCATCTGAGCAAGGCGATCGCCGCCGACAGCGGCGGCCCGGCCATCGACCTCGGCGCCATCGCCCGGGCGGAGCGGGCGCTGGCCGAACTGGCGGTCGAGTTCTCCGCCTGGATGCGCAACGAGGTCAAGGTGCTCCACGCCGCGCGCAACATCGTGCGCGAGCGTGGCTTCGACCCCGACACGCGCGCCGCCCTGTTCCGCGCCGCCCACGACATCAGGGGCGAGGCGGCGACCTTCGGCTATCCGCTCGCCGGCCAGGTGGCGGCCAGCCTCTGCCGCATCCTTGAGGGGATCCTCGACGATGCGGCCATGCCGACGCGCCTGATCGAGCAGCATGTCGACGCCGTCCGCGCCATCGTCCGCGAGGATGTGCGCGGCGATGGCGACGAGACGGCGCGGCTGGTGGTGCGCAGCCTGGAGGAAAGCGTCGAGAGCATCATCCGCGCCGCCGCCTGACGCCTTGCCTTCCGGCCCGATCGGTGCTTCGAAGGCGCATGGCCCATGCTGCACCGCACTTCACCCCGATCGAGATGACGGCGAAGCTCATCGGCTTCGACACCGTCAGCGCGAACTCCAACCTGCCGCTGATCGACTTCGTCGCCGGCTATCTCGCCGTCCACGGCGTCGAGAGCATCCGCCTGCCCAATGCGCAGGGCGACAAGGCGGCGCTCTTTGCCACCATCGGCCCGAAGGACCGCGGCGGCATCTGCCTCTCGGGCCATGTCGACGTCGTGCCGGTGGAAGGACAGGCCTGGACCCGGCCGCCCTTCGAGGCGGCCGTGCTCGACGGGCGCCTCTACGGACGCGGCAGCTGCGACATGAAGGGGTTCGTGGCCACCGTGCTGGCGCTGGTGCCGGAGTTCCTGGCCGCGAACCTGGCGACGCCGCTGCACCTGTGCATCTCCTATGACGAGGAGGTGACCTGCCATGGCAGCCTCGACGCCATCCGCCGCTTCGGCGGCGACCTGCCGATGCCGAGGGCCTGCATCGTCGGCGAGCCGACCGAGATGCGGGTGGTCGATGCCCAGAAGTCGCTGGCGAGCTACGTCACCACCGTCATCGGCCGGCCGGCGCACTCCTCCATGCCGGCGCTCGGCGCCAATGCCCTGCACGCCGCCGCCCATATCATCGCTGAGATCGACCGCATCGCCGACGATCTGCGCGAGCGCGGCGACCCGTCCGGCCGCTTCGATCCGCCCTATTCCACCACCCAGGCCGGCCTGCTGCGCAGCGGCGAGGCCGTCAACATCGTGCCCGAGCATGCCAGCATCATCTGGGAGTGCCGCGGCGTGCCCTCGCTGCCGCTCGACGAGGTGCCCGAGCGCATCCGCCGCTACAGCCGTGACGTGGTCGAGCCGCGGCTGCGCCGCACCGCGCCGGAGGCCAGCATCGTCACCGAACTCGGGGTGATGGTGCCGGATCTTGCGCCCGATCCCGGCTCCGCCGCCGAGGTGCTGGCATTGCGGCTCGTCGGCCAGAACCGGACCTTTGCGGTGGCCTACGGCACCGAGGCCGGCCATTTCCAGAAGGGCGGCGTGCCGACGGTGATCTGCGGCCCCGGTTCGATCGAGCAGGCGCACCGGGCCGATGAATGGATCGCGCTCTCGGAACTCGAAGCGTGTGCCGGCTTCCTGCGCCGGCTGGCGGCGACGCTCGCCGCCTGACGTCGTCCGGCCCCGCAACCCGATCGGCTTGATCCCATGTTCTACGAACCGCGCAAGGGTGACCACGGTCTGCCGCATGATCCGTTCAAGGCGCTGGTGGTCCCGCGGCCGATCGGCTGGATCACCTCGATGTCGGTGGCGGGCGAGATCAACCTCGCGCCCTATTCCTTCTTCAACGCCTTCCAGTCGCGGCCGCATCTCGTGGGCTTCGCCTCGGACGGACGCAAGGACAGCGTCACCTTCGTCGAGCAGACCAAGGAGTTCGTCTGCAATATCGTCTCCGAGGACCTCTGGCGGCAGATGAGCGCCACCTCGGCGCCGTTGCCGCGCGGCGAGAGCGAGATGGTCCATGCCGGGCTCGAGGCGGCTCCGTCGCGCCTGGTGGCGCCGCCGCGCGTCGCCCGCGCCGCGGCGGCCCTCGAATGCCGCTGGACCGAGACCGTCCATCTCAAGGATGCCGAGGGAGCGCCGAGCGAAGCCTATCTCGTCTGCGGCGAGGTGGTCGGCATCTTCATCGACGACCGTTTCATCGTCGGCGGCCGGGTCGACACCGCCGCGATGCGGGCGATGGCCCGGCTCGGCTACCAGGACTATGCCGTGGTCGAGCGCACCATGACGCTGGCACGCCCCGCCGGCGCCTGAGCAGGCTCATTCCATCCGGCGCCGGCCTTCGACCTCGAAGGCCGGCACGCCTGCCGCCCGTGCCGCCAGCCGCACCAGGGTCCGAGCGAGATCGCAGGCGGCGGCATCATCCTCGCCGAGGTCGCGGCACAGAGCCTGCGCGTCGAAGGCGAGGCCGGCGAGCCGCGGCGAGGCGGTGCGGAACGTGCCCATCTCGAACAGCGCCGCCGCGCTGGCGCCGGCGATGGCGACGATGAGGGTGCCGCGGTGCGCGAGACCCAGCTCGGCCTCGCGCACCGACAGGCGTACGTCGAGCAGCGTCACGTCGCGACCGCTGGCAGCACCGTCCAGCACGATGCCGTCCGGGGCGAGCGCCATGGCCGCATCGAGCTGGAGGGGGCTTTCCGCCGCATCGACCGGCGCGATCCGCACATAGAGGCCGGCGGCCCGCACCGGCGCCGGGCGGCCGGCCCCGGCCGCGAGGTCGAGTGCGACCAGGTCGGCCGCGGCAGCGCCCGGCTGGTCGAGGGCATCCGGCGAGAGGATCAGCAGCGATTTCATCCCGTTCCGGTTCATGCATTAAGGCGCGGTTTACCATAACGCCGCAGAGTGGCCGCATCGGCTTAGCGGATGATTGCCTGCCCCGTCCATGTTCCTGTTCAGCTCCACAGAGGCACGGCCGGCGGATCGCATCCACAGCGCGATTCGCAACGCGGCCCAGACCACGGGAACCGGCTTCGAGTATCTGCTGACCACCGCCCGGCGCGAGTCCTCGCTCGATCCCTCCGCCAGGGCGCAGACCTCGTCGGCCACCGGCCTGTTCCAGTTCATCGACTCCACCTGGATGCAGATGGTGAAGGAGGAGGGGCCGGCCCTCGGCCTGCAGGCCTATGCCGATACCATCCAGCGCGGCGCGAGCGGGCGCTACGATGCCGCCAGTCCCGAGGCGCGCCGCGCCGTCCTGGCCTTGCGGGAAGACCCCGATGTCAGCGCCCTGATGGCCGGCGCCTTCACCCGGCGCAATCATGACCACCTCGCCGACGCTCTCGGGCGCGAGCCGAGCAGCGGTGAGCTCTATATCGCCCATTTCATGGGCGCGGGCGGCGCGGCCAGCCTGATCCGCCTGGCGGCGACCGACGGCGGCGCCAATGCGGCCGAAGCCTTCCCCCGGCAGGCCGCCGCCAACCCGGGCATCTTCTACGACAAGGCCGGGCAGGCTCGCCCGGTGGCGCAGGTCTATGCCCGGCTGGTCCGGAATTTCGATGCGGCCCAGGCGCCGACGGCGGTCGCCGCAGCCGGCGCTCCGGACGCGGCGGAGAAGCTGCCCGCCAATCCGGCGCTCTGGCTCGCCATCCCGGCCCACAACGCCTATGTGGCCGAGCCCCGCGCGGCGGCCGCGGCAGCCTCGCCCTTCCAGGCCCTGTTCCGGACCGAAGGCGGCGCGCCGATCTCCAACTATGTCGCCGCCACCTGGTCGAGCCTCGGGCCGGTGCCCGCGGCAGTCGCCGAGCCGGCGCCGGTCCGGATCAGGCCGGAGCGACACGGCGAGGCCTTGCGGCCGCCGGTCGCCCCTCCATCCGTGCCGCAGGCGCAGGACACGGATGTGGTCTCCGCCATCGGCGCCTTCTTCTCCAGCCTGTTCACAGCATCCGCCGCCGCGCCCGCCGCGTCCGGCAAGCGCGGGAGTTCATGATCGATGATCGTGCGTCAGTTTCTGCAATGGGTCCAGACCGCCCCGCCGGGCGAGCGCGCCGACGCCACCAGCGCCCTGGCGCGGGCCTATCTGCATTCGCCGCTGGACGCGGCGGACAGGGCTTCGGCCGAAGCGGCGATGGTGATGCTGCTCGACGATCCCTCGCCCATGGTGCGCGAGGCGCTGGCGGTGGCGCTGGCGGCATCGCCGCGGGCGCCGCATGCGGTCATCCACGCCCTTGCCCATGACCAGGGCGACATTGCTTCCGTCGTCCTGGCCCAGAGCCCCGTGCTGACCGAAGTGGAGCTCGTCGACGCGGTCGGCGCCGGCGACTGGCGGGCGCAATGCGCGGTGGCGTGCCGCTACAGCGTGCCGGCGACCCTCAGCGGCGCCATCGCCGAGGTCGGGGGCGTCGACGCCTGCATCGCGCTGCTGCAGAACACCGGCGCGGTCATCACGCCCGGGGCCCTGATGCGCATCGTCGAGCGCCATGGCGGCGACGCGCAACTGCGCAACGAGATGCTGTCGCGCGACGACCTGCCCGTCGGCGTGCGCCAGGCCGTGGTGGCGGCGCTCAGCGAGCACCTGTCCAGCTTCGTCTCCGGCAATGGCTGGCTCGGGGCCGATCGCAACCAGCGCATGACCGTCGAGGCGCGCGAGAAGGCCACCGTCGCCATTGCCGGCACGGCCGGCGCCGGGGAGATGCGCGGCCTGGTGCAACACCTGCGCCGTACCGGCCAGCTTACGGCGGCCCTGATCCTGCGGGCGCTGCTCTCGGGCAATGTCCGCCTGTTCGAGGAAGCGCTGTCGGATCTCTCGGGCATGCCGGTCGGGCGGGTCTCGGGCTTCGTCCATGCCAGCCGTTCCGGCGGCTTCGAGGCGCTCTACCGCAAGGCCGGCCTGCCGCCCAGTGCCTTCCCGGCGTTCCGGGCCGCGCTCGACGCGCTGCACGAGGAAGGATTCGGCGAGAGCGCCGCCGGGGACGCCCGGCTGTCGCGTCGCATGACCGAGCGTGTGCTGACCACCGTCGGCGCCCTGCCGAGCGAGGATGTCGGGCAGTTGCTGCTGATGCTGCACCGCTTCGCCGCGGAGGCGGCCCGCGACGAGGCTCGGGTCATCGCCGACGATCTGGTCCGGGACGTGCTGATCGCGGCGTGACGGCTTGACCCGCCGACATTCGGGTCAGGCACCGGAAGCTTTCATGGTCGGGCTTTTGCTCGCGCCGACCTTGTTCTAGCGTGGCGACGCATCGGGCGCCGCCACGCGCGCCCCTGATCCGTGCTGGGAGGTCTCGCATGCTGAAGGAATTCAAAGAATTCGCCATGAAGGGCAATGTCGTCGATCTCGCCGTCGGCGTGATCATCGGCGCGGCCTTCGGCCGGATCGTGGAGTCGCTGGTCGGCGACATCATCATGCCGATCATCGGCCGGGCCACCGGCGGCCTCGATTTCTCCAACATGTATGTCATGCTCAGCGGCACGGCCCCCGAGAATGCGAGCCTGACCGAGGCGCGCAAGTTCGGCGCGGTGTTCGCTTACGGCAACTTCCTGACCATCGTGGTCAACTTCCTGATCGTCGCCTTCGCGCTGTTCCTGGTGATCAAGGGGATCAACCGCTTCAAGAAGCAGCAGGCCGCCGCCGCCCCGGCGGAACCCCCGGCCGACGTCAAGCTGCTCACCGAGATCCGCGACCTGCTGAAGAAGTGACGGGTCGTTCCGCCGATCGGCAAAATCCATCGATCCATTCCAACAATTGATCCGGCCGCGGGCGGTTTGGGCTAAGCTTGCGCTGCGTCGGCCGGTGCGGGCGTGTCTCGTTCCGTCGGGGCCGGGGCGGCGCATCCGGCTCCGCGCGATCGAGGGACAGCATTGAAGGATGCTTGCGTGACCAGTGCCGCCCGAACGACCGCCGCTCCCTCGCTGCTGGACGACTTGCGCCCGGAGGCCCTCGGCGCTCCGGAGAGCGGCATCGTCGAGATCATGAACTATGCCCGCCTGCGCGAGGGGCTGATTCCCCTCTGGGTCGGTGAGGGCGACCTGCCGACGCCCGCCTTCATCACCGAGGCCGCGACCCGGGCCCTGGCCGCGGGCGAGACCTACTACACCTGGCAGCGCGGCATTCCCGAGCTGCGCGAGGCACTGGCACGCTACAACACGGCCTTGTTCGGCAAGCAGGTCGGCCCCGAGCGTTTCTTCGTCACGGAAGGCGGCATGCATGCCATCCAGACCTGCATGCGCATGGTGGCGGGGACAGGGGACGAGGTGATCGTGCCGAGTCCGGCCTGGCCCAACGCGGCCGCCGCCGCCGGCATCGCCGGCGCCACCCCGGTGCCGGTGGCCAAGACCTATACGGATGGCGGCTGGCGCCTCGACCATGACCGCGTCGCCGCCGCCGTGACGCCGCGGACCAGGGCGATCTGCGTCAATTCCCCCTCCAATCCCACCGGCTGGATCGCCAGCCCGGAGGATCTGCGCTTCCTGCTCGACCTTTCGCGCCGGCACGGCTTCTGGATCATCGCCGACGAGATCTACACTCGTTTCGTCTATGACGGCGAGCGGGCGCCCTCGTTCCGCGATATCCGCGAGGAGGACGACCGCATCCTGTTCGTCGACACCTTTTCCAAGAACTGGTCGATGACCGGCTGGCGGCTCGGCTGGATCGAGGCGCCGCCGGAACTCGGCCAGGTGATCGAGAACCTCGTGCAGTATTCGACCTCCGGCGTGGCCGCCTTCATGCAGCGCGGCGGCGTGGCGGCGCTCGACCGGGGGGAGGGGTTCCTCGCCCACCAGATCGCCCGCGCCAGGCGCGGGCGCGACATCGTCTGCCAGACGCTGGGCGAGACCGGGCGGGTGCGCTTCGCTCCGGTGCGGGGCGCCTTCTACCTGTTCTTCTCGGTCGACGGGAAGCCGGATGTGCGCCGGCTTGGCCTGGAGATCGTCGAGCAGGCCAATGTCGGTCTCGCGCCGGGGACGGCCTTCGGCGCCGGCGGCGAAGGCTTCATGCGCCTGTGCTTCCTGCGCAGCCCCGAGCAGCTTCAGGAGGCCGCCGGCCGCCTCGCCGCCTGGCTCAGGCGGACCTGAGGCCCGGCTCCGCCCGATCGCGCCGGCCGATGGCGTCTACGGGAGCCGACGCGCCGTCCATGAAAGGGCGCGGAAGAGACGGGAGCGCCCTCCCGGCCGCGGCGTGACGCTGCGGCCTCGCATCCTGCCGAGTCGGATCGACCGGCATCCCAGATGCGGATGGCCGGCAACGGGCGCCGTCCCGGCCTTGTCCCGGTCCCATGCGGCGCCGCCCGCATGATCATCCGCGGCGCCGCAGGCGTCGACGGTCCGCTGCCGTCTGATCGGGAGGAGGAAAACGATTGCGTGCGGCGTGGAAAACCTTCTCGCGGAAAGAGCGAAAAGTCATGCAAATCCCGGCACATAGGGCTCGGTTATTGACGTACTGCTCGGTATTATCGTAACTTCCTCGAAGTCTCGCCCCTGTCGAAGCGGGCGGCGAGGACGGGCGACCGCCATTCCGCATGCATGAGGAGGCTGGTTCGATGGGGATCACGGGACTGGGGGTCAGCCGGGCGCCGCACCCGGACATGGTCCAGGAGGTCGTGGTCGTCGACGAAGCGGCTGCGCTGCACGCAACCCTGTCGCTGGAATTCTCGCGCGACGCCGTCATGTTGACGCGGGTGCCGGACCGGGCGGCCTGCCTCGAGCTCGTCGCCGGCCGCGCGCCGGCGGCGATCGTCATCGACCTCGGCCCTTCGCCGCAGGCCGGGTTCGACCTGCTGCGCGACCTGCGGCTGCGCCGCTGCCCGGCTCCGGCCATCGTCACCAGTGCCGGCGCCAGCATTCGCCTGGCTGTCGAGGCGATGAAGCGCGGCGCCGCCGATTTCTTCGAGATCCCCTTCGATGCGGGCCCTCTGGCCACCCGCCTGCGCGACATGCTGGAGGCGGGCGATCCCTTGCACGGTCAGGTGATCGTGACCTCGACACCCCTGCCGGGCGCCGCCATCATCGGCCTGCCTTCGCGCGACGTCCTCACCCGCCGCGAGCACGAGGTGCTGTCGCAGATCGCCGGCGGCGCCTCCAACAAGGAGGTCGGGCGGCTGCTCGGCATCTCGCCCCGCACCGTCGAGGTGCACAGAGCCCGCATCATGGAGAAGCTGGGCGCGCGCAACGCCGCCGACCTCGTGCGCATCGTCATGTCCGAGCAGCGGGTCTGACCGGAGAGGCCCGCTGCACCACCCCATCGTCAGGAAAGGTCCCTTCACTTCCTGTCGTCTCAGCCAAGACCGGTCGAGCATCGGTCTTGGCTGCTTTTTTTACGGCGAGGCGTTCAGATGTAGGCCAGCACCGGCACGGTGATCATCAGCAGCATCGTCACCGTCACCGTGAAGGCGCTGCAGAAATAGACCAGCCGCCTGAGGTAGCGCACCTCCTCCTCCATCTCCTTGAGCGCCTGCGGATGCGACAGGTCCGCCTGCCAGTTGGGCGGGTGCATGATGCAGCGGATGCACAGCACGGCGATCAGCAAATAGAGCGCCAGCTCCGACACCATGACGCTGCGTTCGATGGTGCTCTGGGCGACGTAGTTCATCAGGATTCCGGCCGTGGCCACCATCACCGAGACATGGGTGAGCACGGCGGACGCCTTGACGTCGATGAAGCCGATCTCCCGGCGGACGGATTCGAGCTTGGACAGCCCCGCCTCGGCGTCGTCGCCGGCCGTCTCCGGCCCCGGCCGCAGCACCCAGCGCTTCAGGATCCAGTCCAGCGTCTCCACCGCCGCCGCGTGGCTGGCAATGCCGTGCCCCGGCCCGCCCCCTTGGGCGGCCATGGCGCCGCCGGAATCGGCGGCCGTGGTCTGCTCGGCGGCAAATTCCTCCGTCGGGGCCCTGGGGCGCCTGGGCACTTTGCTCATGCTGCGGCTCCTGCCTTCGCTCGCCGGGCTGTTCCGGCTGGACGGCGAATCCAAGACGCCGCTGCATGAGCGTCGATTGCGTCAGTCTCGGGGCAGGCACGCCCCCCGGACGCGGTGCACGGACCGCCTGTGGAGCGGCCGGGCGAAAAAAAGCCGCAGTGTTACTCCGCTGCCATGGCGCGTGCCTGGAAGGGCAGGCCGAGCCGGTCCCAGACGGCCACCAGCGCCTCGGCGAGGCCGGCAATCAGCGCGTCGGTGTGAAAGGGGGTCGGCGTGATGCGCAGGCGCTCCGTGCCGCGGGGCACCGTCGGATAGTTGATCGGCTGGATGTAGATGCCGTGCTCGCGCAGCAGCAGGTCGCTGGCGGCCTTGCACAGTTCGGGATCGCCGACGATGACCGGCACGATATGGGTCGGCGACGGCGCCACCGGCAGGCCGGCGGCAGCCAGCGCCGCCTTGGTCTTGGCGGCATTGGCCTGCTGGCCCTGCCGCTCGACGTCGGAGGTCTTGAGATGGCGGATCGCCGCCTGGGCCGCCGCGGCGATAGCCGGGGGCAGGGCGGTGGTGAAGATGAAGCCGGCGGCGTGCGAGCGCACGGCGTCGACCACCGGCGCCGCTCCGGCGATATAGCCGCCGAGGGCGCCATAGGCCTTGCCGAGCGTGCCCTCGATCACGTCGATGCGGTGCATCTCGCCGTCGCGTTCGGCGATGCCGGCGCCGCGCGGCCCGTACATGCCGACCGCATGCACCTCGTCGATATAGGTCATGGCGCCGTAGCGCTCGGCGAGATCGCAGATCCGGCCGATCGGGGCGATGTCGCCGTCCATCGAATAGAGGCTCTCGAACACGATCAGCTTGTGGCGCTCCCTGCCCGCGGCGCGCAGCAGATCTTCCAGGTGCTCGACATCGTTGTGGCGGAAGATCGCCTTCTCGCAGCCCGACTGTCGCACGCCCTCGATCATCGAGTTGTGGTTGAGGGCGTCGGAGAGGATGAGGCAGCCCGGCAGCAACTTGGCCAGGGTCGAGATGCCGGCCTGGTTGGAGATGTAGCCGGACGTGAAGACCAGCGCCGCGTCCTTGCGATGCAGGTCGGCGAGCTCACGCTCGAGCCGCACCACCGCGTGACTGTTGCCGGAAATATTGCGGGTGCCGCCGGCGCCGGTGCCCGAACGCCGGGCGGTGGCGGCCATCGCCTCGATCGGGGCGGGATGGCAGCCCATGCCGAGATAGTCGTTCGAGCACCACAGCACGATCTCGCGCGAGCCGTCCGGCCCGTGCCACAGCGCCAGGGGGAAGCGATCCGCGCTGCGTTCGATATCGGCAAAGACGCGATAACGCTTCTCGCGCTTCAGCGCGGCCACGGCTTCTTCGAAGATCGCGGTGTAGGGGGAGGGCATTCTCGTCTGCTTGCTCGCTTCGGATCGTTTCGGGGGGCACTCATACCGCCATTCCGTGTCCGGTGCACGGTAGAACGATGATTAGAGGCGTTTGGTCGCGGCGCAGTGCGTCCGGACACGCGGCGGATCGCCTCGGCTCCGGCCCGCTTTCCGCCCGGGGCTCGGCCGTCCAATCGTTTTCCTGATTGCTCTCATCAGCTTTTGTCGATTGCCCGGCGCCGCGCCTGCGGCTATCACGCCTGCCGAGATCCGTTCGATGACATCCCAAAGCTCCATCACCATCCGCGAGGCGACCGACGCCGACGGCGAAGCCTTGAGCCGCCTGATCGCCGGCGTGTTCGCCGAGTATGACGGCGTGCTGTTCGCACCGGAGGAGTTCCCGGAACTGCAGGCCGTGGCCAGCGCCTTCGCTGCCAGGGGCGGGCGGATCTGGGTGGCGGTCGATGGCGGAAGGATCGTCGGCAGCTTCGGCGTTGTCATGACCGCGCGGCCCGGCGTCGCCGAGTTCTTCAAGGTCTATCTCGACCGGTCCCTGCGTGGCAAAGGCATCGCCCGGCGCCTCTGCGAGCAGGCGCTCGCCTTCGCGCGGGCGGCCGGGGCCGAGGCGATCACGCTCTGGTCGGACATCAAGTTCGTCGACGGCCACCGCTTCTACCGGCGCCAGGGCTTCGTGCGCATGCCCGGTGTGCGTGCCCTGCACGACGTGTCGCAGACGTTGGAGATCGGCTTCCTCCTCACTGGGATTGCCGATCCGGCCGTCCGGGGAACCGGCGCCGCCCTGGCTGCGTCATGAGGACCGAGGATTCCCTCCGCCCCGTCATGGTCGCGGGGCTCGGCGTCGCCGTGCTGTCCTGCATGGACGCGGTGATGAAGCTGGTCTCGGGCGCCTATCCCATCGGCCAGGTGGTGGGCCTGCGCTACAGCTTCGGCGCGCTCTTCGGCGTCATCGCCTTCCTGGCCATGGGCGGCGGCACGCCGGGCTGGCCGGCGATCCGGCGCAACCTCGGCCGCGCCGTCGTCGTGCTCGCCACCGCGACCTGTTTCTTCACCGCCATCGCCCGGCTGCCGCTGGCCGAGGCGATCGCGCTCACCTTCATGGCGCCCCTGATCATGGCCCTGCTCGGGCGGATGATCCTGAAGGAGCCGATCGCCCCGCGCGCCATGATCGGCATCGCCGTGGGCCTCGCCGGCGTCGTCATCATCGCCCAGGGGCAGGAGAGCGGCACGACCCACAGCCTCGATCCTCTCGGCCTGGCCGCGGCGCTCGCCTGCGCCTTCTTCTATGCCCTCTCCATGGTGCTGATGCGCCAGCAGAGCGCCAAGGACTCCACCATCACCATCGTGGCGCTGTCGAACGCGCTCGCCTTCCTTCTGGTGGCTCCGGTGATGGCGATCCAGTGGCAGGCGCCGAGCGGAGCGCACCTGATGGCTTTCGCCGCCGCCGGACTGCTCGGCACCTGCGGGCATCTGTGCATGGCCTGGGCCTATTCGCGCGCCCATGCCGGCAAGCTCGGCATCCTGGAATATACCGGCTTCCTGTGGGGCTCGACCTTCGGCTTCCTGTTCTTCGCCGAGATCCCGACGACCTGGACCTTCGCCGGCGCGGCGATGATCGTGGCGGCCTGCGCCTTCGCCGCCATGGGCCGGGCCAAGGCGGCCTGAGCCGCCGGCACCCCGGGCCCGCAGGAACGATGCCCATGCCGATTCGCATCCCCATCCTGCTCTCGGCCGGCAATTTCGTCATCGGTCTCGGCGCCTTCGTGGTCATCGGCCTGGTCTCGCCCATCGCCCGCGCCTATGGCGTCACGCCGGACGAAGCCGGCGGGGTGATGACCTGGTACGCCGTCGCCTATTGCCTCGGCTCGCCGCTGGCCACGGCGTTGACCGGGGCCATGCCGCGCCGGGCCGTGCTCGCCGGCGGCCTGGCGGTGTTCGCGCTGGGCGTCGGGCTCGGCGCGCTGGCCCCGAGCCTGGTCCTGCTGGAACTGTCGCGCGTGCTCGTCGCCCTCGGCGCCGGCCTCTACACCCCCAGCGCCGCGGCGGTGACGGTGGCGCTGGCTCCGCCGGAGCGGCGGGCGACGGAGCTGTCCGTCGTCTTCGCCGGCCTGACGCTGGCGCAGGTGATGGGCGTGCCGGTCGGTGCCTGGGCCGGCTATGCCCACGGCTTCCAGGCGACCTTCGCGGTGGTGGCCGTCCTCGCCGTCCTCGCTGCGGCCGTGGTCTGGTGGGCGACGCCGGCGGCGCTGGCGTTCCAGCCGGCCTCGCTCCGCCTGCTCGGCGACACCCTGGCGAGGCCGCGCTACCTTGCGGCGGTGCTGTTCACCACCACGCTGATGGCGGCGGTCTATGTCGTCTACACCTATCTCGGTCCGCTGATCGAGCAGCGCTACGGCTTCCAGCGCGATGGCGTCACGGTCTATCTCCTGCTGTTCGGTGTCGCCGCCGTGTTCGGCAATTTCGTCGGCGGGCTGTCGGCCGATGTCATCGGCCCGTCGCGGACGCTGGCCATCCTGAACCTCGTCCAGCTGGTCATGCTGCCGACCATCGCCGTCGCCCCGCTCGGCGCCGTGGCGATGGGCGCGGCGGTGACGCTGTGGAGCCTCAGCGGCTGGTCGTTCATGACGCCCCAGCAGACCCGCCTCGTCGCCGTCGGGCCGGACCGCGCGGCGGTGATGCTGGCGCTCAATGCTTCGGCCATCTATCTCGGCGTCGCCGTTGGCTCGGCGATCGGCGGCTTCGCCCTGCGCGAAGGCGGCTGGCCGGCGGTCGCCGTCGCCGCCGCAGGCGTGGCGGCCCTTTCCCTCGCCCATCTCCTGCTGTCGGACCGGCTCGCCGCCCGGCGAGCCTGATGCCGCGCCGCGTGCGGCGATGGCCCGGCTGCGGCAGCTCGATCAAGTTGCTCCGACAAGCCTTGACTCGCGCGGGGGGGATTATTACATCCGGCTCGGCTTGGTTGGCACTCGCCGAGGCTGAGTGCTAGCAATTGCCGACAACACCTTCGATGTGGAAACGCTGGGCGCGTCCGCGCCGGCCGCACAAGAGGAAGACACACATGCAGTTCCGTCCGCTCCACGACCGCGTGGTCGTACAGCGCGTCGATGCCGAGGAGAAGTCCAAGGGCGGCATCATCATCCCCGACACCGCCAAGGAAAAGCCCCAGGAGGGCAAGGTCATCGCCGTCGGCCCGGGCGCCCGCGACGAGTCCGGCAAGCTTCAGCCGCTCGACGTCAAGGCCGGCGACCGTGTCCTGTTCGGCAAGTGGTCGGGCACCGAGATCAAGCTCGATGGCGAGGATTACCTGATCATGAAGGAATCCGACATCATGGGCGTTCTCGTCACCACCGAAAGCAAGAAG
Organism: Labrys sp. Lb11; assembly: GCF_057554225.1. Classification (NCBI taxonomy): domain Bacteria; kingdom Pseudomonadati; phylum Pseudomonadota; class Alphaproteobacteria; order Hyphomicrobiales; family Xanthobacteraceae; genus Labrys; species Labrys sp. Lb11. Next base: position 380,698 of record NZ_BAAJOT010000001.1, read on the forward strand.
CAGGCTGCTTGAGCCTTTCTTGAGAGTTCGGTCCTCCAATCCCGTTTCAGGAATAGCGATATGGCTGCCAAGGAAGTCAAATTCTCGTCCGACGCGCGCGACAAGATGCTGCGCGGCGTCGACATTCTCGCCAATGCCGTCAAGGTCACCCTCGGCCCGAAGGGCCGCAACGTCGTGATCGAGAAGTCGTTCGGCGCTCCCCGCATCACCAAGGACGGCGTCACCGTCGCCAAGGAGATCGAGCTCGCCGACAAGTTCGAGAACATGGGCGCCCAGATGGTGCGCGAAGTGGCCTCGAAGACCAACGACACCGCCGGTGACGGCACCACCACCGCGACCGTGCTGGCCCAGGCCATCGTCCGCGAGGGCGCCAAGTCGGTGGCCGCCGGCATGAACCCGATGGATCTGAAGCGCGGCATCGACCTCGCGGTCACCGCGGCGATCAAGAGCATCGCCGACCAGTCCAAGAAGGTCGCCAACTCCGCCGAGATCGCCCAGGTCGGCACCATCTCGGCCAACGGCGACGCCTTCATCGGCGGCGAGATCGCCAAGGCGATGCAGAAGGTCGGCAACGAGGGCGTGATCACGGTCGAGGAGGCCAAGAGCCTCGACACCGAAGTCGACATCGTCGAGGGCATGCAGTTCGACCGCGGCTACCTCTCGCCCTACTTCATCACCAACGCCGAGAAGATGATCGCGGACCTCGAGGACCCCTACATCCTCATCCACGAGAAGAAGCTCTCGGGCCTGCAGGCCATGCTGCCGGTGCTCGAAGCCGTCGTCCAGACCGGCAAGCCGCTGGTGATCGTCGCCGAGGACGTCGAGGGCGAGGCTCTGGCCACGCTCGTCGTCAACAAGCTGCGCGGCGGCCTCAAGATCGCCGCCGTCAAGGCTCCGGGCTTCGGCGACCGCCGCAAGGCCATGCTCGAGGACATCGCCATCCTCACCGGTGGCCAGGTGATCTCCGAGGACCTCGGCATCAAGCTCGAGAACGTGACGCTCCAGATGCTCGGCCGCGCCAAGAAGGTGACGATCGAGAAGGAGAAGACCACGATCGTCGACGGCGTCGGCAAGAAGAAGGACATCGAGGGCCGCGTCGCGCAGATCAAGGCGCAGATCGAGGAGACCACCTCGGACTACGACCGCGAGAAGCTGCAGGAGCGCCTGGCCAAGCTGGCCGGCGGCGTCGCGGTGATCCGCGTCGGCGGCTCGACCGAGGTCGAGGTCAAGGAGAAGAAGGATCGCGTCGACGACGCGCTCAACGCCACCCGCGCCGCGGTGCAGGAAGGCATCGTCCCCGGCGGCGGCGTCGCCCTGCTGCGTGCCAAGGCCGCTGTGGGCAAGGTCTCCTCCGACAACGCCGACATCCGCGCCGGCATCAAGATCGTCGAGCGGGCTCTCGAAGCTCCGATCCGGCAGATCTGCGAGAACTCGGGTGTCGAGGGCTCGATCGTCGTCGGCAAGATCCTGGAGAACAAGTCCAAGAGCTTCGGCTTCGACGCCCAGTCGGAAGAGTATGTCGACCTGCTCGAGAAGGGCATCGTCGACCCGGCCAAGGTCGTGCGCACCGCCCTGCAGGACGCCGCCTCGGTCGCCTCGCTCCTCATCACCACCGAGGCGATGATCGGCGAAGCCCCGAAGGCTCCGGCTCCGGCTGCTCCTCCGGGCGGCATGGGCGGCGGCATGGGCGGCATGGACTTCTAAGTCCCACGCCGCTCGCGGCGCGGCTTGCACGGACCGGGGAACCGGTCCGTGTGGTCACGCCGAGCATCGAGATCAGGACATCCGGGCCGGCCGAAGGGCTGTGCCCGGATTTCTTTTGGCGTCGTGCCTGCAGCCCTTGTTTCCCGGAACGACGCCTTTGTCGGGCGCGGCGGATCAGGCCTCGCGCACCAGCATCATGCTGGCGGCCATGTGGGTGTCGCAGAACTGCTGGAAGTCGCTGATCTTGCCGTCGCGGATAGTGATGAGGTCGAGCGTCTCGGTGTCGACCGACGCGTTCCGGGGCGTGTAGCGCATCCGGCCGCGGCTGTGCACGACGGCATGGTCGCCGTCCACCATGATCGAGGTGATGTGGTAGTCGGCCCAGTCCCAGTCGCGCGCCAGCTGGACGAGGAGCTCGCGAATGGCCGCCCGCCCGGTCACGGGCCGGGTCAGGGGTGCCAGCATGGGGTTGCCGACCAGCCGGAACGTGGCGTCGTCGGTGAAGCTTTCCAGCGTGCCGTCGATATCCTCACGCCGCCGCAGCGCATAGCTCGTGCGCAGCATCTCCTCGATCAGAGTCCGCCCAGTCATCGTCGTTCCCTCGCGTGAAACCGGACTGCGGCAGCCCACTCGCGTGTTGCCGCAACGGAATATACACGCGAGAGGGCCGCGCGGCCACCCGGTTGCGGGGCGGCGCGGCGAGCCCCGGGCGTCAGGGGCGCTTGAACAGGCGCGCGTCGGTCGGCGTCGGGTCGCTCGGCAACTGCGCAGCGCGGTGACGCAGGCGAGCTTCCTCGATGAGGTGGTCGAGCAGAGCGGTGAACAGCACGGGCTTTTCCGCCGCCTCCCAGAGGAAATAACCGAAGGAGCCGGGGCAGGGGTTGACCTCGTTGAGCCAGACTTCACCGGTCGCCTCGTTCGACAGGAAGTCGATGCGCGGCGCGCCCGTTCCGCCGACGGCGACATAGGCCTCGCTCGCCCAGCTGCGGATCTTGCGCTCCAGCTCGGCCGGAAGCTCCGGGTTGATGTCGCGCGTCAGGGACAGCATGCCCTGGCTCGAGGCGCCGGGCTGCTTGGTGCCGGTCTTCTTCGAGCCGCCGCCGGACATGTACTTGGTCTTGAAGTCCAAGAGTTCGGTCGCCCGCTTCGGCCGCTCGATCGCCGAGGTCCTGACCTCGCCGCCGAGCCGGCTGACCGCGACGTTATACTCGACCAGGTTGGCGACGAAGGGCTCGATGATCGCCGTGGTGTCGAACTTGAAGATGCCCGGCAGGACGCTGCGCACCGTCTCCAGGTCGTCCGCCTTGGCGACGCCGATCGAGGAGCCGAGATGGGCCGGCTTGACGATCACAGGGAAGGCGATGTTCTGCAGGGCCGCCTCCAGCACCGCCTTGTCGGGGACGAGGCCGGTGGCGGGGCGTTCGACCACCGCGTCGACCAGGACGCCGATGCCGCGTCCGGCGATGGCGCGCTTGGTGATCGCCTTGTCCATCATCACCGCCGAGGCAAGGAGGCGCATGCCGGTATAGGGGACGTTGGCGGTCTCGAACACGCCCTGGATCGCGCCGTCCTCGCCGATGCTGCCGTGGAAGGCGAGCAGGGCGACGTCGAAGCCGATCGGCTCGGGCTTCTTGGCGAAGAGCCTGGGCTTGATCCGCGGCATCAGCACGCCCTTGCCGGCACTGAGGTCGAGGTCGACGCGCGTGAGCGCGGCCCTGGTGGCTTCGTCGGGGATATAGTTGGCCCGGTTGCGCAGGGCCTCGCCGATGAGCCAGGCGCCGTCCGTGGCGATGTAGACGGGGAATGCGTCGTACTTGGCCGTGTCGAGCGCGTTCAGCGCCTGCAGACCGGACACCACGGACACGTCATGCTCGGGCGAACGCCCGCCGAACAGCACCGCCACGCGCGTCTTCGCCATGATGTTTCCCTGGGCACAAAGCGATTCGTCCCGAGCAAACTAAGGTGCACAAGATGACGAGGCAAACGCCAAGCCTTGCTTGCGGCCGTGCCTTGTCGCACGATGAGAGGAGGGGGGGCGCGGGGGGCCGCCGCTCGCCCGGCGGATGGCCCATGTCGAACACGCTCTCGATGATCCCCCTGTTCAAGTCGCTGGATGCCGCGACGCTCAAGGCCTATGACGGCCGCGTGCGCTGGGCCAAGTTCGAGGAGAACGAACTCGTCATCGACTATGACGACAATTCCAACGACGTCTATTTCATCCTGTCCGGCCAGGTGCGCGTGCTCTATCGCACCATCACCGGCAAGGAGGTCATCCTCAACGAGATGACCGGCGGCCAGTTCTTCGGCGAATTGTCGGCGATCGACGGCGTCGGGCGCTCCGCCAACGTCACGGCGCTCAACCGTTCGCAGATGTGCATCATGTCGGGCACCGTGTTCATGGAGCTCGTCACCCATTCGCCCGCGGTGTGCCGGCAGATCCTGGCGATCCTGGCCGCTCGTATCCGCTTCCTCAACACCCGCCTGGCCGAGCATTCCTTCCTGCAGACCAAGCATCGGCTCTATGCCGAGCTGATCCGCCTGTCGCAGCCGCGCGCCGGCCAGCAGGGCCAGCGGGTGGTGTCGCCGCCGCCCTTCCACCACGACCTCGCCGCCCGCATCGGCTGCCGTCGCGAGGCGGTGTCGCGCGAGCTCTCGGCCCTGGAGAAGGAAGGGCTGGTGGCCAAGAATCGCGGCGCGCTGGTGCTGGTCAACCCGGACGAGCTCAACAAGCGCATCTCGGCGGCGCTGTCGGATTAGATTCAGAGGCTCTCGCCGCTCAAGGCGCGGGCGGGCTTGCGCGGTCGTTCGGGAATGTCTGCGGGGTCGCCGGGAAACGCCAGCAGCAGGTCGGCGAAGCTCGGAACCTTCGAAATCCACTCCCATTCCTCAAAGGAAACGAGCACGGCGTCCTTGCGGCCATGACGGAAGACGATGGTCGGCTCGCCGGCCACGGCCCGATCGACCACGGCGGAAAGCGTCGCCTTCGCGTCCTTGAGCCGGATTTCCTTCACGGGATTGTTCCCTATGACAACCGATAGTCACATATGGGCCGCCCGGCCTCGAACACGGAGAAAACCGTCGCCACGAATCGAGGCTGGATGGGGAGATCGGTCGATGCTCAGCCCTTCAGCGCCGCCTCGCGCAGCCCGCTCAGCGTCGCGGCGGGCGTGATCGCTTCCGGGTCGAGCCGACAATGCAGGATCGCCGGCTTGCCGGAGGCGACGGCGCGCTCGAAGGCCGGGCCGAACTCGGCCGTGGTCTCCACCCGCTCGCCATGGCCGCCGAAGGCCTCGGCATAGGCGCGGAAGTCGGGGTTCTTCAGCACCGTCGCCGAGACACGGCCCGGGAAGGTCCTCTCCTGGTGCATGCGGATGGTGCCGTACATGCCGTTGTCGACCACCACGACGATGATCGGCAGGTCGTATTGCACGGCCGTAGCGAACTCCTGGCCGTTCATCAGGAAGCAGCCGTCGCCGGCAAAACACACCACCATGCGGTCGCGATGGAGCGTCTTGGCCGCCACCGCCGCCGGCATGCCGTAGCCCATCGAGCCCGAGGTCGGGGCGAGCTGGGTGGCGTAGCGGCGGAAGCGCAGATAGCGCTGCACCCAGATGGCGTAGTTGCCGGCGCCGTTGCAGATGATGGCGTCCTCGGGCAGGCGGTCGCGCAGCCAGCGCAGAGCCGCGCCGTACTGGAAGGCGCCGGGGATGCCGGCCGGCTCGTCGGTCCAGCCATGGAAATCGGCATTGGCGGCGCGCGTGTGCTCGCTCCAGCGCGGCGCGGACGGCGGCTGCAGCCGCTCCAGCGCCGCCGCGAAGGCGCGCGGCGTGGCATGGATGGCCAGGGCCGGCTGGTAGACGCGGCCGAGCTCCTCGGCGCCGGCGTGCACATGCACCAGGGTCTGGCGCGGCGTCGGGATGTCGATCAGCGTATAGGACGAGGACGGCATCTCGGACATGCGCCCGCCCGCCAGGATCAGGAGATCCGCCTGCTTGACACGTGCGGCGAGCCGCGGATTGGGGCCGATGCCGACATCGCCGGCATAGTTGCGATGGTCGGCCGGGAACAGCATCTGTCGCCGGAACGAAGTGGCGACCGGCAGGTCGAAGCGCTCGGCAAAGCGCACCATCGCCGCCACCGACGGTTCCGACCAGCCCGAGCCGCCGACCACGACCAGCGGCTTTTCAGCCTCGTGCAGCAGTCTCTGCAGGCGCAACATCTCGGCTTCGCCCGGTGAGGTCTCGACCGGTTCGACCCGCGCCGCGTCCGCGGCCGTGGCCTCCTCGGCCAGCACGTCCTCGGGCAGGGCGATCACCACCGGACCCGGTCGGCCCTGCATGGCGACGCGGAAAGCGCGCGTCACCAACTCGGGGATGCGGTCGGCACGGTCGATCTCGACCACCCATTTCGCCATCGAGCCGAAGAAGGCCTTGTAGTCGACCTCCTGGAAGGCCTCGCGTTCGCGCATGCCGCGCTCGACCTGGCCGATGAACAGGATCATCGGCGTCGAATCCTGCTGGGCGATGTGGATGCCGTGCGAAGCGTTGGTGGCGCCCGGGCCGCGGGTCACCATGGCGATGCCGGGCCGGCCGGTCAGCTTGCCGGCGGCCTCGGCCATCATCGCTGCGCCGCCTTCCTGGCGGCAGACGGTGACGGCGATGGCGGCATCATGCAGGGCGTCCAGCACGGCCAGGTAGCTCTCGCCCGGCACGCAGAACACAGTGTCGACGCCTTGCGCCAACAGCGCGTCGACGATCAGGCGTCCGCCGGTTCTAGACTTGGGCTCGGTCATGGCAAGGGCTCCGCGGCACAGGTCCGTCATACGGACAGGCGGCAGTGCCGCGCAAGCGGGAAACGGCGACGGGTTGACATGCAACCAAATGGTTGCCTATTATCATCGCCATGAGCATGGACGTGGTCTTCAAGGCCCTTGCCGACCCGGCCAGGCGGCGCCTGCTGGACAGCCTCCATGCCCGCAACGGGCAGACCCTCGGCGAGCTGTGCGCGGGGCATGCCGTGACGCGCCAGGCCGTGACCAAGCACCTCGCGATCCTGGAGGAGGCGAGCCTGGTGACGACGGTCCGGCGGGGACGGGAGAAGCTGCACTACCTCAATCCGGTGCCGATCCATGAGATCGCCGACCGTTGGATCGGCAAATATGAGCGGGGGCGCCTGGACGCTCTCGCCGATCTCAAGCGCAGGCTCGAAGGAGCACCCGATGGCTGAGCTGACGACGGAAAGCACGGTTTATGTGATCTACATCGCCGCCGCGCCCGAGGCGGTGTGGGCGGGGCTGACCTCGAGCAGCTTCACCAGCCGCTATTTCTTCGGGCGCACGGTCGATTCCGACTGGCGCGTCGGCTCGCCCTGGCTCCTGCGCGCGCCGGACGGGCGCGCCGACGTGACCGGGACGGTGATCGAGAGCGACCCGCCCCGAAAGCTCGTGCTCGGATGGAAGGTTCCGGGAAACGCCGACTATCCCGATCTGCCGGAATCGATCGTCACCTATGAGATCGCGCCGGCGGGCGAGGGTGTGGTCCGCCTCACCATGACCGAAGCCCACCCCACGCCCATTCCCGTCCATCTGCTTGAGGGCGGGCGGAGCGGCTGGCCGATCATCCTCTCCGGCCTCAAGTCCCTGCTCGAGACCGGCAAGCCGCTGAACATCGCAGTCCCGCATCCCCCGAAGGAGGATTGAGCCATGGCCGGCGACCGCTTCGTCTACGTCACCTATATCCGCACCACGCCCGAGCGGCTCTGGGAGGGGCTGACCAGCCCGGACTTCACCCGCCGCTACTGGTCGGGCTGCCGGCACGACACGACCTGGCAGCCGGGAGCCTCCTGGAAGCTGATGATCCCGGACGGGCGCGTCGGCGACAGCGGCGAGGTGGTGGAGGTCGACCGGCCGCGGCGCCTCGTGTTGCGCTGGCGCAACGAGTTCGTGCCTGAGCTGCGGGAGGAGGGCTATTCGCGCTGCACCTTCGTGCTGGAGCCGGACGGTGGCACGGTCAAGCTCACGGTCACCCATGAGATCGACCGTTCGCCGTCGCAGTTCATCGCGGCGGTGTCCGGCGGCTGGCCGGGTATCCTGGCAAGCCTGAAGAGCCTCCTGGAGACCGGCAGCCAGTTGGAAGGCACCGACCGCTGGCCGGAAGGCCTGTGACGTCACCCATGAGCGCCGGCGCCCGCAGGCGCCGGCGTCGGGGCCGCGGTCAGTTCTTGCCGCAGGTGGTCAGGGCGTTCTCCGGGGTGCAGACCTCGGTGCCGGTGATGATCATCGGCGGCAGGGTCTTGCCCTTGGTCAGGTCGTCCAGCGCCTTGATGGTCTGGAAGCCCATGTCGTAGGGGCGCTGGCCGATATTGTAGTGGCTGAGACCCTTGGCCAGCAGCGGCAGCTGCGGTCCGAAATTGTCGCCGAACACCACGACCAGCTCCTTGCTGTCGAGGCGCGCCTTCAGGGGCTCCATGGCCTGGGTATAGGCCTGCGGGGCGTACTGGGCCCAGCCGCCGACGGCGACGAAGGCGTCGAGCGTCGGATTGTTCGTCATCACGTCGCGCACCTGCTGGGCGGCGAGGGTGATGTCGTCATTGTTGTAGACGGGGCAGCCGGCCGGTTCCGTCCAGCCGTTCTGGCCGGTCAGGCGCTCGACCGGCTTGTCCTTCGGGGCGCCGGCGAGCGTGTCGCGGATGCCCTGCACGCGCGCCTTGAGGTTTTCCGAGGCCGGAGCGCCGGACTGGATGCAGACCGTGCCGCCCTTCTTGTGCGCCAGGACCTTCTGGGCCAGGGCGATGCCGAACTCGTAATTGTCGGTGCCGATATAGGTCGAGCGCAGCCCGGCGTCCTCCGGCAGCACGTCGGTGTCGAAGGTGACGACCGGGATGCCCTTGTCCTTGGCCATCTTGAGGATGCGAGCCATGGCCTTGGGGTTGCCGGCCGAGATGCCGAGCCCGTCGACGCCGCGGGTGATCACGTCCTGGGCGAGCTGCACCTGCTTGGCCTCGTCATATTCGGTCGGGCCGATATAGGTGCACTTGACGTCGCCGAGCTCCTTGGCGGCGGCCTTGCAGCCATGGTCGATCGGCGGGCTGAAGGCGTTGTTGAGCACCTTGAACACGAGGGCGAACTCGCGCTCGGCGGCGCTGGCCGGCGCGGCGGCGAGGCCGACTGCCAGGCAGGCCAGCGACAGGCCGGTTCCGAGGCGTGCGATCAGTGACATGGGTTTCCTCCGTTGCAGTCCTGCTCTTGGCCGTTCGCCATGTCGGCGCGGCCACGTCCCGCCCTAGCGTTTCATCGAGCGGATTCTCTCCAGCAGCACGGCCGCGAGAATGAAGCTTCCCACGAACGTGCCCTGCCAGAATGGGTTGACGCCTGCGATCAGCAGGGCGTTGCGGATGACCTCGACCAGCACCGCGCCGATGGCGGCGCCGAGCGCCGTGCCGAAGCCGCCGGTGAGGCTCGCGCCGCCGATCACCGTGGCGGCAATCACCTGCAGCTCGTAGCCGGTGCCGATGGCGTTGGTGACGGCGCCGAGCCAGCCGACAAGGAACACGGCGGTGACGCCGGCCATCAAGCCGCCGAAGGCGTAGGCCGAGATCTTGATGAGGTCGACCGGGATGCCGGCCAGGCGTGCCGCGTCCTCGTTGCCGCCGATGGCGAAGACATAGCGGCCCCAGCGCGTCATCCGGAGCAGGAAGTGCAGCAGGAGGACGCCCGCGACAAGGGCGTAGACCACGTTGGGCAGGCCGAACGTATAGCCGCCGCCGAGCGCGATCATCGCGTCGCCGGCCTGGCCGAAGGTGTAGAACACCTCGTTGTTGGTGACGACCAGCGCCAGGCTGCGGCCGATCGACAGCGTCGCCAGCGTGACCACGAAGGGCGGCAGCTTGAGATAGGCCACGACCGCGCCGTTGAAGCCGCCGCACAGCGCGCCGAGCGCCAGCGTCGCGGCGATGCCGGCGCCGAGCGGCATGTCGGCGTTGAGCAGCATGCCGTAGGTGACGCCGCACAGGCCCAGGATCGAGCCGACCGAGATGTCGATGCCGCCGCTGATGATGACCGGTGTCATGCCCAGCGCCATCAGCCCGATGAAGCAGGCGTTCTGGAAGACGTTGAGCAGGTTGCCGGGCGTGGCGAACTTGGCCGAGATCAGCGAGACGACGAGGCCGAGGGCCAGGATGGCGAGGGCGATCCAGGTTTCCTGGGCGCCGAGCAGGCGGGCGCCGAGCGAGCGGTGCGGCACGCGCAGCAGGTCCACATGCATGCCCGGGGCTTCGTTGGGAGAGGACACGGACTTCTCCGGCGTTGGATCGGAAAGGGGGCGTCAGGCGGAGCGGATGGCGCCGGTGATGAGGCCGGTGACCTCTTCAGGGCTGGTTTCGGCGATCGACTTGTCCGCCACCTTGCGCCCGCGCCGCATGACGACGACGCGGTCGCAAACCTCGAACACGTCGGGCATGCGGTGGCTGATCAGGATGACCGACAGGCCCTGCTCCTTCATGCGCCGGATCAGCGCCAGCACCTCGGCCACCTGCCGCACGCTGATGGCGGCGGTCGGCTCGTCCATCAGCACGATCTTCGACTGCGCCAGCCGCGTGCGGGCGATGGCGACGGCCTGGCGCTGGCCGCCCGACATGCGGTTGACCAGGTCGGCCGGACGGGTCTCGGACTTCAGCTCGCCGAACAGCTCGGCGGCACGCAGGTTCATGCGGCGATGGTCGAGCACCCGGATAGGCCCCATCCGGGTCATCAGTTCGCGGCCGAGGAAGACATTGGCCGCGGCCGTCAGATTGTTGCAGAGCGCCAGATCCTGATAGACGACCTCGATGCCGTGGCGGCGCGCATCCGCCGGGCCGGTGAACGCCACCGGCTGGCCGTCCATGGTGAAGGTGCCGGAGGTGGGCTGGAAGTTGCCGGCGATGGTCTTGACCAGCGTCGACTTGCCGGCGCCGTTGTCGCCCATCAGGCCCAACACCTCGCCCTTGTGGATGTCGATCGAGACGTCGTCCAGCGCGCGGATGGCGCCGAAATCCTTCACGATGTGCTCGAGACGCGCCAGCAGCGCCATGATGCTCCATCCCTACGGTTCAATTTGTTTTCTTGGAAAACTAAGGTCGGTATGGTTTCGCCGTCAATGGGGTAATCACTGGAGGCGTGTGAAATTTCCAAGCAGTCGTCGAGCGACTTGACGCAATCATGATCCATAATTAGTTTTTGTCCAATACAAATTGGACCGCCGGTCTTGACGACGATTCAGGCCCTCCGCCAGTTCAACGAAACCCGCGCCCTGGCCGCCGTGTTCCGTGCCGGCGGGATGAGCCGGGCCGACTTGGCGCGTGCCCTCAACCTTACCCGTTCCACCACCGGCAGCCTGGTGCAGAGCCTGATCGACGACGGCCTGCTGCGTGAGCGACAGGAGGACGGCGCGGACGCGGCCGCCCGCGTCGGCCGCCCCGGCATCATGGTCGAGATCCGCGGCGATGGGGCCTTCTTCATCGGCGCCGATATCGGCGTCGACCGCATCACCGCCCTGGCGATCGACCTCGCAGCCGAGTGCCGCTGCGAGGTGGCGGCCCCGTTCCAGGGGGCCGGCTGCGATCCGCGGACCGCCGTCGACCTCACGGCCGACCTGATCGGCCGTGTGCTGGCGGCCCTCCCCGCCGGATCGCAGGCCCGCGGCGTCAGCGTCGCCGTGCCGGGATTCCTCGCCGCCGACCAGGCGACCTACCATGCCCCGATCCTCGGCTGGCACGGCGTCGATCTGGCCGGCCCTCTCGGCGAACGGCTCGGCGCCGGCCTGCCCATGCTCCTCGAAAACGACGCCAACGCCTTCGCCGTGGCCGAGACCTACCGGCGCGCCGAGGACGAAGTCTCCGACTCCCTGGTGGTGCTGATCGAAAGCGGGGTCGGCGGCGGCATCATCAGCAGGGGCCGGCTCTATCGCGGCCGGCTGCGCGGCGCCGGCGAGATCGGCCATATCCGGCTGGGCGAGGAGGGCTACGTATTCGACGGGCGCCAGCCCGGCCGCTTCGAGACCTATGTCGGCAAGGAGGCGCTGCTCGCCCGCCATCGTTACCACGGCGGCCGCAGCGGCACGCTGGAGGAGGTGCTGGCGGCGCTCGGGGGCGGCGAGCCGGCGGCGCAGCGGGCGGTGGCGGACTGGGCCCGCTGGCTCGCCCGCGGCCTCTCGGTGCTGATCTGCACGCTGCAGCCGCAGAAGGTGATCCTCGGCGGCTCGGTGAGCGCTGCCTTCCCCTTCGTCGCAGCCGGTGTCCGGCGCGAGGTCGAGGCCGCGCTGGTCGCAGGGTACCCCATGCCGGCGATCGAGACCTCGCCGATCCGCACCAGCGGCCCGGCCCTGGGGGCGGCCTGCCTGCTGCACCAGCAGATGCTGTCCATGGACGACCAGTTCGAGGTCTGAGGTTCCACCCGGACCCAAAGGAGATTGTCGATGCCACGCAAGGATGAGAAGAGGCTCAGGATCGGGGTTCTGGGCTGTGGGCCGATCGCCCAGGCGGCCCATTTCGAGGCCTGCGCCAAGGCGCGCAACGCCGATCTCTATGCCATTTGCGACGTCGCCGACGATCTGCGCGAGCGCATGGCCGCGACCTTCGCGCCCGAGAAGGCCTATGCCGACTACCAGGCCATGCTCGAGGATCCCGCGCTCGACGCGGTGATCATCGCCACGTCGGACACCTTCCACGTCCAGGCCTCGATCCAGGCGCTGCGGGCCGGCAAGCACGTGCTGTGCGAGAAGCCGGTCGGCGTCGGCGTCGAAGAGGCGGAGGAGCTGAAGGCGGTGGCCGAGGCGACGGGACGGCTCGTCCAGGTCGGCCACATGAAACGTTTCGATGCCGGCATCGAGGCGGCCAAGGCCTTCATCGACACCGAGATGGGTACGCTGCTGGCCTACAAAGGCTGGTACTGCGACAACACCCATCGCTATGCCATGACCGATGCGGTCCAGCCGCTGATCATCACCAGCGCCAGCGCCCGCAAGCCGGCCGTCAACCCGAAGGCGGATCTGCGCCGCTATTACATGCTGGCCCATGGCAGCCACCTCGTCGACACCGCCCGCCACCTCGCCGGGCCGATCGAGGCGGTGGACGCCCGCCTCACCGAGCGCTTCGGCGCCTATTGCTGGTTCGTGGTCGTGCATTTCGCCGATGGCACGGTCGGCCATCTCGACCTCACCGTCGCCGTCCGGATGGACTGGCACGAGGGCTTCCAGATCTACGGCGAGAACGGCAGCGTCCTCGGCAAGACCTACAACCCCTGGTACTATAAGAGCAGCGACGTCGACATCTTCCGCGAGGCCGATGGCGCCTGGCACCGCACGCTCGGTGCCGACGGGCATTTCTACCGGCGGCAGGTGGAGGGCTTTGCCGGGGTCATCCTCGACGGCGCGCCGATGCGGGGCGCCTCGGCCGAGGACGGCGTCGCCTCCGTCCGCGCCATGGCGGCGATCGCCCGCTCGGCCGAGGCCGGCTGCGCCGTTGCCCTCGCCGATGTGAGCGGGGTGATCTGATGCAGCTCGGGATCTTCGCCAAGACCTTCGATGCCGTCGGCGCCCTGCCGACGCTCAGGGCCGTCGCCGGTGCCGGCTATGCCGTAACGCAGTTCAACCTCGCCTGCCTCGGCCTGCCCTCGATGCCCGACCGGATCGAGCCGGCCGACGCCGCTTCCGTCGGCGCGGCCGCACGGGAGACCGGCGTCGGCATCGCCGCCGTCTCCGGCACCTACAACATGATCCACCCCGATCCGGCGGTGCGCCGCACCGGCCTCGCCCGGCTCGAGGTGCTGTGCGGCGCGGCGGCGGCCATGGGCACGCGCCTGGTGACGCTGTGCACCGGCACCCGCGATCCCGACGACCAGTGGCGCTGGCATCCCGGCAACGCCGCTCCCGAGGCCTGGCGCGACCTTCTGGCGGAGATGGCGGCAGCGGTTGACATCGCCGAGCGCTTCGGCGTCGACCTCGGCGTCGAGCCCGAGCTCGCCAATGTGGTCAGCTCGGCCGCGCTGGCGCGGCGGCTGATCGACGAGATCGGCAGCCGGCGCATCCGCATCGTCCTCGACCCCGCCAACCTGTTCGAGGTGGCGACGGCCGAGCAGCGCCGGGCCGTGATCGAGCAGGCGGTCGACCTCCTGGCCGGCGACATCGCCATGGCCCACGCCAAGGACCGCAACCCCGACGGCTCCTTCGCCACCGCGGGACGAGGCGTCGTCGATTTCCGGCATTTCGTCGGCCGCCTCGGGGCGGCGGGCTTCGACGGCCCGCTGGTGACCCACGGCCTCGCCGCGGTCGAGGCTGCCGGCGTCGCCGGCTTCCTGGCGGCTGTCCTCGCCGGGGAGGGCGCCCGATGAGCTTTGCGACGTTCGAGCGGGACGGGCTGGCCCTGCGCTATCGCGACGCCGGCGCGGGTCCGCCGGTGTTGTTCCAGCACGGCCTCGGCGGCGACGAGGCGCAGGTGGCGCAGGTCTTTCCCGCTGAGCCGCCGATGCGGCGCGTCACGCTCGAATGCCGCGGCCAGGGCGGCTCCGCCTTCGGTCCGCCGGCGGCGCTCTCCATCGCCGGCTTCGCCGAGGATCTCGCCGCCCTGGCGGCGCGGCTCGGCATCGCGCGGGCGGTGGTCGGCGGCATCTCGATGGGAGCGGCGATCGGCCTCGGCCTGGCGGTGCGTCGGCCGGATCTGGTCCGGGCGCTGGTGCTGGCGCGGCCGGCCTGGGTCGCCGCTGCGGCTCCGGCCAATATGCGGCCCTATGGCCTGGTCGGCGAACTGCTCGGCACCTTCGAGCCGGCCGAGGCGCGCCGCCGCTTCGAGGCGAGCGAGACGGCGGCGGAGCTCGCCCGGGCGGCGCCGGACAATCTGGCGAGCCTCATCGGCTTCTTCGGCCGGTCCGATCCAAAGGCTTTCGGGGAGCTGCTGCGCGCCATCGCCGCCGATGGCCCGGGGGTGGAGGAAGCCGAGATCGCCGGGATCGCCGTCCCGACCCTGGTGATCGGCCACGGCGCCGACCTTGCCCACCCCCTGGCCTATGCCCGGCGGCTGGCCGGGCTCATCCCCGGCGCCGAGCTCGCCGAGATCACGCCCAAGGCGGTCGACCGCCCCGCTTTCGAGCACGAGTTCCGCCAGGCCCTGGCCGGCTTCCTCCGGAGGCTGGCGTGAGCGCCGACACCCTCGTCGTCATCGAAATCGGCGGCACCTCGGTCAAGATCGGCTTCGCCGATGGCGGCCGGGTGCTCGACTTCGCGCGCACCTATGCCACGGCGCGCATCCGCTGCCCCGATCCGGTAACGGCGCTCGCCGCCATCGTGCGCGAGGCCTGCCGCGAGGCGGGACTGACGCCGGCCGGGGCGGTCGCCACGGTGCCCGGCTTCATCGCCCCGGATTTCGACCGGGTGCTGCGGGCCGCCAACGTGCCGGAACTGGACGGACGGGCATTGGCCTCGGATCTCGCGCGGGCCCTCGGCATGACGGTGCGGCTGGAGCGCGACGTGGTGCTGCAGCTCCTCGGCGAATGCCGGGCCGGCGCCGTGCGGGGCGAGAGCCATGTCCTGGCGGTCTATATCGGCACCGGCATCGGCGCGGCCTATGTCGGCGACGGCGCGGTGTTCCGCGGCGCCGGCTGGGCGCTCGAGATCGGGCACATGCCGATGCACGGCTTCGGGCGCACCCTGCCGGGCATCGAGCCGGACCGGCTGGAGGTCTACGCCTCCGGGCGGACGCTGGCGGCGCTGGCGCAGGCGCACGGCGTGCCCGTCGCGGAGGTGTTCGTCGCCGCCGAGGGCAACCCGGCGCTGCGGGCGGCACTGGCGGACGCCGTGCGCGACCAGGCTTTCGCCATTGCCTCGGCGGTCGCGCTGCTCTCGCCGAGGGTCGTGCTGGTCGGCGGCGGCGTCGTCGAGATGGCGGGCTATCCGCGCGAGGCGCTGGCCGGCATCGTCGCGGCCCATATGCCGTTGCCCGCGACGATCCAGCCGCTCGACCTGCGCTGGGCCGGGCTCGGCTGGCAGGCGGCGGTCTGGGGCGCCATCGGGCTGGCGGAGGCGCAGGAGGCGCGCGGATGAGCGCGCCGCCTCACGCCGGCTGGACCGCGCCGGAGGCGCCCGCCGCTCCGCGCTGCCGCGGCGGCTCGATCAGGATCGAGATGGCGGCGGCCATGATGCCGGTGAGGCCGGCGATCAGGAAGGCGAGCTCGTAATTGCCCTGCAACTGGCGCATGGTGCCGCCGAAATAGGCTGCCGCCGCCGCGCCGAGCTGGTGGCCGGCGACGATCCAGCCGAACACCAGCGGCCCGCTGCGGTCGCCGAAGATCTCGTTGCTCAGCCTGAGGGTCGGCGGCACGGTGGCGATCCAGTCGAGGCCGTAGAGCACCGCGAAGATGCCGAGGGCGGCGACCGAGAAGTCGGAATAGGGCAGGAACATCAGCGACAGCCCGCGCACGGCATAGTAGACGCACAGGAGCTTGCGCGGGTCGAAACGATCGGTGAGCCAGCCCGACAGCGTCGTGCCGACGAGGTCGAACACGCCCATCACCGCCAGCAGCCCCGCCGCCTGCACCTCAGGGATGCCCATGTCGCCGCAGAAGGCGATGAGGTGGGTGCCGACCAGGCCGTTGGTGGTGAAGCCGCAGACGAAGAAGGTCGCGAACAGGTACCAGAAGGCCCGCATGCGCGCCGCCCGGCCGAGGGTCGCGAGCGTGGCGACGACGAAATTGCCCTGCGGGGCGGGCGGCGCCGGCTCTTCCGAGTCGGCGCCGTAGCGCGTGAGCCCGATCGAGGAAGGCCGCTCCGGCACCAGGAGATAGACCAGCGGCAGCAGTGCCGCGCAGGCGATCGAGACCGCCACCGCCACCGGACGCCAGCCGCCCGACTGGGCCAGCATCGCCAGCAGCGGCAGGAACACCAGCATGCCGGTAGCGCTGCTGGCCGAGAGCAGGCCCATGACCAGCCCGCGATTGGTCTTGAACCAGCGGTTGGCGACGGTGGCGCCGAGCACGCTGGCGACGGCGCCCGAGCCCAGGCCGGACATGACGCCCCAGGTCGCCACCAACTGCCAGGACTCGCGCATCAGCAGGCTGAGCGCCGTCGAGACCGACATGAGCGCGATGGCGGCGAGCAGCGTGCGGCGCAGACCGAGCCGTTCCATCAGCGCCGCGGCGAACGGCCCGACCAGGCCGTAGAGGAAGATGCCGACGGCCGCGGACAGGGAGATCACGTCGCGCCGCCAGCCGAAGGCCTCTTCGAGCGGCACCATCATCACCGACGGCGCCGAGCGGAGCCCGGCCGCGACCAGCAGGGCGACGAAGATCACGCCGACCACCACGAAAGCGTAGCGCTGGCCGAAGGGGCGCGTTTGGGCTATGGTCATGTTACAAACCGGTACGTATCTGGAGTGTGTATCAGTACGTACCGGTCAGTTACATTGTCAAGAGGCCATTGGCGTGACCGACGCGAAGACGGGGACTGCGACAGGGGAGACGGGTGCGGAGCAAGGCAGCGGCACGCCGCGCGCCGCCGACAGGATCCTCGGGGTTGCCCGCGACCTGTTCTACAGCCAGGGCATCCGGGCCATCGGCGTCGACGAAATCGTCCGTCAGGCCGGCGTGACCAAGCCGAGTCTCTATCGCAGCTTCGCCTCCAAGGACGATCTCGCAGCCTCCTACCTCCAGCGCTATGAGCGGGACTTCTGGGCCCGGTTCGACGCCGCCGTCGCCGCCCATCCCGGCGATCCGCGCGCCCAGGTGGTCGCCTACTTCACCGGGGTCGGCCAGCGCGCCGGCAATCCCGGCCATCGCGGCTGCGGCCTGACCAATGCGGTGGTCGAATATCCCGAGGCGGCGCATCCGGCCCATCGGGTCAGCGAGGCCAACAAGCGCGAGCTGCGCCGGCGCCTGCGCGCCATGGCGGCCGAGATGGGCGCCGTCGATCCCGACGTCCTCGGCGACGGCCTGCTGCTCCTGTTCGAGGGCGCCAATATCAGCGGCCAGATCTTCGGCCCCGACGGCCCGGCCGCCTCGCTCGGCGCCAATGCCGACCGGCTGATCGCAGCCAGCCTGCCCGCGCCCCCCAGGCAGCATCTTCCGAACCGTCCCGCGCTTGAGGGAGCGGTCGGCATGGTTCGGCCGGGCGGCGGCGGTTCCGACTGAAGCCATGACGGTCCATCCGCCCCGGCAATTGCGCGCTGGAGGCCGGGGAGGCTGGATCGGCATGCGGTTCCGGCCTACCACTAGGGGTGGGAAGGGCCGCAAAGGCCCCGGCCCGTCGATCCGTGCCGGGTGGACGGCGATCATCCGGCAGATGCAGCTGTTCCAGGGAGACGATCATGGCCAAGGGAAGTTCCGCCAAATCGACTGGCGGCAAGGCAGCCGGCGAGGCCGCGGGCGGCGATCTGTCGGGCGCGAAGGCCCGGCGCAAGGCGGCGCTCGCCACTCCGACAAGCCTCGGCGGCAATGCGGTCAAGGATATCGCCGGTGCGGTGAACGCGCTGCTCGCCGACACCTTCGCGCTCTACCTCAAGACCAAGAACTTCCACTGGCACGTCAGCGGGCCGCATTTCCGCGACTATCACCTCATGCTGGACGAGCAGGCGGCCCAGATCCTCGCCGCGACCGACGACATGGCCGAGCGCGTGCGCAAGATCGGCGGCACGACCATCCGCTCCATCGGCCACATCGCCCGCCTGCAGCGGGTGCAGGACAATGACGCCGATTTCGTCGACCCGCTCGACATGCTGGCGGAACTGCGCGAGGACAACAAGGACATGGTCCAGCGCCTGCGCGAGGTGCACGACCTGTGCGACGAGCACGGCGACGTCGCCACAGCCAGCCTGATCGAGAATTGGATCGACGAGGCCGAGCGGCGGACCTGGTTCCTGTTCGAGGCCGCGCGCGGCGGCTCCGGCGGGCGCTGAGGGCCCGTCACCGGGGCGAGGCCGCCTGCGGCTCCCGGCGCGGTGCGCGGGAGCCCTCCCAGCCGTGGGCGGAGACGATGGTCCGCAGGCCGCGTCCTCCCATGCCACGATGCTTCGGCCGGGCCGTGATTGCAGCGGCTTCTTAACCATGATGCTTGGCGTTTTCCACGTTTTGACGGATCCCGATCACGTCTCGTAAACCCTGCCGCCAGCAACTTGGCCGCCGAGCCGTGTCGAGCCGGCATGATCTGGCTTCGTTCATCTTTCAGGAGCGTTTGCGACGTCTGAATGGCCGGGATGAGACGGATGCGGCGGGCAGGCGATGCCTTGCTATGCATCCCGAGCTGTTGCGTCAGGATCGCCCCATGAAGCCTTTGATCGGAGCCTGCCTGCTTTTCGCCCTCGTGCCCTTCGGCGGCGCGGCGGCCCAGACAACCGGCGGCGTGCGCTCATACGACGAGCCGCGCGTCGTCTACGCGCCGGCCTATGGGCGGGCTCCGGTGTCGCGGCCGCGCGCCAACCTCGGCGGAGGATTCATCGAATTCCTGTTCAGCGGCGGCGATGTCGACGAGCCGGCGCCGCCGATGCGCCGGCAGCGTCCGCGCCGCGCGCCGGCCTATGTCATCGACCAGCCCGCCTCCTATGGCGTGCCCCGCGCGGCCAGGCTCGGTGCCGCCGAGCGGCGCCTGGCCTATGCCGCGGCGCCCGTGGCGGAGGAGGTCCGGCCGCAGCGCCCGCGCATGGCGCCGCAGTTCATGAAGCAGACCGTCGATTATAGTGGCGGTGAAGCGCCCGGTACCGTCGTCATCGACACCTCGCAGCGCTTCCTCTACCTCGTGCAGGAGGACGGCAAGGCCCTGCGCTACGGCGTCGGCGTCGGCCGGGCCGGGTTCGAATGGAACGGCACCAACGCCATCTCGCGCAAGGCCGAATGGCCGGATTGGCGCCCGCCGGCGGACATGCGCCGCCGTCGCCCCGACCTGCCGAGCTTCATGGCCGGCGGCCCGCGCAATCCGCTGGGCGCCCGCGCCATGTACCTGGGCAGCACGCTCTATCGCATCCACGGCTCGAACGAGCCCTGGACCATCGGTCAGGCCGTGTCCTCCGGCTGCATCCGGATGCGCAACGAGGACGTGATCGACCTCTATGAGCGCGTCAAGATCGGCACCAGGGTCGTGGTGATGTAGGCTTTCGGAAGGGGAGGGGCGCGGGCGGTTTCGTCCGCTCCCCTCCTTTCGATCAGAAGTTGAACTGGTCGATATTGCCGGAATCGAAGGTCGTCAGGTCGGCCTGGGTGTTGATGACGTGGTCCGGGCCGATGGTGATCGTGCCCAGGCCCGGCACCTCGAACGTCTCGCCGACCTCGTTCTTGATGGTGCCGTTCTTCACGCCGACGGCGAAATAGGCGCTGAGCAGGCCCTCATTGTAGGGGCTCCACAGTTGCATCGACTTGAGCGTGCCGTCCTTGATGAAGGGGCGCATCTGGTTGGGCGTGCCCAGGCCCGTCAGGACGATCTGCTTGGCCTTGCCCTGGGTCTGCAGCACCTGCGCGGCGGCGGCGACGCCGACCGTGGTCGGCGAGATCACGCCGCGGAGATTGGGGTGCTTCTGGATCAGCGCTTCCATCTCGGTGGTGGATTTCTGCGGGTCGTCGTCGCCATAGGCGACCTCGACCAGCTTCATCTTGGCGTATTTGGGATTGCTGGCGAGCGCGTCCTTCATCGCCGCGATCCAGGTGTTCTGGTCGGGCGCGTCGGTGGTGGCCGAGAGGATGGCGATCTCGCCCTCGTAGTTGATCTGCGATCCCAGAAGCTCCACCTGGCTCGGGCCGGTCTTGGTGAAGTCCACCGGCAGGATGCCGGCATCGCGATGCTCGAGATTGCCGACGAGGTCACCGTTCACCGCCAGCACCAGGGTGCCGCGCGAACGGGCGCGGTCGAGCACCTGGTTGAGGGCGTCGGGGCTGTTGGGCGAGATGGCGATCACGTTGACGCCGCGCTGAGTCTGCGCGGTGATGAAGGGGATCTGCGAGGTCGCCTCGGCGGTGGCGGGCGCCTGGGTGTCGAACTCGCAGCCCAGCTTGGCGCAGCCGTCCTGGAAGCCCTTCACCAGCGAGTCGAAATAGGGATTGCCGGTGTTCTTGGGGATGTAGACGATCGAGACCTTGTCGGCGGCCTGGGCGGCGACGGAGCCAGCGAGAGCGAGCCCGAGCGAGAGCCCGAGCAGCAGCGATTTCCTGGGCATGGTTTCCTCCTGTTGGGCCGGACGCGCGGCTCCTCCGGCTATCTCTGGTTGCGCGAATAGATCGCGTTGGTCGCGATGATGGAGACGATGAGCAAGAGGCCCATCACCGTGAGCTGGAAGGTGACGGGGATATTGGCGACGGTCATGCCCGTGGCGATGATCACCAGGAGCCAGGAGGCGATGAAGGTGCCGAGGATGGTGCCGCGGCCGCCGAAGATGTAGGTGCCGCCGAGCATGACGATCAGCACCATCTGCAGTTCGCCGCCGGAGGCGAGGTCGTAGCGCACCGAGGCCAGGCGCGAGGCTGCCATCAGGCCGCAGACGGCGCTGGAGAGCCCCATCGCCACGAACAGGCCGAACTTGATCCGCCGCACCTTGATGCCGGCATGGCGGGCTGCGACCTCGCTGGTGCCGATCTGGTAGATCTGGCGTCCCAGGATGGTGGCGCCGAGCACGAAGGCGAGCGCCAGGGCGGCGATGGTGAAGACCAGGACCGGCACGGGGATGCCGAGGACCTCGCGGTAGTCGATGCCGACGAACCAGGCCGGGAACTTGCCGATCGACTTGTCGCCGGCCAACACCTTGGCCAAGCCCCGATACATGATCAGCGTACCGATGGTGACCATCAGCGAGGGCAGGCGCAACCACAGCACCATGAAGCCGTTGAAGGCGCCCATGACGAGGCCGGCAATGATGCTGGCGGTCATGGCCAGGCCGATCGGCAGGCCCGCCTGGAAGCAGGCGCCGAACAGGCAGGCGGTCAGCGCCATGGTGGCGGCGGGCGAGAGGTCGATCTCGCCGGCGACGATGACCAGGGTGAGGACCAGCGCCAGGATAGAGAATTCGGAATAATAGGTGGCGCTCTCGAGGATGAAGGCCAGCGAGGCGAAGAAGGGCGAAAGCAGGGAGGCCGTGACGATGGCGAGCGCCAGGAGGACCAGCGTCATCGTTTCCGGGCGCACCAGCAGGGTGCGCCAGAGCGGCAGCGGCCTGGCGGCGTCCTGCGGCGAGACGGCGGCGGTGCGAAGCTCGGTCATGCCGCGTCCCTCGCCAGCAGGCCCTTGAGTCCGCCCTGGCGGACGCTGCGGTCGATCACCAGGGCGACCAGGATCACCGCGCCGTAGATCGCATCCTGCCAGAAGCCGGAGACGCCGAGGATCGGCAGCGCCACGCTGACGGCGCCGAGCAGCAGCACGCCGAGCACGGTGCCGGCGACCGAGCCGACGCCGCCGTTGATCGAGACGCCGCCGATCACCACCGGCGCGATCACCGTGAACTCGAAGCCGACGCCGGTGATGCCCGGATTCACGTAGCCGAAGCGCGAGGCGTACATCACGCCGGCGAGGCCGGCGAGCGCGCCGGAGATGACGAAGACCAGCACGGTGATCGGCGCGGCGCGGATGCCGCGCAGCGGCGCCGCCACCGGGTTGGAGCCGATGGCGTAGATCTGCCGCCCGAGCCGCGTGTGGTCGAGGAAGAAATAGGTCGCGAGCGCGACGGCGAAGGCGATGAGGATGATCCAGGGAATGCCGAAGACCGGCGAGGTCTGGCTGAGCTCGATCAGGCTGCGCGGAATATATTGCGGGTCGACCTGCCGGGAGCCGGAGACATAGAACAGCAGGCCGCGATAAAGGCTGAGCGTGCCCAGCGTGACGATGATCGAGGGCAGGCGGAAGGCGGTCACCACCAGTCCGTTGACGAGGCCGAGCAGGCAGCCCAGCGCGATCGCGGCGATCACGCCGGCCAGGATCGGCAACTCCGGATGGTCGCGCCAGATCATGCCGGCGACGATCGCGGTGAAGCCGAGGATCGAGCCCATCGACAGGTCGACATGGCGGGCGACGATCACCATCATCTGGCCCATCGCCGCCACCATGATCAGCGGCACCGCGAGCAGCACGATGCGCAGCGTCTCGGCCGAGAGAAAGCGCGGCTGCAGGAGGCCGACGACCACCGAGAAGACGGCGATCATCACCACGATGCCGGCCTCGCGGCGGCGGAAGATCGAGGTAGCGGTCATGCTGCCTCCCGCCCGTCGGATTTGCGGCGCGGCACGGCGGCATGCATGACGCTCTCCTCGGTCGCCTCGCCGCGGGCGAGGCTGGCGGTGAGGCGGCCTTCCGACATCACCAGCACGCGGTCGCTGAGGGCGAGCAACTCCGGCAGCTCGGAGGAGATCACCAGGATGGCGCGGCCGGAGGCGGCCAGTTCGCCGATCATCTCGTAGAACTCCGCCTTGACGCCGATGTCGATGCCGCGGGTCGGCTCGTCGAGGATGAGGATCCGCGGATCGGTCAGCAGCCAGCGCGCCAGGATGGCCTTCTGCTGGTTGCCGCCGGAAAGCTCGCCGATCGGCTGGCGCTGGCTGGCGAGGCGGATGCGCAGCCGGCGCACGGCGTCGCCGGCGATGCTGCGTTCGAGGGCGCGGCGGATGATGCCGCGCGGGGCGATGGTCGCCGGCACGGCGGCGGTGATGTTCTGCTCGACCGGCAGGGTGCGGAAGATGCCGGCGACGGCCCGGTCCTCCGGCACGAAGGCGAGGCCGTGGGCGACAGCGTCGGACGGTTCGCGGATCGCGACCTCGCGGCCGTCGATGACGATGCTGCCGGAGGCGGCCGGTGCGACGCCGAAGATGGCGCGGGCCACATCGGTGCGTCCGGCGCCGACCAGGCCGCCGAGCCCGACGATCTCGCCCTTGCGCACCTCGAAGCTGATGGCCTCGAACCGGCCGGGCAGGGTCAGGCCCTTCACCGCCAGCGCCACCGCGCCGATCTCGGACTTGTGCCGGGGGATGTATCCCTGCACGTCGCGTCCGATCATCAGGCGGATGATGTCGGCGTCGGTGACGGCCGCGGTCTCGCTGGTGGCGATCTTGCTGCCGTCCCGGAACACGGTGACGCGGTCGCAGAGCGCCCGCACCTCCTCCAGCCGGTGGCTGATGAAGATGATGGTGCGGCCCTCCTGCCGGAGCTGGCGGGCGATGCCGAACAGGGTCTCGACCTCCCTGGGCGTGAGCGGGGCGGTCGGTTCGTCCATGATGATCAGGCGGCTGTCGCTGGCGAGCGCCCGGGCGATCTCGACCATCTGCTGGTCGGCGATCGACAGGCCGCGCATCGGCCGTGCCACGTCCAGGGTGATGCCGAGCCGGCCCATCAGGGCCTCGGCCTCGCGCTTCAGGTCGCCCCAGCGCACGCGCCCGAGCGGCGCGCCCTCATGGCGGCCCAGGACGAGGTTCTCCGCCACCGACAGGTCGGGGAAGGAGATCGGCTCCTGGTGGATCAGGGTGATGCCGAGCTTCTGCGCCGCCAGCGGGCTCGGCACCTCGACTTCGGCGCCGTTCAGGCTGAGCGTGCCGCGGCTCGGGCGGTGCACGCCGGCGATGATCTTGGCGAAGGTGGACTTGCCGGCGCCGTTCTCGCCCAGCAGCGCATGGATCTCGCCGATGTACAGGTCGAGGTCGACGTCGCGCAGCACCTCGACGCCGGCAAACTGCTTGGAGATGCCGCGCGCCGAGATCAGGATCGGCAGGGCTGCCGCGCCCGTCATGGGGTGGGCGCGTCCTTGTCGATCAGGCCCTGCGTCTTCAGGTCGGACCAGAAGCCGGCCGGGATCGGCTGATGGTGCGCGGCGACGTTCTGCTCCACCTCGCCCGGCCTCACTGCGCCGGGGATCTCGGAGACCACGGCCGGATGGGCGAGCACGAACTGCAGCGCCGCCGCGGGCAGCGCCACGGCGTGCGCCCTGCAGACCGCCTCGATGTCCCGCACCTTCTTCTGCACCGGCTCGGGCGCATTGGCGTAGCCGTATTTGGAGGTGCTGCCCGACCCCGTCGCCAGGATGCCGGAGGCGAAGGGCGAGCCGATGATGACGCTGACGCCGCGCTTCAGGCAGTCCGCCATGCCGGTGTGCAGGCTGCCCTGGTCGAGCAGGGTATAGGGCATGGCGACCAGCACGAAGTCGAGGTCGACCAGCGGCGCCACCGTCTCCAGCGCCTCGCGGGTGTTGATGCCCATGCCGATGGCCTGGATCTCGCCCCGCTTCTTCAGTTCCTCCAGCGCCTTGATGCCGGAATGGACGAGGTCCTTCTTGCGATAGCCGAAGTCCGGGCCCTGGTAGGCGGCGTCGAGGTCGTGGATGACCAGCGCGTCGATGGTGTTCAGGCCGAGCCGCATCATCGACTGCTCGTAGGAGCGCATGACGCCGTCATAGGAGTAGTCGTAGCGGTGCTGGAACGGCATGCCGCCCAGCCACATCTCCGACTTGAAGGTGGCGGGATCGAAGGGGCGCTCCAGGATGCGGCCGACCTTGGTGATCAGCTGGTACTCGCCGCGCGGCCGGTGCCGCAGCCCGTAGCCGAGGCGGTGCTCGGACAGGCCGAGGCCGTACCAGGGCGCGGTGTCGTAGAGCCGCACGCCGGCGTTCCAGGCGGCATCGATGGTGGCGTTCGCGTCCGCTTCCGTGACGAGGCTGTAGAGCTCGCCGAGATGGGCCGAGCCGTAGCCGAAGGTCGGCACGGTCATGGCGGTCTTGCCGACGCGGCGGCGTTCGAAGTCCCGGGGGCATGCATCCCTCCCGCAGCAGGTCTTGTCTGTTCTTATGGGACCAGAGGTCGTGTTGGCGCGCAAGTTGTCAGACAAAAATTAGTTTGACAAGATTTTTGCGCGCTGACAGAACCAGGGGCGAAGGCGGCCGAGACCGCCGGGACGGGAGTGGCGGAAAAGCGCTGGAATCGCAGGCTTTTCCCGCGGAATCGATGAACATTGCGGGGGTTGGCATGAGGCCCGGCGGCACCTATCCCATGCTGTTTGCCTTCTTCGACGAGGCTGGTGCGCTGCGTCGCGACGGCCTGACGCGGCAGGTCGAGGCGGCCATGGCGGCGGGAGCCTCCGGCGTCGCCGTGCTCGGCCTCGCCACGGAGGCGGGCAAGCTCACCCGTGCGGAAAAGGGCTCCCTGATCGACTGGGTGCGCGCCGACATCGCCGGCCGTCTGCCTCTGGCGGTGACCGTCGGCGAGCCGAACCTCGCCGAAATGATCGAGGCCGCCCGGGCGGCGCGCGCCGCCGGGGCCGACTGGCTGATCCTGCAGCCGCCGCGCCCGCCGATCGCCTCGCGCGAGCTCATCCGCTTCTTCGGGGCTGTGGCGGATGCCGTCGACTGTCCGGTCGGCATCCAGAACGCGCCGGAATTCCTCGGCGTCGGCCTCTCCCCGGCCGAGTTGGTGGAACTGAACCGGATCCATGCCAATGTCGGTATCGTCAAGGCCGAGTCGAGCGCCCTGGCAGTCGGCCATCTCATCGATGCGCTCGAGGGCCGGATGGCCGTGTTCAACGGCCGGGCCGGACTGGAGCTCACCGACAATTTCCGAGCCGGCGTCGACGGGATGATCCCGGGCGTCGAGACCCTCGACCTGCAGGTCGGCGTCGAGCGCGCCATGCGCGCCGGCCGGGAGGAAGAGGCGGAGGCGCTCTATCGGCGCCTGCTGCCCTTCGTCGCCTTCGCCATGCAGGGCATCGAGCATCTCGTGCTGCATGCCAAGCTGCTGGCCGCCCTCCGGCTCGGCCTCGCGCCCAGCGGCCGGCGCATTCCCTCCGACACGCTCACCGCCCGCGGCGAGGCCTGGGTCCGCCGCTTTGCCGGCGAGCTCGGCCCCCTGGCGTTCTAGGAAGGAGAAGGGCATGGCCCGCATCCGCGATGTCCGCACCACGATCTGGGAATGGGTCGGACCGGTGGCGCCGATGCCGCCGCATTTCTGCACGACGGCGAGCGACATCGTCGCCGACGTCAGCGGCACCATCTCGGGCTTCCGCTTCCTCGGCTGGCTGGTGGTGGAACTGGAGCTCGACGACGGCACGGTCGGCATCGGCAATGCGGCCCTCGCTCCGCATGCGGTGAAGACCACGATCGACACCTACCTCAGGCCGCTGCTGATCGGCCAGGACCCGTTCGATTCGGAATATCTCTGGCAGTCCATGTACCGGCGCACCTTGCCCTTCGGCCGCAAGGGCATCGGCATGACGGCGATCTCCGCCGTCGACCTCGCCGTCTGGGATGCCAAGGGCAAGCTGCTCGGCCAGCCGGTGTTCCGCCTGCTGGGCGGGCGCACCAAGCCGAAGATCCCCGTCTATGCCAGCCGGCTCTACAGCCAGCCGCTCGACGTGCTGCATGCCGAGGCCAAGGCCTATGCCGACCAGGGCTTCGGCGCCGTCAAGCTGCGCCTCGGCTGGGGCCCGAAGGACGGCATCGCCGGCATCGCCCGCAACATCGACCTGGTGCGGACCGTGCGTGAGGCCGTCGGCCCGGACGTCGACATCATGGCCGACGTCTACATGGGCTGGACCGTCGAATACGGCCGCCGCATGCTCCGGGCGCTCGAGCCCTGGAACCTGCGCTGGCTGGAGGAGCCGGTGGTGGCCGACGACATCGCCGGCTATGCCGAGTTGCGCGCCCTCGGCCATGTCGCAATCTCCGGCGGCGAGCATGAATACACGCTCGCCGGCTTCCGGCAGCTGATCGATGCCCGGGCCATCGACATCGCCCAGTTCGACGTCAACCGCGTCGGCGGCATCACCGCGGCCAGGAAGATCACCGACCTTTGCGAGGCCTACGACGTCCCGGTGATCCCGCATGCCGGCCAGATGCACAATTACCACATCACCTTGTCGAACTATGGCTGCCCGATCGCCGAGTATTTCCCGAAAGTGCCGGTCGAGGTCGGCAACGAGCTGTTCTGGTACATTTTCGACGGCGAGCCCGTGGCTGCGGCCGGCGCGGTCGATCTCGCCGACGACAAGCCCGGCTTCGGCCTGGCGCTGAAGACGCCGGACGCCAATTTCAAGCTGACGCGCTGAGAGGAACGCCATGCCCGACTTTCCGATCATCGACACGCATCTGCATGTCTGGGACCACGGCCAGCTGAAATATTCGGCCTTCGAGGGCAGCCCGCTGTTTTCCAGGAACTTCCATGTCGAGGATTATCGGCGCGACCTGGGCGCGGTGCAGGTCGAGGCCATGGTCTTCCTCGAGTGCTATGCCGATTTCTGGGAAGGGGGCGGCCAGTACGTCAAGGAGGTGCTGTTCGTCGAGGAGGAGGCACGGCGCGACCCCGGCATCAAGGCGATCGTGCCGATGGCGCCGCTCGAATGGGGCGCCCGGGCCGAGCCGATCCTGGTGGAGATGCAGGAGAAGCATCCGATGGTGCGCGGCATCCGCCGCATCGTCGAATTCGACCGGGATCCGCGCGCGCTCACCCTCTCCGAGGACTTCATCGCGGGCGTGAACCTGCTTGAAAAGTTCGGCTACCATTTCGAGATCAACGTCCATCACCATCAGATGGACATCGTGCGCGAGTTCGTGAAGCACATCCCGAACGTGCCGATGATCCTCGATCATTGCGGCAAGCCCGGTATCAAGGAAGGCGCGATCGCCCAGTACCGCGACGATGTGAAGGAGCTGGCGCGCCATCCCAACCTCTTCATCAAGCTCTCGGACCTGCCGGTCGAGGCCGACCTGCAGCACTGGACGGACGCGGATCTGCGTCCCTTCATCGACGCCACCTTCGAGAGCTTCGGCATCGACCGCACCATCTTCGCCGGCGACTGGCCGATCTGCCTGCAGGCCACCAGCATGACGCGCTGGGTCGAGACGCTCGACCGCGCCATGGCCGGGTTCTCGCCGGAGGAGACGCGCAAATTCTACCGCGACAACGCCAATTCCTTCTATCGCCTGGGGTTGTGAGCCGGGGCGGGGACCATTCCCGGACGGTCCGGGACCAAGGCAGGGATGTGAGCAAGCAGGTCAAAGATCCCGATTTCGGTGCCTTCGGCGCAGCGGAGACCGGCGAGGTCGTGCCCGAGGCGTTCGGTGGCGGCGCGCTGGAGCGGCGGCCGATCGCCGAGCAGGTGGCCAGCCGCATTATGGCGATGATCAAGTCGGGCAATCTGCGATCCGGCGACCGCCTGCCGACCGAGGCGCAGATGGGGATCGCCTTCGGCATCTCGCGCCCGCCGCTGCGCGAGGCGCTCAAGGCCCTGACGCTGATGGGCGTGCTCGAAAGCCGCCAGGGCGGGCGCTACACGGTGACGGATCTGTCGCCGAGCCGTCTGGTCGCGCCGTTCTCGACCATGCTCTCATTCGCCGACTACGACGTGGACGAGCATTTCGAGGCGCGGGTGGCGGTCGACCTCGAGCTCGTGCGCCTGTGCACCGAGCGAGCCGACGCCGAGACGCGGGCGCGGATCATGAAGCTCGCCGTCGACGGCCATGCCTTCCACGAGGATCCCGTGGCCTTCCGCCTGATCGACATCGAGTTCCACCGTGCCCTCAACAATGCCGGCGGCAGCCGCATGCTCGCGACCCTGGCCGAGGGGCTCTACGATGTCGGCCTGGACGTCCGCCGCATCGCCAGCGCCTTGCCCGGCGTGATCAAGGTCAGCGTCACCCAGCACGTCGATGTCGCCGAGGCTGTGATGGCCCGCGATCCCGCGGCGGCCATGGCCGCCTATCGCCGCCATCTGGAGCATGTGCGCGACACCACCCGCCAGGCCCAGGATATCGTCGCCAGAACGCCCTGAGAGGACGCCGTGCCCGAGCACGAGGTCATGAAACGCTGGTGGGCCTTCATGCGCGATATCATGGACGCCCATCCCGACAATGCGCCGGTGATGGTGCCGTTGCGGCGGGTGTTCCACCTGCCGTAGCGGCCGCGAAAGGCGGGCATGGCCGGAGCCGGATGCACCCGGCGCTGTCCGGCCGGACGCCCGGCTCGTCCCGACGCCGCTGGCGGCGATGGAAATCGAGCGAAGATCTTGCCGCAGCCGGCCGCAGACAGTACATCCCGCTCATGCTGTCCGTTGAACCCCTGAAGCTCCTGGCTTTCGACGAGGACGACCTCGCCGTGATCTCGACGCATCTGCAGGACGCGCAGGTCCGGCCGGCCGAGATTGCCTGGCTGCCGGCCGAGCGCCGCTTCGCTCTGGTCGTCGATCGGTTCGACTGGTGCGCCGCCGATTGCGGCGAGCGCCGCCGCCGCCGCACCGGCCTGCATTTCGACCGGGTGCTGGCGGTGCGCCGCGCCCGCTTCAGCCAGGATGGCGACACGGTGTCCAGCCTGGTGGCCATCGCCTTCGCGCCGTCCGATCCACCGGCCGGCAGCATCATCCTGAGCTTTGCCGACGGTGCGGCCATCCGGCTCGATGTCGAGTGCCTGGAGGCTGCCATGGCCGATCTCGATGCCGGACGCCCCTGCGAGGCCGAAGCTGCGCCCGCCTCCCTGAAAGGATAGCCATGCCGATCCGGCTCGACGCCCGCGATCCCGATTTCGAGACCGCGTTCCGCGCCTTGCTCGCCATGAAGCGCGAGGTTTCGGAGGACGTCGACCAGGCCGTGCGCGTCATTCTCGCCGATGTCGCCGCGCGCGGCGACGAGGCCGTCATCGAACTGACCGCCCGCTTCGATCGCCTGGATCTCACGCCGCCGGCCCTGCGGATCGGCCGCGATGAGATCGAGGCGGCGGCGGCCCGGTGCGAGGCGCCGGCGCTGGACGCGCTGAGGCTGGCGGCGGACCGCATCGCCGCCTACCACCGGCGCCAACTGCCGGCGGACGAGCGCTTCACCGACGCGCTCGGCGTCGAGCTCGGCTGGCGCTGGACCGCCATCGAGGCTGTCGGCCTCTACGTGCCCGGCGGCACCGCGGCCTATCCGTCCTCGGTGCTGATGAACGCCATCCCGGCCAAGGTCGCGGGCTGCCCGCGTGTGGTCATGGTGGTGCCGGCGCCCGGCGGGACGCTCAACCCGCTGGTGCTGGCGGCCGCCAGGCTGGCCGGCGTCGACGAGGTCTATCGCATCGGCGGCGCCCAGGCCGTGGCGGCGCTGGCCTACGGCACGGCGACGATCGCCCCGGTGGCCAAGATCGTCGGGCCGGGCAATGCCTATGTCGCCGCGGCCAAGCGCCGGGTGTTCGGCCGTGTCGGCATCGACATGATCGCCGGTCCCTCCGAGGTGCTGGTGATCGCCGACGGCAGCGCCGATCCGGCCTGGATCGCCGCCGACCTGCTGGCCCAGGCCGAGCACGACACCGCGGCCCAGTCGATCCTGATCACCGACAGCCCGGCGCTGGCGGACGCCGTCGAGCGGGCCGTGGCGGCGCAACTCGCCGTACTGCCGCGCCGCGACATCGCCGGCGCGAGCTGGCGCGATTTCGGCGCGGTCGTCCTGGTCGGGCGGCTGGCCGACGCCGTGCCGCTCGCCGACCGCATCGCCGCCGAGCATCTGGAGATCATCGGCGCCGATGCCGAGGCGCTGGCCGGGCGGATCCGCAATGCCGGCGCCATCTTCCTGGGGGCCCATACGCCCGAGGCCATCGGCGACTATGTCGGCGGCTCGAATCACGTGCTGCCGACCGCGCGGTCGGCCCGCTTCTCTTCCGGCCTCGGCGTGCTCGACTTCATGAAGCGCACCTCGATCCTCAAATGCGGGCCGGCGCAGCTGGCGGCGCTCGGGCCGGCGGCGATCGCCCTCGGCGAGGCCGAGGGCCTGGCCGCGCATGCGCGCTCGGTTTCGATCCGCTCGAACCTTGTGTAGGGTCGGGCCCATGTCCGGACCCCAGCTCCAGCGCCGCCTCGTCGCCGTCCACTTCGACGAGCGCAGCATCGGCCGCGGCAATTCGGACCAGGAGCACGAGCGCGGCGTGGCGGTCTACGATCTCCTGGAGGAGAACGAGTTCTGCCCGGATGGCCACGCGGGCGGCCCCTATGCCCTGTCGCTCTCGCTCCAGGAGGGGAGGCTGGTGTTCGACATCCGCACCGAGGCGGGCGAGCCCGTCGTCGCGCATATCCTGTCGCTGACGCCGTTCCGGCGCGTCATCCGCGACTATTTCATGATCTGCGAGAGCTACTACGCCGCCATCCGCAACGCCTCACCCTCGCAGATCGAGACGATCGACATGGCCCGCCGTGGTCTGCACAATGACGGCTCGGAACTGCTGCGCGAGCGACTGTCCGGCAAGATCGCCGTCGATTTTCCGACCGCGCGGCGTCTGTTCACGCTGATTTCCGTCCTGCACTGGAAGGGCTAGGCGGTGAGCGAGGGGCGGCGCCCTCAATCCGTGCTGTTCGCCTGCCGGCACAATGTCATCCGCTCGCTCATGGCGGAGGCGGTGGCGCGCTATTATTTCGGCGGCTCGATCTTCTTCTCTTCCGCCGGCGTGCGCACGTCCGACGCCGACCCCTTCGTCCCGGCGGTGCTCGAGGAGATCGGCATTCCGCCCGCCGGCCACCGTCCGCAGACCTTCGAGGAGTTGGAGGAGCTGGAGGGGCTCAATTTCGACCTGATCGTCTCGCTCGCCCCGGAGGCCCACCACAAGGCGCTGGACCTCACCCGCACCCTCGCCGCCGACGTCGAATACTGGCCGACGCCCGACCCCAGCTTCGTCCAGGGCAATCGCGAGCAGCGGATGGACGCCTATCGCGACGTGCGTGATTCGCTGATCAAGCGCATCACCGCCCGGCTCGGCAGCAGCTGATCGCGGCGGGCGCCGGAGCTGCAGCCGGCCATCTGCCGCAATTGCGACAAACCCGTCGGCTCTTGCTGCCCGCCGATGCGTTGCGGAATCCGACTCGCATCACTATCGTGCGCCGCGACGTACCGGAGGCTATCGATGCGCGTCTTGCGTTCCCTGTTCCTGCCCGCCGTGCTGGCCAGCGCGGTCGCCGGCTGCTCGATGTTCGACAAGACGACGCCGAGCGGCGTCAAGCCGATCGTTCCCAAGCCCCTGGAGAAGGTCGAGGTCGCCTTCCCCTTCGACCGCACCTTCGTCGCCTTGAGTTACAAGGACCAGCGCTTCAAGGACGACCGTCCGAGCATCCTGGTGTCGCAGAACAATCGCGGGACCGGTTACTCCGCCTGCAACAACTGGTCGGCGACGATCGTGCCGCGCAAGGACAACCGGATGGTGGTCGGCCCGGTCGCCGTCAGCAAGCGCGTCTGCGACCAGCGCCTGATGCACAACGAGCAGGTGTTCCTGTTCGTGCTGCGGACCGCCCAGACCTGGGGCTATGACGGCCGGATCCTCACCCTCACCGGTCCCTATGGCTCGATGACGTTCGAATCCGCCGTGTAAGGACGCGTCGACGAATAAGTGCGTCAAACGCGGCGCCGGCTACTCTCCTCCCCCTTGTGGGGAGGAGTACGAGGTGGGGGTCCCACAGGATGGAACTCGTCCTGCACGACCCCCATCCCTTACCCTTCCCCACAAGGGGGAAGGGATCGGCAGGCGTCGCGACCGATTCTCTTATTGTCCGACGGACCCTAAGCTCCGACGGACAGGGAGGGACGCCCCTCCCCATCCTGCGATGTCCCGGGCCGGCGCGGGCCCAGCGGCCTCACTCCGCCGCGGTGCTGAACGCGTGCAGCGGCGCATCGACGACCCGCCCCGTGTCGCCGTCCCGCTCGATCGCCACCCGGCGGTCGTGCAGTTTGACCAGCGACGAGCGGTGGCCGATCGACACGATGGTGGTCTCCGGCAGCGCCTCGCGCAGCGTTCGATAGACATTGGACTCGGCCTTCTCGTCGAGCGCGGCGGTCGCCTCGTCGAGGAACAGCCATTTCGGCTGGCGCAGCAGGGCCCGCACGATCGAGACGCGCTGCTTCTCGCCGCCCGAAAGGGCGCTGCTCCAGTTCTCCGTGCGGTCGAGCTGATCGTTGAGATGCTGCAGGCCGACCTGGCGCATCGCCGTGCGCAGGGTCTCGTCGGAGAAGGCCGTTTCGTCCGACGGATAGGCGAATGCGGCGCGCAGGGTGCCCAGCGGCAGATAGGGCTGCTGCGGCAGCATCATGACATCTTCGTTCACCTGCGTCCTGACGTGGCCCGAGCCGAATGGCCAGATGCCGGCGAGGGCACGCAGCAAGGTGGTCTTGCCCGACCCCGACGGACCGGTGACGAGCGTGCGCTCGCCCCGATGGAAGGCGACATTGGCCTTGTTGAACAGCTTGTGGCCGTTCGGCAGCCGAAGCTCGAGGTCCTGCGTGGAGACAGTGCCGTCCGTGCCGCCGTGGTCGACCTTGATCCCTTCGTTGCGTGCCGCGTCCGCCTTGGCGATCGCGTGGTCGAAGCCTGTCAGTCGGTCGATGACGGCTTTGTAGGATGCGATCGAGCTGTAGAAGTTCACGAAGAAGGAGAAGGCGTCGAGCACCTGGCCGAAGGCCTGACTGGTCTGGGTTACGCTGCCGAGCTTGAGGGCGGCATTGGTGAAATAGGCGGGGGCGAGGAAGACCATCGGCAGGACGTTCATCGCCTGGTTGTAGCTCAAGGTCCAGCAAGTCAGCTTGACCTGCCGAACGGCCACATCGAGCGTGTTGCGGAAGACGGCCGAGAACCTGTTCATCAGGTTTCGAGCTTCGGTGCTCTCACCGTCGAGCAGGGCGATCTGCTCGGCATTTTCGCGCACGCGCACAAGATTAAAGCGGAAATCCGCTTCCACCCGCTGCTTGCGGAAATTGAGGGACACCAGCGGACGGCCAATGATGTGGGAGACGACAGTCGCGACCACGGCGAAGGTCAGGGCGAGCCACACCAGGTAACCCGGCACTGAGCTCAGGTTGAACCCTCCAACCGAATAGGGAAACTGGCCCGACAGTTCCCACAGGATCCGGACGAAGGCATAAAGGCTGAGGCTGGTGACGAAAATCTGCACGTAGAATCCGAGCGTCGTCGTCACGAAGTCGTTCACGTCCTCGGCGATACGCTGGTCAGGGTTGTCGGTGTGTTCCGCTGCGAGGCCGAGGCGATAATGCGTCTTGTCGCCAAGCCACTGCTGAATGTAACGATTGGTGAGCCAGCGGCGCCAATGAACTTGAAGAATCTGAGTGAGATAATACTCAAGCAATCCTCGCCCGACCCAGAATATTGCAACAATGGTGAATGTCAGGACCGCGGCCCAAAAACCGGACGCGTCCTTTTCCTGCAGGGACGTGTAGAGAGCGTTGTTGTTGTAGCTGAACAGGACGGTCAGATAGACCTGCACGACATTGAGGACGACGATGACGCCGAACAGGCCGAGTCCGATCCAGCGCTCCGGCAGCCGCCATGTGCCGAGCAGGCCCAGTTCGAGGTCGGTGCTCTCGCGCGCCTCGAAATAGGGAGCGGCCTTGTCGATGACGCCGCGGATCAGGGGGACGAAGCAGATCGCGTAATTCACCAGTGCCAGGATCGCTGAGACCAAGGCGGCGTGGGGCGGTGGCAGGTAGGGTACGATGGCGTCCGGCAGCAGCCCGGCTTCGTTCACGGCGGTGATGGTGCCGAGCGCCAGGAACGAGATGGCGAACAGCCCGATCAGGAAGCTCATGATCGTGGGCAGGCGTACCGACAGGGCCAGGATCGCGGCGAGCACGACGGCTGCCACCGGCAGATAGATCGGCACGGGGCCGAAGGCGGCACCCGCGGCGAAGCCGAGGGCGGCCAGGGCCGAGAGGCCGGAGAGGAAACGGATCATGTAGAAAGCCTTCTTGGGCGGGCGGCGAAGCCCCCTATGCAGGCGGCGAAAGTGTCATGAGCAAGGTGAGGCTGCAAATGACGATGCCGTAAGCTTGCGGACCGATCGTCGCGGAGCGGCTGGCGCAACAAAAAAGGCGCGCTGATGCGCGCCTTCGCAGTCGTTCGCGGCCCGTCCTGTCAGACGGCCTTGAGATTGCCCGCCGCGGCCTTGCCGGTCTTGCGGTCGGTGAGTATTTCGTAGTCGATCTTCTGGCCTTCGCGCAGTTCCGACAGGCCGGCGCGCTCGACGGCGGTGATGTGGACGAACACGTCGCGGCCGCCGTCATCCGGCTGGATGAAGCCATAGCCTTTCTGGGTGTTGAACCACTTCACGGTTCCGGTGCTCATGGATGGTCCTCTGCTTCGGTCTGGGAGCGTGGACGAGGCGCCCTTGCGCCGCGTCCGATGTTGACGTTTGGGGAGGTGTCCTGAACGTGCGCCCTGCGAAGCAAAGCGAAACGGCCCAGCCGTCCGGCCAAATCGAGGCGCTTTGGATATCATGAACTTGCGCTGGCTCACAAGGCCGGGGCGAATCGGTTGCGCGGCGGCGCGGGACGGCTTGGCGGGACCGGTTGCGCGGAAGAAACCTGTTGCCAACCGGACTGCGGATGGGTCTTCAATCGCCGCATGCTGCCTTGCGCACCCCACTGCCGACGGCCCCGACCCATGATCATGCGACTGCGTTGTCTTGTGCTTGCCCTGCTTCTCGCCGCCCCGGGCGTGGCCCTGGCGGCGGCGGGCGACACGGACCGCGATTGCTCGACCGGTGATGCCGAGGTCCGCATTCCCGCCTGTTCCACCTTGCTGGAGCGGACGTTGAGCAAGCCGACGCGCGCCCTGGTGCTCTACCGGCGCGGCACGGCCTATGCCAGCCGCGGTGACGACGCCAAGGCGGTGGACGATTTCACCGCCGCGCTCGGCCTGCAGCCGCGCGATGTCGCGGCCCTGACGGCGAGGGCCGACGCGCTGGCCCGCCTGGGCAAGACCGACACCGCGCTGGCCGACTATGGCGCCGCCATCGATGCGGACCGCAAATCGGCGCTGACGCGGATCAATCGCGGCTTCGCCCTGCTCGGGCTGGAGCGCTATGGCGAGGCGATCAAGGACTTCGACGACGCCCTCGCCCTCAATCCGCGCCAGGCCGAGGGCTACAAGGGGCGGGCCGATGCCTACCGCGCCCAGGGCCGGCACATCGCCGCGCTGGAGGACTATGCCGCGGCCATCCGCATCGACAAGTCCTATCGCAACGCCATCTACGGCCGGGCTCGCAGCTTCATCGCCATGCGCGACTTCACCCGCGCCATTGCCGAGCTCGACAAGGCGATCGATCTCGATCCGGAGTTCGATTCTGCCTATTTCAGCCGCGGCTATGCTCGCTGGCAGCTCGGCGACACCGATGGCGGCCTGGAGGACTACACCAAGGCCCTGTCGCTCACCACCGAGTTTCCCGCCGCCCGGCTGGAGCGCGGCCAGCTCTATGCCGCCGTGCACCGCTATGACGAGGCGCTGGCCGATCTGGACGAGGCCATCCGCGAGCGGCCCGAGGACGCCGACGCCTATGTGTCGCGCGGCACCACGTGGCGGGCGCTGGGCGACTACGAGCGTTCCGCCGAGGACCTGACCAAGGCGATCGAGCGATCCAAGGGGGCTGCGGCCCCGTATGACGAGCGGGCGCAGACCTATCTGCTCGACGACAAGCTCGACGAGGCGCTTCGCGACGCCGACGACGCCATCGCCCTTCGCGACGACGTCGCCGATTATTACGAGACCCGGGGCAGGGTGCGTGAGGCCCGCGGCGACCGCGACCTCGCCATCGCCGATTTCCGCAAGGCGGTGGCGCTGAACCCGAACCAGAAGGCGGCTCGTGCTGGCCTCTCGCGCATCGGCGCGACGCCATAGAGCGGCAGCCCCGGCCTTGCACCCAGACCCGCCTTTGCCGCATTCCTCGACAAGATCGCATGCGATCTTGTCGAAGCGGCCGGATCAAGTGGCATAGGCGTCAACACAGCTAATCATCGGAAAAACGGGCTCACCCGTCCAGCAGCGTCGTGGCCGGACTTGATCCGGCCATGGCGCGACTGAATGGGCAGCCGATTTCTTCACGATCACTTGATCTTAACGCCTACGGGTCACGCCCGACCACGACGCCAACGTCGATTCACCGATGGACGGACAGCGCCTCAGCGCTCGCCCGAGATTCGCTCGATCAGGGCGCCGCAGGCCGAGAGCTTGCGCTCGAGCTGCTCGAAGCCGCGGTCGAGATGGTAGACGCGATTGACCGTGGTCTCGCCTTCGGCGGCAAGGCCGGCAATCACCAGTGACACCGAGGCGCGCAGGTCGGTCGCCATCACCGGCGCGCCCTTGAGCCGCGACACGCCCTCCACCGTGGCGGTCTGGCCGTCGAGATGGATATGTGCGCCCAGCCGCGCCAGCTCCTGCACATGCATGAAGCGGTTCTCGAAGATCGTCTCGGTGATCTTCGAGGTGCCCTTGGCGCGGGTCATCAGGCCCATCAGCTGGGCCTGCAGGTCGGTCGGGAAGCCCGGATGCGGTTCGGTGGTGACCGAGACCGGGCCGATCCCATGGCCGTTGCGTCGGACGCGGATGCCCTCGTTGGTGGCAGCGATCTCCGCGCCGGCTTCGGTGAGCACGTCGAGCGCCGTCTGCAGGAGCTCGGGCTGGGCGCCTTCGAGCAGCACGTCGCCGCCGGCCATGGCCACGCACATCGCATAGGTGCCGGTCTCGATCCGGTCCGACACGACGCGATGATGGGTGCCGTGCAGGCGCGAGACGCCGGTGACTTCGATGGTGGCGGTGCCGGCGCCCTTGATCTTGGCGCCCATCTTGACCAGGCAGTCGGCGAGGTCGACGACCTCCGGCTCGCACGCGGCGTTGTGGATCACCGTGGTGCCCTGGGCCAGCGTCGCCGCCATCAGCGCCGTGTGGGTGCCGCCGACCGTCACCTTGGGAAAATCGATTTCGGCGCCCCTGAGCCCGCCGGGCGCCTTGGCGACGACGTAGCCGTTCTCGATCTCGATCGAGGCGCCGAGCCGCTCCAGCGCCATCAGGAGCAGGTCGACCGGCCGGGTGCCGATGGCGCAGCCGCCGGGCAGCGACACCCGGGCATGGCCCATGCGCGCGACCAGCGGCGCGACCACCCAGAAGCTGGCGCGCATCTTCGACACCAGCTCGTAGGGGGCCGTGGTGTCGACGATGGTGCGGGCGTCGAGCCGCACGGTCTGCCCGGTCAGCTCGACCTCGCCGGGCCGCTTGCCGGCCACGGTCATGTCGACGCCGTGATTGCCGAGGATGCGGGCGAGCTGCGACACGTCGGCGAGGCGCGGGACATTGGCGAGGGTGAGGATGTCCTCGGAGAGCAGGCTCGCGATCATCAGCGGCAGGGCGGCGTTCTTGGCGCCGGAGATCGGAATCACGCCGTTGAGCGGCGCGCCGCCGGTGATCTTGATGCGGTCCATGAGCAGTCCTTCACGGAAACGGGCAGGCTCGCCGCCGAACCGCTCCGGGAGGCGGACTGTCGGCGAATCTGCGGAGCGGCAAGGTTAATCGTTCCGAGTAAACGAACGAAGAAGGCCGAACAAGGGATCGGCCGGCTCCGCGTTCACGCACCGTCGTCCTGTGACTTTTGCGCATCGGCCGGCGCGGCCGACGCCTCGTCTCGTTCCGCCGCCTGCCGGGCTCGGGCCTGTCCCTTGCGCCGGGCGAGGTTGGCCCGCAGCGCCTTGGCCAGCCGCTCGGCCCGTTCGTCGGCCTTTCCCGACGCCTTGTCCACCTTATCCGCCACAGGCCTCACCATCGGGCTTGCACCAAGCCCTCCCTTGTGGCACTAGGGCGGCGCGACGCGCAACCGCGCCGAGATGCTGCCGTAGCTCAGTGGTAGAGCACTCCATTGGTAATGGAGAGGTCGACAGTTCAATCCTGTCTGGCAGCACCATCCAACTCTCTGAAAATCCTGTAGAAATTATGCTCTGAAATTTCCGGGGCCCGATGCCGTTCGGCCGGCGCAGGCAGGACATGGCGCGCCGGCTGCTGGAAAATCCGTGGAAGGCGGCTAACGCGAGTCGGGGCGGAGGACCTTGCGGACCGTCACGGTCGCGGCGGCGAGGCGGCGGTAGAGTCGGCGGCGGCGGGCATGCGGCAGCCAGTCGTAGAGGAAGATTTCGGTCGGGCGCCAGATCACCACCCATCCGACGATGATGAAGCTTTCCTGCAGCACGCGGGCGAACGGCCCTTCGGATCGCTGGGACAGGGCCCAGGCCAGGAACATGCAGACGGACAGGGCGGCGAGGCCGATCAGCAGGGCGAGGCGGCCGTCCCGGAACAGGTCGCGTATGGCTTTGTCCTCGGCCGCGGCCCGCGCGCCGAACCAGCCGGTGATAGCGCTGCGCAGGTCGAGCTCGGTGCCGCTTTCGGGGCCTGCCGGCTGGAGGTGGACGACGATGGCGATCGGCTGGTCCTTGGGCAGCTCCATCGCCCGGTCGACGATGAACTCTTCCGCGTCGCCGGCAAGATCACGCTCCCGGAACGGGAAGGGGTCCAGCGTGTTGAAGAGCTGGTCGACATCGTGCAGGCGCAACTCGATGGCCGCCGCATCGTGGTGGGTGCTCAGGATGAACCTCCGGGACTGCTGCTTGGTGGACGGCCGTCGCGTCGGGCCGGCTCACCCCGCCTTGCCGGTCAGGGTGGCGAGATAGCGTTGCCGGTTCTTCTCGGGCGTGGCCGCCTCCGCGGGCGGGACAGGCACCAGCGCCTTGAAGCCGTACTGGCCGATCAGCATCAGCCAGGTGACGAGGACGAAGGTCGAGGTGAAGACCGGCATGCCGATCGGCTTCAGGAAGATCGCGACCGAGGCCCAGAGCCAGGTCGTCACGACCACGCCGAAGACGGTGTAGAGGAAACTCTGCCAGGTCAGCACCAGGAAGAAGCCGCCGAGCGCCAGGGCGGTGAGCGCGGCGTTGTAGCCGAACAGGCCGTCGCGGATCGCTCCCTCCGGCGCGCCGTAGGCGACCGCGACCAGCGCGGCGAGCGCGGCGCCCATCAGCGCCATGCCGGCGCCGATGCGCGAATGCACGGCGATGCCGACCAGGATGAGATAGCCGCTGATCCAGTTGTCCTGGAAGAAGATCTGCCCGATCGCATTGCCGATGCCCATGTACCAGGTGGGCAGGACATAGGCGACGCCCTCCTGGAACTGCTCAGGCGACACCGGCTTGGCCAGCGGGCCGGCGTCGATGCTGCTGAACTTCAGCACCGCGAACAGGAACAGCCAGCCGACCAGGACGAAGGGGGCGGTCAAGGCGGCGACCTTGTGCGGGCCGAGCAGGGTGGCGAAGCTGGAGAACACCATGCTGGTCATGGCTGCCGCGAAGGCGATGTAGACCACCATGGCAAGCGAGGGCACCGCGCCGGTGCGGAAGTTCTCGCTGGTGAAGGCGATCAGCGCCAGGGCGACCAGGGCGCCGTTGAAGCCGAACAGCCCGTCGCGGATCAGCCCCTTGTCGGCCTTGAGCACGATCGCCGCGGCGGTGGCGACGACGACGCCGAGAATGCAGATCGAGCCGTAGATCCAGGAGTTGAAGAACAGCGCCGCCAGGATGATCAGCCCGGAGAGCGGGTTGTTCTGGAACACCACCTGGCCGATGCCGCGCAGTGACCAGTCGACGAAACCGAGGCTGGGATGGTCCTGGAACTGGTTCAGCATCACGGATCGTCCTTCCCCCTGGCCGCGATCCCGTCCGGCCGGGACGACGCGGATCTCGCATTGATGTCGGCAGGTCGGGAACACGGTCGGCTCGACCCCGGCGGCGGCGACGCAGCAGGGTAGCGCCGCACCCTGGCGCCCCGCCGGCTTCAACCGACCGTGTTCCGGTCTCGTCAGAACAGGAAGTAGCGCTGCGCCATCGGCAGGCTGTCCGCCGGCTCGCAGGTGATGACCTCCCCGTTCACCCGCACCTGGTAGTTCTGCGGGTCGACCTCGATCTTCGGCGCCAGGCCGTTGTGGATCATGTCCTTCTTGCGGACGGTGCGCGTGCCGCGGACGGCGACCAGGGTCTTGTCCAGCCGCAGCCTCTGGCCGATGCCGTCATCGAGCGCCGCCTGGGAGACGAAGGTGACGCCGGTCGAGGCGCGGGCGCGGCCGAGCACGCCGTACATCGGCCGGTAGTGCACCGGTTGCGGCGTCGAGATCGAGGCGTTGGGGTCGCCCATCGGCGCGACGGCGATCATGCCGCCGAGCAGGACCAGCGACGGCTTGACGCCGAAGAAGGACGTCTTCCACAGCACGAGATCCGCACGCTTGCCGACCGCGATCGAGCCGATCTCATGGGCGAAGCCGTGGGTGATCGCCGGGTTGATCGTGTACTTGGCGACATAGCGCTTGACGCGGAAATTGTCGTTCCGCCCGTTGTCCTCGGGCAGCGGCCCGCGCTGCACCTTCATCTTGTGGGCGGTCTGCCAGCAGCGCAGCGTCGTCTCGCCGATGCGGCCCATGGCCTGCGAGTCCGAGGACATCATGGAGAGCGCGCCGATGTCGTGCAGGATGTCTTCGGCGGCGATCGTCTCCTTGCGGATGCGCGATTCGGCGAAGGCGACGTCCTCTGGGATCTGCGGGCTGAGATGGTGGCACACCATCAGCATGTCGAGATGCTCGTCGATGGTGTTGACGGTGTAGGGCCGCGTCGGGTTGGTGGAGGACGGCAGGATGTTCTCTTCGCCCGCCGCCGTGATGATGTCGGGGGCATGGCCGCCGCCGGCGCCCTCGGTGTGGAAGGAGTGGATGGCGCGGCCCTTCATCGCCGCGAAGGTCTGCTTGACGAAGCCGCTTTCGTTGAGCGTGTCGGAATGGAGGGCGACCTGGACATCCAGCTCGTCGGCGACCGTGAGGCAGGTGTCGATCGCCGCGGGCGTGGTGCCCCAGTCCTCGTGCAGCTTGAGGCCGATGACGCCGGCTCGGATCTGCTCGCGCAGCGGTTCGGCCTGGCTGGCATTGCCCTTGCCGAGCAGGCCGACATTGATCGGCAGGTCCTCGACGGCCTCGAGCATGCGGTGGATGTTCCACGGCCCGGGCGTCACCGTCGTCGCCAGGGTGCCGACCGAGGGGCCGGTGCCGCCGCCGACCAGGGTGGTGGTGCCGCTGGCGAGGGCCTCGTCCGCTTGTTGGGGAGCGATGAAGTGGATGTGCGTGTCGATGCCGCCGGCGGTCAGGATCTTGCCTTCTCCGGCGATGACATCCGTGCCCGGGCCGATGATGATGTCGACCTTGGGCTGGATGTCCGGGTTGCCGGCCTTGCCGATGCCGGAGATGCGGCCGTTCTTGATGCCGACATCGGCCTTCACGATGCCCCAGTGGTCGAGGATGATCACGTTGGTGATGACGAGGTCGGCGACGTCGGCCGCGAGC
The DNA here is from genome assembly GCF_057554225.1 of Labrys sp. Lb11. Classification (NCBI taxonomy): domain Bacteria; kingdom Pseudomonadati; phylum Pseudomonadota; class Alphaproteobacteria; order Hyphomicrobiales; family Xanthobacteraceae; genus Labrys; species Labrys sp. Lb11. The sequence goes on from NZ_BAAJOT010000001.1 coordinate 423,501, forward strand.
CGCTGGCTCTGGCCCATGCCGTCGCGGATGACCTTGCCGCCGCCGAAGGTGACTTCGTCGCCGTAGACGGTGTGGTCCTGCTCGATCTCGATCACCAGCTCGGTGTCGGCGAGGCGGATCCGGTCGCCCTTGGTCGGGCCGTAGAGGTCGGCGTAGGTGCGTCTTTCGATCCTGGCCATCTCAGCGCTCCAGCTTGCCCATGACCTTGGCGTTGAAGCCGTAGACCTCGCGGCCGCCGGCGAGGGCGACCAATTCCACCGTGCGGTCCTGCCCCGGCTCGAAGCGCACGGCCGTGCCGGCCGGGATGTTCAGGCGGAAGCCCCGCGCCGAGGCCCGGTCGAAGACCAGTGCCTCATTGGTCTCGAAGAAATGGTAGTGCGAGCCGACCTGGATCGGCCGATCGCCGGAGTTGGCGACCTTGACCGACCGCGTCTCCCGGCCGGCATTGAGCTCCAGCGTGCCGTCCTCGAGGAAATATTCGCCCGGTATCATCTCGCCCCCTCACGGTATCGGATTGTGGACGGTGACCAGCTTGGTCCCGTCCGGGAAGGTGGCCTCGACCTGGACGTCGTGGATCATCTCGGGGATGCCCTCCATCACGTCGTCCCGCGTCAGCAGCGTCGCGCCATAGGACATCAGCTCGGCCACGCTCCTGCCGTCGCGCGCGCCCTCCAGCAGGGCGGCGGAAATATAGGCCACGGCCTCCGGGTAGTTCAGCTTGACCCCGCGCGCCTTGCGGCGCTCCGCCAGCAATGCTGCGGTGAAAAGCAGGAGCTTGTCTTTCTCACGCGGCAGAAGTTCCATCTGCTCCCCTCCTTATGACTGAATCAGGTTGCCCAAATGCGCGGCGGCGCCGACGGCTTGCCCTGGCAGGTGCCGCGCAGGACGGCCCAGGCGCGCACGAACAGCGCCTTGCCCTCCGACATGCTGGCGCCGAGATAGCGGCAGACGATCGCCTCCTCGAGCTGGCTGACCGACAGGACGCCTCGGCCGTCCTCGCCCAGCTCGCGGCGCAGGCGTTCCGCCGCGCCCTCGTCCGCCGGTCCGACATGGACCATCGTGCCGAGGATGGGCTTGCCCGCCAGGGCGAAGGCGGCGTCGGCCAGGGACGAGCCGCCGGCGAGCGCGAGACGCTCGAACCAGACGGGCCGGCCGCCGCGAACCACCTCGACGCGCTGGCGCAACGCCCCGGCGGCGAAGCGCTCGCCGGCGGCAGGACGGCCGAGGCTGATGAAGTCCCAGCCGACATAGGTCGCGCCGTCGGCCAGCTCGACCTGGGTGGCGAGGCTGGCGTCGGCGCCGTCATAGACGATTGTTTCCTGCGGCAAGTACTCGCAGACGGCGCCGGCCCCGACGTGGATTCGCGCCGTCTGGCGGCTGGCGCCGTGCCGGCTGCGATAGAATTTCGTGGCGCCCGGCGTGGTCAGCAGCGCGCGCGCGCCGGGGGCGAGATGAAAGGTCATCTCCAGGCTGTCGCCGCCCGCGACGCCGCCCGGCGGATGCAGCAGGTAGACGTGGCACGTGCCGTCCGGCTCGGGATGGAAGGGGCGCTGCACCATCAGCGGGCCGAGATGGCGGCGGCGGTGCAGCCTGGTGCGGGCGGCATGAACGTCGAACCACAATTCGAGCTCGCCCCGCCACTCGCTGCGCTGCGGCGCGTAGACGGCAAGGGCAGGCGCGGCATCGACAGGCGGTTCGGCAAGCAAAAGCGGCTCCATGACGCGCCGGCCGCCCACAGCTGATGCGCTGGACATCTGGGCCGAGCGGTATCGGCACCCTGCTTAACTCACGGTCGGTTGATCGACAACAGGAGAATTTCCAAAGATGAATCAAGAGGCTGGCGTCTATACACCGCGTCCCGGTTCTATACCGGACGTCTCGCGGAAGGACTTTGTTTTGCCTGTCGCCGGAAGTCGACGCACAATGACCGCCCGTCCGGACGGGCGGGTGTTGGATCGAGCGGAGAGCAGGAATGTTGAAGGCGATTGCCGTCCGGCACATGTCCGAGGCCGGGCCGGCCGGGCCTGTACCCTTCGACAGGGCGGTGCTCTCCCATGACGAGCGGCACCTGCGCCGCAAGGCCGTGACGCTCGCCGGCGGCGAGCGGATCCTGGTCGACCTCGCCGAGCCGGTGGTGCTCCGGTCCGGCGATGCGCTCATGCTCGAAGACGGGCGGGAAGTCGCGATCGTGGCGGCGCAGGAGCCCCTGCATGAAGTTGTGGCCCGTGGCCCGGTCCATCTCAGCGAACTGGCCTGGCATATCGGCAACCGGCACCTTGCAGCCGCCATTGCCGCGGACCGCATCCTGATCCTGCGCGATCACGTCATCAAGGCGATGCTGGAAGGGCTCGGCGCCGTGGTCCGGGACGTCGTCGCGCCGTTCGAGCCCGTCCGCGGCGCCTATGGCGGGCAAGGCCATGGCCTTGCCGGGCATGGTCGCGATCACCATGAGCATGGCCACCACCACGATCAGCATCATGACCATGGGCACCATGGCCATGGTCCCGGGGCGCACCACCATCATCATCACGACTGACGCCGTCGGCGGCGACGGAACCAACGGGAAGCCATCATGACGTCCAGGAACGGTCCTCTGCGCATCGGCATCGGCGGGCCCGTCGGCTCCGGCAAGACGACGCTGACCGAAAAGCTCTGCAAGGCGCTGCGCGACGAGTTTTCGATCGCCGTCGTCACCAACGACATCTACACTCAGGAGGACGCGCTGATCCTGGCGCGGCGCCAAGCGCTGCCGGAAGACAGGATCATGGGAGTGGAGACCGGCGGCTGCCCGCATACCGCCATCCGCGAGGATGCCTCGATCAACCTCCAGGCGATCGCGGAACTGCGCCGCCGCATCCCCGATCTCGACATCGTCTTCATCGAATCGGGCGGCGACAACCTGGCGGCGACCTTCTCGCCCGACCTTGCCGACCTCACGCTCTATGTCATCGCCGTCTGCCAGGGCGAGGAGATCCCGCGCAAGGGCGGCCCCGGCATCACCCGCTCGGACTTCCTGATCATCAACAAGAGTGACCTTGCTCCTTACGTGAACGTCGACCTCGACGTCATGCGCGCCGACGCCGCCCGGATGCGCGGCCCGCGCCCCTTCGGCTTCACCGACCTGTCGCGCGGCAAGGGGCTCGATGCCGTCATCGCCTTCATCGTCGAGAATGGCGGCCTCGAGCGCAGCCTGCGCCAGAGCGCCTGACGCCCGGCTCCTCTCCCGCGGGCACGCCGGACATGTCCGACGTGCTTTCCTCGCGGCGCGATGCAGCGCCTTCCTGCGAGAGAGCCTGGGCTTTCCGTCCCGTGCGCCGTCCTCCGACCCCGCGGCGTCGCCTGCGGATGCCCGGCGACTCCGCGCCGGGAGAGCCCGTCTGCCGCGACAGATCAGCCGGGGCCGCGAGCTGCCGTCGGATTTCGGCAAGTTTTGTGCGCCGCGGCTCAAGGGTTCCATGCACTGCAAACTGAGATCCGCGGCCTATTCTTGGGACGCTCCGCCCTTTCTGGTCTGACAACCGACGCCCTATTATCGATCATCAGAAGGCAGTCGACGGGGGCGCGGTTCTGCCCGGAAGCGGCGCGGCCTGCATGGCTGCTGCCTGCAGCCGAGCGTATCCCGCCGCGGAACCGTCCGACGTCGAGCCGGGACTTTAGGCAGGAAGCGAGCGCATGTCGGATCTCGTCGTCATCACCTATCCGAGCGAGCAACGGGCGGAAGAGGTCAGGCAGCGGCTGCTGCAGTTGCAGAAGGAGTTCCTGATCGACATCGCCGACGCGGTGATCGCCACCAAGGCGCCCGACGGCGAGATGAAGCTCAACCAGCTCGTCAACCTCAAGGTCAGCGGCGCGGTCTCGGGCAGTTTCTGGGGGCTGCTGGTCGGCATGGTCTTCCTCAATCCGCTGCTCGGCGTGGCGGTCGGTGCCGCGTCGGGCGCGCTCGGCGGCGCCTTCGCCGACTACGGCATCAACGACCAGTTCATGAAGGACGTCGCCCAGAGCATCAATCCGGGCGATGCGGCGCTCTTCGTGCTGGTCCGAAAGATGACGGAAGACAAGGTCCTGGCCGAGATCGAAGGCTTCGGCGGCAAAGTGCTGAAGACGTCTCTCGATGCTTCGAAGGAGCAGGCGCTCAAGGACGCGCTGGCCAAGGCCGTGTCCTCGCAGATCCTGGCCGACGAGCCCGCGGCACCCGCTCAAATTTCGACGAACCCGGGAGGGACGCCATGAGGCATCTGGTCATCCTGCTGCTGACCGCAGGCGCGCTCGCGGCCTGCAACAGCGATTCCCAGTCGCAGCGCACGCTCGGCGGCGGGCTGGTGGGGGCCGGCGCCGGCGCGGCGGTCGGCAGCCTGACCGCTTCGAATTCACGTCGGGGAGCTGCGGTCGGCGCAGCGGTCGGCGGTGTCGGCGGAGCGCTGATCGGGCGCGCATCGACACCCAACAACTGCCTCTATCGCCACACGAACGGCTCGGTGTTCGAAGGGCCGTGCCCCTGATCCCGGAGGGCCCGGCCGGCCGGGACGGCTTCCGGGCACGGCCCCCTGGCATCTTCGAGGACGCGCCTTTCCCTCCTGGCGAAGGCGCGCTCCTTCGTCGACGATGCCGGCCGCCGCCGGCCCGTCCCTGACGGTGCCGGGAGGCGTTGCGCCGGAGTTTGCTGCTCGCGCCGGCGACCGGGGCGGGCTCGCATCTTGAACGCATACAACCGACGGGCACACACCGTGCGAGGGCAGGAATGACATCCAAGACGACTGGGACGATGTCCTTGCCCGCACTCACCGCCATGGTGGTCGGGTCGATGGTCGGGGCCGGCATCTTCAACCTTCCCGGCCGTTTCGCCACCGCGACCGGGCCGTTCGGCGCCATCATCGCCTGGGCGATCGCGGGCACCGGCATGTACATGCTGGCGCGCGTGTTCCAGGCGCTGGCCCAAAGGCGGCCGGACATCGATTCCGGCGTCTTCGCCTATGCCAAGGCCGGCTTCGGCGACTATATGGGCTTCCTGTCGGCCTTCGGCTACTGGGTGGGAAGCTGTCTCGGCAACGTCTTCTACTGGGTGCTCATCGGCTCGACGCTCGGACGCTTCTTCCCGGAGATCTTCGGCGACGGCAGCTCCCTCACCGCGATCATCGTGTCGCTGATCGGCGTATGGGCCTTCCATTTCATGATCCTGCGCGGTGTCGAGCAGGCGGCCTTCGTCAATACGATCGTCACCATCGCCAAGATCGTGCCGCTGATCGTTGCGATCCTCGCCTTCATCTTCTTCTTCAGCTACGCCCAGTTTTCGGAGAACTTCTTCGGCGGCGTGGGAATGCCCGAGAAGACGCTGTTGGCGCAGGTGCGCGACACCATGCTCATCACGGTCTTCGTGTTTCTCGGCATCGAAGGCGCGAGCGTCTATTCCCGCTTCGCCAAGAAGCGCTCGGATGTCGGCACGGCCACCATCCTCGGCTTCGTCGGCGTCACCGGGCTCATGGTGGCCGTCACGCTCCTGCCCTACGCCACGGCCCCCCGCGCAGCGATCGCGGGCGTTCAGAACCCCTCGCTCGCCGGCGCTCTCGAGCTGGTCGTCGGGCACTGGGGCGCCGTGCTGATCTCGGTCGGCGTGCTGGTCTCGGTGCTCGGCGCCTATCTCGCCTGGTCGCTGATCTGCGCGGAGGTGCTGTTCGCTGCCGCCAAGTCGCAGGACATGCCGAGGCTGTTCGCGGCGCAGAACGGCAACCGCGTGCCCGCCAATGCGCTGTGGCTGACCAACATCGTCGTCTCGCTGTTCGTGATCTCGACCTACTGGTCGCGCGACGCCTTCAACTTCATGCTGGACATGACCAGCGTGACGGCGCTGCTGCCTTACCTGCTCGTTGCCGGCTACGGCGTGCTTCTCGCCCGCAGCGGCCAGGGCTACGAAGCCGCGCCCGGCGAGCGCGGCCGCGACCAGATCTTCGCCTGGATCGCGGTGATCTACACCCTGTTCATGTTCATCGCCGCCGGCCTGAAATACGTGCTGCTGGTCGCGGTGCTCTTCGTGCCGGGAACGGTCCTCTATTTCTGGTCGCGCTGGGAGCAGAAGGCGCGCGTGTTCGCGCCGGCCGAGCTCGTCATCTTCGCCGTCACCGTCATCGCAGGCCTGGTCGGCGCCTACGGTCTTCTGACCGGCGTCATCACGCCTTGAGAAGCAACAGGAGCCCAACGATGGAAACCAAGTTCGGCGTGCATTCCGAGGTCGGTCAGCTTCGCAAGGTCATGGTCTGCGCGCCGGGCCGGGCGCACCAGCGCCTGACGCCGAGCAATTGCGACGACCTCCTGTTCGATGACGTTCTCTGGGTCGAGAACGCCAAGCGCGATCATTTCGATTTCATCACCAAGATGCGCGACCGCGGCGTCGATGTGGTGGAGATGCACAATCTGCTGGCCGAGACGGTCGCGATCCCCGAGGCCAAGGCCTGGATCCTCGACAACCAGGTCGTGCCCGACCAGGTCGGGCTCGGTCTCGTCAACGAAATCCGCAGCTATCTCGACGGGCTGTCGCACCGCGAACTGGCCGAGACGCTGATCGGCGGCCTCTCCACCTACGAGTTTCCGGAAACGCATGGCGGCGAGATGCTCAAGCTCGTCCGCGAGGCGGCCGGGGTGACCGAATACCTGCTGCCGCCCCTGCCCAACACCCTCTACACCCGTGACACCACCTGCTGGATCTATGGCGGCGTGACGCTCAACGCCCTCTATTGGCCGGCGCGCCACGAGGAGACCATCCTCGCCACCGCGATCTACCAGTTCCATCCCGACTTTGCCGGCAAGGTCAATGTCTGGTGGGGCGATCCGCTCAAGGACCACGGCCTCGCCACCCTGGAGGGCGGCGACGTCATGCCGATCGGCAAGGGCAACGTGCTGATCGGCATGAGCGAGCGCACCTCGCGCCAGGCGATCAGCCAGGTGGCCGCCAACCTGTTCGAGAAAGGCGTGGCCGAGCGCGTCATCGTCGCGGCCATGCCCAAGCTGCGCGCCGCCATGCATCTGGACACGGTGTTCACCTTCGCCGACCGGGATTGCGTGCTGCTCTATCCCGACATCGTCAACGGCATCCAGGCCTTCTCCTACCGCCCCGACGGCAAGGGCGGCGTCGAGCTGCACAAGGACAAGGGCAGCTTCGTCGAGACGGTCCGCGATGCCCTCGGCCTCAAGGCGATGCGCGTCGTCGAGACCGGCGGCAACGCCTATATGCGCGAGCGCACCCAGTGGGACAGCGGCGCCAACCTGGTCTGCGCCTCGCCGGGCGTCGTCTACGCCTATGACCGCAACACCTACACCAACACCCTGCTGCGCAAGGAAGGCATCGAGGTGATCACCATCACCGGGGCCGAGCTCGGCCGCGGTCGCGGCGGCGGTCATTGCATGACCTGTCCGATCATCCGGGACGCCGTCGACTATTGACGCACCGCCTCCCGTTGCTGCAGCCGTAGAGGGGGCCGTCGGCCCCCTTTGCGCGCCTGCGAGGGGGCGATGCGCTGGGCGGGGACAAGACGAGCGTCATGGCGGCTTGGGCATATCGACTGGTGAAGTGGACGGCCGTGCTCGTGGCAACGGTGGTCGTGGCGATCCTGGGCGTGCGCATCTACGATTCGCAGCGCGGGCTGCCGCTGGAGAACTGGCACACCTTCATCCCGAACGAAGCGCATGCCGCGGCCATCGACGGGATGGACTGGGCGCAATACCTCGCGGCCGAGGATGCGCTGATGCAATCGGTCCGCGCCCAGGGCATGCGCGATGCCGGAAAGACCGAAGGCCCCGGCTTCAGCCGCTACGTTCGCGGCAGCCCGGTCGATCCCGAACATTTCGCGCATGACTGGAACCGCTCCTATATGCTCGAGCCGGCTGGCGCGCCGGTCGGGGCGGTGGTGCTGCTGCACGGGCTGACCGACAGCCCCTACAGCTTGCGCCACGTCGCCAGGGCTTACCGCGACCGCGGCTTCGTGGCCGTCGCCATCCGGCTGCCGGCCCACGGCACGGTTCCCGCCGCGCTGACGGCGGTGGAATGGGAGGACTGGGCCGCGGCCACGCGCCTGGCGGTCCGCGAGGCCAGGCGGAGGGCCGGACCGGGGGCTCCGCTCCACATCGTCGGCTTCTCCAACGGCGGCGCCCTGGCGCTGCTCTATGCGCTCGAAGCCATCGACAATCCGGCCCTGCCGCAGGCCGAGCACCTGATCCTGGTCTCGCCGATGGTCGGCATCACCCGCTTTGCCCGCTTTGCCGGCCTCGCCGGTGCGCCGGCCTTCCTGCCGGCCTTCGCCAAGGCGGCCTGGCTGTCCATCCTGCCCGAGTTCAACCCGTTCAAGTACAATTCCTTCCCGGTCAACGGTGCGCGCCAGTCCTACGCGCTGACCCAGGCTCTGCAGGCCGAGATCGGCGCGCATCAGCGCGACGGGCGGCTTTCCCGGTTGCCGCCGGTCCTGACCTTCCAGTCGGTGCTCGACTTCACGGTCAGCACCCGGGCGATCATCACCGCGCTCTACAATCGCCTGCCGGCCAACGGCAGCGAACTGGTGCTGTTCGACCTCAACCGCAACACCAAGCTGGGGCCGCTGCTGACCAGCGCGTCGCGGACCATGCTGGAGCGCATCCTGCCGGCGCCGCCGCGCCTCTACGCCACCACGGTGATCATCAATGCCGGGCCGGGGCGCTCGGACATGGTGGCGCAGGTGACGCCGGCGGGCGAGACGGCGACGACGGTGCACGAACTCGGCCTGTCCTATCCCGCCGAGGTCTTCTCCCTGTCGCATGTCGCCTTGCCCTTCCCGACCACCGACGCGCTCTACGGCACGAACCCGGACGGCACGGAGGATTTCGGCATCAAGCTCGGTTCGGTGGCGGCCCGCGGCGAAACGGGCACGCTGATCGTGCGTCTCGACAACCTGCTGCGCATGTCCTCAAACCCGTTCTTCCCCTACGTCCTGACGCGGGTTTCGGATATGATGGCGCCGTCGCCGGCCGGGGCCGGCAAGGCGATGCCGACCGCCGTTCCCGCCGTTTCGGACGCCGACGAGGCGACTCAGGACGATCCCTGGTCGGCGGAGTTGAGCGATTATGATGATGTGTGGTAACAGGATAACTCTATCGTTGCGAAATGTGAGCGATCTCTGACACAATTTTAAGCAACTTATCCTTCAGGTTTCAATTTGCCATCATCTTCGAAGGGCATGATGGGGCGCCGCCGTGCGTGCCTTTAGGGTAGTTGAGGGTGAACGCGACTATCATTCGGGAGGCGGGTATGGTCGTGCAATCTTCGCTGGTCTTCTCGACATGTGATTTGCCCAGGCGGGAGCAGTTCGACGCCTGGCGCAGCTTCATGGCCCCGGTCGTCGATATGGAACTGCTCGAAAGCCCGTCCGCCGGCTTTCCGGCCGAGCAGACCGTGTGGAACCTCGGCAGCCTCGTCCTGACCCGGGCGCTCCTGCCGGGCGGGCAGTACCGCCGCCGGTTCCGGCATTTGCGCAAGAACCCCCTGGACCATTGGTGCCTGGTGCTGTCGGACGACCGGGGACGGCCCGGCGACGCGGCCTGGGACGGGGCGGGCGGGAGCCGGCAGCTCGGCATCCGGTCGCTGGCCCGGCCCTTCGAGGGCGAGGCGGCGGACTGCTATGTCCTGTCCCTGTTCATCCCCCGCGACCTGTTCGGGGGCGCGGCCAGCGCGCTCGATGCGATCCAGGGCGAGATCGGCGATGTCGGCGCCAGGGGGATCCTGGCCGACTACCTGCTGAGCCTGGCCGGCCGCATGCCGCAGGTCGGCGTCGACCAGGTCGGCCAGATCGCCGAAGCGACGAGGGCGCTCGTCGCCGCCTGCCTGGCGCCGAGCACCGCGGACATGGCCGTGGCACGGCCGGTGATCAGCCTCACCATCCTCGACAAGGCCCGCATCGCGATCCAGAACAATCTGCAGAAGCCCGGCTTCGGGCCGGGCCAGCTGTGCCGGACGGTGTCGGTCTCCCGCTCGCGGCTCTACCGCCTGTTCGAGCCGCTCGGCGGCGTGACGCACTACATCCAGCGCCAGCGCCTGCTCCAGGCCCACGGCATGCTGTCGGACGGCAACAACACCGAGACCATCAATCGGATCGGCGAGCGTTTCGGCTTCCTCGACGCATCCGGCTTCAGCCGTTCGTTCCGCAAGGAATTCGGCTACAGCCCGAGCGATGCACGCACGGCTGCGCTGTCCGGCTTCCCGCGCTCGCCCTCTCCGCCGCGCAGCTTCCGGGCGCCCCCGCCGAGCGCCAGCCCCCTCGGCGACACCCTGCGGGCCCTCCACGCCTGACGCCGCCGGCGGGTGCGCGCGGCGGGTGTTTGAGACGCGTTGCACAGAGACAGGACTCTCGGCCGGTACCGGCGCGGAAGCTGGTTGTTATAGTGCGGCACCGTTTGCGCGCGGGCCCGGCTGCGGCCGGATCGGCGCGCCCTGCGTTGCCGGCGAGTTGAAATCGAGGAAGCTGGACGTGCCGATATCGAACCTGGCTGCCGGCGGCGGAAGCCGACTCGCACATGCATTCATTCCCCTGTCGGTCGTCTGCCTCGTCCTGGCAGGGTGCGGGCAGCAGGAGCAGGAGCAGGCCGCACCGGCGCCCCGCCCGGTCCGCACAGAGACCGTCGCCATCCAGACCGCCGGCGAGCCGGTGTCGCTGACCGGCTCGATCCAGGCCGTCAACGAGGTGGCGATCGCCTTCCGCATCGGCGGGCAGTTGATCGAGCGCCAGGTCAATGTCGGCGACCGCGTCGAGCCCGGGCAGGTCCTGGCCAAGCTCGATCCGCAGAACGAACTGAACGCCTTGCGCTCGGCCGAGGCCAATCTCGCCGCGGCCGAGGGCCAGCTCGTGCAGGCTCGCAACAATTTCGACCGCCAACAGAGCCTGATGCGCAACGGCTTCACCACGCGGGCCAATTTCGATCAGGCGCAGCAGGCTCTCCAGACCGCGCAGTCCATGGTCGACGACGCCGGCGCCCAGTTGAAGATCGCGCACGACCGTGTCGGCTTCACCGAACTGCGGGCGGATGCCGCCGGCACGGTGACGGCGCGGGGCGCCGAACCCGGAGAGGTCGTGCAGGCCGGCCAGATGATCGTGCGCCTGGCGCGCAAGGACGGACGCGACGCGGTCTTCGACGTGCCGGCCCAGATGATCCGCTCGCTGCCGCCCGATCCGGTCATCAACATCAGCCTGACCGACGCGCCGGGCATTGCCACCACCGGCCGAGTCCGCGAGGTGGCGCCGCAGGCCGATCCCGTCACCCGCACCTTCCAGGTCAAGGTCGGCCTGATCGATCCGCCCGAAAGCATGCGCCTGGGCTCGACGGTCCGCGGCCAGACCGAGACCCAGACCCAGCCGCGCATCGCGGTCGCGGCCTCCGCCCTGACCTCGTCCGAAGGCCACCCCGCCGTCTGGGTGGTCGACCCAGCCGATTTCACCGTCGCCTTGCGGCGGGTCGAGGCCGCCCGGTTCGACCCCGCCTCCATCATCGTCTCGGAAGGCCTGAAAATCGGCGACATCGTCGTGACGGCCGGTGTCCAGGCCCTGCATCCCGGCCAGAAGGTCAGGCTCCTCGAGGCGGCGCCATGAGCGGCTGGAATCTGTCCGACTGGGCGCTGAAGACGCGCTCCGTCGTCGTCTACTTCATGATCGTCGCGGTGGCGGCCGGCGTCTGGTCCTTCACCCGCATCGGCCGCAGCGAGGATCCGAGCTTCATCATCAAGACCATGGTGGTGCAGGCCGCCTGGCCCGGCGCTTCGATCGACGACACGCTCAAGCAGGTCACCGAGCGCCTGGAGCGCACGCTGCAGGAGACGCCGCACCTCGATTTCATCCGCAGCTTCACCCGCGCCGGCGTCACCACCATCTTCGTCAACCTGCAGGGCAGCACGCCGGCCGACGTCGTGCCCGATGTCTGGTATCACGTGCGCAAGAGCATCGGCGACATGCGCAGCACGCTGCCGGCGGGCGTGGTCGGGCCGGGCTTCAACGACGAGTTCGGCGACACGTTCGGCATCATCTACGGCTTCACCGCCGACGGCTTCTCCATGCGCGAACTGCGCGACCAGGTCGAGACCGTCCGCTCGAAGCTGCTCAACGTGCCGGACGTCAGCAAGATCGAGATCCTCGGAGCCCAGGACGAGCGGATCTTCATCGAGTTCTCGATCAAGGAACTGGCGGCTCTCGGCATCGACCGGCAGGCGCTGCTGGCGGCGCTGCATGCCCAGAACATCATCCACCCGGCGGGCACGATCCAGACCTCGGACGAGGCCATCGCGCTGCGGGTCACCGGCTCGTTCAGTTCCGAGCAGGATATCCGCGACATCAACTTCCCGGTCAACGGCCGCATCCTGCGCCTGAGCGACATCGCCCAGATCCGCCGCGACTTCGCCGATCCGCCCCAGCCCCTGTTCCGCGTCAACGGCAAGCCGGCCATCGGTCTGGCCATCGCCATGCGCGAGGGCGGCGACATCCTGGCGCTCGGCAAGAACATCAAGGCGGCCATGGCCGAGGCCACCGACGACATGCCGATCGGCATCGAGAGCCGCCTCGTCGCCGACCAGGCCGTGACGGTCGACCACGCCATCGCCGACTTCATGGCCTCGCTCTGGCAGTCGGTGGCGATCATCATGGTGGTGAGCTTCATCAGCCTCGGCGTCCGGCCCGGCCTGGTGGTGGCCCTGTCGATCCCCCTGACGCTCGCCGTGGTCTTCTCGATCATGGATCTGGCCAACATCGACATGCAGCGCATCTCGCTCGGGGCGCTGATCATCGCCCTGGCGCTCCTGGTCGACGATGCGATGACGACGACGGACGCCATGCTCAACCGGCTGGGCGTCGGCGACGACAAGCACAGCGCGGCCACCTTCGCCTTCCGCACCTATGCCTTCGCCATGCTCGCGGGCACGTTCGTCACCATCGCCGGCTTCGTGCCGGTCGGCTTCGCCGCGAGCTCGGCGGGCGAGTACACCTTCACGCTGTTCGCGGTGGTCGCCATCGCCCTGATCGTCTCCTGGTTCGTCGCGGTGATCTTCGCGCCGCTGCTGGGCGTCCTGATCCTGAAGGCGCCGGCGAAGACGGCCGCAGAGGCCAAGCCCGGCTGGGTCTTCCGTACCTATAGCAGCTTCCTTTCGGCTGCCATCCGCCTGAAATGGATCACGATCGGCGCCACGCTGGTGCTGTTCGCCGCCTCGATCCTCGCCCTGCCGCTGGTGCCGAACCAGTTCTTCCCGTCCTCGGACCGGCCGGAGCTGCTGGTCGACCTCAGCCTGCCGCAGAACGCGTCAATCTTCGCGACCGAGTCCGCGGCCAAGCGGTTCGACCAGGTGCTGGAAGGCGATCCCGACGTCGATCGCTGGAGCACCTATGTCGGACGCGGCGCCATCCGCTTCTACCTGCCGCTGAACGCCCAACTGCCCAACGTCTTCTTCGCCCAGGCCGTCATCGTGGCCAAGGACGTGGCGGCCCGCGAGCGGCTGCACACCAAGCTGGAGAAGCTGCTGGCCGAGCAGTTCCCGGGCGTGGTCGCCCGCGTCTATCCGCTGGAGCTGGGACCGCCGGTCGGCTGGCCGATCCAGTACCGCGTCAGCGGCCCCGACCCCGACCGCGTCCGCGACCTGGCCCTCAACCTGGCGCGGACGGTGGCCGGCAATCCCGACACCAGGCTGGTGAACTTCGACTGGAACGAGCCGGCCCGCGAGGTGCGGATCCGGGTCGACCAGGACGAGGCGCGCCTGCTCGGCCTCAGCAGCCAGACCATCGCCACGGTCCTCAACACCGTGATCTCCGGCAGCCCGATCACCCAGGTGCGCGACGATATCTACCTCGTCGACGTGATCGCCCGGGCCACGGACGAGCAACGCGCCGACCTGTCGACGCTGCGCTCCCTGCAGGTGCCGCTGCCCTCGGGGCGCACCGTGCCGCTCAGCCAGTTCGCCACGCTCGAATATGCCCAGGCCTATCCGATGATCTGGCGGCGCGACCGCGTGCCGACCCTGACCGTGCAGGCGGACGTCGCTCGCGGCGTGCTGCCGGAGACGGTGACCTCCGCGCTGGACGAGCCGATCGCCAAGCTCTCCAAGGACCTGCCGCGCGGCTATCACATCGCCGTCGGCGGCACCGTCGAGGAAAGCCAGAAATCGCTCGCCTCGGTGCTGGCGGTCGTGCCGGTGATGCTGCTGATCATGTTCACGGTGCTGATGCTGCAGCTCAAGAGCTTCCAGCGCCTGGTGCTGGTGCTCAGCGTCGCCCCGCTCGGGCTGATCGGCGTGGTCGGGGCGCTGCTGCTCTCCGGCCGGCCGCTCGGTTTCGTCGCCATCCTCGGCATCCTCGCCCTGATCGGCATGATCACCAAGAATGCGGTGATCCTGATCGGGCAGATCGACGCCGAGCGGGTCGCGGGCAAGGACGTGCGCGCGGCCGCGATCACCGCCTGCAGCCAGCGCTTCCGTCCGATCATGCTGACGGCGATCTCCACCGTGCTCGGCATGATTCCGATCGCGCCGACCGTGTTCTGGGGGCCGATGGCCGTGGCCATCATGGGAGGTCTGCTGGTGGCGACCTTGCTGACGCTGATCTTCCTGCCGGTTGCCTACACCACCTGGTTCGAGCGGTTCGACCGCTCGGCCGAGAAGGCGCCGGAGGTGAAGACGCCGGCCGGCCAGCCGGCCTGACGGGCGGCGGACGCGCGAGGGCGCCCACCGCGCCCCGGAGGACATGGGCCGCCTCGATCAGGGCCGACCCGTCCCGAGCCCGGCGAGCCGGGACCGGCTTGCCTTGATCGCGGCAGGAGAAGAGGCCGGCAGGAGCGATCGCGGTCTTTCGACGGCTCGGCTGGCCGAAGCGCCTGCGGATGCGACGTCACCCGGATATGGTCCGCTCGCCGGTGTCGATAGGGCCGACGCGGCCGGTCAATGCCCTGTCTCCAGGGCAGCCTTCCTGCCGGGAGAGCTCAAGCCGACATGCGGAAAGACTCTCATCTCTGCTTTGAGGAATAGCATTCGAAGTTTACCTTCACTCAAAGCATATTCGACCAATTCGGAGTTGAGATAACGTCCCGTTCTTGAATGTTGACCGGACGGTATGGGGATGCGGTGCACAAAATTTGGGACACCGCGTCATTTCTCATCGTTATCTGGAATGATAATTTGCCCAAAATCGAATATCCGCGACCGCGCAATCGAGTAGGGCAGGATAGGCTCATGAAAAGACGTGCAATCCTGACTGAAAGCGGCGCTGCGGTCATCGGTTTCTTGTCTCGGTCCGACTTCCGCCGACACGTCCGGCCGGTCGGCTGCTGCGTGGCCTTGTTCGATCGGCCATCGGTTGCCTCGCGGTGGCGACGCGGCAGGGGCGCCGCGATCGGATTGTGAAACCCGGCCCGCCGGTACTGATGCTCCGCCCGCCGGGCCGAGAAGGGGGGGCACCGGCGATATTGGTGTCGTTCATCGGGGTTGAGGCCATCGGGGCGGGTGCCCTCGACGCGATCCGGGCTCTTTCCGACCGGTCCCGTCGATGCTTGCGTGACGGCGGCAATCCCTCGCGTTCAGGCGGAGCGCATCACATCCACCAATTCTTCCAGCAGCCATTGAAGGCCCCTGTCGCGATCGCCGCGCTGATGCCAGATGGCCTCCGCGGCGGCTTCCAGCGGCTCGTAGGGCAAGTCGAGGATCGCGTGGGTGCCCGCAAGCACGAGCTGCCGCGCCATCCGCTCGGGCAGCGTCGCGACCATGTCGGTCGCCGACAGGATGCCGGGAACCGCCGCGTAGTGCGGCAGCGAGACGGCGACATGCGCCACGGCGTCGCCTTCGGTGGTCTCGATCAGCAGGCGGTCGATCCATACGCGCCGCCAGACGCCGCGCTCATCGATGAAGCCATCGGCGGACTTTTCTCCGCTGCCTGTCAACTCCACCACCACGAACGGGTAGGAGAAGAGCTGCGCCCGGTCGACCGGCAGGCCCGCCAGCGGATGCCCGCGGCGCACCACGATCGCCTCCCTGTCCCTCAGGATCGCCGTTCGACGCACCCGCTCCGGCAGGTCGTCGAACCAGCCGATGACGAGGTCGAGCTGACCCTCGTCGAGATGACGGATCACATCGGTCCGGTTGTAGGGAAAGATGCGCAGCTCGAGCTGCGGCGCCGTCCGTGCGAGCCGTTCGACCAGGCGGGTGAGGATGATCGTCGTGCCGTAGTCGGTGGTGGAAATGCGGAAGGTGCGCGCCGAAACGGCCGGGACGAAAGACCTGGCGCTCACGGCATCGTCGATCCGTCCGAGCCCGTCGCGGATGGCGGGGGCGAGTTCGAGAGCGCGCACGGTGGGCGCCATTCCATCCTCGCCGTGAACGAACAGCTCGTCGCCGACCGCGTGGCGGAGGCGGGCAAGAGCATGGCTGATCGCCGACGCAGTGACGCCGAGCTCCTTGCTCGCCCCGCTGACGCTCCGGCACTGCATGACAGCTTCGAAGACCCGAAACAGATTCAAGTCAATTCTCTTTATGGACATGCCGATGCTCCGTGACTCGATTTCAGGTTTTACCTGAAGAAAATTCAGCGTTTACGTGTCGCCAATATATTGGCATGTTTCGTCCAAGGGGGGATAAGCTCGATATTCTTGCGGGATTTTTCGAGATTTTGGAATATTGGCGATGGTTTCTGCTGGAATCAACTATAAAGAGCGTGAAGCAACAGCTGACGAGGCCATGCTCGAGGCTTGGAGCCTCAAGGCAGGTATTGGCTGACCCGCCGATGCCTTTCCCTCGACGAAGACGCCAATGCGAAAGTCATGGCGGGGCGGCGGCGCGCGGAAACAGCCTGTCGCGCGCACCGGCCGGGCCGCGACATGTCGCGGGAGGGCATCCGCCGGCGCGCGGCTCCCGTCACGGCGACCTGAACGGCAGATCAACGCGGCTCCCTTCCAATCCAGACCGGATCGCTTCCGATCGGGAACGAGCATGACGATTCGGTTCCAGTCCAGCTCTCTTGCATGAAAAAACATCCCCCCAATGACGCATCGGATGGGCAACCGGATGGTGCGCCGCTTCAAGCCGCCGAGTTCACGACCCATGGCCTTCCCGGCCCGGCTCAGTTCAACGAATTCAAGGCGGCCTATCGAGGGGTGATCGAGATCTTCCCCGCCAGAAGCAAGGACAAGACCTTTCCGGTCCATCAGAAAACCTGGAATCTCGACAAGATGGCTCTGGTGTGCGCGCAGTTGCCGGGGCCGGGCTATGCCTTCGGCTGGCGTCATGCGCGGCGCGTGGAGTTCGATCACTGCTATGTGCTTCTGCCGTTCGACGGGGCAGCTTCGGAGGTCTTCCAGGGCCGGGCGACGGCACTGAGCTTTCACTGCCTGGCAAGGCCCTTCCAGTCCGAGCTCGAGGCGCAGGGCATGCTCCTGCTCTTCATTCCGCGCGATCTCGTCGCCGTCAATATCGATGCGGTGCTGGACCGCCGGCTCGACGACGGCGCGAGCCTGCTGCTGGCGGATTTCCTGACCGTGCTCTGCCGCCGCCTTCCGCGATTGCGCCCCTCCGAGCTGCCGGGCGTTCTGGAGGCGACCCGCGGCCTCATCGCCGCATGCGCCGCTCCTTCCGAGATCCCGCCCTCGGGCGCACGCGACCCCATCGACCTGAGACTGCTCAATCGGGCGAGGCGGCTAATCGAACGCAGAATCGCGGAGCCCGATCTTTCTCCCGAATCCCTGTGCCGGGACCTGTTCGTCTCGCGGTCGCGCCTTTATCGGACCTTCGAGCCGTTCGGCGGCGTGTCGGCGCATATCCGGCGCCAGCGGCTGTTGCGGGCTCGCGACGCCCTCCTCGACGCCGGCAACGTGCGTTCCGTCGCGCGGATAGCCGAACTATGGGGGTTCGCGGACGCCTCGACGTTCAGCCGGGCGTTCAAGAGCGAGTTCGGCTTGTCGCCCGGGGCGGCCCGCAAGATGGGCTGGGCCGAGCGCGGCTATCGCAGCGGCCGTGACGAGCCGCAAAACCGGGCAGGTGCACTGAGCCTGCACGCCCTGCTGAGACGCCTGCACGCCTGAAGAGTCCCGGAAGGGGGGCGCTGCGAATGGGCCGAGGCGGACAGGTGCGGCGCGAAAAGCAGGATGAGGATCGCCAGCGGTTGCGCCGGCGCAGCCGCTGGCGAGGCGTTTCTGAGGGGCGTCGCGGACTGTCGCGGCTTGCCAGCCGAGAAGGGAGAGCCCGGATCACCGGAGGATACTCCTCCTGAGTTCCTGGCCTTGGGCGAAATCAGGGACTGTGGCGGCCCCGTGTCCTGCAGCCCATTGCCGTCGTCGATGGGCGGAGGAACCCGGGCCGAGCCCGGCTTGCGGATGATGCCGCGAGGAAGAAGCCGAAAGGTATGGCACGGCTGGATCTTGAAGATCCGCGGCCGGACCGGATCAGGCGGTTCCGCGTTCGCTGATCCGGACGTGGGAAAAAGCGTGATCGGGCCGGGACCGAACGTCGGGATCTGCCTGGCGCGCGAGAGCACTCGGCACACGCAAGGGGATCAGCGGCCTCGCGGCGCTGATCCCAGGGGGCATGTCCGGAAATCTTGATTTCCGTGTCAACTTTCAAGGACAGGGACCGGTGAAGCGACGGCCGTAGCGATCCTCGAAAATGCAGTTGTTCGGGGTCGTGGCGCGACCGATGAGCGCTCCAGCCGCACCGCCCGCAAGCGCGCCGATCGCCGCCCCGCGTCCTCCGCCGGCCGCAGCCCCGATCAGAGCGCCGCCACCCGCGCCGAGAGCGGCGCCGCCGAGCGTGCGTTGTGACTGCGAGTCCGTGTTGCAGCCCGCCACCGCGAGGGCAAACAGTGTAACAGCTGCGATTTTCTTGATCATATCATCTCCACCCGACGCAAATATCCACACTATTGTTCTCTACCACGACATTCCAGATCCGCATGTCCCCCGCGTCCCAGTCATTGTGCATATTGTCCCAATTTGGGCGCCCTGGCCTGGGCCGGCATGCGTCGTCGATCTCGCCGAATGCTGCCATCCACCGGGTGGGGGCCTGAGCGAGGCGCGTGATAAGAGGCACGATTGTGACCAGACAGCCCCGGAAGGCACGCACTCCGCCGGGTCATGTCCGCAGAGGCCCGCGCGTCCCATAGCCGAACGATGTTCGAGGTCGAATGAGCCGGCCCTGCGCGGGAGCGAGCGTTTCGGCGGAAAGGGGCCTGCCCGCGAGGGAGGCGAGCCCCGATCCTTCGGTGCGAGCCCCCGACATGACCGAACGCCATCTGGAGGCTTCACTCGACGTCATGCGTCGAGGCGGAAGCCTCCACCGCCAATCCCGGGCCGTGGAGGCTGAGCGTCACGCATCGACAGGGCCCAGGACATCGGGGGTCGTCATGCTCTGCCGAGGCAAGGGACGACGCTGCGAATGCCCCCTCTGCTGCGGCCTTGCCCGATGCTGCTGCGGCCTTGCCTGCTGCTGCCGGTTTCGTTGCTGCTGCGGCCTTGCCTGCTGCTGCCGGTTTCGTTGCTGCTGCGGCCTTGCCTGCTGCTGCCGGTTTCGTTGCTGCTGCGGCCTTGCCTGCTGTTGCCGGGTTCGTTGCTGCTGCGGCCTGGCCTGCTGCTGCCGGGGGCGCTGCTGCTGCGGTCTGGCCTGCTGTTGCCGGGGGCGCTGTTGCTGAGGCCTGGCCTGCTGCCCTGGCCTCGCCGATGGTTGGTTTGGCCGGGCGGCGGGACGGTTGGCAGCGGGACGGTCGGGCCGTGCGCCACCGGGACGATCGGGCCGTGCGCCACCGGGACGATCGGGGCGCGCGCCACCAGGACGATCGGGGCGCGCGCCACCAGGACGATCGGGGCGTGCGCCGCCGGGACGATCGGGGCGTGCGCCGCCGGGACGGTCGGGGCGTGCGCCGCCGGGACGGTCGGGCCGTGCGCCACTAGGACGGTCGGGCCGTGCGCCGCCGGGACGGTCGGGCCGCGCGCCGCCGGGACGATCGGGCCGCGCGCCGCCGGGACGATCGGGTCGCACGCCGCCGGGACGATCGGGACGTGCGCCGCCGGGACGATCGGGGCGTGCACCGCCGGGACGGTCGGGCCGCATGCCGGGACGGTCAGGCCGCCACGCCTCCGGGGGGCGACCGGGACGACCGGGGTTCGGACGCCAGTTGGGTGGCGGGGCGTGCCAGACATTGTTGTTGACCCACACCTGGTTCCATCGCCGGTCGTTCCAGCCCCACCGGTTGTTCCAGCTCGAGCCGAGGACCACGGCACTGGTGAACAGCAGAGCCCCGGCTGCCGCCGTACTCGTCGTATTGAAGACACGCGAAGAGTCATATGTCGGGACGTAGATGCGCTCGGGATTGGCTGGCGCGATGTAGATCACGCGCGATCCGGCCTCGTCCCGCGCAGTCACGGTCTGCTGTGGCGTGGACTTGAGGTTGCCGTGCGTCTCTGCCTGGGCGCGGAGCATCTGGATTGCGATCGCTACATCCTTGGGCTGGAAGGCGAACGCAGTTCCGAGCGACTCTGTCCAGTCGAAATGGCCGGCGAGCATGTCGATCACGTCGGGAAAGCGCACCAGTGCTTGGACCGACGAGTCCCAGTCCTTCGCGTCGACCTCGCTGAAGTCGCCTCGTTTGACCGCATCCGGATTGGCGGCGATCCACCGGTCCGCCTCATCGATCTGCTCGGGAAACGTGCTTGCCGGCAGGATCAAGGCCACGAGAGTGTCGGGGAAGAGGGCAATGGGGCCCAGCAGGTATTCAAGATCGGTAAGCGAATAGATCGCGGCCGGATCTGCCGCCGTCGCAACCGGCGTCTGCTTGCCCGGGTCGGGCGACTGTGCCGTCTGTGCAAACACGGGATGGACGGTCGTCCAACCGAGCACGGCCACCATGGCAAGCCGTGGCCACCCCCTTCCTTTTCCGCTCGTCATCGCTCTGGCCACTTCGCCTCCTATGCATCCCCCCAAAGGGAACCGCCGGGCTCATCCTGGAAACCCCATCGGCTCCTTTCTGGCAAAGAAAATATGCAATGAACAGAGGTTCCTGGGATGGATGTTCGAAAATTGATCGACGGACATCAGTTATATTTGATCCCATCGAAGATAACGGCAAATGATTTGGGACGAATTGCTCTGTTTTGAGACAAATTGAACAGCATGCAGACCTGCCGTGGCCGGTATCCTCTGGGATCAATCTCGCAGGCCGAGGATCATGACGGCCATGGCTGACCTGTGAGCTTGCCCAGGGCGTGGCGGGAGGCAGGACGCAAACCGGCAACCCGCCGTTGCGCGTGACCTGCCGGACGTCTTCAACGAGGTTGGAAGCGGATCGCCGCGTCCGCAAGACGATGTCGGCGCTTCCGGAAGCATCCCCGGCTGCGGCTGTTCGTCCGGATGCATATTCCGGCAAGATGCCCGAAGTCCGGGAAGGAGCAGCGCTGCATGGTTGGGATACTTGAGCGGGCCCTGTGCGTCGGAGCGCACCCGCAGCGAAGCCTCCCAGGGATCGAGCTTCATCACCCGCGCGACGCACTTCTCCACCAGCGCCTCGAAACAGCATGGATTCGAGATGATCGAAATTGCGGATCAACGAGATCTCCCGGAAACGACGAAATGTCCCAATAATTGTCGATCCGTTCCAAGTTCAGTATTGCGGGGATTCCGATCGGGGCCTTGAGGGAGGACGATGGCGACAGCGGCGCATGGGCAGGTTGCCACGGGCTGGATTCTGTCCCGCAATCCTTGATCGACCGCGGATTCTGGTTGCCCGGACGAGGAAAAGTCTGGTGACCCACCGCCTGGGCCGGATTTGGAAACCAATCCGTTCGGCGACCCAGCGTCATTGACTTGCAAACCGAATGCGCAGGTGGGAGTTCCGCAGAAATTTGAATGTTTCAATTCCGATTCTGCAGGGAAAATTCCTCTGCTGAAACGTATTTTATCGTGCAGCCGCTACATCATGCTTATTCCGGTGATCGGCGCATTTTGGGGATCATTGGTGCTCCTGCTGTATGAAATGATTGTTCTCATGGCGTCCGTCATCGCCACGATCGGGCGAGGTGAATTTTCTTCAAAAGACGTCAAGGTTTTCGCTGTGGGATCGGTGGAAGCTGTTGATGCATTCTTGATCGCCATTGCTGTATATATTGTCAGAATTGACCTGTATGCGCTCTTCGTTGACGAAACGATTCCTTTGCCGAAGTGGTTGGAGATCAAAAATCTCGAAGATCTGAAGGGAAATTTGATCAGTGTCGTAATCGCCGTTCTCGCCGTTCTCTTTCTGCGGGAAGCCGTCTCTCGGGACGGCAACCTCAATTCGCCGGTTTCGGGGAGAGGGGCTCTGGCCCTGGTCATCGCAGCGCTTTCATTCTTCCTGATGAAAAGCAGGACGGAAAAGGACTGAGCGGCCTCGGCTTCAGCCACCACCATGCCCTCGAACCGAGCAGCGCCCGCCTTCGTCCGCTTCCGATTGGTTCGCGGCCGGTCGAGCAGGTCATGGCAGCCGGGCTGCCCGATCTACCGGGACGGTGCCGAAGGTCGGCGTCATTCCGATGCCGGTGGTCATCGCGGCTTGGTTCGGGGGCGTTCGCGATCGAGCCCGGCTCCGACGATGCATCCTGCGACATCCGTGACCGGGCTTGCATGGGCAGCTCTGCAAGGGGGGGCTGCCGCAACTCGATCGCGGCTACGGGTTCTGCACACGGTTGAAGATCAGGAACGGCGCGGCGACCAGCGTGCCGGCGGCGCTGCCGAGGGTCTGCGCCGCATCGACCGGCGCCACGGCGTCCGAATCGGTGATGGGCTGCCCGGTGATCAGGCGGTCGCCGATCAGGCGCACGGCCTTGGGGCTGGTGGCGAAGGCATTGTGGTTGAAGGCGTCGCCGCTGCGCAGCTGGCTCATGTCGATGAAGACGAGATCGGGAATGCCGGCGAACTTCCGGCGGTAGTCCTCGCCGGTCACATCGATGCCGCCCAGCCGCGTCATGCGGCCGGAGATCAGGCTGGAGACGCCGAGAGCCCGGTCGCCGTTGGAGGTGAAGACCGTGAAGCGTGGCCGCTTCGTGCCGATGTCCTGCATCTGCCGCAGGAAGACGTCGACGTCGAGATCGGGCGAGGCGAGCACGACATTGTTGATCTTCGGCGAGATGCGCCCGTCCGACAGGGCCATCTGCCGCAGGGCCTCGACCGCGACCCAGGCGCCCATGGAATGGGCGAGCACGGTGACCTCGCTGACCTGCGGGCTGGCCACGGCGGTGCGCAGCAGGTTGGCGAGGTCGGTGCGCGAGAAGTTCGCGCTTTCCCGGTCGTAGTTGTAGTCGAGGATGCGTCCGCGCGACGGCCAGGTGAACAGCACCGGAGCCGCCCCCGCATCCGTGTCGTGCGCGATCTGGGCAAAGCGGAAGACGGCGGCGTCGAAGCGCGTGTTGAAGCCGTGGATGAAGACAAAGACGCGATGCTGCCTGGCGCCGGCCTGGGCGAACCAGCGCGGCACGTCGGTCTTCTGCAGGGGCGTGACGGATTCGGTGACGAAGTCGCGCTGGGGATCGCCCGGCACGCGGCGCGGCCACTGGATCGTGCCGACCTCGCGGCCGGGCGGCAGCGACATGACGATCTTGGCCAGCGACATGCCGTCCCCGCGTTCGCCGGTGAACATGGTGCCGGGATCGCCGCTCGGCGCGCGCGTGGTCGCCACCAGCATGTCGACCCGGGCGCCGCCGGTCGGGCCGGTGGCGACGGGGCGCAGCACGCCCTCCGGATGGCTGCTGCAGCCCGAGGCCAGCAGGGCGAGGAGCAGCAGGCCGAAGCCCCCGCCGCGCCTGGACGGACCTCGCGCGCCGGGCAGGCGCGGCCGCAAGGCGCCCCGGGACGGGCTCGCCGCGATCGAGGCGTCGGGGCGCCGGACCGGTTGCGAGAAACCGGATGCCTGCAGACGGCTGAGGGGCGATCTCGTGCGCGACTCGATCATTCGCCGACAAACCTTCATTGCTGCGACCTCTGGCTCTGGACTTGGCGGCGGAGCTCTGAAATTGAACCAGCGTCGTACGGGTGTTAGCGTCAGAATGGCCGACTCGCAACGCGGGCGGTCACGACGGACGTGCCGGGACCCGCGGCGGAGAGGCCGGGGACCGGCCTCGCTTTCCCGGACGGGGCACCGGGCGCCGAATGGAAGGACGCATGCCTGGATGAGTGACCTGGACCTTCCGGCCTTGCGGCTGTCGCTGCTCTACACGGCGCTGTTCTTCGATCTCGGTGTCACCTTGCCGTTCCTGCCGATCTGGCTGCAGTCGAGCGGCCTGGACGCGGCGCAGATCGCAACCGTGCTTGCCGCGCCGCTGCTGGGCCGCCTGCTGGCCAACCCGATCGTGACGGACTTCGCCGACCGCCGCGGCGCGGTGGCGCGGACGCTGGCCGTCAGCGCCGTCGGCGTCCTGATCGGCACGGTGTCGCTGGCGCTGTCGCACCGCTACGTCACCATCCTGGTCATCGTCTTCCTGCTCGGGCTGGCGCAGGGGCCGCTGATCGCCCTGACGGACACCTATGCCTGGGCCAAGCTGCGCCTGCAGGTCGTTCCGGCGCGGCGCGAGCAGGTCTACGGCCAGATCCGCCTGTGGGGCTCGCTCGGCTTCATCGTCGCCAGCATCGGCGCCGGCCGGATGCTCGACTGGTTCCGCCCCTCCTTCATTATCTGGCTCCTCGCCGGCGCCGCCGCGGTGCTGGCGGTGACGGCCGTTTCCGTCGCCCGGTCCGAGCCGGCCGGCGCCGTGCGCGCGGCGAAGCTTCCATCGCCGTCCGGACATCTCTGGCGCCTGGCGCTGATCATCGTCGGCGCGGCGCTCATCCAAGCCAGCCATGCCCTCTATTACGGCTTCAGCAGCATTCACTGGGCGCAGGAGGGCCATTCGGGCACCGAGATCGGCGTGCTCTGGTCGGTCGCGGTGACGGCGGAAGTCCTGTTCTTCGCCGTCGGAGCGCGGATCTTCTGGGCGGTGGGCGGCCCGCCGGTCGTCCTCCTGCTCGGTGCGGCCGGGGCTGTGCTGCGCTGGGGCACGATGGCTCTCGACCCCTCCCTCGCGGTCCTCGTCCTCTTGCAGATGCTCCACGCCGTCAGTTTCGGCGCGACCCACCTGGCCAGCATGGCCGCGATCTCCCGCCTCGCGCCGGCGCATCTGCAGGCGCGGGCGCAGGGCTGGCTCGCCGCGCTCTGGGCGGGCGTCATGGCGCTGCTGATGGCGCTTTCGGGTCGGTTCTACGGACCGATGGGCGAGGGAACCTATCTGCTGATGGCCGCCGTGGCGAGCGTCGGCCTGATCCTCTTCGCCCTCGCGTCCTATGTCCGCACCACCGGCCTCACCTGGCGAACGGCGGAATGCGACGGCGGCTGCAGGCTCGGCCGGGTCGGCTGACGCCGGGCGGCGGCCTGCAGATCGGGACGGGAGGCATCGGATTGGGACATCGGACCAATTCCCGCGTGCACCCGGGATGCCTACCCTGCATCGATCGCAGGGGGCTCACCGCCGGCTCGTCCGTCGGAGCGAGGCTGCTTTGCTCGGCGAGTTGCCCGGATGGCCCACGCCACGGAACAAAAACTGTCGTTCTGGGCGCTGGTCGCCCTTGTCGTCGGCTCGATGGTGGGCTCCGGCATCTTCACGCTGCCCGCCGCCTTCGCCCGGTCCAGCGGCGCCCTCGGCGCCGGCATCGCCTGGCTCGCCGCCGGCCTCGGCACGCTGGCGCTCGCTTTCGTCTTCCAGTCCCTGACGCTGCGCAAGCCGGAACTCGACACCGGCATCTTCGCCTATGCGAAGGCAGGATTCGGCCGCTATGTCGGCTTCAACGCGGCGCTGGGCTATTGGATCGGCTGCTGCCTGGCCGACGTCGCCTGCCTCGTCCTGATCAAGGCGACGCTCGGCGCGTTCTTCCCGATCTTCGGCGACGGCACGACGATCCCGGCCCTGGTCGGCGCTTCCGTCATCCTGTGGGGCACGCACGTGCTGATCCTGCGCGGCGTCAAGGAAGCGGCGGCGCTGAACTCGATCGTCACCGCGGCCAAGCTCGTGCCGCTTCTCATCTTCATCGCGGTGGCCGCCTACGCCTTCGATCCCGCGGTCTTCGCCGCCAATCTCCGCGGCGGCGACGCGCCGACGGCGGCCGACATCTTCGGGCAGGCGCGCGGCGTCATGCTGGTCGCGGTGTTCGCCTTCGTCGGCATCGAGGGGGCGAGCGTCTATTCGCGGCTGGCGAAGAACCGCCGGGATGTCGGCGCCGCGACGGTCCTCGGGCTCATCGTCGTCTTCATCCTCCTGGTCCTGGTGACGATGCTGTCCTTCGGCGTGCTGCCGCAGGCGGAACTGGCGAGGCTGCGCAACCCGTCGACGGCGGGGATCATGGAACATGTCGTCGGCCGTACGGGTGCGGCCTTCATCGGCATCAGCCTGATCGTCTCGGTGCTCGGCAACTACCTGTCATGGTCCCTGCTCGCCGCCGAGGTCGTCTACGCGGCGGCCCGCAACGACGCGATGCCGGCCCCCCTGGCCCGCGTGAGCGACAAGGGCGTTCCGGTCGCGGCGCTCTGGCTCAGCAACGGCGTCATCCAACTGTTCCTGCTCGTGACCTATTTCGCCGACTACGCCTTCAACCTGGCCCTGAAGATGACGAGCGCCATGACGCTCGTGCCCTACTTCCTCGTGGCGGCCTATGGCGTGCGCCTCGCCTGCACCGGCGAGACCTATGGCGGCGCGCCGCGCCAGCGCATCTTCGACCTCGGCTGCGCCGGCCTCGCCATGGTTTATGCCGCCGCCATGATCCTGGCCGGGGGGGCCAGATACCTGCTCTTCGTCGCCATCATCCTGGCGGCCGGCTCGCTCCTCTACGTCCTGTCGGCGAAGCCGGAGCATGAGCGGAGGTTCCGTCCGGCCGAGCTGGCCCTGTTCTGCCTCGTCATGGTGGCGGCGCTGATCGGCATCTCGGCGCTCGTGACCGGCACGCTGACGATTTAGCCGGATGCAGGCACGTCCGCCCAGCCGGCGCGAGCCGCCGCTGTCCGGCGGCATGTTGCGGTGCAAAATAGGGACGACATGCATGGGATCGGGACAGAGCGCCAATTCCCGCGGCACCCGCGGCGGGCCTATCGTGCCGGCGCGCGGCAGCGTCCGGGCTCCCGTCGCGGGACTGGGGCGGCCGCGTCGGGTCGGCGTTGCGGGCGAGTGGGGAAAGGGCCATGGTGTCGAAGCAGCACGGGAGAACGGCCGATCCCCTGCCGATCGATCTGGCGCTGCAGGGCGGCGGCGCGCATGGCGCCTTCACCTGGGGCGTGCTCGACCGGCTGCTCGAGGAGCGGTGGCTGCATGTCGAGGCCGTGTCCGGCACCTCGGCCGGGGCGATGAACGCCGCCGTGCTCACCCATGGCTGGACGACCGGCGGTCCCGAGGGGGCCCGCGCCGCGCTGGATGAGTTCTGGCGGCGCGTCGCCAAGGCGGGGGCGGCGAGTCCCCTGCAGCGCACCCCGCTCGATCGGGTCATGGGCAACTGGTCGCTCAGCACCTCGCCCGCCTTCGTCGCGCTCGACCTGATGGCGCGACTGTTCTCGCCCTACGACCTCAACCCGCTGGGATACAATCCCCTCAAGGACATCCTGGCCGAGACCGTCGACTTCGAACGCCTGGCGCACGCGCCGATCAAGCTCTTCGTCACCGCGACGAATGTCCGGACCGGGCGGGGGCGCATCTTCCGCAACGGTGACATCACGGTCGACGTGCTGCTCGCCTCGGCCTGCCTGCCGACCATGTTCCAGGCTGTCGAGATCGACGGCGATCCCTATTGGGATGGTGGCTTTGCCGGCAATCCGACGATCACGCCGCTGGTGCGCGAGAGCGAGGCGCAGGACTCCATCCTGGTGCAGATCAATCCCCGCGAGCGGCCGCAAACGCCGCGCAGCGCCTCCGAGATCCTCAATCGGATCAACGAGATCTCCTTCAACGCCGCCCTGATGAAGGAATTGCGCATGATCGCGCTGATGCGGGAGATGGCGACGCCCAACACGGCGGAAGGCGCGCGCTGGGCCAATATGCGCACGCATCGGATCATGACCGAGATGATGACGGACCTCGACCATTCGTCCAAGCTGAACGCCGAATGGGAATTCCTCGCCATGCTGCGCGACGAAGGGCGGGCGGCGGCGTCCCGGTTCCTCGACGCGCATGCCCAGGACCTCGGCGAGCGTTCGACCGCCGACCTCGACATACTCCTGACGGAGTGCTGAGCCATGGGGCTCCTCGGCATCCTCGCCGGTCTGGCGCTGCTGGTCGGCCTGGCCTTCCGGGGCTGGAGCGTCCTGGTGCTCGCGCCGCTGGCGGCGCTGATCGCCGCGCTGTTCTCCGGCGAGCCGCTGCTGGCGCACTGGACCCAGACCTTCATGACCAGCGCTGCCCATTTCCTGGCGCAGTTCTTCCCGCTCTTCCTGCTCGGCGCCCTGTTCGGCAAGCTGATGGAGGACAGCGGCTCGGTCACGGTGATCGCCGATGCGATGATCCGCCGGCTCGGTCAGGAGCGCGCCCTGCTGGCGGTGGTCCTGGCCGGCGCGATCGTCACCTTCGGCGGCGTCAGCCTGTTCGTCGCCTTCTTCGTGCTGGCGCCCATGGCCCAGCAGGTGTTCCGGGCGGCGAATGTGCCGCGCCGGCTGATGCCGGCGGCGATCGCCCTCGGCACCTCGACCTTCACCATGTCGGCCTTCCCGGGAACGCCCTCGATCCAGAACGCCATTCCCATGCCGTTCTTCGGGACGACGCCGTTCGCCGCTCCCGGCCTCGGCATCATCGCCTCGGCGATCATGCTTGCCTTCGGCATGGCTTGGCTGAACCGGGCGCAGGCGGCGGCGCGCCGGCTCGGGGAAGCCTTCGGTTCCGAAGCGGCTCCGGAGCCGGCCGCGATCGCCGGCCGCGAGGGCCTGCGCGAGAGGGCCGCCACCGCCCATGAGTTCGACCCGGCCGAGATGGCGCGGAGCGCGGTCAGCAAGACCAGCCCGAGCCTCCTCCTCGCCGCCTTGCCGCTGGTGGTGGTCATCGCCGTGAACATGGCGATGTCCCTGGCCATTCTGCCGCGGCTCGATCTGAGCTATCTCGCCGAACCGCGCTTCGGCGGCACCTCGCTCGCCGCCGTCGGCGGCGTCTGGGCGGTGGTCACGGCGCTGGCGAGTGCGATCGTGGTCGTGCTGCTGGTCAGCGGCCGGCGGCTGCCGGGCATCCGGGCGACGATCGACGCCGGCGCGAACGCCTCGGTCCTGCCGGCGGTCAGCGTCGCCAGCCTGGTCGGCTTCGGGGCCGTGGTGGCGGAGATGCCGGCCTTCTCCGTGGTGCGCGACTGGGTGCTGGGGATCGGCGGCGGACCGCTGGTCTCGCTCGCGGCCGCGACGAACATCCTGGCCGCCCTCACCGGCTCGGCCTCGGGCGGCCTGACCATCGCGCTCGACGCCCTGGGCTCGACCTATCTGGAGCGGGCCCAGGCGATCGGCATGGACCCGGCGCTGCTGCACCGCGTCGCGGTCATGGCCTCCGGGACACTGGACAGCTTGCCGCACAACGGCGCGGTCGTCACTCTCCTCGCCGTCTGCGGGGTGACTCACCGGGAAGGCTATCGCGACATCGTCATGGTCGGCATCGTCGGCGCGCTCGTGGCGCTGGTGGCGGTGATCGTGCTGGGATCGCTGGTCGGGTCGTTCTGAGCGCAGGCGCTAGGGCAGGGGAGCTCGGACACCATGGACGCGACACCGGACGACAGGCAGCGGCGCGGGATCGGGGCAGCCGAAGGGCTGATCGCCCTGGTCGTGGTCCTCGGGGCGCTGCATGTCTCGGCCTCGATCTTCGCGCCGGTCGCCTTTGCCGTGCTTATCATCATGCTGGTCTGGCCGCTGCAGATGCGGCTGCAAGCGATGATGCCCAAGCTCCTGGCGCTGCTGCTGAGCATGATCGTGACGCTGACCGTGTTCGGGGCGTTCGGCTATCTCGTCACCTGGGGGTTCGGCCGTGTCCTGCGCGCCCTGATCGCCGATGCCGCCCGCTTCCAGGCGCTCTACGAGCAACTCGTCGTCTGGCTCGACGGGCATGGCGTCGCCGTGGCCGGGCTGTGGACCGAGCATTTCAACGTCGGTTGGATGCTGCGCGTCGTCCAGGGGCTTTCGGGACGGCTCAACACCATGCTGAGCTTCTGGCTCGTGGTGGCCGTCTACGTTCTGCTCGGCCTGCTCGAGGTCGACACCCTTGCCCGCAAGGCCCAGGCCCTGCGCAACCGGACGGCTGCCGACGTGCTCATGCGCGGCGGGGCCTCCACTGCGGCCAAGCTGCGGCGCTACATGGTGGTGCGCACGCAGATGAGCATCCTCACCGGTGCCCTGGTCGGGGTGGTCGCGGCCGTTGCCGGACTGCCGCTGGCCCCGGAATGGGGCGTCATCGCCTTCGCGCTCAACTACATCCCCTTCCTCGGGCCCCTGGTCGCGACGACCTTTCCGACCCTGTTCGCCCTGGCGCAGTTCGACACCTGGCAGGCGGCCCTGGTGATCCTGGTCTGTCTCAACCTCGTGCAGTTCGTGGTGGGCAGCTACATCGAGCCGCGCATTTCCGGCAGCGTCCTGTCGATCTCGCCCTTCATCGTGCTGTTCTCGGTGTTCTTCTGGGCCTTCCTGTGGGGGATCTTCGGGGCCTTCATCGGCGTGCCGATCACCATCGCCGTCCTCAGCTTCTGCGAGCAGCACCCGTCGAGCCGATGGGTGGTCGACCTCTTCGGAGGCGAGAAAGGCGCCGGGAGTCCGGGCGACGCGCAGGCAGGCCGTTCCTGATGCACGGCGATTTCGCACCGGCATGGCCTCGGACCAGCTCGTGCGGATCGCGCCGCGCGGCCTCCCATCGATCGGCCGGCCACGGGTTCCATTCCACCCGGCTGTCGGGGCATGATGGCGGCCTGATCGCGAGACGCACGGCGTCGCCTCGACGGGAGCGGCCATGGACATGGTGACCGGATCGGCAACGAAGGAGGCGCTCCCGGCGCTTTCGGACGACGGCCTGCTGGCCGTCGTGGCTGCGCTCGCCGGCGCCTTCGTCCTGTTCGGCCTGGTCGTCTCCGGTCCCGGCGCCGTCCTCGAGGGCCTGCCGAAGATCTGGCTCGCCCGCGACACCCTGATCACCGACTATATCGGCGTCGGCGGCATCGGCGCCGCCTTCGCCAATGCCGGGTTGCTGACACTGGCCGCGGCGGCGATCTACCGGCTCTCCGCGGTGAAGATCGGCGGCGCAGCCGTGGCCTGCCTGATGCTCGTGCTCGGCTTTGCGCTGTTCGGCAAGAACCTCCTCAACGTCTGGCCGATCGTGGCGGGCGTCTATCTCTATTCTCTCTACAAGCAGGAGCCGTTCGCCAACCACATCAACACCGCCTTCTTCGGCTGCGCCCTCGCGCCGGTGTTTTCCGAGATCCTGTTCAGCTCGGCCTTGTCCTTCGGCGTCAGCCTGCCGCTCGGCGTCGCCACCGGGCTGCTGATGGGCTTCGCCCTGCCGGCGGCGGCGGCCCAGCTGTTCAAGGCCCATATGGGCTACAGCCTCTACAATATGGGCTTCACCGCCGGTATCGTCGGCACGCTGGTGGCGGCGGTCTACAAGTCCTACGGTTTCGTCCCCGATCCCGTGTTCATCTGGTCGACCGGCAACAACCTGCTGCTCGGCGGCTTCCTCGCCGTCCTGTTCCTGGCGCTGATCGCCGGCGGCATCGCCCTCGACCGCGGGGCGCTGGAGAGGATGAAACGCATCCTCGGTGCCAGCGGGCAATCGCCCAGCGACTTCATCGCCCTGGCCGGCGCCGGCGCGACGCTGGCGAACATGGGGGCGAGCGGCCTGATCGCCCTGGCCTATGTCCTGGTCATCGGCGGCGATCTCAACGGCCCGGTGATCGGCGCGCTCTTCACCATCGTCGGCTTTGCCGCCTACGGCAAGCATCCGCGCAACATCGTCCCGGTCATGGCCGGCGTGTTCCTGGGCACGCTGGCCAAGCCTTTCGGCGCGGCCGACCCGTCGATCGTGCTGGCGGCCCTGTTCGGCACGACGCTGGCGCCGATCGCCGGGCGTTTCGGCTGGCACTGGGGCATCGTCGCCGGCTTCGTCCACGTCTCCGCGGCGCAGACCGTCGGCGTGCTGCATGGCGGCCTCAACCTCTACAACAACGGCTTCGCCGCCGGCATCGTCGCCTCCGTCCTGGCGCCGGTGATCATTGGCATTCAGATGCGGCGGGAAGACCACCCGCAGGAGAAGCTGTGATGCGCCTCCGGGCAGCCCCGCGGTCCGCCAGGAGATCGTCGCGGATCGGCGCTTCCCCGTGCCCGGCCCCGGCGACCGCCCGAGGTCTCCGCCGCCCATGGTCGGATCAAGGCCGGGCCTTCGCCTCTCCCGGGGTGACCCGATGAGCATGCGCGACCGGACACCTCTCCAACGCCAGCCGGAGGAGCTTCAAGACATGGCACAGAGCACCGGAAGGTCGGGGAAATCCTTCATCCCGCAGGGCATGTTCCCCCTCTGGCTGGTGCTGTTCACGGTGTGGATGGTCGCCAACGCCTCGCTGGCCCCGGAGGTCGCGCTCACCGGTGCGGTCATCACCCTGGTGATCGCCCATGCCTTGGCCTCGACCAGCGTGGCCTGGCAGCGGGTGCGCTGGACGCCACGCGGGCTCTACCATTTCATCGCCTATACCGGCACCTTCGTGGTCGAGCTGGTCAAGGCCAACATCGCCATGCTGGCCTATGTCTATGCGCCGCGCATCGTCATCCGGCCGGGCATCGTGCGGGTCCGCACGCGCCTGACTTCGCCGATCGGCCGGCTGGCGCTGGCCAATTCGATAGCGCTCACCCCCGGCTCGCTCGTCATCGATCTCAAGGCCGACACGCTCTACGTCCACTGGCTCGACGTCAGGACCACCGATGTCGAGGAGGTAACGGCGGCGCTGGCCGCTCCCTTCGAACGGCACCTGGAGAAAGTCTTTGGCTGAGACCATCGTTCAGATCGCCGCTGTCCTGATCTTCCTCGCCATTCTGTTCAGCGTGATCCGGCTCATCCTCGGCAAGACCCTCGTCGACCGGATCGTCGCGGTCGACATGCTGACGGTCATCTCCATTTCGTTGATCGCGCTCTACGCCCATGTGTCCGGCCGGTTCACCTATATCGACGTGGCGCTGGTCTACGGCCTGCTCAGCTTCCTGGCCGTGCTGGCCATCGCCCGCTTTCTCGAGAAGGGGTTCTAGGACGTGCTCGAGCTGCTCCTCCTCCTGGTCTGCGCCGGCATCATCGTCAGCGGCCTGCTGGCGGTCTGCCTGAAGAACCTGATGGCCGCGATGGTGAGCTCCAGCCTCGCCGGCCTTTTCGCCGCCGTCTCCTTCCTGCTGCTGGCAGCGCCGGACGTCGCCATGGCGGAGGCGGCGATCGGCTCGGGCCTGGCCACCTTCATCTTCCTCTATGCCATCCGCAAGACCGGCAGCCAGGGAGGCGATGCATGATCGAGCTGGTCGGCAGCCTCTTCATCCTGGTGGGCGCGATGTTCCTGTTCTCGGCCGGCCTCGGCCTGCTGCGCATGCCCGACGCCTATACCCGCATCCAGGCCGGCACCAAGGCCTCGACCCTCGGCAACATGCTGGTGCTGATCGGGCTGGCCTTCTACCACCCGGGCTGGACCTTCAAGCTGATCCTGGTCGTCTATTTCGTGCTGATGACCAATCCGGTGTCCTCCCACGCCCTGTCGCGCGCGGCCTATCGCATCCGCACCCCGATGACGGGATCGACCATGGTCGATGCGCTCGCCGAGGACGAGGGGCGCGATGGAACGGGACGGCCGTCATGATGCGGCGCGCGCTCGTCCTGCTCGCCGTCGGCCTGTTCGCCGTCGTCTTCGCCCGCCTGATCGGCGGCTACAGCGAGTTGCAGGGGCTGCGGCCGCTCGCCGAGTATTTCGTCGCGCGCGGGCCGGTCGAGCTCGGCGTGCCGAACATCGTCACCGGCATCCTCATCACCTATCGCGGCTTCGACACGCTCGGCGAGGTCGCCGTGCTGTTCATGGTCGCGGCCAGCGTCGGGCTGCTGCTCAAGCAGGACGAGGCGGCCGCGGATGCCACGCCCGGCGCGGCCGGCGAGCCGCGGCCGCCGAGCGAGATCGTCGTCAGCGGCTCGGCGGTGCTGCTGCCGCTGATCTTCGCCTTCGGCGCCTATGTCATCATGAACGGCCATCTCTCCGCCGGCGGCGGCTTCCAGGGCGGCGCCATCGTCGCCTCCGGCTCGATGCTGATGCTGCTGGCGCGGCCGGGGGCGAGCCTCAACGTCGCGGCGCTGAGCGTGATCGAGTCCTTTGCCGGCGTGGTCTATGTCGGCATCGGCATTCTCGGCCTGGTGCTGGCGGGCGGCTTTCTCGACGGCCGCTTCCTGCCGCTCGGCGAGTTCGGCGCCTTCTTCAGCGCCGGCGCCGTGCCCGTGATCTCGGCCCTGCTCGGCATCAAGGTCGGCGCCGAGCTCAGCGTCATCATCGACCGGTTCAGAAGTTGAAGGGGGCAGGCGCCATGTCCACCGGCCTACCTGTGTCCACCATCCTGCTGATCACGGGCTTCTGCCTCGCCCTGATCGGCCTGTGGGGCATGCTGACCCATCGCCACCTCATGCGCATCATCATCGGCTTCGCGCTGTTCGACACCGGCCTGCACATCGTCATGGTCGCCACCGGGTATGTCACCGGCGGCACCGCGCCGATCATCGACAAGGCGCTCGGCAAGGCCGAGGCCGTGCAGCGCGCCATCGATCCCATCCCCTCGGCCCTGGTGGTGACGGCCATCGTCATCGGCATGTCCGTCACGGCGGTGATGCTGGCCTTCGCCGTCCGCCTTTACGAGGCGAAGAAGACGCTCTCCATCGACGCCTTCACGGAGTCGAAATGGTAGCGAGCCTCCTTCACCCGCTGAACATCTTCATTCTCGGCCTCGGCGGCGGCTTCGTCATCCCGCTGCTGTACCGGCTCGGCAAGGCCTGGCTGACCGCGGGCTTCTTCGTCGCGCTGGGCGGCATCACCCTCGTCAGCGGCCTGTGCTTCCTCGGTCTGCTGCAGGGCGGCGACACCATCGAAGTGCTGACGGCCGGGGCGCAGCCGCCGGTCTCGATCAATCTGCGCTTCGGCCTGGCGGAAGGGTTCTTCACCCTCAGCGTCAATCTGGTGGCGCTGCTCGGGGCGTTCCACCTGTGGGACCGCCTGCGCGGCAACTATGCCGCCCTGCTGCTCTATCTCATCCTGGTCATGGGCATCGACGGCATGGTGATGACCCGCGACCTGTTCAACCTTTTCGTGTTCCTGGAGATCGTCTCGATCGCCACCTACGGGCTGCTCGGGCTCGACCGCACGCCGGCGGCGCTCTCGGCGGCGTTCAAGTACATCATGGCCACGGTCGTCGCCTCGACCTTCTTCCTGCTCGGGACGGTGCTGGTCTACTACGTCACCGGCACCCTCAACATCGATGCCCTGATCGCCGGGCGCGACGCCATCACAGGGCCGATCGGCATCACCGCCCTGCTGCTCGTTCTGGCCTGCCTGATCATCGAGCTCAAGCCCTTCCCGGCCAACGGCTGGGGCCTCGACGTCTACGAGACCGCGCCGAGCGGCATCGCGGCCATGGTCTCGGTCGGCGTTTCGGCCGGCGTGTTCTTCTCCCTGCTCAAGCTGCTGCCGTTGTTCGAGGGTCAGCTCGGCCTCATCGCGATCTCCGGTGGCGTCACCTTCCTCGCCTCCAACCTGATTGGCCTGAGGCAGGACAAGGTGCAGCGGCTGCTCGGCTATTCCTCCATCGGCCAGATGGGGTTGCTCACCCTTGCCCTGGCGCTGCTGCAACAGGTCGGGGCACAGGCCGCGATCCCGATGGTGGTCGGGGGGCTCTTCGTCAATCACCTCCTCGCCAAGGCCGGCCTGTTCTGGTTCGCCGGGGTGGCGCGCTGCGCCAGCGTCGAGGGCGGGCTGACCAGCCTGGCGCGCCGGCCGCTGATGATCGGCCTGTTCGGGCTCTTCCTGGTGGCGATCGCCGGCTTGCCGCCGTTCCCCGGCTTCTGGGCGAAATGGGAGCTGGTGATGCGGCTGGCCGCCGCCGGCAAGCTGCCCTGGATCGGGGTGATCCTGGCCGGCTCTCTGCTCGAAGCCGCCTACATGTTCCACTGGTTCGTCAAGGCGCTGCGCCCGTCGTCCGAAGCGGCGGGACCGTCCTGGGCCTGGCCGGCGCTGGTGCCGGTGCTGGGCGCGGCCGCTCTGCTGGTGATGGCGGGTGTCTCGGCGGCGTACCTCGCCGGTGCGGGCTCGGCCTGGCTGTTCGCGCCGCTCGGCGTCGGCGTCGTCCTCTACGGGCTCGACCGGTTGCCGGGTCCCGCCAAGGCCGTGCTGACGCTCGCGGTCGTGCTGCTGGTCGGCGGCTGGCTGGCGGCGGGCGCCACCGGCATCGCCCGGCTCTTCGCCGTGCTGCTGCTTTCCGGCAGCCTCGTCATCGCCGCCGCCGGCCTTTACCGCAGCGACAGCCGCCCGGGCTACTATCCCCTGCTCGCCGTGCTGCTGCTCTCGATCCCGGCGCTGCTGCGCTCATCGACCAGCCTGGAATTCTTCTTCAACTGGGAGATCATCACGCTGGCCTCCTGCTTCCTCATCGCCAAGGGCCGGGGCGGCGGGCCGCATGTGCTGACCTTCCTCCTGTTCTCGCTGCTCTCGGCCTTCTTCCTGCTCGCCGGTTTCGCCAGCGTCGCCACGGTCAGCGGCACCACCGACCTGATGGCGCTGCTGGTCCGCGGCCCGGATGCGACCACCGCCTTCGCGCTGCTCGCCATCGGCTTCCTGATCAAGGCCGGCGCCGTGGGCGTGCATGTCTGGCTGCCCGGGGCCTATGCCGAGGCCGACGACGACTTCACCGCCATGCTCTCGGGCGTGGTCAGCAAGGTGGCGATGTTCGGCCTGCTGATCGGCACCTATGTCTCGATCCGTTCGGAAGCGGGCCTGGAGCTCGCCCACGCCATGGCCTGGATCGGCATGCTCACCACCATCGCCGGCGCGCTGATGGCGCTGGCCGAGGACGATTTCAAGCGCCTGCTCGCTTATTCCAGCATGAGCCAGCTCGGCTACATCGTCACCGCCACGGCGCTGATGAGCCACCTCGGCTGGGTCACGGCGCTCTATCTCGTCGCCAACCACATGATGGTGAAGGGCATCCTGTTCCTGGCTCTGGCCGGCATCATCCTGCGCACGGGCACGCGGCGCTTCTCCGAGACGGGCGGGCTGCGCCGGGCCATGCCCGTCACTTTCGCCACCGTCTTCGTCGCCGTCGTCTCCATGTCCGGCCTGCCGCCGCTGATGGGCTTCGGCGGCAAATGGCTGCTGCTCAGCGCCATGACCGACAAGGGCTGGCACCTGCTGGCCATCGCCGGCCTCGTCGCCACCTTCCTCGGCCTCCTCTACATGATCCGCCTGGTCAGCGGCCTGTTCCTCGGCGAGGCGAAGCCCGGCCAGGAGGGGATCGCCGAGGCGCCGCCGGCGCTGCTGGTGCCGCAGGTCGTCCTGATCGCCGGCATCCTCGTGCTGTCGCTCTATCCCAAGCTCCTGATGGATCCCGTCTCGGCTGCGATCGATCCGCAATTTGCCGCGACCCTGGTCTGGGAGGGCATGTCGCTCGAAACCATCTACGGCACCTGGAACCCGGCGCCGGTCATGATCGTTGCCGTGGCGGTGGCCGCGGCGCTGTCCGCGGTGGCCTGGCTCGCCTATCGCGACGGTCGGCGCGACCCCGCCAGCCTCGACCGCTTCTTCGCCCATTGGCGTCCGGCCATCGGCCACAGCCTGCCGCCGCTCGCCGCGATCTTCTGGCGGGGGCTGTCGGAGGCCGCGCTCGGGGCGGCCGGGACCGCGCGGCTCCTCTACACCGGCGACGGCCAGACCTATGTGCTCCATGTCCTGTTCTATTTCCTGGCGCTCTATTTCGCGAGCACCGGGTTCGGCGCCACGGCGTTCGGGGGATAGGACATGATCGAGGACGACGCCCTGCCGCTGCACCTCCTGCGCCTGGTCAGCCCGAGCCTGCCGGTCGGAACCTTCTCCTATTCGCGCGGCCTCGAAGGCGCTGCGCATGCCGGCTGGGTCCGCGACGAGGCGACGGCGCGCGACTGGATCCTCGGCACGCTGGAGGCCAGCGTCGCGCCGCTCGACGGGGCGCTGTTCTGGCGCATGGCCCTCGCCCTGGAGGCGGACGACCATGACCGCTTCCTGCAGGCCGACGCCTGGCTGGCGGCGGGGCGGGAAAGCTGCGAGATGCAGCGGGAGGACCGGCGCATGGGCGAGGCGCTGCTGCGGCTGCTGGCCGACCTCGATGTCGCGTCGGCCCGGCGCCACGAGGGCCGCGGCCTGACCTACCCCGCTGCCTTTGCGCTGGCCGCCAGCCACTGGCATGTCGGGCCTCGGCCGGCGTTGAAGGGGCTGATGTGGAGCCTCGTGGAGGGGCAGGTGGCGGCGGCGATCCGCCTGGTGCCGCTCGGCCACACCGCCGGCCAGCGCATCCTGATCGGCGCGGTCGAGGCGATCGAGCGGGCCGCTGCCCTGGCCCGGTCGCTCGGCGACGAGGATATCGGCAACGTGGCGCCCGCCATGGCCATGGCCAGCGCCTGGCACGAGACCCAGTACAGCCGCCTGTTCCAATCCTGAGGGGAACCGCCGGCCGCACGTCATGCTCCCGGCATCCGCCGGCGCTCGGTGACGCAGCCCCTGCGGCTCACGTCGTGCGCGACGACACCCAGTAGCGCGGCCCCGGGCCCTGGCGGCCGGCCCGGTCGTCCGGGTTGATCATCCGGCAGCGTTCCAGCGACAGGCAGCCGCAGCCGATGCAGTTAGTGAGACCGATCTTGAGCCGGGTAAACTCGGCGATGCGCTCGTCGATGCGCGCCGTCCAACGCTGGGAAAGCTGAGACCAGTCCGCGCCGCTTGGTACGTGGTCGGTCGGCAGGCGCGCGAGTTCGCCGCCGATCTCTTCCAGCGACATGCCCAGGCGCTGGGCGAAGACGATGAAGGCGATGCGCCGCAGCACCGAACGCGGGAAGCGGCGGTGTCCGGAGCCGGCCCGCTCGGAGCGGATCAGGCAGCGCTCCTCGTAATAGCGCAGGGCGGAGGCCGCGACGCCGGACCGGCGCGAGACCTGGTTGATGGTGAGCTGCGGTTCCATGGACGCAGCGGAGCACATTTTCCGCTTGATCTCAAGTTCACTTGAGCTTCTAGAAAACCACCGTCTCATCTGGAGGGAGGGCTTGGCCCATGACCATTCTTGTGACCGGGGCGACGGGAAATGTCGGCTGTGCCGTCCTGCGCGCTCGCCCATGGCGGCGTTCGCCTGCGAGCGATGACACGTCATCCCGAAAGGGTGGCTTCCGTTGTCGGGGTCGAGGTCGTCTATGGCGATTTCAATGACGCCCGCAGCCTTGCCGCGGCCTTTGCGGGGGTCGAGGCGCTGCACCTGATCAACCATGACGCGGCCGCCGGCACGCATCTGCGCCATCCCGGCCTGGTCGTCGACCTGGCGAAGGCAGCGGGCGTCCGGCGCGTCACATCCTTTCGCGGCGAGCCGCGCGGCCGCCTGGAGGCGGCGCTGGCGCAGAGCGGCCTCGCCTGGACGGACTTCTCCATCCCGGTCGAGTTCATGGCCAATGCCCTGAAATGGGCGTCCTCGGTCCAGGCCGAGGGCCTCGTCCATGCCTTCGGGCCGGTGCGCAGCGCCATGATCCACGAGGACGACGTCGGCGCCGCCATCGCCGCCGCGCTGACCGAGTCCGGCCACACCGGCAAGACCTATACGCTCACCGGACCGGAAGCGCTGACGCCGGCGGACAAGGTCGCGGCGATCGCCCGCGTCCTGCGCCAGCCGGTGACGCTGGTGGAGCTGACGGAGAGCCAGGCCCGGGCTCGCTGGCGCACGCTCGACATGCCCGAATCGTTCATCGACGTCCTGGTCGGCTGGCACGCCGACACCCCGGCGAGCGCCTATGCGGTCACGACCGATCTGCAGCGGATCATCGGGCGGCAGCCGCGGCGCTTCGAGCAATGGGTCGCCGAACGTGCCGGGCTGTTCCGGCAGGTCAGGAGCGCAGCATGAGCAGCCATCGCCTGCGCCTCGGCCTGATCTATGGCAGCAGCCGGCGCGGTCGCTTCTGCCACCGGGTCGGCGACTGGACCCGGCAGCGGCTGGCCGAGGACGAGCAGTTCGAGATCGACCTGATCGATCCGCAGCGGCTCGATCTTCCGGCGCTCCTCCACCACGACGACGGCATGGAGGCGAAGGCGCTGCGCCAGCGCATCGGCCGCGCGGACTGCTTCATCGTCGTGACGCCGGAATACAATCATGCCTACCCGGCGGCTCTGAAGCTCGTCGTCGATTCGGTCGGCGCCGAGTGGCGGGAGAAGCCGCTCGGCTTCGTGTGCTACGGCGGCATCTCCGGCGGCCTGCGCGCTGTCGAGCAACTGCGCCTGGTCTTCGCCGAGCTTCACGCCGTCGCCATTCGAGACTGCGTCAGCATCGCCTTTCCCTGGCGCGCTCTCGATGACGAGGGGCACCTGGCTCCGTCGGATGCGACGGAGGAGGCGATGCGGCTGATGCTCGGGCGGCTGCGGCATTGGGCCCTCACGCTGAAGCCGGCGAGGGGCGCCGCTGTGCCTGCCCTGGCCGGCTGACCGCGTCGGGGCGACGGCCGCTGCGTGCCGGGGCGGCCGACTGGCTCTCAGACCCAGCCTCCGAAGGGGGCGATGGTCATGCCCGCGGCGGCCAGCCGGCCGCGGATGCTCCGGGCCATCCCGACCGCGTCGGGCGTATCGCCGTGGACGCAGATCGTGTCGATGGCCACCGGCATGCGCCGGCCGCCGGCGGTGACGATCTCCCTGGTCTCGACCATCCGCAGCACCCGCTCGGCCGCGGCGTCGGCGTCGTGGATGACGGCGCCCGGGAGCTTGCGGGAGACCAGGTTGCCGCTGTCGGCATAGGCGCGGTCGGCATAGACCTCGCGGGCCATGCGCAACCCCAGGACCTCGCCGGCCCGCTCGGTCTCCAGGCCCGGCATGACGATGAAGATGAGGTCGGGGTCGACCGCCTTGATCGCCCGGGCGACGGCCAGCGCCAGGTCGGCGTCCTCGGCGGCCATGTTGCCGAGCGACCCATGGGTCTTGACGTGCTGCAGCC
Organism: Labrys sp. Lb11; assembly: GCF_057554225.1. NCBI lineage: Bacteria > Pseudomonadati > Pseudomonadota > Alphaproteobacteria > Hyphomicrobiales > Xanthobacteraceae > Labrys > Labrys sp. Lb11. The sequence goes on from NZ_BAAJOT010000001.1 coordinate 464,699, forward strand.
TCTGGCCGGCGGCGTGGGCCAGCGCCTGCAGGGCGCCGATCTGGTAGATCACGTGCTTCTCGATGTCGGCGGGCCGCTCGCCGAGGATCGGCCGGCGGCCGAAGCCCCAGAGATCCAGGAAGCTGGGATGCGCGCCGACGGCGACGCCGTTGCGGGCCGCCCGCTCCAGCGTCTGCGCCATCACCAGGGGGTCGCCGGCGTGGAAGCCGCAGGCGATGTTGGCCGAGGTGACGATCTCCAGCATCGCTTCGTCATTGCCGAGGGTATAGACGCCGAGGCTTTCGCCGAGGTCGCTGTTGAGGTCGATCGTGGTCATGGCGTCCGGTCTCCTGAGCAGGTTCTCCCGAACCTGCTGACGCTTGAGAATCCGATCAGCATTGATCTTGCTCCGAAAAATGCAAAATCAAGGCTGCTCGGGGGAGGCGAGGGGGGCAGGCGTCGATCAGGCCGCCTCCGCGTCGGGATCGGCGCCGGAGACGACGCCGCTGATCAGGTTGAGGCCGAGCAGATCCTCGGCCGTCAGGGGGGCGCCGGCCTGGGGCGCGGGCCGGATGGCGGCGAGCATCGCCGCGACCGCCTCGTGGTGGCGGGCTGCGGCGGCCTCGGCCTCCGCCGCGGATACCCGCAGGAAGTGCACGGCGTCGCCCGGCCGGCGCTGGGCGAGGCGGAACAGGTCCGGCTCGATCACGGTGGCGATCTTGGGGTAGCCGCCGGTGGTCTGCCGGTCGGCGAGCAGCACGATCGGCCGTCCGTGGCCCGGGATCTGGATGCTGCCGTTCATGATGCCGTCGGAGACGATGTTGAACCCGTCCCTGTGCTCGACCGCCGGTCCGTCGAGTTGCAGGCCCATGCGGTCGGCCTTGCTCGACACGGTGAAGGCGCCCGACAGGAAGGTGGCGATCCCTGCCTCGGTGAAGGCGTCGTCCTGCGGGCCGAGCAGCACCCGGATCGGCCCGGCCGGATCGGGCAGGCCGGGCTCGCCGAGCCGCAGCGGCGGCCCCTCGGCTGCCGTGGCCTCGAGGCCCAGCCGGTCGCCGGCCCGCAGAGCCCGGCCGTCGAGACCGCCGATGGCCGAGCGGGTATGGGTGGAGAAGCTGCCGAGCACCGGCGCCAGGGCGAAGCCGCCGGCGACGCCGAGATAGGCGCGCATGCCCTGGCGCGCCGCGCCGAGCTTGATCCGGTCGCCGCGCCTGAGGTCGTGGGCGCGGCCGGCCGCGGCCGCCTCGCCGTTGATCGACAGCGGCATCGGCGCGCCGGCCACGGCGATGCGACAGTGTTCGGCCTCGACCGTGAATGCGAGGCCGGTCAGGGTCATCTCGACGGCGGCCGTGCCGGCGGGGTTGCCGACCAGCGCGTTGACAGCGGCCAGGGCCACTGCGTCCATGGCGCCGGAGGCGGAGATGCCGAAGCGCTGATAGCCGAAGCGGCCGAGGTCCTGGATGGTCGAGAACAGGCCGCCTTCGCCGACGAGGAGATGGTCGCTCAAGGCATGTCCTCCCGCACCGCGACGGCCTCGCCGGCCTCGGCGGCGACCAGCATGTCCCGATAGGTCGCCGCGTCGACCGGCTCGAAGCGGATGGTGTCGCCGACCTCGAACAGGAACGGCTTTTTCCGCTGCGGATCATAGGAGCGCACCGGCGTCTGGCCGAGCAGGTGCCAGCCGCTCGGGATCTCCAGCGGCGGCGACACTGCGGCCTGCTTGCCGCCGATCGAGATGCTGCGCGGCGGCGTCTTCAGGCGCGGGTCGGTGCGCCGGCTGGTGTGGATGCGCTCGGGCAGGCCGCCGAGATAGGAGAAGCCGGGGGCGAAGCCGATCATGTAGATGTGATAGTCGGCGCCCGAATGCAGGGCCACCACCTCCTCCGGGGTCAGGCCATGCTGGGCGGCGACGCCCTCCAGGTCGACACCCGATTCACCGCCATAGTGCACCGGCACGCGCCATCGCGAGCGGAGCCGGCCGGCCCCGCGTTGCGGCGGGCGGAGCGCCAGGATCTCGCGTTTCAGCGTCTCGCGCGGCAGGACGAGCGGGTCGAACAGGATCAGAAGCGAGCGATAGGTCGGCACCGTCTCGCGGATGCCCTCGAGCGCTCGCGCCGCCAGCGCCGCATCCAGCGCCATCACCCGCTCGTTGATCGCCGCGTCGATCTCCTTGCCGAATTCGGCGACCAGCCCGCCATCCCCGGCGTCGAGGAAGCGCGGCGGCGCGAGCGCCGTCTCATCCATGCGTGCCTCCCGTGCCCAGCCGCGGTGGAACCCGTGCCTGCGTCGATGCCCGGCGGTGCGCCCCGATGCATGTCATGGCGAAGCCCTCAAAACCGATGCGGCCCTCGATAGCCGTTCGCCCCCGGAAAGGCGCGGTCAAAATTCGAGCAGATCGCGCCTAAAAATTCCACTTGAATTCCACTGGTATACCAACGATGCTCCTCGTGTCGATCCCGGGTGTGTCGACAGCGTCAATTCGGTGAGAACGGGGCGGTCGCGTCATGAAGTTCGATGTCGAGGGCGAGATCGTCCTGCCGGCCGGCCACGGCCGCGCTGTCCGCGTGGCGGCCGGGACGCTGGTGCGGATCACCAATCCCGCCGGCACCCAGGCCATCGATTCCTGGGCCTACAACGCCCATGACCTCGGCGAGTTCCTGTCGATGGACCATCTGCGCTCGGTCAACTCGGTCGCCTATGTCGACAAGGGCGTGAAGCTGGTGAGCAATCTGCGCCGCCCGCTGCTCGCCATCGTCGAGGACACGTCCGCCGGCAGGCACGACACGCTGCTGTGTCCCTGCAATGCGGCGCTCTATCGCGAGCTGGGCTGCCGGGACTATCACCGCAGCTGCGCCGACAACCTGCACGAGGCGCTGGCGGCGCTGTCGATCACGGTGCCCTTCACGCCGGCCGCCATGAACCTCTTCATGAGCGTGCGGGTCGAGGCCGACGGTTCCCTGACGCGGCTGCTGCCCGCCTCCAGGCCCGGCTCCCATGTCGTGCTGCGCGCCGAGATGGACGTGGTCATCGCCTTTTCCTGCTGCCCGCAGGACATCACGACGATCAACGGCCCGGAGCGCACGCCGCGCGACTGCCTGATCCGCATCGACAGGCCGGCGACGGCGGGAGCGGCGGCATGAGCGCCCCGGCCGGCGCGCCGGCGCCGCTCCTGCGCATCCGCGACCTCCGCAAGAGCTTCGGCGGCCTGGAGGTGCTCAAGGGCATCACGCTCGACATTCACGCCGGCGAGGTCGTGTCGGTCATCGGTGCCAGCGGCTCGGGCAAGAGCACGTTCCTGCGCTGCATCAACGTCATGGAGATGCCCGACGGCGGCTTCCTCGACTTCGAGGACTTCGCCTTCGACTATGGCGCCGGCCCGCGTGGCCGGCCGACCGAGATGCAGCTGCGCGCCTTGCGCGCCCGCATCGGCATGGTGTTCCAGAGCTACAACCTCTGGCCGCACATGACGGTGCTGGAGAACGTCATCGAGGCGCCGATCCGCGTCAAGGGCCTGCCGCGGACCGAGGCTGTCGATCGGGCCGAGGCGCTGCTCGCCCGCATCGGCCTCGCCGAGAAGCGCCACGCCTATCCCGGCAAGCTCTCGGGCGGCCAGCAGCAGCGCGTCGCCATCGTCCGGGCGCTGGCGATGCAGCCCCGGCTGATGCTGTTCGACGAGGTCACGTCGGCCCTCGACCCCGAGCTGGTCGGCGAGGTGCTGGCGCTGATGGCATCGCTCGCCGCCGAGGGCATGACCATGCTGTTGGTCACCCACGAGATCGGCTTTGCCCGCGAGGTCTCGACCCGGACGATCTTCTTCGACGGTGGCCGCGTCGCCGAGGACGGCCCGCCGCGCGAGGTGCTGCGCAACCCGTCCAGCGAGCGGCTGCGCCAGTTCCTCAAGCGGGTGCTGCACGAGCATGTCGCCCAGGATGTCGCCGCCGGAGGCCAGCCGTCATGACCTTCTCCGAATGGCTCGACTTCTTCCTGCCCTATGTCCCCGGCTTCCTCTATGCCTCCTGGCTGGTGCTGGCGCTGACCGTGCTGGTGATCGTGCTGAGCTGGATCTGCGGCCTCGTCGCCGCGCTCGGCAAGGCCTCCTCGATCCGCCTCTTCCGCTATGCCGCCGCCTTCTACATCTGGTTCGTCCGCGGCACGCCGGCGCTGATTCAGATCTTCATCATCTATTTCGGCCTGCCGCAGCTCGGTCTCGGCCTGTCGCCCTTCGTCGCCGGCGTCATCGCGCTCGGCGTCAACAGCGGCGCCTATGTCGCCGAGATCATCCGCTCGGGCCTGTCCGCCATTCCCAAGGGCCAGACCGAATCCTCCCTGGCGCTGGGCATGAGCCGCCGGGAGACCATGCAGCGGATCATCCTGCCGCAGGTGGTGCGCATCATCCTGCCGTCCGTCACCAACGAGGCGATCGCGACGCTGAAGAACACCTCGCTGCTGTCGACCATCACCGTGGTCGAGCTGACGCTCTATGCCCAGACCATCATCGCCACCACCTTCCGGCCCTTCGAGTTCTACATCGCCACCGCGGTGATCTACCTCGTCCTCACCACGCTGCTGTCGCAGCTCGCCGCCTGGCTGGAACGCCGCAACGCCCGCTACGCCTGATCCTGCCGGGAGCCCGCAAGAGAGCCGAATGCCATGAGCGTCCTGCCGATCGATTCCCTGGAAACACCGCGCTTCTGCGGGGTGCCCACCTTCATGCGCCTGCCGCAGGCGACGAGCCTGTCCGGGCTCGACGCCGCCATCATCGGCCTGCCCTCGGATTCGGGCTCGCCCTTCCGCACCGGCGCCCGCTTCGGTCCCAACGCCATGCGCGCCATGTCGGTGATGCTGCGGCCGATCAACCCCTATCGCGGCGGCATCAACATCTTCGAGCGGCTGCGCATGGCCGATGCCGGCGATGCCGCCGTGGTGCCGGGCTACCAGGAGGAGACGCTCGAACGGCTGGAGATCTCGGTGCGCGCCCTGGTCGACGCCGGGGTGATGCCGTTCGGCATGGGCGGCGACCACTCGGTGACGCTGGCGGAGCTGCGCGCCGTCGCCCATCGCCACGGGCCGCTGGCGCTGATCCAGTTCGATTCCCACTCCGACACCTGGGACAAGTATTTCGCCGGCAAGAAATACAGCGCCGGCACGCCCTTCCGCCGCGCCGTCGAGGAGAACATCGTCTCGCCGGCCCATTCGATCCAGATCGGCCTGCGCGGTTCACTGTTCACGCCGACCGACATCAGCCAGTCGATCGAGCTCGGCTACGACGTCGTCACCACCGACGACATGTTCGCCATGGGGCTGCCGGCCCTGGCCGAGCGCATCGCCGCGCGTGTCGCCGGCCGGCCCGCCTTCATCACCTTCGATCTCGATTTCGTCGATCCCGCCGCCGCGCCCGGCGTGCAGACGCCGGAGGCCGGCGGCCCGAGCGCCCGCGAGACGCTCGACCTCATCCGCCGGCTCAAGGGCATCGACCTGGTCGGCTGCGACGTGGTCGAGCTCAACCCGCTCTTCGACGCCTCATCGCAGATCAGCGCCCTCCTGGCGGCGACCGTCATGGCCGAGCTGATCGCCTTGCGGGCCGAAGCGCCGGCCAAGCCCTGACGGCCTCCGGCTCCACCAGGAGAGGCCGGACGGACCGGCCCGTGAATGCCATCGACCAGAGAAGTGCGTCACCAAAGAAGGGGAACATCATGCGCCTGAAACTTCTGCCCATGCTCGCCGTCGCCCTGCTCGGCGTCTTCGCCACACCGGCTGCCCGGGCCGACGAGCTGGAGCTGGTCCAGCCCGGCAAGCTGCTCGTCGCCACCGAGGGCACCTATCCGCCCTTCTCGATGCGCGCGCCGGACGGCTCGCTCGACGGCCTGGAGATCCGCGTCAGCCGGGAGATCGCCAAGCGCCTGGGCCTTGAGTACACGCCGGTGGTGATCAAGTGGGAGTCGCTGCTGGTCGGGCTCGCGGCCGGCCAGTACGACTACGCCAGCGCCGCCATGGACATCACGCCCGAGCGCCAGAAGCAGGTGCTCTTCGCCGACGGCTGGCTGGAATCCGGCGGCCGCGTCGTGACCAAGGTCGGTTCCGACATCAAGGCGGCCGCCGACATCAAGGGGCGCACCGTCGGCGTGCTCGTCGCCTCCAGCTGGCTCAAGCTCGCCGAGGAGCGCGGAGCCACGGTCAAGGCCTACAAGGCCGAGGCGGACGCCCTGCAGGATCTGGTCAACGGCAATATCGACGGCGTCATCACCGATTCGATCGCCGCGGCCTACTCCATCAAGGCGTCCAAGCTGCCGCTGACCATGACCGAGGACTATGTCAGCCACATCCAGAAGGGGTTCCCCTTCAAGAAGGACAAGCCCAACCTGGTGAAGGCGGTGAACAAGGCGCTGGCCGACATGATCGCCGACGGCACCTATGCCAAGCTCACCACGGAGCTGGTCGGCTATTCGCCGGCTCCGAAGGAGCCGATCCGCAGCCAGTTCTGACCTGGCGGCCGGCGTGCGCGTGCATGCCGGCCTCCCACTCCGTCCCGATGGGGCGGCCATCCCGAGGCTCCCGTGCAGCGATGACCATCCAGCCCAACCCCCTCGCGTCCCTCTTCGACGAGCAGGATCGCAGTCTCAGCCAGATGGCCTATGACCAGGTGCTGGACCGGCTGATCCGGCGCGAGATCCCGGTCGGCTCCGTGCTGCAGGAACGCCGGCTGGCCGAGCTGCTCGGCATCTCGCGCACGCCGGTGCGCGAGGCGCTGAACCGGCTGGAGAGCGAGGGCTTCGTCTCGCGCAAGCCGGGGCGCGTGCTGGTGGTGCGGGAATTCTCCACCCGCGAACTGATCGAGACGCTGCACGTGCGCCAGGTCCTGGAGGTGGAGAGCGTCGGCCTGGCCACGGGGCGTATTCCCGAGGCCGAGCTCCTGTCGATCGATGCCGCCATCCGCGAGGTGCTGGCGACGAATCCGCCGAGCGTCGAAGCGGACTGGGACGTGGACTGCCGCTTCCACGGCATGATCGCCGGCCACAGCGGCAACGCCGTTCTCGCCCACATGATCGCCGACCTGCGCCTGAAGACCCACATGTTCAACCTCGACCGCGTGCCCGAGCGCTTCGAGGCCGGCCATCGCGAGCACCTGGCCATCGTCGACGCCCTGCGCCGGGGCGATCGCGACGAGGCCCAGCGCGGCATCCACGCCCATATCGAAAACGTCAAGCAGAGCATCATCCGCAAGCTCAGCGCCATATGAGGAAAGCCATGGCCGAAAAAATCAGCGAAACCACCCGCGGCGTCTACATCATCTCGCCGACGCCGTTCACCGAGGACGGCAAGCTCGATCTCGCCAGCACGGACACGCTGATCGATTTCTACTTCGACAAGGGCGTGACCGGCATCACCATCCTCGGCGTCCTGGGCGAGGCGACCAAGCTGACGCCGGACGAGTCCCGGACCTTCCTCGATCACGTGCTCAAGCGCGTCGGCGGCCGCAAGCCGATCGTCGTCGGCGCCAGCAACCCCGGCACCGACAACCTCGTGCGCTTCGCCAACGAGGCGATGGAGCGCGGCGCCGCCGGCCTGATGATCGCCCCATTGCCCGGCCTCAAGACCGACGACCAGATCTATGCCTATTGGGAGACGATCCTGAGCCGGCTCGGGCCGGACATCCCGGTCTGCTACCAGGACTATCCCCAGACCACGACCGTCTTCTCCTCGGTCTCGGTGCTGAACCGGCTGATCGACGCCTTCCCGAACTTCGTCATGCTCAAGCATGAAGAGGGCTCGGGGCTCGGCAAGATCACCAAGCTGCGCGAGCGCTCCGACGCCGGCAAGGGCCGGCGCATCAGCATCCTCGTCGGCAATGGCGGCCTCTACCTGCCGCAGGAGCTGCGCCGCGGCGTCGACGGAGCCATGACCGGCTTCGCCTATCCGGAGATGCTGGTCGGTGTGTGCGAGCGCTTTTTCGCCGGCGATGCCGAGGGGGCGGAGGACCTGTTCGACGCCTATCTGCCGATCCTGCGGCACGAGCAGCAGATGGGCTTCGGCCTGGCCGTGCGCAAGGAGGTGCTGCGTCGGCGCGGCGCCATCGCCTCCTCGGCGATCCGCCATCCCGGCCCCAAGCTCACCGCGCGCGACCACCAGGAGCTGGACGAGCTGATGGCCCGGCTCGAGGCCCGGCTGGCCCGGGGCGTCTGACATGGATCTTGGTCTGCAGGGGAGGACGGCCCTGGTCCTCGGGGCCAGCCGGGGCCTGGGCGAAGCCATCGCCCGGACACTGGCGGCGGAAGGCGCCGGCGTCATCGTCGCCGGCCGGGACGAGGCGCGCCTCGCCGCGGTCGTGGGGGCGATCGGCGCTGCCGGCGGCAAGGCCGAGGCCCTGCGCCTCGACCTCGCCGATGCGGCGAGCCGCGATGCAGCCATCGGCTCGCTGCTCGATGCCGAGGGGCTTGGCCGGGTCGATATCCTCGTCAACAACAGCGGCGGTCCGCCGCCGGGGCCGGTCGCCGCCGTCGAGCCGGAGCAGTGGCGCCGCAGCTTCGAAGCCATGGCCAACGCCGTGTTCTCCGTCACCGCGCGGTTGCTGCCGGGCATGCGCGCCCGCCGCTTCGGCCGGATCGTCAACATCGTGTCCTCGGGCGTCGCCCAGCCGATTCCCAATCTCGGCATCTCCAACGCCGTGCGCGCCGCGGTCCTCGGCTGGGCCAAGACGCTGGCCGCCGAGGTGGCGCCCGAAGGCGTGACGGTCAACTCGGTGCTGCCGGGGCGCATCCACACCCAGCGCGTCGACGAACTCGATGCGGCCGCCGCCGCCCGCACCGGCAAGCCGGTCGAAGCGATCGCCGAAGCCTCGCGGGCGACGATCCCGATGGGCCGCTACGGCGATCCGCAGGAGTTCGCCGACGTGGTCGCCTTCCTGGCGAGCGCCCGCGCCAGCTATGTCACCGGCTCGCAGGTCAGGGTTGACGGCGGCATGATCCGGGGGATCTGAAGGGCGCTCCCGGCCGCTGTCGCGGCCTTCCGCCATCGCTTCGCTGCATCCGTTCCGGCCGGCTTTCGGGCCGGCCCTCAGATCGTGGCGAGGCGATGGATGACCGCGGCCTTGACGGCGTCGATGTGCCGGGTCATCGCGAGGCCGGCCGCCTCGGCGTCGCCCGCCTGCAAGGCCTCGACGATGGCGAGATGCTCGCGGCAGACGGCTGCGAAGCGGTCCGGCATGCGGCCGAGGTCGAAGATGCGGGTGCGGCGGCGCAGGTCGCGGATCATCTCGGCCATCATCGGATTGCCCGCGGCCTGGGCAATGCCCTCATGCAGCGTGGTGTCGAGATCGAGCGAATCGTCGGGGCCCGCCGGCGTCGCGCCGTCCCTCACGGCGGCCAGCAGGGCTTCGAGCCGCCGGCGCAGGCCGGCGACCAGTTCGGGATCGATCCGGCCGACGCTGAGCCGCGCCGCTTCCGGCTCGAGCAGGCGGCGGATGTTCAGCACCTGGATGAATTCCGGCACGCTCATCTCGCGCACTTCGAGGTAGCGCGAGCTGCGGCGCTTCAGCAGGCCCTGGCCTTCGAGCAGCAGCAAGGCGTCGCGCAGCGGCGTGCGCGACACGTCCAGGGCCTTGGCCAGGCGTCGCTCGGTCATGGCTTCACCGGCCCGCAGCGCGCCCGACAGGATCATGTCCTCGAGGCGGCGATGGACCTCATAGGCAAGCCGCCGTGACGGTTCCTCGTCCTGTGGCTCCGATTCCATGGCTGCGTCCCGAACGGCGAATCCCGGCGGCATCGATCCTTCCAATGCCGTTACGTCATCTTCTCTAGCGGGCGCGTGCGCAGGTGGCAATCATATGAACGTCGGCTCCGGCCGGGTGTCGGCAGGCCGCCGGTGCAGGCGCAGGGCATTGACGCGTGTTCGTCGACTTGGCTACCAGACCGGCGGAGCGACACCTGCGGGCTCCTCGGCGAAGGAGCAATGCCCATCCCCGGCCTTGCATCGGCCGCGTGCGCTCGCAACCTGTGATAGATCGCCGATGCCTCGCCATTGCGGCGACCAATGGCATACCATATGGATGCAATGGGTCGACCATTCCTGCCCGAGGCGTTCATGACCGACTGTCTGATCGTTCAGCCCATCCATCCGGCGGGCGCCGCCGTCCTGGAGCGGGCGGGCATTCGCGCGGTTCCGGCCTCTTCCGACGACCCGGCGGCGGTCCTGCGCGAGATCGGCGGTGCGGCGGCGGTGATCACGCGCAACGCCGGATTGTCGGCGGCGGCGATCGCGGCGGCTCCGCTGTTGCGGGTTATCGCGGTGCATGGGGTCGGGACCGACCCGGTGGCTGTCGACGCGGCGACGGCGCGCGGCATCGTCGTGGTCAACACGCCCGGGAGCAACGCCCGTTCGGTCGCCGAGCACGCTGTCGGCCTGGCCTTCGCGCTCGCCAAGTCGACGCTGGCCGCCGATGCGGCGGTCCGTGCCGGCGACACCGGCTTCAAGTACCGGGCCAGGTTGACCGAGCTCGCCGGCGCGGTGTTCGGCGTGGTCGGCTTCGGCGTCATCGGCCGGGAGACGGCAAGGCTGGCCCGGGCGCTCGGCATGCATGTCGTGGCCTGGACGCGCTCGGCTGCCGACGAGGATCTCGCCGCCGCCGGAGCGGAGCGGCTCGCCAGCCTGGAGACATTGCTCGCCGAGAGCGACGTCGTCTCGCTGCACCTGCCGCTGACGGCCGCAACCCGCGGCCTGATCGGCGCGCGCGAACTGGCGCTGATGAAGCCGGAGGCGCTGCTGATCAACACCGGGCGTGGCGCGCTGGTCGACGAGGCAGCCCTGGTCGCGGCGCTGCGGGCCGGCCGCATCGGCGGAGCCGGGCTCGACGTCTTCGCGCAGGAGCCGCTGTCGATCCGGTCGCCCCTGGCCGGCCTCGCCAATGTGGTGCTGAGCCCGCACCTCGCCGGCTCCAGCCGGCAGGCGCTGGAGCACACCGCCCGCCTCGCCGCCGAGCAGGTCGTCACCGTGCTGGCCGGCGGCATGCCGCCGCACCTGGTCAATCCGGGTGTCCGGCCAATCACATTCTCCCGCGAGGACGTTCCATGACGGACGGGATCCGTATCGACATCGGTCACGCCGAGCGTCTGTTCGAAGAATTGCGCGCCCGCACCGCCGACCCGCCGGGCGTCACCCGGGCCGCCTTCGGCGAGGGCGAGGAGATCGGCCATGCCATCGCCCGCCGGGTCGCCGGCGAGCTCGGCCTCGACAGCGCCGTCGACGCCGCCGGCAACCTCTATCTCACCCTTGCCGGCCGTGACCCGGCGCTGCCGGGCTGGATCGTCGGCTCCCATATCGATTCGGTGCCGCATGGCGGCAATTTCGACGGAGCGGCCGGCGTGTTCGCCGGGCTCTGCGCCGTCGCAGCCCTGCGTGGGGCCGGCGTCCGGCCGCTGCGCTCGATCACCGTGATGGTGACCCGCGCCGAGGAGAGCAACTGGTTCCCGGTGTCCTATCTCGGCAGCCGCGCCGCCTTCGGCCAGTTACCGGCCGAGGCCCTCGATGTCAGGCGCTCCGACACCGGCTGGCCGCTGCGCGAGCACATGGCTGCGCTCGGGCTGCGGCCCGAGGCGGTCGCCGCCGGCGAGGCCTATCTGGTGCCAGATCGCATCCACGGCTTCATCGAGCTGCACATCGAGCAGGGGCCGGTGCTGGAGGCCGTGGACGTGCCGCTCGGCCTCGTCACCGCGATCGCCGGCAGCTTCCGCTATCGCACGGCGCGCTGCCTGGGCAGCTACGGCCATTCCGGCGCCGTGCCGCGCGGGCATCGGCACGACGCGGTGGTGGCGCTGGCCGATCTCGTCGTCGCCCTCGATGCGTTCTGGGGCGGCCTGCAGGACGAGGGGGAGGCGGCCACCATCACCTTCGGTGAGGTCGCCACCGATCCCCGGCTCCACGCTTTCAGCAAGGTGCCGGGGGAAGTGACGTTCTGCCTCGACGTGCGCAGCATCTCGACCGCCTGCCTCGACCGCATCCATGAGCGGTTGCTGGCCGTCGTGCGCAGCATCGAGGCCAGCCGGGGCGTCCGTTTCGAGCTCGGTCCACGCACCGGCAGCACCCCGGCCCGGCTCGATCCGGGCCTGCGCGCCAGCCTGGCTGCCGTCGCCGCCGATTCGGGCCTGCGCCATGTCGAGATGGTGAGCGGTGCCGGGCACGACACCGCCGTCTTCGCCAATGCCGGCGTGCCTTCGGCGCTGGTCTTCCTGCGCAACCAGAACGGCAGCCACAATCCGGACGAGGCGATGCGGATCGCCGACTTCGCCGCCGGCGTCGAGCTGCTCGCCCGGCGGCTGGCCCGCGACGACGCCTGAGCGCGTCAGGTGAGGCGGGTCGAGACCGACCCGACTCCCTCGACCGAACCTTCCAGGCTGTCGCCGCGCTCGACCGCGGCCACCCCTTCCGGCGTGCCGGTGAAGATCAGGTCGCCGGGGGCGAGGCGCACCAGCCGCGACAGCGCGGCGACCGTCTCCGGCACGCTCCAGATCAGGTGCGAGAGGTCGGAAGCCTGGCGCGTCGCACCGTTGACCCGAAGCTCGATCCGGCCGGCCGCGGGGTGGCCGATCCGGCTGCTGGGCGCGATCGCGCCGATCGGGGCGGAATGGTCGAAGCCCTTGGCCATGTCCCAGGGCCGGCCTGCCTTCTTGGCTTCGGCCTGCAGATCGCGGCGGGTGAGGTCGAGGCCGACGGCATAGCCCCAGACGTGGTCGAGCGCCGAAGCCGCCTCGATGTCGGCTCCACCGGCGCCGATCGCGGCAACCAGCTCGATCTCGTGGTGCAGATCCTGCGTCAGGCTGGGATAGGGGGTGTCGGCTCCATTCGTGACCAGGGCGTCGGCCGGCTTGGTGAAGAAAAACGGCGCCTCGCGCGTCGGGTCATGGCCCATCTCGCGGGCATGCGCGGCATAGTTGCGGCCGACGCAAAAAATGCGCCGCACCGGGAACAGGCCGCCGCCGAGCACGGGGACGGCAGGAATGGCTGGCGGCGGGATCACATAGTCTGTCACGGCGGAAGCTCTTGAGGTCGGGATCGGCGGCGGCCCGGAGCGGGAACGGCGCGGGGACGATGCGAAGCTATCGGCGCGAGCCGAAGCCGGCAAGCGCTGCCCGCTGCGCCCAGATATATGCGCCACAAGGCGGGAGCTTGCACGAGCCCGATCCCTCGATGCACACTTGTCGCTCCGGGGGGAGTGGGGATGCGACGGCTTGCCGGTCTGATCGTGGTGCTGGGCCTCGGCGCCTGCGCGCCCGGTGCACGCGTGCCGATCATCGATGTCGATTCGATCGGGGTTCCGAAGATCGCCGTGTTCGAGCGTATGCCGCCCGGGGCCGAGATCCTGGGCCGCGAGCGGGCGACCTCCTGCAAGAACAAGCTGTGGTCACCGGCCTCCAGCCGGGAGAACGCGCTGGCCCAGCTAAAGGTCCGGGCCGACCGGCTGGGCGGCAACGCCCTGTTCGACGTGAGCTATTGGGAAGGGGGAACCAGCCTCGTCACGAACTGCTGGTCGACCGTCACCGCCTACGGTGTCGTGCTGCGCGTCCGGTCGGAGGCTTCGCAAAGCTCCGACGGGTCTGTCCGGGGCGTGACGCCGTCGCCGCAAAAGCAACCCGGCGCGACGTATCCGTCACGATCGAATTAAAAATCCGACCGCCTCGACGAAATCGCATGCGATCTCGGCAGGGAGCGCGACGGTCACGGGCCGACGTCTGGTGAATGTTCATTTCCGCGCCGACCATAGCGGCGTGTGTGGCCTGACCAAGAGCCCCGTTATCGGGCGGGAATGGTACAGTTGGGTGGACTCGAACCACCGACCTTCGGAGCCACAATCCGACGCTCTAACCAACTGAGCTACAACTGCATCCGCGGCAGGGTCTTTACGCGGATCGGTCCGGCATTTCAAGAGCGATGCCGCCGCTATATGCAGTCTGTCCGCCGCGACAGGCTGCCGGGTGTGGACAATGGGGCGGCCGGAAACCGGGCCGCCTGTTGCTTGCCCGGCATCACGGCCGTCCAGACGCGCCGAGGGCCCGGAACATCGTCCGGGCCCCCCATGCGTGAAGTCCGGATCAGCCCGGGAACTTCAGGGTCTTCTCGATTTGGGCCTTGACCGGGGCAACGGCCTCGGTGGTGACCTTCTGGGCCAGCTCGCCGAACTCCTTGGCCTGGGCGGTGACGGCCTCGGCCTGCCTGCGCAGGAACGCAGTGTTGAGCTCGATCACGTCCGACAGGGTCTTGACGCTGAGGAGCGACACGGCGTGGTCGAACGAGGCGTTGGTGTTGGCGCGGGCGGTCTCGATCGCCTTCAGGCCGAGGGCGGAAACGCCCTTCGAGGTGTTGGAATAGGCGCCTTCGAGCAGGTCGGAGGTCTCGTCGGCAGCGACCTTGAACTTGGCGTAGGCATCCTTGGCCTGCGCAACGCCTTTCTCGGCGAAGTCGCGCACGGCGGCAGGAACTTCAAGCTTGGTGACGCTGTCGAAAGCAGCTTCGGCGGCGGTTTCGGTCTTGGTCTTCGGCTGGGCCATCGTCGTTTCCCTGGGGTCTAGGCGGCATGCATCATGGGTCGGTTCGCCGCCTGGGCACTCAAACCGACTCCAGCCAGGGATATGAAAGCCTCCGCTATGGACGGCTTCGCTCGCCCGGCAAAATCATGAGGCTTTCGGCTGGAATGCCCGGGACGGAACTTTGTTCCGGTCCGCACAAGCCACTCGACGCATTCGGGACAATGCCGCGCCGCCGCCTCGACTTCGATGGCAGCCATATAGTCGATCTTGTTGTGCAATGCAACATCATATTGCACTGCACAATCTGTCGCACCCTAGGGGAAGCTCGGGCCGGGCCGGCGCCGCGCCGGCGGGCGGCTATCTCTCGGGATGGACCACGTTCGCCGCCAGCTTCGACGCGGCCGTGCCGATATCCTTGGCCTGTTCGCCGAAGCTCTCGAGCTGCCGGCGGATGAACTCGCTCTGCAGATGGAGGATCTCCTCCGCATTGCGGGCATTGACCAGGCGGGACGCGAAATCGAGGGCGGCCGAGACGTTCTGCTCGGCATAGCCCATCGCCTTGCGGCCGATGTCTTCGGCGCCGGACTGCACGGTGTGAGCCGACTCCTCCAGCGTGTCCGCGGCCCGATGCGCCGCGCTCATGAAGCCGTCGAAAGCCTTGCGGGCCTGGTCGACGCTCCTTTCCGCAAAGTCGCGCATTTCGGTGGGAATCTCATACGAGGGCTTGGCGACCATGCCGTGTTCTCCGCATTGTCCGTGCTGCGGGATCCTGGATGCTGCATCGAGCGGGCGCCGAAATCCTGCAAAGTCGAAGGTCCTGACGGCAAGATCGAGCCCGGAACCGGAGATCCGACCATGCCCTGCCGTCATCCGTATCATAATCCATGCACCGCATCTTAACCATGCCCGACGCAGGTTTGGTTAACAGGCCTGTCTCGCATTTACCGTTTCGTTTTCCATCTATATTCATACTTTGTTAGGGATGTGGGCACGCATCGCGACCCCGCGGGATGATGCAATGACGGATGCGACGCTGTTTTCCGCCTTCGCGGGCGATCGCCGGCTCGGAGGCCTCGCGGCCGATCCGCGTCCGGCCTTCGTATGGGGCGTCGACGGAAAGCTGCTCTGGGCCAATGCCGCGGGCGCCGGCGCGCTCGGCGTCACGCTGGCCGATCTCGCCGCGGGCCGCACCGCGGCCGGCGCCGCCGCGCTGGCGCCGGGCATCGCCCGGATCGCGCGCGCCCTGTCCGGGCCGGCGGCCGTCCGGATCGAAAAGCTGCGCTTTCCCGGCCTGGGGCGCCTGGAGGCTCTGGCCTGTTTCTGCCGGCTGTTCGACACGCCCGAGGGCGCCCTGCTGATGACCGCCCAGCAGGTGCCGCGCTGGGCTCGGCGCGCCGTGGCCACGGTGCCTGCCGCGCCGCCGGCCCTGCCGGAGATGCCGCCGGCGCCGGTCGCGACCTGGCGCTGGGTCGGGGACGAGGAGTTCGTCACCGTGCACCCCGCCGCGATCGTGACGCCCCCCGAGCCGGAGCCCGTGACGGCTGGGATTGCCGCATCTGCCGCGAATTCCGGTGGCGTGCCCGCCGGCGAGACGTCGCCGCCGGCCTTGGATGCCCATCCGGCGGACGGCGCATCCGCGGCCGTTCCGCAGCCGAGTGCGGAGCCTGTATCGCCGCTGGCGGAGGAGCAGGGCCCGCCGGCGCGAGACGGCGATGCGGCGCCCGTCGGCGAGACGTCGCCGGCCACCCCGGGCGTTCCGCCCGCCGAGGCCGCGCCTGCCATACCGCAGGCCCGCACCGGGCCAGTCCGTTTCGTGTTCCGGACTGAGTCCGACGGCCGCCTTGCCGCGGTGTCGCCCGAGCTCGCCGCCGCGATCGGCGAGGCCGGGGCGCGCTGGCCCGGCCGGACCTTCGCGGAGATCGCGACCGAGGCCGGCCTGGACGCCGACAATGCGGTCTCGCGCGCCATGGCCGGCCGGGAGACCTGGAGCGGCCTGTCCTTCGACTGGCCCGACCCGGAGGCCGGCGTGGCAACTCCGATCGAGCTGAGCGCGCTGCCGATCTTCGACCGCAGCCGGGCCTTCCAGGGGTTTCGCGGCTTCGGCATCTGCCGCATGCCGCGACCCCTGCCGCAGGCCCTGCCGGGCGAGCCCGGCAGCGGGCCCGCCGCCGCGGCCGGCGATGAGGATGACGTGCCGCGCCGCGCCGACACCGAGTCCGGCGATGCGGCCGATGCAGCCGTCCTCCCGGCCGCACCACAGGAGGACGGGGGCAGGGGGCACCGGTTGGTCGAGGCCTGGCGTGGCCCGCAGGCGGGCGACCCCGGCGCCGCCGAACGGCGGCTCGTGCCCGCCAACGACGTGGTCGAGGCAAGGCCGCCGGCGGATGCCGCGCCGGCCAGCCCGGTGATTCCGCTCGCCGCGGCTCGCGAAGCGCGCGGCGCCACCGCCGACTCCAACATCGTACGGCTGCATCAGGCCCGGCCGGCCGCGTCGGAGCGGCCATCGCTGTCGCCCTCCGAGCGCAATGCCTTCCGCGAGATCGCCCGGGCGCTGGGCGCGCGCGTCGAAGGCGACGACGAGCCGTCGAAGCCGTCCGCGGTGCCGGGCGGCGGTCCCGGCCAGGCTGCGGCAGATGCCCCGGCTGCGCTCTCGGGGCCGGTGCGGCCCGCGGACGCTCCGTCGGTCCCGCCGACGACGGCGCCCTCGGCCGGTGCGCCGGCCCCCGTGTCTGCCCAGGACCATTCGGCCGTTCCGGCCGCCACGCCCCTCGACGACCTGCCGTCCGCGGCTGGTCCGGCCGGGCCGCAGCAGGATTCGCCGGCTTCGCCGCCCGTCGGGCCGGAGCCTGACGGTGCCGCCACGCCGGTCGCTCCGCTTTTCGATGGGCCGCCACCGCCGGAGCATCCGGCCGCGGCGCCGCAGCAGGAGGCGCCCGTCACGCCGCCTCCCGGTCCGCAAGCCGCGCCTTCCGCCCCGACGCCGGCCCATGCCGCCGGCGAGGCGGACGAGCGGCTCTGGGCCGCGGACGCGGATCTGGCGGCGCCGGCGGGAGAGGGGCCGCTCAAGGCCGTGCGCCGTCACCTCGTCGCCGAGCAGGAGCCCCTGCCGGAGCAGCCGGCGCCGGAGACGGACCAATCACCCGAATCCGTGCCCTTGGGCCTGGTCGATCGCCTGCCGATCGGCATCCTGGTGGCACGGGGCGAAACGCTGCTCTTCGCCAACCGTACCCTGCTTGACCTGACCGGCCACGACGATCTCGAGGCTATGCGGGCGTCCGGCGGGCTCGAGCAATTGTTCGCCGGCCCCGGACCGGTCGACGGGCCCGAAGAGGATATGAGCGGCGGCGTGCTGCTGCGGCGGGCGGACGGCGAGACCGTCGCGGTCGACGGCCGGGTTCAGACCACGCCCTGGAACGGGGAGAACGCCCTGCTCATCTCGATCCGGCGGCGCGCGCCGGCCCCCGCCGAGCGTTCCGTCCCGGTCCAGGCCGCCGTGGCCTCGCTCGATGAAGCCCGGCAGGCCGCGCTGGCCGAACGCCGCGCCGACGAGTTGCAGGCCGTGCTCGACACCGCCACCGACGGCGTCATCATCCTCAATGCCGACGGCGTCATCATCGGCGTCAACCGCAGCGCCGAGGCCCTGTTCGGCTACGAGATCGAGGAGATCGCCGGCAAGAGCCTGGCGCTGCTGCTGGCGCCGGACAGCCACCGCGCCGCCTTCGACTATCTCGACAGCCTGCGCCAGAACGGCGTGGCCAGCGTCCTCAACGACGGGCGCGAGGTGACGGGGCGGGTGCGCCAGGGCGGGCTGGTACCGCTCTACATGACGCTCGGCCGGCTGGGCGAAGCGGACGGCAACCGCTTCTGCGCCGTGCTGCGCGACATGACCAGCTTCAAGAAGACCGAGGCAGAGCTGCTGGATGCCCGGCGCCGCGCCGAGGATGCCTCCTCGCACAAGTCGGACTTCCTCGCCCGCATCTCCCATGAGATCCGGACGCCGCTCAACGCCATCGTCGGCTTTGCCGAGCTAATGATGGAGGAGCGCTTCGGCCCGCTCGGCAATGACCGCTACCGCGCCTATGCCCGCGACATCCACGCCTCGGGCAGCCATGTCATCAGCCTGGTCGACGACCTGCTCGACCTCTCGAAGATCGAGGCCGGCCGGCTGGAACTGACCTTCGCCAGCGTCGACCTCAACGAGATCCTGCAGCAGGCCGTGGCGATCATGCAGCCCCAGGCCAATGGCGGGCGGATCATCATCCGCACCGCCCTGGCGCCGGGCCTGCCCAACATCGTCGCCGACAGCCGGAGCCTGCGCCAGATCGCCCTCAATCTCCTGTCGAACTCCGTGAAGTTCACGCCGCCTGCCGGGCAGATCATCGTCTCGACCACGCTGTCGGAACGGGGCGAGGCGGTGCTGCGCGTGCGCGACACCGGCGAAGGCATGACCGACAAGGAGCTGGCGATCGCGCTGGAGCCGTTCCGGCAGGTGGCCACGGCCAGCGTGCGCGGCACCGGCCTCGGCCTGCCGCTGACCAAGGCGCTGGTCGAAGCCAACCGGGCCACCTTCGCCATTCAATCCGCCAAGAACGCCGGCACGATCGTCGAAGTGGTGTTCCCGCCGATGCGGGTCCTGGCAGAGTAGGGCGGGCTTCAAAACGAAGACAGGTCCGGCCATGGCGTCGGCCGGACCTGCGGGGAGGGAGGCCGTCCGGTCGGATCAGGCGATCAGCTTGTAGGCCGGCAGGGTCAGGAACTCCTCGAATTCCGGCGCCAGCGACAGGCGTTTGAACAGGGCCACCGCTTCGGGGAAGCGGCCGCCGGCGAATGCCGCCTCGCCGACCTCGCGCTTCACCCGCTCCATCTCCTCGGCGAACACCGTCTCGAACCAGGCCGGCGTCACGGTGATGCCGCCTTCCAGCGTCACGCCGTATTTGACGAACTGCCAGATCTGGGCCCGCGAGATCTCGGCGGTGGCCGCGTCCTCCATCAGGTTGTAGATCGGCACGGCGCCGCGCCCGCGCAGCCAGGCCTCGAGATAGAGCACGCCGACGCGGATATTGTCGCGCACGCCCTGTTCGGTGCGGGTGCCGCGATGCACCTGCAGCAGGTCGGCCCGGCTGATCGAAACGTCGGGCCTGAGCTTGTCGAGCTGGTTGGGCTGCGGCATCAGCCGGTCGAACACCTCCATCGCCACCGGCACCAGGTCGGGATGGGCGACCCAGGTGCCGTCATGGCCATCGCTGGCTTCCCGCTCCTTGTCGGCCCGGACCTTGGCGAAGGCGGCGGCATTGGCGGCCGGGTCGTTCTTCACCGGGATCTGCGCCGCCATGCCGCCCATGGCGAAGGCGCCGCGCCGGTGGCAGGTCTGGATCAGGAGGAGGCTGTAGGCGCGCAGGAAGGCTTCGCCCATGATCACCTGGCTGCGATCCGGCAGCACATAGGCCGGGTTCTTGGCCAGCTTCTTGATGAAGGAGAAGATGTAGTCCCAGCGCCCGCAATTCAGGCCGGCGATATGGTCGCGCAGCTCGTAGAGGATCTCGTGCATCTCGAAGGCGGCCGGCAGGGTCTCGATCAGCACCGTCGCCTTGAACGTGCCGCGCGGCAGGCCGAGTGCCTCCTGGGCCGCGACGAAGACGTCGTTCCACAGCCGGGCTTCCAGATGGCTTTCCAGCTTGGGCAGGTAGAAATAGGGCGCCGTGCCCTGGGCGATCTGCGCCTTGGCATTGTGGAAGGCGTAGAGCCCGAAGTCGAACAGCGAGCCCGACATCACCTCGCCGTCGACGGTGACATGCACCTCCTCCAGGTGCCAGCCGCGCGGCCGCACCATCAGCACGGCCGGATTGTCCTTGAGCTTGTAGGCCTTGCCCGAGACCGCGTCGGTGAAGTCGAGCTTGCCGGTCCAGCGGTCCTTCAGGTTGATCTGGCCTTCGATGCAATTGGCCCAGGTCGGCGAATTGGCGTCCTCGAAGTCGGTCATGAAGACCTTGGCGCCCGAGTTCAGGGCGTTGACGACCATCTTGCGGTCGGTCGGGCCGGTGATCTCGACGCGGCGATCGGCGAGGTCGGCCGGAAGCGGCGCGATCTTCCAGTCGCCGTCCCGCACCGCCTTGGTCTCGGCCAGGAAGCCCGGCACCTCGCCGGCGTCGAAGCGCTTCTGCCGCTCGGCCCGCTCCGCCAGCAGGGCCTTGCGGCGGCCGTTGAAGCTGCGCTGCAGCCCGGCCACGAAGGCGAGCGCCTCGGGCGTGAGGATCTCGTCATGGCGCGCACCGGTCGCGCCGGTGATCACGACGCCGTGCGACGGGCTGGCGGTCATGGCTGGTCTCCAAAAACAGCTGAAGGTCCGTCGCGGACGCCCTCGGAACGGCTCGTCGGGGCTGCGCCGTCCGGCCGGTCGCCGGTCCTGCCAATATGCCTGTCATTGGCGGCAACCGACTCCAGCCGGAGCGACGAACCCCCGTCCGATCCTCGTCCGCGAACGTCCTGGACAGACTCGAAGGGGCACCGCCGCAGGGGCGGCCAAACGGCGGCGAACCTATAGCGCACGGCTGTGCAGTGTAAAGCGCAAAGCCGTCCCACAAAGGTCGTGGCGACGGCCTGGGCGCGGCCTTGATCGAAGCCCGGACGGGATGCGCCCACAACGACGAAGCCCCGCCACGGGCGGGGCTTCGGGAGGGAAAGGGGGATAAGGATCAGCGGCAGACGCGGACGCGGACGTAGCGATAGTAGCCGTAATCGTCGTAGACGCGCTGCTTCTTGTAGAAGCAGGTCGGCTGGTAATAGGTGTAGCTCGGGCTGTAGCTGTAGGAGCGCTGGTAGCTGTAGCCGCCGCCATAGCCGTAGCCGCCGCCGTAACCGTAGCCGCCGGCTTGGGCGGAGGAGGTGGAGAGGAGGGCCGCGCCGGCGAGGGTGGCGGCGATGAGGGTAGCAGGCACGAACTTGCGGATCATGGGTCTGTTCCTTCGGTTTTGATCGCCGCGCCCTTGCGCTTGATCGATGAAGCCAGCATAGCCGCGCCCCGGTCCGACGCCGTGCGCGTTGACACAGGGCAATCGATCCCCGGCAAGCGGCGGACTTTGCCGTTCCGGCAAGACTGTGCTGCGGCAAAGCGACTTCGCGACGGATCGGATGAACGGTTCGATTGCCTGCACGGTCGACGTCTGGCATTTTCCCAGTGTGAATATTTTTATCCTATCGCTGTGCCGGATGTAGCCATGGCTCAACACCACCCTCACGACTTGCGCGGCAAGCCGATCGCCGACACCATCATCGCCGAGGTCCGTCGCGAGGCGGAGGCGCTGGCCGCCGCCGGCTGGCAGCCGCGGCTGATGTCGATCAGCATCGGCGACGTGGCGGCGGTCGCCGTCTATATCCGCAACCAGAAGCGCCAGGCCGAGAGCGCCGGCATCGCCTTCGAGGAGCGCAACTTCCCCGCCGCCATCACCCAGGCCGAGCTCGAGGTGGCGATCCGGGCGATGAACGCCGATCCGCGCGTCACCGGCATCATCATCCAGCGGCCCGCCCCGGCCCACATCTCGCTGAAGGCGCTGCAGGGGGCGGTGCACCCGATGAAGGACGTCGAGGGCATGCACCCCGCCTCGATCGGCAATATCGTCTACAACCAGCTCGACCTTGCCCCCTGCACGGCGGCGGCCTCGGTCGAGCTCCTGAAGGCGACGGGGCTGAAGCTGCAGGGGCTGGAGGTGGTGGTGGTCGGCCACTCCGAGATCGTCGGCAAGCCGATCGCCTTCCTCCTGATGAGCGAGGGCGCGACCGTGACGGTCTGTCACCATATGACCCGCTCGGTGGCGATCCACGCCCGGCGGGCCGACGCGCTGTTCGTCGCCGTCGGCCGGCCCCGGTTGATCACCGCCGAGATGGTGAAGCCGGGCGCCGCCGTCATCGACATCGGCATCAACGCCGTCAAGGATGCCGAAGGGCACGAGATGCTGGTCGGCGACGTCGACTACGAGTCGGTGCGCGACGTCGCCTCCTGGATCACGCCGGTGCCCGGCGGCGTCGGCCCGGTGACGGTGGCGATCCTGCTGCGCAACACCCTGACGGCGCTGAAGCGGCAGCGGGCGCTCTACGAGGCGGCCTATCGCGAGGATGTCGGACGATAATATGCGGGCAAGCGCATCGCTTCCTGCAGCAAGACCCTGCGGGACATGGCGCAAATGTCAGGGAGCCTGCAGGATGGGGTGTTCCCGCCCTGTCTTGCGGGCGTGACATTTTCGGGCGATAACCGATTCGCTCAGATGTACGTGGGCCTCCCGGGCGAGGCAGTTCATCCGGCCTGAGCATTGATGCGCGGTGACGGTCGCCGACGGACAGTCATGTCCGTAGCCGGAAGCTGTCGCCGCGCGTAAACCAGCCATGCTCTTTCCCGTGACGGCCGGCGCCATCGCTCCGGCCCGATCGTTCCGGGCACTGCCGTCGCGCGGGCGCTGCGATGGACAGTCCCTCCGGAAGGGGCGTCGGCATCTCAAGGGATAGAGCACATGCCTACCTACACGGGAAATGACAGCGCCAACACCATCGTCGGCTCCCAGACCGGCGACACCATACGCGGCAATGGCGGGGCCGACACCCTGAGCGGCGGCGACGGCGACGACTATATCTACGGCGGCTACGGCAACTCGACGGTCGACGCCAGCAACGACATCCTCAACGGCGGCGACGGCAATGACGTCCTCTACGGCGAGGATGGCGACGACACGCTGAAAGGCGAGGACGGAGAGGACACGCTCTACGGCGGGGCCGGCAACGACAATCTCAGCGGCGGCGCCGGCAGCGACAGGCTCTACAGCGGCGACGGCGTCGACATCCTGGACGGCGGCACCGGCGACGACTTCATCTATGCCGGCCTCGGCAAGAAGACCATCAAGGGCGGCACCGGCTTCGACACCCTCGACTTCGACCGCACCGCCAGCACCGTCGGCCACACCTTCACCCTGAACGGCGCCAGCAACGACGGCACGACCTCCAGCAGCATCGAGCGGCTGATCTACCGGGGCGGCAGCGGTACCGACATCATCACCGCCGGCGCCGGCGACGACCAGATCTACGGCAATGACGGCAACGACACGCTGAAGGGCGGCGCAGGCTCGGATCGCCTCGAGGGCGGCGCCGGCACCGACAAGCTCTACGGCGGCGAAAGCACCGATTCCCTCTATGGCGGCGTCGGCGCCGACACGCTCTACGGCGACGAAGGCGACGACTATCTCTATGGCGGCTTCGGCAATTCGACCGTCGAGAGCAGCAACGACAAGCTCTATGGCGGCGACGGCAACGACACGCTTTACGGCGAGGAGGGCAACGACACCCTCGACGGTGGCAGCGGCAACGACACGCTCTACGGCGAGAGCGGCAACGACACGCTGATCGGCGGCGCCGGCGCCGACTACCTCTACACCGATATCGGCACCGACGTGGCCAATGCCGGCACCGGCGACGACCGCATCTATGCCGGCCTCGGCAAGAAGACGATCGACGGCGGCGACGGCTATGACCGGCTCGATATCGACCGCAGCGCCAGCGGCGTGGCGCAGGTGTTCACCCTGAACGGCGCCGCCGGCAACGACGGCAGCACCGCGGTGGGCATCGAGGAGATGGTCTACAGGGCCGGCGCCGGCGCCGACACGATCACCGGTGGCGCCGGCGCCGATACCATCTACGGCAATATCGGCGCCGACAAGCTCTCCGGCGGCGAAGGCAACGACTATCTCTACGGCGAGACCGGCATCGACAAGCTCGATGGCGGCGAGGGATCCGACGTCCTCTACGGCGGTACCGAGGCCGACACGCTCATCGGCGGCGAGGGCAACGACTACCTCTATGGCGGCTTCGGCAATTCGACTGTCGAGGCCAGCAACGACATACTGAACGGCGGCGCCGGCAATGACGTCCTCTACGGCGAGGAGGGCAACGACACCCTCGACGGCGGCAGCGGCAACGACTCGCTCTATGGCGAATCCGGAGCCGACAAGCTGACCGGCGGCGGCGGCAACGACTACATGTCTGGTGGAACGGAGAACGACACCCTCAAGGGCGGCAGCGGCGACGACAACCTGCAGGGCGACGAGGGCAACGACTTCCTCTATGGCGGCCTCGGCAACGATACGCTGGCGGGCGGCGCCGGCGCGGACCGCTTCTATTTCGACAGCGCGCTCGATGCCGACGCCAACGTCGACACGATCAACGGCTTCGTCGCCGCGGACGACCAGATCTATCTCAGCAAGGCGGTGTTCACGGCCCTGGCCGCCGGCGCGCTCAGCGCGTCGGCCTTCGCCGCCAACACCACGGGCGCGGCCGGCGACGCCACCGACCGCATCATCTACGAGACCGACACCGGCAAGCTGTTCTACGATCGGGACGGCACGGGGGCGGCCGCGGCGGTCCAGATCGCGGTGTTGAGCGGAGCCCCGTCGCTGTCTGCCGCGGACTTCGTCATCTACTGACGCCATCGTCCCGGCCGGCGCTCAGGCGCCGGCCGGGCGGCCATCCGGAGCGCCGGTCAGCCGGGCGTCCGCCCCAGCCCGGCCGGCTTCGGGCCGCCGGTGGCCCAGTCGAGCACTTCCACGGTGTGGACGATCGGGATGGCCGTACCCTGAGCGATCTGGGTGATGCAGCCGATATTGCCCGTGGCGATGAAATCGGGACGCGTCTTCTCGATGTTGGCCACCTTCCGCGTCCTGAGCTGGCCGGACAGCTCCGGCTGCAGCATGTTGTAGGTGCCGGCCGAGCCGCAGCACAGATGCCCCTCGGGCGGGTCCTTGACCACGAAGCCCATGCGCTTGAGCAGGGCCTTGGGCTCGGAGACGATCTTCTGGCCGTGCTGCATCGAGCAGGCGGAGTGATAGGCGATCGTGCCTTCCATCTCCTGCACGGGCGTCAGCTTCAGCGTCGTCAGATATTCCGAGACGTCCTTGGCCAGGGCGGCGACGTCAGCGGCCTTCCGGGCATAGGCCTTGTCCTCGCGCAGCATGAAGCCGTAGTCCTTGATCGTCGTGCCGCAGCCCGAGGTGGTGATCAGGATGGCGTCGAGCCCGCCGCGCTCGATCTCGGCGGTCCAGGCGTCGATGTTGCGCCGCGCCTGGTCCAGCGCCTGGTGCTCACGGCCCATATGGTGCACCAGCGCGCCGCAGCAGCCCTCGCCGGAGGCCAGCACCACCTCGATGCCGTGCCGCGTGAGCAGCCGGATCGCCGCCTCGTTGATGTTCGGCGCCAGCACCGGCTGGGCGCAGCCGCTGAGCAGCGCCACGCGTCCCTTGCGGGGCCCCTGCGCCTCGAACGTCCCGGGCCGGGCCGACGCCGGTTCCGGCGGCAGCGATGTCGGCGCCAGGGTCAGCATGGCGGCCAGCCTGTCGCCCTGGGGCAGGCGCCGCAGCAGCGGCAGGAACGGCTTGCCGAGCCGGGCCAGGCCCAGGGCCAGGCGGAACAGCCGGCGGTTCGGCAGCACCGTCGCCAGCACGCCGCGCAGCAGCCGTTCGGCGAGCGGGCGCCGGTAGGTGTCCTCGATATGGGCGCGGGCGTGGTCGACCAGATGCATATAGTTGACGCCCGACGGGCAGGTCGTCATGCAGGACAGACATGACAGGCAGCGGTCGATGTGCTTGACCACCTCGCTCGTCGCCGGCTTGCCGCCCTCGAGCATGTCCTTGATCAGGTAGATGCGCCCGCGCGGCGAATCCAGCTCGTCGCCGAGCAGGGCATAGGTCGGGCAGGTGGCGGTGCAGAAGCCGCAATGCACGCAGGTGCGCAGGATCTTCTCCGATTCGCGCACCTTCGGGTCGAGCAGCTGCTCCGGCGAAAAATCGGTCTGCATGCTCAGTCGCCCATCCTGCCCGGATTGAGAATGTTCGCCGGGTCGAAGCTCGCCTTGATGCGCGCCGTCAGGGCCGCGAGCGGCCCGGCGGGCGGCGTGAACGGCGCCACGGCTTGGCGCAGGGCGTCGCTGCCGCGGATCAGCGTGGCATGGCCGCCATGCGCGGCGGCGGCGGCGCGAATCGTGGCAGCGGCTTCGGCCGACTGCGGTGCGGCGATCCAGACGAGGCCGCCGCCCCAATCGTAGAACAAGGCGACGTCTCCCGTCGTCCGCGCCGCCTGCGCCACGGCCGGAGCCTTCGAGGGCGCGACGCTGACGCGCCAGAGGGCGCGGGACATGTCCGACAGCGGCCGGACATCGCGGACATCGCGCCAGAAAGCCGTCGAGGCGGTTTCGTCCAGCATGTCGGCGGCGCCATGGCGCTTGAGCTCCCGGGCCAGGCGCCCGGCCCGATAGCTCACCGAGGCAGCGAAGTTCTCCAGCCGCAGCACCGTGCGCGCAGGCTCGCCGTCCCGCTCCGGCAGGTGCGCAGCCGCCGAGACCTCGTAGGGACTGCCCAGGGCGGCCGACATCAGCGCCACGCCGTCCGTGTCGGCGAGTCCGCGCCAGACCAGGCTCGCGGAGGCCTCGGCCTTGGGCAGCAGCTTGAACACCGCCTCGGTGATGATGCCGAGCGTGCCCCAGGAGCCGGCCATCAGCTTGACCAGGTCGTAGCCGGTGACGTTCTTCATCACCCGGCCGCCATTCTTGATCACCTCGCCGCGGCCATTGACGAAGCGCACGCCGATCAGCGCGTCGCGGCAGGCGCCGGCGGTGATGCGGCGCGGCCCGGAGAGGTTGGCCGCCACCAGCCCGCCGACGGTCGGCTGGGCGTTGCCGGTGCCGAGCAGGCCGCGCCAGTCCGCCGGCTCGAACGGCAGCATCTGGCCGTTGGCGTCGAGCACGGCCATGAGCTCGGTCAGGGGCGTGCCGGCCCGGGCGGCGATGACCAGCTCCGCCGGCTCGTACAGGGTGACCCCGCTCAGGCGGCCGGTCTCGACCTCGGCCGCAGCGCGCACCGGGCCGCCCACGGCGCGCTTGGAGCCACCGCCGCGGATCTCCAGCGGGCTTGCCGCCGCGCGGGCTTCGGCGACGATCTGCGACAGCTCCGCCTCGTCGGCGGGGTAATGCACCGTGCCGGTCATGCCGCCGCCGCGATGCTGGCGGTGGGCCGCAGGTCGAGCGGGAACACCTTGGAGGGGTTGAGCAGCCAGTGCGGATCGAAGGCGAGCTTGAGCCGGATCTGCTGGTCGAGGTCGGCCGCGTCGAATTGCTCGCGCATCAGGTCGCGCTTCTCGATGCCGACGCCGTGCTCGCCGGTGAGGCAGCCGCCCGCCTCGACGCACAGGCGCAGGATGTCGAAGCCGCAGGCCTCGGCCTTCTCGCGCTCGCCGGCATCGTTGACGTTGTAGAGCACCAGCGGGTGCAGGTTGCCGTCGCCGGCGTGGAAGACGTTGGCGACGCGCAGCCCGTAGCCCCGGGTGATCTCGTCCATCCGGGTCAGCACCCGCGGCAGCTGGCCGGTGGGGATGGTGCCGTCCATGCAGATATAATCGGCGATGCGGCCGGTGGCGCCGAAGGCCGACTTGCGGCCCTTCCAGATGGCGGCGCTCTCGGCTTCCGAGGTCGAGACCTTGATGGTCCGGGCGCCGGTCCCGCGGGCGATGGCGCCGATCCGCTCGAGCAGGCGGTCGATCTCCTCGTCCGAGCCCTCCACCTCGATGATCAGCATGGCCGCGGCGTCGAGGGGGTAGCCGGCATGGGCGAAGCCCTCGGTGATCTCGATGGCGAGCTTGTCCATGTATTCGATCGCCACCGGGATGATGCCCGAGCCGATGATCTCGGCGACGCAGCGACCGGCGTCCTCCGGCGAGGCGAACCCGACCAGCATCGGCCGCGCGCCTTCGGCGGCGCGCAGGATGCGCACGGTCGCCTCGGTGACGATGCCGAACTGGCCCTCCGAGCCGATGACGACGCCGAGCAGGTCCAGCCCCTCGGCATCCAGGGCGTCGCTGCCGATGTCGAGGATGTCGCCCTCGAGCGTCACCAGCCGCACGCCGAGGATGTTGTTGGTGGTGACGCCGTATTTCAGGCAATGGGCGCCGCCGGAGTTCATGGCGATGTTGCCGGCGATGGTGCAGGCGAGCTGGCTGGACGGATCGGGGGCATAGAAGAAGCCCTCATGGGCCACCGCGCCGGAAATGCCGAGATTGGTGATGCCCGCCTGGACGCGGGCGATCCGGTCCTCGAAGCGCAGCTCCAGCACCCGGTTCATCTTGGCGAGGCCGACCACGACGGCGTCGGCCTGGGGCAGCGCCCCGCCGGCCAGCGAGGTGCCGGCGCCGCGCGGGATCACCGGCACCCGCTCGGCGTTGAGGAATTTCAGCACGGCCGCCACCTGCTCGGTGGTCTCCGGCAGCACCACCGCCAGCGGCAGCTCGCGATAGGCGGTGAAGGCGTCCGTCTCGTAGGCGCGGCGCTCGTCCTCGCTGACGATCACCTGCTCGCCGGGCAGCAGCGCCGCGAGGCCGTCGACGATGCGCTGGCGCTTGCCGAGGATCGCGGGATCCGGCGCCGGCATCGGGATGCCTGTCGTGTTGGGCGGATGGCCATCGGTCATGGCTGCCTCCGGGGTTGTGCTTGTGCTACTTCTTCCACGAAGCAAGGCTGCGTCGCAAATCCGGAAGACGGGGCGGGGCGACCGCCGGTCGTCGCTCCGCTCCCGGCCGGCCGTTTCTATCCGGTGGCGCACAATCGCCGCAGGCATGACACGATGTTTGCGAAGCTGCGCGACCGGGGATTGTCGAGGTCGAGATGGGGGGCGATTGCCCGGGATCCTCCGATCTTCTGATAGGCCCCGCCGGTCAGCTTCCGCAACTCCTCCGAAGGGGAAACAAGCCTGTCGGGTTCCCGGAATTTCGCGGTGTGCTGACGTCTTGCGAGGGCCGCCATGCCGAGGCCTCGTTCGACGGCGGCAAGGTCGGCAAGATAGATCGTCTCGAGTTCGCGGCAGAAGATACGGATGGTCGCAGTCGGCTGCCCGGCCTCGACGCAGAGCTCACGCAGGCGCTGCTTCAACGCAACGCAGTCGGGATGTGCATCCTGGTCGCGGACAACGATGAAACGAGCACCGGGGACCTGGTAGTTTCGGATCTTGCGGACGAGTTGGCGTTCCAGGTCCTGCTTGCCCTCGAACGGGATATAGCGCACGGGCGGCGGGTTGGCCGCGATCCGCGGCAACAGCCCTTGGAGCATGACCTGCGCGGAAACCTCCTCCAGCAGAAAGACGAGCTGGGTCAAAGCGGATCCGCCCCTTCGAAGAAGCCCTGCTTCCACAAGGCTCCCATCTGGTCACCGTCCGCCATGTAGGCTCTGATCTGCGGGTCGTCGGCAGCACGACGAACCTCGGTGTAGCCACTGCGCTTCACCAGCCAGAAGACTTCCTCCAGCCGGCAAGCGTTCAGGAAATCCGGGGAATGAGTCGAGACGAGAACCTGACCGCCGCGTTGGGCGTAGAGCCTGAATTCCTCTGCGAGTTCGGTCATCAGCCGTGGATAGAGCTGATTCTCCGGCTCCTCGACGCACAGGAGCGGGTGAGGATTGGGGTCGTACAACAACACCAGATAGGCGAACATCTTGATCGTGCCGTCCGAGACGTATCGATCGAGAAACGGGGTTGCGAAGGAGCCGTCACGGAATCTCAGGACGAGATAACCGTCCTCGGTCAGAACCGGCTCGACCCCGCTGATGCCGGGAACGCGGCTCGACATCGCCTTCAGGATGGCGTCGAACGTGTCACGATGCTGCTCGTACAGATATTGCGCGACGCGAGGCAGATTCTCGCCAGATCGGGAGAGGTGCTCGGCCTCACCGATCGCTTCCTTGCGTCCTCGCGCATCCGAAATGTGAAAGTCGGAGACGTGCCAGGCTTCGATCAGGCGTCGGAAAGCGTTGGCGGCCTTGAAACGCTCGAACTGTCCCAGACCTTTGATCGCCAGGATGTCGGGAGAACTGAGTTTTGCAAATTCGCGATCCAGCTCCTCGTCAGGCCGGTTGAAGTCTTCCTCGTTCGTGATCGCATAGCCCTCTCCCTTCCTGAAATCGAGAAAGTAGTAGGGGGCACCGTACCGTCCGCGTTTGTAGCGTAGTGCTTCTCGAATGACGAGAGGTCTGCCGCCGACCTCGCCGATCTCCAAAGTATAGGTGACGAGTCGATCGGTATTCGCAATCGACATTCGATATTGAATCTCAATCAGGATGTTGCCTTTCGAGCCGCGACTGAGGACTTCCCCGAACCGCCCTCGGTCGGCAAGTGCTTGGCGCACATTGCCTTGAAGGCAATCCCGCAGAAATCCGAACACGTCGAACAAAGTGCTCTTGCCGGTTCCATTGGCCCCGACGACAACCATGAAAGGCGGGATGTCCCTGAGATGGACATCCCGGAATGCCCTGAAATTCTTGAGCTTTAAGGATTCGATCCTCATCGCGCATTCCTTGTCGGCGCCCCCTGGGAGCGGCTGAGCCGGGCCGGATGGGAGGATTGGCGGAAGGAGGGAATTCCTCGCTTGGCATCCTCCGCCGACCGAGAGAAACGATCAATCACCCCCGCGCCACCCGCGCAAAATTGTTCCAGATGATGCGGGCGTTTGCCGCGAACCCGGCCGCATGCGTCGCCATGTCGGCCTGCAGCCGCTCCATGGCGCCGGGGCCGTTGGTGTCCTCCAGCGCACGGCGATAGTCGGGCACGCAGGCCCAGTCCTCCACCACGGCGCTCTCCGCCTCGACATGATATTGCATGCCCCAGGCCCGCTCGCCCACGCGCATCGCCTGCACCCGGCACAGCGGCGAGGCGGCGAGCACCACGGCGCCTTCCGGCGGCTGAGCGACGCGCACCGAATGCCATTGCAGCGCCGACGAGCGCGCGGGCAGGCCGGCGAACAGCGGGTCGTGCCGGCCCTCGGCCGTCAGATCGATGTCGAACACGCCGACCTCCGGCGGTCGCTGCGGGCCGCAGGTGCCGCCGAGGGCGTCGGCCAGCAACTGGTGGCCGAGGCAGACGCCGAGGAAGGGGCGGTCGAGCTCGCGCACCCAGCGGCGGATGGCGCGCTTCTCCTCGACCAGCCAGGGATGCTCGTCCACATCCCAGACATCCATCGCCCCGCCCATGACCCAGAGCGCGTCATAGGGCTCAAGCGGCGGGATGACGCCGCCTTCGTCGAGCTCGATGGCGTCCCAGGCCACGCCGTCGGCGGCCATGAACCGGCGGAACACGCCCGGATGCTCCGAGGCGAGGTGCTGGAAAACGAGAATGCGCATGATCGGAGTTCCGGCGACGTCCGGTCGACTATGCAGGATTCTCGGCACTTGCCCAGCCCGATCCGAGCCGGGCGGTCAGGTGACGGCCAGCGCCGCCTCGTGCAGGGCGGGCGTGCGGGCGATCGCCGTGAGGAGGTCGGTCTGGGTGACCAGGCCGAGGATGCGGCGATCGGCGTCGACGATCACGACCGCATGCGTCCGCCCGTCGGTCAGCGGGACGATGAGATTGAAGGCGGGCGTGTCGACGCCCGCGACCGCGGCCTCGGCCATCACCTCCGAGACGAATTCCGCCGGGCGGGCGACCTCGCGCAAGCCGACGGTGCCGAGCAGGTGGCCGGCCTCGTCCACCACCGGCAGGGTGCGTACGCCGTGGCCGAGCAGCAGGGCCTGGGCTGCGTCGAGATCGGCATCCGGGCCGGTGGAGATCACGTCGCGCGACATGATGTCGGCCGCGGTGAGATCGCCGTGAGCGCGCATCAAGGCCCGCAATTCGACCTGCCGCAGCAGCCGGTCGAGGTCGTCCCGGTCGATGTCGAAGGCCTCGCCGAGGTCGATCAGGGCCGCATCCACATCCTCGGCCCGGAAGCCGGCGCGTGTCTGCGGCGGCGGATCGAGCGTGCCGTGGGTGTTGGCCGGTGCCGGCGCCGGCACATGCGGATAGGCGCGGCGGCCGGCCTTGTGGAACAGCCAGCCCAGCATGACCAGCACCGCCGAGTTCAGGGCTACGGGCGCCAGAGCGAAGCCGAAGCCGGCCGCGGCGACGGCGGGGCCGCCGACGATCGCGGTCAGCGCCGCGGCGCCGCCCGGCGGGTGCAGGCAGCGCGTCAGCGACATGGTGGCGATGGCCAGCGCCACGGCGAGGCCGCTCGCCAGCATCGGGTCGGCGACCAGCTTGCCGACGCCGATGCCGACCAGCGCCGAGATGGTGTTACCGCCGAGGATGGGCCAGGGCTGCGCCAGCGGGCTGGAGGGCACGGCGAACAGCAGCACGGCCGAGGCGCCCATCGGCGCCACGATCAACGGCAGATGCGCGCCGCTGCCGACGGCCAGGCCGCAGATCAGGCCGGTCAGGCAGATGGCGACGAGGGCGCCGGCGCAGGCGATCATCCGGTCGCGCAGCGTCGCTCCGGCCAGGATGGGCACGAACAGCTTCAGGCGGCGATGGAGCGGCGGCCGGTCCGGCCGGGTCGGCAATGTCGGCATGGAGGTTCGGAAGGAGCGGTGGAGCCGGCTGCGAGGGCAGGTCGGCGCGACGGCGGACTATATCGCGGCGCCATGCCATGGCAACGACCGGCGGTCACGCCGCCCGGCCGCGCCGGGCGGCAGATGGTCGCGTCCGCCGGGCCGCGGCGGGCCCGGCTCAGCTCCGCAACTCCGGCAGATCCCGGTAGAGCTCCAGAGCCTCCGGATTGGCCAGGGCTTCCTTGTTCTTGACGGTCCGGCCGGCCACCACGTCGCGGACGGCGAGTTCGGTGATCTTGCCCGATTTGGTGCGGGGGATGTCGGCGACCTGCAGGATCCTGGCCGGCACATGCCGGGGCGAGGCGCCGGTCCGGACCTGCGCCTTGATCCGCGCCGCCAGGCCCTCGTCCAACCTCACGCCCTCGCGCAGGCGCACGAACAGCACGATGCGCACGTCATTGTCGAAATCCTGGCCGATCGCCAGGCTCTCCAGCACTTCGGGGATCTTCTCCACCTGGGCGTAGAGCTCGGCCGTACCGATGCGCACGCCGCCCGGGTTGAGCGTCGCGTCGGAGCGGCCATGGATGATCAGTCCGCCATGCGCGGTCCACTCGGCGAAGTCGCCATGGTGCCAGACATTGTCGAAGCGCTCGAAATAGGCGGCGTGATACTTCCTGTCGTCCGGGTCGTTCCAGAACTGGACCGGCATGGACGGGAAGGGCCGGGTGCAGACCAGCTCGCCCTTCTCCTGGCGCACCGGCTTGCCGTCGTCGTTCCAGACGTCGACCGCCATGCCGAGGCCCGCCGCCTGGATCTCGCCGCGCCAGACCGGACCGGTCGGGTTGCCCAGCACGAAGCAGGAGACGATGTCCGTGCCGCCGGAGATGGAGGCCAGATGCAGGTCGGTCTTGACGCTTTCATAGACCCAGGCGAACCCGTCCGGCGAGAGCGGCGAGCCGGTGGAGGTCATCAGGCGCAGCGCGGCGAGGTCGTGGGTCTGCCGCGGCACCAGCCCGGCCTTGTGCGCGGCGTCGATATACTTGGCCGACGTGCCGAACAGGCTCGCCTTCTCCCGCGCGACGAGGTCGAACAGCACCGTCGGCTCGGGATGGAAGGGCGAGCCGTCGAACAGGATCAGCGTCGCCTCCGAGGCCAGGCCCGAGGCGAGCCAGTTCCACATCATCCAGCCGCAGGTGGTGAAGTAGAAGATCGCATCGCCCGGCCGCACGTCCGACTGCAGCCTATGCTCCTTGAGATGCTGCAGCAGCGTGCCGCCGGCCCCGTGCACGATGCATTTGGGCACGCCGGTGGTGCCGGAGGAATAGAGGATGTAGAGCGGGTGGTCGAAGGGCAGGCGCTCGAAGGTCGGTGCCGCCGCGACGAACGGGGCGAGGAAGGCCTCCAGGGTGACACCGTTCGGCAGGCTGGCCGCCACCATGTCCGCCTCGCCGAGATAGGGCACGACAATGGTCTTGACTGTCGATGTCAGCTGCGGCGCGATCGCCTTGAGCTTGTCGCCGATGGCGATGCGCTTGCCGGCATACCAGTAGCCGTCGATGGCGAAGAACAGCTTGGGTTCGATCTGCCCGAAGCGGTCCAGCACGCCGCGCTCGCCGAAATCGGGCGAGCAGGAGGAGAAGATGGCGCCGATCGAGGCGGCGGCGAGCATGATGGCGATGGTCTCGGGACGGTTCGGCATCATCGCGGCGATGCGGTCGCCGGTGCCGACGCCGGCCGCCCGCATCGCCTGCTGCAGGCGCGAGACCAGGTCGGAAAGCTCGCGCCAGCTCAGGCGCATCGCGGCCTTGTCCTCGCCCTGGAACACGATGGCCGTGTCCTCGCCGCTGCGGCGCAGCAGGTTCTCGGCGAAGTTCAGTCTGGCGTCCGGGAAGAAACGCCCCCCCGGCATCCGGTCGAGGTCGATAGCCCGCCGTTCACCCTTTTCACCGACGACGCCGCAGAAATCCCACACCAGATCCCAGAAGGCGGCGGGATCGGCGATCGACCAGGCGTGCAGCGCGGCATAGTCCGGGAGCCCCAGGCCATGGCGCCGCTCGGCTTCCTGGCGAAAGGCGGTCACTTGCGCCGCCGCCACCCGTTCAGGGGAGGGGGACCACAGGGGCGTCTCGATCGGCTCGGGCATGGCGGGCTCGAATGGGGTGGCAAGTGGCCAGTCTTATGGGCAAGTCCGCGCCGGAAACAAGGGCGTGTCCAAGGTCGCCGGCAATACGCGGCCCTGCACAGGAGAAGATGCGGCCTCTCTTTGACCATGATGGCACGCCAATTATAGTCCGTGCAGTTTTGATTCAGGCACTTTCAGGGGCGCCGTTGCCGGTCGCTCGCAACACTCAAGGCGAATGAGGCACACGGTCCACCATGAAGCGAATCGGGCTGGGTCTGGCCGCAATCGCCGCCGCTCTCGTCTCGCTCGCCGCGCTGGTCGCGTGGGCGATGCCGGAGGATTCGCTGCGACGGGCCGTATCCGACCAGGTCGAGGCGCTGACCGGCCGCAAGCCCCGTATCGCCGGCTCGGTGCGGCTGGTGTTCTTCCCGGTGCCGGGCGTCCGCGTCGACGCCGTCTCGCTGCCAGGCCTTGAACCGTCGGGACCGCCGCTGCTCGAGGCGGCGGGAGCCGAGGGAACGCTGGACTTCGCCGCGCTGCTCACCGGCCGGCTGCAGATCGCCGACATCACGCTGCAGCAGCCGCACCTGTCGCTGTCGACCGGCGAAGACGGGCATTCCTGGGCCTTTCGCGGCGGCGCGCTGGCGCAGATCGCCGCCGGCCAGAGCGATGTGAACTTGCCGCTGTCGTCGATTCGGTTCCTGGACGGGACCCTCTCCTATGTCGAGACAGAGCCGGCGCGCACGGCCGAGATCGGCCTGTCCGACGTGACGCTGGAATGGCCCTCGCCCGGAGCGGATCTGTCCCTGGTCGGGGCCGTCGCCTGGGGTGGGCAGACCCTCGACCTGTCGGTGAAGATCGCCGACGCGGCCGTGCTCATCGGCGGCGGCCGCACCGATATCCGCGGCAAGCTCGGCGGCGACCTGCTGCGCCTCGCCGTCAAGGGCACCCTGAGCAGTGACGGACGCCTGGAGGGCAATGTCGGCGTCACCGCGCCGTCGCTGCGCCGCGTCGCGCAGTGGCTCGGCCTGCGACTCGGCGACGGCAAGTCGATCGGTGCGTTCAAGCTGCAGTCGCCTGCGGTGGTCGATGCCGGCCAGATCGCCCTGCCGGCTGCCGAGCTCGAGCTGGACGGCAACGAAGCCGACGGCGCGCTCACCGTCCGGCTGAGCGGGCCGCGACCGAAGATCAGCGGCACGCTCGCGGCCGAGACGCTCGACATCTCGCCCTATTCGGCGGACTTCGCATTGCTCGACGGCATCGGCGGCGGGTGGCGCCGGACGCCGATCGACCTTGCCGGCCTCGGACTCGTCGACGTCGACCTGCGGCTGTCGGCGGCCGACACGATGATCGACAAGGCCCGGCTCGGCCATGCCGCAGCCTCCATCGTCGTCAAGCAGGGAGCGCTGGAGGTCTCGCTCGGCGAGGCCTCCGCCTATGGCGGCATCCTCAAGGGGCGCCTGGCCATGGCCGCTGCCGGCGACAAGTCGACGATCAGCGCCGCCCTCACCTTCGAGGACGTGGAGATGAGCAAGGCGCTCGGCGACCTCTTCGCCTTCCGCCGGCTGGAAGGCATCGGCAAGGGCAGCCTGGATGTGTCCGCCGTCGGGCGCTCCATGGCCGATCTGGCGGCGTCCCTGGCGGGACAGGCCGAGTTCTCGGTGCGCAACGGGGCGTTGATCGGTTTCGATCTCGCCGAGGCGATGCGCCGCATCGAGCGCCGTCCGCTCACCGCCGCGCTGGAGCCGCGCAGCGGCCGCACGGTCTTCGCGACGGGCTCGGCCGCGTTCGTGATTGCCGACGGCGTGGCCCGGACAACCGACGCCCGCCTCGACAACGGGCCGCTGGACGTCGTCCTGGGCGGCAGCGCCGGCCTCGCCGCCCGCGACCTCGACCTTTCCGGCCAGGTCAGCTTCTCGTCGAGCGACGCGGGGCCGCCCTTCGTCCTGCCGTTCAAGATCCGCGGTCCCTGGGCGGATCCGGCGGTGGCGCCGGACACGGCCTCGCTGATCCGTCGCTCGGACGCCGCCGCGCCGCTGCTGCGGGACAGTGCCAGCGCCTTTGCCGACACGCGCAACAGCGAACCCAACAACCTGCCGGTGCCGGCATCGGCGATGCCGGTCGGGGCGCCGTGAGGTGACGCCGAAGGCGGGGCGGGGGTGATGGCCCCGGCCCCTCGGCGTGCTGCGCTATCCCTGCGCCGCCAGGCGTTCCGCGCGCTGCCGCTCCACCTCGGCCCGCTTGGTCATGATCGAGGCGATGATCACGCCGACGGCGACGATGGCAATGAGCAGGGTGCAGGCGGCATTGATCTCCGGGGTCACGCCCAGGCGCACCGAGGAATAGATCCGCATCGGCAGGGTCGAGGCGCCCGGGCCGGTGGTGAAGCTGGCGATGACCAGGTCGTCCAGCGACAGCGTGAAGGCCAGCATCCAGCCCGAGACCACCGCCGGCATGATGATCGGCAGCGTGATCAGGAAGAACGACTTGAACGGCGTGCAGCCCAGGTCGAGCGCGGCCTCCTCGATCGAGCGGTCGAAGGTGATCAGCCGCGATTGCACCACCACCGCCACGAAGCACATGGTCAGCGTCGTGTGGGCCAGGGTGATGGTCCAGAACCCGCGGGCGATGTCGAGGGCGACGAAGAGCAGCAGCAGCGACAGGCCGGTGATGACTTCCGGCATCACCAGCGGAGCATAGACCATGCCCGAGAACAGCGTCCGTCCGCGGAAGCGGCCCATGCGCACCAGCACGATGGCGGCGAGGGTGCCGAGGATCGTCGCCAGCGTCGCCGACAAGGCGCCGACGCGCAGCGTGATCCAGGCCGAGTTCATGAAGGCCTCGTCGTGGAACAGCGCGGCATACCAGCGCGTCGACCAGCCGCCCCAGACGGTCACGAGCTTGCTGTCGTTGAAGGAGTAGATGACCAGGATGACGATCGGCAAATAGAGGAAGGCGAAGCCGAGCGTCACCGAGGTGACGTTGAACCAGGACAGCCCCTTCTTCATCGCCCGGCCTCCAACTGCTTGGCCTGGACGTTCTGGTAGTAGACGATCGGCGCCACCAGCAGGACCAGGAGCACCACCGCCACGGCCGAGGCCGCCGGCCAGTCGCGGTTGAGGTTGAACACGTCCCAGAGCGTCTTGCCGATCATCAGCGTCGACGAGCCGCCGAGCAGGTCGGGGATGACGAACTCGCCGACTGCGGGGATGAAGCAGAGCATGCAGCCGGCGATGACGCCGGGCAGCGACAGCGGGAAGGTGACGAGCCAGAAGGCCTTGATCGGCCGGCAGCCCAGATCCGCCGCCGCCTCCAGCAGCGTGTGGTCCATCTTCTCCAGCGCCGAATAGAGCGGCAGCACCATGAAGGGCAGGTAGGAGTAGACGATGCCGATGAAGATGGCGGTGTTGGTGTTGAGGATCTGCAGCGGGTCGGCCATGTCGACCAGCCCGATCTTGGCGAGCGCGAGGTTGAGCAGGCCTTCGGGCTTGAGGATGCCGATCCAGGCGTAGACGCGGATCAGGAACGAGGTCCAGAACGGCAGGATCACCAGCATCAGCAGGGTCGGGCGCAGGCTCGTGGGCGCGCGCGCCATGCCGTAGGCGATGGGATAGCCGACGATCAGCAGCAGCAGCGTCGAGACCGCGGCGATCCACAGGCTGGACAGATAGGCCTTCCAGTAGAGGGCATCCTCGGTCAGCAGGATGAAGTTCTCGAAGTCGAGCTGCGAGAAATAATCGGCCACGGCCGCCCAGGCCGTGCCCAGGTCGAAGCCCTTGATCGCCTCCCAGGTCTCCGAGAGGGGGAAGGTCGGCGTGTAGGGCGGGATGGAGATGTCGGTGTCGGACAGCGAGATCTTCAGCACCAGCACGAAGGGCAGGATGAAGAAGACCGCCAGCCAGAGATAGGGCACGGCGATGACGGCTGTCCGCCCGGAGAAGAAGCCTTTGCGGGAAGTGGCGGCCATCGGCGCCTCACTTCGTCAGGAGCACGCCGGCATCCGGCGCGAAGGAGACGAAGATCCGGTCTTCCCAGGTGATCGGCCGTTCGACGAAGCGGCTCATATTGGCTCGCGACACCCTCAGGCGCTGGCCCGAGCCGCCCTCGACGTCGACGATGTAGTTGGTCCAGTCGCCGAGATAGCCGATGTCGAACACTTCGCCGGACAGGTGGTTGGCGGTGTCGGAGGCCGGCGCCTCGAAGGAGATCTGCATCTTCTCCGGCCGCACCGCGACATAGGCGGTCTGGCCGGCTGCGACCTTCTCCTGGCACTCGACCGACAGCGTCTTGCCGGTGGTGCCGGACGCGACCTGCACGAGGTTGCCGGTCTGGCCGACGACCTTGCCTTCGAGAATGTTGATGTTGCCGATGAAGTCGGCAACATATTTGGAGTTGGGTTGTTCGTAGATCACCGCGGGTGGAGCGACCTGAACCAGCTTGCCGTGATCCATCACCGCGATTCGGTCGGACATCGTCATCGCCTCTTCCTGGTCGTGCGTGACGATGACGAAGGTGATGCCGAGCTCGACCTGGATGTCCATCAGCTCGAACTGCGTCTCCTCGCGCAGCTTCTTGTCGAGCGCGCCGAGCGGTTCGTCGAGCAGCAGCACCTTCGGGCGCTTGGCCACGGCCCGGGCCAGGGCGACGCGCTGGCGCTGGCCGCCGGAGAGCTGGTGCGGCTTGCGGCCGGCGAATTTTTCCAGCTTCACCAGCTTCAGCATCTCGGCGACGCGCCCGGCGATGGCCGGCTTGGCCATGCCCTCCATCCTCAGCCCGAAGCCGATATTGTCGGCCACGCTCATATGCGGGAACAGCGCGTAGGACTGGAACATCATGTTGACCGGCCGCTCATAGGGCGGCACGCCGGCCAGATCCGCGCCGGCCAGGGTGATGCGTCCGGAGGTCGGCTCTTCGAAGCCGGCCAGCATGCGCATCAGCGTGGTCTTGCCGCAGCCCGAGGGGCCGAGCAGCGAGAAGAATTCGCGGGCGTGCACGTCGAGCGAGACATTGTCGACCGCCGTGAAATCGGCGAAGCGCTTGGTGACGTTTTCAAAGCGGATGAGGGGGACGGCGCCTGGATCGGCCCATGGCGCGAATTTGCGCCTGACGCCGCCGATCGCCTTCTGCCCCTTCGTCGGCGCCGTCGCGGCGCCTCCCTCGATGCCGCTCATGTTGCCCCTGTCCGGCTGTTATGGTGAACCCAGCCTAGCCCGGCGGCTTCGTCACGGTCTACAGGGGAAATGTCCGCGATTGCCTGTTTGGCGAGCATTGGCTGTCCTGGGCGTGGGCAGCGGCAGGATTGGCGGCGTCTCTATCCGATGATCCGTGCGATGGCCCGTTTGAGCGTGGTTCGATCGCCGGTGCCAAGCTTGCCGAGAGGACGAATGACGAGCGCTTGCTCAAGCGTGGCGAAGATTGGCTTGACGGCAGACGGGTTGAGCAGTCCCGCGGCCTGCCAATGGGCGAGCCAAACGTCTCCCAAGGCGGGCGTGGCCCGGAACTGGCTGGTGATCGTCATGACGATGACGTCGGGCTTGGCGATGTTGTAGGCGCGACTGCTGACGACGGCGGCAGGCCTCTGCTTGATGCGGTTTGGCTCGTGAACGGAAATGGAATCAAGACGACGTCGCCGAACTCAAAGGGCATCGTAGACGTCATCTTCGGGGTTGCTCCACACCGAAGCGAAAGCCGGCATGCTGGCGCTTGCAGTTGCCCGGGTGAGAGAGCGTTCGAGTTCGCGCTCGCGCAGGAAATCGATGAAATCCCCGACCTCGGCGAGGCGCTCGACCGGCAGGCTTTGGATTTTCTCGATCAGAGTTGCAGGATCGGCGGGCATGGCGGATCTCCTCACGCCGGGACGGTCCGTCCGTGACCGACCTCGAACAGCAAAGCGGGAATCGCTCGCACAATCACCGCATCCTGTCCCGTCCTCATCGATGGCATCTCATAATCTAGGCAAGCGCGATCGTTGCGGCAAGGATTGGACTCGGATCAGGTTTGGCGGTGATTTTCCAGCGGGCCTCGGGCGGCGGGGCAGGGACGCTGGGGCCGGAAGATGGCACGTCTTCGTCCTCGATTTGACATCCCCCCATCGTCGCAGGCAGTCTTGTTCCAGCGTCGGCTCCTCCGATGCCTCTTTTGCGCGCCGTCCCGCGGCGTGCGGCGCATCCGTCTCCGCCCTCCGATCAGGGCCCGAACCGGAGACAGGACGGCGTGACGGACTGGCCCCCGCGGCCGCGTCGAACAGGTTGCCGGCGCATGTTTCGGGTCGCCCTCCGCATCGCGGAGCGGAAACCTTCATGTGTGCGAGATGAGCAAAAAGAAGAAAGCCGAGAAGCAGGAAATTTCCTCCGACCGGGGCGTCGAAGGTCCCGAGGAAGCCAAGGAGTTCCTGTCCGACCGGTCGATCGAGGAGATCGAGTGCCTGGTGCCGGACCAGGGCGGGGTGGCGCGCGGCAAGATCATGCCGGTGTCGAAGTTCCTGAAGTCGCCGGTGATGAACCTGCCGCTGTCGATCTTCTTCCAGTGCATCACCGGCGAATATCCCGACTATGAGGGGCTGGTCGACGTGGTCGAAGCCGACACCGACATGTTCATGCAGCCGGACTGGTCGACGCTGACCGTCGTGCCCTGGGCCAACGACCCGACGGCACAGGTGATCCACGACGCCGTCACCCGCGATGGCCGTCCGGTGGAGCAGGCGCCGCGCCAGGTGCTGCGGCGGGTGCGCGAGCTCTATCGCAAGAAGGGCTGGCAGCCGGTGGTCGCCCCCGAGATCGAGTTCTACCTGGTCGAGCCCAACACCGACGCCGACTACCCCCTGAAGCCGCCCGTCGGACGCTCGGGGCGGCCGGAGATCGGGCGGCAGGGCTATTCGATCTCGGCGGTGAACGAGTTCGACGCCTTGTTCGAGGACATCTACAAATATTCCGAGCAGCAGGGCCTGGAGATCGACACGCTGATCCACGAGGACGGCGCCGCGCAGATGGAGATCAACCTGCTGCATGGCGACCCCCTCGAGCTGGCCGACCAGGTGTTCCTGTTCAAGCGCACCATCCGCGAGGCGGCGCTGGCGCACAAAATCTATGCCACCTTCATGGCCAAGCCGATCGCCGGCGAGCCGGGCTCGGCCCTGCACATCCACCAGTCGATCGTCGACGCAGCCACCGGCCAGAACATCTTCTCCGATCCGGAGACCGGAGGACCGACGCCGCAGTTCTTCTCCTTCCTCGCCGGCCAACAGAAATATTTGCCGGCAATCATGAGCATGCTGGCGCCTTATGTGAACTCCTATCGTCGGCTGACGCGCGACAGCATGGCGCCGATCAACGTGCAATGGGGCTATGACAACCGCACGGCGGGCCTGCGCGTGCCGCCGTCCGGCCCGGATGCGCGCCGGGTCGAGAATCGCGTTCCGTCCTCGGACGCCAACCCTTACCTGGCGCTCGCCGCCGTGCTGGCCTCGGGCTATCTCGGCATGACGGAAGAGCTCGACGCGACGCCGCCGATCGAGTCGGACGCCAAGAATCGCGACTTCGAGCTGCCGCGCGACCTGCTCTCTGCCGTGGCGCTGCTCGAGGATTGCGAGCCGATCCGCCAGGTCATGGGCTCCTCCTTCGTCACCGCCTATACGGCGATCAAGAAGCAGGAGTTCGAAACCTTCATGAAGGTGATCAGCCCCTGGGAGCGCGAATATCTGCTGCTGAACGTGTGAGGCCGTCCCGCTCACCGGCGGCGTGCTCCTCCCCGAGCCTCGGAGGGGGAGCACGCCGCATCCCGTGCCTGACGCCTCGAAGACCGGTCGCATCATGGACAATCTCGGCCATCCCGCCCAATCCTACTATGTCGCCACCGCTGCGCCGCTGCCCTCGCAGCCGCCGCTGCGGGGCGAGGTGCGGGCCGACGTCTGCATCATCGGCGCCGGCTACACCGGGCTCGGCGCGGCGCTGGCGCTGGCCGAGCGGGGGCTCGACGTGGTCGTGCTGGAGGCGGCCGAGATCGGTTCCGGCGCGTCCGGGCGCAATGGCGGGCAGGTGCACACCGGCATGCGCCGCGACCAGGACTACCTGGAGGAGAAACTCGGCCTCGACACGGCCATGGCGCTCTGGCGCATGGCCGAGGACGCCAAGGCGCACCTGAAGCGCCTCATCGCCGACCATGCCATCGCCTGCGACTACAAGCCGGGTATTCTCTCCGCCGATCACAAGCCGCAGTTCGTGGCGCTGTCGCGCGCCTATGCCGAGAAGCTCAACACCCGCTACGGCTATCCCCATGCCGTGCCGGTGTCCAAGCCCGAACTCGACGCCATGCTCGGCGCCACCGGCTATTATGGCGGCATGCTCGACCGCGACGGCGGCCATCTGCATCCGCTGAACTTCGCGCTCGGCATCGCCGGCGCCGCTCTTTCCAAGGGAGCCCGCATCTTCGAGCGCTCGAAGGCGCTCCGCTACGAAACCGTGGCCGGCAAGGCGGTGGTGGCGACGGCCGAGGGGCGGGTCAATGCCGGCTGGCTGCTGCTGGCCGGCGACGGCTACATCTCCGGCCTCGACGCCGGCGCCGATGCGCGGGTGATGCCGATCAACAACTTCATCCTCGCCACGGAGCCGATGAGCCGGGAGGCGGCGGCGGCGCTGATACGCGACGACGTCGCCGTCGCCGACAGCCGCTTCGTCGTCAACTACTACCGCCTGTCGGCCGATCGGCGCTTGCTGTTCGGCGGCGGCGAGAACTACCGCCCCGGCTTTCCGCCGGATCTGAAGGGCTTCGTCCGCGGCCACATGCTCAAGGTCTTCCCGCAACTGGCCGACAAGCGCATCGACTACGCCTGGGGCGGGGCGCTCGGCATCACCACGACGCGGCTGCCCTTCGTGCGGCGCCTCGGGCCGAACGTGCTGACGGCGGCGGGCTATTCCGGCCAGGGCGTGATGCTGGGGCCCTATTTCGGCAAAGTCCTGGCCGACGCCGTCGCCGGCACGCTGGGCGAGTTCGATCGTCTCGCCTCCTTGCCGACGCCGCCCTTCCCCGGAGGCCGTCTGCTGCGCTGGCCGACCCTGGTTGCGGCCATGAGTTACTTCGCGTTGCGCGATAGGCTTTAACCAAAGCTTTACGTTGTATTCAGCATCCATTCAGTCTCACGAGGCTTTATTGGCGCGGTGTAACGCTCGCCATCGGGCGAAGGAGATGAGATGAAGACCATGTGGAAGAGCGCGGCCGCCGTGCTCGCGATCGGCCTCTCGGCGCAGGCCGCCATGGCCGCCGGACCGGTGACGACATTGACCGCGCCGAACTCCGTGATCGAGGTGAAGGACGGCCGCAACACGGCTGCCGCCGTGGGCGCCGTCGGCGGCCTCGCCGCGGGCATCCTGCTCGGCGGCCTGATGAGCGGCCCGGCGCAGGCCGCGCCGCAGGAAGTGTATGTCCAGCCGCAGGACTACGGCTACGAGCCGGTGCCCGCTCCACGCCCGGTCTACCAGCCGTCCTATCCCCAGCCGAACTATGCCTATCGGCAGCCGGCGCCGCCGCCGCGCTATTATGGCGAGACCCAGGTGCGCCGCGGCGTCGAGATGTGCCGGCGCGGCATCCTCTCGGCCGCCCGCCGCTACGGCGCCTATGATGCGCGCGCCGGCGAGGCCTACCGCATCAGCCAGGAGCCGGACTCCATCAAGTTCCGCGTCCCGATTCGCGTGTTCTACCCGCAGGGCGAGCGCTATTCCGTCGTCGCCTGCCGGACCGACCGGGGTGGGAACTATCTGATCAAGGCGCAGGCGGTGCGCTGACGCCACCCGCCTCGCTGCCGGAAAGTGCGGCCGGATCGGGTGGAGACACCCGGTCCGGCCGTGTCATGTCGGGAAGGCACCGCTCCGCTCAGGGCAGCAGCGCCTTCCGGATCGAGGCGCCGAGCGTGTATTTCGGGTCGACCATGTTGCCGAGCCGTACCCGGCCGGCCTGGGTCAGC
Source organism: Labrys sp. Lb11 (assembly GCF_057554225.1). Taxonomy (NCBI): domain Bacteria; kingdom Pseudomonadati; phylum Pseudomonadota; class Alphaproteobacteria; order Hyphomicrobiales; family Xanthobacteraceae; genus Labrys; species Labrys sp. Lb11. Next base: position 509,632 of record NZ_BAAJOT010000001.1, read on the forward strand.
AGCATGTAGGCGTCGAGTTCCTCGAAGCCGTAGTCGGCGGCCATCCAGCGCACCAGCTCGCGATAGGCGATGCGGGCGGCGTCCTCCATCGGCCGGGCCGAGCCGATGGTCATGATGAAGTGCTCCGTCTCCAGCCGCGGCCAGCGGATCGGCCAGCCCTTGATCAGGTCGACCTGCACCGTGGTCACGGTCGGGTGCTCGATGGCGACGCCGCACAGTTCGCCGTCGCCTTGCGCCGCATGGCAGTCGCCGAGGTAGAGCAGGGCGCCGGGCGCATTCACCGGCAGGTAGATGACGGCGCCGACGCCGACATCCGGCAGGTCCATGTTGCCGCCGTAATAGTCCGGTTGCAGCGAGGTGATCGCCTCGATCTCGGGCGAGGTGCCGATCGTGCCGATGAAGGGCTCGTAGGGCAGGGTGATCCGCTCGCTCCACTTGACGCCGGTGACGGCGTCGACCTCCACCTTCTTCACCCGCTCGGGCAGCGGCGCGTTGAGCAGGGCGGTGTCGCCGGTGCCGACCAGCCCGCCGAATTCCGGGATCAGGCAGGTGGTGCCGCGCGGCTGCGGGCCCCGGGGCACGATGCTCTTGATGTGGACGGCGAGTGTGTCGCCCTTCTCGGCGCCGTTGACGAAGATCGGCCCGTTCTGCGGGTTGAGATAGGGGAAGTTGAGGATCTGGCTCGGCTTGTCGGTCTCGTGCTTGATCTTGCCCTCGAAGGCGTCGTGGGTCTCGGCCGAGACCACCGCGCCGGGATCGACGGTCAGCACCGGCCTGGCATAGGGCCCGTAGACATAGTGGTAGGTGCCCTGGTCGGCCTCGCTGATGGCATGGGCCGGGCCGGCCTTGCCTTTGGCGAGGCCGCGGCGGGCCATGATCGACGTGTCGAGCCAGGACATGGGGTTTCTCCTTTGACGAGTGCGGTGTCGGGTCAGACGGCAAGGTGGCGGCGCATGGCCTCGCCGTCGGCGAGGCCGTCCCGGTCGAGCTCCGCCACGATCCGGCCCTTGTCCAGGACGTAGCAGCGCTGGGCCATGGCCCGGATCATGTCGATGTTCTGCTCGACCAGCACGATGGTGACGCCGGTCGCCCGGTTGAGCTCGACCATGATGCGGGCGATGTCCTGCACGATGTTGGGCTGGATGCCCTCGGACGGCTCGTCCAGCAGGATGAGCGAGGGATCGGCGATCAGCACCCGGCCGATGGCGAGCTGCTGCTGCTGGCCGCCGGAGAGGGTGCCGGCCCGCTGGCCCCAGCGCTCGGCCAGGATCGGGAAATAGCCGAGCACGCGCTGGCGGTCCTGCGGGGTCACGGAGCGCTTGAGCATGCCGCCGACGGCCATGTTCTCGGCCACGGTCAGGCGCGGGAACACGTCGCGGCCCTGCGGCACATAGCCGATGCCGAGCCTGGCGCGCCGGTGGGCGGCGAGCCCCTCGATCGTCGCGCCGCGATAGCGGATCGAGCCCTGCATGGCCGGCACCAGCCCGATCAGGCATTTCATCAGCGTCGACTTGCCGACACCGTTGCGTCCGATCACGGCGAGGATCTCGCCCCGGCGCACGGCGAGGTCGAGGCCCTGCAGCACCGGCTTGCCGCCATAGCCCGCACGCAGGCCGGCGGTGGACAGGAGGATGTCGCTAGGCATGGGCGTGCCCCAGATAGATGGCGGCAACGCGCTCGTCGGCGACGATCGCGTCGATCGGGCCCTGCGCGAAGACGCGGCCGAGATGCAGGACCGTCACCTTGTGCGCGACCTGGCGGACGAAGGCCATGTCGTGCTCCACCGCCAGCACGGTCATGCCCTCTGCGTTGAGGCGCTTGACCATCTCGCCGGTGGCGTGGGTCTCCTCCGGCGACATGCCGGCGGTCGGCTCGTCCAGCAGGAGCAGGCGCGGCTTGAGGCTGATCGCCATGCCGATCTCCAGCCATTGCTTCTGGCCGTGGCTGAGGTTGCCGGCAAGCTGCCCGGCCTCCGGGCCGAGCTTGAGGAAGTCGAGCAGGCGGTCGATCTCCTGCTGCAGCCTGGCGGGATCGTCATGGTGCTGCAAGGCGATCTCCAGGTTCTGGCGCACGCTGAGCGCCTTGAAGATGCCGGGCACCTGGAACTTCACGCTCATGCCGCGCCGGATGCGCTGGAACGGCCTGAGCCGGGTGATGTCCTCGCCGGCGAACAGGATCCGGCCGCTGCTCGGGGCGTGCTCGCCGAGGACGAGGCGGAACAGCGTACTCTTGCCGGCGCCGTTGGGGCCGATCAGGCAATGGATCTCGCCGGCCTCCAGCGCGAGATCGACGCCGTTGGTGACGTGCAGCCCGCCGAAATGCTTGTTGAGGCCACGGGTTTCGAGCAGGGGCATCAGCGCTCCTCCCGCCGGCGCCGGCGCAGCAGCCCGGCGATCAGGTCGGCGCCGCCGAGGATCAGCCCGCGCGGGGCGAGCAGCACGGTGAGCACCAGCAGGGCGCCCATCACCACCAGCGCATACTGGCTGCCATGGATGGTGAGCGCCTGGAAGACGGAAAGCACCACCAGCGTGCCGACCAGCGTTGCCGTGAGGTCGGAGCGCCCGCCGACGGCTACCCAGACGATCGGCAGGGCCGCGGCGGTCATGCCCATGCTGGAGGGCGTGATGTACTGGCCCCAGCTGGTGTAGAGCACGCCGGAGACACCGGCGAGCGCCGCGCCGATGACGAAGGCGCCGAGCTGGTACTTGCGGATGTCGTAGCCCAGCATCTCCGCCCGCTCCGGGTTCTCGCGGATCGCCACCAGCACGTTGCCGAAGGGCGAGTTCACCAGGATGCGCAGGCAGAGATAGGCCAGCACGAGCAGGCCGAGCACGACATAGTAGAGCTCGACGTCGGGATAGAGGACGAGGTCGCCGCCAAGCCACGGGATGGTGAGCGGCGGCATGTTGCTCATGCCGTTGAAGCCGTTGAGGCGGGCGGCGCCGATGCGCCATTCCGGTCCGGCGGTCTGCGCCATGAAGCGCTCCAGCACCAGCGTCACCGACAGGGTGACGATGCCCAGGAACACGCCGGAGATGCGGCCGAAGAACAGGAAATAGCCGAGCAGCACCGCGAACAGGGCCGCGATGGCGACCGCCAGCACCAGGGCCAGCAGGGTGAAGCCGTGGGCAGCGCCGAAATTGATGGTCAGGATGCCGTAGCCGTAGCCGGCGATGCCGAAGAAGGCGGTCTGGCCGAAGCTGAGCGAGCCGCCATAGCCCCAGACCAGGCTGAGGCCGAGCGCCATGAACACCCAGGTGAAGAAGTAGACGGTGTTGCCGACGGTGTAGCCGTCGGAGAACAGCGGATAGGCGAGGGCGCCGGCCAGAACCACAAGGAAGCCGATCCAGAAGGCCGGTCCCCGGCCGACCGTCTGCGGCCCTTCGAGGCGGCGGAGAATGCGCAGGAGGCTCTTCATCGCGATCGCGGTCTCCGCTCAGGCCCGCTCGCGCAGCAGGAAGCCGGAAAGCCCCCTGGGCAGCACGCGGATGACGATGATGACGGCCACCAGGAGGCCGATCTGACCGAAGAGCTGTCCCTGCCAGGAGGTCAGCGTCGACTTGACCACGGCCAGCACGGCAGCGGCCGGCGCGGTGCCGAGGAACACGTCGGCGCCGCCCACCACCACGGTGACGAAGGCCTCCATGATGAAGGTGGTGCCCATGGTCGGCACCAGCGTCATGGTTGGCGCGTAGAGCCCGCCGGTCAGGCCGGCAAGGCCAGCCCCGAGGGCGAAGGTGAGGCTGTAGACGAGGCGGGTGTCGACCCCGAGCGCCGCGGCCATGTGCGGCACCTGGATGGTGGCGCGCGCGGTGACGCCGAAGCGCGTCCAGTTGAACAGGGCGTAGAGCCCGGCGAGCACGGCGAGCGCCGCGGCGAACAGCACCAGGCGATAGACCGAATAGGAATATCCGCCGATCTGGAAGCTGCCGAACGGCGTGCCGATGCCGGTCATGGTCGAGCCGAGGAGGATCAGCGTGCCCTGGGTGACGATCAGGCTGAGGCCCCAGGTCGCGACGATGGTGTCGAGCGGACGCTGGTAGAGGTGTCGGATCACCGCCACTTCCACCAGCGCGCCGGCGAGGGCCGAGGCGAGGGCGCCGCAGGCGATGGCGAGCGGCAGCGGCAGGCCGGCATGGGCGGCCGACACGGTGACATAGGCGCCGCACATGATGAATTCGCCATGGGCGAGGTTGATGACGCCCATCATGCCGAAGATGACCGCCAGCCCGCAGGCGGAGAGCACCAGGAAGGCGAAGGCGTCTCCGAACTGGTAGAGCGCGGCGAAGGCGAGAGTCCCGGCATCCATTCAGGCGGCCCGTGGTTCAAGCATCGAGGGAACAAGGGAACGCGCCGGGGGCAGGCGCCGCGACGAAGCGGTGCCGCCTTCCGGCGCGGCGAGCCCGGTCAGGGCTTCGGCGGCGGATTCGAGGGCGTGTACTGCTCGCTCGGGTCGTTCTTGGTCAGGTCGCAGCCGGCCTCGCCCAGCCAGTAGGGCTTGATGTCCTGCCAGACCTTCGGGAACGAGATCGAATGATCCGCCCCGACCTTGGCGAGGTAGATGGTGTGGGACATGTGCTGGCTCTTCGGGTCGATGCAGACCTTGCCTTCCGGCGCCTCCATGCAGACGTCGCCCTTGGCGATTTCCTTGCGCAGGTCCTCGCGGTTGGTCGATTTCGCCCGTTCCACCATCTGCTTGTAGAGGTAGACGGCGAGGTAGGAGTTCTCCGCCTCCTGGTTGACATAGGGCTCGTCGGGGAACTTCGCCTTGAACTTGGCGATGAACTCCTTGCTCGAGGGGCTGTCGATCTCCTCGATGTAGTTGGTGGTGACGTACATGTCCTTCAGGCTCGGCGGCTTGAAGCGCTTGTGCTCGTAGCCCTGGCCGACATTGACCGAGGAGGCCATCGGCAGGTTGAGGTTGGCCGCGGCGGCCTGCTCGTAATAGGAGGCCTGGGCCGTGCCGACCAGCAGCGTCACCACGAAGTCGGGCTTGGCCTTCTGGATGTTCTGGATCGACTGGGAGAACTGCGACACGCCGAGCGGGATGAACTCCTCGCCGACCATCTCGCCGCCGTTCTCCTTGACGATGTTGCGCACCCACTCGGCCGAGATCTGGCCGAAATTATAGTCGGCCGCCAGGGTGTAGACCTTCTTGCCGTAGGTCTGCATCATCCAGGGCAGCAAGGTGGAGAACTGCTGCTCCGGCACGGCGCCGGTGACGATCATGTTGGCGTCGCAGACGCCGCCTTCGTACTGGTTGTTGTAGAAGGCCAGCCCGTCGAACTGGTTGACGATCGGCCGGTAGGCCTCGCGCGAGGCGGAGGAGAAGCCGGCGAACACCACGTCGACCTTGTCGCGCTGCAGCACGCGGCGCATGAACTCCTGGTAGCGGGTATTGTCGGACTGGGTGTCGTAGACCACCAGCTCCAGCGGCCTGCCGTCGATGCCGCCGGCCTTGTTGATCTCCTCGGCCGCAAGCTGGATGGCGTGCACCTTGCCGATGGTGGCTGCGGCGAAGTCGCCGGACTGGTCTTCCAGCACGCCGAGCTTGATCGGATCCGCGGCGAAGGCCGGCATGGCGCCGAGCAAAAAAGTCCCCGCAAGGGCTGCGGCGCGCAGCCCCCGTCCTGTCTTCCCAATCATGGTCTGGTCCCTTTCCTCTCTGGTTATGGCCGTCCGGCGCGGGGGGCCGAGGGGATGGCCTGCGCCGGTCCTTCGGGCGTCGCCGCCCGTCTGCCGAGAAGCGCCTCGCAGTAGTCTTCCAGGCCCTGGCGCGCCCGCATGGCCTCGCGCCGCAGCCGGTCATAGGCCGCGTCGTCGTCGAGGCCGCCCTCGCGCATCAGGACGAGAATGGCCTTGATCACCGAGCGCCGCCCCCGGCGCCGCCGCTCCATGTCCTGCAGGCGGTCATTGAGCTCGCAGCGCATCAGGAACTGGTTGATGCCCAGGAACAGCGCCGAGTAGACCACTCCACCATGCACGGGCTTGCGCAGGAAGGCGGTCGCGCCCAGGTTGACCAGCGTCTTGAGGCGGCTCGGCGCCTCGACGCCGACCAGCCCGATCACCGGCACCACCGGCAACCGCGAGCCGGCTTCGACATCGGGCGTCAGCGCGGCGTCGAGATCGCCGTCTATGAACAGGATGTCGCGGTCGGCTTGCAGTCCCGTGACGTCGATCTCGGCCCGTCCCTCGATGATCGGCGGGTACTCCGCCGTCACGCCGAGCTTGGCGAGCGTGGAATCCAGCGCCTGGGTCGCTGCCGGATGGGCGGTGACGATGAGGGCGCGACCACCGTTGAAGTTCTGGAGCAGGCGAGGAGCCATCACCGGATCACCTTCAGGTAGGGGGCGCGGGCGGCGACCGCAAAGCGGGGTGCGGACTGCACGAGATAGGGGTCGGGCGGCACCGGAGCCGGCGCCTCGACGATCACCTCGAAGCGTGCGTCGCGCGTCGAGCGGCCGATGCGCGGCGTCAGGAAGGCATGCAGGGTCTGCGGCTCGACGTGGACGTCGCCCTGCGGTGCGGCGAGGCGCTGGCGCGTCGCGGCCGCCTTGACGGCGCCGATCTCGTCCGTGCCGGCTTCGGCGAGCGCCATGGCCAGCAGCTTGACCGCGATGTAGGAGGCCTCCGCGTCGGCCGACATGGTCGGCCCCTGCGGGAAGGCCGCCTGGTAGTCGGCGACGAAGGCACGGTTCGCCGGCGTGGCGAGCGAGGAGAAGTAGACGCTCGAGCTCAGATGCCCGTCGACCGCCGCAGCGCCGATTTCCTCCAGCTCCGGCTCGGAGAGCGAGCAACTGGCGATCGGGATTGTCCGGGCCTGGTCGATGCCCCGCGCCTCGCAGGCGGCGCGGAAGCTGCGGAAGAAGGCATAGGCGCTGGTGCCGATCAGCGTGTTGAACACGAAGTCCGGCCGCGCCGCCAGCACCGCGTCCACCACCTGGCCGAGCTCGATGTCGCCGACGGCGACATAGCGCTCGGCCAGGACCTGGGCACCCTGCGCATTCATCGCCTCGCGCAGGACGCGGTTGTTCTCCCAGGCCCAGATATAGTTCGAGCCGATGCAGAAGGCCTTCGGGCCGGCATGGCGGAGCATGTGGTCGACCAGCGGCAGCACGTGCTGGTTGGGCGAGGCGCCGGTGTAGATGACGTTGTTGGAGCTCTCGAAGCCCTCATAGTGCGAGGGGTACCAGAGCAGGGCGTCATACTTCTCGAAGCAGGGAATGACCTCCTTGCGGCTGGAGGAGGTGTAGCAGCCGACGACATGGCGGATGCCCGAGGCGATCAGGTCCCGGGCGAGTTCCTCGTAGCGCTGCAGGTCGCCGCCGGGGTTGACCACGACCGGCTCGAGCGCCTCGGCGCCGGCCTCGGCGAAGGCCAGGAGAGCGCCGTTCAGCATCGACCGGGCCACCACGGCATAGGGGCCGGTCGTCGAGAACATCACTCCCACGCGAACCCGTTGTGCCGGCATCGCCCCGATCCAAAACAAAAAACGCCCGCCGGCCGAATGGCCGTGGGCGTCGCTGCCACCAACCCACCGGCCGCGATTGGCGCGACCGTCGTTGGAAATATTCCCCGGAATGGCACGCTTATGGGCAGCCTTGCCCGCGCGCTCTATTGAGGCTGGCGCGGAACCGCGGCTTTGTCAAGCGGCTTGCGGGCGGTTCGATGTGAAAGGTGCGGATCGACCGCAGGTTGCCGCTGGCCGTGGACCCACGCCAAGGCGAGCACGGAAGGCCCCGCGCCAGCACCGGAACTGCGGCCCGCCATGCGACCTGCCGTGGCTCTCGCCACGACCGGTTTTGCATCTTCAATGCAGAATCGGTGCTGCTCGGACTGACGAGTACCGGCAGGTTCGAGAGAACCTGCTCAGGCTCGCGCCGGGGCGGTCAGGCCGTGCTCGGCCACCAGGGCGTCGATGGCCGCGACGGTGTCGGGATCGACCGGAATGCCGTTGCGCAGGCGTTCGGCCTCGACCGCCCATTCGCGGTCGCCGGGAGCCATCGGGCGGCCGGTGGCGCCCTCGGCCGGCGCTGCGCTGCGCAGGTTCTCCAGGTAGCGGGTGATGATGCCGCCATAGATCGCCGACGGGATGAAGGCAGAGGGATCGATCGCCAGGGCGAAGCCGCCCATGTCGCGTGGCGAGCCGGTGGAGGTGGCGTACATCGGCACCAGCTCGGTGGAGAGCGCCATGCCGGTCAGCGGCGCGCTGAGGATCTCGACCAGGCCGGCAATGCCGGCGCCCTTGTAGCCATAGACGCCGCCGACCGGCGACAGCACCTGCGCCGCATGCGGGTCGGTGGTGGTGCGGCCGCTTGCGTCCACCGCCACATTGTCGGGCAGCGTGAGGCCGAGCGAACGGTAGAGCAGGACCCGGTTCATCGGGATGGCGCTGGTCGCCATGTCGAGCAGCCAGGGCCGCTGGCCCGGCACCGGCGCGCCCCAGGCGATCGGGCTGGTGCCGTGGAAGGCGTCGCGGCCGTCATGCAGGCGCACGGCGGCATCGGAATTGGCGGTGAGGAAGCCGATGCAGCCTTGTTCCGCCGCCCAGAGGGCATAGGCACCGGCCGCGCCCATATGCGACATGCGCTTGATGGTGACGGCGCCCACCCCCTGCTCGCGGGCGATGGCGACCGCTTCGGCCATGGCGCGGTAGCACGCGAGGTGGCCGATGGCTCCGTCGGCGTCGAGGACGGCGGCGGAGCCGGCCGTCCGTTCGACGGCGATCTCGGGCGAGCCGTTGATCTCGCCGCTGGCGATCACCGAGAGGTAGTAGGGCAAAAGCCGCACGCCGTGGCTGTCGACGCCGAGCCGCGAGGCATGCATCATCGCCCGGGTCGCGGCGTCGGCCGTGGCGGCGTCACCCCCGCCGGCGCGCAGGGCCTGCTCGACGAAATGGGCCAGGCTGTCGGCGGTGAAGCGGGTCGGTTCGGCCATCGTCAGGTCTCGCGGGCAGGATCGTCGTTGGGCGCCGAGGGCGTCTCGTCCTCGTTGCTCTCGGCGCCGGGAATGGCATAGACGCCCTTCAGCCAGCGCGACAGGTCGATGTCGGTGCAGCGCTTGGAGCAGAACGGGTCATGCTTGGGCTCGCGCGGCTTGCCGCAGATCGGGCAGCTCCGCTTGGGCAGCAGCGGTTCGACGGTCTCGGCCATCAGTGTTCGTCCAACCATGCGGCGCGCACCGGAAAGCCTTCGCCTTCCAGCAGCGCGATCGTCTCGTAGAGCGGCAGGCCGACGACATTGGTGTAGGAGCCGACCAGCTTGACCACGAACACGCCGGCCAGGCCCTGCACGGCATAGCCGCCCGCCTTGCCCTTCCATTCGCCCGAGCCGAGATATTTGTCGAGTTCGTCGCGCGACAGGTGCTTGAAGCGCACGCGCGTCTCCACCAGGCGGGTGCGGATTGTGCCGCCCGGCTTCACCACGGCGACGCCGGTCATCACACGGTGGGTGCGGCCGGAGAGCAGGCGCAGGCAGGCATCGGCTTCCTCGACCCGCTCCGCCTTCGGCAGCACCCGCCCGGTGCAGGAGACGACGGTGTCCGCCGCCACCACATAGGCGCCGGCGAGATCGGGGCGTGCCGCGACCGTGACCAGGGCCGCCTCGGCCTTCTCGCGCGCCAGGCGCTGCACCAGCGAGCGCGCCGCTTCTCCCCGCTTCGGCGTCTCGTCGAGATCGGAGGGCAGCAGCACGTCCGGCGCGCAGCCGGCCTGTTCGAGCAGGGCGAGGCGGCGGGGGCTGGCGGAGGCGAGGACGAGCTTGGGACGGTCGGGCATCAGGCGGGGCGATCTGGTCGTTGACGCTGTGTGGACCAGCGGGGACGGGAATGCAACCGGCCGAGCGGGAGCGTGCGCATCCGGCGCCTGCCGAATCGTCTGCGGCGGCTGCGGCCGGATGCCGGCTGTCCGTCCGCCGGCCGGGCTGCCGGCCGCGATGGGGGCCTTGCGTTGCCGGCTCGAAAGCCCCATAGCAAGGCCCTGAATGGGATTGGACAGGTCCGAAATGGCTTGAGCGTCCGCAATCGCCTGCATCTCGATTGTCGCGAGACCGCCCCCATTTCGCCCTTTGCCGAAGCTGCGATGTTTCGAACTCCCGATATCAAACACGTCTGTTGAGGAGACGAGGATGACTCTCAAGATCGTCCATGGCGGGCCGTCGAAGACCCCGGAACCGATCCAGTTCAACAATCTGGCGGCGCTCTACGCCAATCTGGACGAGCCCGCGCTGATCGAGGAGGCCGTCCGCCGCAAGGAGGGGCTGCTCGCCGCCGGCGGCGCCTTCGTGGTCGATACCGGTTTGCACACCGGCCGCTCGCCCAAGGACAAGTTCATCGTCCGCGAGGAGGCGACGGAATCCAAGGTCTGGTGGGACAACAACGGTTCGATCACCCGCGAGGCTTTCGACCGGCTGCTGGCCGACATGCTGTGGCATGCCACCGGCAAGGAGCTGTTCGTGCAGGATCTGCGCGGCGGCGCCGATCCGGCGCATGGCATCAATGTCCGCGTCTACACCGAGCATGCCTGGCACAGCCTTTTCATCCGCAACCTGCTGATCCGCCCGCCTGCGGCCGAGCTCGCCGGTTTCTGGCCGGACCTGACGATCATCGACCTGCCGAGCTTCAAGGCCGAGCCGGAGAAATACGGCGTACGCTCCGAGACCGTGATCGCCTGTGACCTCGTCAACGGCATCGTGCTGATCGGCGGCACCGCCTATGCCGGCGAGATGAAGAAGTCGGTCTTCACCGTGCTCAACTATCTCCTGCCCGAGCAGGGGGTGATGCCGATGCACTGCTCGGCCAATGTCGGCCCGAACGGCGATGCCGCGGTGTTCTTCGGCCTCTCCGGCACCGGCAAGACCACGCTGTCGGCCTCCGCCGATCGCACCTTGATCGGCGACGACGAGCATGGCTGGGGCCCCGAGGGCGTTTTCAACTTCGAGGGCGGGTGCTACGCCAAGACCATCAAGCTCGATGCCGCCGCCGAGCCGCAGATCTTCGCGACGACGCAGCGTTTCGGCACCATCCTGGAGAATGTCGCCATCAACCCGGCGACGCGCCAGCTCGACTTCAACGACGGCCGCAAGACCGAGAACACCCGCGCCGCCTATCCCCTGCACTTCATCGCCAATGCCTCGCAGACCGGGCGGGCCGGCCACCCCAGGACGATCATCATGCTCACGGCCGACGCTTTCGGCGTGATGCCGCCGATCGCCAGCCTGACGCCGGACCAGGCCATCTACCATTTCCTGTCCGGCTTCACCGCCAAGGTGGCCGGCACCGAGCGTGGTGTCACCGAGCCGCAGCCGACCTTCTCCACCTGCTTCGGCGCGCCCTTCATTCCGCGCCACCCGGCCGAATATGCCAGGCTGCTGCGCGACCTCATTCGCGACCACGGCGTGACCTGCTGGCTGGTCAACACCGGCTGGACCGGCGGCGCCTACGGCACCGGCCGGCGCATGCCGATCCAGTGGACGCGCACCCTGCTGGCCGCGGCCCTCGACGGCACGCTCTCGCGCGGCAGCTTCCGCACCGACCGCCATTTCGGCTTCAAGGTCCCGACGGCCGTGACCGGCGTCCCCGCCCATGTCCTCGACCCGTTCAAGACCTGGGCCGACAAGGCCGCCTACGAGGCGCAGGCCCAGAAGCTCGTCGGCATGTTCGTGGAGAACTTCAGGAAGTTCGAGCCCCATGTCGACGAGGCCGTGCACGCGGCGAAGCTGACGAGCTGAGGGGCGGCGGCGCAGGCACTGTCATGCTCCGGCATGGCGGGCGGAGCTTCCGTCGTCGCGGCGGCGCGGGTCGGAGGCGGCGAGGTTTGCTGCCTCAATCCCGCCTCGGTCTTCGAAATGTCCCAATCCGGGGGGAACTCTGGGGCCGATGATCGCGGACACCGTAGCGCTGCTTCGTCGCGTACCGCGCCGGGTGCGTCGATCGCGATCTGGGGGCTTGCCGCCAGGCGAAGCCCGAGGGAGCCGGTGGACTGCAATTGGAGAGGACGGACCGATGAAGAAGACCCTTTTGATGGCTCTGGCCGCTGCGCCGCTGGTCGTCGCTGGTGTGTCGTCCGCCATCGCCGCCGACGCGGCAGCCTATCCCGCGCCGGTTCCCCAGGAGGAAGAGGCCCGCAACGGCGTGCGGATCGGCTATCTCGACTGCATGATCGGCAGCGGTTTCGGCTATGTCATCGGCTCGGCCAAGGAGGTCGACTGCATCTTCCATCCGGCCAGCGGCCGGAACCGTCCGGAGCGCTATGTCGGCGCGATCCGCAAGCTCGGCGTCGATGTCGGCTACACCGCGCGCAGCCGGCTGCTCTGGGCGGTGTTCGCGCCGACGGCCGGCTATCATCGCGGGTCGCTGGGCGGCGTCTACACCGGCGCCACCGCCGAGGCGACGGTCGGCGCCGGGATCGGCGCCAATGTGCTGATCGGCGGCACGGCGGGATCGATCCAGCTGCAGATGATCAGCGTCACGGGCCAGATCGGCCTCAACGTCGCCGCCTCGGGCACGTCGCTGACCCTGGCCTCGATGTAGTGAGAGGGATTATCGACGAACACGGTCCCCGGGGGCCGCTGCGGCAGCCCCCGGCCCGATGCTTCACAGCAGGAAGTCGGAGGCGCTCAGGGGCAGCGCGCCCCTGATCAGCACGGCGAAGTCAGCCGCGCCATTGCCGTCGAGATCGGCCTCGACGAGGCGGTCGGCGCCGCTCACCACGGCATGCACCTGTCCGGCCACCCCGGTGAACGCCCCGGCGATGAAGCTGAGCGTGCCGTCGAAGATATGGGACAGGTCGATCTTGTCGGCGCCGGACCCGAAGTCGGTGATCGTATCGCGGTGCAAGGGCGTCGATTCGCTGGCGCTGGCGAAGACGAAGATATCGTTGCCTGCGCCGCCGGTCAGGGTGTCCGCGCCGGCGCCGCCGATCAGCGTGTCGTCGCCGTTGCCGCCGCTGAGCACGTCGTTGCCGCCGCCGCCGCTGAGCGTATCGTCGCCATCGCCGCCCACCAGCGTGTTGGCGCCGTTGCTGCCGGTCAGCCTATCGTCGAACTGCGACCCGATCAGGTTTTCGATCGAGGACAGCGTATCCTTGCCGGCGCCGCCCGTGTCCTGGACGCCCGTGAGCGCCAGGCTGACCGTCACCCCCTTCTCGGCCGTGGCATAGATCGCGGTGTCGTTGCCGTCGCCGCCGATCAGGATATCGTTTCCGGCGCCGCCGTGCAGCTTGTCATTGCCGGCGCCGCCGTCGAGCCTGTCATCGCCGGCGCCGCCGTCGAGGAAGTTGGCGCCGGCGTTGCCGGTCAACGTGTCGTTGAACCTCGATCCGGTCAGGTTCTCGACCGAGATCAGCGTGTCCTTGCCGGCGCTGCCGGTGTTCTGGGCGCCTGCGAGCGCCAGGCTGACCGTCACTCCGGCCTTGGCCGAATCGTAGCTGCCGGTGTCGCTGCCGGCGCCGCCGTCGAGGATGTCGTCGCCGTCGCCGCCCTCCAGGTAATTGTCGCCGGCATCGCCGGTCAGCCGGTCGTTGAACTTCGAGCCGATCAGGTTCTCGATCGAGACGAGCGTGTCCTTGCCGGCGCCGCCCGTGTCCTGGATGCCGGCGAGAGCCAGACTGACCGTCACCCCGACCGTGGCCGAGGCATAGGTGGCCGTGTCGTCGCCTTTGCCGCCGTCGAGAACGTCGTTGCCGGAGCCGCCGTTCAGGAGATCGTCGCCGCTGCCGCCATAGAGCGCGTCGTTGCCGACGCCGCCGGTCAGCATGTTGGAGCCGGCATCGCCGATCAGCACGTCGCTGAACCGTGAGCCGATGAGGCTTTCGATCGAGATCAGGAGATCCTCGCCGGCGCCGCCCGTGTCCTGGTAGCCCCTGAGTGTCAGGTTGGCCGTCACCCCGGCCGTGGCCGAAGCATAGGTGGCGATGTCGTGGCCGGCGCCGCCGTCGAGCCTGTCATTGCCGGCGCCGCCGTCGAGCCTGTCGTCGCCGTCGTCGCCGTAGAGTCTGTCGTCGCCGGCATTGCCGGTCAGGACGTTGTTGGCCTCGTTGCCCCGGATCTGGTCGTTGCCGGCACCGCCGACGGCGTTCTCGATCAGCGACTTGGTGCTGCCGTGGAACATCAGCGCGTTGTACAGGTTGGCGCGGGCATATTCGCCCTGTCCCAGGTTGGCGAGCTGCTCGTTGGAGAAGCGCGACCAGCCGCCGGCATGCAGGTCGATGTCCTGGCCGTCGTGGTAGTTGGAGAAGTCGTAGGTGTCGACGCCGCCGCCGTCCCAGATGGTGCGGAAGACACGGTTGGACGAGCCGCCATTGCCGTTGCCCGGCTTGCCCTGCCCGACGTCGTTGATGAACATCTCGCCGGTCGTCTCGGAGAAGGTGTAGACGGTGTTGCCCTTGTTGGTCTCGTAGTTGGCGCCGTACATCTCCTGCAGCGCGGCGATGTCGTACATCATGTAGCTTTGGGGAAAGCCGAACTCCTCGTTCGTGGCGCCGGACCCCGGATCGGCGCTGATGTAGGATCTGTAGGTCATGATCGAGAACTCCACGGAGTCCCGATCCGGCGTCATCGCGACGGAGCCCTGGCCGTCGAGCTCATGTCCGTGCTTGAGGCCGAGCGCGTGGCCGATCTCGTGCCACATCGTGTCCTGTCCGTAGTTCCCGAGCTTGGGATTGCGGTAGTCGGGGTACTGCGCGCTGAACCAGATGTCGCCGCCCCGCGCATCCACGCCGGGATAATAGGCATAGGCCGTCGGCGCCGCGGTCTTGGACTCGGCGAAGCGCAGCGTGGCCGTGTTGGGGTTTGTGCCCTGGGCGAAGGTCAGGTTGGTGAAGGAGGCGAGGTCATCGAAGGCCTCGAGCGCGGCCGTCTTGGCGGCGGTCGAGATCGGGCCGATCCAGTTGTCCGGCGCCGTCTCGAGGCCGTAGCTCTCCCCATAGGTCGCCGCCCTCGTCGGAAAGACGTAAGTGATGGCGGTTCCCGCCCATTTGTGGCCGCTCAGCACGCCGTCGATGTTCTGGTCGCCGGTCAGTTGCTGGGTCGTGCTCGGGGGCTTGGGCATAGGTCAACTCCTGTATTCCAAGGTGATCGATCAAGGCGTGAATCGGCCGCTCCGCTTCAGCCGGGCCAGTTCGTCCCGCGCCCTGGCGGCCAGCGGACTGTCGGGATGGCGTCGGATGAACAGGTCGAGCGCCGCCGTCGTGTCCGCCCGCATGGCGGCGTCGAACTCTTCCCGCACCGCGATCGCCGGATCGCGGTGCGGGGCGGTCTTGACCTGGATGATGGCTGGGGGATCGGAGAGGGCTGCGGGAAAATCCATGGCGACGCGGGAGTGGTCGAGAACGGCGATTTCTACCAAGGGTTTTTGTGATTATACAAGTTTAATTTCCAATAACCTGGGATGAAGCATGGGAGTGGGATCGGAAAGCGGAAATTGAGAAATGTATGAATCAATTTTTTGCAAGTACACAAAATTCTTTGTTAAAAAATAATATTCCTTTTAAAAAGATGCTAATTTCGTCGGGAGGAGGTGTTGCCCTCTTAATGGCCGGCGTTCTCCAACGCCGGGCCGCGCATTCCCGGTGGCCGTCTCGTTGCACGGGCGGCAACCATAGATGCACAACGGCAGAGGCGACGTCGATCTGTTCCCGCCGCTGCGTCGATGATGGGAAACCCGCCCTCTCCGCCGATCTCACATGGGCCTGCCCGGGGCGCCGCGTCGGCGCAGCGCGCTCGGCGTCGTCGCCAAATGCCGCCGCGTCGATGCCGACATGTGGCTGTGGCTGGCGAAGCCGGCTTGGCGGGCGACATCGGCCAGCGGCGTGTCGGTGGAGACGATCAGGCGATCGGCGGAGGGCGAGGCGAAGTCCCAGGATATATATTGGTGCGGCGGCTTCCCGGTGGTCTGGCGAAAGGCCCGCAGGAAATGGCTTGGCGAGAGGTTCGCGACCTGCGCCAGGGTTGCGATCGACAGATCCTCCGCGAGCCCGGCATGAATGGTGTCGTGGAGGATCTTCCAGCTGCGCGCCGGGAGGCCGCCGCGATGCAGCGGCTCCGACCGCCTCTGCAGCGAGAAATAGCTGCGTAGCACATGGGCCGAGAACACCGTGAGCAGGGACTCCAGGTAGAGGTCGTTGACGCCTGTGTCGCTACGCAGTTCCTCGCAAATCAGGTCGGCGACGAAATGCGCCATCCAGTCGACGAAGCCGGTCCTCGGTGGGTGAAACTCGAAATCGGGGCGCTGAAACTCCAGCCCGGCCAGCCGGTCCATGGCGCCGAGGCCGGATGCGATCAGCAGGCTCGCCTTGGGCGCGCCCCAGCGGGCGAACAGGTCGGCCGTGGCCGGCGTGATCTCGATGGCGCCGGCAGGGGCGATGAACCGCGACGGCCGGTCACTGCCGAGCGCGACCTCGCGGTCGGGCTGCGGGGTGAGGATCACCAGGGCCATATGCGTGGGGGCGATGAATCGGATCGAGTTCGGCTCGGTTCGCGTGCGTCGCCGCGCCGCTGCTCCCCTCGAACTTCGGTCCCCACGAATCCGGAATGTCGTCCAGCAAATGCGACATCGGCTGTCGGATCAGATCGCCTCCGCGGCCGTCCCGGATGATCCGGTTCGGCGCGCCCCCGGAACCAACATACAGAGAGAAGGCGTGAAAATCAGATCCGACATACCGAAGGATCGAACATCCTCATTCCATGTTGGTGTGATTGGCCCGCATCGTTTCGGCAGACACCTGCAGGAACTCCTTGAGCTTGAGGATCATCACTTCGAACATCACGAACAGGGCGCCCTCGAAGACCGAGCCCATGGGGAGCACGGACGCACCCGGTCCCTGATCGTTCGCCATGGTCTGGGCCGGCAGAACCAGCACTTCGTCGGCCATCCTGGGAACCCGCCCGTCCGGCTGCGCGGTGATGACGAGGACCTTGGCACCCGCAGCCTTCGCCACCCCGACGAGGGCCACGGCCGTCGAAATCTCGCCGGGGCCGCAGACGTTCAGGAACAGGTCTCCCGGACCGAGGGCCGGCGTCGTCATGTCCCCCACGACGGACACCGAGCGGCCGAGATGGAACAGGCGCATCGCGAAGCCGCGGACCTGCAGGCCCTCGCGGCCTCCGGCGTAGACGCTGACGTGCCTGGCGGACGCGATTGTCCGGACGGCTCTGTCGACGGCGGCATCGTCGAGCTTGTCGAGCGGCCCCGCCAATTCGGCGATCGCCCGTTGATACAGGGTCATCGGCGTATCCTTCCTGTCGTCAAAGTGGATCCTTGCCTGCGTCCTGACGGCATTCGGCGGGGTCGCGGCCCGCTGAATGCCGGGGCGACAGGGCCGATCAGCCGAGCACGAACCGCGAGAATTCCAGCGACCGGCGCGCATCCTCGTCCAGCCGGGCTTCGTCCGCATTGTCGCTGAGATCGCGCCAGACCTTGATGTCGTTGCCGACCTGGCCGCCCATCTTGACGAAGGGCTCCATCACCACCGCGCCGCCATAGCCGATTTCGCGTAGCGCCGTGCCGATCTCGTGCCAGGGCAGGCGACCCTTGCCGGGAACCCGGCGATTGTTCTCGCCCGTGTGGAAATGGCCGAGCAGCGGCCCCGCGGTGCGGATGGCCTGGGCAAAACTGTCTTCCTCGATGTTCATATGGAACGTGTCGAGCATCACCTTGACGTTGGGCTTGCCGACTTCGCGGACGAAAGCCACGCCTTCCTCGGCGGTGTTGAGAACGTGGTTCTCGAACCGGTTGAGCACTTCGAGGCAGAGGTTGATGCCGAGGTTGCCGGCGAAATCGGCAAGACCGGCAATGCCCTCGACGCCCCTCGCCCAATCCCCCGCCTTGTCGACGGGCTTGGAATAGTCGATCGGCCAGTAGGAATGCAGGGCACCGCCGATGACATGGATGTCGAGCTTGGCGAGGTTGCCCAGCGTCTCTTCGAAAAAGGCCCGTCCCGCCTTCCGGATCGCCGGATCGGCGGACGACAGGTTCTTCTCGGCGGACGGACCGATTCCCGCAGTCAGCGCGATCCCGTTGTCCCGGGCGGCCCGGGCGACCTCCGCGATGTGGGCCGGGCTGTAGCTGTTGAGGTGATGAGCGGCGATTTCGATCACGTCGAAACCGAGCCTGGCGCATCTTTCGACATATTTCAGGCAGTCCGCGCTCCACTCCTGTTCCCAGTACGAGTAGTAAATGCCGAACTTCATGGTTCCCTCCGGTTTGATGGCAAGTGTCGTGGTCGCTCGCGACTGCGAAGACTCAGCGTCTCATGATCATGAATCGCAGGCTGCCATACGTCCACATCGAGCGCACGACCACGACCAGCAGGAGGAAGCCTCCCCACAGCGCGGTCGCGAGATGCTGGTTGGCGCCGAGCGAGTTCAGGCCCGACGCGATCACCTGCAGGATGATGAGCGCGATCGCCACCGGCAGCACGCGGCCGAAGCCGCCGTTCGGGGACACGCCGCCGAGGAAGCAGCCGAGCACCGTGATCAGGAGATACGCCTCGCCGTGCCCGACGCGCACCGAGTTGAAGCGGGCGAGCATGACGACGCCGGCAAGGCCGCACATCAGGCCCGACAGCGTATAGATCAGCGTCAGCGATCGGCGCGTGGAGATGCCCGAATAGCGCGTCGCCTCGAGGTTCGAGCCGATCATCCTGGTCGCGAAGCCGAGCCGCGTCCGCGACATCACGATGTACCAGATCAGCACCGCCGCGGCGAAGACGAACACCGGCGCCGGGATACCGAGGAGGGCTCCCTGTCCGATCGCCTGGACTGCGTCGGGCGTGCCCGAGATGTCGCCGCCGCGGGTCAGGAATTCGCCGAGGCCCCGCACGAAGATCATCATCGACAGCGACACGAGGATAGGATGGGCGCCGGTCGTGGCGATGATCGCGCCCATGAGCCAGCCGATGGCCGATCCCGTCGCGATCGCCGCGGCGATGCCGAGCGCGATGGCCAACGGCCCGGCGTCGACGCCGCCGAAGGCGTGCAGGACCGCGGCCATGGCCAGCCCCGACAGGTTGGCGGTGAAGGTGACGGAGAGGTTGAAGCCGTTGGAAATGATCGGCATCAGCATCGCCAGCGTCAGGAGGCCGAGCTCGGGCAACTGGAAGGCGATCGAGGTGAAGGTCGTGCCCGAGAGGAAGCTCGGCGACGTCAGGCCGAATGCCAGGCAGACGACCACGAGCAGGGCGAGGAGGGCCCCGATTTCGGGGTCGACGAGCCGGGCGAGGCCGCTTGTGTCGGTTTGGGTGGTCACTGGGCCGTCCTCCCGATGGGCGCGCCGCGCCAGTTGCCGATGAGCTTGCCGACGCCTTCGCTCGACAGCGTGATGGCGGCGAGGATGATCACGCCGATGATCATCTTGAAGGCGTAGGGCGAGATGCCGAGCAGGTTCAGCCCGTTCTGCGTCATCGCCACCAGGATGATGCCGAGGATGACGCCGAGGATCGAGCCGCGCCCGCCGCCGAGCCGCGCCCCGCCGAGGACGACCGCGGCGAGCACGTCGAGCTCGCGGCCGTAGAGCGCGGTGGGAACGACCTCCTGCGCGTAGTGGGCCTGCATGAGCCCGCCGATCCCCGCCATGAGCCCGAGCCAGCCGAAGGCGAGATAGTGCATGGCGCCGAGGTTGACGCCGATGCGGCGCGCGCCCTCGGTGTTGTCGCCCATCGCATAGAGCTGCCGCCCGGTGCTGGTCCGTTGGATGAGCAGCCAGGTGGCGGCGACGCACAGGGCCATCACCAGGACGAGGATCGTGATCTCGGCGCGGCCGTCGGCGGTGTCCAGGCTGACGATCGCGATCCGCGTCGTCAGCCAGTCCGGCAGGTCGTAGAGCGACGACCCGCCGGTGAAGAACATCAGGAGGCCGAAAAAGAGATTGTAGGTCGCGATCGTCACGACGATCGAGACGATGCGGAACCGGTAGATCCAGAAGGCGTTGAAGCAGCCGAGCGCCGTGCCGAAGGCGCCAGCCAGGAGAAAGCCGATCAGCCAGTTGCCGCCGCCGAGGGCCTCGAGCGCGAGCACCGTGAGATATTGGACGATCGATGCGGCGACGGCGAAGGAGATATCGATGCCGCCGGCGATCAGCACCACCAGGAGGCCGACGCCGAAGATGATGTTGACCGAGCTCGTGTTCAGCAGGTCGAACAGGTTCGACAATGTCAGGAATGTCGAGGTCGAGACGCCGAGGATCGCGCCCATGACCAGGATCACGAGCATGAGCCAGCGCTCGGTCGAGCCGATGCCGAGACTACGCATGGACGGCCTCCTCGATCGTGTCGATTGCGACATCCTGCGGCCGATACTGGCCGACGATCCGGCCGTCCCGCATGTGCAGCACGACGTCCGAGTTGAAATAGACTTCCGGGATCTCGTCGGAGATCAGAAGGATCGCCATCCCCTCGTCGGCAAGCCGGCGCACGATGGCGAAGATGCCGGCGCGCGCACCGACGTCGACGCCGACCGTCGGTGAATCGAGGATCAGCAGACGGGGCCTGGTCGACAGCCACTTGGCGAGGACGACTTTCTGCTGATTGCCGCCGGAGAGGGTCGAAATGGCGTTGCTGGGCTTGCCGATCTTGACGCCGAGATCCCTGATCCATTGGCTGACCAGGCTGTCCCGTTTCCGGAAGGACAGGAGCGGCTTGGGATCGAGCAGCGTATCGAGGACCGAGATGACCGCGTTGTCCTCGATCGACTGCGGCTGGATCAGCCCGAGCGTCAGCCGATCTTCCGAGACATAGGCGACGCCGGCGTCGATGGCATCGCGGTTCGAGGCCAGGCGGACGGGCTTGCCGTCGAGATGGATGCCGCCCTGGTCGGGCTGCGTCATCCCGAACAGGCTCAGCGCCAGTTCCGTGCGGCCCGACCCGAGCCGGCCGGTCAGGCCGACGATCTCGCCCTCGCGGATCGTCAGCGACACGTCCCTGTATTCGCGGCCGCGCGAAAGAGCCTTGACCTCGAGCACCGGCCGCTTGGCCGAGAGGTCGCGGCGGCTGACGACATAGTCGAAGGTCTTGCCGGTCATCAGCTCGGTGAGCCGGGTCTGGGTCATGCCGGCCGTCGGAAACGTGCCGACGAGCCTGCCGTCCTTGATCACCGTGACGCGGCTGCAGACGTCGAGCACCTCGGCGAGTCGGTGGCTCACGAGCACGACCGATATGCCTTCGGCGGCCAGGCGCCGGATGATATCGAGCAGCGCGTCGGTCTCGGCGTGGCTCAGCGATGCGGTCGGCTCGTCCATGAAAACGAGCGTGGCCTTGGTCACCAGCGCGCGGGCGACCGCCACGATCTGGCGCTGGGCGATCGGCAGCGTGCGCAGCGGCGCGTCGAGATCGAGCGTGACGCCGAGGCGCTTCAGGATTTTCTCGGCATCGGCGCGCATCGCGCCATAGTCGACGAGGCGCGGACGGCCGCCGAGATTGCGCTCGAAGCCGATATTCTCCGCCACCGACATCTCGGCGAACAGCGCGAGATCCTGCCAGATCACCTGAATCCCGAGGCCGCGCGCGCCGGCCGGGCTCAGCTCGGCGATCGGGCGCCCCATGAAGTTCATCACCGCGCCGGGCTCGGGCTGATACACGCCGGTGATGATCTTGATCAGCGTGCTCTTGCCGCAGCCGTTCTCGCCGGCCAGGCACAGGACCTCGCCGGGCATGATGTCGAAAGAGACGTCGTCGAGCGCCTTGACGCCGCCGAACCGTTTGGAGACATGCTCGATCTGCAGCAGGGGAACGGCGGACGCCGCCGCCTCGCCCGCCGCGATCCCAAGGACATTGGCCATCGTCTGAAAGCTCGCGGAATTGGGGCTTCATCGGGCGCGCACCCGGCGGCTCCGCCGGGTGCGCGTTTCCACGCGGAAGCGTCGAGGGGTCAGAGGCCCATCTTCGCCAGGCCGTCGATCGTTTCCTTGTTGAGCTCGACGAGCTCGTCCACGATGAGGTTGTGGCCATCCGGATGCACGACCCCGAGGCCCGGGATCTCGGTGCCGTCCTTGATCGGCTCGCCCTTGGCGACCATCTGGCCGAGGGTGACGAAGACTTCGCCGGCGAGCGCCGGATTCCACATGAAGCCGCCGGTCAGGACGCCCTCATGCACGAGCTTCCGGCCCTGGCCGGGCGAGAACGGGCCGAGCACCAGCACCTTGCCGTCGAGATGCTTCTCCTTCACCGCGCGCGCGGCCCCGATCGGACCCTGGCTGCCGAAGGCGAGGAAGGCCTTGAGGTTCGGGTTGGCGCGCATCAGGTCGAGGGCCGTGCTGCGCGATTGATCGACATTCTCCGCCACGCCGTAGCGGTCGCCGACGAGCTTCATCTCGGGCGCGTTCGCCTTGATGTAGGCGATCGCCGCATCGGCCCAGGCATTGTGCAGCGGCACCGTCAGCGATCCGACGAACACCGCATACTCGCCCTTGCCGCCGAGCGCATCGACGAGCCGCTTGCCGTAGGCCTCGCCGAAGCCCTTCACCGACGCCAGCTCGAAATCATAGTCGGCGTTCTTCTGCTTGGGCGACTCGTGGGTGATCACCTTGATGCCGGCGGCGCGAGCCCGCCCGAGCACCGGCTCGAGCACTTCGGCATCGTTGGGAACGACGCCGATCACGTCGACTTTCTGGGCGATCAGATCCTCGATCGCCCGCACCTGCAAGGCAGGGTCGGCGCTGGTCGGCCCGACCATGAAAGCCTTCAGGCCGAGTTCGTCGGCCTTCTTCTTGATGCCGGCTTCCATGGCGTTGAACCACGGAATGCCGCCGATCTTCACCACCACGCCGATGACCGGCTTGTCCGCCGACGCGCGGGCGCCGCCGAGCACGCCCGGCAGCATGAGGCCGCCGACCCCGAGGGCCGAGGCGGCAAGAAAGGTACGGCGGTCGATCTTCGATGCGCGGATGGAGTCGGAACGTGAAGCCATGAAAGGTCCTCCCTGATTGCTCTGCCGGCTGCGGCGACTGCTGTTACCGCAGTTGCCGTGTGCTAAATCCATTCAGCTCAGATTGTCAAGATAGCTAAAAGGATTTAGCATCAATTTTCGGAAGACATCCGGTTCGAGTCGGACGGCCAGTGAGGGGATGATGGCGCGTGCACCAAACGGACGCAGGTCCACCATCTATGACATCGCCGAAACGATCAACGCCTCCCCCGCGACGGTGAGCCTGGTGCTCAACGGCAGCTGGACGCGCTACCGCATCAAGGAAGAAACCGCCAAGCGCGTGCTGCAAGCCGCGCAGGAACTCGGCTACGCCGTCAACATGAAGGCCAGGGGCCTGCGCCTGTCGCGCTCCGGCCTTGCCGGCATGATCATTCCCCATTATCGCAACCGCTTCTTTGCCGGCTTGGCCGAGGCCTTCGAGGCGGACGCGCGCCAGCGCGGCTTGTGTCCCATCGTGGTGAGCACGCGGCGCGATGCCGCGATCGAAGCCAGCGTCGTCAACACGCTGATTTCCCAGCAGGTCGAGTTCCTGTTCATCGCCGGCGTGCGCAACACCAAGCCGCTCAATGCGCAGTGCCAGGCCGCAGGCATCCCCTGCGTCAATCTCGACCTGCCCGGCAGCGATGCACCCTCGGTGGTCACTGACAACTACGGCGGCGCGCGCGCCCTTACGGAAAAGCTGATCGCCAAGCTGCGCAGGCGCCGGGCGGCGCCGCGCGACCTGCTCTTCCTCGGCGGCGTCGTCGGCGAGCATGCCACCGACCGCCGCATCGAAGGCTTTCGCGATGCCGTCGCGGCCAATGGGCAGGACATGAGCGCGGAGGTCTCGGTCTGCGGCTATGGCCCCTCGTCGGCGCGGGAAGCCCTGGCGGCCCGCTTCGAGGCGTCCGGACGCATGCCGAGCGGCCTTTTTATCAATTCGATCACCGCGTTCGAAGGCCTCGTGCAGTTCTCGCTGCTGGTGCCGCGCAAGGCCATGCGCGAAGTCAGCACCGTGTGTTCGGACTGGGATCCTTTTGCGGCCCATCTGCCCTTCGACGTCGCGATGATGCGCCAGAACGTCGAGGGCATCATCGCGGAGGGCTATGCGCTGGTCGACAAATACGTTCCCGGCGAGAATCCGTTGGTGGTGGTGCCGCCCGAATTCGCCCCGAGCTCGGAACGGGAAGGCGACTGGCGCTGAGGACGGCGGGAATGCATGCCGTAGTTCGGTCTCCTGTGTTTAGCCGGCTTTCGATCGCCGTTGACGGTCTTACATCGTGCCCGCCTGGGCGTGGCCTGCTCGGGGCGGTGGGGCTCGTCAACCTGCCCCGGGATCGGACTCCCCGCCCGCTGCCCGCTTTCCGGCGGCCCGGGCGATCGCCTCGCCCAGGTCCTCGACGTTGAAGGGCTTGGAGATCCGCGGCGTCGCGCGCCAGATCGCGTCGATGTCGCTCTCGTCATAGCCGGTGACGAACAGCAGCGGGATGCCGCGGGCCGCGAGCAGCGTGGCGACGGGATAGGCCCATTCCCCGCCGATATTGACGTCGAGGATGGCCAGATCCAGCGGCGCGGTGCTCTCGGCCAGGAAGGCCTGGGCTTCGGCCAGGGTCTGAAAGGTTCCGGCGACGCGGCAGCCGAGGTCAGTCAGGGTGTCCTCAAGCAGCAGCGACAGCAGCGCTTCGTCTTCGAGCACGAGGATGCGCAGGCCGGCGATCGCCGGCTCGTCGTCCGCGTTCATGGCGCCGCCTCCGTCGCTGCGGCGGCCGCGGCATCCGCCGGGGCCGGGGGCTCGGTGGTTTCGCCCGCACGTGGCAGGCCTGCTCCTGCAGATAGCGGGTCGGCCCCCGCGGCTGCAAGGGCGCAGAGGCAAAATCGGCGCCGGCGGCAGGCCTGCGCCGCGCCGCGCCGTCAGCCCGCCGCCGGCGGCAGGCGGGCTTCCAGGCGCTGCATCAGCGCATTCTCCGGCTCGAACACGAAGTCGAGCGTCGAGACCGAGATCGTCCGGGCTCCGCGCCCCGCCAGCCATCCGGCCAGGGCGTAGATCCGGCCGGGCGGCACGTGCAGCGTCAGCGGCTGGCCGGCGACGGGCACGCCGAAGGGCGCGACGGCCGAGAACGTCTCGGCGGCCTCGCCGAGCAGGGCGACGTCGGCGTCGGGCAGGGCACAGCGCACCTCGCGCGTGGCGCCGGCGCGGGCCTGGGCGGCGATGCGCGCCAGCAGCGCGGCGGCTCCGGCGCGGGCCCGCACGCTCCAGGGCGCGCCGAGCGAGCCGACCAGGTTGGCCTCCGAGCGCAGCATCACGCCGTCCTCGAGCACCTTCAGCGCATTGGCGGCGAGCGTGGCGCCGGTGGTGGTGATGTCGACGATCAGGTCGGCGGCGCCCGAGGCGGGTGCGCCCTCCGTGGCGCCGAGGCTCTCGACGATCAGGTAGTCGGCGACGCCGTGGCTGGAGAAGAAGCTGCGGGTCAGGTTGACATATTTGGTCGCCACCCGCAGCCGGCGACCATGGCGCTGGCGGAACGAGGCGGCGACATCCTCGATGTCGGCCATGCCGCGCACGTCGATCCAGGCCTGCGGCACCGCCACCACGACATTGGCCTGGCCGAAGCCGAGGGGCTCGATCAGGGTGACGCGCTCGTCGGCGCGCGGGATGTTTTCGCGCACGAGATCCTCGCCGGTCACGCCCATATGGATGGCGCCCGAGGCGAGCTGGCCGGCGATCTCGGAAGCGGACAGGAACAGCACCTCCACATCGTCCATGCCGGCCACGGCGCCGCGATAGTCGCGGGCGCCGCGCTCCTGCACGAAGCGCATGCCGGCGCGGCCGAAGAAGGTGGTGCAGTTTTCCTGGAGGCGGCCCTTGGAGGGGATGCCGAGCAGCAGCGGGGTGTCGTTCATTGCGCCTCTCCCGCGAATCGGTCGAGCCAGATCGAGCAGCCGACGGCCGGGATCGGTTCGGGCGCGCCCAAGCGCGTCATCAGCTTGTCGTAGCGTCCGCCCCCGACCAGTTGCGGACCGTCCGGACGCGCCGGGTCGTGCAGCTCGAAGACGAAGCCGGTGTAGTAGTCGAGCCGCCGGCCGAAGGCGGTGGAGAAGCCGATGGCGCCGACGTCGATGCCGCGCGCGGCGAAGAAGCCGGTGCGCCGGTCGAAGGCGTCGAGCGCCGCGTCGAGGTCGAGCCCGGCGTCGGCGGCGATCGCCCGCAGGGCCGCCGAGGCGCCGTCCGGATCGCCGGCCACGGCGAAGAGCCGCCGGGTCAGCGCCACGGTCTCGGCCGGGATGCCGCCGCCCGAGGAGAGCGCCGCCTGCTCCAGGAAGCGGTCCGCGACCTCGTCGACCGAGCGTCCGCCCACCGGCTGGATGCCGGCGATCGACAGGAGATCGGCCACCGCCGCCCGCGCCGCGCCGGGGTCCGAGCCCTCCAGCGCCGCCAGGAAGCCGGCATAGGCGGCGGCGCCGTTCTTCGGCGTGGCCTGGCCGAGGCGCGCCAGGTCGGCGTCGAGGTTCCTGGCGCGCAGCACGTCGTTGGCGAGCTGGCGGCGCCACACCGGCGGCAGGGCCAGGGCATCGAGCATGGCGGTGACGATGCCGGCATCGCCCATGCGGATCTCGGGGCTGGCGAGGCCGAGCTCGGCCACGGCGTCGAGGGCCAGGGCCAGCATCTCGGCGTCTGCGGCCTCCAGGTCCCGGCGGCCGAAGTTCTCGAAGCCCGCCTGGGCGAACTCGCCGGGCCCGTCCGGCCGGAAGCGGAAGACCGGGCCGCGATAGGCATAGGCGCCCACGGTACCGGCCTTGTGCTGGAGGTGGTGCAGCGACACGGGAATGGTGAAGTCCGGCCGCAGGCAGAACTCGCGGCCCTCGGCGTCGGTGGTCAGGAAGGCGCGGCGGCGCATGTCCTCGCCGAGCAGGTCGAGGAACAGGTCCGCCGGCTGCAGGATCGGCGGGTCGAGCGGCACATAGCCCGAACGCTCGGCGAGGGCGTCGAGGGCTTCGTAGGTGGGGTCAGGCATCGCCGGCGTTCCGTGGCGGGGGCTCCCGCGAGACGGCGGTTCTCTAGCAGGCGAGGGCCGGCCGCGCGACCGGAAACCGGTCTTTGACTTAATTGCACCTCAACGTGGGGCGCGAGATGGGCGGCCCGGCCGGCGCAGGATCGCGGGCCCGGGCGCCGGCCTGCCTATTCCGCCAGCCAGGGGCTGGTGTCCAGCGACGCCCCGTCCCGGCAGGCCGAGTCGTCCTCCGATCCCGACTGGCGCGTGTCCTCGGGCAGGCCGGCCAGGCGCAGGCCGTCGAGGAAGCGGTCGAGATAGGGCCCGTCGAGATTGTGGATCGAGGTGATCAGCTTGCGGATGCTGAGATCCGGCTGCTCTGCGTGGATCTGCTGCACCGCGCTGCGGGCGAGGTCGAGATCGCCGGCATGGGCGGCCGCGGTCGCGAGCAGGCGATGTGCCCACATCATGCCCGGGCGGTCGTTCAGCGTCTTCTGCGCCCAGTGGATCGCCGCGTCATAATCTCCGAGCAGGAAGTGGCACGTGCCGATCCCGCCATAGGCGTTGAACAGCACAGGGTCCTCCGGACTGAGCGCGATCGCATGTTCCAGGCTGCGGATGCCCTCGCGCGGCTTGCCGGAATAGCCCAGCGAATAGCCCTGCCGGGTCCAGGCCCAGGCGAAGGTCGGATCGAGCGTCAGCGCCCGCTCGATGAACTGCAGCGGCCGCGACTGGTCGACCTGCAGCAGCGAGAGCGTGGCGCCGATCGTGGTGAACACCAGCGGATCGGGCTCGGTGGTATGGGCGGCCCGCTCGGCATAGCCCAGCGCCAGCGCCTTGTCGCGCGCCGGGTTGTCCGTCCACATATAGGCGACCTGCTGGCCGAGGCACCAGCCCTTGAGCCCGAGCGCCAGGCCGTAGCGCGCGTCCACGGCCAGGGCCTCGGCGAGCAGGGCGAGCGCCTTGGCGTTGTCCTCGGCCTTGTGCGCCCAGAAATAGGGCAGGGCGCGCAGCGTCAGGTCGCGGCAGCGGCGCGTGCCGCCGGTGCGGGTCTGCGCCCGGGCGATCTCGGCCGAGCGGATGATCGGGTGCAACGCCCCGGCGATGTAGGTGGCGACGTCGTCCTGCAGCTTCAGCGCCTCGGCCGCCGTGCCGTCCGTGCGGCCGGCCCACAGATGCGCTCCGCCCTCGGCGTCGATGAACTGCGCGGTGATCCGCAGCTTCTCGCGGGTGCCGCGCATGCTGCCCTCGACGACGTAGCGCACGCCGAGCTGGCGCACGAGCGCGCGAACGTCGGTGGCCCGACCCTTATAGGTGTAGGCTGTGTTGCGCGCCATCACGCGCACGTCGCGCAGCTTGGCCAGCGTCGCGGTGATTTCCTCCACCGCGCCGTCGGCGATGCCTTCCAGCGCGGGATCGCCGGTCATGTTGTCGAAGGGCAGGATCACCAGGAGCGGCCGGGGGTCGCCTAACTGGGTGTCGCCCTCCATGTCCGGGGCGAGGAGCTGGGCCGAGGTCGGCCGCATCTCCGGCAATTCGACGCCGGGCGGCGCCCACATCCAGGCCTCGACCGGGTAGGGCACGCTGCGCAGGGTCAGCAGCCCGGCCGGCTTGAACGCCGCCGCCGGCTCGCCGATCAGCTGCCAACGCACGGAGTGGGTGATGGCGATGCCGCCGGGTGGCGCGCCCTCCTGCATGCGGGTGGCAAAGCCGATGGCGACGCCGAACCGGTCCTCGGCGGCGACGATCACGTCGGCGAGGACGATGGCGGCGCGAATCAGGATCGGCTCGCGCCGCGTGCGGGCATTGCGACGGGCCATGGCGTGCTGGAATCCCATGGTCCATTCCACGGCATCCAGCACGCTCTCGAACTCGACCAGGGCGCCGTCGCCCATGGTCTTGATCACGGTGCCGTTGAACTTGGGCAGGGTGGCGAGGCCGAGCCGCTTGTAGATCAGGCTGAGCTCGCTGAGGGTGCGCAGCTCGTTGCCGCGGATGAGCGTGGAATATCCCGCTACATCCAAGGCCACCAGCACGGTCAGGCGACGGCGTGCGCGTTCCATGAAAGTCGGCCTTGCCAGTCTCTCGTCGTCGCCGCCGCAGGGCGGGTGAAGCTCGTTCCGACGATGCCGCCGCGGAAGTTCTTCACGTGCTGCATGTAGTTGCGCCGGAGTGTAGCCTGAACGGAACGTTTCGGCCATAACCCGAGGCGACGGATTTGTCTGTTTCCGAAGCTACATGCCGGACCCGGATACCATCATTTCGCGCACGGCGGTCACGAGATTGTGACGAGGAACCAGGCGCTGAGCCACGCGCGCCTCTCGCCACTCTGCGTTGTCGGCGATGGACTTGGCCATCTCCGCGCCCAGGGCGAGGTCCTTGAGCTGGACCTCGCCGCGCGCAGCCTCGTCCGAGCCCTGGATGACGGCGACGGGCGCCTTGCGCCGGTCGGCATATTTGAGCTGCGCCTTCATGCCGGAGCCGCCGAGATAGACCTCGGCGCGGATGCCGGCGGCGCGCAGCTCGGCCGCCATGGCCTGGTAGTCGGCGAGGCGCTCCTTGTCCATGACGCACACCACCACCGGCCCGTGCTCGTCCTCGGCATCCACGCGCCCGAGCACGGTGAGGGCGGCGAGCAGGCGCGACACGCCGATCGAGATGCCGGTGGCCGGCGTCGCCTCACCGCGGAAGCGCGCCACCAACCCGTCATAGCGGCCGCCGCCGGCCACGGAGCCGAAGCGCACGGGCCGGCCATCCTCGCCTGCGACCTCGAAGGTCAGTTCCACCTCGAACACCGGCCCGGTGTAGTATTCCAGGCCGCGCACCACCGAGGGATCGATGCGGATGCGCTCGTCGCCGTAGCCGGCCGCCTTGACCAGGCGGTCGATCTCGGCGAGCTCGTCGACGCCGGCGCTGCCGGCGGGCTGTCCACCCGTCAGCCGGCGCAGCGCGGCAAAGGTCTCGGCCGGTCCGGCGCCCGCGGTCTCGACATAGGCGAGCACGGTGGCGATCGCCGCCTCGTCCAGGCCCGCGCCCTTGGTGAAGTCGCCGCTCTCGTCCTTGCGCCCGGCCCCGAGCAGCAGCCCCACGCCCTCCGGTCCGAACTTGTCGAGCTTGTCGATGGCGCGCAGCACGGTGAGGCGCCGTCCGGCATTGTCGTCGCCGCCGAGGCCGATCGCCTCCAGCACGCCGTCGAGCACCTTGCGGTTGTTGACCCGGACCACATAGGAGCCGCGCGGGATGCCGAGCTTCTCCATGGTGTCGGCCGCCATCATGCAGATCTCGGCGTCGGCCGCGACCGAGGGGGCGCCGACCGTGTCGGCATCGAACTGCATGAACTGGCGGAAGCGGCCCGGCCCGGGCTTCTCGTTGCGGAAGACATAGCCCATCCGGTAGCTGCGATGGGGCTTGGGCAGCGCGTCGAAATTCTCGGCGACGTAGCGGGCGAGCGGCGCCGTCAGGTCGTAGCGCAGCGACAGCCACTGCTCGTCATCGTCCTGGAACGAGAACACACCCTCGTTCGGCCGGTCCTGGTCGGGCAGGAACTTGCCGAGGGCGTCGGTGTACTCGATGAAGGGCGTCTCCAGCGGATCGAAGCCGTAGAGCTCGTAGACCTGGCGGATGATCTCGACCATGCCGCGGGTGGCGGCGATCTCCGCGGCGGCGCGATCGTTGAAGCCGCGCGCGACACGCGCCTTGAGTTTCTGTGTCTTGCCGGCGGCCATGGCCAAAAATCCCGAGACGATGATCTGCGGGGTGCTTAGTCAGCCCGCCGCCATGCGTCAATGCGACGGTTTCGGAGCCTGGGGCGGCGTGGCGGGCGCAGACCGGGTCCGGCCCCCTCTCGTCGGCGCGGTGCGCGAGGGGCAGCCGCGGCAGGATGCCGGTCCGGCGTGTCGCCGGCCATGCCCCGGCGTCCGCGATGTTTGCGCGGAGCAGCGGGGCGTCCCGCCGGCCGGCCCCGGGATCAGCGTGGCAGCGGGCTCAGGTGCTCGTGGACGATCCGCCATCCGCCGTCGTCCCGCCGCAGCACCGTGGTGCCCCGGCCGCAGCCCTCGGCAGGCCGGCCCTCGCACAGGCCATGCCAGTGGAAACGGTAGATGCAGCTCGCATTGTCCTCGTTCCGGGCGATCCAGACGATATCTTCCAGGCGGTAGACCTCGTCCTGAACGGTCCGCCACGCCGCTTCGAAGGCGGCGCGCGCCGCCTCCCGCCCGGCATAGGAGCCCTCCGAGAACCAGAACACCACGTCCTCGGCGATCAGCGGCACCAGATCGTCGAACCGGTGCCGGTTTATCCGGGTCTGGTACTGCGCCATGACGTCTTCGGGCTGCGCGGCCATCGCGAATCCTCACGGTTGCACAAGGATCGTCAGGGGACTCTTCGGGAGTCGGACAGAACGGGAGCCATCGGCGATCAGACGGTGGTGTCGCGGCTGACGGACCAGCCGGCAACCCATTGCCGGCGCAGCTCATCGCCCTCGCCGCGGAAGAAATCCTCGATGAGGGCGCTGGCCGCGACCCGGTCGGCGCGGAAATTGCGCAGTGCCCGGCGCAGCTCGCACCAGGCGACGATATTCACCGTGTCCGGATAATAGATCAGCGCCACCGGCCGAATGGTGCGTTGCGTCGACCGTCCCTGTTCGTCGCGATAGCCGATGCCGAGCTTCTGCTCGTCGCGGATGGCGCGCCGCACCAGCGCCAGGTCGATCCCTTCCGGCGCGGCGGCGACGGCGCCCCAGGCATGCAGCGTCCCGACATCGAGCGCCCGGCGCAGCGGCACGGGCATGGCGGCGGCGATCTTTCGGTTGACGCGTTGGGCCGCCTGCTTGAGCCCGGGATCGCCCGTCCGCTCCAGCAGGGCCAGCGCCAACACGATCGCCTCCGTTTCCTCGATCGAGAACATCAGCGGAGGCAGGTCGAAGCCGGGACGCAGGATATAGCCGATGCCGCGGCCGCCCTCGATCGGCACCCGCATCGCCTGCAGGGCGGCAATGTCCCGGTAGATCGAACGCGGCGTGACCTCCAGTTGCTCGCCGATGGCGGCCGCGGTCACCGGCCCGCGCGCCCGACGCAGGATCTGGATGATCTCGAAGAGCCGCGACGCCTTGCGCATCCTCGTCCCCCGCTGTTCACAACTGACAATAGCCTGTCAGTTGAGGTGCGCTATCCCTTTCACCATCGGATTGGAAAGAAACGATTTTTCATGCGACATGCCGAGACTGTGAGGGGGTAACTGACAATGACCTACACCGAGAACCTCTGGCTCTTCCTCGCACTCCTGTTCGGGATCATCGTCGTGCCGGGCATGGACATGCTGTTCGTGCTGGCCAATGCCCTGACCGGCGGGCGCCGGGCCGGGCTGGCCGCGACGTCCGGCATCATGGTCGGCGGCGGTGTCCATACGCTGTTCGGAGCCGTCGGCGTCGGCCTGCTCTCGACCCTGATGCCGGCGCTGTTCTCGCCGCTGCTTTTCATCGCCGCCGCCTACATGGCCTGGATCGGCATCACGCTGATGCGAAGTTCGATCACGGTCGGCGCCGTCGGCGCGGCGACCGCCCGCTCGACCTCGGTCGCATTCCGCCAGGGGCTGGCGACCTGCCTGCTCAATCCCAAGGCCTGGCTCTTCGTGATGGCGGTCTATCCGCAATTCCTCAAGCCGGCCTTCGGCGCGCTCTGGGCGCAGGCGCTGGTCATGGGCGTGATGACGGTGCTGATGCAGTTTGCAGTCTATGGCGGACTGGCGCTGGCGGCCGGTCGCAGCCGCGACCTCCTCGTCTCCAATCCGGGGGCAACCATGCTCGTCGGCCGTGCTGCCGGTCTGCTCCTCGTCGTCGTCGCGACGCTGACCGCCTGGCAAGGATGGCTGCCGGGTTAGAGGCGCCGCGTCTGGAGCAAAGTGCGTTTCGGCGGAAACGCGTTTTGCTCCAACTCCTTGTTTCGACGCATCTTTGTGACTTGACCCGATTCCGTCAAATCGCAAGACGTTTTAGCCCCTCGCACCGGCTTCCCGCCCGACCGGGAGAGGCGTCGGCGGCGCGTCCCGGCGGACGTCGCCGGAGGGAGCGCCAGCCTGCGCGGCAAGGAGCTCGGCGAGCGCTGCCGGCTCGACCGGCGGCGAAGTGTAGAACCCCTGGACCTCGTCGCAGGCATCGATGCGCAGCAGCATCAGCTGCTCGGCGGTCTCGACGCCTTCGGCGGTGACGGACATGCCGAGCGCCTTGCCGAGGCCGAGGATCGACTGGACGATCGCCCGCGCGCCCTTGGTCTCGACCATGTCGGCCACGAACTGCTTGTCGATCTTGATGGCATCGAAGGGGAAGGTGCGCAGATTGCCGAGCGAGGAATAGCCGGTGCCGAAATCGTCCATGGCCAGCCGGACGCCGAGCCGCTTGAACCCGGCCAGGGTCTCGCGGGCGCGGGTGGTGTCCTCCAGGAGCACGCCTTCGGTGAGCTCGAGCTCGAGCCGCTCCGGCGGCAGGCCGGTCTCCTTGAGGATGCGCTCGACCGTGGCGACGAGATCGCCCGCCCGGATCTGGGCCGGCGACACGTTGACCGAGACGACGATGCTCTGCCACGGCACGGCCGTGGCGCAGGCCGTCCGCAGCACCCATTCGCCGATCGGGGCGATGAGGCCCGTCTCTTCCGCCAGCGGGATGAAGTCGGCCGGGCTGACCAGGCCGCGCTCGGGGTGGTTCCAGCGGATCAGCGCCTCAGCGGTCAGGATGCGCAGCGAGCGGGTGTCGAAGCGCGGCTGGTAGTGCAGCACGAATTCGCCGCGCTGCACCGCCCGGCGCAGATCCGCCTCCAGCATGCGCCGCGTGGCGATGCGCTCGTTCATCTCGGGGGCGTAGTAGCGATAGGTGCCGCGCCCGTCGCGCTTGGCCTGGTAGAGCGCGAGGTCGGCGACACGCAGCAGCTCGGCCGCGGTCGGTGCGTCGCCCGGCGCCATGGCCACGCCGATCGAGGCCCCGACGCTGAGCTCGCTGTCCTCATAGGCGATGGGAGCGGCGAGCTCGCGCAGCAGGCGCTGGCAGAGCTTTTCGATGTCGTCGTCGGAGATGTCGTGCAGGGCGATGACGAACTCGTCGCCGCCGAGACGGGCGACGAAGCCGTTGTCGCGCACGCTGCGGCGCAGCCGGTTCGCAATCTCGGCCAGGACGAAATCACCGGCGCCGTGGCCGAGGGAGTCGTTGATGGGCTTGAAGCGGTCGAGGTCGATATAGAGCAGCGCCACCCGCCGGCGCTTCGGCGGCAGGTGCTCGGCCAGATGCCGGGACAGGCTGCTGCGGTTGGGCAGGCCGGTGGTGGCGTCGTGCAGGGCGAGGTGCTGCATCTGCTGATGCGCGTCGGCGAGCCTCGATTCGCCGGCGGAGATCGTGCTGGCGGCCTGGGCGGCATGGCGGACGACGAGCACGACGAAGCCGGCCAGGGCCAGGGCCGTCAGCGCCAGGCAGGGAAAGACCAGCCAGAGCATGGCCCGGCCGGTCAGCTGCGGCGTCCAACGCAGCACATAGGGCAGGTGGCCGTCGGCGCTGGTCAAGGCCAGGTTCGGCTCTTCGGCCGCATCCGCCGGGCTCTTCGCCAGGCGCAGCCGCGGGACGAACCATTCTTCGCCCATGCGCCCGAGCTCGGCATCGGTGAGGCGCTGGCCGAACACCAGGATGGACGGAGGGCCGGGCTGCAGCGGCACGGTCGGGTCCGATCCGTTTGACAGGATCGCCGCTGCCGTCAGCACGGGGACGCCGCCGTCATCGAGGAGCCCGGCCTGCGCGATGGGCGTGTCGGGCTTCGCCGCCCTCGCCCGGCCGAGCAGGCTGTCCAGCCCGCCGCGGAAGGGGGGCAGGCGCGGCGGATCGACAAGCTGACCCTCCTGAACGAGATAGGCCACCTTGCCGTCGGGCGCGACGACGAAGACGTAGTCGTACTTGAAGCTGGTGAACAGGGATGCGCCGACGTTCTCCTGCTTGTAGGCCCAGTCGGGATCGACCTTGACGTGCAGGTTGGCGTAGGCGGAGCCCCAGCCGGCATAGTCCATCAGGGTCCTGGACAGCGCCTGCGTGCGAAGCTCGATCGACCTCTGCGTGAAGTGCAGCGACCGGTGCAGCTCCTCCCGGTCCTCGACGGATGCGAGGTGATAGAGCAGCAGGGCCGCGAGCGCGAAGCCGAGGACAATGACGCTCACCACCGGCAGCACGATGCGGCGGCGGAACGCAAGAAGGAAGGGGGCAGACGGCCTCGACATCGCGCACACCCGTGAGTGTGGTGCGAAGCTACCCTCCAATAGGTTAAGAATGGCCGTAATGTGGGACGGCCGGAGGCGGAAGCAAGACCGGCTGATGGTATGGAGCCCCATGTCCAATCCGGCAGGCCATGTCCTCCTCCTCACCGGCACGCCGGGGTCCGGCAAGACCACCGCGGCGCGGGCCCTCGCCGGCGCGCCGGGCGCGCCGGCGGTGCATCTCCATGCCGACGATTTCTGGCGCGCCATCCGCAACGGCGCCGTTCCGCCCTACCTGCCCGAGGCCCAGCGGCAGAACGAGGTGGTCGTCGATGTGGTGGCACGAGCGGCGGAGGGCTATGCCGCCGGCGGTTTCTTCGTCGTCGTGGACGGCATCTTCGGACCGTGGTTCCTGCAGCCGTTCCGGCGGCTCGCCGTGCCGCTGCACTATGTCGTGCTGCGCCCGTCGCTCGACGAGGCGGTCGAGCGCTGCCGCCGGCGCGGCGGGGACACGCTGACCGATCCGGGGCCGATCCGTGCCCTGCACAAGCAGCTCTCCTCGCTCGGCGCGCTGGAACGGCACGTCCTCCCGATCGAGGGACTGATGCCGTCGGAGATCCTGGCCGTGGTCAGCCGGGCGGTCGCGGGCGGCGCGTTCCGCCTGGCGTAGCCGCGGGACGCGGGCGCCGGGCTGCCAGGCGCCGGGGCCGTTGCGGCCTGCCGGAATTGCCGCTAGCGTCGCAGGGCCGGACGATGGGCCAAACCCTGGAGGGGCTTCGCCGTCCCGATCGCCGGATCGAGGAACACGGTCATGGAAATCGTCACGCCCGGCGCCGCCAGTCTCGGCTTGTTCATCGGTGCCGCCATTGTCCTGCTGCTGACCCCGGGACCCGCCGTCCTCTACATCATCGCACGTTCGGTCGAGCAGGGCCGCCTCGCCGGCTTCGTGTCGGATCTGGGTATCCACACCGCCACGCTCGTGCATGTGCTGGCCGCGTCGCTCGGCCTCTCGGCGCTGCTCGCCTCCTCGGCGCTCGCCTTCAGCATCGTCAAATATGCCGGCGCCGCCTATCTCGTCTGGATCGGCCTCAAGAAGCTGCTCAGCCGGCCACAGAACGGCGAGGGCGGTTTCGACACGAGGCGCTACGGCTATGCCCGCCTGTTCCGTGACGG
Organism: Labrys sp. Lb11; assembly: GCF_057554225.1. Lineage (NCBI taxonomy): Bacteria > Pseudomonadati > Pseudomonadota > Alphaproteobacteria > Hyphomicrobiales > Xanthobacteraceae > Labrys > Labrys sp. Lb11. The sequence goes on from NZ_BAAJOT010000001.1 coordinate 545,906, forward strand.
TTTCATCGTCAACCTGCTCAATCCGAAGACGGCCCTGTTCTTTCTCGCCTTCCTGCCGCAGTTCGTCGACGTCGGCCGCGGGCATGTGGCGATGCAGATCGTCGTGCTCGGCCTGATCTTCACGCTGCTCGGCTTCGTCAGCGACGGCTGCTATGCCCTTGCCGCCAGCGCCGCGGGCCAGTGGCTGAAGCGCAGCCGCGGCTATCTCAGCTTCGAGCGCTATGTCAGCGGCGTCATGTTCATCGGCCTCGGGTTGAGCGCCGCTTTCGCCGGAAGCCACCGGAAGTAGCGCGCTCGAGTCGTTGCGCATGCCCTTCTCCCAATCCGCGGCCTCCTGGTCCTCCGTCAGGCCCGAGGAGGCGGGATTTGCCGCCGGCCTCGCCGACAAGCTTGATGCCGGCCTGCGGTCCGGCCTGCTGCGCCATGTCCATGCCGTGCTGGTGGCCCGCGGCGACAGGCTGGTGCTGGAGCATTACGGCGAGGGCCCCGACGAGAGCTGGGGCCTGCCGCTCGGCCATGTGCGGTTCGGGCCGGCGGAGCGCCACGACCTGCGCTCGGTGACCAAGAGCGTGGTAGGCCTGCTCTACGGCATCGCCCTCGACCGCGGCCTGGTGCCGCCGCCCGAAGCGCCGCTGCTGGCACAGTTCCCCGAGCATGCCGGCCTGGCGGTGGAGGATCCGCGGCGGACGCGCATCACCATCGCCCACGCGCTGACCATGACGCTGGGCACCGAATGGGACGAGACGCGCCCCTACACCGATCCGGCCAACAGCGAGATCGCCATGGAGCATGCGCCGGACCGCTACCGCTTCGTGCTGGAGCAGCCGGTCGTCGCCGAAGCCGGCACACGCTGGACTTATTCGGGCGGAGCGGTGGCGCTGATCGGCGCGCTGATCGCCCGCGGCGCCGGCCGCAGCCTGCCGGATTTTGCGCGCGAGGCTCTGTTCGATCCCCTCGGCATTGCCGATGTCGAATGGGCCGCCGGGAGCGACGGCGTCGCCTCCGCCGCCTCGGGCCTGCGGCTGCGCCCGCGCGATCTCCTGCGGATCGGCGCCATGCTGGTCGGCGACGGGCAATGGCAGGGGCGGCGCATCGTTTCCCGCGGCTGGATCGAAGCCTCGTTCGCGCCGGCGGTCGCCACCGACGACGGGTTGCATTACGGCCGGCTGTGGTTCCTCGGCGAAGCTGCCGCGCCGGCCTTTCCCGGCCCGCGGCGCTGGGTCGCCGGCTTCGGCAATGGCGGCCAGCGTCTCTGGCTGATGCCGTCGGCGGGCCTCGCCGCCGCCGTGCTCTCCGGCAACTACAATTCACCCGAGGCCTGGGTGACGCCGACCCGCATCTGGCGGGAGATCGTGCTGGCCAATCTGACCGGCTGAGGCGGCCGCGCCGCGCGACAGGGCCAGCCACGGGGCCGTGATAGCGCGAGCGGGCGGCCTGCTCGAGCCGCCGGAGATCCTCGACCTCGTCCGGCCGGGACGGCCGCAGCATGACGTCTCGATCGCTCATCCTCTGCGAATGGGCAGCAAGAATCGGATCGTCTCGACCAGTCTGACCGGCAAGGATCGCCGGACATGACACGCAGGAGGCGACCATGGCATTTCGTATCACCGGCCTTTCCCCCGAACCGTTCCGCCATCTCTACGGTCTTGGCGAGGCAGACCTCGCCCGGCACGGCGTGAAGCGTTGCGTCGTCGACGCGAAGCCGGGCTTCCCCGACCGCATCGGCATGCGCGAGGGCGAGCCCGGCGAGATCATGCTGCTGCTCAACCATGTCTGCCAGCCGGCGGATACGCCCTACAGGGCCAGCCATGCCATCTTCGTGCGCGAGGGGGCGGAGGAAACCTATGACCGCGTCGACGAGGTGCCCGAGGTCATGCGCGGTCGGCTCCTGTCGCTGCGTGCCTATGACGAGAGCGGCATGATGCTGGACGCCGACGTCGTCGATGGCCGCGAGGTCGAGGCCGTCATCGCGCGCTTCTTCGCCGATCCGTCGATCGCCTATCTCCACGCCCACAACGCCAAGCGCGGCTGCTATGCCGGCCGGATCGATCGTGCCTGAGCTTCGACACTGGCGGGACCTGCCGCGGCATGGCGCGCATCAACTCCTGCCGGCGGGCGCCGGCGACGCCGGGATGCGGTAGAGCACCGCCCGGAATTTGGGATCATCCCGCCGGGCGACGACCGTGCCGCCCAGTGCCTCCGCCAGACGGCGGCTTGGCATGTTGGCTTCGGCGACGGGATAGACGAAGGAGGCGAAGCCGAAGCGGCCGGCTGCCCAGGCGGCGATCCCGGACACCGCCTCCCGCCCATAGCCGTGCCCATGAGCGGCCAGCCGGATCCAGATGCCGAGCTCCGGTTCCGCCGTGGCGATGCCGTGCAGCCCGGCGAGGCCGAGGAACGCGCCGTCGCCGCGCCGGCGTATGGCGGCGTGCAGCTCGGTGCCGGCGGCGATGTCCGGCAGCCACCGCGTCCAGACGGCGGCGAAAGCTTCCGGTGACGGCGGTGACTCCCAGCTCATGAAGCGCGTCAGGCCTGGCGTGATCGCGGCGAAGGTCTCGGCGGCATCGGCCGGCGAGAAGGCTCGGATGACGACCCGGTCGGTCGCGAGCTCGAGGCTCCGCAGATCGTTGGTCGCGGCCGGGCTGCCGCTACAGCCATGAGGATGATCGGGCGTCGCCATCACGTCTCCTCGGCGATTGTGCGCCGTCATCATAGCCTTTGCGGCCGGACGACGTCGTCCGGCGCGATGTCGTCGGCCTGCCGCTCCCGGCCGCAGCCGGACCCGCGCGGCCCGCCGACGCAGGTCGCGGGGAGATCGGGAGCCGGGTTGCGCGCAACAGCCGATATTGCGCCGCCGATCATCGCTCGCCGCCTCTGCGGGGCGGGAGCGTCGTCAATCCACCGGCGGCAGGTCGTACGCGGCCCACAGGGTCCTGGGAACGGGATCGCCGACCAGGAAGGCGAACGCCGAGATCGCCCGGCCGTCGTCCGCGACCTCGCAGCGAAACTTCAGATTGTACCATTGCCGCCGGCTGCGAAAAGCAGCGCCATCGGCGAGCAGCATATTGCCGGCGAGCTTCGTGCCCGCCATCGCATAGGCGATCAGCCGGTCCGGCTGGAACCTGCCGTCCCAGGCATGGATCTGTTCCATCGCCTCGATGCCGCACAGCTGCTCCAGCCGCTCGTCGGGCGCAAGGGTCGGCAGGGCCTCGAGCGCCTGCCGGTTCAGCCGCTTGGCGAGCGTGGTCTTGGCCATCAGCCGCGTTGCCTGGATCAGGGCAGGCGGCTCGGGACCGGCCTCCGGGGCAGGACGGGCAGCGGCGGCCGGAGGCCCGGCAGGCACGCGGCCCGGTATCGGTGGCGCCGCCTCCCGCGCCGGCGTGATCGGCGCAGCCGGCCGCGCCGCGACGATCTCGACCTCGATGCTGCGCTCGCGCAACGGCGGCAGCGCCGGCGGGGCAGGGGCCGACGCCAGGACGACGACGATCGCGCCGTGAAGCACCAGCGCGGCGGCCAGGCCGACGGGCGCCTGCCGATCCGGCGCAGTGCCGGCGCGGGCTCGCCCCGGCCCCGGCAGGGGAAGGTCCTCCGTGAACGTCAGCCGCGCACCTCCCAGGCAGACCGATCGACGGCGCTCGGCCGACTGCGAGGGTCTGCATGTCAAAGCGGCGCTTTGATGGAACGGCTCGGCCCTGAGCGGCTTCTCGTGGCTCCCGCCGCAAAATCAACGCTGCTCGAACTCGCAAGTGCAAGCAGGTTCGAGAGAACCTGCTCAGGGCGAATCGGCGGACCACACGGCGAGCTCGTAGCCGTCCGGGTCCTCGAAATGGAAGCGGCGCCCGCCGGGGAAGGCGAAGACCGGCCTGACGATCTTCGCGCCGGCCTCCTCCAGGCGCTTCTGGGTGGCGGCGAGGTCGTCGGCATAGAGGATGACCAGCGGGCCGCCGGGGCGGGCGGTCCCGGTGGTCAGGCCGCCGGTGAGGCGGCCGTCGCTGAACTCGCAATAAGTCGGGCCGTAATCGGTGAAGCTCCAGCCGAAGGCCTTGCCGTAAAACGTCCTGGACCGGCTGATATCGCTGACGGCGAATTCGATGTTGTCGATGCGGCGGTCATTGCCTTGCGTGCCCATGGCCTCGTCTCCCTGTGGTGAAAGGGCTCCAGCTTGCCGCGAACGCGCGTCGACGGTCTTGAACGAAACGGCCAGGTTCTCAGCCCGCGGCCTGGCGCAGCACGGTGCCGGCAGACAGGCCGCACAGGTCGCGGACGTCGCGGCTGAGGTGCGGCTGGTCGGCATAACCCGCCTGGATCGCCAGGCCGGCCAGTCCCTCGCCGGCTCCGCTGCGCGCCAGGGCCAGGAAGCGCTGGAAGCGCAGGATTCGGTCGAGGGTCTTCGGACCGTAGCCGAAATAGTCCCGGCTGTGCCGCCGGAGCGTCCGTTCGCTGATGTCGAGCCGGTCGAGGAGCCGGGCGATCTTGGGCCCGGCGGCGCCGGCATCGCGCTTGATCGCGGCGAAGATCGCAGCGGCGGCGCGATCGGGCCGGTCGGTCGCGCCGAGCCTGTCCGCCAGCAGGGCCTGCAGTGTCCGGGCCTGTCTTTCCATCGGCGAAGCCTCGGCGAGGCTCTCCGCCATGTCGCGGGCGCATCGGCCCCAGAGATCGGCGAGATCGATCTGGCGGCCGACCAGCTCCGACATCGGCAGCCCGAGCCAATGCCGAGCCGCTCCGGGCTGGAAGCGCAGGCCGAGAACCGTCGTGCCGGGCCGCAAGGTCGGTGTGGCGGCCGTAATGTCCGGTCCGGCCACGACGAGCCGGCCGTCACGCCAGATCAGGTCGGCATGGCCGTCGGGGACGATGGCGACCGGCCCGACATGGTCCTCCGGCACCGTCTTGAACCACAGGCACTGGAACGCATCGCGCAGTTGCGGCACCGGCGCGGCTTCGCCGTAGTGGCCGACGCTGCCGGCGAGAACTGGGCGTTGTGCTGCCTGCCGAACCACGTCGTCCTCCGCTGCCCTGCGATGATTGGCCCCGGCCGCTGCCCTCGGTCAAGCCCGGCGCGGGGCAGGGCGGCCGCGTGCGAATCAGCCGGGTGCACGGCATGATTCGATCCGGGGCGGGCTCCTCCGGGCCCGCCTATCCTAGCTTGTCCGGGCAGCATCGATCTTGCGTCGAAAATGCAGGATCGACCGTGGCGAAAGCCATGAGGGTATGCCCGGGAGAATCCATCGCCGCCGAGCGCGGCCGGGAGCACCGATGTCGAGGCTGGCCCATCATTGTCTCACCCTGTGCGTGGCGGCCCTGGCCGCCGGCATTGCGGCCGGGCTCGCCGCCAGCGGGCAGACCCAGCCCCTGCCGGCGGTGGTGCTCGGCGTATGCCTGTTCGCCCTGGCGCTGCTGATGCGGGAGGCCATCGTCGCCCGCGAGCGACGGCTCGTGCTGGAGGAGATGGCGAACACCGACCATGCCACCTTCGCGGTGACCCGCCACCGGCTGGAGCAGGTCGAAATCCGCCTCAAGGCCCTGGAGATGGCAGCCTCCCGCAGCGATGGCGACCAGGCCGCGGTCGAGATCGCCACCCTCGGCACTCTGGTCAAGGATCTGGCCGAGGGTCTGGCGGCGCAGGAGGGGCGGCTTGCCACCTTGGCCGGGCTGGCGGCGCCGATCGCGCCTCCTCGACCCGCCCAGCCGGCATCGAGCCCGCCCGCTCCCCTTCCCGAGCCGGTCCCGGAACCGGAACCGGAGCCGATGGCGCCGCTCGTTCCGGCCGCCCCGGCCGTCGACCGCGACGTGGTCGAGGCGATCGAGGCCGGACGGGTCGAGTTCCATCTGCAGCCGGTGGTGACGTTGCCGCAGCGCAAGCCCCGGCTCTACGAGGTCCTGCCCCACGTCCGGCTCGGGGACGGACGGCTGCTGGCCGCGCCCGAGTTCATGCCGACCATCGCGGCGCTGGACCAGACCGGCGTCTTCGACCGCCACCAATTGCTGCGCACCCGGCAGATCCTGCGCCGTCTCGCCAGCCGCAGCCGCGATCTGGCGCTGGTGGTGAACCTGTCGCCGCGCTCGCTTTCCGATCGGCTGTTCCTCGACGAGGCGCTGGAGCTTGCCCGCACGGTGCCGGACCTGGTGCCCCAGCTCGTCTTCGAACTGCAGCAGGCCGGCATGCGCACGCTCGACGACGGCCAACTGGCCCGGCTGCGCGCCCTGGTGGCGGCGGGCTATCGCCTGTCCATGGATGCCGTGGCCGATCTGCGCCTCGATCCGCTGGCGCTGGCCGCGCAGGGCTTCCGGCTGGTCAAGGTGCCGGCGGCGGTGCTGCTGGGCCAACCGCCCGCCGGCCTGCCGATCCGCATCGAGGATCTGGCCGGGTTGCTGGCGCGCCACGGCCTCGACCTGGTCGCCGACGGCATCGAGGCCGAAGCCACGGTGCTCGATCTCCTCGACGTCGAGCTGCGGTTCGGCCAGGGCGACCTGTTCGCGCCGCCGCGGCCGGTCCGCACCGACGTGGCCGAGGAGCCGGCGCCGCCGGCTCCTCGGCCGCCGCCCGCCGCGCCGCCATCCGTTGCTTCGTCGCCGGCCGCCCCGCCGCGCACGCTCGGGGAGGCCGCGCTCCACGAGGCCATCGATCGCCTGCGTGCTCGGGCGCCGGCCGCATCCGAGACGGCGCCGGCGACCGATCGCCCCCCCTCGGCCTGGCGCACTCTGGCGCGCCGGGTGCCGTCGCAGCGTGGCTGACCCGGGCCGGGCGGGCCGGCGGCGCCGGTTGCCCGCCATGCCTCAACGCCGGTCTCGGAAGAAGCGCTTGAGCAATTCGGCGGATTCGATCTCGCACAGGCCCGAATAGACGTCCGGCCGGTGGTGGCAGGTCGGCGAGGCATAAAGCCTCACCCCATGCTCCACCGCGCCGCCCTTTTCGTCGGCCGCGCCGAAATAGAGGCGGCGGATGCGGGCGAAGGAGATCGCCGCCGCGCACATCGGGCAGGGCTCCAGCGTCACATAGAGGTCGACGCCGGGCAGCCTTTCCGAGGAAAGCCGCTCGCAGGCTGCCCGGATTGCCAGGATCTCGGCATGCGCCGTCGGATCCCGCAGCTCGAGCGTGCGGTTTCCGGCGCTTGCCAGCACCACGCCGTCCTTGACGGCGACCGCGCCGACAGGTACCTCCCCGCGACCTGCGGCCGCGTGCGCTTCTTCGATCGCCAGTTCCATCATCGATCGCCTCTCTCGCACCGCGTTGACCGTTCTGTTAAGAGCATCCTATGCCCAGTGATAAACGATCCGGCGGCGATGGCCGCAAGCCTCCGCGCGGGCCGCGCAAGCCGTCCGGCTCCGAACCGGCGTCCGGCGGCTTCCGCAAGGTCCGTGCCGACGGCGATGCGCCGCCGCGCCGGCCCCGGGCCGCGTTCGGCGAGGAACGCGCGGCCCGGCCCCGACCGTCGTTCCGTGGCGGCGACGAGGGCGCCGAGCGTCCGTTCAAGCCGCGTGCTCCTTTCCGCGAGCGCGCGGCCGAAGACGGAGCGCCCCGCCGGTCGTTCCGCGATCGCGATGCCGGCGGCGGCGAACGTCCCTCCAAGCCGCGCCCGTCCTTCCGCGACCGCGACGAGGGAGGCGGACGTCCCTTCAAGCCGCGCCCGTCCTTCAGGGACCGCGACGAGGGAGGCGAACGTCCCTCCAAGCCGCGCCCGTCCTTCCGCGACCGCGACGAGGGAGGCGAACGTCCCTTCAAGCCGCGCCCGTCCTTCCGCGACCGCGACGAGGGGGGCGAACGTCCCTTCAAGCCGCGCCCGTCCTTCCGGGACCGCGACGAGGGGGGCGAACGCCCCTTCAAGCCGCGCCCGTCCTTCCGCGACCGCGACGAGGGGGGCGAACGTCCCTTCAAGCCGCGCCCGTCCTTCCGCGATCGCGACGAGGGCGGGGATCGCCCGCGGCCGTTCCGCGCCCGGCCGGCCGATCGGGACGGCGACCGCCGCCCCCGGGTGGAGCGCATCGAACGGGATGGCGAGGGCCCGCGTCGTCCCTTCCGCTCCTTCCATCGCGAGGACGGGACCGGCGAGCGCTCCTTCGACGAGCACCGCGACCCCCGCGGTCGCGTCCGCGATGCCGGCGGCAGCCGCAGCCATGAGAGCGGCCGCCCGTTCCGCAGCCGCTTCGAGGTCGGCGACGACGACCTTCCGCCGCGCCGCGCCTTCGAGCCGCGCTTCGAGGAGCGCCGTGAACGCCGGCCGGAACGTCCCGGCCGCCGCGACGAGCGGCCGGCCGCAGGCAAGGCGCCGCGGCGCAAGCCGGCCGCCGAGGCCGCCGCTCCGGCCGAATCCGGCTTCGCCGGCGACCGCATCGCCAAGGTCGTGGCGCGCGCCGGTCTCGGTTCGCGCCGCGACGTCGAGGTCTGGATCGAGGAGGGCCGCGTCGCGGTCAACGGCGAGGTCCTGACCAGCGCTGCGCGCAACGTCACGGCCGACGATCGAGTCACCATCGACGGCAAGCCGCTGCCGCGGCGCGAGCGCACCCGCCTGTGGCTCTACCACAAGCCGCGCGGGCTGGTGACGACGGAGAAGGATCCGGAAGGACGTCCCACCGTGTTCGAGCACCTGCCCGCCGGCCTGCCGCGGGTGATGTCGGTCGGCCGGCTCGACATCAACACCGAGGGCCTGCTGCTCCTGACCAATGATGGCGGCCTTGCCCGTCTGCTGGAGCTGCCCAAGACCGGCTGGATGCGCCGCTACCGCGTGCGCGCCCATGGCGAGACCGACCAGTCCGTGCTCGACGGCCTGTTCGCCGGCGTGACGGTCGACGGCGTCGAGTATGGCCCGGTGGAGGCTCGGCTCGACAAGGAGCAGGGCAGCAATTCCTGGCTGACGCTCGGCTTGCGCGAGGGCAAGAACCGCGAGGTCAGGAACGTCCTCGCCTCGATCGGCCTCGACGTGAACCGCCTGATCCGCGTCTCCTACGGTCCGTTCCAGCTCGGCGAGCTGGCGGAGGGCGCGGTCGAGGAGGTCGGGACGCGCGTCCTGCAGGACCAACTCGGCACCGAGCTGATCGCCGAGGCCGAGTGCGAGTTCGATGCGCCGGTGTTCGAGCGCCCGCTGGACGAGCAGGCCCCGGCGCCCGGCAAGAAGGAGAAGCGCCGCGGGCTGCGCCTCGAAGGCGGCGAGGGCGAGGCCGCGCGGGTGATGCGGGGCGGCCTGATCGAGGACCGCCGCGGCCGACGCGTGCTGGTGCAGCGTGTCTCCGACGAGGTGCAGGAGGCGCCGGCGCGCCGTCCGCGTTCCTCACGGAGCGACGCCGGCCGGCATGGACCGGCCGACGACGCGGGCGATGCCCGCCCGTTCAAGCCGCGTCCCTCGTTCCGGGACCGGGACGAGGGCGAGGAGCGTCCGCGCCGGTCCTTCCGCGATCGCGACGCGGGCGAGGCCCGTCCGTTCAAGCCGCGTCCCTCGGCCCGGGACCGGGACGAGGGCGAGGAGCGTCCGCGCCGGTCCTTCCGCGATCGCGACGCGGGCGATGCCCGTCCGTTCAAGCCGCGTCCCGCGGCCCGGGACCGGGACGAGGGCGAGGAGCGTCCGCGCCGGTCCTTCCGCGATCGCGACGCGGGCGATGCCCGTCCGTTCAAGCCGCGTCCCGCGGCCCGGGACGAGGGTGAAGAGCGTCCGCGCCGGACCTTCCGCGACCGTGACGCGGGCGACGCCCGTCCGTTCAAGCCGCGCCCCTCGTTCCGGGACCGGGATGAGGGCGGCGAGCGTCCGTCCCGGCCGCGGCGGTTCGAGGATCGCGACGCGGGCGAGCGGCCCTTCAAGCCCCGCGCTTCCTTCCGTGACCGCGACGGCGGGGGACCCGGCAAGCCGGGCGGCGGCAAGGGGCCGCCGAAAGGCCGCCCGACCGGGCGCCGGCCGCGGGACGTCTGATCGCAGCCATGCGCATCGTCGCCGGCCAGTTCCGCGGCAAGCAGCTCGCGACCCCGAGGTCGGACGCCATCCGCCCGACCTCGGATCGCCTGCGCGAGACGCTGTTCAACGTTCTCGCCCATGCCTATGACGACCCCGTGCGCGAGGCGCGGGTCATCGATCTCTTCGCCGGCACCGGTGCGCTTGGCCTCGAGGCGCTGTCGCGCGGCGCCCGCTTCGCCATCTTCGTCGACGACGGGGCCGAGGCGCGCGGCCTGATCCGTGCCAATATCGACGCGATGGGGCTCGGCGGCCGCACCCGGCTGTTCCGGCGCGATGCTGCCCGGCTCGGCGCCATCGGGCCGATCGAGCCGTTCTCGCTCGCCTTCCTCGATCCGCCCTATCGCCGCGACCTCGCGCCCAAGGCCTTGGCCAGCCTCGCCGGCGGCGGCTGGCTGGCTCCCGGGGCCCTGTGCATCGTCGAGGAGGCCGCCGAGGCCGAGATCGCCGCCCCCGGTTTCGATCTGGCCGAGGCCCGCGACTATGGCGAGACCCGGCTGACCATTTTGCGCTATGGCGGGGCGGCCCGGCCGGCGGATTGAGCCGGCCGCGTCTCACGGATGCCCGATCGAGGCGTCCCGCCGCGTGACCGCGCGGGAATTCCGGACCGGATCGGGGTGCGACGGGCGCGTTACTGTCATCCCTCTGTTGCAAGCATCCCACTTCGACCATATTTGGAGGAACACGCCGCCTCCTCTCCGTCGGCAAGCATCCCGCCCCATTCCGGATCCCGCCCATGCTGCCTTCCCTCATCCCCGGCCTTGACGCGGCGTCCACCGCGATCGGTGCGGAAATCTCGCACTTCACCCTGGCCAACGGCCTGGAGGTCGTCGTCATTCCGGATCGGCGCGCGCCGGTGGTCACTCATATGGTCTGGTACCGGGTCGGCGGCGCCGACGAGCCGAAGGGCAAGTCCGGCATCGCCCATTTCCTCGAGCACCTGATGTTCAAGGGCACGGAGAAGCAGCCCGGCGGCTTCTCCAAGGAAGTGGCCAATCTCGGCGGGCAGGAGAATGCCTTCACCTCCTACGACTATACCGCCTATTTCCAGCGCGTCGCCCGCTCGCATCTCGGCACGATGATGGGCTTCGAGGCCGACCGCATGGCCGGGCTCGCCCTCACCGACGCGGTCGTCGATCCCGAGCGCCTCGTCGTGCTCGAGGAGCGCAAGATGCGCGTCGACAACGACCCGGATTCGCAGCTCGGCGAGGAGGTCGCCTCGACCCTGTTCACCCATCATCCCTACGGCACGCCGATCATCGGCTGGGAGGACGAGATCAAGGGCCTGTCGCGGCAGGATGCGATCGACTTCCACAACCGCTTCTACACGCCCAACAACGCCATCCTGGTCGTTGCCGGCGACGTTACCGCCGAGGAGGTGCGCAAGCTGGCCGACAGCACCTACGGCAGGCTGGAGCGCCGGGCCGAGCCGCCGCCGCGCCGCCGTCCGCAGGAGCCGCTGCAGCGGGCCGACCGCCGCGTCAGCCTGGCCGATCCGCGTGTGCAGCAGCCGATGCTGCAGCGCCACTGGCGGGTGCCGTCCTACCATACCGCGGAGGGCGACGAGGCGCATGCGCTCGACCTGCTGTCGCAGATCCTCGGCGGCGGCCTGGTGTCGCGCCTGTTCCGCTCGCTGGTGGCGGAGCGCAAGCTCACCGCCGTCGCCGCCACCTGGTACGGCGGCACGGCCGTGGACGAAGCCCGCCTGGCGCTCTGGGCCGCGCCGTTGCCCGGCGTGACGTTCGAGGCGGTCGAGGCGGCCGTCGACGAGGTCATCGCCGAGGTCGCCGAGAAGGGCGTCGAGGTGGCCGAGCTCGACCGCGCCAAGACGAGGCTCGTCGCCGAGGCGATCTACGCCCAGGACAGCCAGTCCTCGCTGGCCCGCTATTTCGGCTCGACGCTGGCAGCCGGCGGCACGGTGGAGGATCTGAAGGCCTGGCCCGCCCGCATCGCCGCCGTCACGCCCGAGGCGGTTCAGGCCGTCGCCCGCAAATATCTGGTGGAGAACCGTTCCGTCACCGGCCTGCTCCAAGGCGCCGACTGACGAAGCCCACCGGACCGTCAACCTTACCCGGACACATCATGGTCGAGCGCGTCTTCTCTCCCAACGGCATCGAGGCTTGGCTGGTCGAGGACTACGCCGTCCCGATCGTCGCGGTCGATTTCGCCTTCCGCGGCGGTGCGGCCCAGGATCCCGCGGCGCGCAGCGGCCTCGGCCAGATGACGGCGACGTTGCTCGACGAGGGCGCCGGCCCGCTCGACGACAAGGCCTTCCAGCTCAAGGTCGAGGAAACCGCGGTCGAATTGTCGTTCCATGCCGGGCGGGACCACATGTCCGGCTCGCTGCGCACCCTGGCCGGGCGCAAGAACGAGGCCTTCGGGCTGCTGCGCCTGGCCGTCACGGCGCCGCGCTTCGACGCCGAGCCGGTGGAGCGTGTCCGCCAGGCCATGCTGGTCGGCCTGCGCCGCGAGATCAGCGACCCCGGCACCATCGCCAGCAAGGCGACCACGGCCGCGCTCTATCCCGATCATCCCTATGGCCGATGGCCGCACGGCACCGTGGAGAGCATCGAAGCCGCCGGCCGCGACGAGATCGCGGCGCAGCATCGCAACCTGTTCGCCAGGGACAACCTGGTCGTCTCCGTCGTCGGCGCCATCACCGCCGCCGACGTGGCCGCCATGCTCGATACCGTGTTCGGCGACCTGCCGGCGAAGGCGCAGCTGAGCCCGGTGGCCGAGGTCGCGCCCGATACCTCGCTCCCCCGGCAGGTGATCGACCTCGACGTGCCGCAGACCGTGCTGCAGTTCGCCACCCCGGGGGTCAAGCGCTCCGACCCCGACTACATGGCCGCCTACATCGCCAACCATATCTTCGGCGGCGGCTCGTTCTCCTCGCGCCTGTTCCAGAAGGTGCGCGAGGAGAAGGGCCTGGCCTATTCGGTATCCACCCAGCTCGCCTGCTACCAGCGCTCGGCCTATGTCGGCGGGGGCGTGGCCACCAGCAACGACCGCGCCGGCGAGAGCCTGGCCATCATCGAGGCTGAGATGGCCGTGATGGCGGCCGACGGGCCGACCGAGACCGAGCTGGAGAACGCCAAGAAATACATCACCGGCTCCTACGCCCTGCGCTTCGACACCTCGACCAAGATCGCCAACCAGCTCACCCATATCCAGCTGGAAGGCCTCGGCCCCGACTATATCGAGCGCCGCAACGCCCTGGTCGAGGCGGTGACGCTCGACGACGTCAAGCGCGTCGGCCAGCGCCTGTTCGGGGCCGGCAAGCCCTTCGTCACGGCTGTCGGCCGGCCCGAGGGGCTGTAGGAGCACTGCCTTCAAAAGTCTGGGAGCTGACTGGTCATCAGCGCCAGTTGTAGTCAGACGAGGCGGCCGGAATGCCAGTATCGCACGTCCATTGGGGCCAGAGTGCCGATCGGCGTGTTCACCGGACGGGGAGGGCGTTGGCATTAGGAAGGGCTGCGGATTGCGGCCGCCGCTCGTTTTGCTACCCTGTGCGAGGCAGGAGACATCGCCATCTTTGGGCTGCGGATTGCGGCCGCCGCTCGTTTTGCTACCCTTTCCGGCCGGGGAACGCGTCGTCGTCTGGGGCTGCGGATTGCGGCCGCCGCTCGTTTTGCTACCCTATACGCGGAAGAATGGGGTGAGCGCGATGCGCTGCGGATTGCGGCCGCCGCTCGTTTTGCTACCCTGCGTATAAGTGTCCGGCCGCCAGTAGAGCTGCTGCGGATTGTGGCCGCCGCTCGTTTTGCTACCCTCCGGCCGGATGCGCGGGCCTCGCTGCCAGGGCTGCGGATTGCGGCCGCCGCTCGTTTTGCTACCCTGTTGGCGGCGCGCGCCTCGCCGCGCTTGAAGCTGCGGATTGCGGCCGCCGCTCGTTTTGCTACCCTTGAGGCCGGCCGCAAGCTCCAGCACGAGGCGCTGCGGATTGCGGCCGCCGCTCGTTTTGCTACCCTGTAACCGGGCCTTGCCCTGATAAATCGTCGGCTGCGGATTGCGGCCGCCGCTCGTTTTGCTACCCTCCGCATGCTCGTCGGTCGGAGACGCCACCGGCTGCGGATTGCGGCCGCCGCTCGTTTTGCTACCCTGGGCGGCGATCGGTGAAGTCGTCAGCAACTGCTGCGGATTGCGGCCGCCGCTCGTTTTGCTACCCTGGGTCATGGCGACCGCCGGCACCTGGTCGGGCTGCGGATTGCGGCCGCCGCTCGTTTTGCTACCCTGGCCTTCCAGTTCATCCGGTCCACCCTTCAGCTGCGGATTGCGGCCGCCGCTCGTTTTGCTACCCTCGATGCGCATAGTTTCCCAGCATCGCCAGTGCTGCGGATTGCGGCCGCCGCTCGTTTTGCTACCCTACGCCCGCAGGTCGGAAATGGTGAACTTGTGCTGCGGATTGCGGCCGCCGCTCGTTTTGCTACCCTCTGGCGATGGCGAGGCCCTTCGCCAGCGACGCTGCGGATTGCGGCCGCCGCTCGTTTTGCTACCCTGACGAGAGCGGGGTCGACCTTGACCATGCTGCTGCGGATTGCGGCCGCCGCTCGTTTTGCTACCCTACTACGTGATGGGACATCTGCGGGCTCACGGCTGCGGATTGCGGCCGCCGCTCGTTTTGCTACCCTTGGCGTCGGCCAACGCCTTGCGCCACAGCAGCTGCGGATTGCGGCCGCCGCTCGTTTTGCTACCCTGCCGTGAATCCCGTCCTGCTGGTAGCATCCGCTGCGGATTGCGGCCGCCGCTCGTTTTGCTACCCTGAACGCGGCGGGGGCAGAGGCAACCACGAAGCTGCGGATTGCGGCCGCCGCTCGTTTTGCTACCCTGTCGCCGTCTCCACACCGCCGCACGTTGTGGCTGCGGATTGCGGCCGCCGCTCGTTTTGCTACCCTTGAAGCAGCCGCATCGGTAGATCCTTTTTGGCTGCGGATTGCGGCCGCCGCTCGTTTTGCTACCCTGGCCGCTCATGCCAGCCGCTTCAAGATCGTGCTGCGGATTGCGGCCGCCGCTCGTTTTGCTACCCTGCGCGTCCGGCATCGGCACATCGATCACAGGCTGCGGATTGCGGCCGCCGCTCGTTTTGCTACCCTGGTTCACCCGAGAGACCATGCCGCCCCTGCGCTGCGGATTGCGGCCGCCGCTCGTTTTGCTACCCTGGGACGCGTGGATTGAAACGGTCGACGGCAGCTGCGGATTGCGGCCGCCGCTCGTTTTGCTACCCTCCGGCAAGCCGGTCTATAAGGCCGCGTCCGGCTGCGGATTGCGGCCGCCGCTCGTTTTGCTACCCTCCGTCGGCGCGCAGCTGCTCGAGCTCGACGCTGCGGATTGCGGCCGCCGCTCGTTTTGCTACCCTACGGAATGGATTTTTGCCGTCGTCTACCCGGCTGCGGATTGCGGCCGCCGCTCGTTTTGCTACCCTGAGAACCTCTGCACGCCCTTCAGGCCGACAGCTGCGGATTGCGGCCGCCGCTCGTTTTGCTACCCTTGGCGTCGGCCAACGCCTTGCGCCACAGCAGCTGCGGATTGCGGCCGCCGCTCGTTTTGCTACCCTGCCGTGAATCCCGTCCTGCTGGTAGCATCCGCTGCGGATTGCGGCCGCCGCTCGTTTTGCTACCCTTTCGGCCGCTCTCGAACTCGGCCATTTTCAGCTGCGGATTGCGGCCGCCGCTCGTTTTGCTACCCTGAACGCGGCGGGGGCAGAGGCAACCACGAAGCTGCGGATTGCGGCCGCCGCTCGTTTTGCTACCCTTGACAATCGAGTGGCTGTCTGACCGCGTGGGCTGCGGATTGCGGCCGCCGCTCGTTTTGCTACCCTCGCCGGGCGCGCCGCCGCCGACGTCCGCCAGCTGCGGATTGCGGCCGCCGCTCGTTTTGCTACCCTGGATCAGCAGAAGGCTGGCTTCGAGCAGGCGCTGCGGATTGCGGCCGCCGCTCGTTTTGCTACCCTTCGCCACCGAGGCGCCACCCAGTCCCCCAGGCTGCGGATTGCGGCCGCCGCTCGTTTTGCTACCCTGCGCCCCCCTTGCGCCGCACTCGCCAATGCGCTGCGGATTGCGGCCGCCGCTCGTTTTGCTACCCTTCTCTGTCTCGACGGTTTCTCCCGCCGATGGCTGCGGATTGCGGCCGCCGCTCGTTTTGCTACCCTCCAACGGCCATTCGGTTCAGCGCCTGGTCTGCTGCGGATTGCGGCCGCCGCTCGTTTTGCTACCCTCATCGCCGACGCGCTGGGCCTTACTGCTGGGCTGCGGATTGCGGCCGCCGCTCGTTTTGCTACCCTGGCGGCATGCATCGCGACGCTGAAGGCGACGCTGCGGATTGCGGCCGCCGCTCGTTTTGCTACCCTAAGGGGATGAATGCTCCGCGCCTTTCTCCTGCTGCGGATTGCGGCCGCCGCTCGTTTTGCTACCCTGAAGCGGGACCACGCCCCTCACGCCGTGCGGCTGCGGATTGCGGCCGCCGCTCGTTTTGCTACCCTACACCGGGCCCGTGGCTTGAAGGGCCATTCGCTGCGGATTGCGGCCGCCGCTCGTTTTGCTACCCTAGTTGCCGCGCCGGTAGCTCCTGCGCCGCCGCTGCGGATTGCGGCCGCCGCTCGTTTTGCTACCCTACCATCTCCTGGAGCGTGCTGGTACCGCTGGCTGCGGATTGCGGCCGCCGCTCGTTTTGCTACCCTGGCGGTATGAGCGGTCACAGCGCCCTCGCGGCTGCGGATTGCGGCCGCCGCTCGTTTTGCTACCCTTCACCATCAAGCTGTCCGGCACCTCGCTGGGCTGCGGATTGCGGCCGCCGCTCGTTTTGCTACCCTTATTCCGATAATTTGTTGAAATTACGTGGTGCTGCGGATTGCGGCCGCCGCTCGTTTTGCTACCCTCGGAACTGGCCAGCCTTGCCAACAAACCCTGCTGCGGATTGCGGCCGCCGCTCGTTTTGCTACCCTACGGTTCTCATAACTATCTGAACTGAAACCACTTTTCGTCTTCCCAACATTCAGAAAAACTCCAGTTGGGAGGGCGAAGGTGGGGTCGGCTGGCGTTTTCTGCCGGCGAAGACCCTGATTCGCCCAAATTGTCGATCAGTGATCATCAAGAACCGCACTTCGCCCTCAGACGGCACCCGCGCGCCCATCCGCGTCACATGAATCTCGGCATTTTCGACTGAGGCGCAGTGTCGCGCGTAGACCGAATATTGCATCATGGTAAAACCGTCTTCCAGCAGATCCTTACGGAATCGGGCGTAGTCTTTCCGCTTCTTCGGTGTTTCGGTCGGCAGATCGAACATGGCAATGACCCACATCGAGCGCCACCCCCAAGGCATCTGTGGTACGGGCCGGGCGTGAACCATCAACCATCCCCTTCATACTCGAGAAGGTCGGGATCGAGCGGCAAGCCTTCCGGGAAGGCCAGCGCGCGTTCGCCCCCAGTTAGGGCTCGGCAAAGCGACGCCGCGCTCAAGTCTATGGCAAGCAGCATCGGATTGCGCCGACCGCTGACGATCACGGTTTCATTGAATAAGGAGAGCAATGCGGCGCGCGATGATTTCTCGCTGACCGACGGCGCCACACCGCCATTTTCGCTGACAAGCACCTTTACGCGCCAGTCAACGAATGGCCGATAGACCTCGAGCAGGTCGTCCGCGAGGCAGAAGGGGTTGGAGCGGTGGCGGTGGAACACACCCAATGAGGGAATGAGGCCCGCTGCAACGACAGCGCGGGCGACGGCGGCGCGGATCACGGCGTAACCGTAGTTGAGCAGGGCGTTGATGCCTTCGGCGTTGCGGTCACGGCGGAAATCCTTGCCGAACAGCCGCGGCCAGTAACGTTGCGCCGCCTGCGCCTCCATATTGTCTGGATCGCCGGAGCGGACGCGCCGTGCCATCGGCGTAAGGCCGGAATGGTCTCCGGTGAAATGCCGGAGCACTTCGCCTTGCTGTGCGATCTTGGCGCTGACGATTGACTGCCAGACACGCTTCTTGACCGGCAATCCTGCCTCCACTTGGGCGCGGTGCCGCTCAGTCTGCACGTGATGTGCGTCAAGGGGCAGCATCATTCCGGCCGGGAGGTGATCCCGGCCGGCGAGCATCACTGTCGCGCCGGCTTCGAGCAACTCGAGGAATGCGGCCTGGGTATAGGTGGCGCGCACGTCATCAACGATCACGACCCCCAGATCTTCGATAGGGAGCGTAACCTTTGGAAGCTCGGGGCGCTCCACGACAAGTTGCCGGTACGCGACTGAAAGCCGCGTACCGGGGGTCGAGAACTCGACCGTCTTGCGAATGGCTCGGCTGCGCTCAGTCATTGGCAGACCGGACGCGGCCGATGGGATCGACTGAGAGCTTTTGAGGATTGAGCCTGACGAGAGGTGTCGGGCTTGGCCCCCAAAGGCCGCTTGCAGAGGTGTCGGCATCGTTCAGCGATTTGCAGAAGATCTGACCATTGGCGGCGATGGTCTTCACGGTCCAATAGCCCGCCCTGTCTCCCTCTGGGATCACGAATGTATCTCCCAGGCACAGAGACATCAGCAGGTGAGCACCGGAGCCTGAAATCTTCCTTGTGACCGGTTCCCAACGACTAATGCGCCTGACAGCTTCAAAGAGGCTGATCACCTCACTTTCGACCGTGCCGTCGATCCCACGATAAATGGCTATGTGATGATTGTTGCCCGTTGCAGCATGACCAGTCGTTACCGCCGCCACGGCGCGCCATTTCATTGGCAGCGTCAGCCGTACTTTGCGGATTTCGGGGCCCTGTTCACTTGCTTGTGGAAATGTGGCGAACGCTTTCTTCGGCTCTCCTCCACGTGCGGCAACCCAATCGCTGACGATCTGACGAATTTTCGGGTCACGAATATCGTTGATCTCGCCTTTGGACAGCTTGTCGAGATTTTTTGTAGTTACAAATTTCCGATAGGAGCCGTTGCTTGTTGTTACGTCTTCTCGGGTGTCGCCATAGACTGTTTCCTTATGTAGAGGCCCAGACACTTTTTTCCGCACGCGGTGCGACACGACGATGCCGGCTACAATTCGCTCTGCTTCCGCGCGTATCCCTGGCCAAGGCGGCGGCAGATGCGGCCGTTGCGCACGTGGATCGTCCTTCTGTTGCCAATAGCGGGATAGGCGATTCGTCATGCCCGGATCGGTACAGGCGACGGGAAGCGCGTCGACCGCGTGATGGCGATGATCGGATCGGGTCTTTTTACCGCTGTCCGACAGGATGTTGTTCAATCCCCACAGATCCCGCAATTGTGCCGTCACCCGGCCGGTGACCGCCTGCACTTTTACGGGCGCCTCCGGCCCGACATCGGGCCACAGGCGTTTGAGCTGAGCCATGATCTGTCGGGCGGCATAACCGGTGTCGTTGAGCTGGCGACTGGCAAAATCGTCCGGCATGGCTTCGGCGATGAAGCGCTTCACCTTGCCTAGCGACATTCCCGGCGCGCCCTTGCCCGCAATCATGCCTTTGAGCCGATTGGTGACCGCGGACCATTCGTCAGGCCAGCCCTGATAAAACTCAAATGGCGTCCGGTTGCCCTTTTTGATGTTCACGTCGCGGCGGCAGAGCGTCTTGTTGCGGAAGCTGTCATCAAGCGAGCGTGAAAGCGGCCAGATATGCTCAACTTGGTACTCGTTGTTGCGGAACAGCGTATCAAAGCTGATCTGGTCGCCGGTATAGGGGCAGCGTTCCTGTCCTTCCTTCCACAGCATCCATTTTTCAATGTCGTTGCGTGAAGGATCAGCGATCCCCTTGGACTGCAGATCGGAGGCAGCGTCCTTGCGGCGCTTCTCCTGCTTGCGCAGGCCGCTCAGCCTTTCCTCGCGCTCGCGCTTTGACAGGCCGACCTCCCGCGCCAGCTCGACGCGGATCAGATCGGGCTTGCCATATGCGCCGATCAGATTGTTGACCACCTTGCGCAATTCATTCTGCGTGCGGACGACGGTGGGGTTGCGGATCGCGGCGAGACGTTTCCGCTCTTCCGCATCAGCGGGGCTGGGCAGCCTGTCGAGAAATTCGCCGGTGGGATGTTCCCGGTGCGGGAAATTGGTCTGCCGCCAATCCTCCCATTCGGGCGAGGCGATCAACGCGCCAAAGCGCGTGCCTTCCTCCAGCTTGGGCAGAAAAAGCTCGATAGCCTCAATGGAATAAGGCTCCCAACCAGACGGAAGCTTGAGTTCGCTCAGCGCTTTCGCCTCGCTCAGCGTGGCGCCGAAATCGCGGAGGAAGTCCGCGGCGGCTTTCGTGCGCTCTGCGCTCCGTTCTGATTCGCGTCGGATCACCACACGCTGCGTGCCTATCTCGCCATAGTCCGCCTTCCACAGGCGCTGGTGGATGGCGTCTCGGATTTCCTGTTTGCGGGGATGATCGGCCCATTTGCTGCCGAAGATAGTAGCGAGCTGGGCCTCGACGTTATTGCCGATGAGCTTCGCCTCACCTCCGAGTTCGAGATTGAAGTGCAGCGCCTTCTCCTCGCCCGGTTCGCCGCGCCGTCTGTAGAGCGGCTTGAGCGCGGCGCGGACGCCAGCCCATGTCATCGACGCCTGCGTTTGCAGCTTGTCGAGGATCGCTACGCGCTCTTCATCGTCCAGCGGGCGCATATTGCCGCCGACCACGGCGAGATTGTTGAGCTTCTCCAGCATCCGACGCTGTTGCGAGAGCCACGAACCCTTGGGGCACAACTCGGCGCCTGGAATGAAGCGGCACTGCCCCAACGTACTCTTGCGCCAGAAGACCGGCTTCTGGGTAAAGATCGTGTCGCGCAGCCGATCCGCGAACGCGGGATCGCGCAAGATGGGATGATACTGAGCCTGCGCCTCCGTCAGACGGCTGAATTCGATGTCGACGTGTGAGCGTAGCGCGTGGACGCGGCGTGTCTGTTGCTTTGGGATATCGCCTCTGGCCGGTGCGCGGTCGGCAAGCATCTGTCCCAGGGTTTGGCCGCTGGCCCTCAGGGCCTGGATCGTCACGTCCCTTGCGGACTTCGCCGCTTTCTCATCAGCCGTTTCAGCCTCTTCGGGCGTGTCGCTTTCCTCGATCTCCCGGCCCTTGTAGTGGCGCAGCCGAGCCAGATGGTAGAGGGCTCGGCCAAGCTCGTGCGGTTCAAGCCTTTCGGCCAGACCCCGCTTGCGTAGCGAGAGCGGGGGAATCTTCATGGCGTTCGCCCACACAGAATTCTTATCTTTGCTGAAAGGTGGCAGCAGGCCGGCCTCGGCCAGAAGTTCGTTCAGCGTGCGCCGGCGCCGCTTTCGTCGCCGCAGCTGGCGACGGACGAGCCGCTTCTGGCGCCTGTTCTGGTTCAGCGGCGTACCGTCGGGGTCGCGGGCCTCCGGAAAGATTCTCGTGCCCATGCCGAGAATGCGCCCGATTGCGCCTGTAACGTCATGCTCGACCACCGCCCAACCGATCGAAGTTGTGCCGATGTCAAAGCCGAAAATGCGCTGCATCAATTCCTCCCTCTTGCGCTGATGTGCAGGATAGACTACGGAAGATTCCGTAGCAAAACGAGAGGCGGTCGCTTTTCGCAAGCAAATGACCTCTTCGCGCGGGCTCGGCATCCCAAAGGTCAATCGCCGCTTATGACCTCGCCAGAGATGGCGAGGTCATTCGGTGTTTGCTCAATCGAAACTCACGTTTCCTGGCTGGCAGCGGGACTAAATCTCTTCATCGCGCCGGCGTTCCGTTCGCCGCCGAAATACGGTAAGCCCGCGGCCGCCGGCCGGACGCCGGCACGCGAATCTTCCCTGCGAGCCAGCCATGTCCTCAACCCGCATCATCACCGGCCTGCGCGAGATCGCGGCTTCCTACGACGCCGCCTTCTGCGACATCTGGGGCGTGATCCACAATGGCCATGCCCTGTTTCCGGACGTGGCCGAGGCGCTGATCGGCTTCCGCGGCCAGGGCCGCGTGGTGGTGCTGGTGTCGAACGCGCCGCGTCCCTCCGAGAGCGTGGTGCCGCAGCTCGACAGGCTCGGCCTGCCGCGCCAGGCCTGGGACGCCATCGTCACCTCCGGCGACGTGACGCGCAGCCATGTGGCGGCGCAGGCCGGCAGGCCGCTGTTCCATCTCGGCCCGGAGCGCGACCGGCCGCTGTTCGACGGCTACGACATCCGTTTTGCGGGAGAGGCGGAGGCCGAGGTCATCGTCTGCACCGGCCTGTTCGACGACACGGTCGAGACGCCCGAGACCTATTTGCCGATGCTGCGCCGCTTCCTCGCCCGCAAGGTGCCGCTGATCTGCGCCAACCCCGACCTGGTGGTCGAGCGCGGCGGCAAGATCATCTATTGCGCCGGTGCGATCGCCGATGCCTACGAGGCGCTCGGCGGCCCGGTCGTCACCTGCGGCAAGCCGCACAAGCCGATCTACGACGCGGGGCGGGATGTGGTGGAGTCGCTGCTCAAGCGTCCCGTCGCGCTCGGCCGGGTGCTGGCGATCGGCGATTCCGTGCGCACCGATCTCGCCGGCGCCGCGGCGATCGGCTGCGGGGCGCTGTTCGTCACCGGCGGCATCCATGCGCTCGAAGCCGGGCACGGTCCCAGCCTGGACGAGGCGGCCCTGGCGAGCTTCCTCGCCGGCCAGGGGGTGACGCCCGATGCGGCGATGCCGCGGCTGGTCTGGTGAGACGCTACGGGAACAGCGCGTCGATCGCGTCCTGGGAGACGGTTTCGCGGGGCTGCGGGCCATGCAGCAGCAAGGCCTTGGCGCGTTCGTCGCGCAGGCGCTCGGCCTCGTCGGCATAGCCGGCCGCGTCCTTGGCGTTGACCGCGTGGGCGAAGCGGGTGACGCGCGCCTCGATCTGCTGCAGCGCGTCGACGACCTTGCGCACGCGCTGGCCGGTGATGTCCTGGAAGGAGCAGGCCTCGAACAGCAGGATCGCCTGCTCGTCGACGAAGGCCTTGTAGGCCGCCGGGTCCGAGGCGTCGGCGGCCATGATCGCCTCGGCGCAGCCCATGATGGCGTTGGTGGCCTCCGCGGTCGACTGCACGATCAGGTCGAGCTCGCGGCCGGCGGCGGGAATGCGCCGCGACTTGAGGTCGTTGGCCTGCAGCGCGCCGATCTCGGCCTTCATCGTCGTGATATAGGCGGCGATCTCGCGCAGCTCGCCGTAGATCGCCGTGTCCATGGTCCGGAAGAAGGCGTTGAAGCTTTCGGCCGTGATCTCCGCCAGCGTCACCACGTCGCTCAGGGAGACATCGGTGTCGCGCCGTTCGCGCAGATAGGCGAGCATGTTCTCGAAATGCGCATTGCCGGCTGCCGACATTCGATCCCTCCGTCCTTTTCGGGACTCGTTGCGCCGTGGCGGCGATCCGCTCAGGCCCCGAAGACCGCGTCGATCTTCGACTTCAGGGTCTGCGCGTTGAAGGGCTTGACGATGTAGTTGTTCACGCCCGCCTTCTTGGCGGCGATGACGTTTTCGGTCTTGGATTCGGCGGTGACCATGATGAAGGGGGTGGACCGCAACTGGTCGTCGGCCCGGACCTCCTTGAGCAGTTCGTAGCCGGTCATCGGCTCCATGTTCCAGTCGGAGATCACCAGCCCGTACCGGCGTTCCTTGAGCTTGCCGAGCGCGGCCGAACCGTCGGAGGCGTCGTCGATGTCCTCGAAGCCGAGCTGCTTGAGGAGATTCCGGATGATGCGAATCATCGTCTGGTAGTCGTCGACCACCAGGATCGGCATCGAAAGATCAACCGCCATAGTTCTGCCCCCGTGCAACACTTGCAAAAGTGTCGCCCGGCCTCCCTGTTGCGACAAGAGGTGTTCGTGCGCACCGGTTCGACAGGGTGTCACACCCCTCATTCGGCCGCGAAGCTACCCTTCCCCCTTGAAGATCGGGTTAACAGGCGGGATTTGGAGGCTGCCGGATACCGCCCCGATGCCGGGGAGGCGGGAGCGTCGGGGAGTGCATGCCCTCGATTGCCGGCCGCGCGCCGCCGCCGCGGGCCGTGCCTTGACGCCGCCGCATGGGGCGGTCACGGTGCGGCGCGCTTCTCGCAACCAGACGGCCGGCATGCCTTTCCAGACTTTCGACGATCCCGCCGCGCTCCCCGAGCATCTCACCGGCGCCGCCTTTGCCATAGGCAATTTCGATGGGGTCCATCGCGGTCACCTGGCGGTGATCGAGGCGGCCGAGGCGCTGGCCAAGGGGCGCCCGGCCGTGGCGCTGACGTTCGAGCCGCATCCACGCACGGTGTTCCGCCCGTCCGAGCCGCTGTTCCGCCTGACGCCGCCGCCGATGAAGCTCCTGCTGCTGCAGCGGGCCGGCCTGGCCGCGGCGGTGACGCTGCGCTTCGACCGCGCCTTCGCCGCGATCACCGCGGAGGCCTTCCTGGAGGAGCTCGTCGTCGGGCGGCTGAAGGCCCATTCGATCGCCGTCGGCTATGATTTCCATTTCGGCAAGGACCGGCGCGGCACGCCGGAATTCCTGGTGCATCACGGCCGCTCGCTCGGGCTCGACATCGCCGTCGTCGCGCCGCTGCTGGAGGGAGGGCAGGCGATCTCCTCCTCCGCTGTGCGGGTGCGGCTGGTCGAGGGGGATGTCGCCGGGGCCAACCGCCTGCTCGGACGCGAATGGTCGGTGCTCGGCGAGGTCCAGCACGGCGAGAAGCGCGGCCGCGCCCTGGGCTTTCCGACCGCCAACATGCAGCTTGCGCCCGAATGCGGCCTGCGCCACGGCATCTATGCGGTGCGCGCCGTCATCGATGGCGTGGTCCGCCCGGGCGTCGCCAGTTTCGGCCGCCGCCCGACCTTCGACAACGGCGCGCCGCTCCTGGAGACCTTCGTGTTCGATTTCCAGGGCGATCTCTACGGCCGCATGCTCGAGATCGCCTTCGTCGACTGGATCCGCGGCGAGCAGAAGTTCGCCTCCGTCGATGACCTTGTGGCGCGGATGAACGAGGATGCCCGCCTGGCACGCGAGATGGTGGCGCGGTCGCCTCGGCAGTGAGGCCTCGCGATCTCGTGTGCCATTGGCGCTTTATCACGGCCCTTCCGCCTGCTATGAGGCGCCCCATGACCTTTCTGCGGCGCATATCCCGAATTACCGTCCCGGCTTCCGCGCGCGGGCTCGCCTGAGCCCCGCGGAAGGCCCGGGTTTGCGCTGCCTTTTCCATCCGCACGACGGACGATCATCGATGACCGCCTCAAACGCCCCTGTTGCAGAGGGCTTCGACTATTCCAGAACACTGTTCCTGCCCGAGACCGCCTTCCCGATGCGCGGCGGCCTGCCGCAGAAGGAGCCGGAGATCCTGGCGCGCTGGCAGAAGAACCACCTTTATCGCCGGCTGCGCGAGAGCTCGGCCGGCCGGCCGAAATTCCTGCTGCATGACGGCCCGCCCTATGCCAACGGCAACATCCATATCGGCCATGCGCTCAACAAGATCCTGAAGGATCTCGTCACCCGCTCGCAGCAGATGCTCGGCTTCGACAGCAATTACGTGCCGGGCTGGGACTGCCACGGCCTGCCGATCGAGTGGAAGATCGAGGAGCAGTACCGCGCCAAGGGTCGCAACAAGGACGAGGTGCCGCTGGTCGAGTTCCGGCGGGAATGCCGGACCTTCGCCGAGCACTGGGTCGACGTGCAGCGCGAGGAGTTCAAGCGCCTCGGCGTCGAAGGCGACTGGGCCCATCCCTACCTGACCATGACCTATCCGGCCGAGGCGCGTATCGCGCGCGAACTCATGACCTTTGCCATGACCGACCAGCTCTATCGCGGCTCCAAGCCGGTGATGTGGAGCGTGGTGGAGAAGACCTCGCTGGCCGAGGCCGAGATCGAGTATCATGACCATACCAGCGACACGATCTGGGTCGCCTTCCCGGTGGTCGCCTCGGCCGACCCGGCCCTGGCCGGGGCTTCGGTCGTGATCTGGACGACAACGCCCTGGACCATCCCCGGCAACCGGGCGATCTCCTATGCCGGGCGGGTCGCCTACGGCCTTTATCGCGTCACCGCGGCGCCGGAGAGCAATTGGGCCGGGGTCGGCAGCACCTATGTGCTGGCCGACAAGCTCGCCGACGGCGTGTTCAAGGCCGCCAAGGTCGAGGCGTTCGAGCGCCTGCGCGACGTCGGCGCGGCCGATCTCGCGGCGTTGACCTGCGCCCATCCGCTGCGGGGCCTCGGCGGCGGCTACCTGTTCGACGTGCCGCTGCTCGACGGAGACCACGTCACCGACGATGCCGGCACGGGCTTCGTCCACACCGCGCCCGGCCACGGCCGCGAGGACTTCGACATCTGGATGGCGAGCGGCCGCGCCCTGGCGGAACGCGGCATCGACGCCAGGATCCCCTACACCGTCGACGGCGACGGCTTCTACACCGACGAGGCGCCCGGCTTCGGCCCGGCCAGCGGCCATGCCCGGCGCGTCATCACAGACAAGGGCGAGACGGGCGACGCCAACAAGGCGGTGATCGAGGCGCTGGTCGCCGCCGGGCGCCTGGTGGCGCGTGGCCGGCTCAAGCACCAGTACCCGCACAGCTGGCGCTCGAGGAAGCCGGTGATCTTCCGCAACACGCCGCAATGGTTCATCGCCATGGACAAGCCGCTCGGCGACGGCACCACGCTGCGTTCGCGGGCGCTGACCGCCATCGCCGCGACGCAATGGGTGCCCGAGAGCGGCGAGAACCGCATCAACGGCATGATCGCCAACCGGCCGGACTGGGTGGTGTCGCGCCAGCGCGCCTGGGGCGTGCCGATCGCGGTCTTCGCCCGGGCCGACGGCACCGTCCTCAAGGACGAGGCGGTCAACCGGCGCATCTTCGAGGCCTTCGAGGCCGAGGGCGCCGACGCCTGGTACCAGCCGGGCGCGGCGGAGCGCTTCCTCGGCGAGGGCTATGACCCGGCGGAGTGGCGCAAGGTCGACGACATCCTCGACGTCTGGTTCGATTCAGGCTCCACCCACGCCTTCACCCTGGAGGACCCGGTGCACTTCCCGGGCCTTGCCGGCGTGCGCCGCAAGGTCGACGGCGGCGAGGACACGGTGATGTATCTGGAGGGCTCGGACCAGCATCGCGGCTGGTTCCATTCCTCGCTGCTGGAGAGCTGCGGCACCCGCGGCCGCGCGCCCTACGACGTGGTGGTCACCCACGGCTTCACGCTCGACGAGCAGGGCCGCAAGATGTCGAAGTCCGTCGGCAACACCGTGGCGCCGCAGGACGTGATCAAGCGCTCCGGCGCCGACATCCTGCGCCTGTGGGTGGCGACGACCGACTATTGGGACGATCAGCGCATCGGCCCGGAGATCCTCAAGACCGTCGAGGAGACCTACCGCAAGCTGCGCAACACCCTGCGCTGGATGCTGGGCACGCTGGCGCATTACCGCGTCGACGAGGAGGTGGGGCCTGAGGAGCTGCAGGCCTTCGAGCTCGAGCGGCTGATGCTGCATCGCCTGGCCGAGCTCGACGCCCTGGTGCGCGAGGCCTATGCCGCCTACGACTACAAGCGCGTGGTCGCGGCGGTGTCGGCCTTCATGACCTCGGAGCTCTCGGCCTTCTATTTCGACATCCGCAAGGATGCGCTCTATTGCGACCCGCGCTCGTCGCTGAAGCGCCGGGCCGCGCTCGGCGTCGTCGACAAGCTGTTCAACTGCATCGTCGCCTGGCTGGCGCCGGTGCTGGCCTTCACCGCGGACGAGGCCTGGACCTCGCGCTTCGGCGAGGCGTCCTCGGTGCACCTTGAGACTTTCCCGCCGGTGCCGGCCGCGTGGCGCGACGACACGCTGGCGGCCAAGTGGGAGGGGGTCAAGCGGGTGCGGCGCGTCGTCACCGGCGCGCTGGAGCTGGAGCGCGCCGGCAAGCGCATCGGCTCCTCGCTGGAGGCCGCGCCGGTGGTGCACGTCGCCGATGCCGCCACCCGCGCCGTGATCGAGAGCGTGCCCTTCGACGAGGTCTGCATCGTCTCAGGCCTGACGATCGCCGACGGCGAGGGGCCGGCGGAGGCGTTCCGGCTTGACGGCGTCGACGGGGTCGCGGTGGTGCCCCGCCAGGCCGAGGGCGTCAAATGCGCCCGCTCCTGGAAATATTTCGATCCTGCCACTGCCGATCCGGCCTATCCCGGCATCACCGCCAGGGATGCGCGGGCGATGCGGGAATGGCAGGCGGCATGAGCCGGCGTTTCGAAGCAGCGTGAGCGGGCCGATGGCATCCTTCCTGCGCGGCCCGCTCACCGGCCTCGGCCTTACCGTCGCGATCGCGGCCGCCGTGGTCGACCAGATCCACAAGCTCTCGATGCTGTTCGTCTTCGACGCCGCCAACCAGCCCGCGATCGAGGTGACGCCGTTCTTCGAGATGACGCTGGTTTGGAACTACGGCGTCTCCTACGGCCTGTTCCGGCAGGAAAGCAGCACCGGACAATGGGCCCTGGTGGGCTTTTCGGCCGTGGCGGTCATCTTGTTGTGGATCTGGCTCGCCCGGACCAGGTCGCAGATCGAGGCGGCGGGGCTCGGCCTGATCATCGGCGGCGCCGTCGGCAACGCCATCGACCGTGCCGCCTACGGCGCCGTGGCCGACTTCTTCCATTTCCACGTCGGCGCCTTCAGCTGGTACGTGTTCAACCTCGCCGATGTTGCCATCGTTGCGGGGGTGGCGCTCCTCCTGTATGAAGCGTTCATGGGCAAGGGGCGGCCGGGCGTTGCTTGAGCGGCGCCTGCAGCTTTCGAGGACGGATATGCGGACGATGACATTGCGAGCCTTGGTCGCGGCCGGTGCGCTGGCCACGATGGCTTCGCTCTCGGGCACCGCCCAGGCGCAGGAGATCGGCGTCAACTTCTTGAGCAAGATCCTCGGGATGGATGATGACCAGCCGGCGATCAACTACTCCGAGCGAGCGCCGCTGGTGCTCCCTCCCAAGCGCGAGATGCGCCAGCCGACGGTTTCACCGGCGGAGGGCGATCCGTCCTGGCCGAAGGACCCCGACCAGAAGAAGCGCGCCAGTTTGCGCGAGGGCATGACCCGGGGGCCGGCCAGCAGCTCCAGCGATCTTCTCTCGCCGGAGGAAATGGCCGCCGGCGTGCGCGAGGGCCCCAGCCGCGACAAACGCTCGCCGACGCAGGCCCAATTTGACTATGATCACCAGTCGAAGGCGCTCAACCCTCGGGAACTGAACCGCAAGACGGCGCTCGGCCGTTCGACCGAGCCGCTGGCTCCCGGCGTCGAACCGGTCAGGCGTTCGCTGATCGAGCCGCCGAAGGGCATGCGCACCCCCTCCGCCGCCGCGCCGCTCACGGGCGACGAGCCGTTGGCCTCCGAGGCGGAGGAGAACGCCAAGAAGGCCTGGTACCAGAAGATCTTCCGCGACTGACGCCCCCGGGGCATCGCCCGGATGCGGATTGCCGCGGGACAGGACGCTGCGGGCCTTCTCCTTGACTGGAGGGGCCTTTGCGTGAGGACGTGCGGCGGGTCAGCTCTTCCCGTGTCCGGCGCTCAATAGCGCGCCGGCGGATCGCTGGCGGGAAATGATTCGTCGGATGCTTCGTCGACGGTGTCCCACTCCGAGGGTGGGAACGTCATCGATTCCGGTCCGGCCGGCCGACCGCCGCCGGCTCTCGCGAGCCTGATCGGCGCCGGCGCGGTGCTCTCGCGGCTGCTTCGCTGCACGCTCTCGCGCAATCGTCCGTTCTGCGCCGCGAGCACCGACATCAGGCCGATCGCGGCCAGGGGAGCGAAGGTCTTCAGAAGGGACGTCATGGCAGCCCACCCTTAAAAGGTCTCCTACCGGACAACGGGCGGCGGGGCCCGGAGTTCCGTCTCATAGGCCGGCGACGGGCACGATGTTCGGGGGGACGGCGCGTCATCGCCGGCCGAACAGCGCCTCGAGGTCGGCGAGCTTCAGCGAGACATAGGTCGGCCGGCCATGGTTGCACTGGCCGGAATTGGGCGTTGCTTCCATCTCGCGCAGCAGCGCATTCATCTCCGCCGGCAGCAGGCGGCGCCCGGCCCGGACCGAGCCATGGCAGGCCATGGTCGCGGCGACATGGTCGAGCCGACGCTCCAGCACGATCTCCGAGCCCCATTCCGCGAAGCCGTCGGCAAGGTCGCGCACCAGCCGGCCGGGGTCGGTGTCGCCGAGCGCCGCCGGCATGGCGCGCACCAGCACGGCCCCCGGACCGAACGGCTCCAGCACCAGGCCGAGACTGGCGAGGTCGTCCGCCCTGGCCGCGAGCCGCTCCACATCGGCTGGATCGATGTCGACCACTTCGGGGATCAGCAGCATCTGCGAGGCGACGCCGGCGCTGGCGCGCTCGCGCTTCAGCCGCTCATAGACCAGGCGTTCATGCGCCGCGTGCTGGTCGACCAGGATGACGCCGTCGCGGGTCTGGGCCAGGATGTAGGTCTCGTGCAATTGGGCGCGCGCCGCGCCGAGCGGCCGGTCGAGCGCATCCGGCTCCGGCGCCGCCGCATGGGCCCGGGTATCGGCCGAGGGGCCGGCGAGGCTCTCGAACGCGGCCTGTTCGCTTTCGCGCAAGCCCCAGGCTCTTGCCGGGGCGGCCGGGGCCGCCGGCGAGGTGCGCCAGTCCCAGTCGCGAGCCGTGGAGGCCGGATGGCCGCCGGCCGGGGCGGCGCTGCGGCCGAGCAGGCCGAGCGCGGCCGCGCCGTTGGTGCTGGCGGCGCGGCTTGAGTGGAGCTCGAGAGCGGTACGGATGGCCGAGACGATCAGGCCGCGCACCAGGCCGCCGTCGCGGAATCGCACCTCGGCCTTGGCCGGATGGACATTGACGTCGACCTCGCGCGGCGGCAGGTCGACGAACAGGGCCAGCACGGGAAAGCGGTCGCGCGGCAGGTGGTCGGCATAAGCGCCACGCACCGCGCCGAGCAGCAGCTTGTCGCGCACCGGCCGGCCGTTGACGAACAGATATTGATGCTGGCCGGTGCCGCGGTTGAAGGTCGGCAGGCCGATCCGGCCGGTGAGGCGCACCTTCTCGCGCTCCGCATCGATCGCCACGGCATTGTCGGCAAAATCGGCGCCGATCACGGCGGCGAGGCGCTGGGTGAGATCGCCGGTCGCCGCATAGGTGACGGGCTGGTGGTCCTCGCCGGCCAGGGTGAAGGCGATGTCGGGATGGGCCATGGCCAGGCGCTTGACCACGTCGGCGATGGCGGCTGCCTCGGTACGCTCGGTCTTGAGGAATTTCAGGCGCGCCGGCGTGGCATAGAACAGGTCGGTGACCTCGACGCGGGTGCCGGCGGTCAGCGCGGCCGGCTTCACGGGGCCCTTGACGCCGGCGTCGATGGCGATGGCGACGCCGTGGGCCGCGCCGGCAGCCCGCGTGGCGATGGCAAGGCGCGACACCGAGGCGATCGAGGGCAGTGCTTCGCCGCGAAAGCCGAGCGTGGCGATGGCGAGCAGATCCTCGGTCGGCAGCTTGGACGTGGCGTGGCGCTCGACCGCCAGGGCCAGATCCTCGGGGCTCATGCCGCAGCCGTCGTCGACGATGCGGATCAGCCGCTGCCCGCCGCCGGCCGTCACCACCTCGATGCGCGTGGCGCCGGCGTCGACGGCGTTCTCGACCAGCTCCTTGACGGCGCTCGCCGGCCGTTCGACCACCTCGCCGGCGGCGATGCGGTCGATCAGGATCTGGGGCAGGGCGCGGACGGGCATGGGCTGGGTTCACGTGTCGAGTCGCCGCCGATTATAGCAAGCCCGGCGAGGCTCGCTCGCCCGTTGTTCCCGCCTGCCGATCGTCGTGCCCTCGCGGCGCCTTCGCCGATGGCGACGGAGGGGGGCGGCGTGGCCGATGGCTCGATCCCGGTCGACGACACGGCGTCGCGCCATCCATGCCGCTCGCCGGGGTCGGCGTGGGCGCCCGTCTCCGCCGGCCGGTATGCCTTTGCGGCATTCCGTAATGATTCCAGAGTATGGGATGGTCCGAAAGAGTTTGATCGGACAGGTTTTTCCATCCTAGGATCGTGAATCCGGGCGCGAGAGAGGATGAGGACCATGGCGGCTTATGCCAGCTACAATGTCTGGGTCGATCGAGATAGCGCTCTTTTCGATATCCAGATCGACTACACGATCGATGCCTATATCGACCCGGAGACCAGCGAGTATTTCGGCGACACGTCCTGGGGCGCGAGCTACGGCGACGGCACCGGCTGGGTCAGCGGATATAGCGGCGAGTCGGGAACGGCCGGCATCAGCCTCGGCCTCGACCCCGATTCGGGCGAGAACGTCGTGACCGACCATGTCGCCTTTTCGGCGATGAACACCTTCAGCGCCGACAGCGTCTACCTCGACCTCGACATCCAGGTGGCGGCCTATGCCACCACCGCCCTGACGCGCGTCGGCGGCGCCGGCATGGATGTGATCATCACCGGTTCCGGCGACGACACGGTCAGCGGCAAGGGCGGCAATGACACGGCCAGCGGCGGGGCCGACAACGACGTGATCAACGGCGGGGACGGAAACGACCGGCTCTCCGGCGATGCGGGCGCCGACGTGCTCTACGGCGGCGCCGGCAACGACACCCTGATCGGCGGTGACGGCGCCGACACCATGGTCGGCGGCGTCGGCAACGACACCTACTACGTCGATGACGGCTTCGACATCGTCAACGAGACGGCCGCTTCCGGGATCGACCGGATCTACGCGGTGGTCGACGTCAGCCTGGCCAACACGGCGATGGTCCGGGGAGACGTGGAGACCCTGGTGCTGATCGGCACCGGCAACCATGCCGGCACCGGCAACGGCCTCGACAACACCATCACCGGCAATTCCGGCAACAACACCCTGGCCGGCGGCGGTGGCGACGATACGCTCAAGGGCGGCGCCGGGCAGGACCGGCTGACCGGCGGGGCGGGGGCCGACAAGCTGACCGGCGGCACCGGCGCCGATCTCTTCATCGTCGGCGCTCTGGCCGAGAGCACCATCGCGGCTGCCGGCCGCGACACCATCCTCGACTTCAGCCACGCCCAGGGCGACCGCATCGACCTGCGCGGGATCGACGCCCGCGCCGATCTGGCCGGAAACCAGGCCCTCCAGTTCATCGGCACCTCGGCCTTCTCGCACCACGCCGGCGAGCTGCGCTATCGCGTCACGGCCAGCGGCAACGCCTTCGTCGAGGGCGACCGGGACGGGGACGGCACCGCCGACTTCTCGATCCTGGTCAACGGCATCACGGCGTTCCAGGCCAACGACTTCCTGCTTTGAGCAGGGCGTGAGCCCGACAAAAAAACCCCTCTCCCGACGGGAGAGGGGCATTGTCCGCGTGTGTGCCCGGTTTCAGCCGCGCGAGAAGCGCTGGTGCAGCGCGCCGGTGACGCTGCCGAGCACCGCCCAGGACAGGAAGCTCGTCACGGTCACGGCGACGACGAACTGATGCCAGAGCGACTCCGGCACGTTCGTGGCCTCGTCGGCCGGCGGCGGCGCGCCGATGAGGTGAGGCGCGACGATCAGGGCGACGCCCAGCACCGCCGCCCAGGGGGCGCGCCTGAACACGATCAGGCCGATGCCCGCCGCCGTCGCCAGCGCCGTCCCGATCCACCAGGTCTGACGCGGCCCGAGTTCGGTTGCCGGCATGCCCGGCAGTTCCGGGGGCAGGCCGAGGCTGGGCGCGATCGTGAACACCGCAAAGCCGGCCAGGCCCCAGATCAGGCCCTCGCGCCAGGTGATCGCGCGGCCCGAGATCACATAGGCGCTGGTCAGCAGCAGGGCAAAGCCAATGGCGGTGAGGACATCGGCGAGCGCGGTGAAGGCGTTGCGCTGGAAGCCGTCGGCCGGTTCCCAGGCCTCGGCGTCATGCTCGTGGGCCGCGGCGCCGGCCTGGTGCTCGTGCGCCGCCTGGGCCTCGGCCGCTGCCGGCGCGGCAGCCTCGGCAGCCTTCTCGTAGACCTCGGCCTTGAGGATCAGCGGCACGGTGCCGAACTGGTGGGCGAACGTGACCAGCAGCCCGGCAATCAGGCCTGCGACGACCGAGGTGAAGACGATGGACCGGAAGATGCTCACGGCGCCGTCTCAGTGACAGGGGAAGGCGTTGGAATGCCGGGTGTCGTGGGCGGCGTTGTGCAGGACGTCGATCGGCGAGAAACCGACCATGCCAAGGACGAGAATGCCCAGGGCCAGGGCGGCGAAGGCCTGGATCAGGACGCTGGCGCGGTCGCGGACCGCGGTATGGCCGATGACGGCCGATTGCTGGGACATGCGACGCTCCTCGCTTGCGAAATCACCCGCGGATCCGCGGCGGGAGAGCGAGAAGCCGCAAGCACCGGCCTCGAGAGCCGGTTCTTGCACCACTCGGGACACCCCGCCCGGTCCTGGACCAACAACGGCAGGTCTCCTGGCTCGCGGGTCGGTGTCTCAGGCCGGCCTTCCCGGTTTCCCAGTGGCTCGATTCGGTCTTCGACTCGCCGCTTACAGTTGCGGGGGCAGCCGGCGCTTCGGCCTCGCGGCCTCACGACGTTCCCTTTTGACCCCTTGCGGGGACCGTTGAAGCCTTGGACGCTACCGATGGGGCAGGAGGGTGTCAAGGAGAGGCGCGACATCCCATGTCTTTCCCGCGTCACGGTCGGGCGGCGGCGCGTCGGATGTCGCGGCTGTTCAGGTGGAAATTCGCCTGCCGGCCGAGGGCCGCCCGGGCGATCTTGGCCCGCGCCGCCGCCTCGAACACAGCCCGATGCGCCGCGAACCAGGCGAGGCAGTCCTCGGCCGTGCTCTCCCGTCCGACGAGGATGCGGAAGGCCCGGCGGTGCACGACGCACAGCCCGTCATGGCCGGCGGCTCGGAAGGCGAGAGAATCGATGTCGGGGCGCCATATGGCGGTCATGCCCGCTCCAGCAGGGCGGCGAGCCTGCGCTTCAGTTCCTCCTTCGCCGGCCGGGCCAGGCGCAGGATGACGCTGACCCGGAAGAAGTCGAGCACGCCGAAGAGGTCGACGTCGGGCCGGATCAGGATGTCGGGCGGGTGGCGCGCCAGCTTCTGGTCGATCAGCGAGCCCTGCAGGATCTGCAAGGCGCCGAACACCGCGTCCCACGGCCCGGGCAGGTGCTCCCGCGCCGGCCGGAGCGGGCCGCCGGTGACGTCGACGCCGACCACGATGTCGGCGTGGGCGCGGACATGATCGATCGGCAGGGGATTGACCGCACCGCCGTCGATGAGCACGCGGCCGTCGATCTCCACCGGCCGGATCAGGCCTGGAATGGCGATGGAGGCGGCGACGGCCCGGTGCAGCGGCCCACTGGTGAACGCCACCTCCCGGCGGGCGTAGAAATCGGTGGCGACGATCGTCAGCGGCGTGGCGCAGGCGCCGAAGTCCGGCGCCACCGCCTGCGGCAGCAGCAGCGCGCACAGGGCCTCTGGATCGATCAGCATCGGATTGCCGAAGCCGGAAAAGATGTCGACGAAGCGCCCGGCCCGGGCTTCCATCACCTTGGCGAGCATGCCGCGCCGGTCGCGCAACGTCGCGACCGTGACCTCGCGGATATCCCTGGCCGGCATGCCGGAGGCATAGGCGGCGGCCAGGATCGCGCCCATGGAGGTGCCGGAGAGCGCCACAGGCCTGACGCCGAGCTCGTCGAGTGCCTCCAGCATCGGGATATGCGCCAGCCCGCGGGCGCCGCCGCCGCCGAGCGCGATCGCCACGCTCGGCGCGCCGTGGGGCCGCGACTGGGATCGGCCGGTCAACGCGGCCCCCTAGGCGAAGAAGCGCAGAAGCGCCGCCGCTGTTGCCGCCGGGTTCTCCTCGGCGAGGAAATGGCCGCCTTCGATCGCCGTGCCGGCGACGTCGTCGGCCCATTCGCGCCAGACTTCGAGGGGACCGCGCCCCTTGGCGGGGAAGCCTTCGGCGCCCCAGGCGGCGAAGAGGGGACAGCCGATCCTGCGCCCGGCCGATCGATCCGCCGCATCGTCGTCGCGATCGACGGTGGCGCCGGCGCGGTAGTCCTCGCAAAAGGCGTGGATGCGGGCGGGATCATTGAAGGCGGCGCGATAATGGGCCATGGCGCGGGGGTCGAAGGCATCGAGCGTGCCGCCGGCGGTCCAACTCGCCAGCGTGTGCTCGAGGTAGGGCAGGGCGGCGGCGCCGATCAGCGTCTCCGGCAGGCGGCCGGGCTGGGCCAGGAACAGCCAGTGATAGGTCGACATGGCGTGGGCGGCGTCCATGCCCTGCCACATGTTCCAGGTGGGAACGATGTCGAGCACGGCCAGGCGCTCGACCCGGCCGGGATGGTCGAGAGCCAGCCGATAGGCGACGCGCCCGCCCCGGTCATGGCCGGCGAGACGGAAACGGACATGGCCGAGCGTCGCCATGACGGCGACGGCGTCGGTCGCCATCGCGCGCTTGGAGAAGACGCGATGCTCCGGGTCCGAACGCGGCGCGGAGGACCAGCCATAGCCGCGCAGATCCATCAGCACCAGGGTGAAATGCTCGGCCAGCGCCGGAGCGAGGCGGTGCCACATCACATGGGTCTGCGGAAAGCCGTGCAGCAGCAGGAGCGGCGGGCCGTTGCCGCCGGACCGGGCGAAGATGCGTCCGGCTTCGGTGTCGATCCAGTGCGAGGCGAAACCGGGAAACAGGTCGGCAAGGTCGGGCATGGCGGCATCTCTCCCTGCGATACGCCACCATATGACCCGATTCAGGCCTTGCGTTCCACTGCCCGCCAGCCGATGTCGCGCCGGCAGAACCCCTCCGGCCAGTCGATCGCGGCCACGGCCTCGTAGGCCCGGGCCTGCGCCGCCGCGACGCCGGCGCCGACGGCGGTGATGCCGAGCACGCGGCCGCCATTGGCCAGGATGCGGTCGCCGTCGCGCTTCGTGCCGGCATGGAAGACCAGGACGTTCGGCATCGATGCCGCCTGCTGCAGATTGCGGATCTCGCTGCCGTTCTCGTAGGGGCCGGGATAGCCCTGCGTCGCCATCACCACGCAGAGCGCGGCCTCGTCCTTCCAGCGCAGCGAGACGGAT
Source organism: Labrys sp. Lb11 (assembly GCF_057554225.1). Lineage (NCBI taxonomy): Bacteria > Pseudomonadati > Pseudomonadota > Alphaproteobacteria > Hyphomicrobiales > Xanthobacteraceae > Labrys > Labrys sp. Lb11. The sequence continues at coordinate 582,714 of NZ_BAAJOT010000001.1, forward strand.
TTGAGCACGCCGTCGGTCGCGGCGATCAGGGCCGGCAACAGGTCGGAGCGCAAGCGCGGCATCAGCACCTGCGCTTCCGGATCGCCGAAGCGGACATTGTATTCGATCAGCTTCGGCCCGTCCTTGGTGATCATCAGGCCGGCGAACAGCACGCCCTTGAACGGCGTGCCGCGAATGTTCATCGCCTTCACCGTCGGCAGCACGATGGTGTCCATCACCTGCGCCTCCAGCTCCGGCGTCATCACCGGCGCCGGGGAATAGGCGCCCATGCCGCCGGTGTTGGGACCCTTGTCGCCGTCGAAGACACGCTTGTGGTCCTGGGCGGAGGCGAGCGGCAGGGCGTGCTTGCCGTCGCACAGGGCGAAGAAGGAAACTTCCTCGCCTTCCAGGAAGTCCTCCACCACCACTTCGCCGCCGGCCTTGCCGAGGCCCCCGTCCAGCATCATGTCGATGGCGGCGGCCGCCTCGGCCATGGTCTGGGCCACCACGACGCCCTTGCCGGCGGCGAGGCCGTCGGCCTTCACCACGATCGGCGCGCCGCGGTCGCGCGCATAGGCCTTGGCCCAGTCCGCGTTGGAGAAGCGCTGATAGGCGGCGGTGGGGATGCCGAATTCGCGGCACAGATCCTTGGTGAAGCCCTTCGAGCCCTCGAGCTGGGCTGCGGCCTTGCCCGGACCGAAGGCCTTGATGCCGGCGGCGGCGAGATCGTCGACCAGGCCGGCGACCAGCGGCGCCTCGGGACCGACGACCACGAAGTCGACCGCATGCTCGCGGCAGAAGGCGATGACGCCGGCATGGTCGGCGGTGTCAAGCGCGACGCAGATCGCGCATTCCTCGATGCCGGGATTGCCCGGCGCCGCATAGAGCCGATCGCAGAGCGGGCTTGCGGAAATGGCCCAGGCCAGGGCGTGCTCACGCCCGCCGGACCCGATGAGAAGGACGTTCATTCGACCCGCCGTCGCTGGAGATGTTGCCGTTCCGACCTTTGCCCGATCGGGGGCGACCTTGCAACGCGCGCATCGACTGCGCAGGGAGGCAGGCGCGGTCCGTGCGGTCATGCGGCGCGGATAACCGGCGAATCAGGTGTACTCTGGCGCGGCGAGGCGTCAGGCCGGCGCGCCGGCCGCCGCCGGGATCAGCACGAGCGACCCGATGGTGCGCCGGGAGGCCAGCCGGCGATGCGCCTCGGCCGCCTCGTCCAGCGCTAGCTGCCCGGCGATTTCGGGGCGCACCGTACCGTCCCGCACCAGGGCGAACAGACGGGCGGCGCGGGCGGCGAGTTCGTCACGGTGGCCCGCATAGTGCCCGAAGCTCGGCCGTGAAAGGCGAGCGGACTTGGCGGCGAGGCGGTCGAGGTTGCGCTCGCCGAGCGGGCCGCTCGCCTGGCCGTAGCTGACGAGGTGGCCGCGCCGGGCCAGCAGGTCGAGCGAGGCCTCGAAGCTGTCGCGGCCGAGGCCGTCGAAGACGACGTCGACCCCGCGCCCGGCCGTGGCGGTCCGCACCGCCTCGGCCACGTCGCTTTCGGCGCCGCAGGCCATATGATCGCAGCCGGCCCGGCGCGCCGCCGCGGCCTTCTCCTGCGTCGAGACGGCGCCGATCACCGTCATGCCCCCGGCCTTGAGCAGGCGGGCGAGGATCAGGCCGACGCCGCCCGCCGCCGCCCGCACCAGAGCAACGTCTCCGCGGCGCGGCGGGTGCACGTCCGTTGCCAGGATATCGGCCATCAGGCCCTTGAGGAACACGGCCGCGGCGGCGTCCTCGGGGATGTCCGGCGGCAGGCGCACGACCAGGTCCGCCGCCATGCTGCGCAGGGCCGCATAGGCGCCGGGTGGATGGCAGGCATAGACCACGCGGTCGCCGGGCCCGAGATGGGAGACGCCGGGGCCGATGTCGAGCACCGTGCCCGCCGCCTCCAGGCCGGGCGTGCCGGGCAGGGCCATCAGCGCGACGTCGCCGGTCCGGCAATGCAGGTCGATATGATTGACGCCGACCGCGGCCTGGCGGATCCGCACCTCGCCGGGCCCCGGCGGCGGCACGTCGACGAGGCGCGGCACCAGCACCTCCGGCCCGCCATGGCGCTCGACGACGATCGCCTGCGCCCGCAGCGTCTCGCCGCCGCGGGAGCGGGGAGCGGTCGCGGCCGGAAGCGGCCGGATCGCCGGAGGCAACCCGGAGACCGGCGCGCGACGGCGTTCGGAGGGCTCGAACCGGCGCTGCAGCGCCGCGAACCCCGCCTCGTAGATCTCCTCGGCCACGAGGTGGGCGAGCGCCTGCGCCTGCGCCGGCGGCGGCGCGAAGCGGCTCTGCCACACCAGCAGCGTCCGGTCGCCGTCGGTGACCGGCTTCAGGCTCATGGTGGCGACATAACCGTCGAGGCGCACGGGCGCTTCGACGAGGCAATAGGTCAGGCTGCGATCGCGGTCGGAGAGGGCGATCAACTGCTCGCGCAGGTGCCCGCCGCCGGCGAGATCGAAGGCGCGGACGCCCCCGACAAGGTCCGTCGCCGCCCCGTCCTCCATCCGGCTGCGGGCGATCGCCGGGTGCCAGCCGGCATGGCCGTTGAAGTCGCGCAGCAGGCGCCAGACCTCCTCGACCGGCGCGTCGATCACCGTGCTCCTGACGATCCGCACGGACGCCATCGCGTCAGCCGCCGAAACGGGTCTGGAGCGCGCGGAAGGCCGCCTGGAAGACGTTCCGGCCGATATGTCCGACCAGCTCGGCCTCACGCGCGGGCGGGCAGTCGAACTCGGCGCTCCATTCGGCGAAGGCGCGGTTGCCGTCGGTCACGGGAATGAGCCGCAGCGTGGCGACGTAGTTCTCCACGCCCATGGGGCTTTCCAGGATCGAATAGCTCATCGACAGGTCGTAGTCGGAGAGGGCGAGCAGCCGCTCGCGGATCCGCCCGCCGTCGCGCAGGCGGAAATTGCGGATCGCGCCGACCCTGTCGGCCGGCTCGTTCTGCTCGATCCGGCTCTCGGCCACGAAGGGCGTCCAGCCCGGCAGTCCGTTGAAGTCCCGGATCACCGCCCAGACCTGCGCCGCCGGGGCCGCGACGATGCAAGACACATAGACCTTGGCCAAGGGATGCTCCTCGTCAGCAATGGGGGCGGGCAGGCATGAGCGGGGAGGCCCCGGGCCGGAGGCGCGGCCGGCTCCGTCCTTGCCGCAGCCTTCCCGTCACGGCGGCGCTTGACCCGGCCGTCCGCGCGCCCGCGACGCCGGCCGGGCCTGATGCATCCGGGAGAGGAACCTTTCCCGATGCCGCAGCCGATCGCGTGGATGGGCGGATCAGGTCCGCCCATGACGGTCGCGGATACGGCAGCCGGCGCCGCCCTCGCCGCTTCCGCCGGCCGAGGTCGCGCCCGGCGTCGCAAGGCCCGATCCGCCGCATCAGTCGTCGTCCCGGCGGTCGGCCCGGCCCTCGCCCTCGCCTTCGTCCTTGCGCGCGCCGCTGTCGCCCTTGTCCTTGCGCCGGTTGCGGACGATGGAATCAAGGTCCTTGGCATCGCGCAGCACGTCGGTCATGCGGCCGATGCTGGCGCCGTCGATGCCGACCTCCTTCATCAGGCTGTCGATCATCGGCGCCTGCACGCGGTAGCGCAGGGCGCTGTCGATCACCTCGTCGGTGACGTTCTTGCGCCCCCCGTCCTGGCCGCCGCCGAGGCCGTCGACATGCAGGATCTTGATGCCGTCGATCTTCTCCATCGGCCGGGCGCTCTCGCGCACGATGCCTTCGATCTTGTCGAGCAGCTTCATGCGGGCGCGCGAAGCCCGCGCCTCGGCGGTCAGGACATTGTCGGCCTCGTTGGCCTGGCGCTGGCCTTCGGCGTCGACCTTGTAGCGCGTCGCCTCGGCTTCCGTGCGGATCCGCGTCGCGTCGGCCTCGCCCTTGGCGATGATGCGCTTGGCCTCGGCGAAATCCGCGGCCGCGTCCTGCTCCGCCCTGGCCTTGGCCGTGAGGTGCAGCCGCTCGCGTTCGACGTCGCGGGCGGCGGCGATGAGGTCGATCGCCTTGCGCCGCTCGGCGATCTCGCGCTCGCGCGCGGTGAAGACCTGTTCCTCCGCCAGGATCGCCGCGGCGCGGGCGGCCTCGGCGTCGGCAATGGCGGCGGAGCGCTCGCGCGACTTGGCCGCGACTTCGATCGCCTTGTCGATCTCCGCGATCTCCAGCACCTTGTCGCGCTCGACCGCGAGCCTGCTGAGGTCGCGGTCGCGCACCACCCGGGCCTCGCCCAGGCCACGCTCGGTGGCGATGCGGGCGCGTTCCACCTCTTCGCCGGAGACGATCTCCGCCTCCTCGAAGGCCTGGCGCTTGGCGATCTCCAGGGCCTGCAGGGCGCGCTCACGCTCGATCCGCGCCTCGTCGAGGCGGCGTTCGGACGATACGCGCTCGCGCTCCACATCGGTGCGCGAGGCGATTTCGGCGCGCCGGGCCTCGACGTCGGCCTGGATCACCTCCACCGCCTTGCGCGACAGGGTGATCTCGCGCTCGCGCTCGGCCAGCTCCAGGCCGAGGCGGCGTCCGACCTCCAGCTCCTCCTGCTCGCGCTGGCGGCGGATGCGCTCGCGCTCGACGGCGAGGCCGAGGGCGATCTCCTCCCGCTCGGTCTGCTCGCGGCTGCGCAGCTCCGTCTCCTCCACGGCCTGCCGGCGGGCGATCTCGCGCTTGCGGACCTCCTCCTCGCTGGCGATGCGGCTTTCGGCGAGCGCACGCTCCTGGGCGATGCGCGTCTTCTCCGTCGCCTCGGCGGCGGCGAGCTGGGCCTGCTGGGCCTCCTGATCGCGCTGGGCCCGTTCGCGCGCCAGCTCGGCCCGCTGCACCGCCCGGCGGATCTCGATCTCCCGTTCCTGCTCGATCCGCGCATATTCGCTCTCGCGGTCGATCTGCAGCACCCGGCGTTCGGATTCCAGGTTCTGGCTGCGGATCTCGACCATCGTCTGCTGCTCGATCTGGTTGCGCATCTTGCGGCGCATCTCGATCGTCTCGGTCAGCTGGGTGAGGCCTTCCGCGTCGAAGGCATTGGCCGGATCGAAGAACTCCAGGCTGGTCTGGTCGAGATCGACGAGCGAGACGGTCTCCAGCTCCAGGCCGTTGAAGGCGAGCGCTTCGGCGGCCTGCTCGCGCACCCGCGCCATGAACTGGCTCCGGCGCACATGGATCTCCTCCAGGGTGAGCTCGGCGGCCACCGCCCGCAAGGCCGAGGCGAACTTGCCCTCGAACAGTTCGCGGATGCCGTCCTGCTGCAGCAGCCGCCGGCCCAGGGTCTGGGCGGCGACGGCGACCGCCTCCCGCGACGGCTGCACCCGCAGGAAGAACTCGGCGATCAGGTCGACGCGCATGCGGTCCCGGGTGATCAGCGCGTTCGACTGGCCGCGCCTCACCTCGACCCGCATCACGGTCATCTGGACCGGCGTGACCTCGTGCAGCACGGGGATGACGAAGGCGCCGCCGTTGATGACCACCTTCTCGCCGCCGAAGCCCGTGCGCACGAACGCCATCTCCTTGGTCGAGCGGCGATAGAGCCAGCGCAGCAGATAGACCGCGATCGCCACGACGATCGCCGCGACGATCAGCCAGAGAATGAGCGTCCCGATGATCTCACCAGCCATTGCCGTTTCCTCCCGGCCGGCCGACGCCCCCGGCGGGCGTCCGCGCGGCGCTTGTCTTCAGTGTTGCCGCGTCACGGCCTTGAAACGCCGCGTCTGCTCGACCAGCGCCCGCTCCGTCGGCAGGCGCTCCATCGAGGAGGCGCCGTAGAAGCCGTGGCAGGTGTGGGCACGGGCGAGGACATAGGCCGCGTCCTCCGGCTCGGAGACAGGACCGCCATGGACGAGGATGATGGCGTCGGGCTTCACCCGCAGCGCCGCCTCGGCCCAGCGGTCGACCAGGGCCGGGCAATCCTCCAGCTTCAGGGCCGTCTGCGCGCCGATGGCGCCGCCGGTGGTCAGGCCGAGATGGCAGACGATGATGTCGGCGCCGGCCTTGGCCATGGCCGCTGCCTCGTCCTCGTTGAAGACGTAGGGGGTCGTCAGCAGATCCTTGGCATGGGCCTTGGCGATCATGTCGATCTCCAGGCCGTAGGACATGCCGGTCTCCTCCAGATTGGCGCGGAAGGTGCCGTCGATCAGGCCGACCGTCGGGAAGTTCTGCACGCCGGAGAAGCCGACCGCCTTGATCTCGTCGAGGAACCTGTCCATCAGGCAGAACGGATCCGTGCCGTTGACCCCGGCCAGCACCGGCGTGTGCCGGGTCACCGGCAGCACCTCGGCCGCCATCTCCATGACGATCTCGTTCGCATTGCCGTAGGCGAGCAGGCCGGCGAGCGAGCCGCGGCCGGCCATGCGGTAGCGGCCCGAATTGTAGATGACGATGAGGTCGATGCCGCCGGCCTCCTCGCACTTGGCCGAGAGGCCTGTGCCGGCGCCGCCGCCGACAATGACCTCGCCGCGCGCGATCATGGCGCGGAATTTCTCGAGGAGGGCGGATCGTTCGAAGCGCGGCATGGTCAGGCTCTCTTGCGCAGGGGGGCGATCTCGCGGAAGGCCTCGGCGAGGGCCGCCGCGAAGGCGGGGTCGTTGATGTGCAGCGGCAGGCGCACGATGCGGCGCTGGCCGGTCTGCTGCACGGTCTGCTCGATCGCGTCGAACAGGGCCCGGTCGGCTTCCGGGTCGTGGAAGGGCTTGCCCGGCGCGTCGAGGCCCGAAACGCCGCCGGCCGGGATCAGGAAGCGCACGGGCCCGCGCATCGCATTGAGCCGGGCGCCGATCCAGCGCCCCGCCTGCGTGTTCTCCTCCCGCGTCGTGCGCATCAGCGTGACGTTCGGGTTGTGGATGACGAAGTTGCGGCCGCGGAACCGGTCCGGCACGGTGTCGCGCGGGCCGAAATTGACCATGTCCAGGGCTCCGACCGAGCCGACATAGGGGATGGGCTGGCGGACGAACGCGCCGAAGCGGTCTTCGGTCGCCGGGAACACCCCGCCGACCAGCATGTCCGCGACCTCGGTGGTGGTGACGTCGATCGCGCCGGCGAGCAGGCCGGAATCGGCCAGGCTCTCCATCGAGCGGCCGCCGACCCCGGTGGCGTGGAAGACGAGGCAGTCGTACTCGTCCTGCAGGCTCTCGGTCAGGGCCTGGACGCAGGGGGTGGTCACCCCGAACATGGTGATGCCGAGCGCCGGCTTGGCGGCCGCGGCGGAGCGCGCGGCCGGATCCGGTGCCCGGGCGATCATGCCGGCGAGCGCATTGGCGCCGTTGGCCAGGATGCGCTCGGTGATCGAGTTCAGCCCCTGCACGTCGGCGACGGAATGCATCATCAGGATGTCGGAGGCGCCGACATAGCGCCCGACCTCGCCGGAGGCGACGGTCGAGATCATGATCTTGGGGATGCCGACTGGCAGGCGGCGCATGCCGGCCGTCGCCAGGGACGTGCCGCCCGAGCCGCCGGCCGAGATCACGCCGCCGATGTCGCGCTGGCGCGCGATCCAGGCCTGGAAGGCCACGGCCATCGCCTCGACGGCCTCGCCGCGCTCGCCGGTGAAGACGGCGCTGCCGCCGCGCGGGTGGGATCCCGCGACCTCCTGCGGCGGCACGTCCGCGCTCGACGGCCTGCCGGACGTGGAGAGGTCGACAGTCCTGGTGCGGATGCCGGCCTCGCGCAGGACGTCGCGGATGAACTTCAGCTCACGTCCCTTGGTGTCGAAGGTTCCCGCGACGATGGCCGTCCGCCCGTGCCGGTCGGCCGGAGCCGGCTCGACGAGGCGCGGGGCCGCCGCGGGCTCGGGCGGCGCGGCCGGCCGCACACCGCGCCCGATCTCGGCGTCGGTGAGGGCCCAGCGGTTCGGCAGGGAGGTGTTGGCGCGGAAACCGCCGGCGGCGGCCGGGGCCGTCGCATCGGCGCCGCGCACCACCCTGTAGACTTCGGCGAGACGCTCCCCGGCGCTCTCGCCCGGTTCCGTCGGCGTCTCCTCGGCCTCCTCGCCATGGCGGCCGACGCCGAGGAGGCGCTGCTGCAGATCCCGGTCGGCGGCGAGTTCGCGGGCCGGCATGGTGCGGTTGATGCGGCCGTTGACCATGATGGCGACGGTCTCGGCGATCGTCGCCGCGACGCCGATGTTCTGCTCGATCAGCAGCACGGCGATCTCGCCCTCGGCCGAGAGCTCGGCCAGCATGCCCGCCACCTGGTCGACGATGACGGGCGCCAGGCCCTCGGTCGGCTCGTCCATGACCAGCAGGCGCGGATTGCCGAGCAGTGCCCGCGAGATCGCCAGCATCTGCTGCTCGCCGCCCGAAAGCTGGCCGCCGCCATTGCCGCGCCGTTCCGCCAGCCGCGGGAAGGTCGCGTAGATGCGATCCACGGTCCACGCGGCGTCCCGGCCGCCCCGCGCGGCAACGCGCAGGTGCTCGTCCACCGAGAGGCTGCGCCAGACGCGGCGCCCCTGCGGCACGTAGCCGACGCCGAGGCGGGCGATCCGGTGGGGCTCCAGCCCGGCGATCTCCCGGCCGGCCACGGCGATCGAGCCGGATCGCGCCCGCTTCAGGCCGGTGATGGTGTTGCACAGCGTGGTCTTGCCCATGCCGTTGCGGCCGACGATCGCCAGGATCCGGTTTTCCAGGGTCAGGTCGACGCCCTGGATGGCATGGGATTCGCCGTAATAGACCTGCAGGTCGCGGATGCGCAGGATCGCCCGGGACGCGGTCTCACGCATGGCCGCCCCCGAGGTAGATCGCCTGGACTTCGGGATCGTTCTCGATCTCGCCCGGCGTGCCTTCCCGGAAGATGCGGCCATTGTGCATCATCGTCACCCGTTCCGACACGCGTAGCGCGATGTCGAGGTCGTGCTCGATGATGATGTAGCCGATATGGGCGGGCAGCTGTGTCAGGATCTGGACGAGGTCGCGCCGCTCGGCCGGCGACAGGCCGGCCGCCGGCTCGTCGAACAGGATGAAGCGCGGCGCGCCGGCCAGGGCCAGCGCGATTTCCAGCTGGCGCTGCTGTCCATGGCTGAGCGCGCCGACCAGGGCGTCGCGGCTGTCGTCGAGCTTGACGGCGTGCATGATCCTCTCGGCCTGCTGGCGCGTCGGTTCGTCCCGGCGCGGGCGCAGCAGCGAGAAGCGCCGGCGCGAGACGCCGCGGCAGGCCAGGAAGACGGTGTCGATGACGCTGAGGCCGCCGAACAGCAGCGAGACCTGGTAGGTTCGGCGCAACCCCCGGCGGATCCGCTCATGCGTGGGGAAGGTGGTGATGTCCTCGCCGAAGAAGCGGATCGAGCCGCTCGAGGGCGCGAAATCGCCGGTGATGGTGTTGAACAGCGTCGTCTTGCCGGCGCCGTTGGAGCCGAGCACGGCCCGCCGCTCGCCGGCCCTCACCCGCAGGGAGATGTCGGCGAGAGCCGTCAGAGCCCCGAACCGGCGGCCGACGCCGGCGAGCTCGAGGGCATGGTCGCCCCCCTGCGCCGCGAGCGAGCCGGCTGCCGGTTCGGTCGTCATCACTTGCAGTCCGGGTTGTCGCGGCTGGCGGGGCCGATCTTCAGGAACTCCTTCTCGTCCACGCCTAGCGTCTGGTCGATGTTCTCGGCCACCTTGATGACCTTGTTCACCAGGTTGCCGTCGGCGTCCTCGACCACTTCGGTGACGAAGATGTTGGCGATGCCGTTGCGGTTCTTGTCGAGCTTGACCGGACCGGTCGGCGTGTCGAACTCGAGCTTGGCCAGGGCCTCGCGGTACTTGGCGCCGCCGTCGGAGAGGTCGCCGCCGACCTTGTCGAGCGCCAGCAGCGCCGCCTTGGTGTTGACGTAGTAGGCGTGGGCGAACAGCGACGGGGAGGGGAAGGCGTCGGAGAAGGCCTTCCTGTAGTCCTCGCTGAACTTCTTCCAGCGCGGATCGTCCCAGGTGTCGGCCGTCGGGCCGGCCGCCGGCGTGCCGATGATCTGCTTCTTCTGCTGGCCCTTGGAGCCGAGCACCGTCTGGTCGACCGTGATCGAGCCGCCGATCAGCGGCAGGCTGCCGCCCGACTGCTGGTACTGGCCGAGGAAGTTCACGGCGTCGGCGCCGCCCAGCGCCACATAGATCGCGTCGACGTCGTCGGGCAGGGCGGCAATGACGGAGGAGAAGTCCTTGTTGCCGATCGGCACCCAGGATTTCTGGGTCACCTTGCCGCCGAGCCGGCAGAACGGCACCATGAAGCCCTCCACCTGGCTGTAGGGGAAGGAGTAGTCCTCGGCGACGACCGCGACCTTCTTGTAGCCCTTGTCCTTGTAGACATACTCGCCCAGCCCGGCCATCCACTGGACGCCGTCGGTGGAGAATCGGAAGAAGTTCGGGGCGGGGTCGAACAGCGTCGTGTCCTGCGCCGCCGAGGAGCCGTTGAGGAAGGTCACCTTCGGCTGCGTCTTGGCGTAGTCCTTGACGGCGATGCCTTCGGAGCCGGAGAGCGGGCCGATCAGGATCTGGACGCCGTCCTGCTCCACCAGCTTGCGGGCCGCCTTCACCGCGCTGTCGGGCGAAGCGTCGGACGAGCCGGTCACCAGCTCGATCTTCTTGCCGGCGACGGTGTAGCCCGCCTCCTGCAGCGCCAGCTTGAGGCCGCGCATGCCGTCCTGGCCGAGCACGGTGAAGGGCCCCTCCAGCGTCGCCAGGGCGCCGACCTTGATCGTGTCCTCGGCCGCCGCCAGCCCCGGCGCCATCACGCCGAGGGCGACGGCCGCCGCCAGAAGACCGCGTCTGTCAATCCGCATGGCAGTTTCCTCCTTGTCTTGTTGTCATCGGTTCGGCCCCCGTCATTTCGAACCGCTGCGCGCCGGGGGCGGGCGCAGGGAGTCCTGGAGGGACCGGCTGGCGCCGCTCGCCTTCAACTGCTCCCACAGGCCGAGCAGGCCGTCCGGGGAGAACAGGACGATCAAGAGGAAGGTCAGGCCGATCAGCGTGTTGAAGCGGTCGGCGCTGATCAGGTCGATGGCGAAATTCTTGAGCAGGATGAACAGGACGGCGCCGAGATAGGGGCCGATCGGCCGCTTCAGGCCGCCGACCACGGCGATGATCAGCACGTCGATCGCCGCCGAGACGCTGACGGTGCCGGGCGAGATCTGGCCGTTGAACCAGACCAGCAGGACCCCGGCCGTGCCGGCGATCAGGCCGGAAAGGAAGAAGGCGAACACCCGGTGGGCCGGCACGTCGAAGCCGAGCGCCCGCATCCGGCGGGGATTGTCGCGCACGGCCTGCAGGCCGAGGCCGAAGGTCGAGCGCTCGGCATAGACGGTGGCGCCGTAGAAGAAGGCGGCGACGGCGAGGCTGAGATAGTAGAACGGCGCGGGATCGCGCCAGTGGATGCCCAGCACCGTCGGCGGCGTGATGCCGTGGAAGCCGTTGAAGCCGTTGAACCAGGCGTAGTTCTGGCGGACGAAGTAGAAGAAGGCGGTGGCGATCGCCAGGGTGATCATGATGGTGTAGATGCCCGCGGTGCGCACCGCCAGCATGCCGATCAGCGCGCTCGCCACCGCCGCGGCCAGGATCGCCGCCGGCACGGTCAGCCACCAGGGCCAGCCCAGGCCCAGAACGCCCGAGCCGTTGGTGCCCAGGATGGCGACGAGATAGCCGGCGATGCCGGCCACCGTCATCTGCGCCAGGCTGACCATGCCGCCATAGCCGGCCAGCACCGTCAGCGACAGCGCGATGGTGCCCATGACCAGCGCATAGGCGCCGATCTGGAAGGTGAAGAAGGGACTGGCCACGAAGGGGTAGGCGAGGAGTGCGAGGCCGGTGAGGACGACCGCCGGGTCGATCTCCGGCAGGTCGGCGGCCGCGGCCTTGGCGGGGCTGTCGAGGCTGCTCATGCCGGCCGTCCCATGATGCCCTGCGGCCGCACCGCCAGCACCACGACCATGATCACGAAGGTGAAGACCACGGCGTAGGTCGGGAAATAGGCCAGGCCGATCTGCTCGGCCAGGCCGATCAGCAGGGCGCCGATCGCGGCGCCGGTGATCGATCCCATGCCGCCGACGATGACGACCACGAGCGAGGCGAGAAGGTATCGCACGTCCTCGCCCGGCGCGATCGACAGGGCGGTGCCGCCGACCACGCCGGCAAAGCCGGCGAGGCCGGCGCCGATGGCGAAGACGATGGCGAAGACCGCGTGCACGTTGACGCCGGTCGCCGCCAGCATGGCGCGGTCGTCGACGCCGGCGCGGATCATCATGCCGATGCGCGTGCGGTTGAGCAGCAGCCAGAGGCCGATGCCGATCAGCACCGCGGCCGCGAGCACCACCAACCGGTAGAGCGGGTATTTCATCAGCACCGCCGTGCCGTCCGCCTTCACCGCGGTGACCACCGGCGTCGTCACCGCGCCGTTCAGCCAGTCGGGCGTGGTGAACTGGTAGGTGTTGCCGGACCAGAAGGCGAGCATCAGGTCGGCGGCGACGATCGAGATGCCGATCGTCACCAGCGTCTGGCGTAGGTCGTCGCCCTCCATGCGGCGGAACACCGTCACCTGCATCAGCGCCCCGGCGGCGGCCGCGGCCAGGAAGCCGGCGGCGACGCCGAGCAGCCACAGGCCGGTCCGCTCGGCCACCTCGTAGCCGACATAGGCGCCGAACAGGTAGAGCGAGCCGTGCGCCAGGTTGACGTTGCGCATCAGCCCGAACACCAGGGTGAAGCCGCTGGCGACGAGGAAGTAGAGGCCGGCGAGCGTCACGCCGTTGAAGATGGTGTTGGCGAACACCTTCTTGGCGCCGATCGCCGCGACGAGCCAGTCGGGCCAGGCTGCCAGGAACAGCCAGAGCAGAAGCGCCGCGGCGATGGCGGGCAGGACGATCCAGAGCGGGTGTCTCATCGAGGCATGTCCCTCGGCTCCCGGTGCTCTCGCGAAGGTTCGGGCCCGCCCTGGAGCGCGCCCGGGCGGCTCGCTCAGGCCATCAGGCGCCGGCGCTGCTCCTGCATCTGCGGCTTCTTGTGGAACCTGCCGTCCTTCATGATCGCGAGCAGGCGGTCGCGCTCCTGCAGGATGCGGACATTGGCGAGGGGATCGCCGTCGACCAGGATCATGTCGGCGAGGAAGCCTTCGCGGATCTGGCCGAGCTCATGGCCCATGCCCATGATCTGGCCGCCGAGCTTGGTCGCCGCCAGGATCGCCTCCATCGGCGACATGCCGATCAAGTCGACGAAATACTCGATGTCGCGGGCGTTGGTGCCCTGGGGCGTCCAGGCGAAGCCGTAGTCGCCGCCGATCAGCACGCGGATGCCGCGCCGGTGCATCTTGCGCATGGTCTCGACCGCCATCTCCAGCTCGCGCTCGTAGAGCTGCGCCACCCGGGAGCCGGGCTTGATCCCCCATTCCTCCGCATGGCGGGCGGTGCGGATCAGCCAGGCCAGGCCGGGGGCCACGAAGTGCCTGTCCTTGGCCGCTTCCAGCAGGTCGAGGGCTTCCTCGTCGGCGAAGGAGGCGTGGTAGATGTTCTGGATGCCGTGACGGATGCACTGCTTGACCGATTCGGACGAACGCGCATGGGCGGCGAGCACCTTGCCGCGCGCCTTGGCCGCCATGGCGACCTCCTCCTCCGACATCGGCGTCTCCTCGGCGCCCGTGCCGGTGATCTCCTCGCCGGAGAGGTTGAGCTTGATGGAGTCGACGCCGTACTTGATCAGGGTGCGCACCGTGCGCCGCACCTCCTCGGGCCCGGACACGACGATGCCGAGGTTGAGGCCCTCGTGCGGGATGTGGGAGGGGGCGGAGTCGCCGAGGCCGCCGACCGTGGTGATCTCCGGCCCGGCCGCCGTGTAGCGCGGCCCCGGCAGCCGGCCCTCGTTGATGAAGTTGCGGATGACGACGTCGAGGCGCGGCTTGGCCGCCGCGGCCCCGCGCCCGGCGGTGAAGCCGGCGTCGAGCACGAGCTTGGCCATCTCGGCGGTGACGAGGATGTGCTCCTCGGGCGGCATCATCTGGATCGGATCGATGCCTGGCGCATTGTTCCAGGACAGGTGCAGGTGCGCGTCGACCATGCCGGGCATCAGCGTGGCGCCCATCCCGTCGATGACGGTGGCGCCGCCGCCGTTCGAGGCGCTGAAGCGAGATCCGCCGCGGGTGACCTGCTTGATCCGGTTGCCCTGCACCAGCACCTCGCCGGTGAAGGGATATTCGCCGGTGCCGTCCAGAACCCGCACATTGGTGAAGAGGACGGAGTCCGGCTCATGCCCGTTGGAGCTCCGGCGAGAGCCGTACATGCCTTCGTCTGCCATCGGATCCTCCGGTGTTTCCTCGGCCCGAGCCGTCTCCGCGAGGCGGGCGGCTTTCTCGGCTTGGCGCCATTATTGGACGCGTTTCAGGAAATTGCCCATTCTTTCATTGCACTCGGCCGGCTTCTCGAGCGTCGCCCAGTGGCCGCAGCGGTCGAGGATCGACAGGCTCGAGCCCTTGATCCGGTCGGCCAGCATCTGGCCCATGCCGGGCGGCGCCACGGCGTCGGCATCGCCGGTGACGAGCAGCGTCGGCGCCGAGATCAGCCGGGCATCGACCGCCCGGGCCTTGGCCAGCGCCTCGCAATGGCGGGCATAGCCCTGCGGGTCCTGGCGCATCAGCAGCTCGCGCACCAGGGCGAGGGTGGTGGGCGCGGTGCTGCGCGTGGCCGGCGACAGGGTGTTGGCGACGATCTGCTCGGCGATGCCGTCCATGCCTTCCGCTCGGGCGAGGCGGGCCCGGGCGAGGAGCCCGGTCCGTGCGCCGTCCGGCGGCTCGACGATGGCGCCGAACAGGGTGAGGGAGGCGACCAGCGCCGGCTCGTCCGCCGCGATGCGCTGGCACAGGATCGTGCCCATGGAGTGGCCGACGAAATGGGCCCGGGCGACGCCCAGCGTGCGCAGCGCCGAGACCAGCACGGCCGCGAGCCATTCGACGGAGATCTCTTCGTGCGGCGGCGGGGAGCGTCCCGCGCCCGGCAGGTCGGGGCGCAGCACGCGGTAGCCTTCCAGGACGGGCATCTGCGGCTGGAAGGCGTTGGAGGTGCCGCCGAGGCCGTGCACCATCACGACCGGGAAGCCGTCCCCGGCGACCTCCACCGTCATCCGTCCGAGATTGACGGTGGTCATGGGCGGACTTCCTCGAACGGGTTCTCCAGCGTGCCGATGCCGTCGATCTCGATGCGGACGACATCGCCGCCCTTGAGATAGCGCGGCGGATCGAAGCCGATGCCGACGCCGGCGGGCGTGCCGGTGGCGATGACGTCGCCGGGCTGCAGGGTGAGGCCGGCCGAGATCGTCGCGATGATGGTCGGGATGTCGAAGATCAGCAGGCCGGTGTTGGAGTCCTGGCGCAGCTCGCCGTTGACGAAGGAGCGGATGCCGGTGTTGGCGATGTCGATCGCGTCCCGCGTCACCGCCCACGGTCCCATCGGGCAGAACGTGTCCTGCGACTTGCCGACCAGCCACTGGCTGTAGCGGCCCTGCAGGTCCCGGGCCGTCACGTCGTTGACGATGGTGTAGCCCCAGACATGGTCGAAGGCATTCTCGGGACGAATGCCGCGCCCCTGCCGGCCGATGATGACCGCAAGCTCCGCCTCGTAGTCGACCGCGGCGGAGACGCCGGGATCGATCATCACCCTGGCTGCCGACGGGATGACGGTCTCGGGCACCTTGGAGAAGATGATCGGCGCCTTCGGCACGGCACCGGCGCCGGCGCTCGAATCGAAGCCGCTGCGGGCGAATTCGTGCGCGTGCTCGTGGTAGTTCTTGCCGATGCAGAAGATGTTGCGCCGCGGCCGCGGGATCGGCGCCTCGACGTCGACCCGCTCGATCGCGATCGGCGACAGGCGGGCCGGCATGTCGCGCCGTCCGATCAGGGCGAGGATCCCGGCCTCCGCCTCGGACGGCGGCAGGTCGAACGGCACGACGATGCCGCGTTCGAGGTCGACTTCTCCGACCCGGCGCTCGCCGCCGATCGAGAACGTGGCCACCCGCATGCGCCTTCCTTCCCGGTTAAACTGAACCATCTTGTTCTTATTGGTTCATATTGCGAGGAATGTTGGCTCAGTTTCGGTGCTCTGGCAACCGGAAAACAGACTGTGCTGTTGCCTTTTTTCTGGACCAATCTGATTTGGAGTGATAATTGGTTCAGAATTGGATCAGAACGGGACGCCCCAAGGCATGCCACGCCTCGTCGCCGCCGACATCGCCCGCAGCCTGAGGCAGCGCATCGAGGCCGGCGAGTGGGCGGGCGGGCGTCGCGTCCCGCCCGAGCGCGACCTCGCGGCCGAGCTCGGCGTGGCGCGCAACACCATCCGTCGGGCCATGCTGCTCCTGGAGGAGGACGGCGCCATCACCCGCCAGGTCGGCCGCGGCACCTTCGTGCTCGGGGAGGGCGCGCCATCGCTCGCCGCCACGCTCGCCCGCATGGAAGGGGCGAGCCCGGCCGACATGATGGAGATCCGCCTCCTGCTGGAGCCCCCCGCGGCCGCCTTCGCCGCGACCAACGCCAGCGCGGCCGAGATCGCCGGTGTCGAGGAGGCGCACCGCATGGCGACGGCCTCGATCGAGATGCCGCGCTTCGAGCAGTGGGATGCGGAGTTCCACCACCGCATCTTCGCCTGCTCGCGCAACGATCTGCTGCGCGAAATCCACAATCTCCTGCGCCTGCTGCGCAATCGGAGCCCGTGGTTCGAGATGAAGAAGCGCTCCTTCTCGGAAGAGCGCCGTACGGTCTATTGCCGCGAGCACGGCTTGGTGATGGACGCGATCCGGGACCGCGACCCCGACGCGGCCCGCACCGCCATGCAGGCGCATCTGCGGACGGTGGCGGCCAACATGCTGGGGCGGTGAGAGCCCGTTTTGAAACGCGCTGCGGCGGCGATCTGACGGCGCTTTTTGCGCTTCCGGTGCTCACGGACATCAAGTCCGCTGCGCCCCGGTTCTCGAATCACCGTCATCTCACTCACCGCAGCGCGTTTCAAAACGGGCTCTGAGGCCGGCGCCTATCCCACCATCGTCGTCGCCACCCACCAGCCCGGCCGCGCGGCGCGCAGGGCGCGCGCGGCTGCCACGGCGGCACGGGAACTGTCGAACAGGCCGAAAACCGTGGCGCCGGAGCCGGACATGCGCGCCAGGCGGCAGGCGGGCTGCGCCGCCGTCAGGTCGATCACGTCGCGGACCACCGGCGCCACGGCGATGGCGGGCGCCTCCAGGTCGTTGCGCGCCCGGCGCAGTCCCTCGATCAGGTCGCGTCGCGAGGCTCCCGCGCCGAAGGCCTGGAGCGGGCCGGCGGCCAGGGTTCCGGGGGACAGCCCCAGCGCCCGGAACACCGCGTCGGTCGGCGCGGCGACGCGCGGATTGACCAGCACCGCCGGCAGGCGCGGCAGCGCCACCGGCGGGGACAGGGCCTCGCCGGCGCCGCCCATCAGCCGCGCCCTGGCCTCGAGGCAGACGGGCACGTCCGAGCCGACCTGGCGCGCCGCCGCCATCAGGCGTGGGTCATCCGGCGCCAGGCCGTTCGCCCGCGCCAGCAGCCGCAGCGCCGCGGCCGCGTCCGAGGAGCCGCCGCCGATGCCGGCTGCGACCGGCAGGCGCTTGAGCAGGTGGAAGTGCCCCGTGACCAGGCCGGGAACCGTCGCCGCCAACGCCTCGGCCGCCCGGATCACCAGATTGTCGGCACCCTCGCCCGCCGCCTTCGCCGTCGGGCCGGTGACGCGCAGCGACAGGCCGGCTCCCGGCTGCAGCGTCAGGGCGTCGCCCTTGGCGGCAAAGGCGACGAGGCTGTCGAGCAGATGGTAGCCGTCGGCGCGCCGGCCGAGCACGTGCAGCGTCAGGTTGACCTTCGCGGGAGCGTGCTCGAGCAGCGGATCGGCCGTCACCCGCCCTTCGCGGGCTTGGTCGCGTCCGCCGACCGTGCCTCGTCCTCCTTCAGGCCGCTCTTGAGCTTCTGCTCGATCTTCTCCAGATCCTGCGGCTCGGGCTTGGCATCCTTGGCGTGCCGCCACTGGAATGTCGCCTCCAGCTTGCGGCCGGTGCGCCAATAGGCATCGCCCAGATGGTCGTTGATGGTGGGGTCGCTCGGCTTCAGCGTCACGGCCCGCTCGAGCTGCTTCACCGCGTCGTCATACTGCCCGAGGCGGTAATAGGCCCAGCCCAGGCTGTCGACGATGTAGCCGTCGTCGGGGCGCTGCTCGACCGCCTTCTTGATCATGGTCATGCCCTCGTCGAGATGCGTGCCCTGATCGATCCAGGAATAGCCGAGATAGTTCAACACCGAGGGCTGGTCCGGGAACAGCTCCAGCGCTTTCCTGAAGTCGGCCTCCGCCTTCGGCCACTGCTTGGTGCGCTCATAGGCGACGCCGCGGAAATAGTAGGTCGACCAGTTGGCGCGAGTCGGCGTGCCGATCACCTCGATCGCCTGGGTGAAGGCGTCCGCGGCCTCGGCGTACTTCTTGCGGCCCTGATAGAGGCCGCCCAGCGCGATGATCGCATCGAGATCCTGGGGATCCTGGCGGATGATCTCCTTGAGGTGGGAGGTCGCCTCGTCGGTCTTGTCGAGCTGGTCGAGGGCGCCGGCGAGCTCGATCTCGGCATTGCGCTTGAGCGGGGAGGAAGCGCGAACCTGCTCCAGGAGCGCGACGGCGCGCTCGGGCTGCTTCAGGTCGGTGTAGAGGTCGGCAAGACCGATCTGGGCCGAGGCGTTGTCGGGGGCGAGGTAGAGCGCCAGCTGGTAGAACACCAGCGCGTAGTCCGTGCCCCCCTGCTTGCCGAGCGGCGCGGCGAGGCCGACCAGCACGTCGCTGGCGCCTTCCTGCGCCGTGCGCACCGTCGGCGCGATCGGCTTGCCGGCCTCGATATCGGCCATCAGCGCCCGGATCGCGGGATGGCGCGGCAGCTTCTCGTCATAGGCCTTGAGCACCTTCAGCGCCTCGTCGCGCTGGCCGTCCCGCGCCAGCGCCCTGGCATAGGCCTCGGTGATGCGCACGGCCGAGGAATCGCGGTCGGTGGCGGCCTTCAGGCGCTTGACGGCGTTGGCCTTGTCGCCGGCCATGTCATAGGCCATGCCGGAGGAATAGTCGCGGAAGCTGGTGTACCAGTCCTCCGCCTTGACCTTGTCGGCTGCCGCGACACCCCTGGCCGTCTCGCCGGCGCCGGCGTCGGCCCAGGCGCTCAGGAGCGGCGCGATCAGGTCGAGGAAGGGGCGCTGGGCGGCAAAGTCGAGATTGGTGCGCGCCGTGGCGTATTGCCGGGCCTTGAGCGCCTTCACGCCGAGCGTCAGCCGGCCGATGCGATGCAGCTTGTCGGCGGCCACGAGGCGCTCGGCGAAGCGGAATGCCCGGTCCATTTCGCCGGCCTGCAGCAGGGCCAGGAAAGTGCGGTCGATCAGGTCGAGATTGTTGGGACTCGCCTTCAGCGCGGTCTGGTAGAAATTCGAGGCGGCCTGGTTGTCGCGCAGGCTCGCGGCCAGGCGGCCTGCCAGGAATCCGCCGGTCATGGTCATGCCGTCCGGCGCGCGCTGGATGCGCCGTACGGCGCTGGCGGGCGAAGCGGTGGCGCCGACGATCGCTGCGGCCACGAGGGCGGCGATCAGGCGCGAGCGATGGTTTGCAATCACGGACGTCGGTTCTCCGGAACGGGCGGCGGCCTGCACGGGCGGCCGGCAAAGACGAAGCATCGCCTGCGACAATGGCTGCTTTGCGGCCGCGGGACAAGACGTTGCTGCGGCATCTCGGCGCTTCCCCCGGGTGGCCGGGGAAGCGCCCCTCACGCCCGGCGGGTCATTCCGCCGCGTCGAGCAGGGGGGCCTCGATCGCCTCGCGCAGGGCGCAATCCTCCTTGCAGTCGTGGCAGCGGGCGGCGGCGCGCGCGTCGGCCAGGATCCGCCGGACCGTCTTCAGGCAGCGGCCGCATTCCGGCCCGCAGCCCAGGCAGCGATAGGCTTCCGTCGCCGAACGCGGACAGCCCGGCAGCTCAGTGTCGAGCGTGCTGGCGAAATCCTTGTCGGTCAGGACACGGCAGGAGCAAACGATCATCGACTGTTCGAACCCATGACTTGGCGAAGAGGGATGTGACGGCCGGCGGTCGTCCTGTCAATGCTTGCGGCAAAGAATGGAATTGCTTCAAACTGCAGTTTGGAATTGTCATAAACTGTGGAATTTCCACAAGGCTGCTTGCCGGCATGCCATTCTCGCCGCCTTCGCCAGGGTGGCGGCGTCCGCGCGGATCTCCGCTTGCGTTTGATTGGAAGTATTCTAATCTAACAATGTACGCACAACGGGAGACGGACCATGCAGGGTGACAAGAAGGTCATCGACTATCTCAACCGTGCGCTCCGCAGCGAGCTGACCGCCATCAACCAGTATTGGCTGCATTATCGCATCTTCGACAATTGGGGCCTGCAGGATCTGGCCAAGAAATGGCGGGCCGAATCGATCGAGGAGATGCAGCACGCGGACAAGCTGACCACCCGCATCCTGTTCCTGGAAGGCTTCCCGAACATGCAGACGCTCGACCCGCTGCGGATCGGGCAGACCGTCAAGGAAGTCATCGAGTGCGACCTCGCCGCCGAGCGCGAGGCGCGGCTGATGTACCAGGAAGCGGCCGACTATTGCGCCTCGATCAAGGACTTCGTCACCCATGACCTGTTCAAGGCGAACATGACCGACGAGGAAGGCCATATCGATTTCCTCGAGACCCAGCTCGACCTGATCGAGCGGCTCGGCATCCAGCTCTACACCCAGAAGCACATGGGCGGGTTGAAAGAGGACTGAGCCTCCGGCCGAACGGGGCGGGCCGGCCTCTCCGGCTCGCCCGCCCGCCGGCTTCGCCCGGCTCACATGTTCGGATAGTTCGGCCCGCCGCCACCTTCCGGGGTCACCCAGTTGATGTTCTGGGCCGGATCCTTGATGTCGCAGGTCTTGCAGTGCACGCAGTTCTGCGCGTTGATGACGAAGCGCGGGTCGGTCTTGGCCGCCTCGTCGGCGTAGACCACCTCATAGACGCCCGCCGGGCAGTAGAGCCGGGCCGGCTCGCCGTAGCGCGGCAGGTTGCTGGCGATCGGGACCGAGGGATCCTTCAGCTTCAGATGGATCGGCTGATCCTCCTCGTGGTTGGTCGAGGACAGGAACACCGATGACAGCTTGTCGAAGGAGAGCTTGCCGTCGGGTTTGGGATAGGTGATCGGCTTGGCATCGGCGATCGGCTGCAGGCAGGCATGGTCGGGCTTGCCGTGCTTGAGGGTGCCGAACGGCGAGAAGCCCAGCTTCTCGGTGAAATGCATGTCGAGGCCGCCGAGCATGACGCCGCCGATCGTGCCGAGCTTCGACCAGAGCGGCTTGACGTTGCGCACCTTGCTCAGATCACGCCCAATATCGCTTCCCCGCCAGCCGGCCTCGTAGCCCGCCAGCTCGTCATGGGCGCGGCCCTCGGCTAGGGCGGCGCCGACATGATCGGCCGCCAGCATGCCCGACAGCACCGCATTGTGGCTGCCCTTGATGCGCGGCACGTTGACGAAGCCGGCCGCGCAGCCGATCAGCGCGCCGCCGGGGAAGACGAGCCGTGGCACCGACTGGTAGCCGCCCTCGGTGATGGCGCGGGCGCCGTAGGCGATGCGCCTGCCGCCTTCCAGGACCTGCGCCGCCACCGGGTGGTGCTTGAAGCGCTGGAACTCGTCGAAGGGCGACAGGTTGGGATTCTTGTAGTTGAGGTGCACCACGAAGCCGACGACCACCTGGTTGTCCTCGAGGTGGTAGAGAAAGGAGCCGCCGCCGGTGCCGTTGTCGAGCGGCCAGCCGAAGGAATGCTGCACCCGCCCCGGCACATGCCTGGCCGGGTCGACCTGCCACAGCTCCTTGAGGCCGATGCCGTATTTCTGCGGCTCGCGGCCGGCGTCGAGCCCGAACCGGGCCAGGAGCGTCTTGGTCAGGCTGCCGCGCGCGCCCTCGGCGAACAGGGTGTACTTGCCGCGCAGCTCCATGCCGCGGGTGAAGCCGGCATGGGGCTTGCCGTCGCGGCCGATGCCCATGTCGCCGGTGGCGATGCCGACCACCGCGCCCTTGTCGTCATAGAGCACTTCGGCGGCGGCGAAGCCGGGATAGATCTCGACGCCCAGCGCCTCGGCCCTGCCGGCGAGGTAGCGGCAGACATTGCCGAGAGAACCGACGAAATTGCCGTGGTTCGACATCAGCTTCGGCATGCCGAAATTCGGCAGCCGTATCGAGCCCGACGGGCCGAGATAGTAGAAGATGTCCTCGCTGACCTCGGTCTTCAGCGGTCGGGCCTCGTCCCCGCGCCAGTCGGGCAACAGGCGGTCGAGGCCGATGGGATCGATCACCGCGCCCGACAGGATATGCGCGCCGACTTCCGAGCCCTTCTCGACCACGACGACGGAGATGTCGGGGTTGATCTGCTTCAGCCGGATCGCGGCGGCGAGCCCGGCCGGGCCGCCGCCGACCACCACCACGTCATACTCCATGGCCTCGCGCGGTCCGAGGTCGGTGGTGTCGGTCATGAGCGGCTCCCGAGAGGCTTGATCCCCCGTGCTTTTTCCACGTTTTTGGAAGAGGTGCAAACCGTCATGCGGCAATCACCGGCCGGACCGGATGATCGGGGCGCCCCAGGGCGTCCGCCGCTTCGACGGCATCGCGCCGGCTCGCCGGAACGGGGAGACCGGGGACAGCGGAATGCACCGCCCCCGGGAACGGCCCGATCCGGCCGGTGAAAGGCCGCCTATTCCGCCGCCTCGCGCACCGGCTCCGGCTGCGTCCAGCGCAGCACCGGCTGGCGCGCCGCGCGGGTCTCGTCGAGCCGCCGGCGCGGGGCGTGGTAGGGCGCGCCGGTGAAGCGCTCGGTATCGCCGCGCCCGGCGGCCTGGGCGAGGTCGCGCAGCGTCATGATGAACAGGTCGAGCGAGGCCTTGGACTCGCTTTCCGTCGGCTCGATCAGCATGGCGCCGTGCACGACGAGCGGGAAATACACCGTCATCGGGTGATAGCCCTCGTCGATCATCGCCTTGGCGAAGTCGAGCGTCGTGACGCCGGTGTCCTTCAGCCAGCTGTCGTCGAACAGCACCTCATGCATGCAGGGCTGGTCGCCGAAGGGCAGGGACATCAGGTCGGCGAGGCAGGCCCGGACATAGTTGGCGCTGAGCACCGCGTCCTCGGAGGCCTGCCGCATGCCGTCGGCGCCGTGGCTGAGCATGTAGGTCAGCGCCCGGGTGAACATGCCCATCTGGCCGTGGAAGGCGCTCATCCGCCCGAAGGGCTCGGCGCCGGCCGGCGCGTCCTCCGGCTGCTCGACCAGCGCTCCGCCGACCACGAAGGGCAGCGGCGCGTGGGGCGCCAGCCGTTCCGACAGCACCACCGGGCCGGCGCCCGGTCCGCCGCCGCCATGCGGGGTGGAAAAGGTCTTGTGCAGGTTGATGTGCATGGCGTCGACGCCGAGGTCGCCCGGCCGCACCTTGCCGACGATGGCGTTGAAATTGGCGCCGTCGCAGTAGAAATAGGCGCCCGCCTCATGCACCGCGTCGGCGATCTCGGCCACATCCCGCTCGAACAGGCCGCAGGTGTTCGGGTTGGTCAGCATGATCGCCGCCACCTGCGGGCCGAGCGCCGCGCGCACCGCCTGCGGGTCGACCGTGCCGTCCGGCCGCACCGGGATCGATTCGACGGTGAAGCCGATCAGCGCCGCCGTCGCCGGATTGGTGCCGTGGGCGGAGTCGGGCACCAGCACCACGGTCCGGGTGGCGCCTTCGCCGCGGGCCGCGATGGCGCTCTTGATCGCCATCATGCCGCAGAGCTCGCCATGGGCGCCGGCCTTCGGGCTCATCGCCACGGCCGGCATGCCGGTGAGTTCCTTGAGGTAGTGCGCCAGCCTGTCGATCAGCGCCAGCGCGCCGGGCACGGTCGAGACCGGCTGCAGCGGATGGATGTCGGCGAAGCCGGGCAGCCGCGCCGCCTTCTCGTTGAGGCGCGGATTGTGCTTCATCGTGCAGGAGCCGAGCGGGAAGAGGCCGGAATCGATGCCGAAATTCTTCTGCGACAGGCGCACGTAATGGCGCATCGTCTCCGGCTCGGTCAGGCCCGGCAGGCCGATCGGATCGCGGCGCTCGTGCCCGCCGAGGCGGGAGGGGACGTCGCCGGCCAGGTCGACGTCGACGCCGGTCGTGTCGGTGCGGCCGATCTCGAACAGCAACGGCTCCTCGATCATCAGCGCGCGGTTGCCGGTGAAGGTCGGATGGCCGGCGGCGGCGGTTTCGCCGGGGGCGGTGGGGCGGCCTTGGCGGTTGAGCATCAGATCAGGTCCTTCAGAGCAGCGACATAGGCCGCGCGGTCGTCGTCGGTGTTGACCTCGGTCGAGGCCACCAGGATGAGGTCGTCGAGCCCGGCGCCCGGCGCCAGCCGCGACATGGGCACGCCGCCGAGCACGCCCCTGGCCGCCAGCGCCTCGATCAGCTCGGCCGCATTCCCCGGCACGCGGATGGTGAACTCGTTGAAGAAGGCCTGCTGCAGCACCTCGACCCCCTTCACGCCGGCGAGGGCGTCGGCGAGCTTGACGGCGTTGGCGTGGTTGAGCCGCGCCAGCGCCCTGAGCCCCTTCTCGCCGAGCAGCGTCATGTGGGCGGTGAAGGCCAGCACGCACAGGCCCGAATTGGTGCAGATGTTGGAGGTGGCCTTGTCGCGGCGGATGTGCTGCTCGCGCGTCGACAGCGTCAGCACGAAGCCGCGCCGGCCCTCGGCGTCGACCGTCTCGCCGCACAGGCGCCCCGGCATCTGCCGGACATATTTCTGCCGGGTTGCGAACAGGCCGACATAGGGGCCGCCGAAGTTCAGCGCATTGCCGATCGACTGGCCTTCGCCGACGACGATGTCGGCGCCCATGGCCCCGGGCGGCGTCACCAGACCGAGCGAGACCGCTTCGGTGAACACGGCGATCAGCAGCGCCCCCGCCTTCTGCGCCGCGGCGGCGATGGCGGTGAGGTCGCGCAGGTTGCCGAACACGTCCGGGGTCTGCACCACGACGCAGGCGGTGTCGGCATCGATGGCGGCGATGATGTCCTCGCCGGCGCGGACGTCCGGGGGCAGCGCCGTCACCGCGTCGCCGGCCATGCCGGAGACCGTCTCCACCACCTGCCGGTAATGCGGGTGCAGGCCGCCCGACAGCACCGACTTGCGACGCTTGGTGATGCGATGGGCCATCAGCACCGCCTCGGCGGTGCCGGTGGAGCCGTCATACATCGAGGCGTTGGCCACCTCCATGCCGGTGAGCAGCGCCACCTGGGTCTGGAACTCGAAGAGATATTGCAGCGTGCCCTGGGCGATCTCCGGCTGGTAGGGCGTGTAGGAGGTCAGGAACTCCGAACGCTGGATCAGGTGGTCCACCGTCGCCGGCACGTGGTGCTTGTAGGCGCCGGCGCCGACGAAGAACGGCACGGACGAGGCCGGCACGTTCCTGGCCGCCATGGCGCCCATGATGCGCTCGACCTCCAGCTCGCCCTTGGTCAGCGGCAGGTCGGGCAGGGTCTTGCGCAGCTTGTCGGCGGGGACGCTGGCGAACAGGGCATCGATGTCACCGACGCCGATTCGCGCCAGCATCTCGCCGCGATCGGCATCGGAAAGGGGCAGGTAACGCATGAAGAAGGGCCTCGGTCAGACGAACAGGGGGGCAGGAGGAGCCACCACGATCTCGGTCTTCACCGAGTTGGCGATGAAGCACTCCTCGTGGGCCTGGTGGTGCAGGCCGTCGATCTCGGTGGCGGTCGGGCGCTTTTCGCCCGAGATGGTCAGCGCCGGGCGCAGGGTGACGCGAGACACCCACATCTTGCCGCGCGCGTCCCGGCTCATCTCGCCGAGGGCCTCGTCGACATAGGAGTCGATGACGAAGCCCTGCTTGCGGGCAAAGGACAGGAAGAACAGCATGTGGCAGCTGGCCAGCGCCGCCACATAGGCCTCCTCCGGGTCCACCGCCTCCTCTTGCGACAGGGGCAGGCGAACGATCGAGGGGGAGGAGGAGGCGGGCACGATGACGCCGCCGTCGAACTCCCAGTCATGGGCGCGCGAATAGAGGTTGTCGGTGAACACCGCCCCGTTTCGACGCCAGCGGACGATGGCATTGTAGCTGTGGGTCATGGCTCGTCTTCCTCCCGTCAGGAGCGGTAGCGGCGGGCGCGGGGCCCGCCGCGTCTCATGCGATCAGGGCCTGGTACGCCGCTTCGTCCATGAGCCCGTCGAGCTCGGCCGGGTCGGAGAGCTTGATCCGGATGAACCAGCCCTTGCCCTGCGGATCCTCGTTGACGGTGGAGGGGCTGTCGGGCAGGCCGGCATTGACCTCGACCACCGTGCCGGAGACCGGCGCGTAGACCTCGCTGGCAGCCTTCACCGATTCCACCACCGCGGCTTCGTCGCCCTGCTTGAGCACCTTGCCGGCGGCCGGCAGTTCGACGAACACCACGTCGCCGAGCTGCGACTGGGCATAGTCGGTGATGCCGACGGTGGCGACGTCGCCGTCCACCGAGACATATTCATGGTCCTTGGAAAATTTGACGACGGGCATCGGCTCCCTCAGCTCCTCTTGTAGCGATGCGGGGTGAACGGCATGGCGGCGATCCGGGCGGGCACGTCCTTGCCCCGCAGGTCGACGGTGACGGCGGTGCCGGGCTCGGCGAAGTGGCTGGCGACATAGCCCATGGCGATCGGCGCGCCGACGGTCGGCCCGAAGCCGCCGGAGGTGACGCTGCCGATCACGGCGCCGGACGGGCTCTTGATCGCCGCGCCCTCGCGCACCGGCGCCCGGCCCTCCGGCTTGAGGCCGACGCGCAGCCGCGCCGCTCCCTCGCGCAACTCGCCCTGGACGCGGGTCGCGCCGGGGAAGCCGCCCTGTTCGCGGCGCCGCTTCTGGATCGACCAGGCAAGGCCGGCCTCGATCGGCGTGGTGGTTTCGTCGATGTCGTGGCCGTAGAGGCAAAGCCCGGCCTCCAGGCGCAGCGAGTCGCGGGCGCCGAGGCCGATCGGCTTGACGCGCGCGTCGCCGAGGAGGGCATCCCAGAGCGCGCGCGCCTGATCGGACCTGACGGAGATCTCGAAGCCGTCCTCGCCGGTATAGCCCGAGCGCGAGACGGCGATGTCGATGCCGTCGAAGCGCGCCGGCGCCATGCCCATGAAGGGCAGCGCGGCTGCCTCGGGGCAATGCGCCGCCATCACCGCCGCGGCTTCGGGGCCCTGCAGGGCCAGCAACGCCCGGTCGTCGGCGACGGCCAGCTCGGCCCGGCCGGCGAGCCGCTCGCGCAGGAGCGCGAAGTCGTGTGCCTTGCGCGCGGCGTTGACCACCAGCATCAGCGTGCCGTCCGCGGCCGGATCGGGCGAGCGTGCCACCATCAGGTCGTCGAGGATGCCGCCATCGGCGTTCAGGAACTGGGAATAGCGCTGGCGGCCGCGCGGCAGGCTCTGGATGTCGGCTGGGACCAGGCTCTCCAGGGCGGCCGCGACGCCGGCATGGTCGGCCGCCCTCAGGACGGCCTGGCCCATATGCGACACGTCGAACAGGCCGGCGGCCGTACGGGCATGGGTGTGCTCGGCCAGGATGCCGCTGGGATATTGCACCGGCATGGCGTAGCCGGCGAAAGGCACCATGCGGGCACCGAGCGCCACATGGGCGGCGTGGAGCGGTGTCTCAAGGAGGGGGCCCTGATCCGGCCCCAGGTTCGGCTCTGCCATTGCGGCTCCGACGACAGGTTGCACCTCCGGACGGATGTCCGGTCGAGTGCCCCCTCTGTCGCGGTACCTGAGAGATTTCACGAACGGGCACCCTGGCCGTTCGCTTGCGCCCGTCGGTGAGCCCGGCCGCTTGCGCGCCCGTGCCGCTTTCCAGAGTGTCGTCCCCCACGCGGTCCGGATGCCTGAGAGTTTCCGGGGCGGTTGCTCCTTCGGCGCCGGCCTCGGGGGCCGGTCTCTTCCGCGGGGATCAAACGTATGGCGCGACGCTAGTGCTGCGCCGTTGCGTCGTCAACCCGCGATCCTCTGTCGCAGGCGACAAATTTCGACGGGCCGCGAACGGCGTGCAATCCGGCTTCCGGCGCCCGGTCCGCCGACCTGCGGGACGGGCCGTCAGGCCCGCCGCTTCTTGCGTGCCGGTGCGGCTGCTGCAGCCTTGCCGCCGAAGCCGAGCTGGATCTCGTAGTAGCGCAGCGGCTTCTCCAGCTGCAGCGGGATGACGATGTCGTTGGCGATGTACTTGAAAGTGCCCTGCGAATCGCCCGGCGGCACCGTCGCCGAGACCTGGACGGTCTTGCTGTAGATCGGGTTGGTGTCGCGGTCGCGCACGGTGATGGTCAGCGGCGCCGAGAAGGTCCCGGGCGAGCCCTTCTCGCCGAGCAGCACGCGCCCCCCGACGCCGACGCGGATCCCCACCGTCGTGCCCGAGATCAGCGTGCATTCGCGGGCGAAGTCCGACAGCACCATCTGGTGGCGGACATTGGACGGCGAGGGCTCGCCGGCATAGGCGGCATAGGAGGACATGCCGGTCGGCACGTTGATCTGCGGGCATTCCTTGTCCGGGTCCATCGGGATGACCACGGTACGGCCGGGCTCGGCGGCGGTGGAGACGGTGACGCCGTTGGAGATGTTCGGGTTGGGCGTGGTCTCCTCGGCTGCCGAGCCGTAGACGCCGCTGAGAAAGCCGGCATTACCGCCCCCGCCGCCACCGCAGCCCCCAAGCGCGACCAGCGCCGCCAATCCCGCGCACCGCGCGGCCCAGATGCCGATACGCACGCCGACCATGTCCGAACTCCGTGACGCCGAAACCGCCAATGCCCACCCGATCCCAACCTCCGCGCCGGCGATCCGGCACGGAGCTTCAACCTCGAAATCCATCCGGCCTCGACGATTCGGTGACGGCGCCGAAGCCGTGCGAGCGATATCACGGCCGGCCGCGACCTCCTAGTACGGGAGGCCGGAGCGCCCGGACGCGCCGCTCCTATCTTGACGCCTGTTGCCGCGCGGCCCCATATCCGACCGCCATGCATCAACCCAAGCCGTCGCTTTCCGTTCTTCTCTGCAACCCGCGCGGGTTCTGCGCCGGCGTGGTGCGCGCCATCGATGCGGTGGAGAAGGCGCTGAAAATCCACGGCGCCCCGGTCTATGTGCGTCATGAGATCGTCCACAACAAATATGTGGTGGAGAGCCTGAAGGCGAAGGGCGCGGTTTTCGTCGAGGAGCTCGACGAGGTGCCGGACACGGCCGCGCCGGTGATCTTCTCCGCCCATGGCGTCGCCAAGTCGGTGCCTGCCGCCGCCGGCGCCCGCAATCTCTTCGCCGTCGACGCCACCTGCCCGCTGGTGACCAAGGTGCACCGGGAGGCCGAGGTGCACTGGAAGCGTGGCCGCGAGATCGTGCTGGTCGGCCATCGCGGCCATCCCGAGGTGGTGGGCACCATGGGCCAATTGCCCGAGGGCGCGGTGCGGCTGGTCGAGTCCCTGGCCGACGTGGCCGCCTATGTCCCGCGCGACCCGGCGGCGCTGGCCTATGTCACGCAGACCACCCTGTCCATCGACGACACGCGCGAGATCGTCGAAGCGTTGAAGCGGCGCTTCCCGGCGATCGTCGGGCCGCACAGGGAGGACATCTGCTACGCCACCACCAACCGGCAGGAGGCGGTCAAGGCCGTGGCGCCGCGGGTGGAGGCGATGGTCGTCGTCGGCGCCCCCAACTCCTCCAACTCCCAGCGCCTGCGCGAGGTGGCGGAGCGCCAGGGTTGCCGCATCGCCGTGCTGGTGCAGCGCGCCGCCGACATCGACTGGTCCGTGTTCGGCGCCATCGCCTCGCTCGGCGTCACCGCCGGCGCGTCCGCGCCCGAAGTGCTGGTGGAGGAAATCCTCGATGCCTTCGCCGAGCGCTATGCCCTGAAGGTCGAGACGGTTTCGACGGCGGATGAAAGCATGTTCTTCCCGCTGCCCCGGGAACTGCGCGAGGCGCCGGAACCGTTGGAGCTGGCGGTTTGACGCCGCTTCCCCGCCTCCGCTAAAGCGTTTTGCGATTTGACGGAATCGCGTCAAGTCGCAAAGACGCGTCGAAACAAGAAGTTAGAGCAACGAGCGTTTCCACCAAAACGTGCTTTGCTCTAAGTGCTGGCATCGCCTGTTCCCGGAACCCTGCGCATGGCCGTCTACACGGAAGTCTCCGACGAGGATCTGGCCCGCTTCGTGGCCGGCTACGACATTGGCGCGGTGCTGGCCTGCAAGGGTATCGCCGAGGGGGTGGAGAACACCAACTACATCCTGCGCACCGAGCGCGGCAGCTTCATCCTCACCCTCTACGAGAAGCGCGTGCGGCGCGATGACCTGCCGTTCTTCATCGGCCTGATGGAACATCTCTCCGCGCGCGGCGTCACCTGCCCGATGCCGGTGCGGCGGCGCGACGGGTCGGCGCTGGGCGAGCTTTCCGGACGCCCGGCCGCGCTGGTGACCTTCCTCGAGGGGGTCTGGATCAAGCGCCCCACCGTGGAGCACTGCGCGGCGGTCGGCCGGGCGCTGGCGGCGATGCATCTGGCCGCGCTCGACTACCAGGGGCGCCGGGTCAACGCGCTCAGCGTTGCAGGCTGGCGGCCGCTGTTCGAGCAGGCCGGCGGCCGCAGCGACAGTGTGCAGCGGGGCCTCGACGAGACCATCCGCGGCGAGCTCGCCGTCCTGGAGGCGCATTGGCCGGAGGGCCTGCCGGTCGGCACCATCCATGCCGACCTGTTCCCCGACAATGTCTTCTTCCTGCGCGGCCGCCTTTCCGGCCTGATCGACTTCTATTTCGCCTGCACCGATATCCTGGCCTATGACGTCGCCATCTGCCTCAACGCCTGGTGCTTCGAGGCGGACCATTCCTACAACGCGACGAAGGGCAGGGCGCTCCTGGCCGGATATCGCAGCCTGCGGCCCCTGTCGGCGGCCGAGACCGAGGCCCTGCCGGTGCTGGCGCGCGGCTCGGCGCTGCGCTTCCTGCTGACGCGCCTAGTCGACTGGCTCAACGTGCCGCCGGGCGCCCTGGTCAAGCCGAAGGACCCGGTCGAATATCTCAAGAAGCTGCGGTTCCACCAGCGCGTCGCCGGCGCCGCCGATTACGGGTTGGACGGATGAGCTCGCGGCGCCTCACCCTCTACACCGACGGCGCCTGCTCCGGGAATCCGGGGCCGGGCGGCTGGGGAGCGATCCTGATCTGGGGCGAGCATCGCAGGGCCCTGTCCGGCGGCGAGCCCGTCACCACCAACAACCGCATGGAGCTGCTGGCGGCGATCGAGGGGCTGGAGGCGCTGTCGCGGCCCTGCGCCGTCGACCTGCACACCGACAGCCAGTATCTGCGCAACGGCATCACCGGCTGGATCCACGGCTGGAAGCGCAATGGCTGGCGCACCGCCGACAGGAAGCCGGTGAAGAACGAGGATCTGTGGAAACGCCTCGATGCCGCCGTCGAGCGGCACGACGTCGCCTGGCACTGGGTCAAGGGCCACGCCGGCGAGCCGTTGAACGAGGAGGCGGATCTCCTCGCCCGCCAGGGCATGGCGCCCTATCTGAAGGCGCGCAAGCAGGCAGGCTGAGGGGCCCGCCATCGGCGAGCCCCGGTTCGATGCGGGCCGGTCACAGCGCCTTGAGCAGATTCGCGGCGCTCGACACGTCGGCCTGGCTGGCGTTCTCTTCCTTGTTGAGCACCGTCACCACGCCGTCCTCGACCAGCATGGCATAGCGCTGCGAGCGCAGGCCGAGGCCCTTGGCGGAGGCATCGAGCTCCATGCCGATCGCCTTGGCGAAGTCGCCGCTGCCGTCGGCCAGGAACTCGATCTTGCCGGAGCCGCCCGACGCCTTGGCCCAGGCATCCATGACGAAGGGGTCGTTGACGGAGGTGACGGCGATCGTGTCGACCCCCTTGGCCCGGATCTCGTCCTGGGCTGCCAGGAAGCCCGGCAGGTGGTTCTTGTGGCAGGTGGGCGTGAAGGCGCCGGGCACGGCGAACAGCACCACCTTGCGGCCCTTGAACACGTCGGCGGTGGAGCGCACGGCGACGCCGTCGGGCGTCATCACGCGGAAGTCGGTCTCGGGCAGCCGGTCGCCGGTCTTGATCGTCATTCTGGAGCTCCATGGCAGGACGGTCGAAGGAGGCCGTCAGGATACAGCGACGATCACGGCAGCGTATAGGGCGTTTCGACCGAACCGGCCGCATCGACCAGCGTGAACCGCAGCACCTTGCCTGACGGGGCGGCCGATTTCGGCAGGCCGTCGAGCGCCAGGGTGAAGCGGCGGCCCGGGCCGCCGGCCACGGGCTCGGGCACGGGCAGGTACCAGTCGGCGGGACCGTCGACGAAGAGCTCGGCCTCGGGCGAGGCGTCGACCTCGATCGTCAGCCGGGCCGGCCTGGCGGCGGCGTCGAACGTGATGCGGGTGAGGGCGGGGGCGGCCGCGGTGCCGAGCGGCTTCTGCGTCGGCACCGCGGCGCGCGCCGCCGCGAGCAGCGCGTCCGAGGCCGCATCGGAGGAGCCCGTCGGGTCGAGCCGGAGCGAAGCGTCGCCCTTGGCCGGCACGCACATCGTCTTGCAGATGGCATAGTCGAGCGACAGCGCCAGGGTCGCCGGCCTGGAGGCATCCTTGGGCTTCACCTCCAGCGGCAGCACGGTGCTGGTCTTGTAGCCGATCGACGTGCCGTCCTCGTCCACCAGGCGGTGCGGCGCCGGCCAGAGCACGGTTACCGCAGCGACATTGTCCGAGCGCGACCAATCGAACACCGGTGGCACGCCGGAATCGCCGGGGTTGCGCCAATAGGTCTTCCAGCCCTGGTCCAGGCGGATCTGGAGGCCGGCCCGGCGCTGCTCCGGTGAGGAGGCGTCCGGCACCAGGCGAATGGCCGCGCCGGTGGTCGCGGACCAGGGCGATGCCTCGGCGGCGCGGCCGGCGACAGGCTGCAGGACGAGCAGCAGAGCCGGGATCAGGCATGGGTGGAAATGTCGCATCCGCACGCCGTAGCCGATGCGAGGGTCACGTGCCAGCCACGAAGGCGTGAGCGTCGCGGCAGGACGCCGGCGCGGGGGGCGCGGCATGCAATTTTTGTCTTAACAAAGCCGACTTGTTGCTTCACGATCGACCCATGGGATCCAAGGTTCGCAGTGCGCTGGCTTCGGCCGGCAGTTTCCTTGACGGCAAGATTCTCGTTGCCATGCCGAGCATGCGCGACGAGCGTTTCGCGCGTAGCGTGATCTATTTGTGTGCCCATTCGGACGAGGGCGCCATGGGCATCGTCGTCAACCAGCCCGCCAAGAACGTCCGCTTCGACGACCTGCTGCAGCAGCTCGGTGTCGTCAACTCCGTGGCCGACATCAAGGCGCCGCGAGGCCAGGCGATCCGGGTGCTGAACGGCGGGCCGGTGGAATCCGGTCGCGGCTTCGTCCTGCATACCAGCGACGTGTTCATCGACAATTCGTCGCTGCCGATCGAGAACAATATCTGCCTGACCGCGACGCTCGACATCCTGCGCAGCATCGCCCTCGGCGAGGGGCCCGAGCAGGCCGTGCTGGCGCTCGGCTATGCCGGCTGGGGCGCCGGGCAATTGGAGCAGGAGATCAACGCCAACGGCTGGCTGCACTGCGACGCCGATCCGGACATCATCTTCGGGCCGGAAACCGACACCAAGTATGAGCAGGCCCTGCGCAAGATCGGCATCGAGCCCGGCATGCTGTCGAGCGAGGCCGGCCACGCCTGAGGGCGGTGGACGCTCGGGCCCGCTGGGTGCGGGATTGGGCGCAAGAAGTCTTCTTCATCGAGTATGCAAGGTGTCACCCCGCGGGGATGACCGGCGGAGGGCGGGGCTCCGGCTTCGCCGACACGGCATGACGGTGGCGCAGACGCGGTCAGGGACGGACCTTACGGACCTCACTCCATCTGCCCCGACTGCGTCGGGGCACATTCCCGGATTTTGGATCGACCATTTCACCCCGCCCGACGACGCGCAACGCCTCCTAGGCGCCGTTCACGAATAAGCGATTCGACCTGGGCGTCATGGCCGGACTTGATCCGGCCATCCACGCGAACGCGACAGATCAGGTAAGAGCACTTGTTCAGGTCGCCAATAGTATGACGCTGGAGGTGTTCGCGAGGATGGCCGGATCAAGTCCGGCCATGACGAATTGAGATGTCTCACCCAATTAACAACCGAAGTCCTTATTCTCGGGCGATGTCTTATCCGCAAACGGCTCCTTAGAGGCCGCTCGCACGAATCCGATGTGACGCATCTGTTCGCGAACGATACCTTACGCCCGTAGCCGGATCGGCCCGGCGATCAGCCGGCGGGCCTCGTCGGCGGTCATCGGCTCGCCGAAGGCGTAGCCCTGCGCATACTCGCAACCCAGCTCGTGCAGTTCCGCCGCATCGGCATCGGTTTCCGCGCCTTCGGCGACGACATCCATGCCGAGATCGTGCGCCATGGTGATGATCGAGCGCAGGATCACGGGCCGCGCGCCGCTGCCGTTGGGGCGCACGAAGCTCTTGTCGATCTTGATCGTGTCGAACGGGAAGCGCTGGAGATAGGCGAGGCTGGAATAGCCGGTGCCGAAATCGTCCATCGACAGGCCGGCGCCGAGTTCGCGCACCTGCATCAGCATCTGCGCGGCATATTCGGGATTCTCCATCACCAGGCTTTCGGTGATCTCCAGCTTCAGCGAGCCGGGCGCCACCGCCGAGCGCGACAGCACGCCCTTGAGGTCGTGGATCAGGTCGTGGCGCAGCAATTGGCGGCTGGAGACGTTGACGCTGGCGAAGATCGGCGGGTCGCTTTCCACCAGCCGCTGCCAGGTGACGAGCTGGCGCGTCGTCTTGTCGAGCACGAACAGGCCGAGGTCGACGATCAGGCCGCTCTCCTCGGCGATCGGGATGAAGTCGCGGGGCGACAGCCGGCCGAGCCGCGGATGATCCCAGCGCACCAGCGCCTCGAAGCCGGCGATGGTCCGGTCTTCCAGCCGGACGATCGGCTGGAACAGCACCTTGACCTCTTCCCGCTCGATCGCCCGCCTGAGGTCGGCCTCAAGCGCCAGCCGGTCCGGCCGCTCGCCCCGCATGGCGGCGCGGAACGTCTCGATCCGGTCGCCGCCATGTTTCTTGGCGTGGTACATGGCGATTTCGGCGTCTTTCAGCACCTCCTCCGCCTTGGCGGCGGCATCGCCGTCGACCATGAGGATGCCGATGGAGGCGGTGAGGAAGATTTCCCGGTCGGCCACCGCCACCGGGGTGCGCAGCGTCCTGCGGATCGTCTCGGCGAAGGCCTCGATCCGCTCCGGTTCGCGCTCGGACAGGACGATCATGCCGAACTGGTCGCCGCTGATGCGCGCCACGCTGTCGCGCGGCTTGAGCAGGCGCGACAGGCGGCGCGCCACGGTGAGCAGGATCGAATCGCCGATGGCCAGGCCGACGGAATCGTTGATCTTCTTGTAGCGGTCGATGTCGAGCAGGATCACCACCGGCCGCGCCGCCGGATCCTGCCGGGCCGTGGCCAGGGCTCCTTCCAGACGGTCCATGAACAGTTCGCGGTTCGGCAGGCCCGTGAGGTTGTCATGCACCGCATCGTGCAGCAGCCGTTCCTCGGCGGTCTTCTGCTCGGTCACGTCGGCGATCACGCCGACGCAGCGCACCACCTCGCCGTCGGACCCCACCACCGGGCGTGCCTTGAGGTTCAGCCAGCGGTAGTGGCCGTCGCCGGCCCGGATGCGGAAGTCCTGGGCCACGCGGCCGCGGCGCTGGTCGATCACCGCGTCGAGGGCGGTGCGGAAGCGGTCGCGGTCGAGCACGTGCACCAGCTCCAGCCAACGGCTCGCCGGTCCCTCCAGGGTGCCGCGCTTGACGTTCAGGAGCTGGTCGGCCTCGGGGCTGACATAGATGCGGTCGGCCGGGACGTCCCAGTCCCAGACGATGTCGCCGGACCCGGTGAGGGCGAGAGCCTTGCGCTCGGTGTCGGACATCAGGCCGGGCGCGAAGGTGCCGCCGGCGAATGCGTGCTGCATCACCGTGAAGCCGATCAGCATCACCACCAGCACCAGGCCGCCTGTGAGGGCGGGCTGCACCAGGTCGTTGGTGAGGTGCCCGGTGATGGTCATGCCGGCCGCCACCACCCAGGCCAGCAGCAGCGTCCAGGTCGGGATCAGCATGACCGCCCGGTCATAGCCGTAGGCGGCGAGGTAAACGATGATCAGCAGGCCCACGGCCGCCAGCGTGGCGATGGAGATGCGCGCCACGCCCGCCGCGACCGGGGCGTCGACGACGGCCAGGCCCACCAGGGCCGCCAGCGCGATCAGCCAGGCGACCAGCACATAGCTGTAGCGCACATGCCAGCGGTTGAGATTGAGATAGGCGAACAGGAACACCAGCATCGTCGCCGAGAAGATCGCTTCCGCTCCCGCCCGCCAGGTGCGGTCGCCGTCGTCCCGGATGGCCAGGACCTTGTGCAGGAAGCCGAAGTCGATGGCGAGATAGGCCAGCACCGCCCAGGCCAGCGCCGCGGCGGCCGGGAACATCGCCGTGCCGCGGACCACGAAGGCGATGGTGAGGAACAGCGCCAGCAGGCCGGCGATGCCCATGACGATGCCCTTGTACAGGGTGAGCGCGTTGACCTTGTCCTTGTAGGCGTCGGGATCCCACAGATAGAGCTGCGGCAGCTTGGCGGTGCGCAGCTCGGCGACGAAGGTGACGCGCGAGCCCGGATCCAGCGTGATGCGGAACACGTCCGCGTCGTCCGCGTCCTCGCGCTCGGGCCGGAAGCCCTGGCTCGGCGTGATGTCGGCGATCCGGGAGGCGCCGAGATCGGGCCAGACCAGGCCCGAGCCGACCAGCCGGAAATGCGGCGCCACCAGGATGCGGTCGATCTGTTCGTCGGTCGTGTTGGCCAGGGCGAAGCCGATCCAGTTGGGGTTGGCGCCCGCTTCCTTCGCCCGCACCTCGATGCGGCGGACGATGCCGTCGGGACCGGGCGCGGTCTGGATCTGGATGCGGTCGCCCTGAGTCGAATAGAACTGGACCGCCGGGGACAGGTCGATGGCATCGACATCGTTGGTGACCGAGACCGGCTCCAATGCAAAAGCGGAGCTGATAGCCGCCAGAACGCAGACCGCGGAGGCAAAAACGGCTGCGATGACTGTCCTGAAACTCAACGCACAATCTCCGGCTGCCGGCCGACTGGCACGGCCTGACCCCACTTGCCCCCCGATGTGTGGGCAAGCAGTACCGGGCAAGCGGGCCTTCGGCAAGCGCGGACCATCGGCATCCCCGCGGAATCAACCGCTCCGTCGGCGGAGCACGGCGATTGCGCTCGGCGTTCCGTCGCGGCAGAACTAAGGGCACGCGTCCGCCGTTAAGGGTTCGTACGGCGTTTGCCGTGCATCGTTGCACCAGTCGCAAGGGCTCGTCATGAAGCGCATCCGCAAAGCTGTCTTTCCCGTCGCCGGCCTCGGCACCCGTTTCCTCCCCGCCACCAAGTCGGTGCCGAAGGAGATGCTCACCGTGGTCGACAAGCCGGTGATCCAGCATGTGGTCGATGAGGCGCGCGAGGCCGGCATCGAGCATTTCATCTTCGTCACCGGCCGCAACAAGGGCGTGATCGAGGACCATTTCGACATCGCCTACGAGCTCGATTCGATGCTGAAGGAGCGCGGCAAGACCGAGGCCCTGGAAGAACTCCAGCGCATCCTGCCGGGCGCCGGGCAGACCAGCTTCACCCGCCAGCAGGCGCCGCTCGGCCTCGGCCATGCGGTCTGGTGCGCGCGCGACATCGTCGGCGAGGAGCCTTTCGCCCTGCTGCTGCCCGACATGCTGCACCAGGGCCAGGGCAAGGGCTGCCTCGCCGAGATGATCGAGGCCTATGACAAGGTCGGCGGCAATCACATTGCGGTGTTCGAGGCGCCGGAGGACCAGACGCACCAATACGGCATCGTCGGGCGGGGCGCGGCGATCGGCGGCAACGCCTTCGAGATCACGCAGATGGTCGAGAAGCCCAAGCGCGGCACCGCGCCGTCGAACCTGGCAGTGTCCGGCCGCTATATCCTGCAGCCGGAGGTGTTCAAGCTCCTCGAGACGCAGGAGCGCGGCGCCGGCGGCGAGATCCAGCTGACCGATTCGATGCTGACCCTGGCGAGGACTCAGAAGTTCTACGGTTCGGTCTTCAAGGGCCGCATCTTCGACACCGGCATGAAGATCGGCTTCCTCACCGCCAACGTCGCCTATGCCCTGGCCCGGCCCGGGCTCGGCGACGAATTGCGGGCGGAGCTGAAGGCGCTCGGGATCTGAGCGGCCGCGGCGTCGCCGGCGCCGTTCAATATTGCATCCTGAGGCCGACCATTAGGCTGTTGGCGGTGTAGTCCGAGCTGGGTATGGTGGAGGTGAGGCGCTCATAGGCGTAGGTCGCCTTCACCGCGAAGGTGCGTGACAGCTTGTATTCGAGGCCGAGTGCGGCGTCGAAGGTCCTGTCGGTGCGCGGGGTGCCGACATAATCCGAGATCTGCTGCGAGACGGCGGCCTTGGCGATGAGATAGCGCCGCAGCGCATGGGAGACCTCGACACCGTAGGTGTGATTGATCGTGCCGCTCGAGCCGGCCAGCGTCGTCTCGCCGAGGTTGGACGAGGCTTTGAACGTCACCGTGGTCAGGACGGTCGGGCGCCACACCAGCGACGCATCGACGAGCAGGCCGCTGAGATCGCTGAAGCCGGGCCCCCTGTAGCGGCGCGATTCGTAGCCGACCGCGGCTTCGCCGGTGAACGTGCCGTTGAGGTCGAGCGTCACGCCGGCCAAGCCGGTGAGGCCGTCCGAGTCGCGCGGCGTGTCGACATCGTGGCGGCGCTGGTCCAGTGCGACCTCCAGGAAGGGCCTCACCGCCGGCGACAGGTCATAGGTGCCGCGCAGGGCGACGCCATAGGTGTCGTAGTCGCTGGTCGGATCGTCCTGGGTGGTGTTGCGGTCGATGGCGCCGCGCAGGCGGAGCGAGGTTCGTCCGAACTGCTGCACCACCCCCAGCGTGGCGCCATAGGCGAGCGTGATCGGCCGCGTCGTCGCCCCGGGCGGGGCGTTGGGATCGTCCTGGCGCAGCGAATCGAGGACGAAGCGGGTTTCAGCCTCGATGGCGGTGTCGCGCTGCACGTCGAAGCGCCCGCTCAGCAGCGCGTTGAGCTTGGGGCGGTTCTCATCGGTCTGGCCGAAATAGTTGGTGTAGCTGCCGTCGATCGAGCCGCGCAGCTCATGCCGGTCCCAGTCGGAATTGAACTCCAGCCGCGGCTTGACCAGCACGAAGGTCGCGCCCTTGACCTTGCCGCTTGCGAAGCCGGGATTGTCGCTATAGCCGAAGTCGACATCGATCGAAGGCCGCAGCATGAAGGTGCCGGCCCTGAGGCCGAGCGGCGCATAGGGATCTTCTTCCACGGGCCGCCGCGGCCGGCGGACGGGGATCTCGGGCTCGAGCGTCGGCGGGCCGATCGGCGCCGACGCGGCGCCGTCGCCGGTCGAGACCGGCTGTACCGGCGCGTTGGGATCGGGCACGACGTCGCGCAGCATGGGCGGCTCGGCCGAGCGGATGCGCCGGACGCTCGTCGGCTTGTTGAGCGTCACGGGCGGGGGCGGCAGCGACACCAGGCCCCGCACCCCCGGCGCCGGCGCGGTTGCGTCAAGGGCGCCGCGCAGTTGCAGGGAGTCCTGGGTTTGCGCCAGGGCAGGGCCGAGCACCACCGTCGCGGCCGCGATGGCCACGCCTGCTGCAATGCTGCTGCCATGACATCTCTGGCGCACAGTCCCCCGCTCCCGCCGACGCCCGCAGCGTCGTTACCAACAGGTAAAGGAGCAGGGTTAATGCGGTGTTATCGCAGGGGGTCGGTCGACAGCAGCGCGTAAAGCAGGTGGTCGCGCCACTCGCCGTTGATGCACAGATAGGCGCGGGCATAGCCCTCGCGCGAGAAGCCGACGCGCTCCAGCAGCCGGATCGAGGGCGTGTTGTTGGGCAGGCAGGCCGCCTCGATGCGGCGCAGCTGCAGGGGGCCGAAGGCATAGGGGATCAGCGCGCGCACCGCCGCCGTCATGTGGCCCTTGCCGGCATGGACCTCGCCCATCCAATAGCCCAGAGAGGCCGACTGCGCCACGCCCCGCCGCACCTGGCCGAGGGTGAGGCCGCCGACCAGGGCGCCGTCGCCGGTCCGGAAGATGAAGTAGGGATAGGCCGTGTCGGCGCGCACGTCGCGGGCATAGCGGCGCAGGCGGGCGCGAAAGGCGAGCCGCGTCAGGTCGGCCGGCGGCCAGGTCGGCTCCCAGGGCGTGAGGAAGATGCGGCTGTCGCTGCGCAGCGCCGCCCAGGCCTCGTAGTGGCGCATCTGCGGCGGACGCAGCTCCACGCCCTCTCCGTGCAGCACCGGCATGGCGTCGGAGAAGGACAGCGGCCGCAGGAACGACATCAGCGTCAACCGGCGATCCTGGTCATGATCGCGTCCCGGCGGGGCAGGGTGGCCACCGGGCCGATGGCTGTAAGGGTGGGAGGGCTCGCCAGCAGGGCGCGGCCGACCCTGCGGATATCGTCGGGGGTCACCGCGTCGATCTTGCCGATGATCTCGGCCGTGGTGAGCGGCCGGCCCCAGACCAGCATGTGGCGGGCGAGCTGCTCGGCGCGGACCGAGGAGGATTCCAGCGCCATCAGCAGGCCGGCCTTCATCTGCGCCTTGGCGCGGGCGAGCTCCGCTTCGCCGGGCGCCTCGGTCAGGCCGGCGATCTCGTCGAGGATCACCGGCACGAGGTCGGCGAGATCCTCCGCGCCGGCTCCGGCCGACACGCCGAACAGGCCGGTATCGGCATAGCCCCATTGGAAGGCGTAGATCGAGTAGCACAGGCCGCGCTTCTCGCGCACTTCCTGGAACAGGCGTGATGACATGCCGCCGCCGAGGATACCGGTGAACAGGCCCAGCGCCTGGCTATCCTGATCGCGGTAGGAACGGCCCTCGAAGCCGATCAGCAGGTTCGCCTGCTCGTGGTCGGTCTCCACCACGGTCTCGCCACCCGTGTACCGCGCCGGCTCGGGCGAAGGGGCCGGATCGCTCGGCAGTGCGGCGAACAGCCGCTCGGCATCCTCTGCCAGGCGCGCGTGCTCGACCGCGCCCGCCGCCGCCACCACCATTTGCGGGGCGTGGTAGTGGGTGTCGAGATAGCGGCGGATCGCGGCGCGGTCGAAGGCCGTCACCGTCGCCGGCGTGCCGAGGATGCGCCAGCCGAGCGGCTGGCCGGGGAAGGCCGTCTCGCTGAACAGGTCGAAGACCAGGTCGTCGGGCGTGTCCTCGACCGCGCCGATCTCCTGGAGGATGACGCCTTTCTCGCGACCGAGCTCGGTCTCGTCGAACAGCGGCTCGGTCAGGATGTCGGCGAGGATGTCGAGGCCGAGGCCGACATCCTGCTTGAGGACGCGGGCGTAATAGGCGGTCTGCTCGGCCGAGGTGGCGGCGTTGAGGTCTCCGCCGGCCGCCTCGATCTCCTCGGCGATGCGCCGGGCATCGCGCCGTCGCGTGCCCTTGAAGGCCATGTGCTCGAGCAGGTGGGCGAGGCCGTGCTCGTCGGCCCGCTCGGAACGCCCGCCCGCTCCCGCCCACACGCCGAGGGAGGCGGTCTCCAGATGCGGCATGGCATCGGTGATGACCGTAAGCCCGGAGGGCAGCGTCGTGACCGCGACGCTCATGCGGCTGCGCCCCGAACACTGCGCGACCGCGCACGGACGAAGTCTTCCACGGTGCGCTGGTCGTTCGCCAGCACGGTGAAGCGTTCCTCCCGCTCGAACAGGTCGGCGAGATGTGCCGGCAAGGCGGGATGGATGCCGCTGGCCCGCTCGACCGCGGCCGGGAACTTGGCGGGATGGGCCGTGCCGAGCACCACGATCGGCACGGCCGGATTGCCGGCAGCCTTGCGGGCTGCGGCGACGCCGACGGCCGTGTGTGGGTCGAGCAGGTAGGAAGCCTCGCGCCAGACTTCGCCGATGGTCGCCTCGATCTCGGTTTCGTCGGCACGGGCGCCGTCGAACTCGGCCCGGATTGCCGCCAGCGGTGCCGCGGCGATCTCGAAACGCCCCGATTGCGCCAGGCTCGCCATCAGGCCGCGCAGCGTGCCGGCGTCGCGGCCGTGGGCATCGAACAGGAGGCGCTCGAAGTTCGAGGAGACCTGGATGTCCATCGAGGGCGAGGAGGTCGGTACCACGCCGCGCGCCTCGTAGGCGCCGCTCTCCAGGGTGCGCACCAGAATGTCGTTGGTGTTGGTGGCGATCAGCAGCCGTTCGATCGGCAGGCCCATGCGCTTGGCGACATAGCCGGCGAAGACATCGCCGAAATTGCCGGTCGGCACGGCAAAGGAGACCGGCCTGTGCGGCGCCCCCAGCGCCACGGCGGCGGTGAAGTAGTAGACGACCTGCGCCATGATCCGGGCCCAGTTGATCGAGTTGACACCGGACAGTCCCAGCGCGTCGCGGAAGGCGTGATGGTTGAACATCGCCTTCACCAGCGCCTGGCAGTCGTCGAAATTGCCTTCCAGCGCCACGGCATGGACGTTGGCGGCGGCAACCGTGGTCATCTGCCGGCGCTGCACGTCGGAGACGCGGCCGTGCGGGTAGAGGATGACGATGTCGACCTGGTCGAGGCCGCGAAACGCCTCGATCGCGGCGCTGCCGGTGTCGCCCGAGGTTGCGCCGACGATGGTCGCCCGCCGGTTGCGCGCCTTCAGGACATGATCCATCAGCCGGCCGAGAAGCTGCATCGCCACGTCCTTGAACGCGAGCGTCGGGCCGTGGAACAGTTCCTGCACGAACAGGTTGTCGCCGAGCTGCACCAGCGGCGTCACTGCCGGGTGCGAGAAGGCGGCATAGGCCTCGCGCAGCATGGCACGCAGGTCCTGCGGCGCGATCTCGTCGCCGACGAAAGGCGAGATCACCCGCTCCGCCACCTGCCAATAGGGCTTGCCGGCAAGGTCGGCGATGGCCGCAGCGTCGATCTGCGGCCAGGCCTCGGGCAGGTAGAGGCCGCCGTCGCGGGCCAGCCCGGCCAGCAGGGCGTCGGAGAAGCCGAGAACAGGGGCCTCGCCCCGGGTCGAAATGTAGCGCAATGGACGGACCTCGATGTCGCCGGCACACTAGTCGGCACGCCTGCGGCAGGCAAGGCGAGGATCGCCGGGCCCTATCTCGCGGACGCCGCCGACTGGCCCCGATTGATCCGGCCCCTCATGCCGGGTCGTCGCGGCAGACGCTTCCCCGCTGTAGCGACCGCGAATCCTGCTTGCGCCGGCCGGGCACCTGGACGAGGCTGCCCTTCCCCAGGGGAGCTTTTGCCAATGAGAACCATGACGATGCGGGCCATTGTGGTCGCGATCCTCTGTGCGGTACTGGCTGCATGCACGACGCCGGGGATCGAGCGGCTGAAATCGAACCTGAAGGCCTATCTCGGGCGTCCGGAGGCCGATGTGCTCAGGGACTTCGGACCACCCGAGATCCAATTCCAGCAATCCGGGATGAAGTTCATCGGATACTCCAATCGGCGCATCGGAGGACGCAACATGCTCGGCAAGTTCGAGATTTCGGAAGGGTGGGGCGGAGGAACCCCCAACGACAATTGCCTCGTCAACTTCACCGTGATGAACGGCATCGTGACAGGGCTGTCGGCGTCGGGGCTGGATTGCAGGATGTGACGGATGGCGGCCGCGCCGACGGAGCGGCTTGCTCGCGGGCGACGGCGGCTATTTGCGACGGGGCTACCGTCCGCCCCGTCGCCGCCAGGCAAAGACGGCATAGACCACGACCAGCGACCCGGCGAGGCCGTACCAGGTCAGCGCATATTCCATGTGGCGGTTGGGGAAGGTCAATCGCGTCTCGCCGCCCTCCGGCAACCCGCCGGGACCGCTTTCCGTCGCGTCGACGAAGAACGGCGCCACCCGCGCCAGTCCCTTGGCGGCAGCGATGGCGGCGATGTCGCGGGTGAACCATTCGCCCTTGGCCGGGTTGTCGGCCGGTGTGAAGGCGTTGCGGTCCTCGCTCCAGCGCATCAGCCCCGTAAGGGTGACGGGGCCCTCGATCTGGCCCTCGGCCCGGCTGGCGGGAGCTTCCCGGCCGCGCGGCACGAATCCGCGATTGACCAGCACGATGGAGCCGTCGTCCTGCACCAACGGTGTCAGCACCCAGAATCCGATGCCCTTCGCCGGGCCGCGGGCCTCCGGCAGGTCGGTGAAGACACGCACCTCGTCCTGATGGCGGAAACGGCCGGCCAGCGCGACGCGACGATATTCGACGGAGTCGCGATCGAGCTTCGGCCAGTCGGCCTCGGGCGGCACGGGCTGCGGCGGCTGGGTGGAGCGCTCGGTGGCGGCGCGGATCAGCCCTTCCTTCCAGGCGAGGCGCTGGAGCTGCCAGGTGCCGAGCGCCAGCAGGATGCCGAAGACGAGGACGGCGAAGACGGTCGGCCAGAGCAGCGACCGACTGGGCTGCCGGGCAGCGGTCATCGCTCCGCGCGCCCCTCTGCCGCCTTGTTGGCGT
Organism: Labrys sp. Lb11; assembly: GCF_057554225.1. Taxonomy (NCBI): domain Bacteria; kingdom Pseudomonadati; phylum Pseudomonadota; class Alphaproteobacteria; order Hyphomicrobiales; family Xanthobacteraceae; genus Labrys; species Labrys sp. Lb11. Next base: position 627,186 of record NZ_BAAJOT010000001.1, read on the forward strand.
ATTGCAGCGCCACCAGCACGCCCTTGATCAGTCGCAGGGCGAGCACGCAGTAGATCAGCGAGAGCGGCACCCAGAGCAGGATATGCACCCAGATCGGCGGCTCGAAGGTGAATTCGAGCCAGAGTGCCGCGGCAAGGATGATGAAGTTGCCGATCAGGATGACGAACATGGTGGCGCCGTCGCCGGGGTCGGCATAGTCGAGGCCGCAGGCTTGGCAGCGCGGCGCGATCTTCACCATCCCATCGAACAGGCGGCCCTGGCCGCAGCGCGGGCAGCGCCCGGCGAGCCCGACCTGGATCGGCGGCTGGGGGGCATAGTGGCGATGATCCGGCATGTGGCGCATCCTCCAAAGCAAAACGGCCGGGTTGCCCCGGCCGTCTCGAATCCATCCGTCGCGGGCCGGACCGGTCCGACCCGCGGCATCCGGGGCCCTAGCCCGCGGAGTGGGCGCCGGCGCCCCACACATAGATGCAGGCGAACAGGAACAGCCAGACCACGTCGACGAAGTGCCAGTACCAGGCGGCGAACTCGAAGCCGAGGTGATGCTGCACGCTGAACTGGTCGAGATAGGCGCGGTAGAGGCAGACCGCCAGGAAGATCGTGCCGACGATGACGTGGAAGCCGTGGAAGCCGGTCGCCATGAAGAAGGTCGCGCCGTAGATATGGTTCGAGAACTCGAACGGCGCGTGGGCATACTCATAGGCCTGGACCGTGGTGAACAGCAGGCCGAGCAGGATCGTGCACCACAGGCCCTGCTTCACGCCCTCCTTGTCGCCGCTGATCAGGGCGTGATGCGCCCAGGTGACCGTCGTGCCCGAGGTCAGCAGGATCAGGGTGTTGAGCAGGGGCAGGTGCCAGGGGTCGAGCGTCTCGATGCCCTTCGGCGGCCAGACGCCGCCGGTCAGGGCCGTGCGGGCGACTTCGTGCACCTCGCCGGGGAACAGCGCCACGTCGAAATAGGCCCAGAACCAGGCGACGAAGAACATCACCTCCGAGGCGATGAACATCATCATGCCGTAGCGATGATGCATCTGCACCACCGGCGTATGGTCGCCGTGCTGGGCCTCGGTGACGACGTTCCACCACCACATCAGCATGGTGTAGAGGATGCCGATGAGGCCGATGCCGAACACCAGCGGACCCCACGAGATCTTGTGCATCCAGAGGATGGCGCCGAGGGCGAAGAAGAACGCCGACATCGAGCCGACGAAGGGCCACGGGCTCGGATTGACGAGGTGGTAGTCGTGGTGCTTGGCGTGCGCCATGGCTCTCTCCAGCAGGCAGTTCCCCGGACCTAGGTCCGAGGTTTATCGGGTTTGGGCGTGGCGCCCGCAACCGGCGTTGCAGAGCGCTTCGCCGGGAAGAAGGTGTAGGACAGGGTGATGGTCTTGACGTCGTCGAGCGCCTTCTGCTCGACGATCGCCGGATCGACGAAGAACACCACCGGCAATTCCATCGTCTCGCCCGGCTTCAACACCTGCTCGCTGAAGCAGAAGCAGGAGATCTTGGAGAAGAAGGCGCCCGTCTCCATCGGCGTGACGTTGTAGGAGGCGATGCCGCGCATCTCCTCCCGGCTGAAATTGCTGACGCGGTAATAGACCGTCTTCACTTCGCCGGCCTTGACCGTGACGGTGCGGGCTTCCGGCTCGAACTTCCAGGGCAGGGCGCCGTTCAAATTGGAATCGAAGCGGACTTCGAAGGTGCGGTCGAGCACCTTGCCCGGCGCGGCCACGGCCTGGCGCGTCGTTCCGGCATAGCCGGTGACCTTGCAGAAGATGTCGTAGAGCGGCACGGCGGCATAGGCTGCGCCGACCATGGCGCCGACGAAGACGGCGCAGCACACGGCCACGCGTGCGTGGCGCGCACCCATGGGGGAGCTCTTCGGTTCCGCCATGCTCAGAACCCCTGCATCGCCACGCCCGGGCCCTTGATGAAGCTGACGGCGTAGAAGAGCACCACCAGGGCCGCAAGTGCCAGCGCCATGGCGATGTTGCGCTGGCGGCGGCGACGGATCTGCTCCGGCGTCAGGGTCACGGCATCCAGTTGCAGCTTGCTCATGATCATGCTCCCAGGCCGGAGACGCGGATGAGGGCTTCCACCAGCAGCGACGCGAACAGCGCGAAGAGATAGAGGATGGAGAAGCCGAACATGCGCTTGGCCGGCCGGTCGTCCTGGGGCCGCAGCCGGATGGCGAAGGCGAGCCACAGCATGCCGATGCCGCCGGCAAGAGCGACGAGGCCGTAGAGCGCATGGCCGAAGCCCATGTACCACGGCAGCAGGCCGACCGGCGCCAGCACGAGGGTGTAGAGCAGGATCTGCCGGCGGGTCTCGGCGGCGCCCGAGACCACGGGCAGCATCGGCACGCCGGCGCGCTCGTAGTCGCCCGACTTGAACAGGGCCAGGGCCCAGAAATGCGGCGGCGTCCAGATGAAGATGATGGCGAACAGCACCAGGCTTTCGAGCGAGACGGAGCCGGTCACCGCCGCCCAGGCCACCACCGGCGGCAGCGCGCCGGCGGCACCGCCGATGACGATGTTCTGCGGCGTCCAGCGCTTCAGCCACATGGTGTAGACGACGACGTAGAACAGGATGGTGAAGGCGAGCAGCGCGGCCGCGACCGGGTTCGCCACAAGGCCGAGCACCAAGACCGAGCCGACGGAGAGCACGATGCCGAAGGCGAGCGCCTCGCCCGGCGTGACCCGGCCGGCCGGGATCGGCCGGCGCCGGGTGCGCGTCATGATCGCGTCGATATCGGCATCGTACCACATGTTGAGCGCGCCCGAGGCGCCGGCGCCGACGGCGATGGCGAGCAGCGAGCAGAAGCCGATCAGCGGATGGATCGCGCCCGGCGCCATCATCATCCCGGTGAGCGCGGTGAACACCACCAGCGACATGACGCGCGGCTTGAGCAGGGCGATGTAGTCGCCGACCGACGCGTTGCTGACGCCGGTGACGGCAGCCTGTTGGTCCGCGTCGATCTGCAAGCCGATATCGGTCACGTCTGAAGCCTCAATTCTCTCCCGGCGGGATGTCCAAGCCCGCCCATCGGAGCGGGCTTGGAGATCGCGCAGAAATCCCGAAGGTCCGGCGGAGCGGCCGGGGACCGGCCGCTCCGCATGTCGTGTCAGTGTCCGCCGTCGACGATGCGCGGCAGCGTCGAGAACTGGTGGAACGGCGGCGGGGAGGACAGCGTCCACTCCAGCGTCGTCGCGCCTTCGCCCCACGGATTGTCGGCCGCGCGCTCCTTGCGGACGAAAATGGCGTAGAAGTTGATCGCCAGGAACCAGAACACGCCGATCGCGAAGATGTAGGAGCCGATCGAGGAGACGAAGTTCCAGCCCGCATAGGCGTCGGGGTAGTCGACATAGCGGCGCGGCATGCCGGCCAGACCGAGGAAGTGCTGCGGGAAGAACAGCACGTTGGCGCCGACGAAGGCGATCCAGAAGTGCACGTGGCCCATCCAGTCGGGGATGACATAGCCCGAGAACTTCGGGAACCAGTAGTACCAGGCGGCGAAGATGGCGAAGACGGCGCCCAGCGACAGCACGTAGTGGAAGTGCGCCACCACGTAGTAGGTGTCCTGCAGCGACCGGTCGATACCGGCATTGGCCAGCACGACGCCGGTGACGCCGCCGACCGTGAACAGGAAGATGAAGCCCACCGCCCAGACCATCGGCGCCTTGAAATCGATCGAGCCGCCCCACATCGTGGCGATCCACGAGAAGATCTTCACGCCCGTCGGCACCGCGATCACCATGGTGGCGAACACGAAGTAGGCCTGGGTGTCGACGTCGAGGCCGACCGTGTACATGTGGTGAGCCCACACGACGAAGCCGACCAGGCCGATGGCGACCATGGCATAGGCCATGCCGAGGTAGCCGAAGATCGGCTTGCGCGAGAAGGTCGAGACGATGTGGCTGATCATGCCGAAGCCGGGCAGGATCAGGATGTACACTTCCGGATGGCCGAAGAACCAGAACAGGTGCTGGTAGAGGATCGGGTCACCGCCGCCCTGCGGGGCGAAGAAGGAGGTGTCGAAGTTGCGGTCGGTCAGCAGCATGGTGATGGCGCCCGCCAGGACCGGCAGCGACAGCAGCAGCAGGAAGGCCGTGACCAGCACCGCCCAGGCGAACAGCGGCATCTTGTGCAGCGTCATGCCCGGGGCGCGCATGTTGAAGATCGTGGTGATGAAGTTGATGGCGCCGAGGATCGAGGAAGCGCCGGCCAGGTGCAGCGACAGGATGACGAAGTCCATCGCCATGCCGGGCGTGCCGACCTTGGAGGACATCGGCGCATAGGCCGTCCAGCCGCCGCCGAAGCCGTAGTCGCCCTCGCCGGGACCGCCCGGCACGAACATCGAGATGATCAGCAGGGCGAAGGAGGGGATCAGCAGCCAGAACGAGATGTTGTTCATGCGCGGGAACGCCATGTCCGGCGCGCCGATCATCAGCGGCACGAACCAGTTGCCGAACCCGCCGATCATCGCCGGCATCACCATGAAGAAGATCATGATCACGCCGTGGCCGGTGACGAACACGTTGAAGGTGTAGGGATTGGTGAAGATCTGCATGCCGGGCGACTGGAGCTCCATTCGCATGCAGATGGACAGGAAACCACCGATCAGGCCCGCGCAGAGCGCGAAGATCAGATACATCGTGCCGATGTCTTTGTGGTTCGTCGAATAGACGTAGCGACGCCAGCCGGTCGGGTGGTCGTGATCGTCGTCGTGTGCGGTTGCTGCGGCAGTGGCCATGATGCGTCCTCGAAGCCGTCAGTTGGCGATAGCGGCCGCCGCGGAGGCGACCTTGTTCGGGGTTTGGCCGTTCATTTCGGCCTTCTTGGTCGAGACCCACTTGGCGAACTCGTCATCGCTGACGATACGGATCGCGATCGGCATGAAGGCGTGTTCGGTGCCGCACAGTTCGGAGCACTGGCCGTAAAACATGCCTTCGCGCGTCGCCTTGAACCAAGTCTCGTTCAGGCGTCCGGGGATGGCGTCGATCTTGATGCCGAAGGAGGGCACGGCGAAGGAGTGGATGACGTCGGCGCCGGTGACCTGCACGCGGACCACCTTGTTCACCGGCAGCACCACCTCGTTGTCGACGGTCAGCAGGCGGGGCTGGCCGGGCTTGAGGTCGGCTTCCTTGACCATCTTGGACAGGATCTCAATGCCGCCATGATCGGGATATTCATAGTCCCAGTTCCACTGGTAGCCGGTGGCCTTGATGGTGATGTCCGCCGGCGGAATGGTCTGCTGGAAATAGAGGAGGCGGAAGGACGGGACGGCGATGAAGACCAGGATCAGGATCGGCACCACGGTCCAGGCGATTTCGATCCCGGTGTGATGGGTCACCTTGGAGGGGATCGGGTTGGCCTTGCGGTTGAAGCGCAGGATGACGTACGCCAGCAGCGCCAGGACGAAGAGCACGATCGCCACGATGATCCAGAACACCATCGCGTGGAAGGATTCGATGTTCTCCATCACCGGAGTCGCCGGCAGCTGGAATCCGTGCTGCCACGGCACAGGCTGGCCGAGCCCCGCGGGTTGCTCCTCCGCCCGGGCCGCGCTCGCCAGCGCGCCCAGCGTCACCGCTGCGACCGCCATGCGGTCCACCCACTTCTTTGCGCAGAAAGCCATTCGCCTTCTCTCCGAATTCCCGCCGGCCACGCTCGTGCCGCGCGGCCTCTACTTATGTTGACCGCGCAGGGCGGACGACGGTGCTGATTTCACGGTTTGGAATGTGTGTAAAGCTCAGAAGCTCCCAAAAACCACAAACCTCGCCTCATCGCAATGGCAGGGGGAGAGCGGTCTGTGCGGCAATTGGGCGCGAAACCGGCGAGGGTCCTCCGGGGCGAGTTTTTGCGGCATCGAGGCGCAAGCTTGACACGGATGACGCCTCTGTTACGGGTCGGCCTTCAGTCATTTCGCGGGTGTTCGCGCGCCCGATTCGGCGAGGGTCGATCGTGTCTCGAAAATCGTTGACCGGAGCGGTGCGCCGGTTGGCCGTGCTCAGCGGTCTCATCCTGGCCGCCTCGGGTGGCTCCGCCCTGGCGCAAAGCACGCCGAAGGCCACCTATGGCGACTGGCAGGTGCGCTGCGACACGCCGCCGGGCGCCCAGAAGGAGCAGTGCGCCCTGGTGCAGAGCGTCACCGCCGAGGACCGGCCCAACGTGGCGCTCACCGTGCTGGTGCTGAAGACGGCGGACCAGAAGAGCCGCATCCTGCGGGTGCTGGCGCCGCTGGGTGTGCTTCTGCCCTCCGGCCTCGGCCTCAAGATCGACGCGACCGATGTCGGCCGCGCCGGCTTCGTGCGCTGCCTGCCCAATGGCTGCGTCGCCGAGGTCATGCTCGACGACACCCTGATCGGCCAGCTGCGCACCGGCAAGAACGCCACCTTCATCATCTTCCAGACGCCGGAGGAGGGCATCGGCATCCCGCTGACCCTGAACGGCTTCGGCGAGGGCTTCGACAAGCTGCCCTGAGGGCCCGCCGCTCCCCTTGGTCTCGGTGGACGCGAGAGCGGCGGGCGGCCGGACGATTGCGGTTGCGTGTCCGGCCTTGCGGTCAGGAGAGGACGTTGCATGTCCCCGGCGGCACGGCGCCTCCGAGCCGTCACGAACGGGGGACGACGGTGATGTCGTAGGTGACGTCTCCGGCAAAGGTCTGGTGCGACGGGCTGTACCAGGTCGCATGCAGCGTCATCTGGTCGTGGCCGGGCCGGTCGCCGCGATAGGCGACGACGTAGTCGTGGACATGGACGATCCCGGCACGCGGCGGCTGGACCACCGTGAACTGGATGTGTCCGCCGAGATTGGCCCATCTGTTCCTGCAGAAGGAATGCGCGGCCGCCGGTCCGGTCAGCGACTGGGGGACCTGCCACCGCACGGTGACGCTGCATCCGTCGCAAATGCGAGCGCGGCTGGCGGCGCATTTTTCGGATGCCGCGGCCGACGTGGCCGCGGCCGCGACGAGCAGGAACGCGGCCAGGCCGCTGGATTTGAGAGACATTGCGGGAATTCTCCGGGCGTGAGCGTATGAACGGCAGAGAATGCGCTGAAGTCTGCAGCGCCAGCCCAGCATCCCGATGCGGAACATTCCACGACTTTCGGAACCTGACAAGGGACGGAAGCCGCAGCGTTCTCAACTATATCAAGTCGCGGCAAGCGTGGAGCGGGAGGAACTGGCCGGAGACGGGTGCTTGAAACGCGGCGGCAGGGAGGGCTGCTTTCGCGGCATAGGACGAGGGCGCAAGGTCAGGTCGAACAATGCCGGCGGGACAGGCGCGAGGCATTCGGCGCTCATGTCGCCTTCGCCCGCGCGATGATCGCTTCCAGCGCCAGCCCGGCGGGCAGGGCGCCGTAGCAGCCGCGCATGCCGCCGCCGATCCGGGCGGCGACGAAGGCCTCGGCGATCGGGCCGGGCGCATGGCGCAGCAGGAGGGAGGCCTGAAGGGCCAGCGCCATGTCCTCGACCAGGCGCCGGGCTATCGGCTCGGCGCCGGCGAGATCCGCGAGCGCGGCCTCGAGGCCGTCGAGGAAGCGGTCGAAGGCCGGCAGCGCGCCCCGGCCCGCGCCCGCCTCGGCCCGCCATGAAGCCAGGGCGCCTCTCTCCCGGCCGAGGGCGCGCAGCACGTCGAGGGCGTTGACGTTGCCGGATCCTTCCCAGATGGCGTTGACCGGGGCCTCGCGATAGAGCCGCGCCATCGGCGCCTCCTCGACATAGCCGTTGCCGCCCAGGCACTCCAACGCCTCGTAGGCATGGTTGGGCAGGCGCTTGGTCACCCAGAACTTGGCCAGGGCGGAGGCGATGCGGGCGAAGGCGCGCTCCTCCTCGCTCGCGCCGTCGAAGGCGCGGGCGACCCGCATCACCAGCGCCAGCGCCGCCTCCGCCTCCAGCACCAGGTCGGCGAGCACGGCCTGCATCGCCGGCTGGTCGATCAGCAGGCGGCCGAAGGCCCGGCGATGGGCGGCGTGATGCACCGCCTGTACCGCGCCCTGGCGCATCATGCCGGCGCAGACCACGGCGGCGTCGAGGCGGGTGTGGCGCACCATTTCCATGATGGCGGCGATGCCGCGGCCCTCCTCGCCGATCCGCGTGGCCGTGGCGCCGCCATATTCGATCTCGGCGGAGGCGTTGGAGCGGTTGCCGAGCTTGTCCTTCAGCCGCTGCAGCAGGATGGCGTTGCGCGTGCCGTCGGCCCGCCAGCGCGGCACCAGGAAGCAGGTCAGGCCGCCCTCGGCCTGGGCCAGGGTCAGGAACGCGTCCGACATCGGCGCCGAGCAGAACCATTTGTGGCCCGTGAGCGCATAGTTCTCGCCCTCGAGCCAGACGGCGCGGGTGGTGTTGGCCCGCACGTCGGAGCCGCCCTGCTTTTCCGTCATCGCCATGCCGATGGTCGCCGAGCCCTTGGCTGCGAGCGGCAGGGGCCGTCCGTCATAGCCGTGGGCGAGGATCGCCGGCAGGTATTCCGCGGCGAGGCCCGGCGCCTGGCGCAGCGCCGGCACCGCGGCATAGGTCATGGTGATGGGGCAGCACACGCCGGCCTCGACCTGCGTCAGCATGTATTCGAGCGCGGCATGGGCGACGTGTGCGCCCGGCCGGCCGGCGGTCCAGGGCAGGGCGTGGATGCCGGCGCCGAGGCCGAGGGCCATCAGCGCGTGGTAGGCGGGATGGAACTCCACCTCGTCGATGCGCTGGCCGTAGCGGTCGAAGGCGCGCAACTGCGGCGGGAAGCGGTTGGCGGCTTCGCCCAGGCCGATCGTCTCCGCCGCGCCGACGAGGGCGCCGAAGGACCGGGCCGCGCCCTCGGCCCAGCCGGCGCCTTCCCGGCGCAGGGCTTCGCCAAGCGCCGGATCCGTGTCGAAGAGGTTGTAGTCGGCGAGCGGCGGCGGCTGGTTCGCCACGGCGTGGGTCGCAAGCGCGGCGGTCGGAGCGAGAGCGGTCATGGCGGGCTCGCGGGGTTCGAGGCGCGATCGAGTATGGCACGGCCGCGGCGATGTTGCGGTGGCGCGCCACGGCGGGGCACATTATATCGCGACACACCCCTGCCGGCCGGCATTCGGTCCGCGGCGTGTCGAACCGCCCTCCGTCGCACGGGATCCCCATGCATCACGCCAGCACCAGCTTCCTGCCGAGCCTTCTCCTGTTCCTCGGCGCGGCCGTGCTGGCCGTGCCGGTGTTCAAGCGGGTCGGGCTCGGGGCGATCCTGGGCTATCTCGTCGCCGGCGTCGCCATCGGGCCCTCGGGCTTCGGCCTGTTCACGGACACCGGCACGATCCTGCAGATCGCCGAGCTCGGCGTGGTGCTGCTCCTGTTCGTGATCGGCTTGGAGCTGCAGATGAGCCGGCTGCTCGCCATGCGCCGCGACATCTTCGGGCTCGGCGCGCTGCAGCTGGCGCTCTGCGCGCTCGGCCTGGGCGCCATCGCCGTGCTGTTCGGCCTGTCCGTGCTCGGCGCCGCGATCGCCGGCATCGCCCTGGCGCTGTCGGCCACGGCGATCGCGCTGCAGGTGCTGAACGAGCGCGGCGAGCTGCAGGCATCCTATGGCCAGCGCAGCTTCGCGGTCCTGCTGTTCCAGGACATCTCGATCGTGCCGATCCTGGCGCTGGTGCCGCTGTTCGCCATGGACGCTGGCCATGGCGAATCCTCCGGCTCCGGCCTGGCCAATGCCGGCATCATGGTCGGCGCCATCGCCGTCGTGGTGCTGGCCGGGCGCTACCTGCTCAACCCGATGTTCCGCATCCTCGCCAACACCGGCGCGCGCGAGGTGATGACGGCGGCCGCGCTGCTCCTCGTGCTCGGTACGGCGCTGCTGATGCAGTTCGCCGGCATGTCCATGGCGCTCGGGGCCTTCCTCGCCGGCGTGCTGCTGGCCGAGTCCAATTTCCGCCATGAGCTGGAGGCCGATATCGAGCCGTTCCGCGGCCTGCTGCTCGGCCTGTTCTTCATGGGCGTGGGCATGGCCATCGACGGCACGCTGGTGCTGGCGCATTGGCCGCTGCTGCTGGCCCTGGCGGTGTGCATCGTTCCGGTCAAGTCGGCGCTCGTCGCCCTGCTGTTCCGCGCCACGGGGTCGCCGTGGCGCGACGCGGTGCGGGCGGGCATCGTGCTGTCGCCGGCCGGCGAGTTCGCCTTCGTGCTGATCCCGCTCGGCCAGGCTTCCGGCTTTCTCGGGGCCGAGCAGGCCGGTCTGCTCTCGGCCCTGGCGGCGATGACCATGCTGATCGGGCCGGTGGTCATGACCGTCTCGGAGCAGGTGCTGAAACGCTTCGGTCCGCCCGCTCCCTCGCGGGACGAGGATTTTTCTGATGCCCACGGCAAGGTGTTGATGATCGGCTTCGGCCGCTTCGGCCAGGTGGCGGCGCAGGTCATGCGCGCCCAGGCCGTCGACGTCACCATCATCGACAACGATGTGGAGATGATCGACGTGGCCGCGCGGTTCGGCAGCAAGGTCTATTTCGGCGATGGCACGAGGCTCGACGTGCTGCGCGCCGCCGGCGCCGGCGAGGCCCGCGTCATCTGCGTCATGGTCGACGACCGTGCCGCGGCGGTGCGCATCGTCGAATTGGCCAAGGCGGAATTCCCGCTGGCGCAGGTCTATGCCCGTGCCTTCGACCGCCAGCACGCGCTGGCGCTGCTCGAGGCCGGCGTCGACTACTTCATGCGCGAGACCTACGAGAGCGCCATGGCCTTCGGGCGGCAGCTGCTGCAGGCTATCGATGTCCCGGACGACGAGGCCGAGGAGGTGATCGCCGACGTCCGCGAGCGCGATGCCGCGCGCCTCGCCGCCCAGATGCAGGGCGGCATCTATGCCGGCATGGATCTGGTCAATTCCCGCCGGGTGGTGCGGCCCGAGCCGCTGGAGGGGCCGGGCCAGATCGGCGTCACCCTCAACGCCGACGCCATCCGCGCCGTCGAGGCGGCCCGCGAAGAGGAAGAGACGGGCTAGGTGCAGGAGAGATTGCACTCGGCGCGGGACGGCGGGCGCGGCAAGTTCGTCGAGGGCTCGACCATGCGCCACGTCGTCACGATGACGGCGGCGGCGTCCGTCGGCCTGATCGCCGTCTTCGCCGTCGACCTGCTGAGCCTGTTCTACATCGCCTGGCTCGGCGACACCGCGCTGACGGCGGCCATCGGCTATGCCTCGACCATCCTGTTCGTCAACACCTCGATCTGCATCGGCCTGATGATCGCCACCGGCGCGCTGTGCTCGCGCGCCCTGGGCGCGGGCGACCGGCTGCAGGCCCGGCGCATGGCCGCCTCCACCATCGTCTGGATGTTCGCCGTCGCCCTGGTGGTGACGGCGGTGACGATGCCGTTGATCCGGCCGATGCTGGCAGCGCTCGGCGCATCGGGGCGCACGCTCGATGTCGCCACGGTCTACCTGCTGATCGCCACGCCGACCATGCCGGTGATGGGGCTCGGGATGGCCTACTCCGGCGTGCTGCGGGCGGTCGGCGATGCCCGGCGCGCCATGTATGTCACGCTGTCCGGCGCGTTCGTCGCTGCAGTGCTCGACCCGCCGGTGATCCTGCTGCTCGGCTGGGGCGTGCCCGGGGCGGCGGTCGTGCTGGCCGTCTCGCGCCTCGTCGTCGCAGCGGTCGGCTATTGGGGAGCGGTGCGCCGGCATGCCCTGGTGGCGCGGCCTTCGCTCGCCGCCGCCCTGGCCGACGCGCTGCCGATCGCCCGCATTGCCGGGCCATCCGTCCTGGCCAATCTCGCCACGCCGGTTGCGGCCGGCTACATGACGGCCGTGCTCTCGCCGTTCGGCGATGCCGCCATCGCCGCCAATGCGGTGATGGGCCGGCTGGTGCCGGTGTGCTTCGGAGCCGTCTTCGCCCTGTCGGGGGCGGTCGGTCCGATCCTCGGCCAGAATCTCGGAGCCTGGCGCCTCGACCGGGTGCGCCGCGCGCTGGGCGATTCCTTCCTGCTCGTCGCCGTCTACGTCGTCGCTGTCTGGGCTCTGCTCGCTCTGGCTCGCCACGGCGTGGTGGCCATGTTCGGCATCACCGATCCGGCTGCGGCGGCCCTGGTCGAGTTTTTCTGCCTGGTGGTGGCCGGCTCCTGGATCTTCCACGGCCTCCTGTTCGTGGCCAATGCCGCGTTCAACAATCTCGGCTTCCCGCTCTTGGCGACGGCTTTCAACTGGGGCAAGGCCACGCTCGGCACCGTCCCGTTCGCCATGGTCGGCGCCGCCTGGTACGGGGCGGAGGGGGCGCTGGCGGGGCAGGGGATCGGTGCGGTCCTGTTCGGCGTCGCCGGAGCCTGGGCGGCCTATGGCGCGGTCGGCCGGCTCGCAGTTCCCGATTGAGGCGACGCTTCTTCCGGCATAGCCTGTGCCGAAGCAGCTTCTCGCGGCTCTCGCCACGATTGATTTTGTATTTTCAATGCAAAATCAATGCTGCTCGCACTTATAAGTGTAAGCAGGTTCGAGAGAGCCTGCTTAGGACGATGATGCGCGGGAGGGCGCTATGACCAATCTGTTCGACATCATGCAGAACGCCCAGGGCGGCCAGGCGATGGAGAACCTCGCCCGGCAGTTCAACCTGTCCCAGCAGCAGACGCAGGCCGCGGTGGAAGCGCTGCTGCCCGCCTTCTCCATGGGCCTGAAGCGCCAGGTGGGCGATCCGGCCACGGCGCCGAACCTGTTCAGCATGATGGGGGGCGCCAATCTCGACGCTTTCGCCAACCCCATGGCCGCCTTCGGCGCGCCGGCCATGAACCAGGGCAACGAGATCCTCGGCAATCTGTTCGGCTCCAAGGATATGAGCCGGGCGGTGGCGGACCAGGCGGCGGCGCTCAGCGGCGTCGGTCCGGCGGTGCTCAAGGCGATGATGCCGGTGATCGCCGCGATGCTGATGGGCGGCCTGCAGAAGACCGCATCGGCGCAGCCCGGCCTGCAGGACATCTTCAGCCAGATGATGGGCGGCATGTTCGGCGGCGGCCAGGCCGCGCCGGCGCCGACGCCGCAGGTCCAGCCCAATCCGAACGGCGGGGGGCTGCTCGGCGCCATCCTCGGCTCGCTGCTGCAGCAGGGCGTGCAGCAGGCCCAGCCTGCGCCGTCTCCGCAGCAGCCGCAGGCGACGCCCGCCGCCGATGCGCCTCCCGGCGCCGATATTTTCGGCCAGATGCTCGACTCCGGCCGGCAGATCCAGCAGGCGCATCTGGATTCGCTGGAGTCGATCTTCAGCGCCTTCCTCGGCAAGAAGACGGGCTGAGAGCCGGCGCCGGCCGGTCGGATCGGGCTCCATCACGAAAAAAGCCCGCTTCGATCGAAGCGGGCCTGAAGTTTGCGGGGCCAGAGAGACCCCCGGGTTTCCGTCGCAGGGGAGCGTCGGAAGGAAAGGCGGGATGCCGGGAGGAGGCATCCCGCGAACGGTCAAATCACAGGCATCGCTCGGTGGAGCGAGCGCAGGGGCGGCCGGACTCGGCGACCAGGCCGTAAAGGTTGTCGCGGGCGGCCGCACGCGCCGCAGCGCGGCGCTCGACCGACCAGATCAGCAGCCGAGCCGAAGGATCGCGCCAGAGCGGCTCGGCCAGCGCGCCCTGGACGTCCATCGGGGTCAGCCCGAGGTCGCGCAGCATCGCCGGATCGGCCTCGAGCAGGCTTGCGACCTGGCGGCGGTTCCTGACGGCCGTGACGACCTGGAGAAGCGTGCGGGTCACGCCGCGCGCCATCGCCGACACCGCGGCGGCGACGCCGGATGAGGAACGGGACGAGGACGTGATCGCGGACATGACACTCTCCATTGGGCCGGGATGCGCCGGCTAGGGTTGATCGCTCAAGGCAACTCATCACCTTTTCTGAACGATCGGAGCATCGCAGACGGGTATTGATCAATCAAACGAATGTTTCTAATGTTGAGCATCAGCGTCGCTTATCGGTGCCGGAGCTTGAGGTTCGCCGGGTTTCGGGCCGGGCGGAGCCGGCGGGCGGCACGGCGGGACGCCACGAAGGGAGCTCCATATGGCCGTGCTTCTCGACATCGATCAGCTGCGCACCTTCATCGCCATCGCCGAGACCGGCAGCTTCACCAAGGCGGCGGAGGCGGTCTACAAGACCCAGTCGGCCGTCTCCATGCAGATGAAGCGGCTGGAGGAGCGCATCGGCAAGGCCATCTTCGAGCGTGATGGCCGCGCCTCCAAGCTGACCGAGGACGGCGAGCGGCTGCTCGACTACGCCCGGCGCATCGTCAAGCTCAACATGGATGCGGTGAACGCCTTCTCCGAGACCGAACTCACCGGCCGCGTCCGCCTCGGCGTGCCGGACGACTATGCCGACCGCTATCTGCCGGAGATCATGGCGCGCTTCTCCCAGTCCAATCCCCGGGTCGAGGTGACCATTGTCTGCGAGCCGACGCCGATGCTGGTCGACCGCATCCTGGCCTCGGACCTCGACCTGGCCATCATCACCCATGTCGAACACAAGGGGCCGGCCGAGTTCATCCGGCACGAGCGCCTGCTCTGGGTGACCTCCAGCCGCCACGCCGTGCACGAGGAGACGCCGATCCCGCTCGCCCTCGGCCGCGTCAACTGCAACTGGCGCCAGGCGGCGATCGAGCGGCTCGAGACGATGGGCCGGGCCTATCGCGTGCTCTATTCGAGCTGGAACTCCACCGCCGTCGGCGCCGCCGTGCTGGCCGGCCTGGCCGTGTCGGTGCTCCCCGAAAGCGCCATCCGCCCGGGCATGCGCGTGCTCGGTCCCTCCGACGGCTTCCCGCCGCTGCCCTCCTGCAAGATCGGCCTGATGCGCAACTGGCGCGAGCGCACTTCGCTGGCCGATGCCCTGGCGGACCTGATCATCCAGAGCCTGGACAATCTGGCCGGCCAGTCGGAAGCGGCGGAGTGACGATCATGAAGGACTGGATCCTGCCGCTCGACCATTTCCGGGAGAATCTCGGGCTCGACGGCAAGCGCTTCTTCGTCGGCATGACGCACGGCTCGATGAAGGTGGAACTCTACAAGCCGGTCGGCCGCGATCCGCAGCAACCGCATGAGCAGGACGAGCTCTACTTCGTCGTGGCCGGCACGGGCACCTTCTTCAAGGCCGGCGAACGGCGGCCCTTCGGCCCGGGCGACGTCATCTTCGTCGAAGCCCATGTCGAGCATCGCTTCGAGGATTTCTCCGAGGATTTCACGACCTGGGTGGTGTTCTGGGGGCCGAAGGGCGGCGAAGGCTGAACCCCCGATCGAGCGCCCATCCGCTCCGGAGCCGGCCCGATCCCCGGCGCCGGGGACGTCGTCGTCGGCTCTCTTGATAAATCCAGTAACTGGATTTAGCGTCGTGTAGCGGCACCGACCGCGCACGACAACAAGACATCCGAGGGGACGTGGCATGAAACAGGGTCTGAAGGGCCGGAAGGCCGTGCTGTCGGCCGGGCTGGGAGCTCTGCTCCTGGCGGGCGTCTCGGCATCGGCCGAAGCGGCCACGGTGTCGCTTTTCTGCAGCTCGTCCGGCTCCGAATACGAGATGTGCAAGGCGGGGGCCGAGGCCTGGGCCAAGCAGTCCGGCAACGAGGTCAAGATCAACAAGATGCCGGCCGCCTGGGACGAGGCGCTGCCGCTCTATCAGCAGCTTCTCGCGGCCCAGTCGAAGGACGCGGACGTGCTGCTGCTCGACGTGGTGTGGATCGGCCTCCTGCAGAAGAATCTGCTCGACCTCAACGCCGAATTGCCGAAGGAGGAGATCGCCGGTCATTTCCCGGCCACGGTCGCGGCCGGCACGGTCGGCGAGCGGCTGGTCGGGCTGCCCTGGTACATCGACACCGGGCTGATGTTCTACCGCAAGGATCTGCTGGCCAAGTACGGCAAGCCGGCGCCCAGGACCTGGGCGGAGATGACCGAGACCGCCAAGGCGGTCCAGGACGGCGAGCGTGCTGCCGGCAACAAGGACATGTGGGGCTTCGTCTGGCAGGGGAAGGCCTATGAGGGCCTGACCTGCGATGCGATCGAATGGGTCGCCTCCCATGGCGGCGGCTCGATCATCGACGACAAGGGCGCCGTCACCGTCGACAATCCCAAGGCTGCGGCCGCGCTCGCCCAGGCCCGTGACTGGGTCGGCGCGATCAGCCCGCCGGGCGTGCTCAGCTATGACGAGGAAGGGTCGCGCAGCGTCTTCGAAACCGGCAACGCCGTGTTCCTGCGCAACTGGGCCTATGTCTGGGGCACGTCGCAGGCGGACGGGGCGCCGCTGGTCGGCAAGGTCGGCGTCATGGCCCTGCCGGTCGGCGCACCCGGCGAGAAGTCGAGCGGCTGCATGGGCACTGCCCATCTCGGCATCTCCAAATACACCCAGAGCAAGGAGGCGGCGGTCAGCCTGCTGCGCTACCTCGCGGGTGCGCAGGAGCAGAAGCGCCGCGCCATTGCCGGGGCCTACAATCCGACGATCCCGGCTCTCTACACCGACGCCGACGTGCTGAAGGCACTGCCGTTCCTCACGGATGCGGAAACCGCCTTCGCCGACAGCACCGTGCGCCCGTCGGCGATCACCGGCTCGAGCTACAACCGGGTGTCGCAGGCCTTCTTTAAGGCGGTGCATGGGGTGCTCAACGGCGACGAGCAGGCGGAGCCGGCGCTGAAGGCCCTCTCCGGGGATCTCGCCCGGATCAAGGCCAGCGGCAAGTGGTGACCGGGGCCCGCCCCGTGCCCGCATCGCAAGGAAAGACCATGCTCATCGGCAATGCGCCCTGTTCCTGGGGCGTGTTTTACCCCACCGGCAACGCGCTCTCGGGGGAGGCCTATCTCGACGCGGTCGCGCGGGCCGGCTACCGCGCGACCGAGCTCGGGCCGCTCGGCTTCCTGCCGACCGACGTCGCCGCCCTGGAGGACGCGCTCGCCCGCCGCGGCCTCGTCCTGGCCGGCGCAGCCCATGTGCACGTGCTGGCCGAGCCCGGATCCTGGCCGGTGCTGCAGCAGGCGCTCGATGCGCTCGGGCCGATCCTCGCCGGCCTCGGCGCGCCGCACCTGGCGCTGATGGACGAGAGCGAATGGTACCCGGCCGCTGCGCCCGGCGTCGTCGATGCCGGCGGCTGGCGCACCATGATCGAGCATGTCCGTCGTGCCGACGCGCATCTGCGCGACCGGTACGGCGTGGCGCTGACCGTCCATCCCCATGTCGGCACATGCGTCGAGCGGGAGGCGCAGATCGACCGCCTCCTGTCGGAGACCCAGGTGAAGCTGTGCTTCGACACCGGGCATCACGCCTTCTGGGACCAGGACGTGCTCGCCTATCTCGGCAAGGTCTGGGACCGGGTCGGCTACATCCACCTGAAGAATGTCGACCCTGCCGTCCGGGCCCGCGTCCTCGCCGGGGAGCTCGGGCCGAACGAATCCTTTGCGGCCGGGGTGATGGCGCCGCTGCCGGACGGCGCGGTCGACATTGCCGCCGTGGTGCGGCTGATGCGCGGGCGCGGCTATGACGGCCCCTGCGTCGTCGAGCAGGATCCGAGCGCCGACCCGGCGGCCGAGGCGCCGGAGGCGCTGGCGCGGCGCAACCGCCTGTTCCTGGAAACCCTTCTCGCCGGCCCGGAGGCCCTCGCATGACCACCGCTCCCGTCCGTGTCTTCGATGACCCCGAGGCGCTCGGCGCGGCCCTGGCCCGGCGCCTGCTCGCCGGCATCGCGGCGGCGCGGACCGAGGGGCGGCGCTATTTGCTGGGCTGTCCGGGCGGGCGCACCCCCCGCCCGGTGTACCAGGCCATGGCCGCGGCGCTGGCGGCGACGCCGCAGGATATCAGCCACGTCGTCATCGTCATGATGGACGACTATCTCGTCCACCGCGGCGGCTGGCTCGATCATGTCGACGCCGACGCGCATTTCAGCTGCCGGCGGTTCGGACGCGAGGAGATCCTCGCCGTCCTCAATGCCGGGCTGCCGCAGGCCTGGCGCATCCCGGCCGCGCAGCTCTGGTTTCCCGATCCGGCCGATCCCGGCGCCTATGACGGCCGTATCGAGGCGGCGGGCGGTATCGACGTGTTCATCCTGGCCTCGGGCGCCAGCGACGGCCATGTCGCCTTCAACCCTGCGGGGACCGAAGCCGGGACCCGTTCGCGCATCGTGCCTCTCGCCGAGGAGACCCGGCGCGACAACCTGAAGACCTTTCCCGACTTCGCCGGGCTGGACGAGGTGCCGGGCTTCGGCGTCACCGTCGGCGTCGGCACCATCGCGGCGCAGTCGAAGGCTGCGGTGCTGCTGGTCTGGGGCGAGGGCAAGCGGCTCGCCTTCCAGCGCATCACCGCGGCGCGGGGCTATGACCCGCAATGGCCGGCGAGCGTGGTGAATCTCTGCCGCAACCCCGAAATCCTGGCCGACCGCGCCGCGGCCGGCGGCGGGCCGCGCTGATGCGGACCGCGCTCGGCGTCGATGTCGGCGGCACCAAGATCGCGGCGGCGCTGGTCGAGCTTGCCGGCGGCGGCATCCTGCATCGCTGCGACCTGCCGACGCCGCGCGGGACCGGAGCGCCGGCCATCATCGAGGCCATCCGCCGGGCGGCGGCGACCGTGCGCGAGCGCGGGCGCGGCGAGGGGCTGGAGCCGGAGGGCCTCGGCCTCGGCCTGCCCGAACTGGTGCGGCTCGACGGCTCGATCGCCAGCACCTGGCTGGCCGACTGGAGCGGGCACGATCCGCGACGCGAGCTGGCGGATTTCGGGGCCGTGGCGGTCGACAGCGACGTGCGGCTCGCGGCGCTGGCCGAGCAGCGCTTCGGCCATGGCCGCGACCTGCCGAGCTTCGTGTTCGTCTCGGTCGGCAGCGGCCTCAGCTATGCCCTGTGCGCAGACGGCCGCATCCATCGCGGCGCCAACGGCTTTGCCATCCATTTCGCCTCCATGGACCTCGTGGCGGTGACGCCGGGCGGCCGGACGGACTTCACCCTGGAGGAGTTCGCCTCCGGCCTCGGCCTGTCGCGCACCTACGCCGCGCGCACCGGCCGCACCGCTAGCGCCCGCGACATCGTCGAGGGCAGGGCCGGCGCCGAAGGAGCGCTGCTGCTCGACCAGGCGACGACCGCCCTGGCCAGCTATGTCGGCCAGATGGTCAATATGCTCGACCCGCACGGCATCGTCGTCGGCGGCGGCCTGGGAACCGCGGCCGGCTTCTTCGAGGGCCTGCGCGCCGCGACGCCGCCCTTCATCTGGGCCGAGAGCTGCCGCGGCCTGCCGCTGCTGGCGAGCGCGCTCGGCACGGCCGCCGGCGTGGTCGGCGCGGCGGCGCTGCATGCCGGGCGGTCGGACATCGGCGATCGCGCCGGGCATCACGGGACGGAGTGAGACATGGCCTCGGTCAGCCTGACAGCCGTGTGCAAGAGTTTCGGCCATGTCGGCGTGATCCGCGACGTCGACCTCGCCATCGCCGACGGCGAGTTCGTGGTCTTCGTCGGCCCGTCCGGCTGCGGCAAGTCCACGCTGCTGCGCCTCGTCGCCGGCCTGGTGCCGGTGACTTCCGGCGAGATCCGCATCGGCGGCGAGGAGATGACGGAGGTGCCGGCCTCCGAGCGCGGCATCGCCATCGTGTTCCAGTCCTACGCGCTCTATCCGCACATGAACGTGGCGCGCAACATCGGCTTCGCGCTGGAGACGGCGGGCCTGGGCCGGGCGGCGATCCGCGAGAAGGTCGAGCGCGTCGCCGCCATGCTCAGGATCGGCCACCTGCTCGAGCGCAAGCCGCGCGAGCTCTCCGGCGGCCAGCGCCAGCGCGTCGCCATCGGCCGGGCGCTGGTGCGCCAGCCCGACGTGTTCCTGTTCGACGAGCCGCTTTCCAACCTCGACACCGACCTGCGCGCCGAGATGCGGGTCGAGATCGCCCGGCTGCATGACGAGCTCGGGACCACGATGATCTACGTCACCCACGACCAGGTCGAGGCCATGACCCTGGCCGACCGGATCGTGGTGCTGAACGAGGGCCGCATCGAGCAGGTCGGCTCGCCGAAGGACCTGTACCTGAAGCCGGTCAACCGGTTCGTCGCCGGCTTCATCGGCTCGCCGCGGATGAACTTCGCCCCGGTCGCCGCCGCGGCGGCCGCTCCGGGCTGGCGCCTGACCGGTCCCGCCTCGCTCGACGTGACCGTCGGTGCCGCGGCGGCCGCGCCGGCCTCGATCGGCATCCGGCCCGAGGCGCTGGCGATCGCCGATGCCGGCGAGCCGGGGCTGATGACCGGCGAGGTGACGCGCATCGAGGATCTCGGGCACGAATGTCTCGCCCATGTCCGGATTGCCGAGGACATCGTCTGGACGGCGCGTCTGGCAGGGGCGCAGCCGCGCCTGGAGCGCGCCGGCCGGGTGGGCCTCGCCTGGCGGCCGGACGCCCTCTTCCTGTTCGATCGGGCCGGGCGCCGGATCGAGCG
This sequence comes from Labrys sp. Lb11, assembly GCF_057554225.1. Lineage (NCBI taxonomy): Bacteria > Pseudomonadati > Pseudomonadota > Alphaproteobacteria > Hyphomicrobiales > Xanthobacteraceae > Labrys > Labrys sp. Lb11. The sequence continues at coordinate 647,524 of NZ_BAAJOT010000001.1, forward strand.
GGAGGCACGCCCGTGAAGAGGCGGCTCGCCGTGCGCGAGAGGCGGGCCGCCTGGCTCTTCCTGGCGCCGGCGCTCGCCGCGCTCGTCCTGGTCGCGCTTTGGCCGCTGGCGCGCACGCTGTTCTTCTCCGTCACCGACGCCCAGCTCGACGATCCGACGCTCTACGGCTTCGTCGGCCTGGAGAACTTCGTCGCCATTGCCGGGGACCGGCAATGGTGGCGGGCGGTCGGCAACACCCTCGTCTTCACCGTGGTGTCGGTGGCGGTCGAGACGGTGCTCGGCCTCGGCGTCGCGCTGCTGCTCAACGAGGCTTTGCCGGGGCGCGGCGTGCTGCGGGCTGCGATCCTGATCCCCTGGTCGATTCCGGTCGTGGTCTCGGCCAAGATCTGGGAATGGATGCTGCATGACCAGTTCGGCGTCATCAACAAGCTGCTGGTCGGCGTCGGCCTCCTCGACAAGGGCCTGGCCTGGACCGCCGATCCGTCGCTGGCGATGGGCGTCATCATCTTCGTCGACGTCTGGATCACCACCCCGTTCATGGTGCTGCTGATCCTGGCCGGCCTGCAGACCATCCCCTCGGAGATGATGGAGGCGGCCTATGTCGACGGCGTGCCCTGGTGGAAGCGCTTCTGGTCGCTGACGCTGCCGATGCTGCGGCCGGCGATCGGCGTCGCCGTGCTGTTCCGGGCCCTCGACGCCATGCGCATGTTCGACCTCAGTTACGTCCTTGCCGGCAATGGCGAGCGGACGATGACGGTGTCGATCTATGCGCGCAACCAGCTGATCTCCTTCCAGGCGCTGGGAGCCGGCTCGGCCGCGTCCACCTTCGTCTTCTTCGTCATCGGCCTTGTCGCGATCCTGATCATCGGCGCGGTGCGGCTGGACCGGGCCACCACGAGGTGAAGCGATGAGCCATGCCGCGCCGAGACCCGTCCGCCGTCGCCGTTCGCCGGGCTTCCATCGCTGGCGCCGGCGGGCGAAGGCGGCCGGCATGGCGGCGGCAAGCCTGCTCGTGCTCGCCTACACGCTGTTTCCCTACTACTGGGCCTTCGTCTCCTCCTTCCGGTCGGGCACGGCGCTGTTCAGCCCGAGCCTCGTCCCGAGCTTCGACCTCGTCCACTACAAGGCGCTGCTGGCCGACCCGGTCTTCGTCGGCAGCATCGTGAACTCCCTGATCGTCGCCGGCTCGACCACGGCGATCTCGCTGGCGCTGGCGGTGATGGCCGCCTATGCGCTGGGGCGCCTGAGCTTCGCCGGCCGCGGCGCGGTGCTGATGGCGATCCTGATGGTGTCGATCTTCCCGCAGATCGCGGTGATGTCCGGCATGTTCGAGCTGGTGGGCTGGCTCGGGCTCTACAACCGCATCGGCTCCCTGGTCCTGGCCTATCTCATCTTCACCGTGCCGTTCACGGTCTGGGTGCTGACCAGCTTCATGCGCGAATTCCCGCGCGAGCTGGAGGAGGCGGCGATCATGGACGGCTGTTCGCACTGGCGCATCCTGACGCGGGTGCTGCTGCCGCTGATGGGGCCGGCGCTGGCCAGCACCGGTCTGCTCGCCTTCATCCTGGCGTGGAACGAGTTCCTGTTCGCGCTGACCTTCATCCTCACCGACGAGAACCGCACCGTGCCGGTGGCGATCGGCCTGATCTCGGGCAACAGCCGCTACGAATATCCGTTCGGCCCGATCATGGCCGCCTCGATCATCGTGACGCTGCCGCTGATCGGCCTCGTCCTGGTGTTCCAGCGCCGGATCGTCACCGGCCTGACCGCCGGCGCGATCAAGGGGTGAGCCGGTCCGGATCGGCGGGTGCGTAGAGGTCCGGGAGCCTGCCGCGAATGGTCCAGGTCGCGGCGGGGTCGGGATCGAGCGCAGCCAGGAGCGGCGTGGTCGCGGCGCCGAGGGCGATGACGTCGGCATCGACCAGGCCGGTCTGCAGGCGCGGAATGCGGCGGTCGCGGCGCAGGGCAATGGTGTGGTACAGCGGCTGGGCCTGCGCCACCAGGCGCTCCAGCATCCGGGCCGGCAGGCTGGAGCCGATCAGGATGGTTTCGGGGTCGAGCGTGTTCTCCAGCGTGGCGACCAGCCAGCGCAGTTCCTCCGCCGCCTCGGCGATCCAGGCCTGCGCGCCCGTGGGATCGCGCTCGATCAGCCCGGGCAGGCGGAGGTCGAGATCCCTGGCGGCTTCTTCGCCCGGCGCGATGCGCGCCAGCAGCCCTTCGATCGACAGGATCGCTTCCAGATAGACCGCCTCGCCGCCGCGCCGCACCAGGATGCGGCCGACCTCGCCGGCATTGGCCGAGCCGCCGCGGTAAATCGCGCCGCTCTGCACCAGGCCGCCACCGAGGCCGTGGCCGAGGAAGAGGTAGCAGAAATGTTGCAGGCCGGCGCCGCGGCCGAAGGTCAGCTCGCCGAGGGCACCGGCATTGGCGTCGTTCTCGACGATGACCGGCAGGCCGGTGTCGTCGGCGAGCCGGCGGTCGAGCCCGGTGCCATGCACCGAGCTCCAGAACGCGCCTTCGAGCACGGGCGTGTCGAGCTCATCCTCGCCGCGCAGCCGGGGCGAGGCGATGCCGATGCCCCATACGCGCCGGCGATCGACGCCGGCGGCGGCGATGAGGCCGTCGACCATCCGGCACAGCGCCCGCGGTCCGCCATCCGCCGTCAGATCGGCCAGGGGCTCGCGGATCTCGGCGCGCTCGGCATAGGCGAAGTCGATCAGCGCGGCGCGCACGAAGGTGCGGTCGAGATGCAGGCCGATGCCGAAGCCGCAATCGGCGGCGATGCGGTAATTGGTCGGCGGCTGGCCTTTGCCGCCATACACCTTGCCGGCGGGGACGACGAGCCCGCAGTCCCACAGATCCTGGATGATGTTGGAGACGGCCTGCGGGCTCAACTGGACCAGGCGCGCGATCTCGGCGCGGCTGAGCGAAGGATCTCGCCGCAGCAGGCCGAGGACCGTCTGCCGGTTGAGCCTCTTGGTGAAGCCGTGGTTCTTGCCGAGGCCGGGATCCTTCACGATTGCATAAATCCAGTGTGTTGATTTAAAGAATCTGTCGAGGCACTATCGGTCCGATGGGCCGCGTCTTCCAGCCCATTCCAGGGGAGCGAGCATGAGAATCCGGGTCGGCCTGATCGGGCTTGGCGAAGTGGCGCAGCTGATGCACCTGCCGCTGCTGGCGGACGACGGGCGCTTCGAGATCGCCGCGGTGATGGACGTCTCGCCTTCGCTCGTCGCCCATGTCGCGGCGCGCTACAACGTGCCGCGCACCTATTACGACGTGGATGCCCTGCTGGCGGACGCCGAACTCGACGCCGTGTTCATCCTGACGCCGGACCACCTGCATGCGCGGCTGCTGTCCCAGGCGATGGATGCCGGCAAGCACATCTTCATCGAGAAGCCGGTCTGCCTGACGCTGGACGAGATCGCGCCGATCCTGCCGCGGGCAGCCGCCTATCCCGCGACGATCTTCGTCGGCTATATGCGCCGCTTCTCCCGGCCCTTCCTCGAATTGCAACGCCGCCTGCCATCGGCCGGCGAGGTCATTCATGCCCGCATCCGCGACCTGATCTGCGAGGGGCCGTTCTTCATCCGCCAGACCCGGCCGGTGTTCTATCCCAGGGACGTGCCACGCGCCGTGATCGAGGAGGGACGCGCCGAGACCGACCGGCTGCTGCGCTCGGTGATCGGGGAGAGGGCGACGCCGGACGAGGTCCGGGCCTACCAGGTGCTGACGGGCCTCTCCTCCCACAGCTTCTCGGCCATGCGCGAATTGTTCGGCATGCCGCAGGCGGTGCGTGCTGCCGTGCAGCACAAGGGGGAACGCATCGTTGCACTGTTCGACTACGAGCATTTCACCGCGGTCTACGAGGCGGTGATCGACAATGTCGCGCGCTTCGACGCCGGCATCGAGGTGCTGACCGACCGCCAGCGCTTCCGCGTCAACTACGACACGCCCTATGTGCGCAACCTGCCGACGCGGCTGGAGGTCACGACTTCGACCGACACGGACACGCGCACCGAGATCGTCGGGCCGAGCTACGAGGACCCGTTCCGCATCGAGCTCGACGCCTTCCACGACTGCGTCGCCGCCGGCAGCCGGCCGAAGACGACGCTCGACGACGCCCGGCAGGACCTGGAGCTGTTCGCCGCGGTCGGGCGCGCCTTCTGCCGGGGAGCATAGGCACGAGGCCGGCTGACGCCGCGGGGACGATCCCTCGGCGGATCCGCGGGCGGCCTCACAACATCCGGTCGAACTCCTGGAGCGCCGCCCGGCGCAGGCGGTACATGCGGGCCGGGCGGGCGCTGGCCTTGCTGAAGGCACCCGGCACGGGCTCGATCACCTGCAATTCCTCGATCTTGCGGCGGAAGGCGCTATCGTTCAGCGGCGCACCCAGCACCGTCTCGTAGATTTCGCGCAGCTGCGGCAAGGTGAAGCTCGGCGGCAGCAGGAAGGCAGGCAGGGACGACCAGGCGCCCTTGGTGCGCAGCCGGCGCGCGCCGGCCGCGACGATCCGCTCGTGGTCGAAGGGCAGGGCGGTCGCCGCCTCGACCGGGACGAGGTCGGTCCCCCGCTCCAGCACCGGGCCGAGCCGATCCTCCGGCACCAGCGCGTAATAGGCCACCGAGGCCGACCAGCCGCGCGGATCGCGCTCCGGGCCGGAAAACGTCGCCAACTGCTCCAGGAACAGGCCGGACAGGCCGGCCTTGTCGCGCAGCACGCGTCGTGCCGTCGCCAGCGTATCGGCGTCCTCGTCGACATGGACATAGCCGCCGATCAGGGCAGCCCGGCCCCGGAACGGCTCGCGGTCGCGTCGCTGCAGCGCCACGCACAGGCTGGCGTCGCGGACGGTGAACAGCGCGACGTCGACGGTCAGAATCGGCCGGATTTCGGTCATGCCACACCATTGCTCAAAAAATGTAATACGCAAATTGCAATTTACAAATTAGCGTGGCATGGAAGGAGCCGTCAAAACGCGATGAGGGATGACGGCCATGGGACACGGACGCTGGGACGCCAAATCCTGGGCAGGCTACGCTGCCCGCCACACCGCGGGCCGGACCGCCGCGGAGATCTTCGCCGCCCGCGGCATGAAGCCCGACTTCGACCCCGCGCGGATCGCCTTTCGCGAATCCTGCGACAGCCTCGAGAACCCGGCATCGACCGCCATCATCCTGGCCAGCGACGTCACCGGCTCGATGGGCCGGATCGCCGAGGTGATGATCCGCTTCGGTCTCGACACCACCATGCGCGAGATCCTGGCCCGCAAGCCCGTCACCGATCCGCATCTGATGGTGATGGCGGTGGGGGATGCCGAATGCGACAGCGCGCCGCTTCAGGCGCCCCAGTTCGAGGCCGACATCCGCCTGGCCGAACAGCTCCAGGATCTTTGGATCGAGGGCGGCGGTGGCGGCAATGGCGGCGAGAGCTACCACCTGCCCTGGTACTTTGCCGCCACCCGCACGCGCATCGACTGTTTCGGCAAGCGCGGCAAGAAGGGCTATCTCTTCACCATCGGCGACGAGCCGATCCTGGGCGGCATCAGCCCCGCCAATATCCAGCGCGTCTTCGGCGATCAGGTCCGGCAAGGACTGGACTCGCCCGATCTGCTGGCGATGGCTCGGCAGAACTACGAAGTGTTCCATGTGCTGCTCACCAATGTCGGCTACGCCCGGTCGGACCTGAGTCGGGTGCTCGCCACCTGGCAGCCCCTCCTCGGCGAGCGTGTCATCCGCTGCGACGACCACACCCGGATCGCCGAAGTGATCGTCTCGGCCATCCAGGTGGCCGAGGGGGCCGACTGGGGCGCGGTTGCGGGCACCTGGTCGGGCTCGACCGCCGAGACTGTCGCCAAGGCGGTACAAGGGCTGCGGCCGATGCGGCACCTCGCCGCCTGGTACGGCCGGTAGGCCACAATGCGAAGGATCGCCCGCGTGGTCATCGGCGCCGGCTACGGTGACGACGGCAAGGGCCTCGTCACCGACGCGCTGGCGGCGCCGTTCGGTTCCGACGCCACCGTCGTCCGCTTCAACGGCGGTGCGCAGGCCGGCCATACCGTAGTCGCTCCCGACGGGCGGCGCCACGTCTTCCATCATGTCGGCAGTGGTGCGCTGGCGGGCGCCGGCACCTTCCTGTCCCGTTTCTTCGTCGCCAACCCGATCCTGTTGCGCGAGGAAGTGGCCGAGCTCGCTGCGCTCGGCGTCCGGCCGCGGATCGCCATCGACCCGGCCGCGCCGGTGACGACACCCTTCGACATGATGCTGAACCAGATGGCCGAACAGGCGCGGGGGGCGCAGCGTCACGGCTCTTGCGGCCTCGGCTTCGGCGAGACGCTGGAGCGCTGCCGGCATGCGGCGTTCCGTACCACGGTCGGCGATCTCGCTCGTCCCGGGCTGCGCGACCGCCTCGCCGCCGTCCGGAGCCAGTGGGTGCCCCTGCGCCTCGCCGCCCTCGGCCTGCATGCCTTGGCCGAGGACGCAGCGCTGCTGGCGGACGAGCGCATCCTCGATCACTGGCTGGAGGATTGCGCCGCCCTGCTCGATGCCGTCCGCCTCGACGGTATCGGCATGCTTGCCGCTCCCCTCGTCTTCGAGGGCGCGCAGGGGCTGATGCTGGACCAGCACCGGGGCGCCTTTCCCTTCGTCACCCGCTCCAACACCGGGGTGCGCAACGCCGTCGCTCTGGCGCGCGACGCGGGCCTCGACGGGCTCGATCTGACCTATGTCACGCGGGCCTATGTCACGCGCCACGGCGCCGGCCCGCTGGCGCATGAGCGGGCCGATGCTCCCTGGCCGGACGCGACCAACGTCCCCAATCCCTGGCAGGGCCGGCTGCGCTATGCCGCGCTCGACGTCGACGTGCTGCGGCAGGCCCTCTCCGCCGATCTCGCCGATGCCGGCGGCCTCGCCGTCTCGCTGCGCCTGGCCGTGACCTGCCTCGACCAGCTCGGCGACGCGGTGGAGTTCGTGCAGGAGGGACGCTTGCGGACCGCGGCGCCCGAAGCCCTGGCGCGTCGACTCGCCGGCCTCCTCGGCGCGGCCTCTCTGGCGGTCGGCCGCGGCCCGACCCGCGACACCTTGGCCGGCCTCGGCTGAGGCATGGCCGTCGCCCGCCGAACACCGGCCGGGCGCTGTGGCTTGCTCGGTCAGGCCGCCGCGATGTCCTGCAGCAGCGCTTCCTCGGTTTCGTCGACGACGCGGTTGCGGCCGTTGCGCTTGGCCGCATAGAGGCAGGCGTCGGCCCGCTCGATCAGGGCCGCCGCATCGCCGGTCGTCCAGGTGGCGGCGCCGATCGAAACCGTGAGCCGGCCGAGGGTCTCGCCGGTCGAGCGCTTCACCATTTCCCGGGACATCACGGCGTTGCGGATGCGCTCGGCGATGACGCGTGCCTCGGCCAGCTGGAGGCCGGGCAGGACGACAGCGAATTCCTCGCCGCCGTAGCGGGCGGGAAGATCGCCGTCCCTTAGGCTCTGGCGGATCGCCAGCGCCACCAGGCGCAGCACCTGGTCGCCCATCGGATGGCCGTAATTGTCGTTGATGCGCTTGAAATGGTCGATGTCGACTAGGAGCAGCGAGAAGGGCTCGCCCTGCGGCGCCGCCGGCGGCAGCAGTCGCTCGAGGCAACTGTCGAGAGCCTTGCGGTTGGCCAGCGACGTGAGCGGGTCGGTCAGGCTCTCGGCCCGGGCCGCGGACAGCAGGGCCTGCAGCGAGCCGACCTTCTGGCGCGAGGCGGCGAGCTTCTCCTGCATCAGCCGGTTCGATTGCTGCATGCCCTGGATGGCATGGACCACGCCTTCGAGCAGGCTGCGGACATCCTCGCGGGTGCCCGGGCCGGCTGCGAGCTGGCGAATCGCCCCGCTGAGCGCCTTGCCGAAACCGTCGGCCGTGCCGAAGGCGGTCTCGAGCAGGGCGACGAGCTCGTCGATCTCCTCGCCCAGGCTGGCGCCGGCCCGGTCGACCTGGTCGGTCAGCCGCAGCGGCGACAGGTATTGCGCATGAATCGCATCGAGCTCCCCGTCGGTGATGGTGCCGCTCTGTCGCAGGCAGGTGTCTACGGCGTGACTCAATGCCGGATTGTAGCCGGCGACATGGGTGAACCAGATCTCATAGGCCGGCGGCGCCGCAGAGGTGCCGTAGCGTTTGATCGATCCCAGTGCCTCTTCGCCGATTGCGATGGTGTGCTCTGCGCCATGAAGGGGGGTGGCCATCATTATATCCTGCGCGTGGCACCACAACGGTCCTGGAGCAGGAAGTATAGACTTAAAGCGCCGCTGTTAAGTCCTGTTCAATAAAAAATGCGCGGCGTTGACCGCCGCTTCAGCCCATGGGTGCGGTAGAACCGTACGTCATCGTCCTCATGCAGCCCGGCGGCCGCGCGTCAGCATCAGCAGATTGCCGATAATCACCAGGACGAGGCCGCAGATCGCCGGCCAGGTCCAGGCATAGCCTTCGAACACGGTCGAGATCGCCAGCGCCACCACCGGATACATTACGGTGGAATAGCCGGTCCGGTCGGCACCGATGCGTCCGAGCAGGGTCATGTAGGCGGCGAAGGCGAAGACGGAGGAGAAGACCGCCGACCAGACGAGGGCTCCGACATAGCGCAGTGTCGGCTCGACGATGAAGGGCTGTTGGCGCAGCAGGCTGAACAGGGCCAGGAACAGTGTGCCGTAGGCCATGCCCCAGGTCGTGGTCGAGCTCACCGGGAGCCCGCGGCGCTGGCACGACACCGACATCACATTGCCGAGACAGAACATCATCGTGCCGCTGATGCCCAGCAGCAGCCCGCGCAGGGCCGGGCCGCTGACATCGGCGCCGGCGAGCTGCGGCGCGAACATGGCGGCGACGCCGAGGACGCCGAGCACGGCGGCCAGGAGCACGCGCCCGCTCGGCCGGTTGCCGAAGAACACCGCTCCGAGCAGGATGTTGAACACCGAGGCCAGCGAGAACACCACGGCGAGCAGGCCTGACGGCGTCGACAGGCCGGCATAGTAGAACTGCAGGAAATTGCTGGAGAAGATCGTCAGGCCCAGCACTGCGAAACGCAGGTGCTCGCCCAGGCCGAAGCGCAGCCGCTCACCGACCAGTGTCGCCCAGCCCAGCATGATCAGGGCCGAAAGCCCGAAGCGCCAGACCAGCGAGACTTCCGGCGCCACCACGCCGAGCTGCATGTGCAGCGAGATCCAGGACGTGCCCCACAAGAACACGATGGCCGCGTAGAGCCCGTAGTCGTAGGGGCTGAACGCATCCCTGGTCCGGGGGGCGTGAGGGGGGGCGGCAGGCAATGCCGGTGCTTCGGCCATGGTTTCTTATCCCGCCGCCGGGAAATCGCGTCAAACGAGGGATGCCGATGGATGGCATCGCATTCGTTGATGCGAGGCCATCAGTAGGCGTGTTCCTCGAAGATCCGATCGATATCGCCGTCCCAGCTGCGGTGGAACTTGGCCAGCATCGCTTCGGCTGCCGTCACGCCGCTGTCCGCGACCGCGTCGAGCCCGTCGAGGAAGACGGCTTCCGTCCGGCCCTGCCAGTCGACGATGTTGCGCGCCTCGAGGCCGGCTCGGGCGATCCTGAGGCTCTCGCGGGCGATGTCGCGCACCGTGCCCAGGCGGAACGGCGTGTGCAGAGCCTGGCGCGACACGCTGTCGCGCAGCGCCTGGCGCTCGCCCTCGCTCCAGTCCTTGACCAGATCCCAGGCCGCGTCGAGAGCGGTCTGGTCGTAGAGCAGCCCGACCCAGAATGCCGAGAGCGCCGCCAGCCGTCCGGTGGGGCCGGCATCGGCGCCGCGCATCTCCAGATAGCGCTTCAGGCGCACTTCGGGAAACAGCGTGCCGAGATGATTGGCCCAGTCCGAGATGGTGGCCCGCTCGCCGGGCAGCTGCGGCAATTTGCCGGCCAGCAGGTCGCGGAAGGAGGCGCCGGCGACGTCGTGATAGGTGTCGCCGCGCTTGACGAAATAGAGCGGCACGTCGAGGGCCCAGTCGACATAGCGCTCGAAGCCCATGCCGTCCTCGAAGGCGAAGGGCAGCATGCCGGTGCGGTCGAGGTCGGTGTGGCGCCACACTTCCGAGCGCAGCGACAGGAAGCCGTTGGGCCTGCCGTGCAGGAAGGGCGAGTTGGCGAACAGCGCCGTGGCGATCGGCTGCAGCGCGAGCGAGACCCGCAGCTTCTTGACCATGTCGGCTTCCGAGGCGAAGTCGAGGTTCACCTGCACGGTCGAGGTCCGGTACATCATGTCCAGGCCCATGACGCCGACCTGCGGCATGTAGCGGGTCATGATCTTGTAGCGGCGCTTGGGCATGACCGGCGTCTGCTCGCGGGTCCACACCGGCGACATGCCCAGCGCCAGGAAGCGGATGCCGAGGGGCTCGCCGATCTCGTGCACCTGCGCCAGGTGCGCATGGATCTCCGAACAGGTCTCGTGAATCGAGACGAGCGGCGCGCCGGAGAGCTCGAACTGGCCGCCCGGCTCCAGCGAGATCGCGCCGCCGCCGGTCACGTCCAGCATGCCGATGATGTTCTCGCCTTCCATGATCGGCTCCCAGCCGAGCATGTGCCGCATGCCTTCCAGCAGCGCCCGGATGCCGTCCCCACCCTCATAGGGCACGGGCGCATGGGTCCGGGCACGGAACGGAAATTTCTCGTGCTCGGTGCCGATCCGGAAGGCCGATTTCGGTTTGATGCCCTTCTCGATCCAGGCGACGAGTTCGTCGCGCGAGGAAACGGGCGCTGCATCGGTCACGTCACGAGCCATGGAGACAGTCCTGCAAAGAGGCGCGGACCATAGACACAAGGGCAGTCACAATACAATTGGGCCGTATGGCATGCCTGTCCGGCGGGCGGAGGACGGCCTTCCGTCCTCCGCCGCAATGTCACAGCCGCTCGATCTTGACCTTGGCCGTGCCGTTGCGCACGAAGTCCAGGGCCCGGGCGGCGCCGTAGGACAGGTCGAGGACGCGGCCGCGCACGAAGGGGCCGCGGTCCGACACGCGGACCACGACGGACCGGCCGTTGCGCAGGTTGGTGACGTGCAGCTTGGTGCCGAAAGGCAGGCTGCGATGAGCGGTGGTCATGGCGTTCATGTTGAACCGCTCGCCATCGGCGGAACGCCGCCCGTGAAATCCTTTGCCGTAATAGGATGCGGTGCCGATCGTTTCGGCAAGCGTTGGCGCTGACGAGGCCGTCAGCGTGATGGCAACGGCACAGAGCTTCACAGTCGTCGTCAAAGACGTCATTCGGTCTATCTCACAATTGTTGGGGAGGAGTGTCAGATGACGGTGAAGTATGGCGACAAAATGTCAGAAACGACTATAAATTTCAATTCAAGATAGAAATTATTGGAATGTAATCAAGTAATTATAAGAATTTATTCTTGAAATACTGCAATAGAAATCGTTGCCGGATGCGCGAATGCCGCGGATTCGGGGATGTATATTTGATTTTTATGAGTTTTGCGTGATTGCGCGAAGACGGTCCGCCGGCGATGCTCGGTGGGAGCCGTCCCCGGTTCGCGATGACGGAGGCGGTGCGGAACGCTGGCCGGGCTAGAGCTGCTCCAGCCGCACCTTGGTCACGCCGGAACGGACGAAGCCGAGCGATTGAGCCGCGCCGTAGGAGACATCGATGATGCGCCCGCGCGAGAACGGACCACGGTCGGCGATCTGGACGACGACGCGCTTGCCGTTCCTGAGATTGGTCACCCGCACGCGGGTGCCGAAGGGCAGGGTGCGGTGTGCCGCGGTCAAGGCGTTCATGTTGAAACGCTGGCCGCTGGCGGTGCGCTTGCCGGCATGTCCCTTGCCGTAGAACGAGGCGATGCCGACGTCGGCCGCCGAGGCGGGAAGCGCAGAGACTGCGAGAGGTGCGGAGAGGAAAATTGTCCGCAATTGTCTTGCGAGTCTTGTGCCGGCCGCCATGCGTATAGCCTCGTTTCTGTTAACCTTGACGGTCTCCCTGACGAGCAAATGTGTCCAAAAAGAGGATTCTCCCGACGTATGGTTGATGCCTCGTCCTGATGTGTGGCGAGAAATACACGGATTGTGGCACGGGATGACGGTAGCATGACACGGGATGCTGTGGTCTCTGCCAGAATGACTCGGGTTCGTGGGTCGGTCGCAACGTCATGGCCGTGGCATGGTGCGATCCAGCCCTCCACCCCCTTGCATCCGCCGCCGTGGCAGCCGAGATCTTGGGCTCATGCGAAGCCGGCCATGCCCCTGATCTGGACCCTCACCGATGGAAAGCCGGGCGACGCCGTGCAGTGCCGCGGCGTCGCGGAGGCTGTCGTCGCGGAGGCCGGCGGCACGATCGAGGAGCGCGTCGTGCGGCCACGCGCGCCCTTCGTCTGGACCATGCCCTGGGGCCCGCCCGACCCGCGCGACAGTACGCCGCTGGCCCCGCCCTGGCCCGACATCGTCATCGCCTCGGGGAGGCGGGCGGTGCCCTATCTGCGTGCGGTTCGCCGGCGTTCGCCCGCGACCTTCACCGTGTTCCTGAAGGACCCGCGCACGGGGCCGGGAACGGCCGATTTCATCTGGGTGCCCGAGCATGACCGGCTGCGCGGCGCCAACGTGCTGGCGACGCCGACCTCGCCGCACGGGGTGACGGCGCAGAAGCTGGCCGCGGCGCGAGCCGGGGCGCGGCCGCAGCTCCAGGCCTTGCCGCGGCCGCGCATCGCCGTGCTGCTCGGCGGTCCCTCCAAGCATGCGGCGTTCGGCGAGGCGGACATCGCGGCCTTCTGCGGCGATCTGGCGCAACTGGCCGCGAGCGGGGCCGGCCTGATGGTGACGCCCTCGCGTCGGACGCCGCCCGCGCTCGTCGCCGCCGTTGGCAGGGCCCTTGCCGCGGACCGGTCCTTCCTGTGGGAAGGCGACGGCGCCAACCCCTATCTGGAGATGCTGGCGCTGGCCGACGGCATCGTCGTCACCGCCGACAGCGCCAATATGCTGAGCGAGGCGGTCACCACCGGCAAACCGGTGATGGTGTTCTCGCCGGCCGGCCTCAATCCCAAGGTGGCGCGCTTCGTCGAGACCCTCCGGCAATACGGAGCTGTGGCGAAGTTCGCAGGCCATCTTGAAAAGCTTGCCTATCGCCCCCTAGATTCAACCCCTCTGATTGCGCGCGAAATTCTGTCGCGCCTGCGTTCTCCTTCGAAAAGCTGACCGGGAACCTCGCCATGGCCGTCCGTCACGCCAAGCTCGTCATCCTCGGCTCCGGGCCTGCCGGCTATACCGCGGCGATCTATGCGGCGCGCGCCAACCTGCAGCCGCTGCTGATCTCGGGCCTGCAGCCCGGTGGCCAGCTCACCATCACCACGGACGTGGAGAACTATCCCGGCTTCTCCTCGGTCATCCAGGGCCCCTGGCTGATGGAAGAGATGCGCAAGCAGGCCGGGCATGTCGGCACGCAGATGGCGTCCGACCATATCGTCAAGGCCGACCTGTCGCGCCGGCCGTTCCGGCTGGAAGGCGACAGCGGCGACGTCTACACCTGCGATGCCCTGATCATCGCCACCGGTGCCCAGGCCAAATGGCTGGAGCTGCCCTCCGAGCAGAAGTTCCGCGGCTTCGGGGTGTCGGCCTGCGCCACGTGCGACGGCTTCTTCTTCCGCAACAGGACGGTGATGGTGGTCGGCGGCGGCAATACGGCGGTCGAGGAGGCACTCTACCTCGCCAACATCGCCGCCAAGGTCACGGTGGTGCATCGGCGCGATCATTTCCGCGCCGAGAAGATCCTGCAGGATCGCCTGTTCAAGAACCCGAAGATCGAGGTGATCTGGAACGCGGCGGTCGACGAGGTGCGTGGCACCGAGACGCCGCTCGGCGTCACCCATGTCGCGCTGCGAGACCTCCTGAGCGGAGACCTCTCCGAGCATGCGGTCGACGGCCTGTTCGTCGCCATCGGCCACAAGCCGGCTTCCGAGCTGTTCGAGGGACAGCTGCCGATGAAACATGGCGGCTACATCGTCACCGCGCCGGGCACGACCGCGACGGCGGTGCCGGGCGTCTATGCTGCGGGCGACGTCGCCGACGACGTCTATCGTCAGGCGGTGACGGCGGCGGGTCTGGGCTGCATGGCGGCGCTGGAGGCCGAGCGCTGGCTCGCGGCGCAGGAGGAACTGCGCGAAGCGGCGGAATAGGCAAAGGCGGGCCCGGTCCAAATCGCGCCTTCCCCGCGACTTTTTCGTCATCTACAAAGCCGGGATTGGGACGTTCGCGGGCGTCCCGGGGGGGAACCATGGATTGGGACAAGCTGAAGGTCTTTCACGCGGCGGCGGAGGCGGGCAGCTTCACCCATGCCGGCGATGTCCTCGGCCTGTCCCAGTCGGCGGTGAGCCGGCAGGTCTCCTCGCTGGAGGGGGATCTCCGCACCCCGTTGTTCCACCGCCACGCCCGGGGCCTCATTCTCACCGAGCAGGGTGAGATGCTGTTCCGCACCACCCAGGAGGTGATGCTGAAGCTGGAATCGGCCCGCACCGCCCTGACCGACAGCCGCGAGCGCCCGAACGGCGAGCTGCGCGTCACCACCACGGTCGGCCTCGGCACCTATTGGCTGACGCCGCGCATCGGCGAGTTCCTCGACCTCTACCCCGATATCCGCCTGAAGATGCTGCTGACCGAGCAGGAGCTGGATCTCGGCATGCGCGAGGCCGACGTGGCGTTGCGCCTGCGCCAGCCCGAGCAGGGCGATCTCATCCAGCGTCGCCTGTTCACCGTGCACTTCCACATCTATGCGTCTCCGGAATACATCAAGCGCTTCGGGCAGCCCAAGAGCATCGAGGAGATCGACCGTCACCGCATCATCACCTTCGGCGGCACGGCCGGTTCCTTCATTCAGGAGATCAACTGGCTGAACATGGTCGGCCGCGACGCCCGCGACCCGCGCGAGTCGGTGTTCGAGATCAACAATCTCGGTGGTGTGAAGACGGCGGTGGAACGCGGCATCGGCTTGGCCGTGCTGCCCGACTATCTCGTCGGACGCGACAGCGCCCTGGTGCAGGTCCTGACCGATGCGGAGATGCCGCAGCTCGACACCTATTTCGTCTATCCCGAGGAAATGAAGAATCTCGCCCGCATCCAGGTGTTCCGTGACTTCCTGGTCGGCAAGGCGCAGCGCTGGGCCTTCTGACGCCGTTCGTGGCGCCCGGATCGAAATTGAGGCGAATGCGCTGCACATTTGAAAGGCATCTGCATCCATGCGCGGCACGCAATGCGGACATGTGCGGTATGACATTGCCGACGCGGGGGCCTGACCCTATATTCGGATTGTCGAGAGCGCGGGCCATCATCCTCCCGGTGGCGACCTGAGTTTTCGACGTTCCCCTCTGGATGGTGACTTTTGGACTTTTGTCCAAGCAACGGCCGGGTTCGTCCCGGCCGCTTTTTTTTATGCGCTCCGCCAGTCGCCGCGGACGGCCTGGACGAGCGCCAGGGCCGCCACCGCCGCCGTGTCGGCCCGCAGGATGCGCGGTCCAAGCGCGATTCGCGTCACTGCCGGCAGGCGCAGCAGAGCGGACCGCTCCGCCTCGTCGAATCCGCCCTCGGGGCCGATCAGCACCGCCAGCGGCCCGGGCGGCATGGCTGCGAGTGCGGCGAGGGGATCGGCGACCGGGGCGTCCTCGTCGCAGAACACCAGCCGCGTCGCCGCATCCCAGCTCTCCAGCCGCTTCAGCAGCGGCGCCTCCGCCACGATCCCGGGCACGGCGATGACGCCGCACTGCTCCGCGGCCTCGACCATGTTGGCGCGCATGCGTTCCAGGTTGACGCGGGAGACCTGGGTGCGGCGGGTGATCACCGGCTCGATCGAGCCGACGCCCATCTCCACCGCCTTCTGCACCATATAGTCGAGGCGGGCATGCTTGAGCGGCGCGAACAGCCAGCGCAGGCTCGGTTGCGGCGTCTGCGGCCGCGTCCGCTCTTCGAGCAGCAGCGTCATGCGCTTGCCCTCGGCGCGGATCACGGCGGCGAATTCGCCGTCGCGGCCGTTGAACACCAGCAGTTTCTCGCCGCCGCGCAGCCGCAGCACATTGCCCAGATAGTTCTGCTGGTCCCTGTCCAGGGGCAAGCCGGCACCTTCGGCCATGGCGGCGTCGACGAAGAGGCGGGCGGAGACGAAGTCATAGCGGCTCATGCCTCGCCGATATCACGCCGCGCAGCGGTTCGGGAGCCCCGTGCCGATTCTCCCCGATCTCCCGGCCCGTGCAGGCCCAGGCTGCATGGATCTTGCAGTCCCAACGCAAATGGCCGGCGCCGGATTCGACGGGGCGCTCCCTGACGACAGGTCGTCAATCCGCCGCCGCGATGTTGCGGGACGGTGCCGTTCGCTATATCGAATTGCCGTCAGATCGCGTGGGAGCACCAATGCTGCGTTTCGTTCCGGCCGCCATGTTCACAGCGGCGCTCTTCGTTAGCGCTCCGGCGGGCGCCAATGAATTCTGCGACAAGGAGATGCTTCCCCTCGTCCAGCAGCGCGCGGCGATCGCCGCCAAGCTGCAGGCGATCGGCAAGCGTGCCAAGCAGCCCGGCGCGCGCGAGCAGTTCTGCAGCACGCTGAACGCCTACATCAGCAATATCGAGAAGTTTCTCAAGTACATGGAGCAGAACAAGGATTTCTGCGGCATTCCGGACGAGGCCCTCGCCCAGGCCAAGAAAGGGCTTGCCCAGAACTTCACGATGCGTAAGCGGGTCTGCTTGGCGCCGCGCCCGCAGCCTCAGCAGCAGGGCGGAGGTGGCGGCGGCCAGCCGGCGATTCCCCGCCCGCCGGTCGAGCTGCGCCTGCAATAGCGCCGAATCATGAACGGGCGAGTCGCCGACGCGCCGGCCGGCAACTGGGTCGACCGGTACGCGCCGGGAGCGCTGCGGCCGTTCCTGAGGCTGTCGCGGGCGGACCGGCCGATCGGCGGCTGGCTGCTGATGTGGCCGTGCTGGTGGTCGGCGGCGCTGGCGGCGCTGCAACTCGGCCACATGTCGCCCAATCTGTGGCATCTGGCGCTGTTCCTGGTCGGCGCCTTTGCCATGCGCGGGGCCGGCTGCACCTATAACGATATCGTCGACCGCGATATCGACGCCCTGGTCGAGCGCACCCGCTCGCGGCCGCTGCCCTCCGGGCAGGTCGGCCTGGCCGCCGCCATTGCCTGGCTCGCGCTGCAGGGGCTGGTGGGCTTCGTCGTGCTGCTGCAGTTCAACGCCTTCACCATCTGGCTCGGTCTCGCCTCGCTGCTGATCGTCGCTGCCTATCCGTTCATGAAGCGGCTGACCTCCTGGCCGCAGGCGGTGCTGGGACTGGCTTTCTCCTGGGGTGCGCTGATGGGCTGGGCCGCAGCCTACGGCCATCTCAACACGGCGCCGTGGCTGCTCTATGCCGGTTCCGTGCTCTGGGTGATCGGCTACGACACCATCTATGCCTGCCAGGACCGGGATGACGATGCCGTCGTCGGCGTCCGATCGACGGCACGGCTGTTCGGCGCCCGGACCCGCGCCGGCGTGGCGCTGCTCTATGCCGGCACCGTGGTCCTGATGGCACTGGCCTTCGCCAGGGCCGATGCTTCGCTCGTCGCCTTCCTCGGCCTCGGCTGCTTCATGGTGCACCTGGCCGGGCAGGTGGTGGCGCTCGACATCGACGACGGCGAGCGCTGCCTCAGGCTGTTCCGCTCGAACCGGAACGCCGGTCTGGTGCTGTTCGCCGGCCTGGCGCTGGAGTGTCTGCTGCGCGGGCTCTGAGCGGCGGCGCCCTTGGCCGTCAGGTCCGGGCGATGATCTCCCGTTCGCGGTGCACCTTCGGCGCCGGGCCGAGCCTGCCCGTGCGTCGGCGCGTCAGGAAGCGCGGCCGCCGCCTGGCGAGATTGGCGGGCATGCGGCGCTGCCGCACCCGGCCGACGGTCAGGGCGCCGAGGCGAGGAAAGGGCGAGGAGAGCGTGCCGTCGCGCTCGGCCACCAGCATCGGCAGGCCGAAGCGGTTGGCCCAGTACTGCCATTCGGCCGTCACGTCGCGATCGTCGTCCGCCTCGAACAGCACCACGTCGAGGTCGCGGTCCTCATGCGCCAGGCGCACGGCGACCCGCGCCCCGCCCGCGGCCAGCGGCCGGACTGCGACGGCGACGCCCTCGTAGAGCAGGTAGGGGATGGCGACACGCATCCTCATCCCGGCAATGCTGCGCTCGATCAGCACCGCGTCGTCCAGGATCTCGATGCGCCGCTTGCCGCCGTCGGCGCGCGGGTCGTCGACTTCGAAACGAATGGGGATGGCCAAGGCGCCGGACCGTATGACACGGTCCGGCGCGGCCGCGAGCACGCGGCTCGCAGAGTGACGCCTCATTTGACTTGCTCCCTGCGGAGCTCTCTGGCCCCGTCATGGCGGCAAGGTGCGGCGCCTCCTCCTCCCGTCGGCTTAAGGATCGCGGTTAAGCCTTGGTTGCGGCCCGTCCGGGAAAGCCCTTTTGCCTCCTATGCTTAGGAAGGGCTTGCGAGGCAGGGTGAACAAGTGGTTGTTAATATCGTTCGAAAGCGCTGCTTGCGCCGCAGCAGGCCGTCTTCTAAACCGTGCGGGCTTGCGGTCCCTCCGACGTGCTCCTGGAGCCTGTCCGGATGGTCGGGGCGGCGGCTCGACGGTTCTCCATCGCCCCGCATCCACCGACTGTCCGGCCCGGCTCCCCCCAATGCCTGTCCGAACGCCCGGCCGCTCTCACCACGGTTTGGAAGGACCGGCCCGTGCCTGACGCCAGAGGATTGACTGCCAAGGAAGCCCGGGGACTGCTCGTCGCCGCGGCCCGCGAGGCGGGGGAAATCGGCATGCGCTTCGTCCGCGACGGCGCGAAGGTCTTCACCAAGGCGGACGCCTCGCCGGTCACCGAGGCGGATCTCGCCATCGACGCCTATCTGGCGGGCCAACTCCGCAACGTCTCGCCGGCCATCGGCTGGCTGTCGGAGGAAGAGGCCGACAGCGACGCACGGCTGTCGTGCCGGCAGGTCTGGATCGTGGACCCCATCGACGGCACGCGCGGCTTTCTCGCCGGCAACGGCGAATGGGTGATCTCGGCGGCGCTGATCGAGGATGGACGGCCGCTGGCGGGGGTGCTGTTCCGACCGACCACGGGCGATCTCTACGAGGCGACGCGTGGCGGCGGCGCATTCAAGAACGGCACCCGCCTGGTGGTCCCGGACGGGCCCCTGTCTGACATCGGCCCCGTCGCCGCTCCCAAGCCGTTCTTCGACGCGCTCAGCCGCAGCGCGCCGCTTGCCGAGCGTGTGCCGAGGCTGGCCTCCCTTGCCCTGCGGCTGGCCGTCCTGGCGGAGGGGCTGGTCGACGTCGCCTTCGCCGGCGGCAACAGCCATGATTGGGACATCGCCGCAGCCGAGCTGATCGTGGCGGAGGCCGGAGGCCGCGTCACGGGCTTCGACGGGGCACCGGTCGTCTACAATCGTCCCGAACCGGTGCATCAGGCGCTGGTCTGTGCCGGGGCGGCCCGGCACGAGGCGCTCGCCGCGCTCCTGCGCGAGCAGGCGCTGACGCATCACTGACCCTCGGCGGCTGCGGATGCCGGTGGCATCCTGTCGCTCCCTCCGGCAAAGGACCTGCGATGACCGACCATTCCAAACAGCTCCTGCACCTCGTCATCGGCGGCGAGTTGACCGAGATCGGCGGCACCGAGTTCAAGGATCTCGACGCAGTCGAGATCGTCGGCCTCTATCCCGACTATGCCACCGCCAAGGTGGCCTGGAGGGCCAAGGCGCAGAGCACGGTGGACAACGCCCAGACCCGCTACTTCATCGTGCACCTGCACCGTCTGCTCGATCCGTCGACGGACACGACGGCCAGGCAATCCTGACCCGATGCTCAAACGCCTCGGTCGATCGGCAACGGTGCAGCGCCTGGCCGGAGAGTGCCTGGCGCTGTGGCTGAAGTTCGTCCACGCCACATCGCGCTTCACCGATCAGCCGGCGGATCTCTACGGGCCGATCCGCGACAACTACCCCTATATCGTCGCCATGTGGCACGGGCAGCACTTCCTGGTGCCGTTCATGCGGCGTGAAGGCCACGCTTTCAGCATCCTGATCTCGCGCCACGGCGACGGCGAGATCAACGCGGTGGCGGTCACGCGCCTCGGCCTCGGCCTGATCCGCGGCTCCGGCGGCCGCCCGGAGCGGCAGTTCCGCAAGGGCGGCCCGGCGGCGCTGCGCCAGCTGGTGGCGACGCTGGCGGACGGCAGGTCGGTCGGCACCACCGCCGATGTGCCGCGCACGGGGGGCATCGCCGGGGCTGGCATCGTCACCCTGGCGCGCCTGTCCGGGCGGCCGATCGTGCCGGTGGCGGTGGCGACCTCCAACATGATCCGCCTGTCCACCTGGGACCGGGCGGTGATCAACCTGCCGTTCTCGCGCGGAGCCTTCGTGGTCGGCGATCTCGTGCACGTGCCGGCGGATGCCGACGCGGCCATGCTCGAGGAAAAGCGCCTGGAGGTCGAGCGTGCTCTCGACGCCGCGCATGAACGCGCCTACGCCATGGTCGGGCGCACCTTTCGAAAGGCGGGATCGTGACGCAGGCCGCAGCCCCATGCCTGCCGCGATGCGGCGCCTGCCGGGCTCGGCGACGACCGGCGCCCGGCGTGCGGCCGCCTCGTCCGAGCGATCGTGACCGCAGCCCGCTCCGGCCGGGCGCTGCATGAGCCGCGACCTGCCCCTGTCCTTGCCCCTGGGCCTGCGCCTGCATCGTCTCGGTGCTTCGGCATTGGGTCTTCTTGCCCCCATCCTCCTTGCCGCGCGTCGCGTGCGCGGCAAGGAGGATGGGGCGCGCCTGGGCGAGCGGCGGGGGGTTCCCGGACGCAGCCGGCCCACCGGACCGCTGGTCTGGCTGCACGGCGCCAGCGTCGGCGAGACCGTCACTGTCCTGCCCCTGGCCGAGCGGCTTGCGGCGCGCGGCTGCACCGTGCTGCTCACGTCCGGCACCGTCACCTCGGCCGCGGTGCTGGCCGAGCGCCTGCCCCCGGGGGGCCTTCACCAGTTCGTGCCCCTCGACGTACCGGCCTTCGTCGCCCGCTTCCTGGACGCCTGGCGTCCGGACCTTGCGATCTTCGTCGAATCCGAACTCTGGCCGGTGATGATCGTGGAGGCACATCGGCGGCGGGTGCCGCTGGTTCTGGTCAATGGCCGGATGTCGCCGCGGTCCTTCGCGCGCTGGAAGCAGGCACCGCGGACCATTGCCGCGCTGCTCGGCCGGTTCGACCTTTGCCTGGCCCAGAGCCAGGCTGACGCCCGGCGCCTCGCCGATCTCGGGGCGCGACAGGTCTCGGCGCCCGGCAATCTCAAATTCGACGCCGATCCCCTGCCGGTCGACCAGGCGGCGTTCGCCGCCCTGCAGGCGGCCGCGCGCGGCCGCCCGGTCTGGGTCGCCGCCAGCACGCATGAGGGTGAGGAAGCCATGGCCGCGGCCGTCCATGCGGCGGTTCGCCGACGCCTGCCCGATCTGCTGACCATCGTTGCGCCGCGCCATCCCGGGCGTGGCGACGCCATCGCGACCGAACTCGCGAGCCGGGGCCTGACCGTGGCGCGACGCTCGCGTGGCGAACTGCCCGATCGCGGCATCGACGTGCATGTCGCCGACACGGTGGGGGAGCTCGGCCTGTTCTATCGTCTCGCGCCGGTGGTCTTCGTCGGCGGCTCCCTGGTGCGCCATGGCGGCCAGAACCCGGTGGAGCC
Organism: Labrys sp. Lb11; assembly: GCF_057554225.1. NCBI lineage: Bacteria > Pseudomonadati > Pseudomonadota > Alphaproteobacteria > Hyphomicrobiales > Xanthobacteraceae > Labrys > Labrys sp. Lb11. Next base: position 669,212 of record NZ_BAAJOT010000001.1, read on the forward strand.
GGCCAAGCTGGGTGCCGCCGTCCTGCACGGCCCCCATATCGGCAATTTCGTCGACGCCTATGCCGCCTTCGACCGGCACCGCGCCGCCATCGAGGTTCAGGATGCCACGACGTTGGCGGCCGAGGTCGAGCGGTTGCTCGGCGATCCCGCCGCGACGGCGGCCATGGCGGCGGCGGGGGCCGAGGTGGTGACGTCCCTGGCCGGGGCGCTCGACCGCACCATGGCGATGCTGGAGCCGCATATCCTGAGGATCACCGGCGGAGCGCGGCCATGACGGCATGGAAGCGCGCCTTCCTGCGGCCGCCGTCGTTCTGGTATCGCCGGCCCGGCCTGACGGCGCGGCTGCTCGCGCCTTTCGCCCAGTCCTACGGCAAGACCGTGGCCGAGCGTATGGCGCGGCCGGGCGCGCGGCTGGGGGTGCCGGTGCTGTGCATCGGCAACTTCACGGTCGGCGGCGCCGGCAAGACGCCGCTCGCGCTCACCATCGCCCGCATGCTGGCGGCTGCCGGCGAGCGGCCGGTCTTCCTCACCCGCGGCTATGGCGGCTCGGAGCGCGGCCCGGTCGCGGTGACGCCCGGCGACGCCGCGTCTCGCGTCGGCGACGAGGCGCTGCTGCTGGCCGAATTCGCGCCGACCATCGTCGCCGCCGACCGCGTCGCCGGCGGCGAGCTCGCCTGCCGGGCCGGAGCGAGCATCGTCATCATGGATGACGGCTTCCAGAACCCGACACTGGCCAAGGACTGCTCGATCATCGCGGTCGACGGCGAGACCGGCATCGGCAACGGCCTGTCGTTCCCGGCCGGACCGCTGCGCGCGCCGGTCCATGCCCAGATGCCCTTCGCCTCCGCGGTGGTGGTGATCGGCGCGGGCGAGGCCGGCGCCCGGGTCTCCGATTTTGCCCGGGGGTCCGGCGGGGCCGTGTTCCGTGCGCGCATCGGCGCCGAGCCGTCCGCCTCGGACCTGCGCGGCAGGCGCGTGCTGGCCTTTGCCGGCATCGGCCGGCCGCAGAAGTTCTTCAAGACCCTGGCCGACCTCGGCGCCATCATCGCGGCGACGGACGTGTTTCCCGATCACCATCCCTTCACCGAAGCCGATGCCCTACGCATCGCAACGCGGGCGCAGGCCGCCAAGCTCGTCCCGGTCACCACCACCAAGGACATGACCCGCCTCGCCGGCGGCCCGGCCCGCAACGCCCTGGCCTCGCTGAGCCGGACCGTGCCGATACGCCTGATCTTCGAGGACGAGGCGGCGGTGCAGCGCTTCCTGACGAAAATGCTGAACGTGGTGTTCTGAGCGGCCGGACCGGCGAGCGGCAGGGCGGGTGCGAAGGCTATTCCGCCGCCGCATAGCCGCGGGCGGGCCGCCGTCCGCTCCGCAACGCCCAGATGCATCGCCGACAGATCGAGGCTGATTCCGGCTTCGGCGGTGTCCGGACCGGTGGCGATCAGGAAGGCGCGAACGTCCGCGAGACCCCGCGGGAGCATGATCGTGCTTCGGGCCGCAGGCGTGACCGGCGGAACCGGGCGGGCGGTCGACACGCCGGGCTTCGGCAAGGCTTCCGTTATCCCGTTCGCCGGCGCATCGCACCGGCGCCATTCCCGCAGCACGGGCGGCGAAGGCTCGGAAGGGGAGCAGCCGTCGGGAAGGTCGGGGCGGCGGCTCAGGCGAGCCCGAGCATGCGCAGCCGCTGCATCACGGCCTCGCGCGTGGCATAGGCTTCCTGGCGCTCGACGCTCCAGTAGCGCAGGTCGTCCAGCGCGATGCTGTCCCCGGTCACGGCACAGCGCACGAAGGAGCCTGGGCGCACCACCCGGAGGTCGCCGTCGAGATACTGCAATTGGGCCTCGCCGGGTGTCGGCGGGCGGCGTTCATAGCGGTTCATGGCGCGGACTATGGTTGTTTGTGCCCTTGTAGCCCTTTGTCGCGACCGGCGCCACATCAGTCGAACAGTCCTTTCTGTCCGGCCGGCTCCGGTTTCGATCGCCTGGTCGCGGGACGTATGGTGGAAGGCGATGCCCCCTCGCCATGCACCCGCACCCGGCCGTCGGCGAACTGGATGTCGAGGATCTCGGCCGCCCGCGCCGCGGCGGTGTCGCGCACGGGCCGGTCCTGGCTGTCGCGCACCAGGGCGAAGCCGCGCTGCAGCACGCCCTGGTAGGAATAGGCTTCGAGCAGGGTGGCGAGACGGGTCAGCGCGTCGCGGCGGCGATGGGTTCGGGTTTCGGCTGCCGCGGCGAAGCGGGCGAAGGCGCTCTCCAGCCGCTCGCGCCCCTGGGCCGCCTTGCGCGCCAGCAGCTGCGGCCCCAGCCGTTCGGCGAGCGAGTGCAGCCGCGCCCGGCCGATCTCGAGCTGCGCCCGCGGGCTCCTGGCCAGCAGCCGCCGCGCCAGGGCCTCGAAGCGTTGCTGGTGCCGGCGCGCGTTGAGGATGAGGGCCTGCGTCAACCGGCCGGCGGCAAGGTCGAGGCGCTGGCGCGGCGTCGCCAGCAGGGCTTCCGGGCTCGGCAGGCCGCGCGCCAGGTTGCGCAGGTCGCTGCGCCGGCGCTCGACCAGCCGCACCGTGCCGCCGGTCAGCCGGCCGCCGAGGTCGGCGAGGTTGGCCAGGAGTTCGGCGCGCACCGGCACCGCCATTTCGGCTGCGCCGGTCGGCGTCGGGGCGCGGCGGTCGGCGACATGGTCGATCAGCGTCCAGTCGGTCTCATGGCCGACCGCCGAGATCAGCGGGATCGAGCAGGCGGCGGCGGCGCGCACCACCACCTCCTCGTTGAACGACCACAGATCCTCCAGGCTGCCGCCGCCGCGCGCCACGATCAGCACGTCCGGGCGCGGCATCGGGCCGCCCGGTGGCAGGGCATCGAAGCCGCGGATGGCCGCGGCGACCTCGGCGGCGCTGGTCTCGCCCTGTACCCGGACCGGCCAGACCATCACCCGGCGCGGGAAGCGGTCGGAGAGGCGGTGCAGGATGTCGCGGATCACCGCGCCGGTCGGCGAGGTAACGACGCCGATCACCGCCGGAAGATAGGGCAGGGGCTTCTTGCGGGCCTCGTCGAACAGGCCTTCGGCCGCGAGCTTGCGCCGCCGCTCCTCGAGCAGCGCCATCAGGGCACCGAGACCGGCCGGCTCCAGCCGGTCGATGATGATCTGGTAGGACGACTTGCCGGGGAAGGTGGTCAGCCGGCCATGGGCGATGACCTCCAGCCCCTCCTCGGGCCGGGTCTTCAGCCGCGCCAGCGAGCCCTTCCAGATCACCGCGTCGATCTTGGCGCCTTCGTCCTTGAGCGCGAAATAGGCGTGGCCCGAGGCTACCGGCCCGCGATAGCCCGAAATCTCGCCGCGCACCCGGACATAGCCGAACGCATCCTCCACCGTGCGCTTGAGCGCCTGGGAAAGCTCGGAGACGGACCATTCGGGAGCGTTGGAGGGCGATTCGGCGGAAGTATCGGACATGGCGGGAGCTTAGCGAAGGCCTCGGGGGCGGTCGAGCCATCGGGAGATAGGACGCGCGCGGTCCCGAAAAAACGCAAAAAAGCCTTCTCCCCGCAAGCCGGATGTTCCCGACTTGGCCCTGCTTGCACCGCCGTGGTGCTATGTCGACGAAGCCGGAGCACTGCCCGCCACACCCCTCCCGCCTTACGTCTTCCCTTCCCCCGCCAAGGCCGCCTGCGCCGCCGCCAGGCGGGCGATCGGCACGCGGAAGGGCGAGCAGGAGACATAGTCGAGCCCGGCATTCTCGCAGAAGGCGATCGAGGCCGGGTCGCCGCCGTGCTCGCCGCAGATGCCGAGCTTGATGCCGGGGCGCGAGGCCCGGCCGCGCTGGGCGGCGATCTTCACCAGCTCGCCGACGCCTTCCTGGTCGATCGATACGAACGGATCGACGGCGAAGATGCCCTTCTGCACATAGGTGCCGAGGAAGGCGGCGGCGTCGTCGCGGCTGATGCCGATCGCGGTCTGGGTCAGGTCGTTGGTGCCGAAGGAGAAGAACTCCGCGGTCTCGGCGATCTCGTAGGCGCGCAGCGCCGCGCGTGGCAGCTCGATCATGGTGCCGACCTGGTAGGACAGCGCGACGCCGGTCTCCTTCGTCACCGCGTCGGCCATGGCGACGATGCGGGCCTTGACCAGGTCGAGCTCCGCCTTCGTGGCGACCAGCGGCACCATCACCTCCGGCGTCACCGCCTGGCCGGTGGTCCTGGCCGCCTCCACTGCCGCCTCGAAGATGGCGCGTGCCTGCATCTCGGCGATTTCGGGATAGGCGATGGCCAGGCGGCAGCCGCGGAAGCCCAGCATCGGGTTGAACTCGTGCAGTTCCTGCGCTCGCGCCTTGAGCTTGGCTTCCGAGGCCCCCATCGCCGCCGCGACCTCGGCGATCTCCTCGTCCGTGTGCGGCAGGAACTCGTGCAGCGGCGGGTCGAGCAGGCGGATCGTCACCGGCAGGCCGGACATGATCTCGAACAACTGGCGGAAGTCGGCCCGCTGCATCGGCAGGAGCTTGGCCAGCGCCGCACGGCGGCCGGCCTCGTCGTCGGACAGGATCATCTCGCGCATGGCGACGATGCGGCCTTCCTCGAAGAACATGTGCTCGGTGCGGCACAGGCCGATGCCTTCGGCGCCAAACTGCCGTGCCTGGCGGGCATCGTTCGGCGTTTCGGCATTGGTGCGCACCTTCATCCGGCGCACGCCGTCGGCCCATCCCATCAAGGTGGCGAACTCGCCGGAGAGCTCGGGCTGCAGCATCGCCACCCGGCCGGCGAAGACCTGGCCGGTCGAGCCGTCGATGGTGATGATCTCGCCCTTGCGGTAGGTCTTGCCGCCGGCATGCAGCACCCCAGCCGCCGCGTCGACGCGGATGGAGCCGGCGCCGGAGACGCAGGGCTTGCCCCAGCCGCGCGCCACCACGGCGGCGTGCGAGGTCATGCCGCCGAGGCGCGTCAGGATGCCGGCGGCGGCGAGCATGCCCTTGATGTCCTCGGGGCTGGTTTCCTGGCGGACGAGGATGACGGAGCGTCCGGCCGCCTTCACCGCTTCCGCCTCCTCGGAGGTGAAGACGATCTCGCCGGAAGCGGCGCCGGGCGAGGCCGGCAGGCCACGCGCGATTTCGGTGCGGGCGGCGTTGGGGTCGAGGGTGGGATGCAGGAGCTGGTCGAGCGAGGCGGGGTCGACGCGCGCCACCGCCTGCTCGCGGGTGATGACGCCCTCGTCGGCCATCTCCACCGCGATCTTCAGGCCGGCCTTGCCCGTGCGCTTGCCAGAGCGCGTCTGCAGCATCCAGAGCTTGCCGGCTTCCACCGTGAACTCGATGTCCTGCATGTCGCGATAGTGCTGCTCCAGCACCTGGGTGATGCGCTTGAACTCGGCGAAGGCTTGCGGCATCGCCCGTTCCATCGAGGGGGCGCTCGTGCCGCCGGCGATGCGCGCCTGCTCGGTGATCGGCTGCGGGGTGCGGATGCCGGCGACCACGTCCTCGCCCTGGGCGTTGATCAGGAACTCGCCGTAGAGCAGGTTCTCGCCGGTGGAGGGGTTGCGGGTGAAGGCGACGCCCGTGGCCGATGTGTCGCCGCGGTTGCCGAAGACCATCGCCTGGACGTTGACCGCGGTGCCCCAGCTTTCCGGGATCTGGTGCAGCGCGCGGTAGGTGATGGCGCGGGCGTTCATCCAGGACGAGAACACCGCGCCGATGGCGCCCCAGAGCTGCTCGTGCGGATCCTGCGGGAAGGGGCGGCCGAGCTCTTCGTGCACCAGCGTCTTGTACTTGGCGACCAAGCCCTTCCAGTCCGCAGCCGTCAGGTCGGTGTCCAGCACATAGCCCTTGTGCTCCTTGAAGTCCTCAAGGATCTCCTCGAAATGGGCATGGTCGACCTCCAGCACCACGTCCGAATACATGGTGATGAAGCGCCGGTAGCTGTCCCAGGCGAAGCGCTCATTGCCGGAGGCCGCCGCCACCGCCGTGACGGTGACGTCGTTGAGGCCGAGATTGAGCACCGTGTCCATCATGCCCGGCATCGAGGCGCGGGCGCCGGAACGCACCGAGACCAGCAGCGGGTTCTGCGGATCGCCGAAGGTCTTGCCGGTCATGCGGCCGACCTCCGCCAGCGCCGTCTCGATCTGACCGGCGAGCTCGGGCGGATACTGGCGCCCATTGGCATAGTAATAGGTGCAGACTTCGGTGGTGATGGTGAAGCCGGGCGGCACCGGCAGGCCGATATTCGACATCTCGGCGAGATTGGCGCCCTTGCCTCCCAGCAGGTTGCGCATGCCTTGCTCGCCATCGGCCCGGCCGTCGCCGAAACCATAAACCCACTTCGTCATGCTTCACGTCTCCTCCTGCGGGATTTCCGGGCATCCGCCCGCGGGCGGGACGAAAATCCTGCAAACCTGACAATCTGAGCAGGCACGCGAGGCCGGATCGTGGTCCTGCCGGCGCGTGCCCGCCGAGCGGCGGCGCGATTGCGGGCAGGCTTTTCACAGGGCGGCCGGAATTGCAATTGCTATGTGCGGATTCTCGACGTGATTTGCGCCAATGCCGACAATTCTTCGCAATTGATTGCAACCATTGAAGTTTTGTCGGACAAGACATTCCCCTTGCGTTCCCGGCCGCCGGGCGGGACAAACGCCTCGTTCTTCGCGGAGATGCGCATGCCCACCTTCAAGGCCCTCGTCGTGACCAAGCCGGACACCGGCTACACCTGCGATTTCGCCGAGTTCGACGAGCAGGACCTGATGGACGGCGATGTGACGGTGCGGGTCACCCACTCGACCGTCAACTACAAGGATGGCCTTGCCATCACCGGCAAGAGCCCGGTGGTGCGCCGCTTCCCGATGATCCCGGGGGTCGACTTCGCCGGCGAGGTCGCCGCCTCCACCCACAAGGACTGGAAGCCGGGCGATCACGTCATCCTCAACGGCTGGGGTGTCGGCGAGACCCATCTCGGCGGCTATGCCGAGAAGGCGCGGATCAAGGGCGACTGGCTGGTGCAGGTGCCGTGGGGCATGACCCATGCCCAGGCCATGGCCATCGGCACCGCCGGCTACACCGCCATGCTCTGCGTCATGGCGCTGGAAGCGCACGCGATCGTGCCATCGCGTGGGCCTGTGCTGGTTACCGGTGCGGCCGGCGGTGTCGGCTCGGTGGCGGTGGCGCTTTTGGCCAAGGCCGGCTACGAGGTCGTCGCTTCCACCGGCCGCATGGAGGAATCCGATTATCTCAAGGAGCTCGGGGCCGCCGAGGTGATCGACCGCGCCGAGCTGACCGGGAAGGTCCGCCCGCTCGGCAAGGAGCGCTTTGCCGGCGCAGTCGACACCGTCGGCTCGACCACGCTCGCCAACGCGCTGTCCATGACGAAATATGGCGGCGCCGTCGCCGCCTGTGGCCTGGCCGGCGGCATGGATCTGCCCGCCACCGTCGCCCCGTTCATCCTGCGCGGCGTCTCGTTGCTCGGCGTCGATTCGGTGATGTGCCCGCTGGCGGTCCGCAAGGAAGCCTGGCGCCGGCTCGCCAACGAGCTCGACCGGTCGAAGCTGGAGGCGATGACCAGCTCCGTGCCGCTGGCGGAGGTGAAGGAGGTCGCGGCGAAGATCCTCGAGGGTAAGACGCGCGGGCGCGTCGTTGTCGAGATTTCCTAGGGCAAAGCGCGTTTGGGTGGAAACGCGCTTTGCTCTAACTCATTGTTTCAACGCACCTTTGCGACTTGACGCGATTCCGTCAAGTCGCAAAACGCGTTAGGCCCGGTGCCGGAGCGGCCTCAAACCCCTGTGGTGAGGCCGGTCTTGCCCTCGATCAGCCCGCGGCGCTTGGCGAGCGCCTCCCAGGCATGGTCCATGAACACCCGCACTCGGGCCGACTGCTTCAGGTCCGGATGCGTCAGCAGCCAGAGGGGCGCGTCCATGGCCTCGATCGGGGCCGACAGCCGGGTCAGGCTGGAGACCTGGTCGCCGATGAAGCAGGGCAGGGGCGCGAAGCCGATGCCGGCTTCGATGGCCTCCGCCACGCCGAGCACGGTGTTGATGCGCATCACCACCCGCTCGTGCGCCACCTCCCTCTCCATCCAGCGCGCCGGCTGGATATGGGCGAGGTTCTCCCCGAAGCCGACCCAGGGGCCGGAGAGGGCGTCGATCAGGTCGCGTCCGGCGAACTGCGCCTGCCCGTAGATCGCCCAGGCGATGGTGCACAGCTTGCGGCCGACCAGCGTCTCCGGCGGCGCGGTGGCGGCACGGATCGCCACGTCGGCATCGCGCTTCGACAGGTTCAGCGTCGCGTTGGCGACGACCACGTCCAGGCGGATGTCGGGGCACGCCTTCAGGAAGCTGGCGAACACCGGCGTCATCAGATGGACCATCAGCGTGTCGTTGGTGGTGACACGCAACTCGCCCGACGGTTTGATGTCGCGCCCGGCGACGCGGCGCTCGAAGCCGGTGATCTCGCCGCCCATCCGCTCGGCCAGCGCTACCATTTCCTCGCCCGCCGCGGTCAGGGCATAGCCCTGGCGGCCGCGCTCGAACAGGCGCGTCCCAAGCGCCTCCTCAACCGCGTTGATGCGGCGGAACACGGTGGAGTGGTTGACGCCGAGCGCATCGGCTGCCCCCACCAGCGAGCGCGCCTGCGCCACCGCCTGGACATAGCGATAATCGTCCCAGGAGGTCTGGGCGCGGGCAGGGGACGGCGTCGATGTCATGGCGGTTCATCCGCTTGCATTCCTGCAAACAGATGCGCTGTGGCGATGGCCTTGGCAAGCGCCGGGCCGCGCCGTCCTCAGGCGGCGGCCGGCCGCGTCACCGGCTTTTCCACGATCGGCAGGTTGATCACCGCCGAGGCGATGCCCAGCGCCACCGACAGCCACCAGACCATCGTGTACGTGCCGGTCTGGACATAGATCAGACCGCCGAGCCAGACGCCGAAGAACGAGCCGACCTGATGGGAAAAGAAGGCGAAGCCATAGAGCATGGCGAGGTAGCGCGTGCCGAACATCACCGACACCAGCGACGAGGTCGGGGGTACGGTCGACAGCCAGAGGAAGCCGGTGAGCGCGCCGAAAGTCAGCGCCGTGGCGGGTGAGGCCGGGAGCATCAGGAAGGCGACGGTGACGAGGCTGCGGGAGAAGTAGATGAAGGCGAGGATCCAGCGCTTCGGCATGCGGTTGCCGAGCCAGCCGGCGGTGAGCGAGCCGGCGATGTTGAAGATGCCGATCGTGGCGATGGTCCAGCCGCCGACCCAGGCCTCCAGGCCGAGGTCGCCGAGATAGGCCGGCAGATGCACGGTGATGAAGGCGATCTGGAAGCCGCAGGTGAAGAAGCCGAGGACCAGCATCACATAGGAGGGATGCCGGAACGCCTCGCGCAGCGCCTGCACCACGCTCTGGTCGCGCTCGCCATCCGCCTTGCGCGCCACCGGCCGTGTCGCGATGGCGACGGAGAGCGGAATCGAGGCCAGCATCAGCACGCCGAACACGATCAGCGTCTCCTGCCAGCCGACGGAACCGATCAGGCCGACGGAAAGCGGCGCGAACAGGAACTGTCCGCAAGAGCCCGCCGCCGTGCCGAAGCCGAAGGCCATGGAGCGCTTTTCCGGGGGCAGCAGCTTGCCGAAGGCGGCGAGCACGATGTTGAAGGAGCAGCCGGCCAGGCCGAAGCCGATCAGCACGCCGGCCGAAAGGTTGAGCGCCATCGGCGTCGCCGACCAGGCCATCAGGATCAGCCCGGCGGCGTAGAGCAGCACGCCGGTCGACAGCACCTTCGTCGTGCCGAAGCGGTCGGCGACCGCACCCATGAACGGTTGCCCGACGCCCCAGAGCAGGTTCTGCAGGGCCAGGGCGAAGGCATAGACGTCCCGGCCCCAGCCGTTGGTGGATATGACCGGCGTCTGGAAGAAGCCGAGCGCCGAGCGGGGTCCGAAGGTGAGCACGGCGCAGACGCAGCCGCAGGCGATGATCACTGCCGGCGTCCGCCAGCTGCGTTGCGATGCGATATCGGCGGCGCTCATGACGGCCCTCCTCGGGCGATCACGTTAGCGCGGCATGGGTCGCCGCGTGCATGAAATCCGGTTATGCGGACCATCACCGACGTGCATGATGGCTGGGCGAAGGCGTCCGTGTGAAGCCGCCCCGGAGACGGCCGGCGCGGGCCTGCGACGGCGGGGATGGACGCGTGTGTAGCGGCCGGGTGGACCGCGCCGCGATCGCAGCCGGCCCGGCCTATCCCTCGATCCTGGAAAAATCCGCCACGGTACGGGTCGCGGCGCGCATCTCGTCCAGCAGCTTCAGGCGGTTGGCGCGCAGGGCCTTGTCGTCGGCATTGACCAGGATCGTGTCGAAGAAGGCGTCGACCGCCGGGCGCAGCCTTGCCAGGGCCGCCATGGCAGCCTCGAAGTCTTCGCCCGCCACCGCATCGGCAACGGACGCCTTGGCGGTCTGCAGCGCGGCGTGCAGGGCCTTCTCCTCGGCCTCGGCCAGCAGCGCGGCCTCGGCCCCGCCGGCAAAGGCGCCCTCGCCGTCCTTCCTCTCCTCGGCCTTGAGGATGTTGGCGGCGCGGCGCGTGCCGGCCAGCAGCGACCGGCCGTCCTCGGTGTCGAGGAAGCGGCCGAGCGCCTCGACGCGGCGCACGATCAGGAGAAGATCGTCCTGGCCGCCCAGGGCGAAGACCGCATCGACGAGATCGTGCCGCGCGCCCTGCTCGCGCAGTTGCACCTTCAGGCGGTCGGCGAGGAAGGCGAGGAGGTCGGAGACCACGGCGCGATCGCCATTGCCGCCGATCCGCTGCAGCTGGCTCCCGATCAGCGGGGCGAGCGACAGGCGCAGGCCGTTGTCGAGCACCGTCCTGATGGCGCCGAGGGCAGCGCGCCGCAGGGCATAGGGGTCCTTGCTGCCGGTCGGCTTCTCGTCGATGGCCCAGAACCCGGCCAGCGTGTCGAGCTTGTCGGCGAGGCCGACCGCGATCGCGACGGGCTCCGCCGGCACATGATCGCCGGCCCCCTTCGGCCGATAGTGATCCTCCACCGCGGCGGCGACAGCGGCGTCCTCGCCCTGGGCTGTGGCGTAGTAACGCCCCATCAGGCCCTGCAGCTCGGGGAATTCGCCGACCATCTCGGTCATCAGGTCGGCCTTGGCGAGATGCGCCGCACGCTGGGCTTTGGCGGTGTCGGCGCCGACGAGCGCGGCGATTTCGGCCGACAGCGCCTTGATCCGCGCCACGCGTTCGGCCTGGGTGCCGAGCTTCTCGTGGAACACCACCTTGAGGTCGCTGAGCTTCTGCAGGCGCTGGTCCAGCGGCCTGCCGGCCGTCTCGAAGCCGGGCAGCGGCTTGAGGTCGGTCTCCCAGAAGAACTTGGCGTCGGAAAGCCGGGCCCGGATGACGCGCTGGTTGCCGGCGACGATCTCCTTGCCGCCGTCCCGCGCCTCGATGTTGGCGACCATGACGAAATGGTTCGACAGCTTGCCGGTGGCGGGGCTGCGGACCACGAAGCACTTCTGGTTGGCCCGGATCGTCGCCTGGATCGCCTCGTCCGGCACGGCAAGGAAGGCTTCGTCGAACGAGCCCATCAGCACCACCGGCCACTCGACCAGGCCGGCGGCCTCGTGCAGCACCGCCTCGTCCTCGACCAGCTCCAGTCCCTGGGCGAAGGCGAGGTTGCGGGCGTCGGCCAGGATGATCTCGCGCCGCCGTGCCGGATCGAGCACGACCTTGGCCGCCTCGAGCTTGGCGACATAGTCGTCGAAATGCTTCACTCGGATCGGACCGCCGGACATGAAGCGGTGGCCGCGGGTGATGTCGCCGACGCTGACGCCCTCGATCTGGAAGCCGATCACCTCCGGATCTTCGGTCTCCGGCCCGAAGGTGCAGACGATCGAGTGCAGCGGCCTGACCCAGCGCAGGCTGCCCGAGCCCCAGCGCATCGACTTCGGCCAGGGGAAGCCCCTGACCACCTCGGGCACGATCTCGGCGATCAGGTCGGCCACGGCCCGGCCGGGCCGTTCGATCACGGCGACGTAGAACTCGCCCTTCTTCGGATCGCTTTCGATCCTGGCCTGATCGATCGAAGCGAGGCCTGCAGCCTTGAGGAAGCCTTGCAGGGCCGCGTCCGGCGCGCCGACGCGCGGCCCCTTGCGCTCCTCGCGCGTGTCGGGCTGGCGTACCGGCAGGCCGCGCACGGTCAGGGCCAGGCGGCGCGGCGTGACATAGGCCGAGGCGCCCTCGTACAGAACGCCCCGCTCCACCAGGGCGTCGGTGACGAGCTTCTTGAGGTCGTCCGCGGCCTTGGCCTGCATGCGGGCGGGGATTTCTTCGGAGAAGAGTTCGAGGAGGAGGTCGGGCATCGGACTTGTCGGGTCGGAGGATCGGGCTGAAGGGGTAGAGGCGGCCGGACGTTCAGGCGCCGGGGCCGCCGCCGGCCTCCGTCTTGATCCAGGCCTCGCCGCAGGCCTTGGCCAGCTCGCGCACGCGCAGGATGTAGCTCTGGCGCTCGGTCACCGAGATGGCGCCGCGCGCATCGAGCAGGTTGAAGCGGTGGCTGGCCTTGATGCACTGGTCGTAGGCGGGCAAGGCCAGTTCGTGGCGATTGCCCTTGTCGCCGGCAGCCAGCAGGGCCCGGCACTCCTTCTCCGCATCAAGGAAGTGCTGCTTGAGCATGGCGATGTCGGCGTGCTCGAAATTGTGGCGCGAATATTCCTGCTCCGCCTGGAGGAAGACGTCGCCATAGGTGACCTTCTCCGCGCCGTCGCGGCCGTTGAAGTTGAGGTCGTAGACGTTCTCCACGCCCTGCACATACATGGCCAGGCGCTCCAGGCCGTAGGTCAGCTCGCCGGAGACGGGCGTGCATTCCTGGCCGGCGACCTGCTGGAAATAGGTGAACTGCGACACTTCCATGCCGTCGCACCAGCATTCCCACCCCAGGCCCCAGGCACCCAGCGTCGGGCTCTCCCAATCGTCCTCGACGAAGCGGATGTCGTGCAGCAGCGGATCGACGCCGATGGCCGCGAGCGAGCCGAGATAGAGCTCCTGCAGGTCGGGCGGCGAGGGCTTCAGGATCACCTGGAACTGGTAATAGTGCTGCAGGCGGTTCGGATTCTCGCCGTAACGCCCGTCCTTCGGCCGGCGCGAGGGCTGGACATAGGCGGCGTTCCACCGCCGGGGGCCGAGCGAGCGCAGCGTCGTGGCCGGATGGAAGGTCCCCGCGCCGACCTCCATGTCGTAGGGCTGCAGCACCACGCAACCATAGTCGGCCCAGTAGTGCTGCAACGTCAGGATCAGTCCCTGGAACGAGCGTTCCGGGCTGTTATGGGCGGGGAGATCGGCCATGGTGCCTCGCGGGGGCGCAGTTTGCGGCGCACCCTAGCCATGCCGCCCCTCAAGTCAAGGAAGGCACCGCCGTTTCGGCAGCGCCGGGAGTCTCAGCGATGAGGCCGCCACTCGCCGGTGACGGGGTCGCGCCGCAGTGTCTGATAATCCCTGGTGCGGACCGGGACGGCATCGAGCTCGCGGTTGACCCGTTGCCATTCGCGGCGAAGGAAGCGCACGGCGACGACGGCAACGGCGACCGTGGCAACGGCGGCAAGGACTGGCTGCATGGCGATCCTCTCGTTTGAACGGCACTATAATCCGAAACGTGCCCAGATTGCACGCGTTTCGATAGCCGCAATCGTGTCCTCGGCCAGGCTCGCCTCGGCGAGGCGCGAGACGCCGGCGACGCGCCGCGACAGGAAGCTGCGTTCGGGGGCGACGACTTTGAGCCTGAGCTTGTCGCCTAGACGCCGGCGCAAGGTCGAGCGGATGTCGCCGAGCCCGTCGGCGAGGCCGAGCTCGACGGCCCGGCTGGCGGTCCAGAAGGCGCCTGAGAACAATTCGTCCTCCGTGCCCTTGAGCCGGTCACCGCGCCGCTCCCGGACAAGGCCGATGAACAGGGCGTGGATGTCCTGCTGCAGCGCCTTGAGGCGCGCCACGTCCTCGGGGTTCTCGGGCTGGAAGGGATCGAGCATCGCCTTGGAATGGCCGGCCGTGTGCACGCGCCGCTCGACGCCGAGCTTCTCGATCAGGCGGTCGAAGCCGAACGAAGCCGAGACCACGCCGATCGAGCCGAGGATCGAGGTCGGGTCGGCGATGATCTCGTCGGCTGCGCAGGCGATCATATAGCCGCCCGAGGCCGCAACGTCCTCGACGAAGGCATAGACCGGCAGCTTCTTCTCGTCGGCCAGGTCGCGGATGCGGCGCATGATCAGGTGGGACTGCGCCGGGGCGCCGCCCGGCGAATTGACAACCAGCGCCACGGCCTTGGCGCCCTTCACCGAGAAGGCACGCTCCAGCGCATCGGCGATCCTTGCCATGCTCAGGCCGCTGCGCAGGGGGGAAGCCGCGCCGATCACGCCGGACAGGCGCACCACCGGCACCAGCGGTGCCGGCTCGCGCCAGCGGGCCGGCAGGAGCCGCCGCAGTGCGGCGAGGGGGCGGCGGCTTCGGGCCCCACCCGGCAAGGTGGTCGCATCGCTCATCGCAGTCTCCGGAGGGCTCGGCTGTGCCGCGGGATGTTCATGTCGATGAACCCGGGATTAACGGCATGATCAAGCCTCATTCAGTCCGTCGGACAATAATGCTAATCCTATATCCCCGGGCCGGCCCAGCGGGCGGGAAAGCCAGGTTGACCGGAAGCAGCAATCGGAGGAAGCATCCATGCTCCGCAAGATCATGTTCGTCGTCGCCCTCGCCTTCGGGCTCGGCGGCGCCGGTCTTTCGACAGGCTCGGCTCGCGCGGCGGTTGTTCCGGGTGGCGGCGGTGTGACGAAGGCGATCGATGTGACCGCTCCGACGGTGACGAAAGTGGATTACCGTTACGGTCATCGTCGCTACTACGGCAATCGCGGCTATTACGGCCACCGCGGTTATTACGGTCACCGAGGCTACTATGGTAATCGTGGTTATTACGGGTATCGCGGTTATTATCGGCCGCGGTATTATGGGCCCCGGTATTACGGGCCAGGGTATTATGCTCCTGGGGCATATTATTATCCGCGCTGCCGTATCGTCCGGAAGTGGAGCTATGCCTATGGCGGTTGGGTCGCCCGTCGCGTTTGCTACTGATCCGCTGGGCGCCTGGGCCCGGCCGCCCCGTGATCGGGCCGGCATATTCCTCAAGGCCTCGCTTCGGCGAGGCCTTCGTTATGGGAACCAGCTGACCGTGGTCTCGCCGCGGTGAAGGGCTGCGGCTTCGGCGGTGAAACCGCCCGAGCCCTCGTGCAGCACCAGCGGCGGCAGCAGGACGAGGGGCGCGCGGCTGCCGGCCACGGCCCGCATCAGCAGGCGCGTCGCCGGCCGCTCCGGCTTCGGCAGGACGGGCTTGATGCGAATGTCGCCGAAGCGGCGGGCGAGGGCGGCGAGCAGGCGCGGCAGGGCATCTGTCCGATGGATCAATGCCAGCACCCCGCCGGGGCGGATCAGGGAAGCTGCCGCCCTGATCCACGCCTCGTCGGCCTCGCCCTCAAGCAGATGAGCCTGGCGGCGGTAGGCCTGGGGCGATGCTCGGACCGTGCCGGGCAGGTGGAACGGCGGGTTCATGATGACGATGTCGGCGCTGCCCGGGACGAGGCCGGCCGCGGCGCGGTGCCTGCCCGGCGCGGTGATGTCGACCTCGACGACGCGGGCTCCGGCAAGGCCGTTCGCTGCCGCGTTGAGGCGGGCGAGCTCGGCGATGGCCGGGTCCCTTTCGACCAGCACCAGCCGGGAGCTCGGTGCGCGCACCGCCACGGCCAGCCCGGCGGCACCGACGCCGGCGCCGAGGTCGAACACGGTATCCGCCGCCTGCGGCGACACGCTGGCTGCCAGCAGCACGGCGTCGGTGCCGGCCCTGTGGCCGCCCGGCGGCTGCAGCAGGGTCAGCCGTCCGCCGAGGAAGGCATCGCGCGTCGGCCCAGTGCTCACGCCGGCCTGAGCTCATGCGCGAGCCCGGCGTCGCGAATCAGGGCTCGCGCCCGCAGCGCTTCGTCCGAATCGACCAGGATCCGTCGCGGCAACATGCCGATCGAGCCCTCCAGAACGCTCATATGAGTATCGAGCACCATATAGGTGATGTCCGCCCCGGCGAGCAGCGCCTCGATATAGGATATCAACACCGCATCGTTGGTTCGGATCAGTTCTTCCATGGGACGATTGTGGGTCCTCGCCTCGGGATAAGCAACGAGGAGATGCGGCGCAGCGTGGTCTGACGCAGCGCGACAAGAGGGTTCTTGTGCCGGGCGCTGCGCGTTTCTATGGTGCGCGCGTTCAGCGGAGGTTTCCTGTGGGCGTTGTCGTTGCATTCGAGGACAAGGTGGCAGCCGGCGGATCGATCGAACCGATCGTCGCCCTGACCAAGGCCGACATGGCGCGGGTGAACGCCACCATCCTGTCGCGGACCGGGTCGGATGTGACGATGATCCCCGAAGTGGCCAACCATCTCATTTCCTCCGGCGGCAAGCGTTTGCGGCCGATGCTGACGCTGGCGACCGCTCAACTGGCCAATCATGACGGCGACGGCCATATCAAGCTGGCGGCTTCGGTCGAGTTCATGCACACGGCGACGCTGCTGCATGACGACGTGGTCGACGAGAGCGACATGCGCCGCGGCAAGCCGGCCGCCCGCATGGTCTGGGGCAATGAGGCGAGCGTGCTGGTCGGCGACTTCCTGCTTGGTCAGGCCTTCAAGATGATGGTCGAGGTCGGCTCCCTGCGCGCGCTCGACATCCTGTCGAGCGCGGCGGTGGTGATTGCCGAGGGCGAGGTCGCCCAGCTCGCCGCCGCCAAGAACACCGCCACCACGGAAGACGATTATCTCGCCGTGATCCGCGGCAAGACCGCCGAGCTGTTCGCCGCCGCCTGCGAGGTCGGGCCCGTGCTGGCCGACCGGCCCAAGGACGAGCAGGCGGCCTGCCGCTCCTTCGGCATGAATCTGGGCATCGCCTTTCAACTGGTCGACGACGCTCTCGACTATGGCGGCTCGGACACCCGGCTCGGCAAGAATGTCGGCGACGATTTCCGCGAGGGCAAGATCACCCTGCCGGTGGTGCTGGCTTTCCGGCGCGGCAACGAGGCCGAGCGCGCCTTCTGGCGGCGCACCCTCGAGGAGGGGAAGATCGAGGAGGGTGACCTCGATCAGGCCTTTAGCCTAATGCGCCGCCACCGCGCCCTGGAGGACACGATCGAGCGTGCCCGCCATTACGGCGCCATGGCCAAGGATGCGCTGGCTCTGTTCCCCGACGGCGCCATGAAGCGGGCGCTGATCGATGTGGTCGAGTTCTGCGTCAACCGCACGCACTGAGCCCGGCCCGAGACTTTCTATTTCCTGACGGTCCTCCCGGGGCCGTTTTCTGATGCGTGTGCCGTCGAGATGCGTTGCGAGAGTCGGAAGCCCGTTTCGGAACATTCGATCGGCTTGGACGTGTCGGCATCGGGGAGGGGATGGCTCTCTATCGGCGCGGAGCATGGATGCGCCTTGTCGGAATTCCCTCCGACCTGAGGGACGACGGCGACCTTGCCACGAGGAGCCTTTTTCGGGCTTGCCAGGGCAGGGTGTTTCCCGTGGCGGGCATCGAGCAAGGCCGGATCGAGCTTCACGTCGGCGATATCGTCGGTGAGAAGGACTTCATGCATTCGATCTATGTCGAGGCGGAGCTTCTCGAGACGGTCGACCCTTCGTCGACGTGAGCCGGCCGCATCCGTCGCAACGCCGTTCTTCGAGACAAGAAAAAAGCCGCCCGAAGGCGGCTTTTTTGATTCGCGTCCGAAGATCCTTGGCTCAGTTGAGCTTGGTCTTCACTTCGTTGATCGCCGAGCCCATCAGGTCGGCGGCGCCATGGGCTCCGCCGGACAGGATCGAGGAGGCGGCGGAGACGGCGGCGTCCGCCGCGGCAGCGCGAACCTCGGCCAATGCCTGCGACTCGGCCTGGGCGATCTTCTGCTCGGCGAGCTTGGTGCGACGGGCGACGAAGTCCTGCACCTTGGCGACCGACTCCACCTTGAAGCGCTCGGCTTCCTGCTTGGCGGCGGCGACGATGGCCTCGGCCTCGGCTTGCGCTTCCTTCTGCTTCCTCTGGTACTCGGCGAGCAGCTTCTGCGCTTCCTCGCGCAGCGACCTCGCCTCGTCCAGCTCCTTGCGGATGGACTCGGCGCGCTTGTCGAGCGCCTTGGTCAACTGGCTGAAGCCGCCGACCTTCCAGACGATGGCCAGGAAGATAACCGTGGCGACGAGGACCCAGAATTCGGCGCCGGCCGGATTGAACAATTCCATCGGCCCCTCCTATCGCGACACTGCGGCGTCGACCGCTGCCTGCACCGCGCCGGCATCCGGCGTCTTGCCGGTGAGCTGCTCGATGATGGCAGTGGTGGCGTCGGCAGCGATGCTGCGGACATTGCCGAGCGCGGCGGTCTTGGTCGCGCCGATTTGCGTCTCCGCCGCAGCGAGCTTGGTGGCAAGCTCGGCCTCGAGCGTCTTGCGCGTCGTCTCGGTCTCGGCCGCCACGGCGTCGCGGGTCTGCCCGGCGATGGTCTGAGCCTCCGAGCGGGCCTTGGCCAGGGACTGCTCGTAGGCGGCGACGGCCGCGTCGCTGTCGGCCTTCATCCGCTGCGCGTCTGCGAGGTCGGATGCGATCTTGCCGTTCCGAGCCTCGATGATGCCGGCGACGCGCGGCAGCGCGAGCTTGGACATCAGATAGTAGAGCAGCGCAAAGGCAATCGCCAGCCATACGAGCTGCGAAGCGAACGTCGCGCTCTCGAACGGCGGGAACGCGGCCTTTTCGCCATGCCCGCCGGCCGGAACCTCGGTTCCTGCATGCGTGGTCTCAGCCATGAAGCAACACCTTCAGCGGTCGGTGGGTGTCGGTCGAGGATCCCCGCAGCCCGACGGCGGAGGGGATCGCCGGGCGACGCCTCAGACCGCGAACAGGAGGAGAAGGGCGATCAGCAGCGAGAAGATGCCCAGAGCTTCGGTCAGGGCGAAGCCCAGAAGCAGGGTGCCGCGCTGGCCGTCGGCCGCCGACGGGTTGCGCAGGGCGCCCGAGAGGAACTGGCCGAACAGGTTGCCGAGGCCGATGCCCGCACCAGCCATGCCGAGGCAAGCGAGACCGGCGCCGATGTACTTGGCTGCGACGGGATCCATGGAACACTCCTATTGTAAGCTGAGGTTTGGAGGGAGACGGTCTGCTCTCAATGCCCGGGATGCAGGGCGTCGTTGAGATAGATGCAGGTGAGGGTGGCGAAGACGTAGGCCTGGAGCGCCGCGACCAGGAGTTCCAGGGCGATCAGCGCGATGGTCAGGATCAGCGGCAGGGGCGAGAGCACCGCGAACACGCCGGCGCCGGCCAGGGCGACCACGAAGCCGGCGAAGATCTTCAGAGCGATGTGGCCCGCCAGCATGTTGGCGAACAGACGCACCGACAGGCTGATCGGGCGCGACAGGAAGGAGATGATCTCGATCGCGACCAGCAGCGGCAGCAGCCAGACCGGCACGCCCTTCGGCACGAACAGGTGCAGGAAGTGCATGCCGTGCTTGTAGAAGCCGTAGATGATGACCGTGAGGATCACCAACAGCGCCAGCGCCACGGTGACGATCAGATGGCTGGTCACCGTGAAGAAGCCCGGGATCAAGCCGAGCAGGTTGCAGATCAGCACGAAGGCGAACAGCGAGAACACCAGCGGGAAGAAGCGCATGCCGTCATTGCCGGTGGAGCTGCGCACCGTCCCGGCAACGAACTCGTACATGCTTTCGGCGACCGACTGCCAGCGCCCGGGAACCACGGCCCGCGCCGCGGTGCCGCCCAGCATCAGCAGGGCCACGATGCCGACGGCGATGAACATGAAAAGGGCGGAGTTGGTAAAGGCGATTTCATGCCCGCCGATCGTCGCGATCGGAAAGAGCGTCTTGATCTCGAACTGATGTATCGGATCCATCGCCAGCTCGGCCCTTTGTCACTTGCGCGGAGCTCGCCCCGCCTGGTCATTTCTCTTTCCGGGCAGCGCGCTGCCCAGCATTCCCGCCGCTCGCATCACGTTCATGATGCCGGCGCCGAAGCCGAGCATCAGGAACACGATCATCCCCCAGGGAGACGTGCCGAGAAGCTTGTCCATCAGCCAACCGACCCCAAAGCCGGCCAGGATGCCGGCAATGAACTCGCTCGACAGCCGCATCGCCTTGGCGAGGCCCGACGCATCGGAGCCCTGGCCGCCACCGGGCGCAGACGCGGTGTTCTCCGCGGCCTTGTCCGGGCCGAGGCGTTCACCGAGCCGACGCAGGCGCTCGGATAGTTCGGCTTCGCTGGGATTGTCGCCGGTCCCGTGACCTGGCCGGTTCGCCCCGTCGCTCGCCATGGCGGCAACATGCTCCCTGGCCGGCGGCAGAAGCGCCGGATACCCCCCTCGAAAGTCGGGCGGACCATACTCATGGCCCCCTGCGGTGTCAAGGACGGTTGATTTTGATCTAAGGTATTGAACAGAAATTGGAAAATGGCCAAACTGGCCGTGTTGCGACAATCGTGCTCCAGCAGCCAATCATGGCGCCCTTTTGTCCGTGATGCCGCGAAGCTGCTTTTTTCGGTTTCGTCCGGGCTGGAAGGGGCCGCCGGCACCGGCTGTCCACAGGCTTGGCCGGCCCGGCCTATTCGGCCGCCTCGCGGAACTTCTCCGCCTCGCTGAGATCGACCGAGACCAGCTGGCTGACGCCGCGCTCGGCCATGGTGACGCCGAACAGCCGGTTCATCCGCGCCATGGTGATCGGATTGTGGGTGATGGCGACGAAACGGGTTTCGGTCTGCCGGGTCATCTCGTCCAGCAGTTCACAGAAACGCTCGACATTGGCATCGTCGAGCGGCGCATCGACCTCGTCCAGCACGCAGATCGGCGCCGGATTGGTCAGGAACACGGCGAAGATCAGCGCCATGGCCGTCAGCGCCTGCTCGCCGCCGGAAAGCAGCGACAGGGATTGCGGCTTCTTGCCCGGGGGGCGGGCCAGCATGTCGAGGCCGGCCTCCAGCGGGTCATCCGAGTCGGTGAGCTGCAGCTCCGCGGTGCCGCCGCCGAACAGGGTGCCGAAAAGGCGCTGGAAATGGCCGTTGACCACGTCGAAGGCCGCAAGCAGGCGCTCGCGCCCTTCCCGGTTGAGATTGGCGATGGCCTGGCGCAGCCGCTTGATCGCCTCGACCAGGTCGTCGCGCTCGGCGACCAGCTCGTCGATCTGGGTCTGCACCTCGCGCTGCTCCTCCTCGGCCCGCAGGTTGACGGCGCCGAGGCGCTCGCGGTCGTGCCGCGCCAGGTCGAGGGTCTTCTCGACCTGCTCGCGCGGCGGCAGCGTATCCTGGGGCGTCAGGCCGGCGATCTTGAGCAGGGCGGCCGGCGCCGCATCGAGCGCTTCCTGGATCGAGCGGACGATGCCGGCGCGGCGGGTGCGCAGCGCCTCCAGCCGCTCTTCCGAGCGCGCCTGCTCCTCGCGCGCGGCGCTGTGGGCCGCGAGGGCCTCGCGTCCGCGCTGGTTCGCCTCGGCCAGGGCGGCCTCGGCCTCGCCGAGGCGATCGGCCGCGGCGCGGCGTTCCGCCTCCGCCTTGGCCTGCTCGGCCACCAGGGCGCGCCGCTTGGCGGCGAAGGCGGCCGGAGCGTCGTCGAGCTCGACTCGTTCGGCGCGCAGTTCCTCCTGCCGTACCGTCAGCGTCTCGATCTGCGCAGTGCCGCCGTGCTGGCGCTGCTCCCAGGATCCGCGCTCGGCGGCGATGGCGGCGAGGCGCTTCTCGCGCTGTTCCTTCTCGCGCGCCAGGGACTGCACGAGGGTGCGCGCCTCGGCCACTTCGGCCCGGCGCTGCGCCACCTCGCTGCGCAACTGGTCGAAGCGCCCCTGCAGGGCCGTTGCCTCGGGCAGGGCGGCGATGGCCGATTCGGCCTCGTACTGGGCTTCGGCGGCCTCGTCGCGGCTGGCGGCGAGGCGGGCCTCGGCCTCGGCGACGGCCGAGAGGCGGCTGGCGACCTGCGATACCCGGCGTTCCGCCGTGGCCAGGGCCTCGCGGGCCTGATCGGCGGCGCGGGTCGCGGCACGCCAGGCTTCGCGGCGCAGGCGCTCCTGCTCGCCCGCCTGCCGCAGCGCCGCCTGTGCCGCCTCGGCCGCCGCCCGGACCGGGCCGACGGCCATGCGCGCCGATTGCGCCTCATCCTCCAGATCCGCCAGCCGGTTCTTCTCTGCCAGCCGCCGCGCCGCGGCGGACGGGGCGTCGGCGGCTGCGACGAAGCCGTCCCAGCGCCAGAGATCGCCGGCGCGGCTCACCAGGCGCTGGCCCGGCTGCAGGAGCGGCGCCAGGCCGGCGCCGTCCGCCCGGGCGACGATGCCGGTCTGTGCCAGTCGCCGATGCAGCTCGGCGGGCGCCTCGACGAAATCGAGCAGCGGCTCGGCGCCCTCCGGCAGCGTCGGATCGCCGGCCGGCGACACGGTCCCGGCCCAGCGGGCCGGGGCCCTGGGATCGGTGGGGGCGTCGAGATCGTCGCCCAGCGCCGCGCCGAGCGCCGTCTCGTACCCCTTGGCGACGCGGATCGCGTCGGCCACCGGCGCATAATCGGTCCCCCCCGGCGCCAGCAGCAGCTTGGCCAGGGTCCGGGCCTCGGTCTCCAGACGGCTGGCCAGGCGCTCCGCATCCTGCAGCGGCCCGCGCGAAGCCGCCTCGGCCTCGCGGGCACGGGCATGTTCGATCTCGGCATCGGCGGCCTGCTCCTCGGTGAGCAGCAATCCTTCCTGGGCCGATTCGAGCGTCATGCGCAGATCCTCGACCGCGCCGGGGTCGCCGGCCTGGGCCGCCAGCGCCTGCTTCTCGCGAGCGATCTCGGCGAGCTGGGCTTCGGCGCGCGCGCGCCGCTCGCCGGCCTCGCGCAAGGTGCGCTCGGCCTGTCCGCGCTGGGCCTGGGCTTCGGCCAGGGTCCGCTGGGCCTCGCCCATGGCGGCCTCTCCGGCGGCGAGCGCCGCTTCGCTGGTCGTCAGCCGGGCCGCCGCGGCGGCGGTCTGCTCGCCATCGGCGGCGTCCCGGGCCAGTTGCGCCGCTTCCCCGGCCAGCCGTTCCAGCACGATGGCGGCGTCGGCGATCAGCGCCTTCTCGCGGGAGATGTCGGAGTCGCCCTGCGCGATGCGCCGGTCGAGCTCGGTGAGGCGGCCGGAGGCGCGCCGCTCCTCCTGGTCGAGCGCCTCGCGCGCCAGTGTCAGGCGCTGCAGCGCCGCAGCGGCGGCGACCTCGGCCTCGCGCAGCGGCGGCAGGCCGTGTGCCGCGACCGCCGCCAGGCGCGCCGCCTCCGACTGGGCCCGCGTGCGCTCGGCCACGGCGCGCATGTCGCGTTCGAGGCGTTTCTCGGCGTCGATCACCTGCGTGCCCGCCTCCTCGAAGGCGATATGGAACAGCAGCGCCTCGGATTTGCGGATCTCGGCGGTCAGGCTGCGATAGCGCACCGCCTGGCGCGACTGGCGCTTCAGGCCGTCGAGCTGCGCCTCGATCTGGACCAGCACGTCCTCCAGCCGGCCCAGATTCTGCTCGGCCGCCTGCAGGCGCAACTCCGCCTCGTGGCGGCGGCTGTGCAGCCCGGAAATGCCGGCGGCCTCTTCCAGGATGCGGCGGCGCGACTGCGGCTTGGCGGCGATCAGCTCGGCGATCTGGCCCTGGCGCACCAGCGCCGGCGAGCGCGCGCCGGTGGAGGCGTCGGCGAAGATGAGCTGCACGTCCCTGGCGCGGACCTCGCGCCCGTTGATGCGGTACTGCGAGCCCTTCTCGCGCTCGATGCGGCGCGAGATCTCCAGGATGTCGGTGTCGTTGAAGGCGGCCGGCGCCGTGCGGTCGCGATTGTCGACGGTGAGGGTGACCTCGGCCGTGTTGCGCCCGGGCCGCGAGCCCGAGCCGGCGAAGATGACGTCGTCCATCTCGGTGGCGCGCAGGCTCTTGTGGCTGCTCTCGCCCATCACCCAGCGCAGCGCCTCGACCAGGTTGGACTTGCCGCAGCCGTTCGGCCCCACCACGCCGGTGAGGCCGGGCTCGATCAGGAAATCCGACGGCTCGACGAAGGTCTTGAAGCCGAGGAGCCTGAGTTTGGTCAGTCGCATAGAAAACCCCGCGGCGCGGGGGACGCGCCTACGACTTCAGGAACGGCGCGACGGCCTTGTCGAATTCCTCGACCGAGAGCTCGCCGCCGTAACGCTTGCCATTGACGAAGAAGGTCGGCGTGCCGTCGATCTTGAACACGTCCGAACCCCGCTGCTTCACCGCCATCACGCCATCATAAAGCGTCTGGTCCTTCAAGCAGGCGTCGAAGCGTTCCTGTGTAAAACCGGCCTGCTTGGCGATCTGCATGAGGTTCGGCAGCACTTGCGAGCCGTCGACGAAGGCCCAGTTGGCCTGCTGGGCGAAGAGCACGTCGATCAGGGCGTAATACTTGTCGTCACCGGCGCATCGCGCCAGCATGAATCCTGCGGTGGCGCGCGGGTCGAGCGGGAATTCACGCATCGTCCACAGCACCTTGCCGGTATCGATGTATTTTTCCTTGATCGTCGGGAATACGTCCTTCTGGAACTTTGCGCAGTGCGGGCAGGTCATCGAAGCATATTCGTAGACCTTGACCGGCGCGTCGGCCTTGCCGAGCATCATGTCCTTGATCGGTCCCGGCACGGCGAGGTCGGCCGGGCTGGCGTCCTCCTTGCCCTGGGCCAGGGCAGGCAAGGCGGCGAGGGCCGGCGAGGCGGCGAGGGCGGCAAGAAGCGCGCGGCGGGAGAACATGAACGGAGCGTCCTTCGTGGTGCGGCCGCAGCCGCCGGGATCCAATCTGCGGTCATCGAGCCTGCCGATCATGGCAGCAGCGCGCCCATAGCACGGGAAACCCTGCGCAGGGAGCGGGGGAGGGCGAAGTTCCGGCGCCGACCCACGCAATTGTGAATGCCGTTTCGACGAATCACGCCCCTGGACGCCGAGGATGACTGGCAGCGGGCGAGGCCGATCCGCGGCGTCAGCCCTTCCTGTCGGGCCGCGCCGATGATTTCGCCCCCATCACGCCGCGGCCCAGCCTTTCCAGCGCGGCCCTGAGGCCGTCATCGGCGATGCCGGCGACCTGGCCCGCCAGCGCCCGCTCGCGCGCGGCATCCAGCGGCTGCAGCCGCGGCGACGCCTTGGGGCGCGGCGCCTCGACCGGCCCCTGCCGGAGCCGCAGCTTGCCGATGCAGCGCCAGCCGAACACCGCGTTCACCCGCTCGACGATCTGCGCCGCTCCCATCTCCACCTCGAGGGCGAAGGCGCTCTCCACTTTCAGGACCAGCGTCGCAGGCTCGGGCGGCGCGTCGGGCAGGGCGGTCTTGGGGCGCGGCGGCCAGAGCACCCGCACCGGCATGGAGCGGGCGGCGAGGCGCTCGCCGGCGATCTCGGGCCAGCGGGCGAGGATGTCGGCGGCGGCAAAGCCCTGCGCCTTCAGCGCGTCCTTCAGGGCCGGCCGCACGAGATCGGAGAGGGGACGCGCCACGCGGGGCTTGTTCATGCCGGACATCCTGTGGGATGAGGCCCCGGCAGGTTTCCGCGCCGCCGACGGTGTGGCGTGGAAACGGTGCGGAGACTCAAACCTGGGGCCTGTTCCCGCGAATCGGGACAGGGCGGCCGATCACAGTACAGGCTCTCCATGCTTTCTAAGGCAGATGCCCCGCTCGAGCCAGTCGCGGCCGGCGACCTCCTGGTCTGGTACGACCACAATCGACGGCGCCTGCCCTGGCGGGCCCTGCCGGGGGAGGCGGCCGATCCCTACCGGGTCTGGCTTTCCGAGATCATGCTGCAGCAGACCACGGTGAAGGCGGTCGGCCCGTATTTCCAGGCCTTCTCAACCCGCTGGCCGACAGTGGCGGCGCTGGCGGCCGCCGACAGCGAGGACATCCTGAAGGCCTGGGCCGGGCTCGGCTACTACTCGCGGGCCCGCAACCTGATCGCCTGCGCCCGCACGGTGGTGGAGCGCCATCACGGCCGCTTCCCCGACACGGAGGAGGGGCTGCGCGCCCTGCCGGGCATCGGCGCCTACACCGCGGCCGCGATAGCCGCCATCGCCTTCGATCGTCGCGCCGCCGTGGTCGACGGCAATGTCGAGCGGGTCGTGGCGCGCCTCCATGCCCTCGAGACGCCGCTGCCGACCGCCAAGCCGGAGATCCGGCGCCTGGTCGACGCCATGACGCCGGCCGACCGTCCCGGCGACTTCGCGCAAGGCATGATGGATCTGGGGGCGACGCTGTGCACGCCCCGTCGCCCGGCCTGCGGCCTCTGCCCCTGGATGCGCTCCTGCGCGGCGCGCGCTGCCGGCGCGGCCGAGGGCTTCCCGCGCAAGCTGCCCAAGGCGGCGCGGCCGCTGCGGCGCGGCGCAGCCTTCTGGCTCACCCGGCCGGACGGCTACGTGCTGGTGCGCAAGCGTCCCGACAAGGGGCTGCTCGGCGGCATGACCGAGATCCCGTCCAGCCCCTGGACCGAGGATTTCGACCTGGCCCGGGCGGCCGACCATGCCCCGCTCAAGGCGCGCTGGCGCAAGCTCCCGGGCGAGGCCCGCCACGGCTTCACCCATTTCGAGCTGGTCGCCACGGTCTTTGCCGCCGATGCGCTGACGACGACGCGCCCACCAGAGGGCTGCCGCTGGGTGCGTCTCTCCGACCTCGACGGCGAGGCGTTGCCGACGGTGATGCGCAAGATCGTCAGGGTGGCACGCGGCTGAGCCGCTACCCCGTCTGGAACGGCGTCGGATCCATGAAGCGCCTGAGCACGTTCCAGGTGATCCTGGAGACGTTGTTGTCGTAGCCGTTGTGCGACAGCGACCCACACCAGGCGATCGAGGCGGTTGCGAACAGGGCCCCGCCTGACGGGGTCTCGCCGAAGGCGAGATCCGCCTTGACCCGGGCGTTGACGTCGCCGCCGAGATTGGGCGGCACCACGCCGAACTCCTCGTTGACCAGCGTCATGGTCGAGGAATGGCCGTCGGAGGAGGCCAGGCGCAGCATGTTGGGCGGCGAGCCGAGCGCGGTGGTGATGCAGTCGAGCTCGATGCCGGCGGCGCCGCCGCCGATCAGGCCGAAATCGCCGATGATCTCGTCGGGCACGTCCTCGAAGACGAAGGCGGCGCGCGGATTGTCGGCATCCGGCGCCCTCCGGTAGTAGGAGGAGGTGTCGAAGCCCTGAGCGATGAAGCCGACGCCGCAGATGACGTTCGGCGCCCGGCCGACCCGCCGCCACAGCCCGCCATACTCGCCGTTGAAGCTTTGGAAATATTCGCCCGGCTCGGCGATCCAGGTGCGGATGCCATCCTCGGCCCGCCTGAGCTCGATCACCCCCGGCAGGTCCTGGTGGAAGGCGATGCGCCAGTACCAGCCGTTGCCGCCCATGTACATCAGCCGGCCGCCGCGATCGATCCAGGCCTTCATCGCGTCCCACATCGCGGTCGAATGGTATTCGGGATGGGTGCCGGTGAGGATGACGCCGTAGTCGCGGATCAGCTCGTAGCCTTCCTGGTGCAGGTCCTCGTCGGTGATGACGTCGTAGTCGACCTGCCTGTGATCGAGCCAGTCGAACAGGTGGGTGTCGGCATTGTACTGGTAGAGGGCCGAGCCGTGGCCGCCGAGCCAGGAATGATAGCGCGGGGAGAAGTTCAGCACCGGCCGCAGCCGGCTGGAATAGGCCACGCCCGAGCCGTCGGCATGGCAATCGTAGAGAGAGCCGCCGAGCTCGGGATGGTCGTAGAGATAGAGGTCGGAATGGCCGAAGGGCAAGAGCCGGTTCATCTGCAGCTCGGCGCCGCGGGAGGTGATGTGCTCGCCGTGATTGGCATAGGCGATGTAGGAGGCGGTCGGGGCAAGGAACGCCACCCGGGGACGGGCCGGACCGGCGCCGCGCCGGCGTGGCGGGCGCACGAAGAAGGCGAGATAGTCCTCGCGCGTCGCCGTCTCGTCGCTGTCGCCGCAACGGACGTGCAGGGCGTAGGGGCCGCTCCTCGTATCCTCGGGGACGACGAGGCTGACGGAGGTCTCCCAGCCGGCGTCGTAGACGTCGTCGTGATGGAAATGGACGGCGCCGTATTCCTCGGGCCGGCGGCGCCAGTCATGCTCCTCGCCGGTCCAGTTCCAGCCCTTCATCGCCCGCGTCGGCAGGTGCTCCAGCCGGCCGTGGTGGCGCGAGGGGCCGATGTCGACGGCCCGCGTCGTGCCCATGTCGCGGGAGAAATCCCAGCGGGCGATCACGGCCTCGGCCAGATCCGCCGGCGGGCGACTGCGTAGCAGCGCGTCGTGCCGGTCGGCTGCGTGCACGCCGGCGAGGAACATCGGCCCGTCGATCTTGCCGTCGAAATGCCCGCCGACACCGCCGCCCGCGTTGGGGGTGCCGGCCAGCAGAAGGCCGGTGACCGGTGGCGGCGCGACATCGAGGACGCCCTCGAAGCGGCCGCGGTCCTGGACATGGGCATAGGGCTGGAGCGGGCGCTGGTCGAGCACGACGCGCCGGCTCGCCGGGTCGACCGAGACGGCGAGCGCGTACCATTGCCGCACCAGCATCGGCCGGTCGACCGTGACCGTGCGCGCCGGGCCGCTACCGTCCGCCACCGTCAGCGCCAGCCGTCCGCCGTCGGTGATGCCGATGCGCCAGCCGCGGCCGCCGGCCGCGTCCCACTGCGCCGCCAGGGTCTGGTCGGAGCGC
Source organism: Labrys sp. Lb11 (assembly GCF_057554225.1). NCBI lineage: Bacteria > Pseudomonadati > Pseudomonadota > Alphaproteobacteria > Hyphomicrobiales > Xanthobacteraceae > Labrys > Labrys sp. Lb11. The sequence goes on from NZ_BAAJOT010000001.1 coordinate 697,855, forward strand.
TGCGGCAGGGTCGGCCAGACCATGGCGAAGAAGGTGAAGGCGCCGGCGGCCAGCGCCGGCATCGTGTCGGCCGCCATGTAGGAGCCGGCGTCGATGCGCTGCGGCCGTCCGCCATGCCTCCCGTCGGCATTGCTCGGCACATGGCGGAACTTCAGGCCTGGCCCGTCCGGATTGCAGTCGCCGTGCACGACCCGCACCAGGCGGGATTCGAAATGCGAGCCTTCTTCCAGCGAGATCTTGAAGGCGATGGTCTCGCCCGGCGCAACGGAATAGCGATCGGGATAGCCGGTGATCTGGAGCATGGCGGCGGGTTCCGGGCGGGCGTCAGTCGTGCAGGGGCTGGTTGATGCTCTCGCCGGTCAGGAGCCGCCAGCGCCGGCAGAACACGGCCCATTCCGCCTCCTCGCGGCTGGTGAACACCGGCCCGTCCTCGACGACGATCGGATCGGCCCGGTCGGGCGGCATGTTGGCGAGCACCCATTCGGCGAAGGGCTTGCGGCACACCAGGATGACCTGGTTGCCGGTCGGGTCGACCCGCATGATCGAGAGCAGCCGCGTCAGACCGGGGCTATGGGCCCCGATCGGGCATTTGCGGAATTCCTCGACGTAGCGACGGTCCTCGTCCGGGTCGATCCTGTAGACCATCTGCCCCTGTCCTCCGCCCGCTCCGCTCCGTCACCAGCAGGTGTAGCCGCCGTCGACCAGCAGGATGGTGCCGGTGACGTAGCTTGCCGCATCGCTCGCCAGGAACAGCACGGCATGGGCGATCTCGGACGGCTCGGCGAAGCGGCGCATCGGCGTCATCTCCTCCCAGACCTCGACCCATTCGCGCTTGCTGAGGCCGAGCTTGGTCATCTCGGTCAAGGTGTAGCCCGGCGCCACCGCGTTGACGCGGATATTGCGCGGCGCCAGCTCGACGGCGAGCGACTTCACCATCTGGTGCACCGCCGCCTTGCTGGCGTTGTAGTGGGACTGGGGCTGCGGCTTGTCGACCGTGAAGCCGGAATTGGAGCCGATGGCGACGATGCTGCCGCCGCCCTGCGCCACCATGTGGCGGGCGAAGGCCTGGGCGGCGAAGAACTGGGCGTTGACGTTGACGTCCATCACGTCGCGCCATTCCTGCGGCGGGATGTCGAGGGCGTCGGTGTTGGGATTGATGCCGACGCAGTTCACCAGGATGTGGATGCGCCCGAACTCGGCCTGGATGGCCTCGACCGCCGCGGTGGCGGCCGCCGGCTCCCGCAGGTCGGCGTGGTGGAAGGCGGCCCGCTGGCCGAGCCGGCGCAGGCGCTCGGCCGAGGCCTGGCCGGTCTCGGCGTTCATGTCGATCAGCGCGATATCGGCGCCGGCGCCGGCGAAGAGCTCGGCGACGGCATAGCCGATGCCGCGGGCGCCGCCGGTGACCGCGGCGGTCTTGCCGGCCAGGCTGAAGCGGGCGAGAGCGTCCATGACAGTCTCCTTATCGGGCGTCGGCCTCGGCCCGCGCCGGCCGGCCGATGAGCTCGAGCACCTTCTCGATGTGGTCGATGGCAAAGCCGGCGCCGTCGATGGCGCGGCCGTCCTGGGAATAGCCGGCGACGGCGAGGCCGGCGGCTCGGGCGGCACGGGCGCCGGTGATGCTGTCCTCGACCGCCAGCACCGAGGCGGGATCGAGGCCGAGCCGCTCGGCGCCGCGGCGATAGGGTTCGGGGTCGGGCTTGCCGTTGGCGACATCGTCGAGGCTGATCGAGAACAGGATGTCGCCGCCGATGCCGAGCGCGGTCAGGTTGGCGTCGACCACGCGCCGGCTCGAATTGGAGACGCAGATCTGCGGCAGGCCGAGCGCCGCGATCCGCCGCACCGTCGCCAGCACGCCCGGCAGGGGCTCCAGCCTGGGGGCATGAGCGACGTAGTGGTCCTCGATGGCGGCCAGCCATTCGCCGGAGCCGCTCAGGGCCGGCAGGCGCGACCGCAGCACGGTCCAGATGTCGGGCAGGTGCACGCCGCGGAACGCCTCGATCGAGAGGTCCGAGAAATCGACGCCCCAGCGCCGGCCGGAAGCCAGCAGCGCCTCGTGATGCAGCGGCTCGCTGTCGACGAGCGTGCCGTCGATGTCCCAGGCGATGGCGCGGATGGTCATGGCGTGTCTCCGGGCCGGCATCCCGCCAGCCTCGCATAGGTGTCGCGGAAGCGGTGATAGCCTTCGGCGTAGACCGCGGCGTTGGCCGGATCGGGCTGCAGCACCTCGCCGTGTTCGACAAAGCGTCCGATGCCCGACCAGTCGTCGGTGAGGCCGGTGCCGATCGCCGCGGTCCAGGCGGCGCCGAGGCAGGAGCCCGGATGGCCTTTGAGACGCTGCACCGGCTCCTGCAGCACGTCGGCGACGATCTGCATCCAGACCCGGCTGGAAGCCCCGCCGTCGGAAGCCATGTAGCTCGACAGGCGGTGGCCCATGGCGCCGAACACCTCGACATGATGGGCGATGGCATAGGCATAGGCCTCCAGCAGCGCCCGCCAGACATGGCCGATGCCGTGGTTGAGGCTCAGTCCGGTGATGGCGCCGCGGGCGAAGGGGTCGTGGATCGGCGTCTTCTCGCCAAGGAAATAGGGCACGATGGCGACGCCGCCGGCCCCGGCCGGCACGACCCCGGCCAGACGGTCGAGATGCTGGTGCAGCGTCAGCCCGGCGGCTTCTGCCGCGGCGCGCTCGCCGCCGCAGAAGGTGTGCGCCAGCCAGTTGAGGCCCGAGCCGCCGGTCGACATGCAGCCGTTCGGCACGTAGAGGCCGGGAACCAGGTGGTAGTCGAGGAACATGCGCGGGTCGGGCACGGCCTTGTCGGTGGCGATCAGCACGTCGACCGAGCCGCCGAACTTGAGCAGCACGTCGCCGGATCGGCTGAGGCCGGCGGCCAGGGCCGAGGCGATCAGGTCGGCGGCGCCGCCGACGACCGGCAGTCCCTCCGGCAGGCCGGTCTCGGCCGCGGCGGCGGCAGTGACGCGGCCGATGATCTCGTGCGACAGGGCCTTGGGCGGGATCGCCTGCCTCGGCAGGTGGGTGTGACGCACGAGGTCGTCGGAGAGCTCGTGGCGGGCGAGGTCGACGAAGCCTGCCTCCAGCGCCCAGTTCTGCTCGATGCGCCGGGCGCCGCAGAGGCGCCAGTTGATATAGTCATAGGAACCGAACACGGTGGCGATGCGGCCGAACACCTGCGGTTCGTGTCGCTCCAGCCAGCGCAGCTTGCTCGCCACCAGTTGCTGGTTGATGCCGTTGCCGGCGGTACGAACGAAGGCGGCTTCGTCGATCTCGCGGCGCAGTTCCTCGACCTCGGCGGCGCAGCGCCCGTCGCTCTGCTGGATGCTCGGGCGCAGCAACTGCCCCTCGGCGTCGAGCAGCACCACCGCAGGCAGCATGCCGGTGACGCCGATGCCGGCGATGTCGGCGGCATCAATGCCCGCGTCGGCTATGAGCTGGCGGGTAATGGCACACAGGTTCCGCCACCAGTCCCGCGGATCTTCCTCCGCCCAGCCGGGCTGGCGCGAGGTCAGCGTCACCGGGCGGGAGGCGAGGCCCAGCACCTTGTCCGGCATTTCCACCAGGATGCCGATGGTCGAGGTGGTGCCGATGTCGATGCCGAGAACGCAAGCCATGGGTGACGCAGGTCCGGATCCGTCGGGATGGGGGATGTGAGGGGGCCGTTCGCTCAGGTCGTGCCGGCCGCGGGGGCCACCCGGACCGCGACGCCTGCGTTCGCCAGGGCGGCGCCCAGGTCGGCCGGTGGAGCGACATCGCAGATCAAGAGCTCGAGGCCGGCGAAATCCGATATGCGCACCAGCGACATGCGCTGGAACTTCGAGCTGTCGCAGAGCAGGATCTTGCGCGAGGAGCGGCGGAGATAGACGCGCTTGAGCTCGCTGTCTTCCAGCGAATAGTCGAACATGCCCTCGGCCGAAACGCCGGAGACGCCGATGAAGGCGATGTCGAACCAGTAGCGCTCGAACTGCTCGACCGCGGCCGGGCCGCAGACCGACAATTCATCGCCGCGCACCTGGCCGCCGGGCACATGCACCTCGCGGCCGGCTTCGCCCAGGAGCGTCGCAGTGCGCAGGCTCGAGGTGAAGAACTTGAGGCCGTTGCGCTCTGCCAGCCGCTGCGCCAGGAGGTGGGTGGTGGTGCCGACGTCGAGCGCGATGGTCAGCCGGGCATCGATCAGTTCGGCCGCCGCCTCGGCGATGCGGCGCTTGGCGTCCTGGTTGCGGCGCAGCCGCGCTTCGAAGGCCGGTTCCTCGCGGTCGATCGGCGGCAGGAGGCTTGATGCTTCCGCCAGGACCGCGCCGCCGCGGGTGCGCACCAGGATGCCGTCGCGTTCGAGCTCCACCAGGTCGCGCCGGATCGTCATCTCGGAGACGCCGAGCTCGGCGGAGATGTCGACGACCAGGAAGAAGCCGCGCCGGCGCGCGGCCTCGACGAGATGGGCATGGCGAACCTGCGCCGGCATGCGGCGTTGTTCTGCGTGCGGAACGGGCGGGACGCTGTCCATGATGTCGGTTCCCCAGCCGGTTTGAATGCCGAACATTGCCACATGGCCCCGATGAATTGGAGGGGATCGTAGTGGCGGGACCGAACAACGTCAAACAGTAAGCTGCGCTGAAAAGTTCCAAAAAGTTGGAATATGTTCGGTCGGCAATTGGAGAATCATGCTGCCGGACGCTGCGGAGGCACCGGTCCTATGCCTCCGCCGCAGCCACCTCCCGGCGCAGCACGCTGCGCAGCTCGTCGATCGGCTTCAGCGCCGCACCGTCGGAAAAATGCCAGAACGTCCAGCCGTTGCAAGCCGGCAGGCCCTGCACCAGCGCGCCGATCTTGTGGATCGAGCCGACGATGTCGCCGAGCATCAGCGAGCCGTCGGCCCGCACCTTGACGGCGTGGCGGCCGCGATGGTCGGTGAGGACGGCGCCGGGCGTCAGCAGGGCCCGTTCCACCACGGTTGCGAAGGCGATGCGCGGCTCGGAACGCTTCTCGGCCGGCATCAGCAGGGCAGCGTCGGCCACCGGCTCGGCTGCCGCGATGCGGGCTCGCGCGGCTGCGATGTAGCCGCGGTCACGCTCGATGCCGATGAAGCGGCGGCCGAGCTTCCGGGCCACGGCGCCGGTGGTGCCTGTGCCGAAGAACGGGTCGAGCACCACGTCGCCCGGCTTCGTCGCCGACATCAGCACCCGGGCCAGCAGGGCCTCCGGCTTCTGGGTCGGATGCGCCTTGCGCCCGTCCTCGTCCTTGAGGCGCTCGCCGCCGGTGCACAGCGGGAACAGCCAGTCCGAGCGGACCTGCACGTCCTCGTTGCCGGCCTTCAGCGCCTCGTAGTTGAAGGTATAGCGCGAGGCCTGCTCGCGCGCCGCCCAGATCAGCGTCTCGTGGGCATTGGTGAAGCGCTTGCCGCGGAAATTCGGCATCGGGTTGGTCTTGCGCCAGACCACGTCGTTGAGGATCCAGTATCCCAGATCCTGCAGCGTCGCGCCGACGCGGAAGATGTTGTGGTAGGAGCCGATCACCCACAGAGTCGCATCCGGCTTCATGACGCGGCGTGCGGCCTTCAGCCAGTCGCGGGTGAAGGCGTCGTAGGCGGCGAAGGATTCGAACTTGTCCCAGTCGTCGTCCACGGCATCGACCATCGACTGGTCGGGGCGCTGCAGGTCGCCGCCGAGCTGGAGATTGTAGGGCGGGTCGGCGAAGATCATGTCGATGCTCTGCGCCGGCAGCCGGTTCAGGGCGTCGATGCAATCGCCTTCGATGATGCTGTCGAGCGGCAGCGTTGCGGCGCCGGCGGTCTGCGTCGCGACGGAGCGCAGCATCGGCTTCACGGTGGTCCGGGGGCTCATCCGGGGCGCGGCCGCAGCCCCGGTACGCGAGTTACTCATGTCTGTTACTCGTACGCTACGCCACTCACTTGCGGATTAACCATAACCGGGCTTGGTAAAGGCCGGGTTGCCGGCAAAGAAAAAGCGGCGTGCCGGTTCGGGACAGCGGGACGAGAAGGAGAACACAGCCGTCCGCCCGGCCGCATCCGCGTTCAGCGCCGATAGGCCTTCAGCAGGCCGAAGGAGAAGCGGTGATGCCGGCAGGGGCCGTGCGCCACGATCGCGGCGCGATGCTCGGCGGTGCCGTAGCCCATGTGCCTGTCGAAGCCATAGGCCGGAAACTCGGCGGCGAGGCGGGTCATCAGCCGGTCGCGCGTCACCTTGGCGATGATAGAGGCGGCCGAGATCGCCGCCACCAGGGCATCGCCGCCGACGATGGCCCGGCCGGGGCAGGGCAGGCCGGGCGGCACGTCGCGGCCGTCGATCTCGGCCGAAGCCGGCCGCACGGACAAGCCGCACACCGCCCGCCGCATGGCGTCCAGCGTCGCGGCGCGAATGTTCATCCGGTCGATGGCCGCCGGTCCGGCCAGCGCCAGCGAGACAGCGAGTGCATCGCGCATGATCTCGTCGTAGAGCCGTTCGCGCACGGCCGGAGCGAGTTCCTTGGAATCGGCGAGCCCGGCGGGGATGCGGCCGGGATCGAGGATCACCGCCGCCGCCGCGACGGGCCCCGCCAGCGGCCCGCGGCCGGCCTCGTCGACGCCGGCCACCGCCTCGATCGCTCGGGCCGTCTCGTAGGCTTCGTTCCGCATCGGGTCACCATGATTCCTTTGTGTCGTGGACACGTCCGACAGATGCGCTAGTTTCCTAAAACTGTCTCGAAATTTTGAGTGCCCGTCTGCGGCGCATCGCGCCGGAAGGATCCGGAGAGCCGATACCCGCCGCGGCGGACAGGCGCTGACGGTTGGGGAGACCGGCCGGCAGCCTCGGGCCGAACCGAGAGATCGCGGCGGCGCTCGACGACGAGAGGGAGAGAACAATGGATGCGACAGGTACCGAAGATCCGGCCGGCACCGCCCCCAGGGCCGCGCCCCAGCCCTCGGCGCCGGAATGGTCGGCCGGCAACGCCCTTGAGGGGCTGCCCGGCCTGCGCGACACCATCTTCGACAAGCTGGTGAGCAGCGAGAACGACGTGATCGGCCTTCTCGCCTATTCGCTGTCCATGCAGACCAAGCGCGAATGGCTCGCCGCCTTCCATGCCGAGGCGGGGCGGGAGCCGACGGCCAGCGAGATGATGGCCTACGACATCGGCGAGCGGATCGAGCGCCGGCTGGCGACCTACCGCAAGCTGGCCGAGCATGCGCTTTCGGGCAATTCCTTCTGGGCCTCGACGGCGATGACGCCGGTCAGCGAGTTTTCCGGTGCGTCCGTCCCCGACTCTCCTCCGCCGCCAGCGCCTCACCCGGAGCCGAAGCGCCATCGCTTCGGTTCCGGCAATGCGCTGGTGCTGGCCTGCGGCGTGTTCGCGCTGCTCGTCGCCGCCGCCTTCGCCGCCCGCCACTATATCGGAGTGTGAACGGCATATCGGCGCGTGATCGGCCCCAGCCGCCGCCGGGCTACAGGAGTTCGAGCTGCTCGCCGATCCTCGCCGGCCGCTGGAACAGGTCCGTCCGCAGCTTCAGCCGGACGGCGTTCAGCCCGAGCCGTGCCGCCGCCAGCTCGAACCGCCGTCCCACCGTCCAGGCATAGGGGCCGGTGCCGGTCATCCGCTGGCCGAAACGCGAATCATAGTCCTTGCCGCCGCGAGTCGATCGCACCAGCGAGAACACGTGCGAAAGCGCGTTCGGCCGATGCTCGGCCAGCCACTCCTTGAACAGGTCGCGGATTTCCAGCGGCAGGCGCAGCATGACGTAGCCCGCCTCGCGGGCGCCCGCTTCATGGGCTGCCTCCAGGATGCGCTCGATCTCCATGTCGTTGATCGCCGGGATGATCGGGGCGACCAGCACGGTGGCGGGAACGCCCGCCTCGCTGAGCTGGCGCACCGCCTCCAGCCGCTTGCGCGGCGTCGCTGCCCGCGGCTCGAGAGCCCTGGCGAGCTTGGCGTCGAGCGTCGTCACCGACAGCGCCACCTTGACCAGGCCGCGCGCGGCCATGCGCGAGAGGATGTCGATGTCGCGGGTCACCAGCGCCGACTTGGTGACGATGCCGACGGGATGACCGGTGCGTTCCAGAACCTCCAGGATCGAGCGCGTGATCCGCCGCTCGCGCTCGATCGGCTGGTAGGGGTCGGTGTTGGTGCCCATGGCGATGGTCTTGGGCTCGTAGCCCTTGGCCCCGAGCTCCTGTTCCAGCAGCGCGGCGGCGTTCGGCTTGGCGAACAGCTTCGATTCGAAGTCCAGCCCCGGCGACAGGCCCATATAGGCATGGGTGGGACGGGCGAAGCAGTAGATGCAGCCATGCTCGCAGCCGCGATAGGGATTGATCGAGCGGTCGAAGGAAATGTCCGGCGAGTCGTTGGTGGTGATGATCCTGCGCGCCTTCTCCTCCGTCACCTCGGTCCTGAAGGAGGGCAGGGTCTCGATCGAGCCCCAGCCATCGTCCTCGGCCAGGCGGGCGAAGGGTTCGTAGCGTCCGCTCAGGTTCGAGACGGCGCCGCGGCCGCGCCGCCGGTCGATGTCGACGATCATCGAGGCGCCGTCGCGCCGGACCTGGACGGGCTCCTCGGGTCGCCGTGCTACTCCTGCCGCCATGACGGCCTCCTGCCGCTCGTTGCTGATTCGTTGCCTGACGAGCAGGATCAGAACATAATGAGAACAAAAGAACAAGGATAGAACATCGGCCGCCGGATTGCGAGGAACGGCCCGGGAGGGCGGCGGTAGGTCCAGGCAAAATCCTGTGCTAAGACAGAGGGATGATCAGTGTGGTGGTCGCGACCCGCAACGACGAGGAAGCTCTGGCGATGACGCTGTCGGCCCTGGTGCCGGCGGCGGCGGAAGGCTTCGTGCGCGAGGTCGTCGTCGCCGACGACGGCTCGACCGACGGCACGCGCCTGGTTGCCGACGCGCTCGGCTGCACGGTGGTCGAAGGCGGGCGCGAGCAGGGCCTGCGGCAGGTCCGCTCCGAATGGGTGCTGGTGCTCCGGCCGGGCGTGCGGCTGGAGGCGGACTGGTTCCTGGAGGCGGCGTTGTTCATCGAACGGGCGCGACGCGCCGGACCCGGGCGGCGGGCGGCCTCCTTCCGCCCCGCCGTCGATGGCTTCGGCTGGCGCGCCCGGCTCAGCGAGATCCGGGCGGCGATCGCCGCCCGTTTCCAGGCCTCCGGCAGCGTGCTGGCGCGCCGCGACGCCCTTGCCGCCGGCAGCCGGCTGCAGATGTCGTGGCTGCGCTCCCGGGCCTTTGTCGGACGTTAACCTTTGGTTAACCATCCTCATTCACCGTTTGTTGACGGTTGAAGCATGTCTGGTGAGCAACATGGCTGAAAACGTCGACGGAACCGAGAATGCGACGCTGGCGCGCCTGGCCCACGACCCCGCGCCGGGGTGCCGCCTTCAGGCCCTCCACCTCGCCCTTCGCATCCGGTGCAAGGCTGATCCCGCCCGCAGGGCCGAGATCATGGCCGTGGTGCTCGACGTGGTCGGTGGCCTCGACTATTTCGCCCGCTTCGAATTCGCCGAGCAGTTGGTGGATGGCGGGGAGGCCGTGCCGCGCTGCGTCGCGATCGCCCTCGGCGACGGCGAGCCGGCCATTGCCGACATGCTCGGCGAGGTCGGGATCGTCGAGGAGGACGAGGCGCCGCAGCGGGAGACCCCCGCCTGGTACGGGGCCCCGCGCCGGGCCGAGCCTCCCGCAGTCGCGGTCGCGCCGCCGCGCCTTGCTCCGGCGCCAGATGCGCCCGAGCGGATCGAGGCATTGCGCCAGCTGGTCCGCGCCGATCTCGAGCGGCGGCTGCAATCACAGATCGTCGTGCATGCGCCGAGCCCCGTGCCCGCGCCAGCCGAGGCCGCCGAAGCCGCGGCTGCGGCGGCCTCGGACATCGGGCGGGACGCCGTAGCGGGGCCGTCGGCCGCAGGCGACGAGCCGCAGAAGACCTCGGCCCGGCCCGCGCCGCGGCTGCAGATCGTGCCCCCCGCGCCGCCGCCGGCGTCCGGGCACGACCTCATCGATCTGGCGCTGGAGGGCTCGACCGACCAATTGGTCCAGCGCCTTTCCCTTCGCAGCGGCCGGCCTCAGGCCGATGTCGCCGCCTGCCTGGCCGAGCCGAATGCCGAGGCGCTCGGCGCCCTCGTCAAGGACGCGGGCTGCGGCCCGGCGCTGCTGGTCTCGCTGGTGGCGACGCTGCTCGGCCGGAACGGCTTCTCGGACGAGAACGTCGCGGCGATGCGCGCCTGGGAAGCGGCGGAGCCGCGGCGGCCGCGGCTCAGAGCTGCGTCGCGTTGAAGGTGTCGCAGGAACGGATCTGCCCGCTCTTCAGGCCGGCGACGAACCAGCGCTGGCGCTGGGCGGCCGAGCCATGGGTGAAGCTGTCGGGCACGACATAGCCCTGCGCCTTCTTCTGCAGCATGTCGTCGCCGATGGCCTGCGCCGTCTGCAGCGCGCCCTTCACGTCGGCCTCGTCGATGAACCTGTACTGCTGCTGGGTGCGGTTGGCCCAGACGCCGGCCAGGCAGTCGGCCTGCAGCTCGGTCATCACCGACAGGCGGTTGCTCTGCGTGTCGTCGACGCGCTGGCGCATCTGCTGCACCTTCGGGAGCACGCCGAGCAGGTTCTGCACGTGATGGCCGATCTCATGCGCGATCACATAGGCCTGCGCGAAGGAGCAGGCGCCTTCGCCGACCGGGCAGGCATTGAAGCGGCTGCGCATCTCGTCGAAGAACGCGGTGTCGAGGTAGACTTGGCGGTCGTTCGGGCAATAGAACGGCCCCATGGCCGACTGCGCGGTGCCGCAGGCCGAATTCGTCACGCCGTCGAACAGCACCAGCTTCGGCGGGGTGTAGGCCATGCCGATGTTCTGCTCCTTGAACAGGGCGGTCCAGGTATCCTCGGTCGAAGCCAGGATCTGCCGGACGAACTTGCCGGAAGCCTGTTCCTCGGGCGTCAATTGGCGCTGCTGCGTCTGGGAACCGCCGCCGCCCCCGCCGGAGATCGTCTCATAGCCGCCGATCAGCGTCGCCGGGTTGATGCCGGTGAAGTAGGATATGACCAGCACGACGACCAGACCGCCCAGGCCGATGCTGCCCTTGCCCATGGGCAGGCCGCCGCCGCTGCCGCGACGATCGTCGACGTTGTCGGATTGCCGGAAATCGTCGAGACGCATGTCTGTCTCCCTGGTTCAATCCTGCCTTGTAGCAGTCCTTTGCAACGGCGTGAATTCGGTGAATTCACGCGGAGGCCGGCGGACTCTCCCCGAGGGCGGTGGCGAGGGAGCGAAAATCGCGCCAGGCCAGGCGCTTCTGCACCGGCTGGCGCAGGAGATAGGCCGGATGCAGCGTCGCCATCGTCCGCACGCTGCGGCCGCCGACGTCATAGGACAGCCACCGCCCGCGCAGCTTGAGGATGCCCTCGCCGGTGGCGAGCAGGGTCTCGGCGCTGCGCGCGCCCAGGCAGATCAGGATGTCCGGGTTCACCAGCTCGATCTGCCGGTGCAGGAACGGCCGGCAGATCGTGATTTCCTGCGGTGTCGGATCGCGGTTGCCGGGTGGGCGCCAGGGGACGATGTTGGCGATATAGGCCCTGCTGCGGTCGAGGCCGATGGCGGCGAGCATCCGGTCGAGCAGCTGGCCGGAGCGGCCGACGAAAGGCTTGCCCTGCATGTCCTCGTCGCGGCCCGGCGCTTCGCCGACGAACATGACTCGGGCGTCCGGCGCGCCGTCGGCGAAGACGAGGCGCGTCGCGGTCGCCTTGAGGGCGCAGCCTTCGAAGCTTTCCAGCGTCGCCCGAAGCTCCTCCAGGGTCCGGGCCGCCTGGGCCTGCTCCCGCGCCGTCAGCTCCACCGCATCGGGCGCGGTCGTCAGGAGGGCCGGCGCCGGCGCGGCGGTGCGCGCGCGGGCAGGCAGGGGGACCGGAGCCGGCGCCGCCGGCATGGCCGTCGGCGCGGCCACGGCGGCCGCCGCGCTTTCGGCGAAGCGGTCGACCGGCTCCTCCGCCACAGCCATGTCCACGCCCATCTCGGCATACCAGCGCAGCAGGGCTTCGGCCTGATCGGCAAGGGCAGGGGGCACGTCCATCAGGCAGATGTAATACGCTTTCGCCGCGGAGATAAGGGTCTGTCGACGGCGTTAACCGCCTCTCAAGGTTAATCCTTCATCAATGGCGTTCAGTCCGCCGGCTCCTTCAAGGCCGCTTCCTTTGTAGGCGTTGCGTCATGGTTGCGTCGCGTTGGTCCGCTGTTTGTGCGCTTGTGGCTCCGACCCTGGTGGTCGGCGGCATCCTGGGATGGCAACACTGGAAGGGCGCGCCGCCGGCTCCGCCGGCCCTTGCGGCCCGGCCGCTTGCGCCGGCCCGGCCCGCCGATCCGCCGACGCCGCGCCAGACCCTGCTCTCCGCCGGCTCCACCCGCATCATCCGGGCCGGCGTGTTCCAGATGCCGTCGCTGACCCTGGCTGATCTCGCCGCAGGGCCGCTGGCCACGCCGCAGCGAGCGGCGCGGGACCTGCCTCCGGCTGCAGCCCCGGCCGGTCCGGAGCCCGACCTCGTCCACAAGGCCTCGCTCGAAGTCATGCCCGAAGGCGGCTTCGACGCCGGAATCCCGCCCGTGGAAGCGGAGATTCCCGGAGACCCCATCCGCGAGGGCGTCAAGACAGGCGCCGACGGCTGGCCGTCGGTCGACCGGTCCGCCAAGGGCGATCAGCGCGTGCAGGGTCTGAGGCCCAGCGTCACCGGCGGGCCCGGCGACGAGGACCTCGTCAGCCTCATGCCGGTCGACCCGCTGATGCCGGACGAGGGGGCTCCGCCGCTCGCCCGCCTGTCGCGGCAGATGGACCCGCTCGCCCTCGGCGCGCCGGTCGGCGCCTTCCACAAGACGCGCATCGACGCCGGGCTTGCCGCCATCATGGCCGAGCGTCTTCGCCTGCCGGTGCCGGAAGCCGATGGCGACGACGGCTCCGTCCCGCTCGATCACAGCCTGGCGCCGACCGGCGGCACCTCGCCGGCCGCCAGCCGCCCCGACCTCGCCAGCCTCGACAGCCGCACCACCGGCTCGGACGGGCAGATGCCCGTCGAGCTGACCGCGCTGCCCGCCGACGCCGTCATCACCATGGCGGCCGTGCATCCGACCGTCGAGAACGAGAAGCCGATGCCGGCGGTCGGGCCCGACGAAGGCCTCACCACGGCGCAGAAGAACCGCCTGATCGCCGGCCTGCCCGGGCTCGACGACGGCATGGCCCGCCCGCTCACCCTGCCGCCCGTCGCCTACACCAGGGCGCAGATCTGCATGGCGACGGCGATCTACTTCGAGGCGCGCAGCGAGAGCGAGCGGGGCCAGATCGCCGTGGCGCAGGTGATCGTCAACCGGGTGCGCTCGCCCTTCTACCCCAAGAACGTCTGCGACGTGGTCTATCAGGGCGCCAGCGAGCGGCGCTGGGGCGGCTGCCAGTTCTCCTTCGCCTGCGACCGCATTCCCGATCGCGTCACCGAGGAGGGGCCGTGGAAGAATGCGCTGTCCCTGGCCCAGAAGGTGATGGATGCCGAGCTCTGGCTGCCCGAGGTCGGCAACGCCACCCATTATCACGCCACCTATGTCCATCCGCGCTGGGTGCGCGACATGCGCGAGATGAACCGCATCGGCCGGCACATCTTCTACCGCGTGAAATGGTGGGGCTGAAGCGCGCCGGCGCGTCGCCCGCGCCGGTTACCGCGGGCACAGCCTGTGGCATCACTGCCTTTTTCCGGCTTGCCGGCCGCGTTATAGGCGGGTGACGGCCCTCCGGGGCGACCCGGAGCGGGGGCTGCAATGGACGACATCACCTGGATCCTCCTCGGCGCGCTCGTGGTGCTCGGCTTGCCGATCCTGGCGATTTCCGCCTTCGTCATGGCGCTTGGCCTGCGGACGCGCGTGAGCCAGCTCGAGGCGCGGCTCGGCGCGTTGCAGGAGGTATTGGCGGAACGCCCGCCATCCGCCCCGGTCGCCGCGGCCGAAGCGTTGCCGGGGCCGGAGGCGCCGGCGGAACCGGAGCCCGCGGCCGAGGAGCAGGTCCCGGCGGCCGCGCCGGAGGCACCGGCCGAGCCTGCGGAGCCGATACCTGCGGAGGCGGAACCCGCCGAGGCGGAGCCCAATGCCCACCCGCCGCGGCCGGCCCGGCCCCCGGTCAGCCTGGAGGAACGGCTCGGCGCCCGCTGGGCGGTCTGGGTCGGCGGCCTGGCGCTGGCGCTCGGCGGCGTGTTCCTGGTGCGCTATTCGATCGACGAAGGCCTGCTCGGCCCGGGCGTGCGCGTGGCCCTCGGCCTGGTCTTCGCGCTCGGCCTGGTCGCGGCAGGCGAATGGCTGCGGCGGCGCGGGCCCGTGCCGGAGGAGGCCGGCCGAAACGCCTATGTTCCCGGTGTGCTGACAGCCGCCGGCGCCGCGGCGCTGTTCGCCACCGTCTATGCCGCCCACGCGCTCTACGACTTCATCGGCCCGGCCGCGGCCTTTGTCGCGCTCGGCCTGGTCGCCCTGCTCGCCATGGCCGCGGCGCTGCTGCACGGGCCCTGGCTCGCCGGCCTCGGCCTGGTCGGCGCCTATGCGACGCCGCTCCTGGTCGACTCGCATTCGACAGACCGCTGGCCGTTGGTGCTCTATCTCGCCGTGGTCACCGCCGCCGCCTTCGCCCTGGCGCGGCTGCGGCTCTGGCGCTGGCTCGCCCTCACCGCCACCTTCGCGGCCCTGGCCTGGGGCTTCGTCCTGTTCGGCGAGCCGATCTTCGCCTTCGGCCGGGTGCCGGACCTGACGCCGGCCCTCACCCATGTGCTGGCGCTGGCCGCGCTGGTGCTTGCGGTGCTGGTGGTCGAGCCGCATATCGGCCGTGCCGGCTTCGGCGGCTTCGATGCCGTCGCGCTGGTCGCCCTGGCCGGCGTCGCCGCCCTGGCGCTGGCCGGGGTCTATGTCGCGGAGTTCTCCAGCCTCGGCCTCGCCGTGGCGTGGATCGTCGCCGCCGGCCTGCTGGCCGCGGCGCTGGCCTTCGAGGCGGTCGCGCCGGCGGCAGGGGTGGCTGCGCTGCTTGCGCTCGGCGTGGTCCTGTCCTGGCCGGTGGCCGCCGAGATCGCCGCCGAGCCGATCACGGTCGTGCCGGAACGGCTGGTCTCGCCCCCCCTGGTGCCGCAGGCGCTGTCCTTCTATCTCACCATGGCGGGTCTGTCGGGGCTGGCCCTGTTCGCCGGCACGACCGGGGTGCTGCTGCGCCGCGCCATGGTCGTCCCGCCCGCCGTCGCCCTGGCCTTGGCCGGCACGGCCGGGCCGCTGCTGCTTCTCGCCTGCGCCTATGTGCGGGCGACCAGCTTTTCCCAGAGCATTCCCTACGGCCTGGTGGCGCTCGCCGCCGCGGCGATCCTCGCCGCCTCCACCGACCGCCTGCTCCGGTCCGCGGCGACGCATGACGCGCCGGGCCAGGGCGCGGCCGCCGCAGTGCACGCGGCCGGCACTTGCGCTGCCCTGGCCCTGGCGCTGACCATGACGCTGGAAGGCTCGCCGCTGACCCTGGCCTTCGCGCTGGCCAGCCTGGGCGCCGCCTGGGTCTCGGGTCAGCGCCCCTTGGCCGCCCTGCGCTGGAGCGCGGCAGCGTTGGCGCTGCTGGTGCTGACCCGCATGGGTGGAGCCTGGACGGTGATCGGCGAGGCCTTGACGACCTTTCCCGGCTGGGGCGACATCGCCTTGCGTTATGCCGTCCCGTGCCTGGCGGTCGGCCTGGCCGGCCGCCTGCTGCGCCGCCAGGCGGCGGATCTGCCCGCCGCCATCCTCGATGGCGGTGCCATCGTGCTCGGCACGGCGGCGGCGGCCCTCGCCATCCGGCTATGGGTGACGGGCCCGCAGGATGCGCTGACCGCCGAGGTCGGCCTGGCTGAGGCCGGTCTCTACGTCGCGCTGGCCTTCGGCGTGGCGATCGGCTTCGCCCGCGGCGCGCTGACCACCACCAGCGTCGTCCATCGCCTCGCCGCGCCGCTGTCGACGTTCGCCGCCGTGGCGCTCGCCGTGCTCGATCCGATCCTCGGCCTCAATCCGGCGGTGACGGGCGTCCCGGTCGCCGGCGGCCCGGTGGTCAACGTCCTGCTGCTCGGCTACGCCTTTCCGGCGGTGCTGGCCTTCGTCGCCGCCCGGACATGGCAGCGCATCCGCGTACGCGGCGAAGGTCCTGCAGTGCCCTTGGCCGGAGCCCTGGCCCAGGCCGCGGCGGCGACCGGGCTGGTGCTGGCCTTTCTCTACGTGACGCTGGAAACCCATGTGCTGGTCAGCGGTCCCCTCGTCGATCTCCTGTCCATGTCCGATGCGCAGTCCTATGCCTATTCCGCTGTCTGGCTGGTGTTCGGCATCGCGCTGCTGGCGGCCGGCCTGGCGTTCGGCTCGAAGGGCGCGCGCCTCGCCTCGGCGCTGGTCATCCTGCTGACGGTGGCCAAGGTCTTCATCCTCGACCTGAGCGGGCTCGAGGGCGTCTGGCGGGCCCTGTCCTTCATGGGCCTCGGCGCGGTGCTGATCGGCATCGGGCTGGTCTATCAGCGGCTGCTGTTCGGCGCCTCGCCGAGGGGCGGCAAGGCTGCGGCGGCGCGCGCCGGACCGGAGGACGGAGGGAAATGATACCTGGAACGGGAAACGCCCGAGCGGGTTTGCGTGTATGAGGCGCAGGCTGCCGTCCGGGCGGGGCGCTTCCGCGTGAAAGGAGACATCCATGAGCAGGTTCGTGCTGCTGATCGTCGTGGTCTACGTCATCGGCATCTGCGTCGAACTGGCGCCCGTCGCCAGGGCTTCATGGGACAGCGTGCCGGCCTCCGAGCTCGCGGCCAACCTCGTCGACCACCTGCCGGCGGCCGCCGTCTGGCCGATGCGCGTCATCCATAGCCTCACCGGCAAGACGAAGGAGGGCGCGGAGCCCTGAGCTGCCTCAGAGTCCGTTGTTCCAGAAGCTCCACACAGGTCTTTCGCAGATTGCGATTGAGACCATTTTGGTCCCGTGCTATGAGGATCATTGCCCGACGCACTTTGCGGGAATTCGTCGAAAGCCTTTCGGGGCAAAAGGACCAGCCGGCCGTCAAAGCTGCGCTCGATGCCTGGTTCGACGAAGTGAGCAAGACGGATTGGGCGAGCACGGCAGATGTGAAGCGGCTCTATGCGACGGCCAGCATCGTCAGCCCCGAGCGGATCGTCTTCAACATCAAAGGGAATGATTATCGCCTCGTCGTGTCGGTGGACTTTGAGAAGGGTATCGTCTGGATCACGTGGATCGGCACGCACAGGGCTTACGACAAGATCGACGTGAAGGAGGTCAGGCATGGCGAATGACCTGAAGCCGATCCGCACGGAAGCGGATTACGAGGAAGCGCTGGCCGAGGTTGAGCGGCTCTGGGGGGCCAGGAGCGGCACGCAGGATGGCGACCGTCTCGACGTGCTGGCGACGCTGATCGACGTTTACGAGGCGAAGCACCATCCGATCGACCCGCCAGATCCGGTGGAGGCGATCCGCTTTCGCATGGAGCAGCAGGGGCTCACCCGCAGGGACCTGGAGCCGATGATCGGGCCGCGCAACCGGGTGGCGGACGTGCTGAATCGCAAGCGCAGCCTGTCCATCGAGATGATCCGGCAACTGCACGACCGGCTTGGCATCTCGGCCGACGTACTGATCCGGCCGAGCCGCCTCGACAAGGTCGCTTGAGGCTCGGCGTCCGATCGCTTCCTGTGTTCGAGGGCGCCCCCGTCTGTCCCGCAGGGCTATCGCATATGAGTAAAGAGCTCGATGAGGAAATCTTTGCTCCACAGGGCTCGGCGCATTTTGTGGGCCATGGGCTTTTGCAGCGGATGAGCCCGCAAGATGTTTTGCGCGAGCCTGCGGATCACGGCCAAGTTCTCGGGGCCGTGATTCTTTCGGGTACGGGCTTCGTCCTCGCGAAAGATCACGTCGAGGGTCCAGTGGAGATGATTCTCGATGCTCCAATGCGCGCGGATGGTCTCGGCGAGCTGGGGTGGGGTCAGGATTTTCGACAGCGCGACGTAGCGGGTGTCCGCCTGCGTCTTGCCGGAGGCGAGGGTGCGCTCGGCCTGGATGCGTCCGATCGCCTTCAGGCCCGGGAAGCGGACCGGCTTGGGCAGAAGGTGCGCCCGCAGCACGTCGACCCGCCGGCGCTCCCGACGGCCATGGCCCTCCTCGTTGCGCTCGCTGAACGGCAAGGTCTCGCGCCGTGGGTGGCAAAGCCGGCCTGGGCGGCGGCATAGAGCGGCCCATGGTTGCTCTTCAGCCCGAGCGCATAATGCGCCTTGGTCGCCAGCACCGCCTCGGCCATGGCGGGATGGCAATGCAGCGCATCCGCCGTCACCACGCTGCCCTTCAGGGGCAGGCTCTTGAGCAGGCCCAGGGTCGCGGCCACCTCGTTGCCGCCGGGCGCCCGGGCCTGGGCGATCGTCGCGCGCGTCTCGACATCCCACACGCTCACCAGCAGCGGCGGCAGGCAGGAGCGGCCGGCTTCGTAGCCGCGCCGCAGCGCCTTGCCGTCCACCGCGATCACCCGCCCCGGCGCCAGCCCCAGGGCGCGCCGCAGCCCTGCCATGAAGGCATCGAACGCCTTGGCCAGCTCGACCGGGTCGAGCAGGCGAAACAGCCGCGAGAACGTGTCGTGCGAGGCCACCCCATGCTCCAGCACCAGCCAGTCGCGCAGGTGCTCCTCATGGGCCTCGGCAAACTCGGCAAACTCGACGCAGGTCTTCGCGCCACACAGCGTGGCAATCAGCGCCGCGTCCAGGCGCCTGTCTGTGGAATTACGGTGCCAGTTTACCCAATTCCGGCTCCAGGATTGCGTAAATTCCCCCCTCGTAACTCATGGTAATGCCTCCCAAGGGTTGATGACGTTGAGGCCGGCGGCGCGAAAAGGGCCGGTGTCGCGTGTCGCCACCATGAGGCTGTGCGCGGCGGCCGTGGCCGCAATGTAGCCGTCTGCCTGGGCGATGGCTTTTCCCGCCGCCTTTGCTCGCGCCATCAAGTCGGCATAGGTCTTGGCCGTGTCCAGGTCGAAAGCCAGCACACGGCCCGCAAAGGTGGGCAAAACCTCCTGCTCCAGCCGTTCCTGGTAGATCGTGCGCCGCTTGCCCACGGGCATTGTCGCAAGGCCGTAGCGCAGTTCGGCCACGGTGACGGCAGACAGGTAGAGCGTTTCGACGGCCTGGGCGTCAACCCAGGCAAGCACGTTGGGATTTGGCTCGATCTTCCACAGCTCGGAAATGATGTTGGTATCCAGGACGATCATTCAAACCTCAGTGGTTCGGCCGGCGTCTTGTCGCGGATGCGGTCGAAACATGCCGCCTCCTCATCGGTCAGGCCACCCACCTCGCGGGCGATGGAGGCCAGCAGCGAGCCGAGCCTGACGCGCTCGGGCGGTCGGGCGGCGGCTTCCAAAATGTCGCGGATTTCCGCCTCGGTGCTGCGGCCATGATGGGCGGCCCGCACGCGAAGCGCGCGGTGCACGGCATCAGGCAGATTCCTTACGGTTACGGTTGCCATGTCGTCCAATCCAGTCATTCGCCATCAATGATGTCGTTTTAATTCCCATGCCATCATTGCGCAATGTCTGGAAAACGGTCATGTGATGAACAGCGGAGAAAGGGGCGAAAACGCTCCCTTTTTGCCCGGCGTGTTCAAGAGTCCGTTTCGAAGCTGGCGGTCAGACCTCGTAGGCGAAGGGCGTGCCCTCATAGCAATCGGCGCCGCGCCCGATCGCGGCGATGGCGGCGATCATGCGCCCGTCCCGGCCCAGCCTGGCGTCGGCCAGCGCCACGATGCGCGGGTTGGGCGTGGCGGTGGGAGAGGCGCGGCGCAGCGCCAGCGCCGCCTCCACCTCGTCCCGTCCGGGATCGAGGGCGCAGGCGGCGACGTAGGCGGCCGCCGTCGAGCGGCTCACCCCGGCCCAGCAATGCACCACCAGCGGCGCCCGCCGGTCCCAGGCGCCGACGAAGGCGAGCAGCCGGTCGACATGCGCCTCGCCCGGAGCGACGTGCCCTTCCAGCGGTTCGGCGATGTCGTTCATGCCGAGGACCAGATGATTGTCGGGGCTGATCGCGGCCGGCCGCTGCACCGGCGTGGCGGCATTGATCAGCGTCACCACATGGCGCGCCCCGGTCTCGGCGATGACGGCCTCCAGCCGGGCGAGGGGACAGACATGGATGCGCATCGGTCCGCTCCCCTATGCGGTCAGCTCGGCGAATCGGCCGAGGAAGGCGGCCTGGGCGTCGGCGGCGGCGAGCGGCGTCAGCCGGCCGGCTTCGATCGATCGCGGCAGCGGGCGCGGGTCGCCGAAGAAGCGCCGCGCCTCGTCCAGCGCGAAGCCGGCAAGCTCGGTCGCCTCCAGGAAGGCGGCGATGCGGTCGGCCTTCTTGGCCAGGGCCCGGGCGGCCGCCGGCGCCTGGGCCGGCAGGCCGAAGCGCAGGTGGATCGCCCCCAGGAGCCGGGCCTCGACGCTCTTGTAGCTTTCGCCGATCACCGCCTTGAACGGCGAGATCATGTCGCCGATCACATATTCCGGCGCATCGTGCAGCAGCACGACCAGCCGCGTCGCCGGGCTGGCGCCGGGCTCGAGCGCGTCGGCGATGTCGGCGACCAGCACCGAATGCTGCGCCACCGAGAAGATCGCCGGCCCGCGCGTCTGGCCGTTCCAGCGCGCCACGCGGGCGAGGCCGTGGGCGATGTCCTCGATCTCGATGTCGAGCGGCGAGGGGTCGAGCAGGTCCAGCCGGCGGCCCGACAGCATGCGCTGCCAGGCTCGCTGCGGTTGCGGCCTCCGCGCCATCAGCCGGGATGCCCCGTGCGGCCGAGCTCGGCGCAATCCTCGTAACGGTAGCAGCCGACCAGGTGGTCGTTGACCATGCCGACCGCCTGCATGAAGGCGTAGACGATGGTCGGGCCGCAGAAGCGGAAGCCTCGCGCCTTCAGGTCCTTGGCGATCGCCTGCGACAGCGGCGTCTCGGCCGGGACCTCGCCCGTGCTGCGCCAGCTGTTCTGCAGCGGTCGCCCGTCCAGGAAGCCCCAGAGGTAGCGCGAGAAGCCTTGTCTTTCCTCGATGTCGAGGAAGACGCGGGCGCTCTCGACCGTGCCGAGGATCTTGGAGCGGTTGCGGACGATGCCCGGGTCCTGCATCAGCGCCTCGATCTTGTCCGGCCCGAATCGCACGATGCGCTCGGCCTCGAAGTTCTCGAACACCGCCCGGAAACGCTCGCGCTTGCGCAGGATGGTGATCCAGGAGAGGCCGGCCTGGAATCCGTCGAGGATCAGCTTCTCGAACAGGGCGCGGCTGCCATAGTCGGGCACGCCCCAGTCGGTGTCGTGGTAGGCGACGTAGAGCGGATCGGTGCCGGGCCAGGGGCAGCGCATCTTGCCGTCGGCATGGAGGATGGGTGTGCGGTCCATGCGCCGTTGGTAGAGGGGAAGCGGGGCAAGATCAAACCCCGGCGCGGTCCCGGCCGGGAAATTTGACCGGGGCCGGCGCAGGGCCGCTTCAGGCTCGGATCCGCAGCACGATCTTGCCCTGGGGGACGGGGCGGCGGCCTCCCGGCATCTCATGCGCCTCGTGCGCGGCAGCCAGGGGCGGCACAGCCCCGACGGCGGTCCTCAGCTCGCCCGCCGCGATCATGGCGGCGACGCGCTCGAGGCGCTGCGCGGTCACCTGGACCAGGAAGAAGCGGGCCTGCACCTCACCGCCGACGAGGTCGATCGCCGCAGCCACGACGCCGGCCTCGTCCTCGAAGCACTCGGTCAGGCCTTCTTCCGGCGGCGGCCGTCGCGCGGCCTTCGCCGAACAAGGCGGCACGGCGGAGGGCCGCCGATTGCCCGGGGATCTCCGGAAGCATTGTCCGGCGCGAGCGGTCAATCGGCCGAGGCAAGGAGCCGGCGAACCCGGCTCGCCGCCTCACGGCACCGCGGACAGCAGGATGAAGATGGCGAAGATGCCCAGATGCACCGTGCCCTGCAGCACCGTGGTGCGCCCGGTGCCGAGCGTCAGCGTGCTGACGAACAGGGTCAGGACGAGGAGCACCATGTGCTCGGGGATCAGGCCGAGCGTCAGGCTCTGGCCGGTGATCACCGACAGGGCGGCGACCACCGGGATGGTCATGCCGATGCTGGCCAGCGCCGAGCCGAGCACGAGGTTGACGCTGTTCTGCAGGCGGTTCAATTCGGCGGCGCGCACCGAGGCGATGCCTTCGGGCAGCAGGACGAGCGTGGCGATGACGACGCCGACGAAGGTCTGCGGCAGGCCGGCGGCCACGATCGCCTGATCGAGTGGCTTCGACAGGATCTTGGCCAGGAGCACCACCGCCACAAGGGACAGCGGCAGCAGGATGCCGCTCGCCATGGTGACGTGGCGCAGCGGCTGCACCACCTCGTGTCCGGAGGCGACAGGGTCGTCGGCCGATTCCATGAAGTAGTCGCGATGCCGGATCGTCTGCACGAAGATGAAGACGCCGTAGAGCAGCAGCGACACCACCCCGACGCAGGCAAGCTGCAGCGAGGAGAACTGCCGCACGCCGCCGGCGATCACGAAGTTCGGCAGCACCAGGACCAGGGCGGCGAGCGTGCCGAGCACGGCCAGGGCCGAGGAGGCGGCGTTGAGCTGGAAGGTCTGCTCGTGATGGAGCCGGCCGCCGAGCACCAGGCACAGGCCGATGACGCCGTTGAGGACGATCATGATGGCGGAGAACACCGTGTCCCGTGCCACCTCGGCGGCGCCTTCGGCCCCCGACAGCATGATCGAGACGATCAGGGCGACTTCGATCACGGTCACCGCTGCGGCCAGGATGATCGAGCCGAGCGGCTCGCCGACGCGCGCCGCCAGGATTTCCGCGTGGTGGACCGAGGCGAAGACCGCGCCGCCGAGAAACAGCGTGGCGACGATCAGCAGCGCCGCCGACCCGTCCGAGGCGATGCCGGTCATCTTCAGGGCGATGACGAGGCCGGCGCCTGCCGGCACGAGCCACGACCAGGACGGCACGCTGGCATGATGATTGTGGGACATGGGCCGGTCCGATCGGAGGAGGGGTGGTTCATGAAGGGACGATGTGGCCATGTCGAGGCGGCGGGATCGACGACCATCGCCAGGCGTGTCGCCTGCGCCTCAAATCGGCGTAAGCCCGAAGGACGGGAGGCTCGACAACGCCGTCGTCGGTCCGCAGCCGCACGCATCAATCCCCAGGCAATGGCCCCGCGCAGGCGGCGCCGCGATCATGGCGATAGTCCTACCGCATCCTGCCCGCCGAGGGCCAGAGGCGCCGCGCCGGTCGCCGAGCCTTCAAGCACCCGGCGACCATTCCCGTGACGCGCCGCCCCGGGAGGCGGCCGGCATCATTTGCGGCGCATCGCTTCCGCCAGCGCCGCGCCGAGAGCGCCCTGCGTCGTGCCGCTGCCGCCGCGGTCCTTGCCCGGCGGCGGACGCTGGCCGCCCTTGGCGTCGGCGCCGCGCGAGCCGATGCTCTCGCCCGGCCGGCGGCCGCCCTCCTTGCGCATCGACAGGGCGATGCGCTTGCGCTTCACGTCGACGTCGATGACGCGGACGGTGACGACGTCGCCGACCTTCACCACCTCGGAAGCCTCCTTCACCCGCCTGTCGGCCAGCTCGGAGATGTGCACCAGCCCGTCCTGGTGGACGCCGATGTCGACGAAGGCGCCGAAGGCGGCGACGTTGGTCACCACGCCCTGCAGGCTGAGGCCGGGCTTGAGGTCGCCGATCTCCTCGATGCCCTCGGCGAAGGTGGCGGTCTTGAACTGCGGGCGCGGGTCGCGGCCGGGCTTTTCCAGCTCGGCGATGATGTCCCTGACGGTCGGCAGGCCGAAGCGCTCGTCGACGAAGCGGGCCGGGCTGAGCTTGCGCAGTGCGGCCGTGTCGCCCATCAGGCTGCGGACGTCGCGCCCGCAGGCTTCGACGATGCGCTTGGCCACGGGATAGGCCTCCGGGTGGACGGCCGAGGCGTCCAGCGGCTCGTCGCCGTCGTTGATGCGCAGGAAGCCGGCGCATTGCTCGAAGGTCTTCGGCCCGAGCCGCGGCACGGCGAGCAGGTCGCGCCGCCTGCGGAAGGCGCCCTTCTCGTTGCGGTGGACGACGATCGCATCGGCGAGCGAGCCGCCGAGGCCTGAGACGCGGGCGAGCAGGGCCGGGGAGGCGGTGTTGAGATCGACGCCCACCGCCGTCACGGCGTCCTCGACGACGGCGTCGAGGGCGCGGGCGAGCTTGTGCTGGCTGACATCGTGCTGGTACTGGCCGACGCCCACGGCCTTGGGCTCGATCTTGACCAGTTCGGCCAGCGGGTCCTGCAGCCGCCGGGCGATGGAGACGGCGCCGCGCAGCGACACATCGAGCTGCGGCATCTCGGCCGCGGCGATCTCCGAGGCCGAGTAGACCGAAGCGCCGGCCTCGGACACGACGATCTTCGCCGGCTTCGGCGCCGGCAGCTCGGCCAGCAGGGCCTGGACCAGCCGGTCGGTCTCGCGGCTGGCGGTGCCGTTGCCGATGGCGATCAACTGGACCCCGTGCCTGCGGACCAGCGCGGCGAGCGCAGCCATGGCGCCGCGCACGTCGTTCCTGGGCTGGAACGGGTAGACCGTCGCGGTGTCGATGAGCTTGCCGGTGCCGTCGACCACCGCCACCTTGACGCCGGTGCGAATGCCGGGATCGAGGCCCATGGTGACCTTGGCGCCGGCCGGGGCGGCGAGCAGGAGATCCTTGAGGTTGCGGGCGAACACCCGGATCGCTTCCTCCTCGGCCCGCTCGCGGATGGCGGCCATCATGTCGATGGAGACGTGGCTCGAGATCTTCACGCGCCAGGTCCATTTGGCCACGGTCATCAGCCAGGCGTCGGCGGCGGTGCCGCCGGCGGCCCGGATGCCGTAGGCGTTGGCGATCATGGTCTCGATGGGCTTGACCGGCGACGGATCGTCCTCGTCGACCTCCAGGTCGAGGGTGATGACGCCTTCCTCGCGCGCCCGCAGCAGAGCCAGCACCCGGTGCCCGGGCGCGTCGGCCCAGCTCTCGGCATGATCGAAATAGTCGGAGAACTTGGCGCCTTCCTCCTCCTTGCCGGCGATGACGCGAGCCCTCAGCCTCGCCTTGCGCTGCATATGGGCGCGAACCTTGCCCACCAGCTCGGCGTTCTCGGCGAACTCCTCCGACAGGATGTCGCGCGCCCCGTCGAGGGCGGCCTTGGCGTCCGGCACCTTCTCGCCGAGGAAGGCCTTGGCTGCCTCGGCCGGATCGAGGCCACGGTCGGCGAGGAGCGAGCGGGCCAGCGGCTCCAGGCCGTTCTCGCGGGCCGTATCCGCCTTGGTCTTGCGCTTCTGCCGATAGGGCAGATAGAGGTCCTCGAGCTCGGCCTTGGTCGTCGCGGCGCCGATCTTGCCGCCGAGCTCATCGGTGAGCTTGCCCTGTTCCCGGATGGAAGCGAGGATGGCGGCGCGCCGGGCCTCCATCTCGCGGAGATAGCCGAGCCGCTCCTCCAGCTTGCGCAACTGCGTGTCGTCGAGGCCGCCCGTCGCTTCCTTGCGGTAGCGCGCAACGAAGGGCACGGTCGCTCCGCCGTCCAAGAGGGCGATCGCCGCGGCCGCCTGCTCGGGCCGGCAGGCGATCTCGGCGGCGATCAGGGCGGGGAGCAGGGCTTCGGTCATGGCGATCTCCAGATTCGGGGCGCGGAGAATGCCCCGGCGGCGCGCGATTGTCAGCCGGCCGCAGGATGCGGCGCCCGCCTTCCACACCCGCGGCGGGCCGGGCAGGTCGTCACAGCTCCTTCTCCGCCAGCTCACGGAACGCGTCGGGCACGGATCGGCTGAGCTCCAGGGCGACCGAGCCGTAGCCGACGGCGTCCCAGCCGAAGCGTTCGCGGATGCGGTCGACGGCGCGGTCGGCCAGCCAGCGCGCCCTGCCGCGCTGCGTGCCCGGCCGCCGTTCGTCGCCCGCCAGGCCGAAGGGCAATTCCATCTGCACGGCGGCGTCTTTCTCCAGATGCGATACGGAGATGGCGAGCAGCGAGATCGTCCTTTCGCCGGGGCAATGGGCGAGGACCGCGCGCACCAGGTCTTCGGCCACCTCGGCGAGCACGGCGGTTGCCGAGATCGGCGCATCGAGCGTCGTCGACCGGCAGACCGAGCGCATGTCGGCGAAGCGCACGCGCACCGTCACCGTCCGGCCTGAGCGCGACTTCGCCCGCAGCCGGGCGCAGACCCGGTCGGCGAGGTGGCGCAAGGCCGGCCGGAACACGCGCTCCTCGGCCGGCCTGCGGCCGAGCGCCGACTGCGCGCCGGCGGACCGGGAGCGGGACTGTGTCCGGATCGCACGCGGGTCGCGGTTCCAGGCGAGGGCCGAGAGCTTTTCGCCCGCCGCGGCGCCGAGCAGGCGCTCCAGCGAGCGGCCCGGCAGGTCGGCGAGCTGGCCGATGGTCTCGACGCCGATCCCGGCCAGCCGCGCCTTGGCGACCGGGCCGACACCCCACATCAGCTCGACCGGCAGGTCATGCAGGAAATCGAGCTCGGTGGCCGGGTCGACGACCACCAGCCCGTCCGGCTTCGCCACCTGCGAGGCGATCTTGGCGAGGTGCTTGGTGCGCGCCACGCCGACGGAGATCGGCAGGCCGAGCTCGTCGCGGACGCGACGGCGGATCGTCCCGGCGATGTCGGCCGGCGGACCGAACAGATGCGTGCAGCCGGCGACGTCGGCGAAGGCCTCGTCGATGGAGATGCGCTCGACCAGCGGCGTGAAGTCGCCGATGACCCGGATGGCTGCGTCGCCCAGCCGCTGGTATTCGCTGAAATGGCCGCGGACGAAGACGAGCTGCGGGCAGAGCTCGCGCGCCCGCCGCCCCGGCATGCCGCCGCGCACGCCGAAAGCCTTCGCCTCGTAGGAAGCCGCCAGCACGACCCCGCCGCCGACGGCGATCGGCTTGCCGCGCAGCGACGGATCCAGCAACTGCTCGACGGACGCATAGAAGGCGTCGAGGTCGGCGTGGAGGATGGTGGCCGTCATGTCCGTCCGATCCTCGCCGGCGACAGCGGGCAGGTCTCTGTGATCGGAACATAAAGAGAACATATGGTGACGACTGTCAAGCTGCCGCCGATGTTCTCCAGCGCAGCCGCAGCGCACGCTGCCAGCCGGCGAGGCTCCCTTCGGCGGTCGGCGCGAGGTTCTGCGAGCAGACGTGTTGCTCATGCGCCGATGTATGAGTACGTGACGTCATGTCGAAGTGACAGCCGGTGCCCGCCCGCGCAGTTTCCTGGCGTGAAGCGCGGAGGGCTCTTCGCAGGGAGGCCGGACATGACGCGCAGCAGGAAGACGCCGGACGAGCTCAGGAGCGCCCGCTGGTTCGCGCCGGACGATCTGCGCAGCTTCGGCCACCGCTCCCGCATGATGCAGATGGGCTATGGTCCGGAGGACTGGGGCGGCCGGCCGGTCATCGCCATTCTCAACACCTGGTCGGACATCAATCCCTGCCACGCCCATTTCAAGCACCGCGTCGAGGATGTGAAGCGGGGCGTGCTCCAGGCCGGTGGCCTGCCGATCGAGCTGCCGGCGAGCTCGCTGGCCGAGCAATACGTCAAGCCCACCACCATGCTCTACCGCAACCTCCTGGCCATGGACGTGGAGGAACTGATCCGCTCCCACCCGGTCGACGGCGTCGTGCTGATGGGCGGCTGCGACAAGACCACGCCGGCCCTGCTGATGGGGGCCACCAGCGCCGGCCTGCCGGCCATCGTCCTGCCGGCCGGGCCGATGCTGCGCGGCAACTGGAAGGGCAGGACCCTGGGGTCGGGCTCCGACGCATGGAAATACTGGGACGAGCGCCGCGCCGGCGCCATCAGCGAGGCCGACTGGTCGAACATGCAGGCCGGCATCGCCCGCAGCTACGGCACTTGCATGACCATGGGCACCGCCAGCACCATGACCGCCATCGCCGAGGCGATCGGTATGACCCTGCCGGGCGCCTCCTCCATTCCCGCCGCCGATTCCGGCCATATTCGGATGAGCGCCGAATGCGGCCGGCGCATCGTCGAGATGGTCTGGGACGACCTGACGCCGGACCGGATCCAGACGCGCGAGGCCTTCCTCAACGCCATCGCCGTGGCCATGGCCATGGGCTGCTCGACCAATGCCATCATCCACCTCATCGCCCAGGCGCGCCGCGCCGGCCAGGACATCGGGCTCGACGATTTCGAGGCCGCCAGCCGCTCCGTGCCGGTGCTCGCCAATGTGCGGCCGAGCGGCGACACCTATCTGATGGAGGACTTCTTCTATGCCGGCGGCCTGCCGGGGCTGATGTCGCGCATCCGCGGCCATCTCCATCTCGATGCCCTCACCGTCTCCGGCCGCACCGTCGGCGAGGCCATCGCCTCGGCCGAGATCCACAATGACGACGTCATCCGGCCGCTGTCGAACCCGGTCTACGCCGAGGGCGCCCTTGCCGTGCTGCACGGCAACCTTGCGCCGGAGGGCTGCGTCATCAAGCCGAGCGCCTGCGACCCGCGTTTCCTCAGCCATTCCGGTCCGGCCCTGGTCTTCGACGACTATCCCGCAATGAAGGCGGCCATCGACGACGAGAGCCTCGACGTCACTGCCGACCATGTGCTGATCCTGCGCAATGCCGGGCCGCAGGGCGGCCCCGGCATGCCGGAATGGGGCATGCTGCCGATCCCCCGGAAGCTGGTGAAGCAGGGCGTGCGCGACATGGTGCGGCTCTCCGATGCGCGGATGAGCGGCACCAGCTACGGGGCCTGCATCCTGCACGTCTCGCCGGAATCCCATGTCGGCGGGCCTCTCGCCCTGGTGCGGACGGGCGACCGGATCAGCCTCGACGTCGCCGCCCGGACCATCACGCTCGACGTGCCGGAGGAGGAACTGGCCCGGCGCCGCGCCGCCTGGGCGCCGCCGCCGCCGCGCTTCGAACGCGGCTATGGCTGGATGTACACCCGCCACATCCGCCAGGCCCACGAAGGTTGCGATTTCGACTTCCTGGAAACCAGCTTCGGTGCGCCGGTCGGCGAGCCCGCCATCTTCTGAACGGCGAGACGTTAAAGCGTCTTGCGATTTGACGGAATCGCATCAAGACGCAAGGCGCGCTTCCACCGAAGTGCGCTTCGCTCCAGGGCAGCCGGCCTTTCATCGTTTGGAAGCCATGCTTGCAAACCCGATCGTGAGGTTTGCGTGCCAGGATGCCTGCCAAGGTCACCACAAAAGGGACCAGCAGGGATGTCGAGACGGAGTGGACGGGTCGCCCTCGCGGCGGTCCTGACGATCGGCTGCGCCGGCGCAGCCGCGGCCCGGGACGAGGTGTCGTTCGACCCCTCGGTCCGGCCGGGCACCATCGTCGTGGTCACCCATCAGCGCCGGCTCTACTTCGTCACCGATCCGGGGCTGGCCATCCGCTACCCCGTCGGTGTCGGCCGCGCCGGCAAGCAGTGGAGCGGGACCTCCTATGTCGATGGGAAATATGTCAATCCGGCCTGGTCGCCGCCGGCCGAGGTCAAGCGCGACAATCCCGGCATGCCCGACCTCATTCCCGGCGGCTCGCCGCGCAACCCGATGGGCGTCGCCGCCCTGACGCTCGCCGGCGACCAGTACGCCATCCACGGCACAACCCGGGCGATGCGCCGCAGCGTCGGCAGCTTCGCCAGCTATGGCTGCATCCGCATGCTGAACGAGGACGTCACCGACCTCTATCGGCGGGTCAGGGTCGGGACGCCGGTGCTGGTGATGCCGTAGCCGCGGCGATCGGCACCGCCGGGAAGGTCAGTTTCAGGCAAGCACCGCCGGAGCGGCTGTCATGGGCGGTGACGCTGCCGCCGTGCAGTCGCATGATCTCCTGCACCAGGTGCAGGCCGAGCCCGACGCCGCGCCCATCCTGCTGCAGGCGGTGGAACGGCTCGAAGATGCGTTCGCGCTCCTCCTGCGGAATGCCGGAGCCCTCGTCGCAGACCTCCACCGTGCCGGCCCGCCCGACATGCACCGTGATCGTGCCGCCGCGGCCGCCATGGTCGATAGCGTTCTGCACCAGATTGGTCAGGGCACGCTCCAGCGCGGTCTGGTCGCCGGCAACGATGATCGTCTCCCCGTCGGCGTCGAAGGTCATGTCGTAGCCGGCGGCAAAGGCGAGCGGCGCCAGGTCGACGATCACCCGCCGGGCGAGCGCGACGAGGTCGATCGGCGAGAACCGCTCGGCCTGCTGGCCGAGACGCTGGAGATCGAGGAGCTGGCCCGTCAGCACCGATAGACGGGTGGTGTCCTCGAGCAGGCGGGTCTTCTCCGGGCCCGGCGCCAGCGACGCGATCCGGGTGTTGAGGATGGCGATCGGCGTGCGCAGCTCATGCGCGGCATCGGTGAGGAAGCGTCGGTGCCGCTCATAGCCGCTGTCGAGCCGGCGCAGCGCGTCGTTCACCGCCTTGACCAGGGGCGAGACCTCGGCCGGGACGCCGTCGACCGGCAGTTGCACGCCCTGCTGGTCGATATCGATGCGCTCGGCCTGCGCCGCCGCCCGGCCCAGGCCGCCGAGCGCCCGGCGCACCACCAGCGGCGTTGCGATCACCGTCACCAGCGCCATGAGCACGAAGATCGGCAGGATGACGAACAGCGAGCTGATCGACACGCCCCTGACCAGCCGGCCGATCGACATCTGGCCTTGGGTGCCGGTCAGGATCTGCACGTCGCCCGCCGCGGTCTCCACCCATTTCGCCACGGCGTCCGGCCGGCTGGATTGGCCATCCTGCCAGCTCAGCCGGGCCTGGCTGACATGGTCGAGCCCGGCGGCGATCGGCGCGAATGCGGCGGGGACCTGGCCTTCCGCCAGCTTGTGTCCCTGCTTGTCGCGGATCAGGAACCAGAAGTCCGGTACCTTGGCGCGCAGCTGCGCCAGCTCGTCCGTCTCGCCGAGAGCGAGGCCGCCGCCGGCCTCGCGCACCACGGCGTCCTTGAGCACGTCGAGAGTGCTGTCCTCGTAGCCGTCGGCGATCATCGCGGTGCTCCACAGCGTCGCCGCCACCAGCACGACGATCACCGCCAGCATGATCGTCTGGAAGATCACCAGGCGCAGGGCGAGGCGCCATTTCAACGAGCGGGGGCCGCGCATCACGGTGTCTCGCGCAGGAGATAGCCGACCCCGCGGATGCCGTTGATGATCACGCCGGCGTCGGCGTCCGCGAGCTTGCGCCGCAGCCGCGACACATGGGTGTCCAGAGCGTTCGACTGGATCTCGTCGTCGAGGCCGAACACCGCTTCCATCAGCACTGGTCGCGGCACCATGCGGCCCATGCGCCGCACCAGCGCCTCCAGCACCAGGAGTTCGCGTCGCGGCATGTCGAGGGGTCTGGAATCGACGCTCGCCTCGGCATGGCCGAAGTCGAAGGCGAGGCGGGCGATCCGCACGACATCCGACTGGACATGGGCCGGGCGGCGCAGCAGCGCCCGCAGCCGAGCCAGCAGTTCCTCGAAGGCGAAAGGCTTGCCGAGATAGTCGTCGGCGCCGTTGTCGAGGCCGGCGACCCGATCGGCCAGGTCGCCGCGCGCCGTCAGCACCAGCACCGGCACGGCGTTGCCGGCCGCCCGCAGCACCGGGATCAGCGACAGGCCGTCGCCGTCCGGCAGGCGGCGGTCGAGCAGCACCGCGTCATGCACGCCTTCGGCCAGGCTGATCCTGGCTTCGGCCAGGTTCGGGACATGATCCACCACCATGTCGTGCCGGGTCAGGGCGGCGCGGAGCGCGGACACCATCTCCGGCTCGTCTTCGACCAGCAGCACACGCATCCACGTTTCTCCACGCCACGGCAGCGGCCTGTCTAGATCGGCTGCATTGCGCCAGCCTTGCATCTCCGATGCGTCGATAGACCTGCGAATCCGGGCCGAATCCAGGCCTGGCGCGAAAATCCGCATGGCGCTCCCGTGATGACAGGCTGCCGCAATCCAGCGGTGGGACAGACGGGGAGGCCCGGGGCGAATCGACCATGCTGGCCGCCCGGACGAATGCTCGTGCCTCCCCTGCCGGCAGGACGCCTGCCGCTCGACCTGGATGACAGTCATGATCCCGACCGCCAACCGCCGGACCGTGCCTCCCGGCACCCGCCCTTCGCTGCCGCAGCCTGGCGCCGGAGGCCGTCATGCGGATCGCTGACACCCTGCCGTTCCTGCGCGCCTGGATGAACAATCCGCTGCGGGGGGCGGCAATGACCCCGTCGGGCAATGCGGTGGCCGCCTTGATGACTCAGGACATCTCGCCCGAGACCGGGCCGGTCGTCGAGCTCGGCCCGGGTACCGGCGCTTTCACAAGGGCGCTTCTCGGGCGTGGCGTGCGCGAGCAGGATTTGACGCTGGTCGAGCATGACCGCGACTTCGCCCGCCTGCTGAGGCGCCGCTTCCCCCTGGCGCGGGTGCTCTGGCTGGATGCCGCCCGGCTGGCGGATGCCGGCCTGCCCGAGGAAGGCCTGGCCGGCGCCGTGCTCAGCAGGCTCGGCATCATGGCCATGCCGCCGCAGAAGATGGCGGACATTCTCGGCGGGGCCTTTGCCTGCATGCGTCCCGGCGGCGCCTTCTATCAGCTCGCCTATGGGCCCCGCTGCCCTGTGCCCCGCTTCATCCTCGACGATCTGGCCTTGGAGGCGGCCTGTATCGGTCGGACGATGCTGCATTTTCCGCCTGCTGCGGTGTACCGCATCGCCCGGCGCCGCTCGCCGCGACTGGCCCTGGCCTGAGGCCGCCATGGATGTCTCCTCGATCGTCACGATGCTGCTGGGCTTCGGGCTGGCCGGCTTTGCCGGCCTCGCCCTGGCGGAGAAGTTCGTCCCCGCCGTCCCGTCCTACGTCCTGCTGATGCTCATCGGCATGGCCGTGCCGAGCCGGACCATGCTGGCCGCGACGATCCTGGCGACAGTGGCCGGCTCGGTCGCCGGATCGCTCGGCTGGTACGGCATCGGCCGGCTGCTGGGGGCGGAGCGGGTCGAAGCCCTGGTCGCCCGCTACGGACGCTTCGTCCTGCTGCGGCCGGACCTCTACGGCCGGCTGACGCAATCCTACCGGCGCAACCAGTTCCGGGTGACGCTGGTCGGCCAGATCATCCCGACCGTGCGCGTCTATCTCGGCCTGCCGGCCGGCGTGCTGCGGCTCGATCCCGGCATCTTCCTCCTGGCCACGACGCTCGGCGCCCTGGCATGGAACGTGCCGTTCGTCTCGCTCGGCTATGGCCTGCGCGAGAGCGGCGGCGAGCCGTTCAGCCTCGGCCTGGGAGCGACATTCGCGCTGGTCGCTGCGGAGTTCGTCATCCTCTGGCTGACGCGTGCCGCGAGCAGGGCCCTTGCCGCGCTCCGACAGGGGCGGGCGCCGGCAGGGTGAGGGCGCCCGCCCGACGGCGGCGGGAGCAGATCAGGCCTGGCCGGGCCAGCCGGCCGTCCACCAGTCCGGCCGGACCGGGGTGAGCGCCGTCTCGCCCGCGAGAAGGGCCGCGCCGGCTGCCATGGCCTCCTCGACCCGGTCCAGCCGAAGCATGGCAAGACCTCTTTCGCCGGCCGAGGAGCCCATGCTGCCCAGCACCTTGCCGCCGGCGCGGATCTCCGTCCCGGCAACCGGTGCCGCGCCGACAAATGTCACCGGCACGATGCGGGTCCTGGCCGTGCCGCGATGCTGCATGCGGCTGACCACCTCCTGGCCGACATAGCAGCCCTTGCGGAAGGCGATGCCGCCGAGCATGTCCATCAGCGCCTCGTGCGGGAAGGTCTCGCCATAGGCGAAGTCGCGGCCGCCCTCGGGGATGCCCAGGCCGATCCGCAGCGCATCGTGGGCGGCTCGGGCGCTCTCGTCGTCGAAACCGGAGCGGGCGGCGGTTCGCGGCAGCAGGCCGCGCCGGCCAAGGCCGGCGTGGCGCGGGTCGGCATAGGTCAGCGCGTCTTTCCGGCGGAGGAGGTCCCCTGCCGCAACCACCACGCCGAGCCCGTCACCGGCCGGGTCGTCGGAGGAGAGGTCCTCGATCCGGACCTTGGCCCGCAGGCGATAGAAGGCGAGGCGTCTGGCGAAATCGGCCGCCAGCGCGCGCGGCACGTCGAGATGGATGCCCTCCGGTGCGTCGGGATCGGCGTCGATCCGCCCGAAGCTGGCGATGAAGTCGAACAGGATCTTGCCCTGCGGGGTCAGCAATGCCCCGAAACGCGCCTCGCCGGCCTTGATGCCATCGATGTCGCTGGTGACGAGGTTCTGCAACCAGGGGAACGCATCCTCGCCGGTGATGCGGATCACGCCCCGGTCGGGCAGGAAGGCGGTAGGCATTCACGTCTCCGTCTGGCTGGTCCGCCTGATATGGCGTGTCCGGCCCGCTCCGTGAAGACGCCTGTTGTCGAGGGATGCGCCCCTCCCGGCCTTGTGGCCGGGAGGGGCGGGGCGACTCAGCCGACTGCGGCGACGATCGCGATCTCCACCGCGAATTCCGGCCCGGCCAGCTTGGCCTCGACCGTCGCGCGGGCCGGAGCGTGGCCCTTCGGGATCCAGGCGTCCCAGACGGCGTTCATCTCGGAGAAGGTAGAGATGTCGGTCAGCCAGATGGTGGTGTTGAGGATGTTCTCGCGGCGCGACCCGATCCGCTGGAGCAGGGCATCGATCTGCCCCAGAATGTCCTTGGTCTGCTCGGTTACGGAGCCGCCGGCCGCATTCTCGGCCACCTGGCCGGCGAGGAAGGCCAGGCCGCCATGCACCACGGCCTGGCTCATGCGGGGGCTGGTGTCGAAACGTTGGATCGTCATTCAGGAAAACCTTTCTGGCTTTGGCTCGTTCAGGCGGCCGGCGAGAGTTTCTGACGCTCGGCCCGGCGTTGCAACCACTGCACCGTCATCAGGAACACGGTCGAGAACAGGATGAGCAGGGTCGCCACGGCGGCGATGGTCGGACTCAGCGTCTCGCGCACGCCGCTCCACATCTGCCTGGGCAGGGTCCGCTGCTCGGAGCCGGCGATGAACAGGGCGATCACCACCTCGTCGAAGGAGGTGACGAAGGCGAACAGGGCGCCCGAAACGACGCCGGGCGCAATGATCGGCAGCATCACCCGCAGTACGGCCGCCACCGGCGGGGCGCCGAGGCTGGCGGCGGCGCGCATCAGCGTCTGATCGAAGCCGGCGAGCGTCGCCGTCACCGTGATGACGACGAAGGGCGCGCCGATGGCGGTGTGGGCGAGGACGAGGCCGGCCAGCGTGTTGAGCAGGCCGATCGCCGCAAAGGCATAGTAGACGCCGACGGCCGAGACAATCACCGGCACGATCATCGGCGAGATCAGGATGGCCGTCAGTGTCCCCCGGGCGGGGCAGTCGGGCCGGCTGAGGCCGAGCGCCGCAAGCGTGCCCAGGAGCGTCGACAGCATGGTGGCCAGCACCGCGACGACGACGCTGTTGCGCAGCGCCAGCTGCCAGACCTCGGAGCCGAAGAACTCCTCGTACCAGCGCAGCGACAGCCCCGGCATCGGATAGGTGAAGAAGGGCTCGGCGTTGAAGGAGAGCGGCACGATCGCCAGGATCGGCGCGATCAGGAACAGCACGACCAGGCCGCCGGCGAGCCACAGCAGGGTCGGGAACAGGGAGGTCTTGCCCATCAGCCCATCCTCAGACGATCGACGCCGACGAGGCGGTTGTAAACGATGTAGAGCACCAGCACCGCCACCAGCAGGATGGCGCTGAGGGCCGCCGCCATGCCCCAGTTCGTCACCTGGTTGGCATAGTAGGCGATGAAGTAGCTGACCATCTGGTCCTGCGGGCCGCCGACCAGCGCCGGGGTGATGTAGTAGCCGAGCGCCAGGATGAAGACGAGCAGGCAGCCGGCGCTGACCCCGGGCAGGCTCATCGGCAGATAGATCAGCCGGAAGGCCGCGACGGGCGGCGCGCCGAGCGAGGAGGCGGCGCGAAGATAGACCGGCGGAATGCTCCGCATCACGCTGTAGATCGGCAGCACCATGAAGGGCAGCAGGATGTGGGTCATGGCCACCAGCACGCCGATGCGGTTGTAGATCAGCTCGAACGGGTGCGACGGGTCGATCAGCCCGAGGCCGGCGAGGGCGGAATTGACCACGCCGCGGCTCTGCAGCAGCACGACCCAGGCGCTGGTGCGCACCAGGAGCGAGGTCCAGAACGGCAGCAGCACCAGGATCAGCAGCGTGTTGGCGACCATGCCGCGCGAACGGGCGATCAGGGCGGCCAGGGGATAGCCGAGCAGCAGGCAGATCAGCGTCACCGACAGGCTCACCACGAAAGTGCGCAGCAGCACCTCGCGCAGCACGGCATTCTCCGGCGCGGCGGCGGTGATCGCGCCGCGATCGTCGCGCCTGAGGTCCAGTGCCGCCAGGAGGTAGAAATCGGTGGTGGGGGGCAAGGCCTCCTTCAGCACCCGCCAATAGCGCGGCGTGCCCCAGTTGGCGTCGATGGCGATGAAGGCCTCGTGCCACGGCGACTGGGCGCGACCGATCTGGCGGGAGGTCTTGAGCAGCATCGAGCGCAGCCCCGCCTCGTAGTAGTTGAGACGCTTGGCGACCTCGGCGACGGTCTCGCGCGGCGAGGCGCGCAGGTCCTCGGCGAAGGCGGCGTAGACCGTCTCCTCCGGCACGCTCTCGCCGTCCCAGGCGGCGAGGGCCACCGCGGTGTGCGGCAGCGCCTGGCCGACTACGCTGTTGTCGACGCTGCGCATCAGCAGCGCGCCGATCGGCACGACGAAGATGGCAAGCAGAAAGAGCAGCAGCGGCGCGACCAGGAGCAGGGCCTTGGCCTGCCCCTTGCGGCGGAGCCGGCGCAGGCGCTGCGGGAGGGCGCTGCGTTCCTCCGCCGTCCCGGCGATATCCGCAATGGCCATCGTCATGGTCTTGCTCCGCTGCCGAAGGGAATCGAGGGGAGGGCAGGCCGGCCCGGCGCCGTCCGTTACGGCAGCCGCAAACTCGCCTGGAGAAGCGGCCGCCGAGGCGATGGCACCGAGCCTCGATCGGTTATTTTGCCAGCCAAGTGTTGAAGCGCTCGGTCAGCTCCTCGTCATGGTCGGCCCAGAACTCGGCGGAGACCACGAAGGCGTTCCTGGTGTTCTCCGGGGCGGTCGGCAGGTCCGGCAGGATGTCCGCCGGCACCTTGGCGATCGCCGCCTTCAGGGTCGGGCCGTAGGAGATGTATTTCGACTGCTGCGCCATCACGTCCGGGTTCATGGTGAAGGCGATGAACTTGTCGGCCTCGGCCTTGTTCTTCGACCCGAGCGGCTGGGCCCAGAGGTTGAAGTCCATGCCCTGGCCGTCCCAGACGATCTTGAAGTTCTTGCCGCTGTTCTTCACCGCGTCGTAGATGCGGCCGTTCCAGGCGGTGGTCATCGCCACCTCGCCGTCGGCGAGGAGCTGCGGCGGCTGGGCGCCGGCCGTCCACCACACCTTGACGTTCTTCTTGATGGTATCGAGCTTCTTGAAGGCGCGGTCGACCCCTTCCGGCGTGCCGAGCACGGTGTAGACGTCCTTGGGCGCGACGCCGTCGGCGATCAGGGCGAATTCCAGCGTCGTCTTCGGCGACTTGCGCAGCGCCCGCGGGCCGGGGAACTTCTTGGTGTCGAACAGGTCGGCCATGGTGGTCGGGCCGCCGTTCGGGAACTTGCCGGCGTCATAGGCGTAGATCGTGCCGAACACGATGGTGCCGACGGCGCAGTCCATCGCCGCGCCGTCGACGAAGGCCTCCTTGCCGCCGAGCTTGGAATAGTCGATCTTTTCGAGCCAGTTCTCGTCGCAACCCTGCAGCGCATGGCCGGGCTCGACGTCGACCACGTCCCAGGTCACCTGCTTGGTCTCGACCATGCCCTTCAGCTTGGCCGTCGAGCCGTCCCACTCGTCCTGCAGCACCTTGATGCCGGTCTTCTGAGTGAAGGGCTCGAAATAGGTCTTCTCCTGACTCTTGGTGTAGGCGCCGCCCCAGGAGGTGACGGTGAGCGCGCCGTCGGCCAGGGCCGGCGTCGCCAGCAGGGCGGTGAGGAGCGCGGTCGAGAGCGTCGGAAGTCTGGGCATCATGTCGTTCCCCTTGATTGTTCTTGGTATCGTCCGGTCGCAGCCGCTCAGGCGGCGAGCGCCCGGCAATCATTGAGCCGCCAGCCGATCTCGGCGGCAGCGCCGCGTGCGAGGGACGGCCCGGCCTGATGCGTCGGCAGCTTGACGAGGATATCGTCGCGGCCGCAGGCGGCGACGCGCAGGCGCAGATGGTCGCCGTAGTAGATGAGATCCTCGACCCGGCCCGGGAAGCGGTTCTCCACCCCCTCCGCCGGTGTCAGGCCGACCCGCTCCGGCCGGAGCGCCAGGGTGGCCTTGGACCCGACGGCGAGCCCGCTGCCGGCAAGGGCGAGGATCGAGGCACCGCCGTCCGTCTCGATCCGGCACTGGTCGCCGGAGAGGCCGGTTACCCGGCCGCCGATGGCGTTGTTCTCGCCGATGAAGGTCGCGACGAAGGGGTTGGCCGGTGCCTCGTAGAGCGTCGCCGGCGGCGCGACCTGCTGAAGCATGCCGTCGTTGAACACGCCGACCCGGTCCGACATCGTCAGCGCCTCGCCCTGGTCGTGGGTGACGTAGACGACGTTGATGCCCAGCCGTTCGTGCAGGTGCTTGATCTCGATCTGCATGTGCTCGCGCAACTGCTTGTCGAGGGCGCCGAGCGGCTCGTCCATCAGGACGAGCTTGGGATCGAACACCAGGGCGCGGGCGAGGGCGATGCGCTGCTGCTGGCCGCCGGAGAGCTGGCTCGGCTTGCGGGCCTCGAAGGCGGCCATGCGCACCATGTCGAGGGCGCGGCGCACCCGCTCCGTCGCCTCGGCGTTGCCCGTCCGCCGCATCCGGAGCGGGAAGGCGACGTTCTCGCCGACGCTCATATGTGGGAACAGGGCATAGTTCTGGAACACCACGCCGATGTTGCGCCGGTGCGCCGGCACGCTGTCGATGCGCCGGCCGTCGAGCGTGATGGTGCCGCTGGTCGGCACCTCGAAGCCAGCCAGCATCATCAGCGTCGTGGTCTTGCCCGAGCCGGAAGGGCCGAGCAGCGTCAGGAATTCGCCTCTGGCGACATCGAGGTCGAGGCCCCGCACGACATAGCTGGCGCCGTCATAGGATTTCTTCACGCCCTCGAACGTGATGAAGCGCTGGTCCTGCATGGGCTCCCTCGCATCGGCCCGGTTCGAATGCCGGTTGTTTGAATGCATCGTGATATTGTGTGCATTCAAAAAATTAGTCAAGCCGTACAATTGGTGCCTGTTGTGCTCGAGCATGGTCCCCGGCAACCAGCCTCTTCCGCGTGTTTTCCTGCCTCTGGACCGTCAGGGGCAAAGGCTGATATGAAGCCGCTACTTCGATGTCGACAGGGCGTGATTCCACGGCACGTCCGTTTTGTGTGAATCAAGGTGCATCTCGGATGCAGACAAATGCGAAGCGATCGCGATCGTCCGGCGCGGGCCAGGCTCCGCGCGTGCCGGCCTATCTCGCGCTCGCCGCCGAGCTGGAAGGGCGCATCCGCTCCGGCGACCTCAAGCCCGGAGCCAGCCTGCCGCCCCAGCGCGACCTGGCCCGCGAGCGCTCCCTGAACGTCTCCACCGTGTCGCGTGCCTACCGTGAATTGCAGAACCTCAACCTGGTGATGGGCTCGACCCGGCGCGGCACCATCGTCATGAGCGAGGCCGCCATGCCGCGCGTCGACCGGGCGTCGACGCCCTCGGGCGTGATCGACCTGACGGTCAACCGGCCGGCGGTCGACGATTTCCAACAGCGACTGGCGGCGAGCCTGCCGGTGCTGGCCGGCGATCCGCGCTTTCGCGAGCTGCAGGAGTACCAGCCGCCGGAGGGGCCGGCCTGGGCCCGCCATGCCGGTCGGCGCTGGGTGGCGCTGAACGGCTTCGACCCGGCGCCGGGCGACATCGTCGTGACCAGCGGTGCCCAGCACGCCTTGCTGGCGGTGATCGGCAGCCTGGTCGAGCCGGGCGACGTGGTGGCCGCCGACCGGTTGACCTATTACGGCCTCAAGGCCCTGGCCCAGATGTTCCGCTTCCGCATCGTCGGCATCTGTAGCGATGCGGAAGGCTTGTCGGCGGAGGATCTCGACGAGGCCTGCCGCCGCGAGGCGGTGAAGGCGGTCTTCACCGTGCCGTCTCTGCACAATCCCAGCGTCGTCACCATGTCCGAGCGCCGCCGGCGCGCGCTGGTGGAGGTCGCCGCGCGGCGGAACCTGACGATCATCGAGGACGACGTCTACGGACCGATGCTGGACAGCCGGCCGCCGGCGCTGCTCACCCTGGCGCCGGAGCGCACCTATCACATCTCCTCGCTGTCGAAGGCGCTCGCGCCCGGCCTGCGCGTCGGCTACCTCGTCTGCCCGCCCGGCCGGGCCTTGGTGACGGCCGAGGCGGTGCGCACGACGGCCTGGATGCCGGCGCCCCTGCCGCTGCTGGTGGCCAGCCGCTGGATGGAGGACGGCACGGCCGCCGACATCCTGGCGGCGCAGCTCGCCGAGCTCAGGGCGCGCCACGCCCTGGTCGCGACCATCCTGGCTGGCGCCAGCTTCAACGCCGATCCGCGCTGCATGTTCATCTGGCTGAGGCTGCCGGCGCCATGGCGCTCGGAGGACTTTGCCGCCAATGTCCGGGTGCACGGCGTCGCCGTGATGCCGGCGACGGCCTTCGCCGCCGACCGGCAGCCGGTGGAGCACGCGGTGCGGATCAATGTCGGCTGCGCGTCCTCGCGCGAGGAACTGGCCACGGCGCTGCGCATCGTCGCGGCGACGCTGGCCGGCCGGCCGCGCGCCCTGTTCGGCATGGTTTAGGGAGACGGCCATGGCCGATGCCGCTTTCGATCCTTCGCCCGCGCCCGTCGGCGCCGACCGAAGCCGCCACGTCGCGGTGATCGGGGCCGGGCTGGTCGGCCTGTGCTCGGCGCTCTGGCTGCAACGCCTCGGCCACCGCGTCACCGTTCTCGATCGGGTGCCGCCGGTGCCGGGGGGCTCCTATGCCCAGGCCTGTTCCTACGGCAATGCCTGCACCGTGGCGGTGCACGGCGTCCTGCCGGTGGCGACCCCCGGTGTGGCCTGGCGCGTTCCGGGCATGCTCCTGGACCCGGCCGGGCCGCTGGCCATCGTCTGGCGTTACCTGCCGCAGCTTGCCCCCTGGCTCCGGGCCTTCCTGGCGTCGAGCGGCGCGGACGAGGTCGAGCGCATCGCCGGCGTGCTCGCCGACCTGCTCGGCCTGGCCGATGCGGCCTACCGGCCCCTGGTCGAGGAGGCGGGCGCCCGCGGCCTGGAGCGGCATGCCGGCTGCCTCTACCTCTACAAGACCGACGCCTCCTTCGCCGCCGCGGAGGCGGACAGCCGCCTGCGCGAGCGGCACGGCATCGGCATCGACCGCCTGGACGCGGCGGCGATACGTGCCCTCGAGCCGCGCCTGGCGCCGCTCTACCGGCACGGCCTGCTCTTTCGCGACGCCTACACCTTCGACAGCCCGCAGGCGCTGGCGGTTGCCCTGGCCGAAGCGATCCGCGCCCGCGGCGGCGCCTTCGTCGCCGGCGAGGCCCGGGTGCTGCACTGCGGCGACGACGACGTCGAGGTTGCGGCGGGAGACGGGGCGCTGCGCGCCGATCGGCTCGTGGTCGCGGCCGGCGCCCATTCCCGCGCCCTGGTGCGGCAGATCGGCGAGGACGTGCTGCTCGACACGGAACGCGGCTACCACGTGCTGTTCCCGGACGCCGGCCATCTCCTCGGGCGGCCGGTATGCTACCCCGACCACGGCTTCTACATGACGCCGATGGCTGACGGCCTTCGAGCGGCAGGGACCGTGGAGCTCGGCGGCCTTGCCGCGCCGCTGCGGCCGGTGCGGACGCGGGTGATCCGCGAGACGGTCGCCAGGCTGCTGCCGGATGCCGGCGCGGCCGGGCCGGAATGGCTTGGCTTCCGCCCCTCCATGCCCGATTCCCTGCCGGTGCTGGCGCGGTCGAGCCGCTTTTCCGCCGCAACCTACGTCTTCGGGCACGGCCATCTCGGCCTGACCCTGGCGGCGATCAGCGGCCGGATCGTCGCCGATCTCGTGTCGGATCGCTCGCCCGTCCTGCCGGTCGCGCCGTTTCGGCACGATCGATTCGATTCGTGGGGCGGCCGGCGCGGCAAGCGCCGGGAGGCCTGATCGCAGCCGCGCCCGCTGGGGATACGGCCGGGGCTCGGCGATTCAATGCTTCGCCCTCGGACCTCGGACGGTTAAGACGACGGGGCCGGCCGCCAGGCCGGCCGCGACGCCGGAGGGAGCCCATGCCGACCAGCTTCGACCGTATTTTCCGTAACGGCACCGTCGTCAACCATGACGGACGGGGAGAAGCCGATATCGGCGTGACCGGCGGCAGGATCGCTGCCATCGGCGATCTCGGCCAGGCCAGCGCCGGAGAGGTGGTGGACTGCACGGGGCTGACTGTGCTGCCCGGCGTGATCGACAGCCAGGTGCATTTCCGCGAGCCCGGCGCGGTTCACAAGGAGGACCTGCAGAGCGGCTCGCTCTCCGCGGTGATGGGCGGTGTCACTGCCGTGTTCGAGATGCCGAACACCGATCCTCTCACCACTTCGGAGGCGACCCTGGCCGACAAGGTGAAGCGGGCGCATCATCGCATGCATTGCGATTTCGCCTTCTGGGTCGGCGGCACGCACGAGAATGCCGGCGACGTTGCCGAGCTCGAGCGCCTGCCGGGCGCGGCCGGCATCAAGGTGTTCATGGGCTCGTCCACCGGCTCGCTGCTGGTCGAGGACGATGCCGGCGTCGAGGCGATCCTCCGGCGCACCCGCCGGCGTGCCGCCTTCCATTCCGAGGACGAGGCGCGCCTGCGCGAGCGACGGGACCGGCGCGTGCCCGGCGACGCCTCCTCGCACCCGGTCTGGCGCGATGTCGAGGCGGCCTTGAACTGCACCCGCCGTCTCGTGGCCATCGCCCGGCGGACCGGTGCGCGCATCCATGTGCTGCATGTGTCGACCGCGGACGAGATGCGCTTCCTGGCCGATCACAAGGACGTCGCCACGGTCGAGGCGACGCCGCACCATCTCACCCTGGTCGCCCCGGACTGCTACCAGCGGCTCGGCACCCTGGCGCAGATGAACCCTCCGGTGCGCGACGCCGAGCATCGCGACGGCATCTGGCACGGGCTCGACCAGGGCATCGTCGACGTGCTCGGCTCCGACCATGCCCCGCACACGCTGCAGGAGAAGGCCAGGCCATACCCGGACTCGCCCTCCGGCATGACCGGGGTGCAGACGCTGGTGCCGATCATGCTCGACCACGTCCATGCCGGCCGCCTGACCCTGGAGCGACTGGTCGACCTCACGAGCCACGGTCCGGCCCGCATCTTCGGCATTGCCGGCAAGGGACGGATCGCCGTGGGCTACGACGCCGACTTCACCATCGTCGACCTGCAGAAGCACCGCATGATCTCGAACGGCTGGGTCGCTTCCAAGGCCGGCTGGACGCCCTATGACGGCGTTACCGTCACCGGCTGGCCGGTCGGCACGGTGGTGCGCGGCGCCCGCGTGATGTGGGAGGGAGGCCTGGTCGAAGCCAGGCGTGGCGAGGCGATGCGCTTCCTGGAGACGCTCGGCGGGGTGTCCGGCGCCCGCGCAACCGGCTAGACTGAAAGGCCTTGAGTCCCACACGCCGATAGCCATGCCCGATTCGACCCCGCCCGACATTGCCGCGCTTTCCTTCGAGAAGGCGCTCGCCGAACTCGACCAGATCGTCAAGAGCCTGGAGGGCGGCAACGTGCCTCTGGAGGAATCGATCGCCATCTATGCTCGCGGCGAGGCGCTGAAGGCCCATTGCGACCGGCTGCTCAAGATCGCCGAAGCCAAGGTCGACAAGATCCGGCTGGACGCCGAGGGCAAGCCGGCCGGCACGGAGGCCTTGCCGGACGCATAGCTCGCGCCTGTGCCGGCGCTGTCCCGGACCATGCCGGTCGGCGCGGGTTTGCGAGGCTGAAGCGGCCGCTTGCGCTGACCATTGCGTCAATGGACGCATGGCGCGACGTCATCACGAACGGAAACCATGTTGGTGTGCAAATCAGAACGATTGGCGAGAGTGCCATTTTGTGGTCTGGA
The DNA here is from genome assembly GCF_057554225.1 of Labrys sp. Lb11. Lineage (NCBI taxonomy): Bacteria > Pseudomonadati > Pseudomonadota > Alphaproteobacteria > Hyphomicrobiales > Xanthobacteraceae > Labrys > Labrys sp. Lb11. Next base: position 741,929 of record NZ_BAAJOT010000001.1, read on the forward strand.
TTGTACCGTCTAGACATGGATGGCCTTTGGCCATGCGTTTTTTGCAATTGGTGGGACCGACCTTGGCAGACCCCTCCCCGACGCCGTTGCTTGACACGATCGAGACGCCGGACGATCTGCGTCGTCTTCCGGACGAGAAGCTCCGCCAGGTTGCGGACGAGCTGCGGTACGAGACGATCGACGCGGTGTCTGAGACGGGCGGGCATCTTGGGGCGGGGCTCGGTGTGATCGAGCTGACGGTTGCGCTGCATGCGGTGTTCGACACGCCGCGTGACCGGCTGATCTGGGACGTCGGGCACCAGGCCTATCCGCACAAGATCCTGACGGGGCGCCGGGACCGCATCCGGACGCTGCGCCAGGGCGGGGGGCTGTCGGGGTTCACGCGGCGTTCGGAGAGCGAGTACGACCCGTTCGGGGCGGCGCATTCCTCGACGTCGATCTCGGCGGGGCTCGGGATGGCGGCGGCGCGGGACCTTGAGGGGGGGACCGGGCATGTGGTGGCGGTGATCGGCGACGGGGCGATGTCGGCGGGCATGGCCTATGAGGCGATGAACAATGCCGGGGCGCTGGGCTCGCGTCTGGTCGTGATCCTGAACGACAACGACATGTCGATCGCCCCGCCGGTTGGGGCGATGTCGGCGTATCTGGCGCGTCTGGTGTCGGGGGGGACCTATACGGGGCTGCGGGAGCTGGCCAAGCAGCTGGCGCGGCGCCTGCCGAAGTTCGTGTACGACAAGGCCAAGCGGACGGAGAAGTATGCGCGGGGGTTCTGGACCGGCGGCACGCTGTTTGAGGAGTTGGGGTTCTACTATGTCGGGCCGATCGACGGGCACAATCTGGACCATCTGTTGCCGGTGCTGCGCAATGTGCGCGACCAGGCGGACGGTCCGGTTCTGGTGCATGTGGTGACGCAGAAGGGCAAGGGCTACGGGCCGGCGGAGGCGTCGGCGGACAAGTACCACGGGGTTGTGAAGTTCGACGTGGTGACCGGGGCGCAGGTGAAGGCGAAGGCGAATGCGCCGGCCTACACGCGGGTGTTCGGCGAGGCGCTGGTCAAGGAGGCGCGCAAGGACGAGCGGATCGTGGCGATCACGGCGGCGATGCCGTCAGGGACGGGGGTTGACCTGTTCGGGGCGGCGTTTCCGAAGCGGACGTTCGATGTGGGGATCGCCGAGCAGCATGCGGTGACGTTTGCGGCGGGGCTGGCGACGGAGGGGTACAAGCCGTTCTGCGCGATCTATTCGACGTTCCTGCAGCGGGCCTACGACCAGGTTGTGCACGACGTGGCGATCCAGAAGCTTGCGGTGCGGTTTCCGATCGACCGGGCGGGCTTGGTGGGGGCGGACGGGGCGACGCATGCCGGGTCGTATGACGTGGCGTATCTGTCGTGCCTGCCGCACATGGTGGTGATGGCGGCCTCGGACGAGGCGGAGCTTGTGCACATGGTTGCGACGGCGGCGGCCTATGACGAGGGTCCGATCGCGTTCCGCTATCCGCGCGGGGAGGGCGTCGGGGTGGAGCTGCCGGAGTCCGGCACGGTGCTGGCGCTGGGGCGTGGACGCGTGGTGCGGGAGGGGACGCATGTGGCGCTGCTGTCGCTTGGGACGCGGCTGGCGGAATGCCTGAAGGCGGCGGAGGACCTTGCGGTGCAGGGGCTTTCGGCGACGGTGGCGGATGCGCGGTTTGCCAAGCCGCTGGACGCTGGGCTGATCCTTCGCCTGGCGCGCGAGCACGAGGTGCTGGTGACGGTGGAGGAGGGGTCGGTGGGGGGCTTCGGCAGCCATGTGCTGCAGCTTCTGGCCGAGCAGGGGGCGCTGGACCGCGGGCTGAAGGTGCGCGCGCTGGTGCTGCCGGACCGGTTCCTCGACCATGACAGGCCGGAGGCGATGTATGCCCGGGCCGGGCTCGATGCCGCCGGCATCGTCGCCAAGGTCTTCGAAGCCCTCGGAAAGGACAGCGCAAAGGCCAGCAGGCGGGCTTGAGCCGGAGAGGCGGCCTTCGTCCCGGAGACGCCGGTCGATGCATCTGTCGAGGCTGACGCGCTTCCATCTCGCCGCGCTGTTCGGCGTTGTCCTGCTCGCCGGGCTGGCCCTGTTCTATGGCCTCGACGGCGTGGCGCGGGCCGTGGCGGATGTCGGCTGGGGCATCGCCCTCATCGTTCTCGTCCGCTTCGGGCAGGTGGCGTTCTCGGGCGTCGCCTGGCGCGCTGTCCTGCTCGCAGCCGTGCCGTGGTGGGCCTGCCCGCTGCTGCGCTGGGTGCGCGAGGCCATCAACGTCCTCCTGCCGGTGGCGCAGGTCGGCGGCGACATCGTCGGCGCGCGCCTGTTGACCCGGCACGGCGTCAAGGGGGCGACGGCGGCGGCCAGCGTCCTCGCCGACCTCCTGGTGCAGGTCTCGACCCAGCTGGTCTTCTCCCTGCTCGGCCTCGGCCTCTTCGTGATGAAGACCGGCGATGGCGAGACCGCGCGCTGGGCCGGCGCCAGCCTGGCGCTCTTCGCCCTCGGCGTTGCCGGATTCTTCGCCGTGCAGCGCTGGGGCGGTATCGACTGGATCGAGCGGCGCATCGTCGCCGCGGCGGCGAGGAAAGGTTGGGCGCTTCCCGGCGGCATCGTCGGCCTTGCCGGCAGCCTGGCGGCCATCCACCGTTCTCCGGCCCGCCTGGCGCTGGCGGCGGCGATCCATATGGGCATCTGGATCGTCGGAGCGCTCGAGGTGTGGATCGCCCTGGCGTTCCTCGGCCACCCCGTCGGCTTTGCCGAGGCTCTGGTGATCGAGAGCCTGTCGCACGTCGCCCGCGGCGCCCTCTTCATGGTGCCCGGCGGCATCGGCGTCCAGGAGGCGGCGATCGTCGCCATTGCCGCGGCCTACGGCCTTTCGCCGCAGCTCGCCCTCGCCGTGGGGCTGGCAAAGCGCGTGCCCGACATCATCTTAGGCATTCCGGGACTGGCGATCTGGCAGGCCATCGAGCTGCGCCAGCTCCCGGCCGATGTCAGTTCGCGACGCGGGCCGTCATGATGCGGGATTTGAGTCTGGTCTTCAGCGTCCTCGCCGTCCTCGGCTGCTTCTATGCGCTGGCCGCGGCATGGCTGATGGCGCGTTTCGGTGGGAAGGCGCCCGCCGGACAGCCCCCCGACGTGCCCGTGACCATTCTCAAGCCCCTGCACGGAGCCGAGCCCCGCCTCCGGGAGAACCTGGAGTCCTTCCTCGACCAGGACTATGGCGGCCCCGTCCAGGTCGTCTTCGGCGTGCAGGATCCGGCGGATGGGGCGATCCCGGTGGTCGAGGCGCTCATCCGCGCCCGGCCTGACCGTGACCTGGCCCTGGTCGTGAACGGCGCCCGGCATGGGACGAATCCCAAGATTTCCAACCTCGTCAACATGATGCCGTCGGCGCGCCATGACGTCATCGTGCTGGCCGACAGCGACATCCGCGTCGAGCCCGACTCTCTCGCCCGGGTCGTGGCGGCGCTGCACGCGCCGGGCGTCGGCGCGGTGACCTGCGCCTATCGCGGCAGCACGACGGACGGCTTATGGTCGCGGCTCGCCGGCCTGGCGATCGATGGCCACTTCCTGCCGAGCGTCGTGGTCGGCCTCGCCGGCGGCCTCGCCAGGCCTTGCTTCGGCGCGACGATCGCGCTGCGTCGCCGGACGCTGGATCGGATCGGCGGCTTTGCGGCGTTCGCCGACGTCCTGGCCGACGACTATGCCGTCGGCCGGGCGGTCCGTCGGCTCGGGCTCGCCGTGACGGTGGCCCCCTTCCTCGTCGCCCACCAGTGCAACGATGCCTCGCTCGGCGAGCTGCTGCGCCACGAGATCCGCTGGGCCAAGACCGTCGCCGGCCTCGACCGGCTCGGCTTCGTCGGCAGCGGCTTGACCCATGCGCTGCCGCTGTCCATCGTGGCCTTTGCCCTCGGCCGCCTGTCCGCGAGCGGCGGGATTCTGGTGGCGGCGGCACTTTTCTGCCGCACTCTGCTGCTCTGGAGTGTGGCGCGACGGTTCGGTCTGCGGGAAACGGCCTATCGGCTGCTGCCCTTGCGCGACTGCCTGTCGTTCTATGTCTATCTCGCCAGTTTCGTCCCCGGAACGGTCCGTTGGCGCGATCGTGCGTTCCTGGTCGAGACGGGCCGGATCTTGGTGGTGAGACGGGAAGGGGATCGATGATGCGCACGCTGTTTCTTCAGGCGCCCTCGTTCGACGGCTTCGACGGCGGCGCCGGCTCGCGCTACCAGGCCCGGCGGGAGATCGCCTCCTTCTGGTATCCGACCTGGCTGGCCCAGCCGGCGGCCCTGGTCGAAAACAGCAAGCTGATCGATGCGCCGCCGCACCGCACCCCGCTGTCGGCGATATCGGCCCAGGCCCGCGATTTCGATCTTGCCGTGCTGCACACCTCGACGCCGTCCTTCAAGTCGGACGTCCGGACGATCGAGGCACTCAAGGCGGCCAATCCCAACCTCAAGGCCGGCCTGATCGGCGCCAAGGTGGCGGTCGATGCGGCCGGGAGCCTCGCCGCGGCGCCCGCCGTCGACTTCGTCGCGCGCAACGAGTTCGACTTCACCATCAAGGATGTCGCCGACGGTATGGACTGGAAGGCGATCCGCGGCCTGTCCTTCCGCAACGGCGACGGCGAGATCATCCACAATGCCGACCGGCCGATGATCGAGCAGATGGATTCGCTGCCCTTCGTCACGCCGATCTACAAGCGCGACCTGACGATCAGGAACTACTTCATCGGCTACCTCAAGCACCCCTACATCTCACTCTACACCGGCCGGGGCTGCAAGTCGCGCTGCACCTTCTGCCTCTGGCCGCAGACCGTGGGCGGCCATCGCTACCGCACCCGCAGCGTCGGCCATGTCATCGAGGAGATCGCCTGGGCCAGGAAGGCCTTTCCGGAGGTGAAGGAGTTCTTCTTCGACGACGACACCTTCACCGACGACCTGCCGCGGGCCATGGAGATCGCCAGGGGGCTCGGCAAGCTCGGCGTCACCTGGTCCTGCAACGCCAAGGCCAACGTGCCGCGCGAGGCCTTGAAGGTGATGCGCGAGAACGGCCTGCGCCTCCTCCTGGTCGGCTATGAATCCGGCAACCAGCAGATCCTGCACAACATCAAGAAGGGCATGCGCATCGAGGTGGCCGAGCGCTTCACCAAGGACTGCCACGACCTCGGCATCACCATCCACGGCACCTTCATCATGGGCCTGCCCGGCGAGACCAGGGAGACGATCGAGGAAACCATCCGCTTCGCCACCAGGATCAACCCGCACACCATCCAAGTCTCGCTCGCCGCGCCCTATCCCGGCACGGTCCTGTACCAGCAGGCGCTCGAGCAAGGCTGGCTCGACGACGCCAATGCCGAACTGGTCGACGAACACGGCGTGCAGATCGCGCCGCTGCACTATCCCGGGCTCAGCCACACCGAGATCTTCGACTCGGTCGAGGTGTTCTATCGCCGTTTCTATTTCCGCGCCGGCAAGATCGGCTCGATCGTCGGCGAGATGGTGCGCAGCCCCGAGATGATGAAGCGCCGGCTGCGCGAGGGCGTCGAGTTTTTCCAGTTCCTGCGCGAGCGCCACAAGATCGCGCAAGGGGCGGCCAACTGAACGCGCTGATCGTCACGGCCGACGATTTCGGCCTGGCGCCTGAGGTCAACGCCGCGGTGGAACTGGCCCATCGCGACGGCATCCTCACCTGCGCCAGCCTGATGGTCGGCGCCGCCGCTGCCAGGGAGGCGGTGGCGATCGCCCGCCGCCTGCCGTCGCTGCGGGTCGGCCTGCACCTCGTGCTGGTCGAGGACCGGCCGGTGCTGCCGCCTTCCGCCATCCCCGATCTCGTCGGCGCCGACGGGCTGTTTCGTCGCGACCTCGTCCGCACCGGCGCCGGAATGTTCTTCCTGCCCGGCGTCCGGCGCCAGCTCGCGGCCGAGATCACGGCCCAGTTCGAAGCCTTCCGCGCCACCGGGCTGCCGCTCGACCACGTCAACGCCCATCAGCACTACCACCTGCACCCGACGGTCGCTTCGCTGATCCTGGCCATCGGCCCGCGCTTCGGCATGCGCGCCCTGCGCGTGCCGATGGAGCCGGCCGCGGTGATCCGCGCCGTCGAGCCGGCCTCCCGCAGCCGCCTCGGCGCGATCACCGCGCCCTGGAGCCGGCTGCTCGGGCGGCGCGCCCGCCGCCACGGCCTGCTGGTGCCGGACCGGGTGTTCGGGCTGGCCTGGACCGGGGCGATGACCGGTGGGCGGCTCCGGGGCCTGATCGACCGGCTGCCGCCCGGCGTCACCGAGATCTACGCCCATCCTGCCACCGGCGGCGGCTTCCCCCGCGCCGCGCCGGGGTATCGCTATGCCGAGGAGCTGACCGGCCTCACCGACCCGGAGACGCGCACGCGCGTTGCGGAAAGCCGCGTGCGGCTGTGCGGCTTCGGCGATCTTGCGTGAGCGCCCGCGCGCTTCTCAGGTCGACTTCGTCTCCCGCGGCGGCCCCATTAGGATCGGCTGGAACAGCACGGCCGCCGCCAGGGTGCAGGCCAGCGACAGGGCCAGCAGTTCGCCCATGCTCGACGTGCCGGGATGGTGCGAGAACCACAGGCTGCCGAAGGCGGCGGCGGTGGTCGCGGCGCTGAACAGCACCGCCCGCGTCAGGCTGGAAGCGAGCAGGCTGCGCTCGCCGGCGCGCCAGGCCATGACGAAATAGACCTTGAAGGCGACGCCGACCCCCAGCAGCAGCGGCAGCGCGATGATGTTGGCGAAGTTGAGCGGCAGGTCGAGCAGCACCGTCAGCTCCAGCGTCACCACCCCGGCCAGCAGCAGCGGCACCAATGTCAGCAGCACGTCGGCGAGACGCTTCAGCACGACGAACAGGAGTATGGTGATGCTGACGAGAGCAAAGGCGCCGGCCTGGAAGAAGGCATGCACGATGGTCTCGCCCGCATCCTGGATGGTCACGGGGTAGCCGGTCGCGTCCGGCGCCACGGCGCGGACTGCGGCTGCGAACCGGCGCAGCGTCGCATTGTCGTTGGAATCGCCCTTGGCGAAGACCTGCACGGCGGCCTGTCCGTCGGGCGTGGTCCAGTCGCCCCTGATCTCGGGCGGCAGGGTGTCCAGCGTCACGCGCGAAGCCTGCAGGCTGTCGCGCAGCTGCGCCAGCAGGGACGGCAGGCCGGCGAACAGGGTGTTCTGCACCCGGGCGCGTGTCTGCGGCGTGGCGTCGGCGAGCTTGCCGAGGGCGGCCGAGAGTCGGCCGAGGGCGCTCTCGCCGGCTTGTCCGCCGAGTGCCTGGACGGCCTGGCGCAGCGATGCCGCCACGTCCGCGTCGCTCGGCGCCGGGGCAGGCGGCGCGGCCAGCATCGGGCCGAGGGTCGACACAGCCATGGCGATCGCCGCGAGCTTCTCGTCCTGGTCCTCCGGGATGAAGGAGGCGAGCGTCACCGCGCGCCCGACCTCGGGCAGCTTCTCGATCCGGGCGGCGGTGTCCTGAGCAGCCTGGAGCGAAGGGCGCAGGATGTGGATCGTTGCCGGGCTGGTGTCCACATCGCGGGTGAGGTCGATGAAGGTCGCCACCGACTCCACCGTGGCGCTGCGCAGATGGATCGGGTTGAAGTCGAAGCGCACGTGCCAGAGCAGCGGCAGGCCGGCGAGGACCACCGCGAGCGTGCCGATCAGGATCGGGATGCGGTGGCGGGCGGTGAAGCGGTCGACCGGTGCCAGGAACAGGAAGCCGACGGCTTCCCGCTCGCCGGCCGGCTTCAGGAGGCGGATCAGCGCCGGCAGCACGGTGATGCTGGTGGCGAAGGCGACGATCATGCCGGTGCCGGCGATGAGGCCGAGCTCGGAGAGGCCGCGATAGGAGGTCGGCAGGAAGGAATAGAAGCCGGCCGCCACCGCCACTGCGGCCAGGGCGAGCGGCCGGCCCGCCTTCAACGCGGCATTCTGCAGCGAGCGGACGAGGTCGTCGTCGAGATGGCGCTCCTCGCGATAGCGCACGCTGAACTGGATGCCGAAATCGACGCCGAGGCCGACGAACAGCACGGCGAAGGCCACCGAGATCAGGTTGAACGCACCCACCATCACGAGGCCGAGGGCGGCGGTGATCACCAGGCCGATGAAGAGGCTGATCAGGACGGCCAGGATGATCCGGCCCGAGCGCAACGCCAGCCAGAGGATGAGAAGCACCGCCAGCAGCGTCAGCGCGCCGTTGAGCTCGGCGCCTTCGGCCAGGGTGCCGAACTCCTCGTCCGCCATCGGCACGTCGCCGGTCAGGCGGACGCGCACGCCGTTTTCCGGGGTCAGCCCGAGATCCCCGGCCGCCTTCCGGATCGCATCGGCGGCGAGGTGCCCGGGCTGCAGGTTCTCGAAGTCGAGCACCGGCCGCACCAGCAGGATGCGGCGCGTGCCGCGCTTGTCTTCCTGGCCCTGGGTCAGGTCGGTCCAGGAGAAGGAAGCCGGCCGGCCGGCGAGATCGTCCTCGATGGCGGCGGCCATGGCGGCAAGGGGCTTTTCGTCGATCGCGTCCTTCGGGATCCGTCCCGCGGCCAGGCCCATGCCGATGCCCGACAGCACGTTGCCGAGGCCGCGCAGCGACGGGTCGGCGGCGAGCGGCCCGAGGAAGGCCTGCGAGCGCAGCAGCGCCTCGACGGTGCGGTTCACCTCCTCGGCCGAAAGATAGAGCAGGCCGTTCTGCCGGAAGAAACGTCCGCCGTCCGCCTGGCGGACCAGCTGGATTGCCTCGGGCATGGTCGATAGCCGTTCGCCGAGCGCGGTCGCGGCCCGGTCGGCTTCGTCCGGTGTCCTGGCATCGATCACCACCGCGACCCCGGTGCTCAGATTGGGAAAGGCGGCGTTGAAGGCGGCTTCGTGGCGGCGCCAGGCGACGTCGGGCGAGATCAGGTCGCTGGAATCGGTGTTGATGCGGAAATGGGTCGCCGCATAGGCGCCGGCTGCGATGGCGATCAGGAGGGAGAGGACGAGCGTGGCGACGGCGTGCCGGATGCAGAGCTGCACGATCCGGAGAACGAAATTTTCCACCATCTCGACGTCATCTCCCCGGGGCGACGGAGCGAGGTGGCATTCCCCGCATCGGCGCGGCGACACTACACGCGAACAGCGGGGCCAGCGACCCCGCCACGGTCGAATCCGCGGAAGACCCGGGGATATCGAGCATATTTGCCACGCACGGCCTCGCTGGCCGATCCGGGGAGCCGGGCGGCGATTGCGGCAACAGTTTGGCAGTTTTCAGATCCGGATCGGCGAAGTCCGGAAGCAGCGGCAAAATGGCATCAAGCCGCTTTTCAAGAAGAGCGTATCGACGATTCCCATGTGGACGGTTCGTCAGGGGGCTGCTACGCTCCGAGCTACTATGGGAATGTCAGGCTGTTGTCGATGAAGGTTATTCTCGCTACGCCTCGTGGTTTTTGCGCCGGGGTGATCCGAGCGATCGAAATCGTTGAATTGGCTCTCGAAAGATACGGTGCCCCGGTCTATGTGCGCCACGAGATCGTGCACAACCGGCATGTCGTGAAGAGCCTGGAAGCGAGGGGCGCTCGGTTCGTCGAGAGCCTGGAGGAGATACCTGCCGGCGCCAGGACCATTTTCAGCGCCCACGGCGTCTCCGACGCCGTCGAGCATGAGGCTCGCGAACGCGGCCTGCCCGTGCTCGACGCCACCTGCCCGCTGGTCACCAAGGTGCACAACCAGGGCCGGCGCTACGAGGCGCAGGGCCGCATCGTGATCCTGATCGGCCATGCCGGCCATCCCGAGGTCGAGGGCACGATGGGGCGCATGGGCGGCGCGGTGCATCTGGTGCAGACCGTAGCCGATGTCGCCGCGCTCGATCTTGCCGCCGACACGCCGCTCGCCTACGTCACGCAGACGACCCTGAGCATCGACGACACCCGTGCCATCATCACGGCGCTGGAGCGGCGCTTCAGCAACGTCGTCGGTCCCGACACGCGCGATATCTGCTACGCCACCCAGAACCGGCAATGGGCGGTGCGCGAACTTGCCCGGGAAGCCGACGTGATCCTGGTGGTCGGCGCCGCCAACAGCTCCAATTCCAACCGGCTGCGCGAGATCGGCGAGGAGTGCGGCGTGCCGAGCTATCTCATCGCCGATGCCGACGATCTCGACCGGTCCTGGCTGCGCAACGCGCGTTGCGTCGGCCTCACGGCCGGCGCCTCTGCGCCCGAGGTTCTGATCGAGCGCGTCATCGACCGCCTTGCCGAGTGGCACAAGATCGACGTCTCGACGCTGGCCGGCCGGGAGGAGCGCATCCAGTTCCGCTTGCCGGCCGAACTGCTCGAAGCCTGACGGGGCATCCGGGGAACGTTTCGGCCATTTCAGGATGACGTAGCGTGGGCATTCCTTTCAACCAGATGGCGCGGATCGGCGCCTATATCCTCAAGAACGAGATCAGCGGCACCAGGCGCTATCCGCTGGTGCTGATGCTCGAGCCGTTGTTTCGCTGCAACCTCGCCTGCGCGGGCTGCGGCAAGATCGACTATCCCGCCGAGATCCTGAACCAGCGCCTCTCGGTCGAGGACTGCCTCGGCGCGGCCGAGGAGTGCCCGGCGCCGGTGGTGGTGATTGCCGGCGGCGAACCGCTGCTGCACCGCGAGCTGCCGCAGATCGTCGAGGCCCTGCTGGCGCGGGGCAAGTTCGTCACGGTCTGCACCAATGCGCTGCTGATGGAGAAGAAGCTGGGGCAGTACAAGCCCCATCGGAACTTCAACTGGTCGGTGCATCTGGACGGCGACAAGCCGATGCACGACAAGTCCGTCTGCCAGGGCGGCGTCTACGACAAGGCGGTCGCCGCCATCCGGGCCGGCAAGGCGGCGGGCTTCCGGGTCAACATCAACTGCACCCTGTTCAACGACGCCGTGCCGGAGCAGGTCGCAGCTTTCCTCGACACGCTGAAGCCGCTCGGCGTCGACGGCATCACCATCTCCCCCGGCTATGCCTATGAGCGGGCGCCGGACCAGCAGCATTTCCTCAACCGCAAGGCGACGAAGACCCTGTTCCGCGAGGTGTTCCGGCGCGGGCGCGGCGGGCGCAACTGGGATTTCTTCCAGTCGGGCCTGTTCCTCGACTTCCTCGCCGGCAATCAGACCTATCACTGCACGCCGTGGGGCAATCCGACGCGTACGGTCTTCGGCTGGCAGAAGCCCTGCTATCTCCTGGGCGAAGGCTACGCCAAGACCTTCAAGGAGCTGATGGAGACGACGGACTGGGACGCCTACGGCACCGGCAACTACGAGAAGTGCGCCGATTGCATGGTCCATAGCGGCTTCGAGGCCACGGCGGTCAAGGACGCGGTCAAGCACCCGCTCAAGGCTCTGGGCGTGGCCCTGCGCGGCGCCCGGACCGAGGGCGAGATGGCGCCGGAGATACCGCTCGACCGCCAGCGCCCGGCCGAATTCGTGTTCTCACGGCATGTCCAGCACAAGCTGGACGAGATAAGGGCACGCAAGACCGGGACCGAGCTGCCGGCGGACGCCGCCGAGTGAGGCGAGGGCGCGCCGCGCGGCAAGCGCGGTGCGCAGCAGCGCCGGCACTTGTCCGGGCGTGCGGGCCAGCGCCGCCAGCACGCGTGCGATGTCGGTGCGTCCGTCAGGCTTGAGGCCGGCAAGCGCAGCCGGCGGCAAGGCCGCATCGGCCGCATCCGCCACAGCGCGGATGACGGCGAAGGGCAGACCATGGATCCCGGCCAGGTCGGCGACGATGTGCGATTCCATGTCGACGGCGGCGGCGCCGGTGGCCGAGGCGAGCCGCTGCTTGGCCGCGGGCGTCGTGGCCGCTTCGTCGCAGCCGGCGATGCCGGCCAGGGTCGCGCCCGGACAGGCCTGCGCCAAGGCCTGGAGCCAGGGGCCGTCGGCATCCCGCCGGCCTGCCGGACCGCACACCCACGGCGCCAGCACCAGTGCGCCGGGCGCCAGCGCCGGGTCGAGCCCGCCGGCAATGCCGAAGCTGACGAGGCCGGCGACGCCTCCCTCGGCCAGGGCCTCGGCCAGCCGCGTCCGCGTCGGGATCGGCCGACCCCCGCCGCAGATCGCCGGCACGGCGGGGCCTTGCGCCAGGCGCGCCTCCGCCTGCAGGCCGCAGACGGCAATGACCCGTGGGGAAGGGAGCGGTGCGGTCCGCATCGGTCCTCCGGCGCTCACATCCCGTGCAACACCGCCGCGCCGTTGCCCTCCATGAGGTTGCGGTAGCGCGACACCGCCCAGAGCGGGAAGATCTTGGCGTAGCCGTGGTAGCGCAGGTAGAAGACGCGCGGAAAGCCGGTGCCGGTGTAGCTTTCCTCCGGCCACAGCCCGTCCGCGTCCTGGCGGTCGAGCAGCCATTGTACGCCGCGGGCGACGGCGGGGTGGCGGGCCTCGCCCGCCGCCATCAGGCCGAGCACGGCCCAGGCGGTCTGGGAGGCGGCGCTGGCGGCTCTTTCATAGCCGGCATAGTCGAGCTTGTAGCTGGCGCAGTCTTCCCCCCAGCCGCCGTCGGGGTTCTGGATCGAGACCAGCCAGTCGACGGCCCGGCGCATCTCGGGCGCGCCGGCTTCGACGCCGACGGCGTTGAGGCCGCACAGCACCGACCATGTGCCGTAGATGTAGTTGACGCCCCAGCGCCCGTACCAGCTGCCGTCTTTCTCCTGCGTGGTCCTGAGATAGTCGAGCGCGCGGGCGACGGCGCTGCTCGTCCGGGCGGTTTCGCCGAGCTGGCCGAGCATGGAGAGGCACCGTCCGGTGACATCGGCCGTGGGCGGATCGAGCAGCGCACCGTGATCCGAGAACGGGATGTGGTTGAGGTAGTCATGATTGTTGTCGGCATCGAAGGCGCCCCAGCCGCCGTTGCGGCTCTGCAGGCCTTCCACCCATTCCCGGCCGCGGGCGATCGCCTCGGCATAGTCGCGATGGCCGCCCGCGCTCTGGGCCCGATCCATGGCCATCACCACCACGGCGGTGTCGTCGAGATCGGGATAGTGGTCGTTGGCATATTGGAAGGCCCAGCCGCCGGGCCGGACGTCCGGACGGATCTCGGCCCAGTCACCCTTGACGTCGAGCACCTGCCGCGGCTTCAGCCAGGCAAGGCCCCGTTCGGCCTGGTGCGGCGCCGTCTCCACGCCGGATTCGAGCAGCGCATGGCTGGCCAGGGCCGTGTCCCACACCGGCGAAACGCAGGGCTGGCAATAGGTTTCCGCCGGCTTGACCACCAGGAGCCTGTCGATCGAGCGGCGGGCGACCGCCAGGGCGGGATGGTCGGCGCGATAGCCGAGCGCATCGAAGGCCATCACCGCATTGGCCATGGCGGGATAGATGGCGCCGAGCCCGTCCTCGCCGTTGAGGCGTTCCAGCACGAAGGCCTCCGCCCTGGCCAGGGCGCGCCGGCGGGAGCCTTTGGGAAAGAGCGGCTCGACCGCGCGCAGCACCCGGTCGATGCCGCCGAAGATCTGGGAGTAGGGGGCCTTCTGATGCGGACCCTTCGGCCACAGCCGGACGCGCTCCGGCGGGACGAGGAAGAGTTCCTCGACCCCGACGCCGCGCGGGTTCCTCGCGGCCGGCTTCAGGGCCTGCAGGATCAGGAGCGGCACGATCACCGTGCGGGCCCAATAGGAGATCTTGCTGAGATGGAAGGGAAACCAGCGCGGCAGCAGCATGATCTCCACCGGCATGACCGGCACCGCCCGCCAGGGCACGGCGCGGTAGAGCGCCAGCAGGATGCGGGTGAAGACATTGCTGCGCGCCGCGCCGCCATGGGCCAGGATCGCCTCGCGCGCGCGCTTCATGTGCGGCAGGTCGGGAGCGTCGCCGATCATCTTGAGGGCGAAATAGGCCTTGACGCTGGCGCTGACGTCGAGCGCCCCGCCTTCGAACAGCGGCCAGCCGCCATGCGCGCCCTGGATGCGGCGCAGATAGGCGCCGATCCCGGCTTCGAGCGCGAGATCATCGGGCTCGCCGCGGTAATGGCGCAGCAGGACGTATTCGGCCGGGATGGTCGCGTCCGCCTCGAGCTCGAACACCCAATGTCCGTCCGGCTGCTGGCGCGACAGCACCGACCGCGTGGCCGAACGGACTGCCCGATCGAGATGCGGCTGCGCCGGCCGGGACGCTGCGAGCTCCGCACCGGAAGGCATGGTCATGTCAGCGCAGCCCCTTTCCTCGTACGGCCGGAAGGCTGGCGCTCCCGTCCGGCTTTTCGATGGCGTCGGCGGCGGTCACGCCGGAGCGGACGGCTCCCTCGATCGTCGCCGGCAGGCCGGTGGCGGTGTAGTCGCCGGCGAGCGCGAGGTTGGCCCAGCGCGTCGCCGCCGGCGGCCGCCGCGTCTCCTCGGCCGGCAGGGCGGCGAAAGTCGCCCGCCGCTCCCTGACGACCTGCCAGGCAGGCATCGGCGCCTCCATGCCGAGCGCAGCCTGGACATCGCGCCAGAGCCGTTCCGCCAGCACTTCGCGCGGTTGATCGAGCAGACGGTCGGCGCTGCTGGTGGTGGTCGAGATCCGGCCGGGATAGGCGAAGATCCACTCGGCTTCGCCACCGATGACGCCGAGGAACGGCGGCGCGCCCGCGGGCGGCTCGATGCGGAAATGGCCGTTGACGATGGCACGATGCTCGGCCGGCGTTTCAAGGCCGGGCACGAGCTGCGCCGCGGCGACAGCCGGCACGGCGAGCACGACGGCTCCGTCCGCCTCGACCGGAATCGTCTCCTCGCCGAAGGCGAGGGCGGCGATCCGCCCGTCCGCCATCGTCAGCGAGCGCAGGCGGCTGCCGAAGCGGACCCGGGCGCCGCGCCGCGCCAGGAAGGCGAGGGCCGGGTCGACGAAGGCGGTCGACAGTCCCTCCCGCGCCATCAGCGGGCGGCAGGCGATGCCGCCGCGCGCGAGCGTCTGGCGAATCACCGCGTCGGCGAGCCCGGCGGCGGCGGCTGGCGGTTCGGTGTTCAGCGCCGCCAGCAGCAGGGGATGCCACAGCCGCTCGTAAAGCGGGCCGGCACAGGCGACGACATCCCCGATCCGGGCGTCCCGTCGTGCGAAGCGCAGGCGCAGCAGCGCGAGGTAGTCGAGAGCCCGCGTCCCGGGCGCTCGCCGGGCCGGGTCGAAAATCCACCAGGGCATCCGGCCGGCGCTCGGCCGGATGCGCCATCGGCGTCCGTCGCGGATATCCACGAAATCGAAGACGGCGTCGTCGGGTCCCGTCAGCCGGCCGCGGGCGCCGATCCTGTCGAGATAGGCGAGGGCCGCCTCGTTGCCCGACAGGATGAGGTGGTTGCCGTTGTCGATCGTCGCGCCCAGCGTCTGGTCGACATAGGAGCGGCAGCGTCCGCCGGCCTGGGGCGCCGCTTCGTGCAGCGTCACCGACCATCCGCGTTCGGCAAGGCAGGTGGCCGCGGACAGGCCGGCAAGGCCGGCGCCGACGACATGGGCCGTGCGCTGCGCCATCAGAACAGGCCGTGCCGCACGAGCAGTCCGATCAGGACCGGCCGGGGGAGGCGCACGCGCGGCCGCGGCGGTGAGAAGCCGCGTGCCGCCAGGCCGCCCAGAAGCCGTCCGTAGATGGCGCCCATCAGGCGCGGCGCCCGCGTCGCGGCCCGCGGCAGGCGGGCGACGACCTGGGCCGCCTCGCCGAAATGGGCGCGGGCTCGCGCGACCAGCGGCTCGCAGGCCCTGGGCAGGGCCGCGTCGGCCACGACCTCCGCCGGCTCACGGCTGGCGATGCCGGCCTGCTCGAGCGCCTCGCGCGGCAGATAGAGGCGTCCCAGGCCCGCATCCTCGTCGATGTCCCGCAGGATGTTGGTGAGCTGCAGGGCGCGGCCGAGATGGTGGGCCAGCGCCAGGCTGTCCTCCCCGGCAATGCCGAAGATCGGGTTGGAGAGGCGCCCGACGGCGCTTGCCACCCGGTCGCAATAGAGGTCGAGGGTCAGCATGTCCGGCGCCCGGATGTCGGCCTCGGCGTCCATGGTCATGCCGTCGATCAGCGCCGCGAAGTCGGCCTGCCTGAGCCCGAAGCGCCGCACCACCGGCGCGATCGCGGCGAAACGCCCCGGAGCGCCGCCGGCGTAGAGCGCCTCGAGATCTTCGCGCCAGCGCCCGAGCTCGACCAGGCGTTGCGTGGACGTGCCGCCCTCGTCGGCGACGTCGTCGACGGCCCGGCAGATGTCGTAGACCGCATACATTGCCTCGCGTTGCTCACGCGGCAGGATGCGCATGGCGGCGTAGAAGGAGCTGCCCCTGGCGCGCGTGGCCGGGGCTTCGGGGGCCTGTGCTGCGGTCATGTCGGCTGTCCGAGCGCCGCCGGGCGCCGGCGCGGCCCGCGGAAGGCCCGGGCCAGCACGGCTCCGGTCACCACGGCAAGGGCGCCGGCCTTGCCGATATGCACGCGTTCGCTCAGGGGATCGCGGCGCTCCAGCAGGCCGACGAGCCGGCGCGCCAAGCCATGGATCACCGCCACCTCCAGCGAGAGGCGCCCGTCGCGAATGGCGGCCGCGAAGGGCCGGGCCTCGTCGAGCAGGTTGCCGGCGCGTCGGGCGAGATCGGCGAGGCAGCGGCGCAGGGCGGCGGAGGCCCGGTCGGCGCCGAGCTCGGAAAGGTCGGCCCCCGCCGTGCGCAGGGCGTCGAGCGGCACGTAGACGCGGTCGAGGGCGCGATAATCCTTGCCGCAATCCTGGAGATGGTTGATCACCTGGAGCGCGGCGCAGAGCGCGTCGTTGGCCGGCCACAGGGCGTGGCTCTCGCCGTGCACGTCGAGCACATAGCGCCCGACCGGCATGGCCGAGAGCCGGCAATAGTCGATCAGTTCGTCCCAGCCGGCATAGCGTGTCTTGCGCACGTCGAGGCGGAAGGCGTCGAGGAGGTCGAGCGCATGGCTCTGGCTCAGGCCGCGCTCCCGCAGCACGGCGCGCAGCGCCAGCGCCGCCGGCTCCGCCTCGCTGCGGCCGGACAGGCCGGCCTCGAGCTGGTCGAGCAGGCGCAGCTTCTCCGCCGGCGCCAGGGTGGGGTGGTCGGCGACATCGTCCGCGGTGCGCACGAACTCGTAGAAGGCGAGGATCGCCGGCCGATGGCGGGCGGCGATCAGCCGGGAGGCGACGGGAAAGTTCTCGTCGCCGGCACCCTTGCCCGTTCTGGCGGAAGCGGCCGTATCCATCATGCATCCCGTGGCGCCTGCACGCGCCCCTTCCACAGGCCGCCCCGTCCCGCCCGGTGCTGCAGGGCCGAATCGAGGGTGAAGGCCATGTAGCAGAGGGCGATGACAGGCAAGAGAGGGCTCCACAGCCAGGAGAGACCATAGAAGCGCAAGGTCGGCACGAAGGCCAGAGCCATGGCGACCCATGTCGCCAGCCCAACGTAGCGCGCGGGCGCCGGCCCGAACAGGGCGATCGCCGGCGGCGCGGCATAGACCAGCAGCATGCCAGCCAGCGTTCCGGCGAGCAGCAGCGGCGAATAGCGAAGCTGTGCGTAGGCCGAGCGGGCGACCATGCGGCGAATATCGTCGAAGCGGTCGGACGCGCGGATGCTGGTCGCCCGGCGGGTCAGGCCGAGCCAGATCCGCCCGCCCCTCCGCTTGAGCCGGGCCGCCAGGGTGCAGTCGTCGATGAGCGCACCGCGAATGGCGCCGATGCCGCCGATATCGGCGAGCGCATCGCGGCGCACCAGCACGCAGCCGCCGGCCGCGGCAGCCGTGGCCGCCCCGGGACGGTTCACCCAGGCGAAGGGATAGAGCATCTGGAAGAAGAAGATAAAGGCCGGGACCAGCATCCGCTCCGCCAGGCTCTCGCAACGCAGCTTCGCCATCAGCGAGACGGCCGCCAGGCCTCCGGCCTCGGCGCGCGATACCATGGTCCTCAGGCAGTCCGGCGTGCAGACGATGTCGGCGTCGCTGAGCCACAGATAGGTCGGGCCGCTCGCGTCGGCCGCGGCTATGCCCTGGCTCAGCGCCCAGAGCTTGCCGGTCCAGCCCGGCGCCAGCGGCGCGCCGGGGATGACGACGAGGCGCTCGTCGGCGCCCAGCGCCTGCGCCGCCGCCCGGGCCCGGTCCGCCGTGCCGTCCCGGCTGTCGTCGTCGGTGAGGATGACGCGAAACGGGCCGGGATAGTCCTGCGCGAGGAGCGATGTGACGGCGCGGGCGATCACCTCCGCCTCGTCGCGGGCAGGGACGACGGCGACCACCGCCGGCCAGGCCGCCGGCGACATGGCAACGGCCGGCTCGTCCCGGTCGGCCGAGCGCCAGAAGCCGCCGCGGGCCAGGAGCATATAGGCCCACGCTGCGGCACCGAGCAGGGCGAGGATCAGCATCGGCATGGCGTTGCGCTCACCGGATCGAGCCTGCGGCGCGGAACCAGGCGATGGCGTCCGCCAGGGCCTCGCCATAGGGGCGGGCGCGATAGCCGAGCTCCCGCTCCGCCTTCGCCGAGGAATAGTACATCTTGTAGCGGGACATCCTGAGGGCATCGAGGCTGAGGAAGGGCTCGCGGCCGGTGAGCCGTGCCATCGCCTCGGCGGCAAGGGCCAGCGGCACCACCAGGCCGCGCGCCAGGCGGATGCGGGGCGGGCGCCGGCCGACCAGCACGGCGATGTCGGCGAGCATGCGCGCCAGCGACACGTCCTGGCCGCCTAGTATATAGCGCTCGCCGATGCGGCCGCGGGCGAGGGCGGCGAGATGGCCGCGGGCGACGTCGTCGACATGGACGAGATTGAGCCCGGTGTCGACGAAGGCCGGCATCCGGCCCGAGGCGGCTTCGATCACGATGCGGCCGGTCGGGGTCGGCCGGACGTCGCGCGGACCGATCGGCGTCGACGGATTGACGATCACCGCCGGCAGGCCCTGGTCCCGGATCATGGCTTCGACCAGGCGTTCCGCCGCGACCTTGCTGCGCTTGTAGGCGCCGACCGCGTCGGCCTCGTCGAGCGGCCGCGTCTCGTCGCTCGGCAGGTCGCCGGCCGGCGGCGCGATCGCCGCGACGCTGGACGTGTAGACCACCCGCTCCACGCCGGCCGCCAAGGCCGCCCGCATGACATTGCCGGTCATGGCGAGGTTGTTGCGGCGAATCTCGTCGGGATCGGGCGCCCAGAGGCGATAATCCGCCGCGACGTGGAACACGGCCCGGGCGCCCTGCATTGCCCTGAGGACGAGGTCGGGATCGCGCAGGTCGCCGGCGACGACCTCGAAACCCGTCCCGTCGAGATTGCGGCGGGGCGTCGAGGCCCGTGCGATGGTGCGCACCCGATATCCCGCCTCGGGCAGGAGGCGAGCCACTGCGGATCCGACGAAGCCGCCGGCTCCCGTCACGACCACCACCGTCATTCCAGAAGCTGTCCCAGTCTCGGCAAGTGAAAACGTCAAGGCACAAGACGCCAGACCGTTCGACCGGTCAAGACGGCAGCCGGCGGTCGCGAACGCCCTCGACATGGCGACTTTGGGAATGGTTCGATCGATGCGGCTGGGCTATGGAGTCCGGACTTACATGGCAATTCGCGCCAGGCGCGAGACTATGGTGGGACCGACCTTGGCAGACCCCTCCCCGACGCCGTTGCTTGACACGATCGAGACGCCGGACGACCTGCGTCGTCTTCCGGACGAGAAGCTCCGCCAGGTTGCGGACGAGCTGCGGTACGAGACGATCGACGCGGTGTCTGAGACGGGCGGGCATCTTGGGGCGGGGCTCGGTGTGATCGAGCTGACGGTTGCGCTGCATGCGGTGTTCGACACGCCGCGTGACCGGCTGATCTGGGACGTCGGGCACCAGGCCTATCCGCACAAGATCCTGACGGGGCGCCGGGACCGCATCCGGACGCTGCGCCAGGGCGGGGGGCTGTCGGGGTTCACGCGGCGTTCGGAGAGCGAGTACGACCCGTTCGGGGCGGCGCATTCCTCGACGTCGATCTCGGCGGGGCTCGGGATGGCGGCGGCGCGGGACCTTGAGGGGGGGACCGGGCATGTGGTGGCGGTGATCGGCGACGGGGCGATGTCGGCGGGCATGGCCTATGAGGCGATGAACAATGCCGGGGCGCTGGGCTCGCGTCTGGTCGTGATCCTGAACGACAACGACATGTCGATCGCCCCGCCGGTTGGGGCGATGTCGGCGTATCTGGCGCGTCTGGTGTCGGGGGGGACCTATACGGGGCTGCGGGAGCTGGCCAAGCAGCTGGCGCGGCGCCTGCCGAAGTTCGTGTACGACAAGGCCAAGCGGACGGAGAAGTATGCGCGGGGGTTCTGGACCGGCGGCACGCTGTTTGAGGAGTTGGGGTTCTACTATGTCGGGCCGATCGACGGGCACAATCTGGACCATCTGTTGCCGGTGCTGCGCAATGTGCGCGACCAGGCGGACGGTCCGGTTCTGGTGCATGTGGTGACGCAGAAGGGCAAGGGCTACGGGCCGGCGGAGGCGTCGGCGGACAAGTACCACGGGGTTGTGAAGTTCGACGTGGTGACCGGGGCGCAGGTGAAGGCGAAGGCGAATGCGCCGGCCTACACGCGGGTGTTCGGCGAGGCGCTGGTCAAGGAGGCGCGCAAGGACGAGCGGATCGTGGCGATCACGGCGGCGATGCCGTCAGGGACGGGGGTTGACCTGTTCGGGGCGGCGTTTCCGAAGCGGACGTTCGATGTGGGGATCGCCGAGCAGCATGCGGTGACGTTTGCGGCGGGGCTGGCGACGGAGGGGTACAAGCCGTTCTGCGCGATCTATTCGACGTTCCTGCAGCGGGCCTACGACCAGGTTGTGCACGACGTGGCGATCCAGAAGCTTGCGGTGCGGTTTCCGATCGACCGGGCGGGCTTGGTGGGGGCGGACGGGGCGACGCATGCCGGGTCGTATGACGTGGCGTATCTGTCGTGCCTGCCGCACATGGTGGTGATGGCGGCCTCGGACGAGGCGGAGCTTGTGCACATGGTTGCGACGGCGGCGGCCTATGACGAGGGTCCGATCGCGTTCCGCTATCCGCGCGGGGAGGGCGTCGGGGTGGAGCTGCCGGAGTCCGGCACGGTGCTGGCGCTGGGGCGTGGGCGCGTGGTGCGGGAGGGGACGCATGTGGCGCTGCTGTCGCTTGGGACGCGGCTGGCGGAATGCCTGAAGGCGGCGGAGGACCTTGCGGTGCAGGGGCTTTCGGCGACGGTGGCGGATGCGCGGTTTGCCAAGCCGCTGGACGCTGGGCTGATCCTTCGCCTGGCGCGCGAGCACGAGGTGCTGGTGACGGTGGAGGAGGGGTCGGTGGGGGGCTTCGGCAGCCATGTGCTGCAGCTTCTGGCCGAGCAGGGGGCGCTGGACCGCGGGCTGAAGGTGCGCGCGCTGGTGCTGCCGGACCGGTTCCTCGACCATGACAGGCCGGAGGCGATGTATGCCCGGGCCGGGCTCGATGCCGCCGGCATCGTCGCCAAGGTCTTCGAAGCCCTCGGAAAAGACAGCGCAAAGGCCAGCAGGCGAGCCTGAGGCGCGTCCGGGAATAAGTGCTTCACCTCCATTTTGTGAAGCCACCCTGCGGGCGAGATGGGCTCCATGCCGGACTTGCCGCGCCGCCCGCGTCTTCCCTCCCCCGGCAAGTCGGATGTTTCCGACTTGCCCGGCCGGCGTCGCGCCTGGAGCACTTATTCGCGGACGACGCCTGAGATGTCTCTCACCTGTCAGGCAAAGCGCAACGCAAGACGGAAAAGGTGTCGTCATCCTCGCCCGGTCCGAGGTTCCCTGCCGGCTGGAATGCCGGCAGCGCTTTGGCGGTTCCGTTCGACCGGCCGCTGCACTACAAGGGCGGCGGTTTCTCTTGCACGGGCCAGCCGCTTGACCAGAAAACGCGCCGACCTCCTGCTCGTCGAGCGGGGTTTCTTCGACAGCCGCGCCCGGGCGCAGGCGGCGATCGCCGCGGGGCTGGTGACGGCCGGCGGCGAGACGGTCCGCAAGGCCTCCGAGGCGATCGCCCCGGACGCCAGCATCACCGCCAGCCCCGCGCATCCCTGGGTCTCTCGCGGCGGCGTCAAGCTCGCCCATGCGCTCAAGACCTTCGCGATTCCGGTCGAGGAGCGCGTCGCCCTCGATGTCGGCGCCTCGACCGGCGGCTTCTCCCAGGTGCTGCTCGAGCGCGGCGCGGCCAAGGTCTATGCCGTCGACGCCGGGCACGGCCAGCTGCATCAGGCCCTGCGCCAGGCGCCCTGCCTGGTCAACCTCGAGGGGGTCGACGCCCGCGGGCTCACCCGCGCCGTGGTGCCCGATCCCGTCGACCTCGCGGTCATCGACGTCAGCTTCATCTCGCTGGCGCTGGTGCTCCAGCCGGTGCTCGCCCTCACGGCGCCCTCTGCCGATCTCGTCGCCCTGATCAAGCCGCAGTTCGAGGCCGGCCGCGACCATGTCGGCAAGGGCGGCATCGTCAAGGACGAGGCCGTGCATCACCTCGTCTGCGAGCGCATCGCCGCCCATGTCGCCAGCCTGGGCTGGCATGTGCGCGACATCGTCGCCTCGCCGATCGAGGGCGGCGACGGCAATCGCGAGTTCCTGCTCGCTGCGGACCGCCGGCCATGACCGCAGTCACCCTGCTGGTCGAGCGCCTCGGCCATCGCGGCGACGGCGTCGCCCCCGGACCGGTGTTCATCCCCTATGCGCTGCCCGGCGAGACGGTCGAGGCAGAGGTCACCGGTGAACGGGGAGAGCTGATCGCCCTGCAGGTCGGAAGTCCGGACCGGATCGCCCCCTTCTGTCCGCATTTCACCCTGTGTGGCGGCTGCGCGGTCCAGCATCTGGCCGAGCCGGCCTATCGCGCCTGGAAGCGCGGTCTCGTCGTCGAGGCGCTGGCGCAGGCCCGCCTCGACGCGCCGGTCGCCGACCTCGTCGATGCCCATGGGCGGGGCCGCCGCCGCGCCGTGCTGCATGCCCGCAAGGGCAGGGTCGGCTTCGCCGAGGCGCGCTCCCACGCGATCGTCGCCCTCGACGCCTGCCCGATCCTCGTCCCGGCGCTGAATGCGGCCCTTCCGGCGGCGCGCGCGCTCGAGAAGCAGTTGAGCGGCCTCAACAAGCCGCTCGATCTCGCCATGACCGCGACGCGCTCCGGCATCGACTGCGATATCCGCGGCGCCGGCCGGATCGACGAGCGTCTGCGGCTGCGCCTGGCGGATCTGGCGCAGGCGCATGACCTCGCCCGGCTGTCGAATCACGGCGACGTCATCGTCGAGCGCCGCGCTCCCGTGGTCCGTTTCGGCGGTGCCGAGGTTTCGCCGCCGCCCGGCGCCTTCCTGCAGGCGACGGAGGCCGCCGACCTCGCGCTCGCCGACCTGGTTCGCGGCGGCCTCGGCGGGGCCAAGCGCGTCGCCGATCTCTTTGCCGGTTGCGGCACCTTCGGGCTGGCGCTGGCCGGCGGCGCCTCGGTCCACGCCTATGACGCGGACAAGCCGGCGATTGCCGCGCTTGAGCGCGCCGCCAGGCGTGCGCCCGGCCTGAAGCCGGTCAAGGCGGAGGCGCGGGATCTGTTCCACCGCCCGCTGCTGCCCGACGAACTCAAGCCCTTCGATGCCGCCGTGTTCGACCCGCCGCGGGCGGGCGCCGAGGCGCAGGCGCGGCGCCTGGCGGCCTCCCGGCTGAAGCGTATCGTCGGCGTCTCCTGCAATCCGGCCACCTTCGCCCGCGATGCCGCGATCCTCATCGACGGTGGCTACCGGCTGACTAGCGTGACCCCCGTCGACCAGTTCCGCCATTCCGCCCATGTCGAGCTGGTCGGCGTGTTCGAGCGATAGGTGCTCGTGCGGCTTGATCGAGCCGCGCTGCACTGCCACAACAGTTTCATGATGCCTCCTGAACTCCTCGCCCGTTTCATCGCCATCGTCGGCGCCGCCCATGCGCTGATCGATCCGGCCGACCAGCAGCCCTATCTCATCGAATGGCGCGACAAATATCGCGGCAAGACGCCGGTGGTGCTGCGGCCGGGCTCCGTGGACGAGGTGTCGGCCATCCTCAGGCTCGCCAACGAGACGCGCACGCCGGTCGTGCCGCAGGGCGGCAACACCGGCCTGGTCGGCGGGCAGATCCCGCTTGAGACCGGGGCGGAGATCCTGCTGTCGCTCAAGCGGCTCGACCGGGTCCGCGCCGTCGATCCGGAGGGCGACACCATGGATGTCGAGGCCGGCGTGACGCTGCAACGGGCGCAGGAAGCCGCCGAGGCGGCCGGGCGGTTGTTCCCGCTGTCGCTGGCCTCCGAGGGCAGTTGCACCGTCGGCGGCAATATCTCCACCAATGCGGGCGGCACGGCAGTGATCGCCTACGGCAACACCCGCGACCTCGTGCTGGGACTGGAAGTGGTGCTGGCGGACGGCCGCGTCTGGCACGGCATGCGCCATCTGCGCAAGGACAACACCGGCTACGACCTCAAGAACCTGTTCATCGGTGCCGAAGGCACGCTCGGCGTGGTGACGGCAGCGGTGCTCAAGCTGTTCCCCCGGCCGCGCGCCGTGGTCTCTGCCTTCGTCGGCGTGCCGGATCCGGCCGCGGCTCTGGCCTTGCTGCAGATGGCGCGGGCGGCCGCCGGCGGCACCGTCACCTCTTTCGAGCTGCTGCCGCGCCGGGCCGTCGAGTTCGTCACGCGGCACGACCCAGGCTCGCGTGATCCGCTGGCCGACCCCCACGCCTGGTATGTCCTGCTCGAGATTTCGGCAGCCACGCCCGATAGCGGCAACACGGCGCTGGAAGAAGTGCTGGCCGACGCCTTGGAGCAGGGGATCGTCGGCGATGCGGTCATCGCCGCCTCGCAGGCCCAGGCCCAGAGCTTCTGGCGCCTGCGCGAGATGCTGTCGGAGGTGCAGCGCCACGAGGGCGGATCGATCAAGCACGACATCTCCGTGCCGATCCGGCTGGTGCCGACCTTCCTGGAGCGGGCGATCCCGGCGATGGAAGCGGTGGTGCCGGGCTGCCGGCCGCTGCCCTTCGGCCATCTCGGCGACGGCAACCTGCACGTCAACGTCTCCCAGCCCGTCGGCATGGACAGGGCCGCCTACATGGCGCGGGGCGAGGAGATGAATGCCGCCGTCCACGCCATCGTCACCGATCTCGGCGGCTCGATCTCGGCCGAACACGGCATCGGCCGCGCCAAGCGCGCGCTGCTGCCGGGGGTGAAGGACCCGGTCGAGATGGCGATGATGCGTAGCATCAAGGCGACGCTCGATCCCAACGGCATCCTCAACCCGGGCAAGGTGCTGTGACGCTGGACGTCTCGGCCGTCACCGACAAGGACATCGCGGCGGTGGTGGATCTGTGGGCCCGCGCCGGCCTGGTCCGCTCCTGGAACGACCCGCGCGAGGATATCGCCTTCGCCTTGTCGTCCGGCCATGCGGCGGTGCTCGTCGGTCGCAAGCCGATCTGACCCTTCGCCGTCAACGGTCGAGGGGAACCTCCACCGCTTCGAGGACGCCGGAGCTCGGCACGGTTTCCAGGCGGAAGGAGAAGCGCTTGGCATCGAAGACCATGCGGAAGCTGTCGATCGGCACGTGCTGCGGCGAGAAGCTGATGCCGGAGATCTCGACCACCCAGTCCCCCGAGGACAGCTTGAGGATCTGGCTGTCGACGGGCTTGGGCATGCGGCAGACCAGGGATTGTTCCTCCCGCGCTTCGCTCAGGCCGTACCGCGCCTCCAGGATCTCGTAGAGCGACCGGCTGTCGTCGCGGCCGACCTGGGTGCCGAGGTCCGGCGCCAGGATCATCGGGATGACCGAGATCTCGTGGATCATCGGCAGATGGTCGAGCAGGCGCAGGCGTGAGATTTCCCAGACCATGGCCCCGTCGGCCACCTGCAGCTGCCGGGCTTCGGCCGGCGTCGCGGCGCGGCCGGCCAGGCCGAGCAGGCGCGTCTCCAGGGCCGAACGGGCGTCCAGGGCGAGACCGTTGCGCAGGCTGCCGACCTTGGTCGTCTCGGCCCGCAGGCGGGGCAGGGCCACGAAGGTGCCGCGCCCCTGGACACGGCGGATCGTGCCCTGCGCCGCCAGCTCCGCCAGCGCCCGGCGCACCGTCACCATGCTGACGCCGGTCATGGCCGCGAGATCGATTTCCTTCGGCAGCTTGTCGCCCGCCTGCAGCTGGTTCTCCTCGATATGCTGAAGAACGAAGGACATCGTCTTCTTGTAGAGCGACATGGAGCCGGTTCCAGCTTCGAGCCTTTCGAGATGGCCGTGTCTGTGCACGGAATGAAGTCAGCCTGTCATACGATCGTACCGCTGCGGGCGGCAATGCATTCCCGCCGCTTTGCACCACGGCTGCGTCGCCCGTCCCGGATTCCGGTCACCCGTGGATCCCAATATCCTATCAGAGATTATAAGGATATGCCTTATGGCGTCGAGATGCTGGAGCTCGGATAGGGCCTGATAGAATCTCTGGTGAATACGGCTTGCATCGGTCCGCCAACCATCGGTTGGTGAGGGCTGGAGGAGCGCTCCGGGACGTCTTGACAAGGATGGGCGAAAATTCATTATAATCATATCATCCATTGGTCGGGGGCGATGCGTCCTTCGGCCGTAGCGCTGCCGGTCCCGCGGCGGCCAAGTCCGCCGAAGGAGCCTGCCTTGCAATTCTCCCCCAAGAACACTGCCCGGACACCCCGCAGCGCAGCGCTGTTTCCGGAAGCCTGCAAGACCATCCCCGGCGGGGTGAACAGCACGGCGCGGGCGACATGGTCGGGCTGGGACCCTTATCCGCTCTTCGTCAGCGGCGGTACCGGCTCGCGTCTGACCGATGTCGACGGCAACACCTATATCGACTACCTGCTCGGGTTGGGACCGATGATCCTCGGTCATCGCCCGCCGGAGGTGACGCAGGCCGTGGTCTCGATGATCGAAAATCGCGGCACGGTGTTCGCGCTGCCGACCGAGGACGAGAACCGGCTGGTCGCCAAGCTGATCGCCGCCGTTCCGAGTCTCGAGCAGGTACGGCTGTGCAACACCGGCACGGAGGCGGTGCTCTACGCCACGCGCCTTGCCCGGGCCTTCACCGGCCGCAGCAAGATCATCCGCTTCGAGGGCATGTATCACGGCTTCTCCGACGGCCTGTACTGGAGCAAGCATCCCGACCTTGCCGAAGCGGGGCCCGACCGCGCCCCCGTGCCCGTGGCGCAGGGGCCGGGCATGCCCAGGGGCGTCGGCGACAATCTCATCATCCTGCCCTGGAACGATGCCGGCCTGCTGGCCGAAGTGCTGGAGCGCGAGGGGCACGACATCGCCGCCCTGATCACCGAGCCGGTGATGTGCAACACCGGCTGCATCCTGCCCGAGCCCGGCTACCTCGAAGCGGTGCGGGAACTGACGGCCAGGCACGGCGTCGTCTTCATCCTCGACGAGGTCATCACCGGCTTTCGCCTCGGCCTCGGCGGCGCGCAAGGCCTGTTCGGGTTGAAGCCCGATCTCTCCGTCTTCGCCAAGGGCATGGGCGGGGGCTTTCCCATCGCCGCCATGGGCGGCCGGCGCGACATCATGGCGCTCGTCGCCGACGGCACCGTGTCGATGGCCGGGACTTATGCTGCCAACGGCATCGCCGTGGCGGCGGCCAACGCCACCCTCGATATCCTGGCGCGGCAGGGCACGTTCGAGCGCCTGTTCGAGCGCTCGGACCGGTTGCGCGAAGGACTGGAGAGGCTCTTGTCCGATGCGCGGATTCCCTCCAGTGTCGTCGGCCTCGGCCCGGTCTTCCAGGTCTGGTTCTCCGAGCATCCGATCCGCAACTACAGGGACGCGGCGCGCCATGCGAGCCACACCGTGTTCAGGCGCTGGTGGGAGGGCATGATGGAGCGGGGAGTGCTGTTCCATCCCGGCGCCTTCGAGAACCTGTTCGTGTCCTGCGCCCATACGGACGAGGACATCGACGAGACGCTCGGCATTGCCCGCGATGTCGTTGCCGACCTGAAGGACTCGGCCAAGCTGGTCTCGGCCGTGGCATGAGCGGCGCGGCGCTGCGGCTCGGCCTCGACCTCGGCACCTCGTCCCTCAAGGCGGTCGTCCTCGATCCGTCCGGCGCCGTGGTCGCGACCGGCTCCTCGCCCTATGCGACCGAGGCCGGAGCCGACGGGCGCGGCGCCGAGCAGCGGCCGGCGGACTGGCTGAGAGCCGCCGGGCAGGCGGTTGCGGAAATCAGGGCCGCTCTCGGCCATGCCGCCACCGCCGAGATCGGCGGCATCGGCCTGGCGGGCCAACTGCCGACGCTGGTCGCCCTCGGTCCGGCGGGGCCGCTGCCGCCGGCCGTCACCTGGCTCGACGACCGCGCCGACGCGCTGGCGCGGCCCGTCGTCGAGGGGGTCGGCGGCGACACCCTCTATCGCCGCACCGGCATGCGCATCGACGGGCGCTATCTCGCGCCGATGTTCCGGCATCATTTCGGCCACTGTCCCGGCGATGTCCGGGGCATCCTCTCGGCCAAGGACTATCTGTGCCTGGCCCTCACCGGCCGGCGCGTCACCGACCCTTCGACGGCGGCCGGCTATGCCATGTTCGGGCTCGAGGACGGGGCCTGGGACGAGGACCTCGTCAGGCTCTGGCATGTCGATCGGGCGCTGCTGCCCGAGATCGCGCCGTCCAATGCCGTCGCCGGGCCCCTGCACGAGGCGGGGGCCAGCCTGCTCGGGCTTCCCGCCGGCTTGCCGGTCAGCGTCGGCGCTGCCGATTCCGTGGCGAGCGCGCTGGCCATGGGCGGGCTGGAGGAGGGAACGGCCGTCGTCACCATGGGCTCCAGCACCGTGATTCTCGACAGCGTGCGGCGACCCGAGCTCGACGGTACCGGCCGCTACATCCTGACGCCGCACGCGGTCGAAGGCTGGTATGGCCGGGAAATGGACCTGCTGGCCACAGGCACCGGCTTCGACTGGCTGTGCCGCCTGTTCGAGATCGGCCCGGACCGGTTCGCAGCTGAGGCTCTGGCCGCGCCCGTCGGCGCCAACGGGGTCTGCTTCGCCCCCTATCTCGGCGGCGGCGAGCAGGGCGCGCTGTGGGATCCCAACCTGCGTGGCGCCATCCATGGCCTGGCGCTGCGACATCGGCGCGGCGACATCCTGCGCGCCTTCCTCGAGGGGGTGATGTTCGAGGTCCGTCGCTGCCTGGCGGTGCTGGGCGAAGTGCAGGCACCGCGGCGTGTCGTGATCGCCGGCCACCTCGCTGCCTCGCCCGGCCTGCTCGGCATGCTGTCCGACGTGCTGCATCTGCCCGTCACGCCATGGTCCGGCGCCTCGCCCGCTGCCGTCGGGGCCGCGCTCAACGCACCCGTCGCCGGTCCGGTCGCCGCGGTCGCCGCGGCTGGCGCCAGCGTGACGCCGTCCGAAGCGGCCTGCGCCTACGAGGCGCTCTACGCCGCCCATCTCCGGCGCTATCCGCTCGGTGCGCGCTGAGGCGCTGCCCAAGGAGCGGAATTCAAGGGTCCTGGCCATGCAACTCCACTGGTACGACGACCCGGCCATGCTGGCCGGGCATGCGGCCGATCGCGTCGCCGCCTTGCTGCGCCGCAAGCCTGATGCGGCGATCGCGCTGCCGACCGGGCAGACGCCGCTGCTGCTCTATCGCGAACTGGTCCGACGCCATCGCTCCGGCAGCCTCTCCCTGGCCGCCGCCCGGCTGTTCGATCTCGACGAATACCTCGGGCTGCCCGGCGGCCATCCCATGAGCTACGCCGCTTTCCTGCGGACCAACCTGCTCGACCTCGTCGATGCCGATCCCGCCCGTATCCATCTGCTCGACGGCGCCAGCGCCGATCCGGCGGGGGAATGCGCCGCGCATGACCGCGCCGTTGCGGCTGCCGGCGGTCTCGACCTGGCGATCCTCGGCCTCGGGGTCAACGGCCATATCGCCTTCAACGAGCCCGGCTGCTCATGGCAGGCCCGCAGCCACGTGGTCGAGCTCGCCGAGGCCACGCTGATGCGGCATCGCCAGCAGACCGGGCGCGGCGACCTGCCGAAGCGCGGCCTCACCATGGGCGTCGCGACGCTGCGGGAGGCACGCTCCGTGCTGCTGCTCGCCAGCGGCTCGGGCAAGCGCACGGCCATGGCGGCGCTCCTGGCAGGGCAGGCCGATCCGGACTGGCCGGTGACCAGCGTGCTGGCGCACCCCGATCTCCTCGTGCTGGCGGAGGAGCGCCTGCGCTGAGCCGGATTTCCGAGCCTCGCCCGCCGGGCAGGCTGCGAAATCCGGCGAAGCCTCGAAGACCGGGCGGAACTCCGGAGCGGAGCCGTTCCCCGGTCCAGGACGCTCCGCTCCGCCGTTTCAGCCTGGCAGGCGGGCCTCGAGCTGCTGCAGGCTGACACGGCATCTCTCGGCGATCTCGTCGATGTCGGCCTCGTTGACGATCAGCGGTGGAGCGAAGCCGAGCACGTCGCCCATGCAGCGGGCGATGAGGCCGTTGTCATAGGCCAGTCGGTCGAAGGTCGGCCCGGCCTGCGCCGCCGGAGCGAAGGGCTTGCGGCTGGCCTTGTCGGCGACGATCTCGATGCCGAGCATCAGGCCGGCGCCACGCACCTCGCCGGCGATCGGCGAGGCGTTCGCCATCGCCTCGAAATGGCTGCGCAGCCGCGCGCCCATGCGCCGGACATGCTCGACCACGCCCATCTCCTCATAGATGGCGATCGCCTCCAGGGCGATGGCGACGCCGACCGGATGGCCGGAATTGGTGAAGCCATGGCCGAAATTGCCGGATTTCTGGTTGAAGGCCCGCAGCGCCGCATAGATGTGAGGCGCCACCACGATGGCCGAGATCGGGAAATAGGAGGAGGACAGCCCCTTGGCCAGCGCCATCATGTCCGGCCGCATGCCGACGCTGTCCTTGCCGAACCAGTTGCCGGTCCGGCCGAAGCCGCAGACGATCTCGTCGTCGAGGCACAGGATGTCGTATTTGCGCAGAACCGCCTGGATCCGGGCGAAATAGCCTTGCGGCGGCGGGATGATGCCGCCGCCGGCGTAGATCGGCTCGGCGATGAACGCGGCGATCGTCTCGGGGCCCTCGCGCAGGATCAGGCGCTCGAGTTCGTCGGCCAGCCGCTCGACATAGGTAGCCTCGGTCTCGCCCTCCAGCATGTTGCGATAGGGATAGGGCGCCAGGGTATGCAGGAAGCCGGGCAGCGGCAGCCCGAATTCCCGATGCATGAAGTCGAGCCCGCACATCGAGGCGGCGGCGATGGTCGAGCCATGGAAGGCGCGCTCGCGGGCGATGACCTTGCGCTTGCCCGGCCGGCCGTTGGCGGCGTGGTAGAGCCAGGCGAGCTTGACCATGGTCTCGTTGGCTTCCGAGCCGGAGGTGGCGAAGACCACCTTGCCGCCGGTCATCCCGGTGAGGTCGACCAGCTTCTCCGCCAGGGTCGCGACCCTCTCGCCGGTACGATGGAAGAAGGTATGGTAGAAGCCGATCTCGTCATATTGCCGGGCGGCGGCGGCGGCCAGGCGCTTGTCGGAGAAGCCGAGGGCCGCGCTCCACAGGCCGGACATGGCGTCGATGTAGGCCCTCCCCTCATTGTCGAAAATCCGGATGCCCTCGCCATGGGTGACGATCAGCGGCCCCCGCTCCTCCAGCGAGCCTGGATTGGTCTGGGGATGGATGTGGAAGGCGATATCCCGCTGGGCGACCGGGTTCGACGGCGAGGATTCGGGCATGAGGCATCCACCATTTGCATCTGGATCGCCGCGGGCGGGGGCGCAGCGGCGAACGCGCCCAGGGGCGTGCGACAGGGGCGACCGCAGCTAATATCCTTATACTGAATTGGCGTCCCGCTTTGTCAAGCCGAGCGGGGGCTGCAGCCTTCCCTCTCTCCCTGGCCCTTTCATTGCCGTATGCATCCGGCGGGAATTTTCCTGATGAAGATCTCTTGTCAGAATTGATTATAAGCATCTAATTTATTCCGCCGAGACCCGTTGAGCCATTCGCAGGATGCCGCAAGGCGTCGAACGGCCGCCGGCTGGCCGGCGCAGAAGGAACTGCGGCCGAAGCGTTCACGACAGGGCGAGCGGACCAACGATCGCCACCACAGAGGGACAGGACGATGCAGATATCCGGATCACGCGGCGGGAAGGGGGCGTCGCCGCTCGCGACCCTCGCAGGACGTTTGAAGGCAGGTGCGCGCCGGCTGATCGCGCCGGCGGTTGCCGCCCTGATCGCGGCCGCTGCGCCGGCTCAGGCGGCCTCGCCGCCGGAGGAGGCCAAGATCGACTGGAAGCAGCAGAGCGGTACGGCGATCGACCTCTTCCTTGTCAAGCACCCCTGGACCGATGGCGTCGAGCCGTTGCTGCCCGAGTTCGAGAAGCTCACCGGCATCAAGCTCAACGTCACCACCGTCACCGAGGACGCCTATTGGAACAAGGCTTCGCTCGGCATGACGGCGGCCAAGCCTCCTTTCGACGTCCTGTTCATGTCGATGGGCATCACCGGCGTGACCGCCTATTCCAACAACTGGATCGCCAAGCTCAACACCTTCCTCGACGACCCCAAGCTCACCGACAAGGACTGGTACGA
Source organism: Labrys sp. Lb11 (assembly GCF_057554225.1). NCBI lineage: Bacteria > Pseudomonadati > Pseudomonadota > Alphaproteobacteria > Hyphomicrobiales > Xanthobacteraceae > Labrys > Labrys sp. Lb11. The sequence goes on from NZ_BAAJOT010000001.1 coordinate 774,330, forward strand.
CTACGCCGACTTCTATCCGGCCGCAGCCACCGCCTTCCGCATGCCGACGCCGGCCAGCGAAGGGATCTACGGCGTCCCGATGTCGACCGAAGTCTACATGATGTTCTATCGCAAGGACCTGTTCGAGAAGGCCGGCATCGATGCGGCATCGATCGGGACCTTCGATGACTGGCTTGCCGCCCTCGACAAGCTCAAGCTCGACGAGGGCAGTTATCGCGCCTCTCTTCGCGGCGGCGGCCTCGGCATCCTCGACGAGCTCAACGCCGTCGTCGCCGACAGCTGGGGCGCCGCGCCTTATGAGAAGGACCGCTTCGTCTATTTCGACGCCAATTGGAAGCCGCGTTTCGACGACCCCAGGATCGTCAAGGGGTTCGATATCTGGGCCAACCTGATGAAGCGTTCGGCGCCGGGCGTGACGGCCTTCGACTGGTATGAGGCGACGACGCTGTTCGCCCAGGGCAAGGCGGCCTCCTTCGGTCCGGACGCCAGCCTGTTCGCCTCGATCTTCCTGGATCCGAAGCAGTCCACCGTGGCGGACAAGGTCGGCTTCCGGCCGGTTCCGGCCGCGTCGCCCGACGGCGCCCACACGGCGATGTGGTCCTGGGGGCTGAGCATCCCGGAGAAGTCGGCCAAGAAGGAGGCCGCCTGGCTGTTCGTGCAATGGGCGACGAGCCCGGCCGTCACCGAGCGGATCGCGCGCAAGACCCTGGCTGCGCCGCGCAAGTCGACCTGGGACAGCAAGGACTTCCAGGCGGCGCTGCCGCCCGGCTTCGGCGACGCGGTCGGCAAGTCGCTGGCGATCGCCCAGCCCTCGATCATGTATCTGCAGTCGGCCGACAAGGTGGTCGAGGGCATGCTCGACGCCCTGCATGCCATCTACCAGGGCACGCCGGCCGCCGACGCCGCCAAGACCCTTCAGGATACGGCGACGGACGTCGTCACCGAGGCCGGGCTCTACAAGCCCTGATCGGCTACGCGCGGCGCGGGCGGAAGCCTGCTCCGCGCCTTCGCCGCCCGTCCCGCGGCAGCGCCATGGGACGGGCCGGCCAGCAAAGGTGATTGCGTTTCATGTTCCAGGTCGATCCCACCCGCACCGATCTTGCTCGGGAGTTCCGGCGCGTGCCCTATGGGCGGCACAGCGCCGATCTCCAGCGCATCCTCAATTTCTTTCGCTCGCAGCCGCTGACCGGCAATTATTGTCTCGTCTGCGTCGAGCCGCACCGGGAATGGGTGCTGGCCCGCTTCGGCGCGACCTCGCGCGAGCGCCCCACCATCGTCGGCCCGAGCTTCGCCTCGCTGGCCGATGCCGAGTGGCATGTCTTCAAGCGCCGTTGGCAGGACCACACCGGACAGGTGCTGGAGATCGACTGAATGATCACAATTCTCGGATATCCCGACCGCCTGTCGGTGCGGCCGGGGCAGACCATCGCGTTCAAGGTCAGCTGCGAGGCCGGGGCCGCCTCCTACCGCGCCGATATCGTTCGCCTCGTCTGCGGTGACGACCGGCCGGATGGCCCGGGCTTCAAGGAAGTCCTTGTCGCCGATGCCGCCGTCAACGGCAGCTATCCCGGCTGCGTCCAGCCGATCGATTGCGGCTCCTATGCGCGGGTGGCACCAGTGCCGGCTCTCGATGTCGCCAGCTTCACGCTCGCGGCCCTGGTCTGGCCGACCCTGCCGGGCGTCGGTGAGCAGACCATCCTGGCGCGCTGGCTCGGCGATGCCGGAGCGGGGGAGGGCTATGCCCTGGTCCTGGACGAGGCCGGACGGCTCTGCCTGCGCCTCGGCGCCGCAGGCGGGCATTGGCGCCTGGCCACGGCCCAGGCGCTGGACGAGCGGCGCTGGTACCGCGTCCTTGCCAGCTTCGATGCCGGGAGCCGTGAGGCCGTCGTCCACGCCGAGCCGCTGGAGCGGGCCTGGAACGACCCGGCCTTTGCCCCGGTTCTCGCCACGTCGCCTTTCGCTCCGGCCGTGCCGGCCGCGGCGCCCTTGACCATGGCCGCCCATGTCGTGCCGGCTCCAACCGAAGGCCTGTTCGGCGCCGGCCACTACAACGGCAAGCTCGAGGCGCCGCGTCTGCTCAGACGCGTCGTCGCTCCCGACGGGCTCGCGGGCCTGATCGCCGAGCCGACGCTCGATACCGGCGGGGGGCTGGTGGCAGCCTGGGATTTCTCCGTCGGCATTCCGACGGCCACCGTGCACGACCTTGGGCCGGCGGGGCTGCACGGGACATGCGTCAACCTGCCGACCCGCGCCGTGACCGGGCACGGCTGGACCGGCGACGTCGTCAGCTGGCGCGAGGCGCCGGAGCAATACGGCGCGATCCATTTCCACGAGGACGACCTCTACGACTGCCGCTGGCAAACGGATTTCGCCTGGAATATCCCGGAGGGCCTCAAGAGCGGCGTCTATGCGGCGCGCCTGCGCAGCGGCGACGGCGGCGAGGACTATGTGCCGTTCTTCGTCCTGCCGCCCCGCGGTTCGGCGACCGCGCCGGTGGCGTTCCTCGCTTCGACGGCCACCTACCTCGCCTATGCCAACAGCCACGATGCTTACGACGATCCGCTCGCCGAACGCGCCCACGGCACTGTGTCGGTGCTGGCGCCGTCCGACCTCTTCCTGATGGAGCGGCGCGACTACGGCCTCTCGGTCTACGACCATCACCGGGACGGCAGCGGCTCGTGCTGGACCTCGCGGCTGCGGCCGATCCTCAACATGCGGCCCAAGCGCGCCCTGTGGAGCCTCAACGCCGACCTGCACATCGTCGACTGGCTGGAGGCGACGGGCCAGGACTACGACGTCATCGACGACGAGACGCTGCACGCGGAAGGGGCGGCGCTGCTGGCCCCCTATGCCTGCATCATGACCGGTGCCCATCCCGAATACACGTCGGCGGCGATGATGCAGGCCCTGGCAGGCTACACCCGCGACGGCGGCCGGCTGATGTATCTGGGCGGCAACGGCTTCTACTGGCGGGTGAACTGGCATCCCGAGCTGCCGGCTGCCATGGAGATCCGGCGCGGCGTCACCGGCAGCATCTGGCTGGCGAGGGCGGGGGAGACGCACCTTGCCTCCACGGGCGAACCGAGCACCCAATGGCGCAATTCCGGCCATGCGCCACAGCGCCTGACCGGAATCGGCTTCATCTCCGAGGGCTTCGACATCGGATCCTACTATCGCCGCCTGCCGGCGAGCCGTGACCCGCGCGCCGCCTTCGTCTTCGAGGGCGTGGAGGAGGAGATCATCGGCGATTTCGGCGTGTTCGGCGGCGCGGCCGCCCTCGAGCTCGATATCGTCAACCCCGAGGTCGGCACGCCGCGCAATGCGCTCGTCCTGGCCTCCTCCGAGGGGCACAGCAACATCTATGTCTTCGCCGCCGGCGAAGGCGGCGGCAATTTTCCGGGATCGGACGGCATAGAGTGCCCTGACATTCGGGCCGACATGGTGTTCTTCGAGACGGCCGGAGGCGGAGCGGTGTTCTCCACCGGCTCGATCGGCTGGGCCGGCAGCCTTGCCCATCGCGGCTACGACAACAACGTCTCGAGGATCACGATGAACGTCCTCACCCGCTTCATCGACCCCACGCCCTTCCCCTACGGATCGGCGGCCTGAGCATGGCCGCCGGCCCGTCCCAATCCCGACGGCCGTTCCGGCCGAGCGCGCCGCTGTTGCTGGCGACACCCGCGCTCGTGCTGCTGGCGGCACTCGCGCTCTACCCCATTGCCTTCGGCCTGTGGGCCGGGTTCCACCAATGGAACTGGGCGCTCGGGCAGGCCGAAAACTGGACCTTCAACGGCCTGCACAACTACATCGCCGTGTTCCAGGATCGACGCTTCCTGCATTCGGTCTCGGTGACGCTCTACTTCGCGGTCCTGGCCGTGGCGATGGAGCTGGTGATCGGCCTTTGCCTGGCGCTGCTGCTCTCCAACGTCCAGCGCGGCGCCTGGTTCTTCCGCTCGGCCATCATCTTTCCGCTGATGGTGTCGGACATCGTCGCCGGAGTCATCGCCTCCGTGCTGCTCGATCCGACGCTCGGCCCGATCAACGCGTTCCTTGGCAGCCTCGGGCTGCCGCGCCCGAACTGGATCGGCGATCCCGACCTGGTCATCCCCGTCCTCGCCGCGGTCGACACCTGGTGGCAGACCGGCAACATCGTCCTGATCCTGCTGGCCGGGCTTGCCGGCATCCCGCAGGAGCGGGTCGAGATGGCCTCCCTCGACGGTGCGCGCGGCTGGACGATGTTCCGCCACATCACCCTGCCGGCGCTGATGCCCTTCATCCTGGTTGCGATGGTGTTCCGCACCATCGACGCGCTGCGCGTCTTCGCGCTCGCCTGGTCGATCACCAAGGGCGGGCCGGCCCGGGCCACCGAGGTCGCTCAGCTCTACATCTTCCAGCAGGGGATCGGCCGCTTCTTCAACATGGGATACGCCTCGGCCGCGGCATCGGTCTTCGCCATGTTGATCGGGCTGATCGCCGGCGTCTATCTGTGGGTCATGGCGCGCTCGCGCGATCGGTGAGGGGGAGATCGACGTTGCAGCACTCGCCCCATCGGCGCCTCCTCGGCCGCGGCCTCGCTTACGCCGCCCTGGCGCTTGCCGCCTTCCTGTCCTTCGCGCCGATCCTGTGGATCGGCCTCACGGCCCTCAAGACGCAGCGCGAAGCCCTGGCCTCGCCACCGGTCTGGCGCTTCGTGCCGCAATGGCAGAACTTCGTCGAAGCCTGGAACTCCAACGATTTCAGCCGGTCCTTCCTGGTCACGACCTCGGTGTCGTTCCTGTCCGTCGCGATCACGCTGATCATCGCCATTCCCGCCGGCTATGCGCTGGCGCGCTATCGCCGGACCTGGCTGAGCGGCATGGATATCGGCTTCCTGATCGTCCGGCTGCTGCCGGAGATCCTGTTCGTGACGCCGCTCTACGTCCTCTACCAGGCCTATGGCCTGTTCGACACGCAGATCGGCATCGCCCTGGCCTTCCAGATCTTCAACCTGCCCTATTGCATCTGGCTGCTGCGCCAGTTCATTGCCGAGGTGCCCGTGGAGATCGACGAGGCGGCATTGCTCGACGGCGCCCGCCACTGGACGCTGATCTGGCGCATCATCGTGCCGATCATCGTTCCCGGCATCGTCACGGCGGCGATCCTGTCCTTCATCGCCATTTGGACGAACCTGCTGCTGCCCCTCACGCTGACCTACAACGAGACGCCGATGGTGGCGACCACCATCGCCAACTTCCAGGGGTACGGTTCGTTCAACCTGCCGACCATGGCCGCGGCCGCGGTGATCTCGTTGCTGCCGCAGCTGCTGTTCTTCATTTTCGCGCAGCGCTTCATCGTCAAGGGCTTGACCGCCGGCGCGGTGAAGGGGTGAGGGCGGGGATGCCGGCCCGCCCGCTCAGAACAGGCTGCCCTGTGCGTCGTCCGACGGCTTCCGGCTTTTTGCCGGAGGCGAGGGCGGCGCATCGACGCGCTGCTGCAGCGACGGATCGTCGTTGGCGACGCTGTTGACACCGGTGCCCACCGGCACGAGCTCGAAGAAGTCGTCCGGAGGCGGCTTCAGCATCGCCTCGGCCTCGTCCGGCGTCAGGGCCGGATCGAGCCAGGCGCCGATGTCGGCCTGCCCGAGGACCACCGGGCTGCGCTCGTGCACGGCTGCGAGCGTGCCGTTGGCATGGGTGGTCATGATCGCCACCGTGTCGATCTCGCTGCCGTCCGGACCCGACCAGGTCTCGAAGAGCGCGGCGAAGGCGAAGAGATCGCGGTCCGGCCGGCGGATCAGGAAGGGCCGCTTCACCTTGCCGACGGCCTGCCATTCGTAGAAGCCGTCGGCCGGGATCAGGCCGCGCCGGCGCAGGAAGGCGGAGCGGAACGAGGCCTTCTCGCGCACCGTCTCGGAACGCACGTTGATGACGAGGGGATAATCCTTCGGGTCCTTGACGAAGCCGGGCAGGAAGCCCCAGCGCATCAGCACGAAGCGCCGCTCGCCCTGATCGCGCAGGACGACGGGAACCGGCTGGGTCGGGGCGACATTGTAGCGTGGCGGGAAGTTCGGCTGGTTGCGATAAGCGAACCAGGTCCGCACGTCGTCGGGGGAACGCGTCAGGGCAAAACGACCGCACATGCTCCGCTTAGAGGAGCAAATCGCCGGGAGGTCAACCCTGCGCCCGGCGCGGTGCATAACCTTAACCGCACGGCAAGGGGCCGGCCCTATGCTCGGCGGAATGAGCATCCGGCATGGGCCGGAACGGGGGGCTGCCTGGGCGAGATGGGCGAGACCGTGACAGGCGCAGGTTCCCTGGACGCCGAGGCGCTGCTGGCCGCCAACATCAACCCTGCGACGGGCCTGGCCACCGACTATCTCAACCATTTCAACGAGATCACCATGCTGATCGGCCTCGTGGCCGACATGCCGGACATGGTCGAAGAGGTGAAGCTGTGGCAGCCCGCCACCTATGAGGAGCATTTCGAGCGCTCGGGCTTCAAGGGCAGGGCGCTGGCCATCGCCGCCTATCGCGCCGCCGAGCCGTCGGTCCGCGAGGCTTTTGAACAGGTGGTCATGGCCTTCGACATGGCGATCCTCAGCGTCATCGAGCGCCTCGAGGCCGCCGGGCCCGAGGACTATGCCCGCATCGTCGGCGAGGCCGACGCGGTGTTCCATCCGCTGATGGCCCGCTCCTCCGGCGTCATCCATGGCGTCGAGGTCGATACCGACATCTTTGCCGACCGGGCCGAGCAGGCCGCCGTCGACGCCCTGTTCGCCTAGTGCCGGCGCCGTGGGCGCCTCCAATCGGTCCCCGCCAGGACCGGAATGGTCAAGCGCGAGGAGCGGGCGCGCATTCCCGGAACGGCGATCCTGCGCTAGCCTGCCGGCATGTCCGATTCCCGCGCCTATCCCGCCCGGCCGCTGCTGGCCGCCAGCGCCGCCGTGTTCCGCAACGGCCGCGTGCTGCTGGCGGCGCGCGGGCGCGAGCCGATGCGCGGGATCTTCACCCTGCCGGGCGGCCTGGTCGAGCCAGGCGAGACGATGGTCGAGGCCGCGCGCCGCGAGGTGCTGGAGGAGACCGGTCTGACGGTGGAGGTCGCCGGGTTCGCCGGCTACCAGGACGTGATCGCCCGGGATGCCGATGGCCGGGTCTCCCGCCATTTCGTCATCTGCGCCTTTGCCGCGCTCTGGCGTGGCGGGGAGCCGGTGCCGACGGAGGAGGCGCCGACATTCCGCTGGGCCGACCCCGTCAGCCTGGACGGCCTGCCGGTGACCGACGGACTGCACGCGATCGTGGCCAAGGCGCAGGCGGTGATCGGCTAGGGGCTGTCGCGACAGGCTCCTGGCGGGAGCGCCCTTCACCACGCCGGCCGGATCGGCTTGCGACGACCGGCGGCCAGCCCCTATCCTGGCGCATGCTTCGTCGCCTCGCCCGTCCCGTCATCCTCGTCTGTCTGTTCCTGCCGCTCGCCGGACCGGCGACGGCCCAGGCCGCTACCGCGCCGGCTGCGCCGACCGTCGCTTCGCCGCCTGCCGCGCCTGCTCCCGCGCCTCCCTACGAGGCGCAGCTTCTGCGCCTCTCCGAGCTCCTGGGAGCACTGCACTATCTGCGCGGTCTGTGCGGGGCGGCCGACGCCGCCGCCTATCGCGAGCGCATGTCGGCGCTGATCGAAGGGGAAGCGCCGGACGATGCGCGCAAGGCAAGGCTCGCCGGCGCGTTCAATCGCGGCTACCGCACTTTCCAGCAGACCTATCACAGCTGCAACGCTTCTGCCGGCGCCACGGTGCGTGCCTATCTCGACGAGGGCGGCCGGCTCGCTCGAGACATCAGCGCACGCTACGCCAATTAGGCTCGGCCTCGTTGGCGGATCGATTCGCGGCGCCGGCCGATCTCTCGAATTTTAACTATCCCGTTAATCTTCGTGAAGGAATCGTCTCGCTGCCGGCCGAGGGCGTGTTATGGTCCGGGCCGTGGAGCCTTGAGGCGTCGCTCGCGCCGCATCCGTGGTTCCGCAGGTCGTGATGTCGGGCAGGGGTGTGCGGGCCGAAGCCCGGGCTGCACGAGCCGGGTTCGACGCGGAATGAGTTATGTTTGACAACATCGACATCCTGCAGCAGCGCATCGCTGCCGAAGACGAGCGTCACGCCGCGCTCGACCATCTGCTGCACGCCTGGGAGGAAGCGATCCTCGACGGGATCGATGGGGCATGTGTTGCCCATGCCGCCCTGTTCACGGCGTTCAAGGAGCTGGTTGCGACCTATGGCGAGGAACAGGTCGCCGAATTCGCCCAGAAGCTGCCGGAGCGAGTGCGCAGCGGCGAGTTCACCTTGCGCGGCATCGCGCAGTAGGGCCGGGTTTCGGCCGGTTTCCGGAATCGGCCGATCCCTATATCCCTTGCCACGGAGGGCGTCGGCCTTCCGCGGATAGAAGGAATTGGTCATGGCCAGGCGCGCGCTTGTCGTCGTCGATATCCAGAATGATTATTTCCCCGGTGGGAAATGGCCGCTGAGCGGTGTCGAGGCCGCGGCAGACAATGCGGCCAGGTTGATCGCGGCGGCGCGCGAGGCCGGTGAACTCATCGTGCACATTCGCCACGAATTTCCGACCGATGATGCGCCCTTCTTCGCGCCGGGCTCGGACGGGGCCCGGATCCACGCCAAGGTGCTGAACCGTCCCGGGGAGCCGGTGGTGCTCAAGCACCAGGTCAACGCTTTCCATGAGACGGATCTCGGCCAGGTGCTCGATGCCCATCGCATTGAGGAGGTCGCGGTGGTCGGCAACATGAGCCACATGTGTGTCGATGCCGCCGCCCGCGCCGCGTCCGATCTCGGCTACAAGGTCACCGTCGTCCACGACGCCTGCGCCACGCGCGACCTGGAGTTCGACGGCATACAGGTGCCGGCCGCCCAGGTGCATGCGGCGTTCATGGCCGCTCTCGGCGCCGGCTATGCCGCCATGCGCTCGACGGAGGACTATCTCGGGACTGCCGGCTGACGTCGCGAAAGGGGGGCGTGGCGGGAATGCCACGCCCTGACGGATTGGCTGTCGCGGCCTCGCAAGTGCCCAACTGTGCCGCTAATGTCCCGGCCGTTCCGCTGCTTCGAGTGGTCTGCCGCCATGATCCGTCGCGCCGCCCTGTCCGCCGCCCTGGCGATGCTGTTGTCCTGCCCCGTCCTTGCCGCGGGCGACATCAATTCACAGCCATTGCCCGCACCCGCCGGCGAGGCTTCGCCGCCTGTTCCGGCCCAGCCGAATCCGCCGGCCGCCGCGGCGCCCCAGGCTCCAGCCGCGGATGCCGACGATCAGGCGGACGACAAGGGTACGCCGCAGGTCTTCTACGGCGAGGACGGCCTGCCCGACAAAGTCAAGGAGATGCGCCGGCGCATCATTGCCGCAGCCAAGACCGGTGACATCGAGGCGCTGCGCCCGGTGCTCGAGTCGAACGAGATGCCCCCGTCCCTGTCGGGCGGGGACAGCGACGATCCGATCGCGACGCTCAAGCTCCTCTCCGGCGACGGCCAGGGCCGCGAGATCCTCGCCATCCTCGTCGACGTCATGGAGTCGGGCTATGCGCATGTCGATGTCGGCACGCCGCAGGAAATGTATGTCTGGCCCTATTTCGCCCGCTACAAGCTCGACAAGCTGACCGGCCCGCAGATGGTGGAACTGTTCCGCCTCATCACTGCCGGCGACTTCCAGGACATGCAGGACAAGGGCGTCTACTCCTTCTATCGCGTCGGCATCGGTCCTGACGGCACCTGGCACTATTTCGAGGACGGCGACTGAAGGGATCGGTTCGGCTCCTGCTCGCGCTCCGGACGGTTTGCCTTGGCCCAGGACGATCTCGGCCGTACCGTTCGGATTTCGTGATCGGAGTCTGAGGGCTCCCAACCGAGGCAAACTACCGGCTTCGGAGCCATCCCGGTTCAGCGGCAAGACGCTTGCCCTCGGGGCGGGAAGCGCGGAGCTTCCTGACGGAGGATTGGGTTGCCTGGCGTTCGGCCATCGCTCGGCGACGGTGGAAAGGGATTGTCGGCGAGCCGCGGCTCATCCCGCCATCAGCGTGCCGACATGCGCGGCGGTCGAGCCGGCCAGTGCCGCCAGGTCGTAGCCGCCTTCCAGCACCGAGACGAGGCGGCCGCGGGCGGTCCGTTCCGCCAGGTCCATGAGCCGCTCCGTCGCCCAGGCATAGTCGGTCTCGACGAAGTTGAGATTGGCCAGCGGGTCGCGCCGGTGGGCGTCGAAGCCGGCGGAGACGATGACGAGGTCCGGCGAGAAGGCGAGAAGCCGCGGCAGGATCACGCTTTCCATGGCCTCGCGAAACGCCTCGCCGCCGTCGCCCGCCCTGAGCGGTGCGTTGACGATGGTCCCTGCCTCGCCGGTTTCCTGCCGCGCTCCGGTGCCGGGATAGAGCGGCATCTCATGGGTCGAGGCGTACATGACGCTCGGGTCCGCCCAGAAGATCGCCTGCGTGCCGTTGCCGTGATGCACGTCGAAATCCATGATCGCCACGCGGGCCGCGCCATGGGCGGCCTGGGCATGGCGGGCTGCGATCGCGGCGTTGTTGAAGAAGCAGAAGCCCATCGCCCGGTCCGGCTCGGCATGGTGGCCGGGCGGGCGCGAGGCGCAGAAGGCGTTCCGCGCGCGGCCCGCCATCACCGTGTCCACGGCGAGCATGGCCCCGCCCGCTCCCCGCAGGGCAGCGGCGAATGTGCCCGGCGACATCGAGGTGTCGGCATCGATTGCGGCGAAACCTTCGTCGTCATGCGGGTTCAGCACCCGCAGCGCCTCGACATAGGACCGGGGATGGCAGCGGACGATCGCATCGACCGGCGCCTCCGGCGCTTCCAGCCGCACCAGTTCGTCAAAGGCGGGGTCGGCCAGCGTCTGCTCCACCGCCAGGATGCGGTCGACCCGTTCGGGATGGCCGCGCGGCGTCTCGTGGAGGGCAAAGGCGGGATGGGAAACCAGGAGCGTGGTCATGCCGGTATCCTGCGAAGGGTGAAAGTCTCGGCCGCCCCGCTCCGGCGGGTTCCGCGGTCCCGCCAAAACGCATCCGCGCGGTGCCCGCGGCTCCGCCCCTCACTCCATCGGCTCGCCCAGGACCACGCCCGGCGGCGGCACGCTGTCGTCGGGAACGAAGAAATCCGGTGCCAGCGTCTGGCTCGGATCGGCCCGATAAGGCTCGAAATCGATAACGCCTTCACCTGCCAGAAATGTGTCGTCGATGAGGAAGTTCCCCGAGAAGGCCACCGGTTTCTGGAAGATGCGCCAGGCGGCGTCGGCGATGATCTCGGGCTTGCGCGAGCGGCGCATCAGCGCGTCGCCCCCCAGGATGTTCCTGATCGCGGCGGTGGCGATGGTGGTGCGCGGCCACAGCGCGTTGACCGCCACCTTGCCGCGCAGTTCGCCGGCGAGACCCAGCACCACCAGACTCATGCCGAACTTGGCCATGGAATAGGCGGTGTGCGGCGCGAACCATTTCTCCTTCATGTCGAGCGGCGGCGACAGCATCAGGATATGCGGATTGGCGGCCTTCAGCAGATAGGGAATCGCCAGCTTCGACACCAGGAAGGTGCCGCGGGCATTGATCTGGTGCATCAGGTCGAACCGCTTCATCTCGGTATCGACCGCCTTGGTCATCTGGATGGCGGAGGCGTTGTTGACGACGATGTCGATGCCTCCGAAGGTCTCGGCCGCCGTCTCCAGCGCCGCCTGGACGCTGGCCTCGTCGCGCACGTCGACGACCAGCGGCAGCGCCTTCCCGCCCGCCCGCTCGATCGCCTCGGCCGCCGAATAGATCGTGCCCTCGAGCTTGGGGTGCGGCGTTTCCGTCTTGGCGGCCACGGCGATGTTCGCCCCGTCCCCGGCTGCCTTGAGGGCGATGGCAAGGCCGATGCCGCGCGAGGCGCCGGTGATGAACAGGGTCTTCTTGGCAAGCGACATGAGCAATCCTGAACGATGGAGACCGGTCCGGCCCGAGCGTGGTCGGCCTGTCCGGCCATGCTGGCCCTGCCGGGCCGGACAGCATGGCCCTCAGCTTCGCGCAACTTCGTCCGCGACGCCATAGTGTTGCGCCATGGCCGGAGCCGGTGCTCCCAGGCGAAATCGGGACGCGGGTCTTGCGGCTTCCTTTCCGGCCGGGACCCGCCCAAGAGCAGAGAGTCCGGGAAGCATCGCCGGGCGGCCGCGAAATGCCGGCCTCGGCAGCCTCTCTTGGCTCTCGCCACGATTGATTTTGCGTTTTCAACGCAAAATCAACGCTGTTCAGGCTTGCGAGAGCAAGCAGGCTCGCGAGAACCTCTCAGCCGACCCCGAAGCCTGTTCCGATGGCGTCGGAGCCTTCCATCACGCCCGCCGCCAGCCCGGTGGCGCCCGAGGCGATCTGGCCGGCGAAGAAGCGGGCGGTGTCGATCCGCAGCGCATGGGCCGGGTCGCTCGCCCCGTCCGCCAGCGCCACCGCGGCGGCATGGGCTTCCTTGGCCAACGCCACGCCGCCGGCCGCCACGGCGAACAGCCTGAGATAGGGCGTTGCGCTCGCCAGCGCGTCGGTCGGGCGCTTGACCGCGTCAAGCATCCATTCCGTGGCCCCGTCCAGTGCATCCACCGCGGCGGCCAGAGGCCGCAGAATGCCGGCCTGGATATGGTTCGAGCGGGCGATCGTCGCGAGCGACTGGCGCAACTCGCCGATGACGGCGCGGACGACGGCGCCGTCCTCCATCGGCAGCTTGCGCATGGCGAGGTCGATCGCCTGGATGCCGTTCGTGCCCTCATAGATCGCGGTGATCCGGGCGTCGCGCATGTGCTGGGCCGCGCCGGTCTCCTCGATGAAGCCCGTGCCGCCATGCACCTGCACGCCGAGCGAGGCGACCTCGTTGGCGATATCGGTGGAGAAGGCCTTGGCGACCGGGGTCAGCAGCGAGGCTCGCGCCAGCGCTGCCTTGCGGGCGGCCTCGTCCGCGCCCTTGTGCGAACGATCGAGCGCCTCGGCCACCTGGTAGCACAGGCCTCGCGCCGCCACGGTCTTGGCGCGCATCTCCAGGAGCATGCGCCTGACGTCGGGATGCAGCACGATCGGGCTCATGCCCTCGTCCGTCCAGCCCGGCGCCTTGCCCTGGCGCCGCTCGCGGGCGTAGGCCAGGGCCTGCTGGTAGGCCGCTTCCGCCACGGCCACGCCCTGCAGGCCGACCTGGAGGCGGGCGTTGTTCATCATCGTGAACATGCAGGCCAGGCCCTTGTTCTCCTCGCCGACCAGCCAGGCCGTGGCGCCGCCCTTGTCGCCGAACACCATGGTGCAGGTGGGCGAGCCGTGGATGCCGAGCTTGTGCTCGATGCCGCCGCAGACGACGTCGTTGCGCGCGCCGAGGCTGCCGTCTTCGTTCACCAGGACTTTCGGCGCCAGGAACAGCGAGAGGCCGCGTGTGCCGGCCGGCGCGTCCGGCAGGCGGGCGAGCACGAGATGGACGATGTTGTCCGTCATGTCGTGCTCGCCATAGGTGATGAAGATCTTGCTGCCGAAGAGCCTGTAGGTTCCGTCCTCCTGGCGCTCGGCCCGCGTCCGCAACGCCGCCAGATCGGAGCCGGCCTGCGGCTCGGTCAGGTTCATTGTTCCCGTCCATTGGCCGGAGACGAGCTTCTCCAGATAGATCTTCCTGAGTTCCGGCGAGGCATGCGCGGTCAACGCCTCCACGGCCCCCATGGTCAGGAGCGGCGCCAGCCCGAAGGCGAGCGAGGCGGCATTCCACATCTCGATGCAGGCGGAGTTGAGCAGCACCGGCAGGCCCTGGCCGCCGAAGTCGGGCGAGGCGGGCAGGGCGTTCCAGCCGCCGGCGCTCCAGTCCTTGTAGGCTTCGCGCCAGCCGGGCGGCGTGGCGACGCCGCCATCCGAGAACTGCGCCCCGGACGTGTCGCCGACGCGGCGCAGCGGCGCGAGCTTGTCGGTAGCGAACCGCCCCGCCTCCTCCAGGACGCTGTCGACCGTGTCGGGGCTGGCGTCGGGGAACAGGCCCTCGCTCGCCAGGGCGTCGATGCCGGCGACGTGGCGCAGGGTGAAGGCGATGTCGGCGATGGGCGCGCGGTAGCTCATGCGGGTCCTGTGAGTCGTCGGGCGAAGGATCGGCGCGACCTTGGCCGAATGTGTGCGCCGGGGCAATCGCCGCGCATGCCGGCGCGGCGGGGCCGGATTCCCCCGGCAACGGCGATCCGGTATATCGCTCGCACGCTATCCCCCGGTCCTGCGCGCCCGCCCATGACGTTCCTCGTTCTCTTCCATGTCGGCAACGCTGTGGCGCTGTTCGCCTTCCTGTTCCGCGACCAGTTCCATCTGCGGATGGTGGTGATCGTCAGCATGCTGCTGCAGGCAGCTTACTACACGTTCGTTCCGGGCGGGCCGCAATATGATCCGCTGTTCTGGAAGGTGATGACGGTCCTTCTCAACGTCGCCATGATCGCGCTGCTGTTCCGTGACCGGCTCGGCTATGGCATCGATGCCGAGATCCGGCCCTTGTTCGACGCCATCCGCGTGCTCACGCCGGGGCAGTTCCGCCGCCTGGTCAAGGACGCCGAGCGGGTCGGGGGGCCGCGCGCCATCCTCGCCCAGGGCGAAAGGCCGGATGCGCTCTATTATCTCCTGTCCGGAGAGGCTGAGGTCGCAAAGGACGGGCGCGTCATCACCGTCGCGCCCGGCACCTTCCTGGGCGAGATCGGCTTTCTCACCGGAGGCAGCGCGACGGCGACCGTCACGCTGAGGCCCGGCGCCCGGGCGCTGGCCTGGCGCACCGACGGGCTGCGCGAGGCGCTGGCGCGGGACAAGGCCGGCGACATCGCGCTGCGCGGCCTGTTGAACCACGACCTAGCCGCCAAGACCGCCCGCAGCCGCCTGCCGCGCCCGATCGACGCATCGGCCCCTTGACGCGAGGGCCGGGCAGGCGCAATGGCGCGGCATGACGCATGACAGGGCCGATCCGGCAGGGCCCGAGACGCCGACCCTCCACCTCGATGCCTCGCCTGCATCCATCGCTCGCGCCGCCGCCATCCTGCGCGAGGGCGGCCTCGTCGCCTTTCCGACCGAGACGGTCTACGGTCTTGGCGCTGATGCCACGAATGGCCGCGCCGTCGCCGGCATCTATGCCGCCAAGGGCCGCCCCAGCTTCAATCCGCTGATCGCGCATGTCACCGGCCTGACCGAGGCCGAGCGCCACGGGCTGTTCTCAGCCGACGCCGAGAAGCTGGCGCGCGCCTTCTGGCCCGGACCGCTCACCCTGGTCGTGCCCCGGTTGGACACTTCCGGCGTCAGCGATATCGCCACGGCCGGGCTCGACAGCCTGGCTCTGCGCGTGCCGGCCCATCCCGTCGCCCGCGCCATCCTGGCCGCGGTCGGGCGGCCGGTCGCGGCGCCGTCGGCCAATCGGTCCGGCCATGTCAGCCCGACGCTCGCCGCCCATGTCGCCGCGGACCTGGACGGGCGCATCGGTGCCATCGTCGACGGCGGCGCCACGCATGTCGGGGTCGAGTCGACCATTCTCGCCTGCCTCGATGGTCGCATCGCCCTGCTGCGGCCCGGCGGCGTGACGCGGGCCGCGATCGAAGCCGTGCTCGGCCACCCGCTCGCCGAGGGGCCGGAAGGCGCGGCGGAGGAGACGGACGACGCGCCGCTGGCGCCCGGCATGCTCGCCTCGCATTATGCCCCGCGGGCACGGGTTCGCCTCGATGCGCGGGAACTGCATGCGGGGGAAGCCTGGCTCGGTTTCGGGGCTGCCCGGCCGGTCGGCGCGCGCCCCGTCGCGGAGGGCAATCTCAGCCCCTCCGGCGACCTCGCCGAGGCGGCCGCCAACCTGTTCGGCCTGCTGCGCGAGCTCGATCGCAGCGGTGCTGCCGTCATCGCCGTCGCTGCGATTCCGGCCGAAGGCCTGGGCGAAGCGATCCGCGACCGGCTGGCGCGGGCGGCGGCGGGACGATAGCGTTGCCGCCGGCTCGTCGAGATCATGATTTTTCTTGAACAAAACAAGAACATTGTTATGGTTGCCGTAGAAGCAACCGAAAGGACGACACCATGAACCGCTTGCGCACCGCCTGTCTCCTCGTCCCCTTGCTCGTCCTGGCCGGTCCTGTCGAGGCGGCGGGGGACGGCGGGTGCGCGGCGTTCAAATGGTCGCTCGCGCGGGAGCAGGACTGGTTCTCGGCTGCGCCCGCGGCCTCCTCGGGCGGCAGCCTGCCGAAACCCGAAGGCGCGCTGGCGCTGGCGCTGCAGCCCGTCGGCGCGGTGTCCTTCAACCCTGCGCCCGAACGCAAGCCGGCGCAAGGCACGTTCGGCGCCGTCGTCACGGTCGCGGCGATCGAGCGCGACGGCCTCTACCAGGTGACGCTGTCGGACGAGGCCTGGATCGACGTCGTGCAGGGCGGAGCGGCGATCAGGTTCGACAGCTTCAGCGGCCAGAAGAACTGCCCCGGCCTGCGCAAGAGCGTGCGCTTCAACCTCAAGGCCGGCCCGGCGACCCTGCAGATCAGCGGGTCGAAGGCCCGGCAGATCAACCTCGCCATCGCTCCGGCGAGCTGAGGGCGACTTCAGGCTCCGGGCCGGCGGCCGCATCGACAGGCCGTCGCCGGCGGGATAGGGTGCCGATCCCCACCGGAGACGGCTCCACCCGACAGGATTGCCCGGCGCGAGCGCCGAGGTTCCGGCCGTTCCGCATGTCCGATGCGGGGACGGCTGCCGCGACGTCGGCCGTCTCCCAGCCATGGCGAGGACCGATGTCTCAGGCGCTCTGGACGAAAGTCGACACCTATTTCTGCGATCTGTTCCTGGCGCCGGACGCTGCGCTCGCAGCGGCCCTGCGCGACAGCGACGCCGCCGGCCTGCCGGCGATCGCCGTCTCCCCGAACCAGGGCAAGCTTCTGATGCTGCTGGCGCAGATCCAGGGCGCGCGCCGCATCCTGGAGATCGGCACTCTCGGCGGCTACAGCACGATCTGGCTCGCCCGCGCGCTTCCGGCCGACGGCCGGCTGGTGTCGCTGGAGGCGGTTCCGGCCCATGTCGAGGTGGCGCGGGCCAACATAGCCCGGGCCGGTCTCGGCGATCTCGTCGAGGTGCGCACCGGCAAGGCACTGGACACTCTGCCCGAGATCGAGGCCGAGGGGCTCGGCCCGTTCGACCTGATCTTCATCGACGCCGACAAGCCCAACAATCCCGGCTACCTCGCCTGGGCGTTGAAGCTGTCGCGCCGGGGCAGCCTGATCGTTGCCGACAACGTCGTGCGCGACGGCGCCGTGCTCGACGCCGACAGCCGCGATGCCGGCGTCCAGGGCATCCGGCGCTTCAACGAGTTGCTGGCGGCCGAGCCGCGCGTCAGCGCCACCGCCTTCCAGACGGTCGGATCCAAGGGCTATGACGGCCTGGCGGTGGCGCGCGTCATTGCCGACGCTTGACCGGATGAGCGACCCGGCGTGCCGCCGGCCTCAGGCGGCACGCACGGGCGGGGGAAGGCCCTCGAGCTCGGCGTCCGTGAAGACGCGGCTGCGGGTGAGGAAACGCATGCCTTCCGGTGCTTCGGCCGAGAAGCCGGAGCCGCGGCCGGGCACGATGTCGACGATGAGCTGGGTGTGCCGCCAATATTCGAACTGGGCGGCGCCGATATAGAACGGGCAGCCGGCGACGTCGCCGAGCAGCACATCCTGCGGCCCGACCCGGAAATCACCGGCGGGATAGCACATCGGCGCCGAGCCGTCGCAGCAGCCGCCGGACTGGTGGAACAGCAGGGCGCCGTGCAGGGCCTTCAGGCGAGCGACCATCGCCGCCGCCTCGTCGGTGATCTCGACCCGGTTGACCATGATGGCGCCCCTGTGATGCGGCGGAGCCGGTCGGCGACCTCCGACCGGCGACGTCGGAAAAAGAGGGGCGCGGGGGGAGGGCCCGCGCCCCCGTGAGACGCTCAGAAGAAGCCGAGCGCCTTGGTCGAGTAGCTGACCAGGACGTTCTTGGTCTGCTGGTAGTGATCGAGCATCATCTTGTGATTCTCGCGCCCGATGCCGGACTGCTTGTAGCCGCCGAAGGTCGCATGGGCGGGATAGGCGTGGTAGCAGTTGGTCCACACGCGGCCGGCCTGGATGGCACGCCCGAAGCGGTAGGCGCGGTTGCCGTTGCGCGTCCACACGCCGGCGCCGAGGCCGTAGAGCGTGTCGTTGGCGATGGCGAGCGCTTCCTCGTCGTCCTTGAACGAGGTCACCGAGACAACCGGTCCGAAGATCTCCTCCTGGAAGATGCGCATCTTGTTGTGGCCGGCGAAGATCGTCGGCTCGACATAGTAGCCCCCGGCGAGCTCGCCGCCGAGCTCGGCCCGCTTGCCGCCGGTCAGCACCGCCGCGCCCTCCTGCCTGCCGATGTCGAGATAGGACAGGATCTTCTCCAACTGGTCGTTCGAGGCCTGGGCGCCGATCATGGTGGCGGGATCGAGCGGGTGGCCCTGCTTGATCTTCTGCGTGCGGGCGACGGCCCGCTCCATGAAGCGATCATAGATCGAGGCCTGGACCAGGACGCGGCTGGGGCAGGTGCAGACCTCGCCCTGGTTGAGGGCGAACATGGCGAAGCCTTCGAGCGCCTTGTCGAAATAATCGTCGTCGGCGTCGAGCACGTCGGCGAAGAAGATGTTCGGCGACTTGCCGCCGAGTTCCAGCGTCACCGGGATCAGGTTGTCGGACGCGTACTGCATGATCAGGCGCCCCGTCGTCGTCTCGCCGGTGAAGGCGATCTTGGCGATACGCTTGTTCTGGGCGAGCGGCTTGCCGGCCTCGATGCCGAAGCCGTTGACGATGTTGAGAACGCCCGGCGGCAGCAGGTCGGCGATGAGCTCGGCGACGACGAGGATGCCGAGCGGCGTCTGCTCGGCCGGCTTGAGGACGACGCAGTTGCCGGCGGCCAGGGCCGGGGCAAGCTTCCAGGTCGCCATCAAAATCGGGAAGTTCCAGGGGATGATCTGGCCGACCACTCCGAGCGGCTCGTGGTAGTGGTAGGCGACGGTGTCGTGGTCGATCTCGGAAATGCCGCCTTCCTGGGCGCGGACCACGCTGGCGAAGTAGCGCCAGTGATCCACCACCAGCGGCATGTCGGCATGGGTGGTCTCGCGGATCGGCTTGCCGTTGTCGAGCGTTTCGACCAGGGCGAGGAGCTCGAGATTGGCTTCCAGCCGGTCGGCGATCTTGCCGAGGATGCGCGAGCGCTCCTGCACCGAGGTCTTGCCCCAGGCGTCCTTGGCCTTGTGGGCGGCGTCGAGCGCGAGCTCGATGTCGGCGGCCGAGGAGCGCGGCACGGCGCACAGTTTCTTGCCGGTGACGGGGCTGGGATTGTCGAAATAGCGTCCCTCCACCGGGGCGACCCACCGGCCGCCGATGAAGTTGTCGTAGCGGTCGCGGATCAGAAGCTGCTTGGAGACCTTGTCGATGGCCTGCTGGAACATGGCGTTTCCCTTCGAGCGGAGTCGGAATTCTGCATGGCCGTGCCGGAGGCCGGCATTGGCAGGAAAAGCCACAGCAGCAATCGTGCCAGAGTGGATGTTTGACGGTGACGATATTGTGTTGCAGTGCGGTAAGTCGTTGCCTGGCCAGCGCATCCCTGGCACAGCGTTGAAGCCTTCCAAAGTGCAGGAAGAAATCGAGTGACAATTCGCAGTAGACGTCGGAGATCTGGCTGTGAGAAGATGATGGAAAGAACAACACTTGCCGCAACAGGTGTTGCAATTTGCAGCAGTTCGGGATGAGCCGGTGATGTCTCTGTCGATGACGGATTCTGTCGCGCTGGCGCGACGGCGCTTCTTCCAGGACGGCCAGCCGCCGGACGCGACCGTGGGCGCGTCGATCGCCCGGTCATGGCAGCGCTGTGCCGCGCTTGGTCTCGACGTCGCCGCCTTTCCGGCAATCGAGCCGATGACGGCCGGCGAATTGCGGCAGATCTCCTCCTCGCACGACCGGTTGCGCCATCTCTGCCGCCCGGAGCTGCAGGCCCTGCATCAGGAGGCGCAGGCCACCGGGGCTGTGGTGATCCTGACCGACCCCGGCGGGGTCGTGCTCGACACGCTCGGCAGCGTCGAGTTCGCCACCCGCGCCGCCCAGGTGGCGTTACGCCCCGGCGTGCAGTGGAGCGAGGACGGGACGGGCACCAACGCTATCGGCACCGCCCTCTATGAGCGGCGGCCGATCGAGGTGCGCGGTTCGGAGCACTATTTCGAGACCCACGCGATCCTGACCTGTGCGGCGGCGCCGATCTTCGATCCGCAGGGGCGGATCGCCGGCGCGCTCGACCTCTCCGGCCCATCCCCGGCCGACCATCGCTACGCCCTCGGCCTGGTGCGGCTGGCCGTCGACCAGATCGAGCACCGCTTCTTCGACGAGGGGTTCGGGGATGCCAAGGTCATCCGCTTCCACACCGACCCGGACCTGCTCGGCACGGTGCGCGAGGGCATCTTCGTGTTCCGCGATGGGCGGCTGGTCGCGGCCAATCGCCATGGACTCGGGCTGATGCACCTGGACTGGTCCGCCCTCAACGCCCGTGCGCTGGATGAATTGTTCGTGCATCTGCCGGAGGCCGCGGGCCGCACCGGCCGGTCGCGCGACCGCGGCGGCAAGCCGCTGTTCGCCCGGCTGACCCAGCCGATGCGGCTGGCCGGTCCGTCACGCCCGGCGCAGGCGGCGCGGCGCGAGGAACCGCCGCCGCCGTGGTTCGATGCCGCCGGCGAGACGATGCTCGCCAAGGCCCGGCGCCTCGTCGACGCCGAGGTGCCCTTGCTCCTGACCGGCGAGACCGGCACGGGCAAGGAGGTGTTCGCCCACCGGCTGCACGCCCTGAGCGCCCGGGCCGGCGGGCCGTTCGTGCCGGTCAACTGCGCCGCCCTGCCCGAAAGCCTGATCGAGGCGGAGCTGTTCGGCTATGCGGAAGGCGCCTTCACCGGCGCGCGGCGCCAGGGTGCTCGCGGGGTGATCCGCGAGGCCGACAAGGGCGTGCTCTTCCTCGACGAGATCGGCGACATGCCGCTTGCCCTGCAGGCGCGGCTGCTGCGCGTGCTGCAGGACCGGCAGGTGAAGCCGCTCGGCGGCGGCGCGGCTGTGACGGTCGATTTCGCCCTGGTCTGCGCCACCCACCGCGACCTCGCGGCCCTGGTCGCCGCCGGCACGTTCCGGCAGGATCTCTACTACCGCCTGGCGCAATATCCGTTCGCCATGCGGCCGCTGCGGACATTCGACGACCGCGAAGCGGTCATCTGCGAGATGGTGGCGCGGCACCTGCCCGGCCTGCGCCTCATGCCGGAGACGCAGGCCCTGCTCGCCGCCTATGACTGGCCGGGCAACTTCCGCGAGCTTGCCGGTACGCTGCGCGCCCTGTCGGCGCTGTGCGAGGCCGGGGGCTTGGTGTCGCCCGACATGCTGCCCTTGTCGATCCGGGCCCATGCGCCGGCGGCAGCGCCCGTGTCGCTCGACGCCATCGAGGTCGACGCCATGCGGCGCGCGCTCGACCGGCACGGCGGCAATGTCTCGCGCGCCGCCCGTTCGCTCGGCATCAACCGCAGCACGCTGTACCGGCGCCTGGGTCTGGGTTGAGGCCCGGCCAGGGTCATTTCTTGCCCTGGTTCATCGCCCAGAGCACGCCGAACGGGTCGCGCAGCTGCCCGTAGCGGTCGCCCCAGAACATGTCCTGCGGCGGCAGCACGGCCGTCGCGCCGGCCGCGACGGCCCTGGCGAAGGCCTCGTCGATATTGTCGACCATCAGCGTCAGGTTGAAGCCCTGGGGCGCCTGCAACGGGTGGCCGTGCTCGGGGTAGGCGTCGCTGAGCATCAGCGAGCTGCCGTTGACATGCAGGTGGATGTGCATGGTGCGGCCCTTGTCGTCGACCGGATGCGCGACGACCACCTTGGCCCCGAAGGCCTTCTCGTAGAACTCGGCTGCCCTGGTGGCGCCGTCGACCTGGAGATAGGGAACCAGGCCGCCCTTCACCTCGGCCTTGGCCTGTTGCGTCTCGCTCATGCTGGAAACTCCGTCGTGACAGGATTGAACTTCGGAAGGCGGGATCGGGACGGACTGCGGGTCTCGACCCGGGGTTGATCGTCCGGCCGCGACCGTGCCTGCCCCAAGGACGGCGCGGCCCGCCGCCCGCCGACAGGCCCGGAGAAAAAAATTCAAACGCTCTGGAGCCTGCGGGAGGCTGTCGTTATATTCGTATGAACATTCCGATTTGCCGCTCATTGTCTCGCGGCCCAGCCCAGCCCGCAAGGAGGAGTCCGATGTCGCACGATCTGCAGTTCTATATTGATGGAGCCTGGGTCGATCCCGTCGTCCCCAATACCCTGGATGTGATCGATCCGTCGAACGAGGATGCCTTCGCCCGCATCTCGCTCGGCTCCAAGGCAGACGTGGACAAGGCGGTGGCTGCCGCCAAGCGTGCCTTCGCCACGTTCGGCTTCACCAGCCCCGCCGAACGGCTGGCGCTGCTGGAGCGCATCGTCGAAGTCTACAAGAAGCGCAGCAAGGATCTGGCCCTCGCCGTCTCGCGCGAGATGGGCGCCCCCCGCCAGTTCGCCCTGGACAGCCAGGTCGGCATCGGCCTTGCCCATCTGCAGAAGATCGTCGAGGTGCTGAAGTCCTTCCAGTTCCAGCACGTCAAGGGCACGTCTCTGGTCGTCAAGGAGCCGATCGGCGTCGTCGGTCTGATCACGCCGTGGAACTGGCCGCTGAACCAGATCACCTGCAAGGTCGGCCCGGCGCTGGCGGCCGGCTGCACCATGGTGCTCAAGCCCAGCGAGATCGCGCCGCTCGATGCCATCATCTTCGCCGAGATCATGGACGAGGCCGGTGTGCCCAAGGGCGTGTTCAACCTCGTCAACGGCGACGGGCCGACGGTCGGCCAGGCGCTGGCCAGCCATCCCGACATCGACATGATGTCCTTCACCGGCTCGACGCGCGCCGGCATCCTGGTGGCCAAGGCGGCAGCCGACACCGTCAAGCGCGTGCACCAGGAACTGGGCGGCAAGTCCGCCAACATCCTGTTCCCGGACGTCGACTTCTCCGTGGCCGTCTCCAAGGGGGTCGCCGGCTGCTTCGGCAACAGCGGCCAGTCCTGCAATGCGCCGACCCGCATGTTCGTGCCGCGCGACCGTCACGACGAGGCGGCCGCCTATGCCAAGGCCGCGGCCGAGAAGTTCGTGGTCGGCGCGGCCGACGCTTCGGGCACCAATCTCGGCCCGGTGGTCAGCCAGATCCAGTACGACAAGATCCAGGGCCTGATCGAGAGCGGCATCGCCGAAGGCGCGACGCTGGTCACCGGCGGGCCGGGGCGTCCGGCCGACCTCAATCGCGGCTACTATGTCCGTCCCACGGTCTTCGCCGACGTGAAGCCGGAGATGCGCATCGCCCGCGAGGAGATCTTCGGGCCGGTCCTGTCGATCCTGCCCTATGACAGCGTCGAGCAGGCGATCGAGCGGGCCAACGACACCGTCTATGGCCTTGCCTCCTACATCCAGTCCAAGGACCTGCAGAAGGCGCGCGAAGCGGCGGCGCGGATGCGCACCGGCAACGTCCACATCAACTATCCCGCCTGGGACGCCGGCATGCCGTTCGGCGGCTACAGGCAGTCCGGCAACGGCCGCGAATACGCCGAGTACGGCCTGGAGGATTTCCTCGAGATCAAGGGCATCCTCGGCTACGAGGCGGCTTGATCCCGGCTCCGGCGAGGCCGTCTTCAGGTCCTGATCCCCGGGGCTCCCGGCCGGGAGCCCCGTCTTCGAGGGGCGGACATCCGGCATCAACCGCGACGATTGAAGGCAGCGATGATCGGACGCACCATGGAGAGGTTCCGAACTGGGAGAGCCCCATGTCGACACGCCTCACCATCCGCCTCGACTTCGACACGGATCGCCGCCTCGGCCCCGGCAAGATCGCCCTGCTCGAAGCCATCCGCCGGACGGGATCGATCTCGGCGGCGGGGCGGGAGTTCGGGATGGCCTATCGCCGGGCCTGGCTGCTCACCGACGAACTCAACCGCATGTTCGCCGAGCCGCTGGTGCAGACCCGCGGCGGCGGCAGGAATGGCGGGGGCGCGGCGCTGACTGACCTTGGCAACGAGATCGTCGCTCTGTACCGCGACGCCGAGAGCAAGATCCGCAGCGGCGCCTCGATCGAGATCGAGCGCCTCGAGCAGTGCCTCGCTCCGCCACCACCGCCCTGACGGGCTATCGTCGCAAGTGCGGGGCGTGTCCCCGCCGCAACACTCGAGGAGAGCATCATGAAGCTGAGCGCGCGCAACCAGATCAAGGGCACGATCAAGGCGGTCAACAAGGGCCAGACCACGGCGCATGTCCAGATCGAGATCAACGGCGCCGTCGTCACCGCCTCGATCACCAACGAGGCAGTCGACGAGCTGCAGCTCAAGGTTGGCCAGTCCGCCTACGCCGTCATCAAGGCGTCGGACGTGATGATCGCCGTTGACTGAGCCATGGTGCGGCTGAACGAGATCCGCGCCAACGAGGTGGCAGTCGAGCCGCCGGCGCCGACCGATGCCGGGCTCGTCTTCATCGGCCGCATCCATACGCCCTGGACGTCGCGGCTCGAGTGCCCGCGCCAGGGCCGGCTCGACGGCCCGACCTGCCGTATCGAGATCTTCGACCCCTGGGTCCCGGCTCTGGCCGGGATCGAGGCATTCGAGCGTCTGGAAGTGCTCTACTGGCTCGACCGGTCGCGTCGCGACCTGGTGCGCCAGAGCCCCGCTAATGACGGGGCGACGCGTGGCACCTTCGCGCTGCGCTCGCCGGTGCGGCCGAACCCGATCGGCACCTCGGTCGCGGCTCTCGTCGGAGTCGAGGGCGCCTCCGTGCTGGTCCGCGGCCTCGATTGCCTCGACGGCACCCCGCTCATCGACCTCAAGCCCGACCGCGTCCTGTTCACGCCGCTCGCCCCGCCGCAGCCGGGCGATTTCCAGGTCGGCGATGCGATGAAGAGCGGCTGAGCGGCGGCTTCCTTCAGGCGATGGCGCCTGCCGATCGCCGGTTTCTCCGGGGCGGTGCCGGCGGGGGCGGATCCTGTCCCTCGGCGAGGTCGTCGAGGATCGGGCAATGCGGGCGGCCGTCGCCGTGGCAGTGGGCGGCGAGGTGGCGCAGCGTCCGTGCCATCTGTTCCAGGGCCTTCATCTTCGCCTCCAGCTCGGCCACATGCTGCTGGGCGATGCGCTTGACGTCGGCGCTGGCGCGGGAGCGGTCGCTCCACAGCTTCAGCAGGTCCGCCATCTGCTCCACGGAAAAGCCCAGGTCGCGGGCGCGGCGGATGAAGCGCAGCGTGTGCACGTCGCTCGCGGAGTAGACGCGATAGCCTGCCTCCGTCCGGGCAGCCCCCGGCACCAGGCCGATGGACTCATAGTAGCGGATCATCTTGGCCGAGACGCCCGACGTCCTTGCCGCTTCGCCGATGTTCACTGCCGTTCTCCCTGTCGATGATATGGCTTGCCCGGCGTCACGCAGCGGCGAGCCGGCCGGTCGGAGACGGCGCCTCGGCACCGGCCTCGACCGGCGCCCGGAAACGCTTGAGCCGGAGGGCGTTGGCGAGCACGAACACGCTCGACATCGCCATGGCGCCGGCCGCCAGCATCGGCGACAGCAAGGTGCCGTCGAGGGGGTAGAGAACGCCGGCCGCCACCGGAATCAGGGCCGCGTTGTAGGCGAAGGCCCAGAACAGGTTCTGGCCGATATTGCGGATCGTCGCCTTCGACAGGGCGATGGCGTTGGCCACGCCGCGCAGATCCCCCGACATCAGCACGACGTCGGCGCTCTCGATGGCGATGTCGGTGCCCGTGCCGATGGCGATGCCGGTGTCGGCGGCGGCCAGGGCCGGGGCATCGTTGATGCCGTCGCCGACGAAGGCGACACGGGCGCCGCCGGCCGACAGCCGCCGGACCGCTTCGACCTTGCCGTCGGGCAGGACCTCCGCCACCACCTCGTCGATGCCGAGCCGGCGACCGATCGCCTCGGCGGTGCGACGGTTGTCGCCGGTGATCATCACGATCCGCAGCCCGAGCTCGCGCAATGCGGAGAGGGCCGCCGGCGTGCCGGCCTTGATCGGATCGGCGACCGCGATCACCGCGGCCAGCCGGCCGTCGACGGCGGCATAGAGCGGCGACTTGCCGTCATTGCCGAGGCGGAAGGCCGTCGCGGCGAAGGGGGAGGGATCGAGGCCGAGCCTGCGCATGAACCGGTCCGCTCCGACCGCGACCCGCCGCCCGCCGACGGTCCCGGCCACGCCGTAGCCCGGTGTCGCCTCGAAGCCGTCCACGATCGTCGGCTCGGCGCCGCGCCGGCGGGCCGCCGCGACGATCGCTTCGGCGACGGGATGCTCGGAGCGGGCCTCGACCGCGGCGACGAGGGCGAGGATCTGGTTTTCGTCGAAACCCTCGCCGACGACGAGATCGGTGAGGTCCGGCGCGCCGGCGGTGAGCGTGCCGGTCTTGTCGACGGCGATGACGGTGGCGTCGCGCAGCGTCTGCAGGGCGTCGCCCTTGCGGAACAGCACGCCCAGCTCGGCCGCCCGGCCGGTGCCCACCATGATCGAGGTCGGCGTGGCCAGGCCCATGGCGCAGGGGCAGGCGATGATGAGCACGGCGACGGCATTGACCAGGGCAAAGGTCAGGGCCGGGCTCGGCCCGAAGGCCAGCCAGGCGGCGAAGGTCAGCGCCGCCGCGGCGATGACCGCCGGCACGAACCAGGCGGTCACCCGGTCGACCAGGGCCTGGATCGGCAGTTTCGAGCCCTGCGCCGCCTCGACCATGCGGATGATCTGGGCGAGCAGCGTCTGCGCGCCGACCTTGGTGGCGCGGAAGGAGAAACTGCCGGTCTTGTTGATGGTGCCGCCGACCACCTCGGCGCCGACGCTCTTGGCCACGGGGATCGGCTCGCCGGTGATCATGGCCTCGTCGACGAAGGAGGTGCCTTCGATCACCGCGCCGTCGGCGGCGACCGTCTCGCCCGGTCGCACCACGACGACGTCGCCGACCTGGAGCTCCGCCACCGGCAACTCGACGGTCTCGGCGCCGCGCATGACCCGGGCGGTCCTGGCCTGCAGGCCGACCAGCTTGCGGATGGCCTCGCTGGTCTCGCCCTTGGCCCTGGCCTCCAGATAGCGGCCGAGCAGGATCAAAGTCACGATCACGGCCGCGGCCTCGTAATAGACGTTCGCGGTGCCCTCGGGCAGGGCGTCGGGCAGGAAGGTCGCCACCAGCGAGAAGGCCCAGGCCGCGCCCGAGCCGATGGCGACGAGCGCATTCATGTCCGGAGCGCCGCGCAGCAGCGCCGGAATGCCCTTGGCGAAGAAGCGCAGGCCCGGACCGAACAGCACCAGCGTGGTGAGGACGAACTGAGCATACCAGTTCCACCGGCCCAGCGTCATCGCCGTCCAGTGGTGGAAGGCGGGCACGAGATGGGCTCCCATCTCGACGATGAAGACGGGCAGGGTCAGCGCAGCCGCAAGAAAGAGACCGCGGCCGAGCGAACGCATCTCGGCGGCGCGGGCTTCGCGCTCGGCGTCCGGCGCAGCGTCGGCCGCGACCGGGCGAGCCTCGTAGCCGGCGGCTTCGACGGCACGCTCAAGCGCGCCCGGCTGCAGCGCGCCGGCGACGGCCGTGACGCTGGCACGGCCGGTCGCGAGGTTGACGCCGGCCTCGATCACGCCCGGCACCGCCTTCAGCGCCGTCTCGATGCGCCGGACACATGAGGCGCAGGTCATGCCTTCGATGGTCAGCTCGGTCGAGACACGCCGCGTCCCGTATCCCGCGGCTTCGATCGCCGCCACGACCGCATCGACATCAGGCTTGCCGGCAAAGGCGATGCCGGCCCGCTCGGTGGCGAGGTTCACCGTCGCCGAGGCGACGCCGGGTGTCGCCGCGATCGCCTGCTCGACGCGGCGCACGCAGGAGGCGCAGGTCATGCCCTCGATCGGGATCTGCATCTGCGGGACGGCTGCGGCAGAATGAGGCGGGTTCGGGCGGGTCGGCGCAGTCGTGATGGTCATCGGGCATATCCGTTCGGTTCGACTGCCCAGATGGTTAGACCTTCCCATGATGGGAAGGTCAAGCCCGGATCGTGATCGACGGAAACGGCTTGACCTTCCCATCATGGGAAGCCTCAGAAGTTGCGGGACGCCTGGGGCCGTAGGCCGCCGGGTCGAGGGCCGCCCGATGCGGCCGCGTGCATGAAGGAGATGAGCATGCCGACGTTGAAAGTGCCGGACATGACCTGCGGCCATTGTGCCGCGACGGTCGAGAAGGCGGTGAAGGGTATCGATCCGGCCGCAAGCGTGACGGTCGATCTCGGTGCGCGCACCGTGACCGTCGAGAGCAAGGCCGAACCCGCCGCGATCTCCGGCGCGATCCGGTCCGCAGGCTACGAGAACGAGCGGGCGGCCTGACGGTCCGCCTTCACTTGAAGCGCTCGCAGAAGGTCTGGGGCGACGCATCCGCCGGAGCGCGTCCCAGGGCATTCCACCAGGCATCGAGGCTCGGGCCATGCGGCCCGAGCTTGACCGCCAGGCCTTCGGTCATGTCGAGCCAGCCGGCGAACAGGGCCTCGGGCACCGCGATCACCACGGGGATGTCCCGATCGATCGCCGCGGCCAGGACGTCGAGCAACCCGCCGCCGGTCGCCTCCAGGGAGCCGTAGCGGTTGAGCACGAGCACGTCGGGCCGCCGCGCCAGGGCCTGCGTCAGCCGCGCGCCGATGCCTTGCAGGACGGTGCCGCAGGCCGCCACCGCGGCCTCCCGGCTCTGGCCGTCCTCGTCCGGGACCATGAGGAAGTCCGCCGCCCCGCCGAAGGGCGGGGCGCGGCGGCACTGCACGACTCCCAGGGCATCGTAGCCCCGCTCGATCTGGCGCCGGATGAAGCCGAGCAGCACGGTGTCCGGGTCGTCCAGCCGCCCATACACCATGGCGGCAACATCGCACTCGCCGTGGAAACGCGGTCGGGCAGGGGCGGCCATGGGCGGTCCTACGGCTTGGCCGGCTGCCCGATCGGGGCGAAGCCGAAGCTTTGCAGGGTGGCCTGTCCTTCCGGCGACAGGATCGCCAGGGCGAGCCCGGTCACGGCCGGCTTGTCGAGGCCGGTGACCGCCAGCCCGTATTCCGGCCCGGCGGCATAGGCGTCGGGCACCGTGATCGTCTCCAGGCCCGGCGTTTCCTTCAGGCGCTGGGCCGCGCCGCTGCAATAACCCATCATCACATCGATATCGCCGCGCTCGAAGGCGGAGGCGATCGGCCGGGGATTGGCCGGATCGGCAGCGGTGCTGCCCCCGACGATCTTCCGGGCCTTGGCGTCCAGCGTGGCGAAGGCGCCGGGACGGGCCTTGTCGATCAGGCGGAACATCGTCCAGGTATAGTCGCCGCCGGGATCGGCCTTCGGCGTCGAGGTGCCGAGCTTGACGGCGGGATCGAGCAGGCGCTCGGCGAAGGTCGCGGCCGTGAGCTTTGTCTCTGGCCTGGCGAAGGCACAGAGCCGGTTGCGTGTGAACATCACCACCGCCGCGGCCTTGCCGTCGCTGCGTAGCTTCAGGGCGTGGCCCATGTCGGCGGAGGCGAACAGATCGACCTTGTCCCCGGCTTCGATCTTGTCACGCATCAGGCCCGACGGGCCGAATGCCGTGCGGACGGCAATGCCGGTCCTGGCGGTGTAGTCGGAGGCGATCGCCGTCAGCACGTCCTTGAGGCTGCCGGCTCCATAGAGCACGACCTCCTCCGCCTGGGCTTGCGAAGCGCCGAGAATGAGGAGGAGGCCGGCGAGAACGCGTTTCATCGATATGTCCGTTTCAATGGGCGGAGATGTCGGCTTGCGGTGCCGGCATGCCGCCGGCCCCGACCGCGGCGATGAAGCTGGCGAGGCTGGCGGTGCGCAGGCGCACGAAGGGCTTGCCGGCATCGCGACAGAGCTTCTTCACCTGCCCGGCGGCGATATGGCTGATGCAGTCCACGGGGAAGAAGGCGGCATGCGCCTGGCTGACCAGTCCCGGCAGCAGCGCGCCGCTGTCCTCGACGCCGCCGTCATGGGCGAGCAGGGCGCCGCCATGCCGGGCGATCAGGGACTTGAGCTGGTCGATCAGCTTGGGCCGCCCGCCGACGTAGAGCAGGGTGCGGCCGCTGAGATCGGCGACGGCCGGCGCCCCGTCGCCGGTCTCGGCGAGGCGCAGCAGGGCCTCCAGCGCCGCGACCTCGGCCTGCAGGGCGGACCCGCGGGCGGCCAGCTCGGCGGCTTGCTTGCGGGCCGTTCGCGCCGCGCCCTCCGCCGTCCGCAGCCTTGCGGCAAGGGCGCCTGCATGCGCCCGTTCGGCATCGAGCCGCTGATGCAGCTGGGTGACGGCCGCGGTGTCCGCCGGCTCGGCGCGCGACCTCTGCTGCGCCTGCATCCGGCCGAGCTCTCCCTCGAGGGTTTCGATCCGGCGGGCCAGGTCGTCCCGCACCCGCGCCGCGTCCTGCAGGCGCTGCTCCTGCCGGTCGATCTTGTCGTCGCGCTCGCTGATTTCGCGCTCGAGCTTGCGCAGGCGGGCAATGTCGATGCGATTGGCGGCACCGATCATGTGCGAGAGCATATGGACTTCGCCGAAGACCTCCTGGACCAGCGCAGGCTCCGTCGCGGGATGGGTCAGCACGGCCCAGTACGCGCCGGGGATCTCGCCCTGGTCGAGGGCCTGCAGCCAGAGCGCGCGGATCTCGGCCGAGGTCGATGCTTTGGCGAAGCGCTTGATCACCGTCTCGTGGCGCTTGTCGAGCGCCTTGTTCAGCATCTTGCCGGCCGGGCCGTGCTGTCCGGCGGCACGGACGCCGCGTCCGTGCAGGGCATGGTCGGTCGCCGTCCGCGCATCGGCGTCGCCCATCCTGACGAAGACCTGGCGCAATTCGGCGGCGGTCAGGCATGTGCCGACGATCGAGCAATGGAAGGTGGGGGCGATGTCCCAGATCCGGGTGCGACGTTTGCCCCCGGCGTCGGACGAAACGAGCGGCGGTGCCGTCCAGAAGCTGATCTGCGCCGTGCGGCCCGCATCGGGGCGCGGACGATCGAAGATGGAGAGACCCGACATCGCTGATCCGCTTCGCTATATCTGAATAAATATAGCGATACCGTGCATTCGCGGACGAGGCAAGCCGGTCCGTTCAGGCCCGATTTCCAGGGATGGCGCTTGGAGGCGGAGCGCGGCCCGGCGTCGTGCTTCCGACGCGCGGCCTTGATCGCTCTGCTGGAAAGACACGAGACGGGGAAGCGACAGGGGGGGCCGGACCACCGGTTCGGTCGAACCGTCGGAACCGGTGCGTCAGGGGCCGGGCTGCGCGGAGGCCGGACCCGGATTGCTGTGGAGAAAGCGTACCATCAGCACCTCGTCGGCATAGCCTTGCGGCGTCTTCAGAGCCTTCGGCTCGATGCCGTAGGCTTGGAAGCCTTGGCGTTCGTACAGCGCGATCGCGGCCCGGTTGTCTCGCACGACGGCTAGGGTCAGTTGCTCGACGATGCCGCCGGCAGCGGCGAGCAGGGCGCTGATCAGGGCCTTGCCGACACCTTGGCGTCGCCAGGCGGGCTCGACATAGAAGCCCCAGACGAAGCCCTTGTGGGCGTCCTTGGCACCGGACCCGGGGCGCAGGCCGATCATCGCCACGATCCGATCTTCCACGTAGGCGCCGAGCACGAGCGAGGAGGCAAGCCGTTCGGCGAAATGGCCCACCGGCCGTGCTGCTTCGATGGCATGGACCGAGCCGAAGGCATCCGGTTCGGTCTCCAGGGCTGCCAGGCGGATATTGCGGTAGTCCCGGGCATCGGCCGCCGTGAGGCGGCGGATTTCCACCGGAGCCGGCATGCCTCGCTCCTTGCTGCGCTGCCGGCGGCTCGATGCGAGGCCGGGCTTCGACCGAAGCGGCCCCTCCGGCATGGAGGGGCCGGGCATGTCACATCCCGATCGCCGATTCGGCGGTCACATAGGGCAGGCCGTGCGCTTCCGCCACCGGCGCGCAAGTCACCTTGCCTTCGCTGACATTGAGGCCGTTGCGCAGGTGCGCATCCTCGCGCAGGGCCCGCCGCCAGCCCTTGTCGGCCAGCGCCACGGCAAAGGGCAGCGTCACGTTGTTGAGGGCGAAGGTGGATGTGCGCGCCACGGCGCCGGGCATGTTGGCGACGCAGTAATGCACCACGCCGTCGACGACATAGGTCGGATGCGAATGGGTCGTCGCCCTCGATGTCTCGACGCAGCCGCCCTGGTCGATCGCCACGTCGACGATCACCGAGCCCGACTTCATCGTCCGGACCATGTCGTGGCTGACCAGCTTGGGCGCCGCCGCGCCGGGAACCAGCACAGTGCCGATCAGGAGGTCGGCGCGGCGGACCAGTTCCTCGATGGCCGTGCGAGTCGAGAAGACGGTGGAGATCGAGGTGCCGAACTGGGTGGCGAGACGCTTCAGCGCTTCGGCGGACCGGTCCACCACGGTCACCTTGGCGCCCATGCCGACGGCGATCGTCGCCGCATGCGTGCCGGAGACGCCGCCGCCGAGGATCACGACCTCGGCAGCCGGCACACCCGGCACGCCGCCGAGCAGCACGCCGCGTCCGCCCTGCGCCTTCTCCAGGCTGTGGGCGCCGACCTGCGGGGCGAGGCGTCCGGCCACCTCGGACATCGGCGTCAGCAGGGGCAGTGCGCCGTTGTTGGAGGTGACGGTCTCATAGGCGATGCAGATGGCGCCCGAGGCGACGAGGTCGTGGGTCTGGGCCGCGTCGGGGGCAAGATGCAGGTAGGTGAACAGGATCTGGCCCTTGGTCAGCCGTTTGCGTTCGGCCGCCAGCGGCTCCTTCACCTTCACGATCATCTCGGCTTCGGCAAAGATCCGCTCGCCGCCTTCCACCACCGTGGCGCCGGCGCCGGCATAGTCGGCATCGGTGAGGCCGGCGCCCAGGCCCGCACCGGCTTGGACCAGCACCTTGTGGCCGTGATGCACGAGCTCCTGCACCGACGACGGGATGAGCCCGACGCGGAATTCGTTGTCCTTGATCTCCTTCGGCACGCCGATGAGCATGGGGCTTCCTCTCCTGGGATCGTCCGGGCGGTACTTCCGACCGCCTCGCGACAGGCCGAAGGATAGCCTTGAATTCGCGCAATTTCCCGTCGATCCTGTTGTACGGTGGGCCGATCAAGTGCAGGATATGCGTGTGATGTCGAGATTTGTCGAATATTATGTGACTGTCTGGGATGTGGCGATCCGGCTCTGCGCGATGATGCCCGCGCCGGTCAGCGCCGGCCGATGATCGGGGCGCCCGCTCTCGACGCGCGCGACCGCGCCATCCTGCGGCTGCTGCAGCAGGACGGAAGGCTCACCAATGTCGACCTTGCCGAGCGGGTGAACCTCTCGCCCTCGGCCTGCCTGCGCCGGGTCAAGCTCCTGGAGGAGCGCGGCCTCATCGCCCGCTATGTCATGCTGCTCGACGAGAAGGCGGCGGGGCTGCCCGGCGTCGCCTTCGTGCAGGTGACGCTCGACCAGCAGGGACGGGCCGCCCTCGACACCTTCGAGGCAGCGGTCCAGCGCCATCCGGAAGTGGTCGAGTGCTGCCTCGTGGCCGGAGCGGCCGACTATATGGTCCGCGTGGTCTATGCCGACGCCGCCGATTTCGAGCGCATCCACACCGACGTGCTGACGCAACTGCCGGGCGTGGTCCGCGTCCAGTCGATCCTGGCGCTGAGAACGGTGAAGAAGACGACGGCGCTGCCGCTGTAAGGCGGCCCGCCGTCACACCGTCTCGGTTTCCTTGATCTCGATGCCGAACCCGGCGAGCCCGACATAGGTGCGGGTCCTGGTCGACAGCAGCTTGATCGAGGAAATGCCGAGGTCGCGCAGGATCTGCGCGCCGAGGCCGACCTCGCGCCAATGCTCACTGCGCAGCGCCTCCGAGCCGGCCTCGCCATGTGGAACAGTCGGCACGCCGACGGCGCCGTCGCGCAGATAGACGATAACACCGCGGCCGACCTCCTTGAACCGGGCGAGCGCGGCATGGATGGTCGAGCCGCCGCCGAAGATGTCGGCCACCACGTCGGCCCGGTGCAGGCGGGTCGGCACGTTCTCGCCGTCGCCGATGCGGCCATAGACGAAGGCGAGATGGTGCACGCTG
Source organism: Labrys sp. Lb11 (assembly GCF_057554225.1). Lineage (NCBI taxonomy): Bacteria > Pseudomonadati > Pseudomonadota > Alphaproteobacteria > Hyphomicrobiales > Xanthobacteraceae > Labrys > Labrys sp. Lb11. The sequence goes on from NZ_BAAJOT010000001.1 coordinate 808,452, forward strand.
TCGAAGGGGGTGGTGTAGGCGTGTGCGGTCAGCGGGCCGATCTCGCTGTCCAGCGTGAAGGTGGCGATGCGCTCCACCAGCTTCTCGCGCGCCTGACGATAGGCGATCAGATCGGCGATCGACACGGTCTGCAGGCCGTGCTGCTCGGCGAAGGCCGTCACTTCCGGCCCGCGCTTCACCGTGCCGTCGTCGTTGGCGAGCTCGCAGATCGCGGCCACCGGCGGCAGCCCGGCGAGGCGGCACAGGTCGACCGCCGCCTCGGTATGGCCCGAGCGCATCAGGACGCCGCCGTCCTTGGCGATCAGCGGGAAGATATGGCCGGGCCGCACGAAGTCGGCGGCGCCCATATTGCCGTTGGCGAGGGCCCGGATGGTGTTGGAGCGCTGCTCGGCCGAGATGCCGGTGGTGAGGCCATGCTTGACGTCGATCGACACGGTGAAGGCGGTGCCGAGCGGCGCGTCGTTCTGCGACACCATCGGGTCGAGCCGCAGGCGCTTGGCTTCGGAGCTGGTCAGCGGCGCGCAGACGATGCCGCAGGTGTTGCGGATGATGAAGGCCAGCTTCTCCGGCGTGCAATGGGTCGCCGCAATGATCAGGTCGCCTTCGTTCTCGCGGTCGTCGTCATCCGTCACCACGACGATTTCGCCACGGGCGAAGGCTTCGATCGCGGACTGGATCTTGTGCATCGACATGACGGTCTCCGGAAGGCTGTCCTTGGTGGGGCCGAGCCCCAGGAAATCATTGGGGGTCACCTGGCCGCCGGTGGCCTGGGCGATGCGTTCGGCGCTTTCGCGCGAGATCCAGGCGTCGGCATCATTGCACAGCACGGTGATGCTGGCCGGCGACAGGCCCACCGTCCTGGCGAAGGCGTTGCGCGGCGTGGCGGTGTGGCGAAGCCAAGCGTCGAGTTTCATGGGCATACCCTAGGACGGTCGCCCTTCAATTGCAATGAAATAGATGGAAAATTTAGCGGTACTAAAATCTCGTTACGTCGCCAGGCGCATCACCGCCGCCGTCAGCACGCCGCCGCAGAGCAGGCCGATGACAAAGGCGGTGAAGCCGACCCACCAGGTCTTGCGGCGCTGGTTCTTTGGCGTTGCGGCTCGCAGTTTCAGCAGGATTGAAAGAGGGAGCGGCTCGTCCGCCACCATGTTGAAGGAGGCGCGCAACACCTCGCTCTGCCGGCGCCAAGCTGCGGCACGCGCCGCACCGGCCGGATCCTTGTCGAGGATGGCCTTGGTCTCGCGTTCGCCGCGGGCGTTCAGGCGGCCGTCGACATAGGCGTTGAACGTCGCGTCCGGAATCCGGGGCGGTGCGGTCATTTCACCAGCCGCAGCACGACGCGACGGTCGCCGTCGGCGACGCGCACCAAGGCTTCGCGTGCCTGGGTCAGCCGCTTGATGAAGACATCGGTGGACATCTTCAGCACCGCCGCGGCATCCTCGTAGGGCAGTTGCTCGATGATGGCGAGCGCCAGCACCTCCCGCTCCGCCAGTGACAGGCTTTCGAGGGCGTGGACGATGTCATGCGGGTGGTGCGGGCGCGGGCCGGTCCGCAACGGCGCTGGGCGGGCCGGATCCATATTCTGCGATCGGCGCTGGGCGATCAGAACCGCGAACAACTCCATGAGGGTCGCGGCGTGGCCGTCGGCGATCGAAAGCGTTTCGATGACGAGCGCATCCGCGCTCTCCGAATCATGCACGAGCGCTCGCGCCAGCCGCCGCAGGCGGCGCGTCACGACTTCTTCTTGCCGGCTCATGACTCGTCCTCCGAGCAAGTCGATTTACTCGCTACAATCTATGCTTCCATCGTGTCGCAGCCAAGGGAGAGGAGGCCTTTTTTCCGCCTCATTCTTACCCGGCGGGCGCTGCGGCCAGGCCGGTCAGGAGCGTCAGGGCGAGCGCCAGCACCGCCAGCGCGGCCAGCACCTCCAGGGAGCGCAGCGTCACCGCGGCGGCGAAGCTGCCGGGCGCGGCCATCCGCACCGCCACGCTCTTGGCTGTCACCGCGAGTGTCGCGATCAACGACACCGTGACCGCCGTGCCGAGCGCCATGGCGAAGGTGGAGGCCACGCCTGCCACGAACACGCCCTGCGCCAGGGCGAACACCAGCACGATGATGGCGCCGGTGCAGGGCCGCACCCCGATGGCCAGGACCGTGCCGGCGGCGCTGCGCAGCGACCAGGGCAGGCGGGCATCGGGGATCGGCGCGTGCACGTGGCCGCAGGAGGCGTCATGGACATGGGCGCCTGCATCGCTCGCCCGGCCGAACCGCCGGGCCAGCACGCTCCACAGGGCCCGGCCCTTGTGCCAGAGCAGCCAGAGCCCGACCGCCGCCATCAGCGCGTAGGAAGCCCGTTCCAGTGACAGCGCCACGTCGTCCATGGCTCTGGCCGTCGCGCCCAGGAGCAGGGCCAGCACCGTGACCAAGCCGATCGCCGACAGGGCCTGCACCAGCGCCGAAGCGAAGGCGAGGAGGATGCCCTTCCTCAGCGTCTCGCCGCTGGCGAAGAGATAGGCCGAGATCACCGCCTTGCCATGGCCGGGGCCGGCGGCATGGAACACGCCATAGGCGAGGCTCAGGCCGGCCAGCATCCAGGGTGTCGCACCCGTCTCCTTCCAACTGCGGATCGCAGCCGAGAGCTGCTTGTAGAACCGGCTCTGCTCGGCCATCACCCAGGCGGCGAAGCCGTTCGAGGGCGCGGAGACGACGGCGTCGGGCCTCCCGACGCCGAAGGGAACCGGGGCCTGGGCAAGGGCCGGCCCATAGGCGGCGAGGAGGCAGAGCAGAACCGCGGCGCCGATGCCGCAGGCCAGGCCGGGCCGGTGCTGCGGAAGCATCGGCCTCACGGACAGTTGACCAGGATATGGTTGGCGAACTGCTCGCCGAAGGTCGGGTTCTCCGAACTGAAGTCGGGCTGGTCGAGCTGCTTGGCGAACGCCTGCTGGGCGTCGTCCAACGCCTTCGGCCGCATGACGTTGAGAGCGCAGGACGGGGCGCCGGAGATGGCGGCGGGATCCTTCTCCGCCATCTCGAAGGCGACGAAATAGGTCGGATCGTAGACCTGCACCGAGAGCGGCTTCTGGCCCTGGGTCTGCGGCGAGCTCAGTGGCAGGAAGAAATGCAGCGTCAGCTGCTTGTCGGCATAATCCAGCCAGTAGTCGACCGGCGGCTTGAACAGGAGGCGCTTGCCGCCGAGCTTGGCGAAGGTGAAGTACTCGAACTCCTTGAGGGAATCCACATTGGTCTGCGCCAGCGCCTGCAACTCGTCCCGGGTGAGCTGGCCGTCGCCGTTCGCGTCGAGCCCCTGGACGGCGAAGGAGGAGAACATGTCGTCGAAGGTCCAGGCCTGCCGCACGCCGTCGAGGCGGCCGTCGGCGCCGTAGACGATCTCGGTGCGCGATGTGACGAAGACGTGCGGATGCGCCGCGGCAGCCGTGGCGAAGCTGCTGAACATCAGGGCCAGGAGGAGCTTGCGCATGATGTCACCGTGCATCCGCGACGCAGCCGCGAGTCGGCATGCCGTCGTGACATAGGCGCGCGAGTGCGGCGGAACGATGATGCCGGGAGGAGGGCGTCACCGCAGCGCCGCCGCATGGACGAGGCGGAATCGCTCGCCGTCGCTCTGGCGGAACACGGCCAGCCGATCGAGCCGGACAGGACCTGCCGCGCCGCTCGCCTCGGCTTCTTGCCGGAGCGCTTGCCCGACCGGCGCCGGATGGTCGAGACGGCCGGTGAGCGACATGTGGAAGCGAAACTCGTCGAGCACCAGGGGATAGCCGTAGCGATCGAGATAGCCGCGCTGGCGTTCGCTCAGCTGTTCCGGGTTGCGCCGCGCCCTATCTTCCGGCGTCAGCGGCGCGCGGAAGGGTTCGAAACCCTCGACGATCGCCTGTTCCAGCGCCGCCATGGCCGGCGGTGCCGCCACCGGCGTGACGGCCAGGAAGCCGCCGCCCTGGGAGGAGGCGACCTCGTGCACGCCGCAGGGGCCGAGTTCGACCGCGGCGCGGCCGTCGGCGAAGCGCTCCAGGGCGGCGACGAGGGCGGCTTCGCTTTGCCCCGGCGCCAGCACGAACGGCGCCTTCAACGTGGCATGGAAGCCGTACTTGCGCGGATCGGCGGTCATCGCCGCCCAGGCCGCGGCAGAAACGTCCCGCGGCCGCCATTGCGCCACGTCGGCGCCGGTGACCGCGTCGTAGCCGAGCACGGCGCTGCCGTAGCGCCACAGGGCACTGTCGGGGGAGGGGGCGTAGTAGACGGCATAGCGGGTGGGCATGGCGGGTTCCGTTGATGTCGCTGGCTCGCGGCCGGCTCGCCGGCCTACAGGCCCAGGGCCCCGCCGTCCGAGCGCGGATCATGTGCGGCCTCGATCCGGCCGTCCCGGCTGTGGCGGACCAGAGCGCCGGAATGACCGAAGCCGTCGGCATAGGACATGTCCTGCACGACGACGGGATGACCGGCCCGCTCCAGCGCGCCGACCACGGTGTCGTCGAAGCGGTTCTCGAGCTTGAGCAGCACCCGGCTGCCGCCCCAGGGCTTGCCGAGGACGAAGCGCGGCGCGTCGATGGCCTCGGCCAGGCCCATGCCGAGGCGGATGCGCGAGAAGATCTGCGCGAGGATCTGCGGCTGCGCCTCGCCGCCCATGGTGCCGAACGGCATCACCCGGCCGTCGTCGAACAGGGCGAGGGCGGGGTTGAGCGTGTGGAACGGCTTGCGGCCGGGCTGCAAAGGGTTTCGGGCGGACGGATCGAGCGAGAAGGACATGCCGCGGTTCTGCATGATCACGCCTGTGCGGGGCAGCACGACGCCGGAGCCGAAGTCCCAGAACACCGACTGGATGTAGCTGACGGCCAGCCCGTCCGAATCGATCGCTCCCATCCAGATCGTGTCGCCCTCGGCGTCGATCTGCGGCGTCGGTGCCGCGCGGTCCCGCGCGATCGCGGCCGACTGGCGATCGAGGAAGGCCGGGGCCAGGAAGGCGGCGGGATCCTCCGTCAGCTGGTCCGGGTCGGTCACCACCCGGTCGCGCACGGCGGTGGCGCGCTTCACCGTCTCGATCAGGCCGTGGATATGCTCGAAGGTTTCGGCGCGGCGAATGCCGAGCCGCTCCATCAGCCCGATGATGACCAGGGTCGACAGGCCCTGGGTCGGAGGCGGCGTGCCATGGACCCGGCCGCCGGCGATCGGCAGCGACAGGGGCTCGCGCAGCCGCGCCTCGTAGCGGGAGAGATCCTGCCGCGTCAGCGGGCTGCCGGCCCGCTCCAGGTCGGCGGCAATCTCGCGGCCGACGTCGCCGCGATAGAAGTCGTCCAGTCCGGCGTGAGCGAGCTGCGCCAGCGTGTCGGCCAGCGCCGCCTGCACCATCGGTGTCCCGGCGGCCAGCGGCTTGCCGTCGGCCAGGAACTGCGCGGCGAAGCCGGGCGCCGCCTTCAGCTCGTCGAACTCGCGCGAATCGATTCGCCCCTGCGAACCGGACACCGGCACGCCCTCGCGGGCATGACGGATCGCGTCTTCCGTCAGCGTGCCGAGCGGCAGGCGGCCTCCGAAGGCCCCGGCCATCTCCAGTGCCAGCATCCAGCCGCCGATGGCGCCCGGAACGGTCAGCGCGGCCAGAGCGCCGCGTGGCGGGATCGTGTCATAGCCGCGCTGGCGATAAGCCGCGATGGTCGCCTTGGCGCCGGCCGGCCCGCAGGCCTCGATATAGCGCACGCGCCGTGTCCTGTCCGCCACCAGCCAGAAGCCGTCGCCGCCGATGGCGTTCATATGCGGATAGACCACCGCGATCGTCGCAGCCATCGCCACCATGGCCTCGAGCGCATTGCCGCCCTGGGCCAGGATGCGCTGCCCGGTTTCTGCCGCCAGGCTATGCGGCGCCGCAACGGCCGCGTGTCCGAACACCGGTGTCTCGATCATGACGGGCCTCCCTCCGGCTGCGGCCGCGCGGCCGGCACCCTGGGGGCGTAGCAAAGCTCGCCGCCATGGTATAGAGGCTAGGGACAGCCAAGACGGACGAAGCCATGCCTGCCGCGAAGACCATCAACTGGACCAGCCTGATCACCATCGTTTCCGCCGCCATCCTGATCGGCACCGAGCTTCTGGGCGCCGCCTGGGCCTGCGGATGGGCGCTGGCCGGCTGGTTCCAGCTCGGGTCGACCGTGGAGACGGTCCTTCAGAGCGTGTTCGGCTTGGCGGCGCTGTTCGTGATCGGCGTGTTCCTGCGCCAGGCGATCCGGGTCGAGCCGGTGATGAAATAGCGACGCCGGGGACCGTCCGGCGGCGCCTTGCCTGTGGCGTGTGCTACAGGATGAAGTCGCCCGCCTGCATCGTCGTCAGGTGGTTGAGCTGCACCGAGAAGTCGGCCGCGCCGTCGCCGTTGACGTCGCCGTAGAGATAGACGTTGCCGCTCTGCGTGATGTAGCGCAATTCGCCGGCATGGTGGCCGAACCCGGCCGTGCCGATGAAGGTGAAAGCCTGGTTGCCGGCGAGCTGGGTGTCGGCGTCGATGCCGGAGACGTCGATTTTGTCCCCCTGCGCTCGGTTGAAATCGAAGATCACGTCGCGCCCGGCCGGGGCCACCGTGCTTTCGGTCCTGGTGTTGAAGACGAAGTGGTCCGCGCCCGCGCCGCCGGTCAGCACGTCCGCGCCCGAGCCGCCGGCCAGGCTGTCATCGCCGCCCCGGCCGTCGAGGCGGTCATTGCCGAGGCCGCCGCTGATGGTGTTGGCGCCGGCATTGCCGGTGATGCTGTTGGCCAGGGCATTGCCGACGGCGATGGTGTTGCCTGTCCCGAGCAGCACGAGGTTCTCGACGTCGCCATGAACGCGGGTTGCATTGGCCAGGTTGAAGCTGACGGTGGAATAGACCTTGTCGATGCCCGAGGCGCCAGCCTCGTCTACCACGTCGCCATAGCTGCCGACATAATAGGTGTCGTTGCCGGCGCCGCCCCGCATCGTGTCATTGCCGGCATTGCCGACCAGCACGTCATTGCCGGCGCCGCCGCTCAGCAGGTCGTTGCCTCGGGAGCCGACGATGGTGTCGTCGCCGCCGGCGCCGCTCAGGACGAGGTCATGGGTCCCCCGGCCGACGATCCGGGAGACGCCGCTCACCTCGTCGACAGAGACCGAGGTTTCGATGGTCGATGCGTTGACGAGGTCGATCAGGGCATTCTGGCCGGCGGCGATGGTGGCCTTGATCTGGACCAGCGTCGCCAGGCCGCCGCCGGAGAAGGTGACGGTCTGGATCCCGGCGCCGATCTGCTGCGTATAGGCCCCGGCCGTCCCGGTCGCTGTGCTTCCGGCGGCGGTCGCGATCTGAATGCCGCCGCGTCCCTCGCCGATCGAGTAGAACGCGTTGGAATCGGTATCGTCATAGGCGATGCCGGTGAGGAACTGGCCGTTGGTCGCCGGGATGCCGAAATCCTGGGTGACCATCGAGGTGTTGTAGGTCGTGCCGTTGAAGGTGAAGCCGCCGATCACCTGGCCGATGCCGATTTCCTGATAGCGGTCGTCGAGAATGTTCAGCCGGTGCCCGCGGCCGCCGATATTGGCGTCCACGAACAGGCTGCGATGCTGCTCCAGGATGGCGCTGGTCGGGTCGATCGTCCCGGTGGTGCCGGTCCAGGAGATATTCTCGCCGACGCTGCCGCCATATCCGGCGGCGGTGCCGCGCGACTGCGGCGTGCTGCCGGTGTTCGGGTTGGTGTGGGCGAAGAAATCCGAATCGATCATCGCCTGGCTGTGGCCCTCGGCCGCCGTGAGAAGCGCATCCGAGAAGGCCAGCGGCTGCCTTGATCCGGTGGAGAGCGTACCGGCGGCCAGGCCCTCGTTCAGGTCGATGCCGAGCCGGGCGGCTTCGCCGGCCGGATCGAGCCGCGCCCGGTTGATCAGGGCAAGCATCAGCACTTCCTGGGCCGAAGGCGCACTCATGGCATGGGCTCCTATGTCGGGGACGGCTGCGGGGTTTGATGCCTTGTCGTCGTTGCGCCGTCTGTGTGAGGCCGCACAAGCGACGGAGGCCGCGTTGATCGCCCCTGGGGGTCAGGCCGCGCGCTTCCACGCGATCGCCGTCACGCCGGCCCCGACCAGCAGCGAGCCGCCGATGCGGTTGAACCAGGCGATCACCGAGGGGCGCCCGGCCAGGCCTCGCGCGCGGCTGGCGGCGAGCGCGTAGCCGAAGGCGTTGGCGGCGGCGAGTGTCAGGAACGTTGCCTCGAACACCAGCATCTGGGTCCAGAACGGGCCTTGCGGGTCGAGAAACTGCGGCAGGAATGCCACGAAGAAGGTGATGCTCTTGGGGTTGAGCGCGGTGACGATCCAGGCGTGCAGCGCCATGGTCACGGCCGATCCGGAGGAGCGTGCGCTCACGTCGCCGAGCGAGCCTCCGGCTCGGATCAGCTTGATGCCGAGCCAGATGAGATACGCACCGCCGATCCATTTCAGCGCGGTGAACAGCGTCGCCGACGTTGCCAGCAGGGCGCCGAGCCCAAGCATGGACAGCGTCATCGCCGTGAAGTCGCCCAGCGCCACGCCGGTCGCGACGGGAAGGGCCGCCCTTCGTCCCTGGCCAAGCGCATAGGAGACGACGAGCAGGATCGTCGGCCCCGGAATGACCAGTAGCACGGCGGAGGCGGCAGCGAAGGCGAGCCAGAGTTCGAAGGACATGGCGGGCGTCTCTCCAAGCGTCCGCTCACCAAGCCTGAGGCGGCGAGCCTTGGCAAGGGCATGCCGGCGCGCCGCCGCATCGGCGATACCCTACGGCAACTGCAGCTTCGTGACCGTCCGCTTGCCGGCAGCGATCTCGAAATCGGCCTCGACCCGGGTGTCTCCCCGATAGGCGGCGGCCCGGTACCTGCCGGCCGGCAGAACGTAGTTGCCCGGCAGGTTGTAGATCGTGGTGATGTCGCTGGTCTGGTCACCGTAGATGTCCTCGCCGGTGGCGAGGATACGCACGCTCTCGGCGCCCGGGGCGTCGAAGGCGGCGACGCCGGCATCGATCGGTATGGTCAGGTCGAGGCTGTCGCCGGGCCGGATCTCGAACGGCACGGTGCGGTTTACGGCGTCGACCTGCACGCGGGCGCGATAGGCGCCGGCGGGGAGATCGAATTTCGGTTCGTTGCTGTAGCTGTCGGCGATGCTTCCCTCGTTCTCCACCGGCTCGGCGCCGGGGAAGATCTCGACATGCGGGTCCTTCACGGGCGGGCCGCCCGGCGAGAACAGGATCCGGCCCTTCAGCCGACCGACGCCGGCGACGATCTCCACCGCAGTCGTCTCGCCCGGCGCGATTTCGACGTCGCGGCTGGACTTGGCCGCGCCGAGCGTCATCGTCACGGTATATTCGCCGGCCGGGATCACGGTGGCGGTTTCGGCCTTGTAGGCGGTGTGGATGGCGCTGCCGCCGCCCTTGGGCACGATTTCCCACACGACGTCGCCCTGTTCGGTCACCGATTCCGTCCGCTTGGCCCTCAGGCCGAGCCGGCCGGCATTCAGCACGACGTCGAGCCGGTTCATCTTGCCCGCCTCGATCGTCACCGGCTGCTTGATTGCCACGGCGCCGACGTGAACCGTGACGACATAGTCTCCGGGTTCGAGCTCGGCATGGATGTTGGGGTCATAGACGCTGGTGACGAACTCGGGCGTGACACCTTCGGGCGCCGGCCGGTGGAAATCCCAGCCGATGTCCTCGCCTCCGGCCAGCGGATCGTCGTTGGCGGAAAGGCGCACGGAGCCGGTGAGGTTCCAGGCGGGCTTGGGTTCTTCCTTCGGCGCCGGCGGCGGCTCCGGTGCGGGCGCCGGCGCCGGCGGGGCCTGGGCGACGGCGACGGCCTTCTGGATTGCGGCGGCAAGCTCGCCGGCGGTGCCGGCCGTCAGGGCGAGGCCGCCCGTCTTCTGCGCCATGCAGGCGAGCTGATCGGCGGCGGCGGGGTCCTGGATGTCGAAGCCGACGGTATGGACGACCAGGTCGACGTCCTTGGCCTTCAACTCCGCCGCCGCGGCGCAGGGATCGGCCTCGCAGGTCTCGATGCCATCCGAGACGAGGATGACGCTGGCGGGGCCTTCCACCTGCCCGAGCTCGCCCGCGGCCAGGCGCACGGCCTCGGTCATCGGCGTCCGGCCCTTGGGGGAGATCGCGCCGATGGTGGCCATCATCTCGGCCGGATCGACCGGACCGACGGGCTTCATCACTTCGATGTCGCCGCAGTCGCCCTTGCGGCGATGGCCGTAGACCACGAGGCCGAGCTGGTCCTGCTGCCGCCAGTCCTTGAGGATGGTGCCCACGGTTTCCCGTGCGATCTCGATCTTCGTCTGCTCGCCGATGCGTCCCCACATCGAGCCCGAGGCATCGAGCACGAGCACGACACGAGCCCCTTCGTCGGCCAGCGCGGCCGACGCCAGGCCGAGGAACGCGGCCAGGACCAGGAAGAGATGTCGGAAGAAAGGGGCGGCGCGTGCGATCATGGCGGGGCTCGTTCCAGGCGACGGGCAGGCCTCGACCCTATCGCGGCAACCCGCTGACAGGCGTGTGTCAAATCGCACATCGCTGCCCGGCGGCTCCTATCTCGCGGATATGCAGTGTGTCGGAACGCACAGTGACGGCCGGAGGGATGGGCTAATGACGAGCCACGACGGCATGACAGGGGCAGTTGTCCGGCTTGCGTCGGGCCTTCGGGGGGGATGCGTCATGACGAATTCGTTGCTTGCCGCTCGCCCGTTCGACGAGGCCGAGGAGGTCGAGGCGGCTTTCGGGCAGCTCCACCGCGCTTATCTCTCCTCGATCCGGCAGCACCGGGCCCTGGTCCGCGACCTCTGCGCCACGCTGGTGCGGCTCGAAGCGGCGCTGGATGCGACGGATATCGATCCACACGAGCGCCAGGCCCTCACTGCCGGCATCGAGAGACATGTCGCCGCCGCGCGCGCCATCGTGTCGCACATCGACGGCACCTTGATCACAGCAACCGCCGCGCCATCGGCCGGCTTCCACTGACGAGCGCCGAGCCGTCTGGCGGGCTTCCCGCGAAGATGACGGGGCCTGTGGCAAGCGTCGGAGCGGTCCAGGGGGGGCTCGCCCGGCCCAAGGCCGCTCGGTGCCCGCGATAGCGCAACTCGTCGGCCGTCACCTCCACCCCGCCTTCGTCGTGTCGACGCTGCGCCTGCCTTCGTCGCGCCTTTCGTCGCCGGATCCCTGATCGGAGCCCGGCTTGGCGTCGCCACCGGCGCCCGGAGGCATTCGCGGGCTTCGACAGGGGCCGCTGAAAATCATCGCCGGGGCAGGTAACGGGTGGGGCGACGGCGCAGCGTTGAATCCTTGCCACACCGGCCGTTTTTTGTCGCGCTGTCATTGACTTCGCCGGGCGTACAACCTTTCGTTAAACATAGTGATGCACCTTGCTTTAACATTTGCGATCGCGGCGAAAGGCTCGCGGGGCGGGAACGGGTGCGATTTGGGGGTCTGAAATGAATTGGGTTCGCCTGGTGGTCGTGGCTGCCACCTGCGTTACGCTTGGCGCTTGCGCCTATGACTCCACGCCCGATCCCGTGCTGTCCTCGCGCGATGCGGAATTCATGGCGCTGATCCCGAAGGCAACGCCGGACAAATTCTACCAGCGCTACATGGTGGACAACCCGACGGGCGAGCCGGAGGGGACGGTCGTCGTCGAAACCAAGCAGAAACTGCTTTACCTCGTGCTGCCGGGCGGCAAGGCGATGCGCTACGGGGTGGCGCTCGGCGCCCAGGGCTATGGCTGGACCGGCGAGGCGGTGGTGCATCACAAGGCCGAGTGGCCGGACTGGAACCCGCCGGCGGACATGGTTGCCCGGTGGCCCCACGTCAAGCCGACCAAGGGCGGCTGGACCAATCCGCTGGGCGCGCGCGCCCTTTATCTCTATCAGAACGGCAAGGACACGATGTTCCGCATCCACGGGACCAACGAGCCGGAGAAGATCGGCCGCAGCGTCTCGTCCGGATGCATCCGCATGCTCAACATCGATGTGATCGATCTCTACAACCGCGTGCCGGTGAACGCCCGCGTCATCGTGCGCTGATCGCGTCGATGCCCCCTGCGGGCGTCGCCCATGCCAGGCTGACTGTCCAAAACCCCTCTTTCCGACCGGAAGAGGGGTTTTGTCGTCGATCTGTCGCTCGCTGCCGGGATGGGCATCCCTACGTCTTTTGGGGAATTCCCTTGGTGCGCCGGATCGACGCTCGCGGAGGCATCGCGGCCTCGGAGTGGATGACGGGACGACGCAGAGGCCTGTCGGCTCAGTCTCGTGAAAGCTAAAGGGCCGCAGGCCACCGTGTATTGCACGGACCTGCACATCGAGCGCAGCCGCCTCTGATGTAGTCTCAAGTCAAGGCAGAGATCTGCAGCTCACCGGATTGCGTCACGGCGGTCGGCAAGACCTGCCTCAGGACTCTGCGTCCACCTGCATCCAGCCAGGAATCGACGCGCTCATCTGCCGCGACTCCTTACCCTTGGTCTTGCCCTTGACGTTGACTGCGGCGGCCAGGGCCGGAATGCCGATCTTCCGGTACCGATCCTCCAACCTCTCGCGCTGGGGCTGTGCCGTTGGCTGGAGACGCGACCTATCCTTGTCCATGGAACCGATGCCTTCGATTTTCATTCTTGCCCCGCCATTGCACACCATTTGTGCATCGGTGGCAAGAATATGAGCACAATTGTACACGCGAATCCGGGTTTTATGTGACGCAAATGCGACATCTTCGCTACGTCAGGCGACGGGGGCGGCTGCACGTCCCAGGCGGATCAGCGCGATCTCGGGCGGGACGCCGAAGCGGACGGGCACGATGCTGGTGCCGAGGCCAGCCGAAACGACCAGGTCGCGGCCACCTTCGCGATAATGGCCATAGACATAGCTGCGCTCGCCGTGAAGCGCCGGCTTGACCAGCGGGCCGACGAAGGGCAGCCGCACCTGGCCGCCGTGTGTGTGGCCGGAAATGGTGAGGGCGATGCGCTTGGGCACGCGCGGAAAGATGAAGGGCTCGTGCGCGAGCAGGATGGCAGGAGCGTCGTCGGTGACCTGCGCCAGCGTACCCGGCAGGTCATCGTCGCCATGGAAGCCGCCGCGCACCCGGCGCGCCAACTGGTCGCCCAGCCCGAGCAGCCAGAACGACCGAGCATCCTTTGACAGCCGGATCGCCCTGTTCTCGAGAAGCGGGATGGCGTGGGCGGCAAAGGCCATGCGCACGTTGCGCGCATTGTTCGTCCAGACATCGTGATTGCCGAGGACGGCGTGAACGCCGAGCGGCGCCTGCAACCTGGCCAAAGCCGCGGCGCAATCATCCATCGGCACGTTGCGACTCACCCGCGAGAAACGCCGGAGGCCGACTTCATAGTCGCCGGCCAGCAGGACCAGGTCAGGATTGAGGCTGTTGGTGAAGGCGGCGATCGCGGCGATGCGATCGGCGCTCATCCACGGCTCGACCGCATGCACGTCGGCGACGACGGCGATGCTGAGCGGAAAATCCGCCGGCCACCCGGCCGGGGTCAGGGCATAGTCGGCCACCGTCAGGCGCAGCATCGGCTCGACGCCGAAGGCATATCCGCCAAGGCCGACGACCGTTGTGGCAGTCGTGCCCGCGCCGACGAGAAACTGGCGTCGGGTGATCATCGATCGTCAGCCTCCATGGCGCGCGATGTCTGGGGCCGGCGGGGCAGAGGCCGCACACTGCAGTCACGCGGCCTCCGCCCGGCGGATGGTCCGCAACATGGGTCGCTCGCTCGATTCGTCTGCGAGCCCCGGCGCGGCGTCACCGGCCGCGCTGATCGATTGTTCCTGCCACGCCCGGGGTTTCCGGGCCGGCTTCAGGCGGCAATATTGTCGTCGCGCAGGCAGAAGGGCAGTTCGTGCTGCAGCTTCTCGGTCTTTTTCGCCGGCCGGGACATCTGCGCCGCAGCCGCGGCAACGGCGGGAATGCCGATTTCGCGATAGAGACGTTCAAGCTGTTCGCGTGGGTTGGTGCGCGGTTGGCTCTGGGTACGCTTGTCTTGATACTCGGACATCATCAACTCCATGACGCGGGGCCTTTGCCAAGCATCAGCCCCGGGCGTGTTCTTGCCGCCAATTGCAGCGGTCACAAGGCGGTCTCGTGAAACGGCGGAGGCAAATTCCCTTTGCCGTTCGACTGTGACAATTTTAGCAGGGCGTGATGAACGTTCGCTTAACCGCTTTTTCATCTCCTGCCGCTATGTGCCCGGTCGCAGCGTTTGTACCATTCGGCAACTGGCGAGCCAGGCTGAGGCTATATTGATCATATGGCACGGTGCTTCGCCGTGCGAATGCGCACATGCCCGCACGTCATGCGCACTGTCCGGGCCGCTACAGGACGAAGTCGCTCGCCTGGATGGAGGTGATGCCGTTCACCTGGATGGAGAAGTCCGCGGTGCCGTCGCCGTCCGTGTCGCCATAGACGTAGACGTTGCCGCCGACCGCTGCGTAGCGCAACTCGCCGCTGTGACGCGAGAAACCGGCAGTGCCGACGAAGCTGAAGGCCTGGTTGCCGACGACGTCGGTTCGGGCATCGATGGTGTTCAGCGAGATCTTGTCGCCTTCCGCCGCGCTGAAGTCGAGGATCACGTCCCGGCCGCTTCCGGACTGGTTGCTTTCGGCGACGGAAGCATAGGCGAAGACGTCGGCGTCGGCTCCGCCCTTCAGCCTGTCGGCTCCCAGGCCGCCGACGAGCCGGTCTGCTCCGTCGCCGCCGATCAGCGTGTCGTCACCCGAGAGGCCGCGCAGCACGTCCGCGCCGCCGCGTCCGTCGAGCACGTTGTCGCCGGCATTGCCGGCAATGGTCTGGCCGAAGGCATTGCCGGTCAGGCGCAGGGGCGCTGTCCCCGTGGGAGCCGCCGCCAGGGTCTCGATCTCCTGTCCGGCGATCAGCACATAGTTCACCGAGGCATAGACCGTGTCGTGGCCGCCGCCGACCGCCTCGCGCACCTTGTCGCCGGCATCATCGACGAAATAGACGTCGTTGCCGCCGAGGCCGCGCATGTCGTCCGCGCCCTCCCTGCCGTCGATGACGTTGTCGCCGGCATTGCCCGTGATGGTCTGGGCAAAGGCGTTGCCGGTCAGCGTCAGCGGCGTCGTCGCCGACGCGGTCCTGGCCTGCAGGGCTTCCACTTCCTGGCCTGCAGCCAGCGTGTAGCTCACGGAGGTATGGACGATGTCGGTGCCGCCACCGGGGGCCTCGATCACCACGTCCCCGGCATTGTCGACGTAGTAGGTGTCGTTGCCGGTGCCGCCGATCATCGTGTCGGCGCCCCAGTCGCCGACGAGAATGTCGTCGCCGGCATTGCCGATCAGCGTGTCGTCGCCACCCAGGCCGTGGAGCTTGTCGTCATTGCCGCCGCCATAGAGCGTCTCGCCGGCATTGCTCCCGGCATAGTCGAGGCCTGGGATATCGGACATCTCGACATGCCCGTTATTGCTGCCGAGGATGGTGCCAGGCGGCAGGCTGTCGTCCGAGCCGATGATGGTGCGGCCGCGTAGATCCGGCAGGGCGAAGGTGACGCGGCCGTCGCCGCCATAGGTGGTGCCGAGCAGCGAGAACAGGGCCTGGTTCTGGGCGATCGGCAGGAGTTGGCCCTCGCATTTGGCCCAGCCACGCGGTGCGAAATTCCCGGCGAACGTCGCGATCTCGCCCAGATAGGGCTGGTCGGACGGGGCTCCTCCCCCGCCGTCGCGCGGAGGAAAGATCCCTTGGAGCGCGATCATGCAGGTCATGGCAAGGCCCGGCCCGCGATTGTCGAAGGGGTTGTCGCCGCCGCCCGCAGCCCCCGGGATCTGCCCATTGGTGAGCGTCACATGCTCCTGGCCGACCAGGGATCCGACCGGCGTGTCGACCGTCGCCCCGACGATATTGCGGCCGCGCAGATCCGGCAGGGCGAAGGTGGTGACGCCATCGCCGCCATAGGTGGTGCCGATGAGGTTGAAAAGTGTCTCATTGCCGCTGATCGGCAGGATTTGCCCCGCGGCCTCCATGTAGCCGCCCGGGACGAAGTTGCCGGCGAATTTGACGACCTCTCCGATGAAGTTGGTGCCGCCCCCGCTCGGGCTGGGAAACAGGCCGTTGACGCGGATGATATGGGTGACCGTCAGCGACGGGCCGAGATTGTCGATCGGGGCGTTGCCGCCGCCGAGTCGCGGCGGCATCTGGCCGCGGGTCAGATCCAGCGTCGGCGTGCCCGCCGTCTCTCCGAGGAGGTGGTCGGTCAGGCCCGGCCCCTGTCCCACGCCGATCGCCGTCAGAGCATCAAGGTCGGGCAAGGCGAAGGTCGTCCGGCCGTCGCCGCCATAGGTGGTGCCGAGCAGGCTGAACAGCGCCATGTTCTGGGCGATGGACATGAGGCGGCCATCGGCATCGGCTGAGCCATTTGGTACAAAGCTGCCGGCGAAGGTTCGGATCGCCCCGAGGGGGATGTCGCCCGAGCCCACTCCGGGGTCTCGGGACGGAAACACGCCGCCGAGAGGCATCCACTGCACGAGCGCCAGGGATTCCTGGATATTGTTGATCGACGTCTGCATTTTCGGCCTCGCGTAGGGGGCGGCCGGGTATCCCGGTCCGCTGCCCGTGCAGTCACGCCGCCCGGACAGTCGCCACGTATCCCGGTTGTTGGGAACGAAGGCTATCCTGACCCGGCTATGGCAGGTTGGCAATCTTGCTTCACTGCGGCAGGCTCGGCTGAGCAGGTTCTCGTGGCTCTCGCCACGATCGATTTTGCATTTTCACTGCAGAATCGATGCTGCCCAGACTTAAAAGTGTAAGCAGGTTCGAGAGAACCTGCTTAGGGCGCCTTGGGCGGCGTCCACGGCGTGGCGCCGGTGATGGTCCAGGCCGCGCCGTCGGCCTGGCAGGCATTGCCCTGGTACCAATGGGTGTCGGTGCCTTCGATCAGCGTGGCGATGAAGGCCTGGCAGGTGCGGTCCGCCTCGGCGAAGGCGCCGGCGACAGGCGTGACGGTGCCCTTGAGGCCGCTTTCGGGATTGTCCCAGGCTGCGGCCTTGCCGGCGTTGGCCGGGTCGAGCGCCGTCTGCACGGCGCCCTTCGCCCGGGCCCAGTCGGCGTCGGTCATGTTGTTGGAAAAGCGTCCGTCGCGCGGGATGATCGAGCCGGTCACGTCATTGTCGGCGGAGCCGAAGATCGGGCCGAGCGGCACCGAGAGCGCACACCCGCCCAGTCCGAGCGCCACCGCCGACGCAAGGGTTACGCATCGCGCTCCGCGCGCGCTATACACGGCTTCGAAAACTGATACGCGGAACACGCCGGAGCCGACCTGATGACGAAATTGCAAGCAGATGTTGCTGGAGCCACGTTAACGGAAGGTGACTCGCGCCTGGACCCGGGGGACTTCACCGCGGCGCCGGAACCGTTCCGGCTGTTCGCGGCCTGGATGGAGGAGGCGCGGGCGAGCGAGCCGAACGATCCCAATGCCATGGCGCTCGCCACCGTCGATGCGGCAGGGCTGCCGGACGTGCGCATGGTGCTGCTCAAGGGCTTCGACGAGCGCGGCTTCGTCTTCTACACCAACACGGAAAGCGCCAAGGGCCGCGAACTCTCCGGGGCGATGAAGGCGGCACTGCTGTTCCATTGGAAGAGCCTTGCCCGGCAGGTCAGGGTGCGCGGGCCGGTCGAACGGGTCACCGACGCGGAGGCGGACGAGTATTATGCCAGCCGCCCGCGCGGCAGCCGCATCGGCGCCTGGGCCTCGCAGCAGTCGCGGCCGCTCGAGAGCCGTTTTGCCCTGGAAAAGGCCGTCGCTGCCTACACTGCCCGCTACGCCATCGGCGACATCCCGCGCCCGTCTTACTGGACGGGGTTCCGGGTGCTGCCGGCGCAGATCGAGTTCTGGCACGATCGGCCGTTCCGTCTGCACGATCGGGTGGTGTTCCGGCACGGCGACGGCGGTGCCTGGACCAAGGAGCGACTCTACCCCTGACGCTGAGGCGCTGACGAGGGAAGGGGGCGATACGGGCGCCCTTGCCGGTGTGGCCAGGTGCCCTTATATTGCGGGCATATCGCCAGGAGGGTGTCATGGCTTCATCCGCAGCCATCGGCCTGATGCGGGCCGATGCCATTCCCGGGCTTGCCGGCAGCAGCCGTCGCGCCGCCATCGACGCGACCCGGCGCGGACTTCCCGTCGCCGGCGTCGAGCAACTCATGAACTCGGGCCGTCTCACTCTGGCGGAGGTCGATCGCATCGTCTTGCCGCGCAAGACGCTCAGCCATCGCCGCAAGATCGGCACGCTCACGCCCGAGCAGTCGGACCGGCTGATCCGGGTGGTCCGCATCATCGCGGCCGCCGAAGAGACCTTCGGCTCCCAGGAGAAGGCCGCGCGCTGGCTGAGGCGTCCGACGGTCGCGCTGGAAGGCGACGCGCCGATCTCGCTGCTCGACACCACCGAGGGCAGCCGCGAGGTCGAGCAACTGCTCGCCCGCATCGACCACGGCCTCGCCGCCTGATGCTGCTTTGGCGGATCTGTCGTCGCCCCTTCGCCGACCTCTCCGGCGAGGGGGCGCGGCTCCATGGCGGGCGCTGGAACGCGCCCGGCCGCTCCGTCGTCTACACCGCCGAGACGGCGGCCCTGGCCGTGCTCGAAGTGCGCGTCCATCTCGACCTCTCCTGGGATCTCTTGCCGGACGACTATGTGCTGGTGGCGATCGAGGCGCCGGCCGACAAGGTCGAGGATCTCGATGGCCTGCCGGCCGATACGATCGCGGCCGGAAACGCCTGGCTGGCCTCACGCCGCTCCGCCCTGCTGCGAGTCCCGTCCGTGATCGTCCCGGAAAGCCGCAACGTGCTGATCGATCCGACCCATCCGGATGCCGCCGCCGTCGCGATCGCCTCGATCCGGCCATTCACCTTCGACGAGCGGCTCTGGCAATCGCGCTGACGGACGCGCCGGATGGCGGGAGATTCTACTGTAATCAATCGATAAAAACGAACGGTTGAACAGATACAATGCGTTGGATCGATTGATCAAACCCCGCGATTGTGCGCCGACACGATGAGACACCGGCCATGAACGCACTCACCCCGACCACTTCCCCGCGGCCGCCCGCCACGATCGATGCCGCGAGCCCTGTGCCGCGTCGCGCCGGCATCTGGCCTGGTTTGGCCCTGACCGCGACGATCGCCGCGGTCGCCTATGCCTTGCGTCAGATTCCAGGCGTGTCGACCTTCAGCCCGATGATTCTGGCGATCGTCATCGGCATGCTGGTCCACAACCTGGTCGGCATGCCGGCCCGTGCCAAGCCCGGCGTCATGGTGGCGCTGCGCAAGGTGCTGCGCTTCGCCATCGTGCTCCTTGGTCTGCAACTGACGGCGCAGCAGGTCGTCGCCGTCGGAGCGAGCGGTATCGGCGTCATCGTGCTCACCCTGGCCGGCACGTTCCTGTTCACTGTCGGGTTCGGCCGGCTGCTTGGGGTCGAGCGTGGGCTCGCCGAGCTGATCGCCGCCGGCACGTCGATCTGCGGCGCTTCCGCGGTCATCGCCACCAACACGGTGACGGCTGCCCACGACGAAGATGTCGCCTATGCCGTGGCCTGTGTGACCGTGTTCGGCTCGCTCGCCATGTTCGTCTATCCGCTGCTGCCGGCGCTGCTGCATCTCGACGCGCACGCTTACGGCCTGTGGGCGGGAGCCTCGATCCACGAGATCGCCCAGGTGGTCGCCGCCGCCTTCCAGGATGGACGCGAGGCCGGGGAGTTCGGTACGGTTGCCAAGCTGTCGCGGGTGATGATGCTGGCCCCGACGGTGATCGGCCTCGGCCTGTTCGCGGCGCGACGGGCGCGTCGCGCCGGTCGGAGCGGCACCCAGGCGAGGCCGCCAATGCCCTGGTTCGTGCTCGGCTTCGTTGCGCTCGTCGGCCTCAACAGCGTGGTGGCGCTGCCGGCCGAGGCCAAGGCGGTCCTGGTCACGGCAACCGGCTTTCTGCTCGCCATGGCGCTGGCGGCGATGGGCCTGGAGACCGATATCCGCAAGCTGCGCGCCAAGGGCATCCGTCCACTGTTGCTCGGCCTGGCCGCCTTCCTGTTCGTCGCCGGCTTCAGCCTGACGCTGATCAAGATCATGGGGACGGCATGACATTGGAGCAGTTACGCATCTTCGTGGCGGTCGCCGAGCGCGAGCACGTCACGTTGGCTGCGCGTGCCCTCAATCTGACCCAGTCGGCGACGAGCGCGGCCATTGCCGCGCTCGAAGCGCGTCATGCCGCCAAGCTGTTCGATCGGGTCGGCCGACGCATCGTCCTGACGGAGGCCGGGCGCCTGTTCCTGACCGAGGCGAGAGCGGTTCTCGCCCGAGCCGCGGCGGCCGAGACGGTGCTGGCCGACCTTGCCGGCCTCAAGCGCGGCACGATCGTCCTGGCTGCCAGCCAGACCGTGGCGAACTACTGGCTGCCGCGCTTCATCCATCGTTATCGCAGGCTCCATCCCGGCATCTCTGTGAAGCTGGCGATCGGCAACACCACCACCGTCGCGGCCATGGTGCACGAGGGAGACGCCCATGTCGGCTTCGTCGAGGGCGAGGTCGACGATCCCGCGCTGTCGATCGAGCCCGTGGCCGAGGACAGGCTCATCCTGGTGGCTCCGCCGAGCCATCCGTGGGCCGGCGGCCTGTCCGACCCGGCCTCGGCCTTCCCCAAGGCCGAGTGGGTCCTGCGCGAGCCGGGGTCCGGTACCCGTTCGATCTTCGAGGCGGCGCTGCCGGACCTTGGCGTCCGCCCCGACGACCTGAGCGTCGTGCTGGAATTGCCGTCCAACGAGTCCGTCCGTGCAGCGGTCGAGGCGGGCGCCGGCGTGACGGCGCTGTCGGAACTGGTCGCGGCCGGCTCGCTGCGGGCCGGCACCCTGGCACGGATCGATGTCGAGCTGCCGCAGCGGCGCTTCTTCGCCTTGCGGCACAAGGAACGCTATGTCACCCAGGCGGAGCGCGCGTTCATTCGTCTTCTGATGCCGGAGCCGACGATCACCTGATCATTGCCGGTTGGATCCGGCCATGCGGCCTTGGCTTCGTTCAGTTTGCCGGCTTCTGCGGCTTGCCGGCCGGGACCCCGCTTGTCGCCTCGCGCCGGATCGCCTCGACGCAGGTGCCGCCGTCCAGAAGCGCGAAGCTGACCATGGCATACGGGCCGTTGTCGCCCGTGACCGGTCCCGTCACGAAGGCGCGGTTGATCGAGTCCGGCAAGGTCGAGCCGACATCGCGGCCCCATCTGTATCGTGGCGACTTGCCGAGGGCGCTCGCCCCCTTCTCGTATTTCCCGTAGAGCGTCTGCATCTGGCCAAGCAGGCCCTCGGTCTTGGCGATGACGGACTGGCTGTCGACGGCCTCGCCCTTGGTGCCGACCCGGAAATCGGCCAGGATGTTGCAGATGCCCGTCTCCTTGGATGCGCTGAGCACGTAGGCATAGGCGTCGGGATGAGGCTGCGGCGCTCTCAGGCAGACGAAGGAGCCGGGCTGCTCGGGGAACTTCATGCACCCCTCGTAGGAGAGCGGATCGCTTCCGGCCTTGAAGCCGAAGGGGGCGTCGCCGGCCGAGATTTGTCCCCCGGCCGATCCGGCCAGGGTCAACATGGCTGCCGCCAGGAAAAGCCGCATCGTCTCGATCCTCACATGGGCCATCCCGGATGTCGGCAGGCCTCAGCGGCCGACACGCTATAGTACCCTCCCAGCGAGCCGAGTTCCCGAGAGCACAGGCGTGCGAGGTGCGATTGGCATGCCGGCGCGTTCACGGACGCCGTGATGTCCGCTATCCCAGGGCGCCGGCCGGGACGGTCGAGGGGAGGACCATGACAATACGGACGATCCTGCAGTTTCCTGATCCGCGCTTGCGCGCACCGGCCGAAGCCGTCACGGCTCTCGATGCGGAGACCCGCACTCTGGCCGCCGATCTCCTCGACACCATGCGCGCGGCGCCGGGCATCGGCATCGCCGCCCCCCATATCGGGGTGGCCCGACGGCTGATCGTAATCGCACTACCCGGGGAGGAGATGGTGCGGGCCTGCGTCAACCCCGAGATCGTATGGGCCTCGGCCGAGACGGCCCGCCATGAGGAGGGGAGCATCGCCATGCCCGGCGTGAGCGAGCAGGTCGATCGCCCCGCTCGCGTGCGCGTGCGCTATCGCGACCTGGACGGTGCCGAACGGGTCGAGGAGGCGGACGGCTTGCTGGGCGTCTGCTTCCAGCATGAGATCGACCAGCTCGACGGCGTCTTCTGGATCGACCGGCTGTCGCGTCTGAAGCGCGAACGCCTTGCCAAGCGGTTTGCCAAGCTGCGGCGCCCGGACTGAGGCGAGGATGGGCGGGGTGCGGTTCTCCTTCCGTTCGACCCTGATACAATGCCCCCTGCCATGACCGAGGCCCGGATCCGCAAGATCATCCATGTCGACATGGACGCGTTCTACGCGTCGGTCGAGCAGCGCGACGACCCCGCCCTGCGCGGCCGGCCGGTGGCCGTCGGCCATGCCGCCAAGCGCGGCGTCGTCGCTGCGGCGAGCTACGAGGCACGAGCCTTCGGCGTGCGCTCGGCGATGCCCTCGGCGACGGCGCTGCGCAGATGCCCGGAACTGGTGTTCATCACGCCGCGATTCGACGTCTATCGCGCGGTTTCGCGCCAGATCCGGGCGATCCTGATCGACTATACCGAGTTGGTGGAGCCGCTCTCGCTCGACGAAGCCTATCTCGACGTGACCGCGAATCGCCGTGGCATCGCCACCGCATCGGCCACGGCGACCGAGATCCGCTCCAGGATCCTTGCGGAAACCGGGCTCACGGCCTCTGCCGGGATTTCCTACAACAAGTTCCTGGCCAAGCTCGCCTCGGACCAGCGCAAGCCCAACGGCCAGTTCGTCGTCACCCCGGCGATGGGACCGGCCTTTGTAGAAGGCCTGCCGGTCGGCCGGTTCCATGGAGTCGGGCCGGTGACGGCCGAGAGGATGAACCGGCTCGGCATTTTCACCGGGGCGGATCTGCGCCGTCAGTCCCTGGCCTTCCTGCAGCAGCATTTCGGCAAGTCCGGTCCCTGGTATCACGCCATCGCCCGCGGCGAGGATGACCGTCCCGTCGTGCCTGATCGGCCGCGCAAGTCCGCGGGGTCGGAGACCACCTTCGCCGACGACCTGACCGAGCCGGCCGAGATCGAGGCGGGGGTGGCGGCGATGGCCGACGAAGTCTGGAGCTGGTGCGAGAAGACCGGGGCCTTGGGCCGCACGGTGACCGTCAAGATCCGCTATGCCGATTTCCGGCTGGTCACCCGCAGCCGCACCCTGTCGGCCGCCATCGCTTCCCGGCAGGCTCTGCACGAGATCAGCGCCGGCCTGGTGAGGACGGTGTTTCCGCCGGTCGCCGGCATCCGGCTGCTCGGTGTGACCCTGTCGAGCTTCGACAGGCCGGATGAGCCGGGGCCGGAGCAGCTTGACCTCGGCCTGGGAGACCCATAGGACCACCAGTCGCAGCCGACAGCGTTCGGCGTGCTTGATTTTTGCGCCGCAGCAGACGACCTATCGCTGATGAGCACCACAGCCAACCACCCTCGCCGCACCATGCTCCTCACCGGCGCCTCGCGCGGCATCGGCCACGCAACGGTCAAACGCTTTTCCGCGGCAGGCTGGCGGGTTCTCACCTGCTCCCGCCACGCTTTCCCGGAGGAGTGTCCGTGGGAGGCGGGACCGGAGGACCATATCCAGGTCGATCTCGCCGATCCCAACAACACCGACGAGGCCATCGGGGAGATCAAGCGGCGTATCGACGGCGGCCACCTGCACGCCCTCGTCAACAATGCGGCAATCTCGCCCAAGGGATCGGGGGGCTCGCGTCTCGGCACGATCGAGACCAGCGTCGCCGACTGGCAATGGGTCTTCCAGGTGAACTTCTTCGCGCCGATCATGCTGGCGCGCGGCTTGATCGAGGAACTGGCGGCGGCAAAGGGCTCCGTGGTCAACGTCACCTCGATCGCCGGCAGCCGGGTGCATCCCTTCGCCGGCGCGGCCTACTCCACGTCCAAGGCAGCCCTGGCGGCGCTGACCCGCGAGATGGCTTCGGACTTTGCGCCGCGCGGCATCCGCGTTAACGCCATCGCCCCCGGCGAGATCGACACGGCGATCCTTTCCCCCGGCACAGAGAAGATCGTGGCGCAGATCCCGATGCGGCGCCTGGGCACTCCGGACGAGGTGGCCAAGACCATCTATTTCCTGTGCACCGACCAGTCCTCCTATGTGAACGGCGCCGAGATCGCCATCAACGGCGGCCAGCACGTCTGAACCACGGGACCGGCGGAGCGTTCCCGGCCCGCTCGGCGGTATGGGACGCGAGTGGGCGGTGATCGGCCCGTGGGGTGGGCAGGCGGCATCGGCAAATCCGGGAGCTTGGCCTCACGTGCGAGCCGGCGGACTGCAAGGCCGTTTCCGCACTTCCATGCCGACCAAGCTTCCGGTATTCATGCCGCTCCCTAGTGTTGTGTTTCCGACGCCCGATTCTGGTCGCTGTGTCGGAAGCACAATGCAAAGCATTGAACCAACGAGTGTTCCGGGCTGACGGTCCGGTATGGGCCGTCAGCCCGGAACACTCGGATCTGTTTGGAAACGCAGCTGCGCTGCAGTCACCCCGCTGTTTCCAGGTGCGAACATGGCAGTCACGGAATGACGACAAGCGGTTTGATGGCCGGCAAGCGCGGCCTGATCATGGGCGTGGCAAACAATCGTTCCATCGCCTGGGGCATCGCCAAGGCTTGCAAGGCGCACGGCGCCGAACTGGCGCTGACCTATCAGGGCGATGCCCTGCGTAAACGGGTCGAACCGCTGGCCGCCGAGCTCGACGCCATCGTCGCCGGCCATTGCGACGTCACCGACGGTGCGTCGATCGACGCTGTGTTCGAGACGTTGAGGGACAAATGGGGCAGGCTCGATTTCCTCGTGCATGCCATCGCCTTCTCCGACAAGGACCAGCTTGACGGCCGCTACCTCGAGACGACCGAGGACAATTTCACCAAGACCATGCTGATCAGCTGCTACTCGCTGACCGCGGTGGCCCAGCGGGCGGAGAAGCTGATGAGCGACGGCGGCTCGCTGCTGACGCTGACCTATTACGGTGCCGAGAAATGGATGCCGCACTACAACGTCATGGGCGTCGCCAAGGCCGCGCTCGAAGCCTCGGTGCGGTACCTCGCGGCCGACCTCGGACAGCAGGGCATCCGCGTCAACGCCATCTCGGCCGGGCCGATCAAGACGCTCGCCGCCTCCGGCATCGGCGACTTCCGCTACATCCTGAAGTGGAATGAATACAATGCGCCGCTGCGGCGCACCGTGACGATCGACGAGGTCGGCGAGTCGGCTGCCTATCTGTTGTCGGATATGTCGCGCGGCGTCACTGGCGAGATGCACCACGTCGATGCCGGCTACCACATCGTCGGCATGAAGAATCCCGACGCTCCGGATATCAGTGTCGCCGGCAAGGAGTGATGGCGGATCGGTACGCGGCAGCCGGCAAGGGCACCGCGCCGGAGGGGACTTCCGCAACCCGTTAGGAGAACTCTCATGACCCGGCGGATCCTGGCTCTTCTCGGTATGACAGCGGCTCTGGCGGCCGGCCCGGCCCTGGCCGAGGACCAGGTCAACTTCGAGAGCTACAAGAAGACGGTGTTTTCCGGCGGGACAATCAATCTCGATCGTTTCTACGACATCAATCCCGACTGCAGCAGCAACGAGAAGCCGGAGTTCCGCATCGTCGAGAAGCCGGCCGGAGGCAAGGCGGCCGTCATCTCCGGCACCGACTTCCCAGTCTACGGCAAGGACAATATCCGGTCCGTCTGCAACAATCGGCGCGTGCCGGGCAGGGTGCTGCGCTACACCGCCAAAGCCGACTACAAGGGCTCCGACACGGTCAGTGTCGAGATCGTGTGGCAGAATGGCGAGTTCTGGAAGCGCCTCTACGTCATCGATGTGCGCTGAGCGCCCGTTTCGATTCCTCAGTCTCCCAGCAAGCGGATCACCGTGCCTGTTCTCTATTTCATCCGCCACGGCGAGACGGACTGGAACGTCGAGGGGCGCCTGCAGGGGCAGTCCGACATTCCCCTCAACGATGTCGGCCGCGTGCAGGCCGAGGAGGCCGGGCGCAAGCTCCGCGATGCCGGCGTGAGGGCTGAGGAATTGCCCTGGCTGGTCAGTCCTTTGTCGCGCACCCGCGAAACGGCCGAGCGTGCGCGGGACGCCATCGGCCTGCACCCGACCTACTATCGCACCGACGAGCGGCTGAAGGAACTGACCTTCGGCGCTTGGGAGGGCCACACCTGGAAGGAGTTGCGGCGCGTCGACAATGCCGGCGTCGAGGCCCGCTTTGCCGACAAATGGGGCTATGTCCCGCCAGGCGGCGCCGAAAGCTATGCCATGTTGCGTGACCGCATCGGCGGCTGGCTGCCCAGCATCGATCGTGACACCATCGTCGTCAGCCACGGCGGCGTCGCTCGGGTGCTGTTCGTCATTCTCACCGGCATGGCGCCGGAGGAGGCCGCCGACGCGCCCATCTGGCAGGGCAAGCTGATCATCTACCGCGACGGGCGGGCGGACTGGATTTAGGCCGGAGTCTCCCGACAGGCCGGAGCCTTCACCCCGCCGGCGCGAATTGCCCGTTCATGGCTGCCGGGCCGTCCGTCCGCACAACGCCGCGGGCACACAAATCCTCCAGGTGCGCCAGGGTGTTCAGCGCCGCCGCGCCGAGGAGTTCCGGCCGCAGGCCTTCGTAGACGCGGGCCACGATGGCCGGAATGACGCGCTCTCCATCGTCGATCGCCCTGAGGATCGAAGCCTCGCGCATTCGCCGATGGGTGATCAGTCCACGGACGAAGGCCTGGGGAGAGGTTACCGGGCCGCCGTGTCCGGGGAAGTAGCGCCGCTCCGATCGCCGGACCAGCTTCTGCAGGGACTCCATATAGTCGCCCATGGCGCCGTCCGGCGGTGCCACGATCGAGGTCGACCAGGCCATGACATGGTCGCCTGACAAGAGCAACTCGTCCTCGGCCAGGGCGAAAGCGAGGTGGTTGGCGCAGTGGCCGGGTGTCGCCAGCGCCTGCAGCGTCCAGCCGGGGCCGGTGACCGCGTCGCCGTCGCCGAGCTCGGTCTCGGGGACGAATTCATGGTCGGCGCTGGCGTCGAGCGGATTGACTTCGCCGAGCTGTAGCGGCCGGGCGCTGCGATGCGGGCCGGCGCCGTAGGTCCTGGCGCCGGTTGCCGCCGCGACGGCCCGGGCCGCGGGTGAATGGTCCCGATGCGTGTGCGTGACGATCACCGCCTCGACGCTCTCGCCCCGCACGGCCGCCAGGAGGCGAGCGACATGGTCCGGATCGTCCGGGCCGGGATCGACGATCGCCACCCGGCCATGCCCGACGATGTAGCTGCAGGTGCCCGTGAAGGTGAACGGGCCGGCATTCGGCGCCACGATCCGGCGCAACCCGGCCGAGACCGCCTCTATCTGTCCAGCGACGGGGGGCGTGCGCTCGAAAGGGATATCGTCGTTCATACCTTCATTCCATTGCTCTCGCCGGAGGCCCGGTCGGCGTCCAAAAGCCTGTCATCGCATTGTCATCCCCGCCTCTTACCCCAAATTTGCCCGGCGCATGCAGCGCCGTCACTGCGGACGACAATGATGCGCCAGCTTCTTCTCCTCGCAACCGCGAGCCTTCTTGCTACCCCCGCCGCAGCGGAAACCGTGACCGTCCTCACGGCGCCGGCGTTGGCCGTCGGCGATTTCACCCCGCCCGTGCCCGGTGCCAAGACCTTGCATCTCACCGTCGGCTTCGGCTCGGCGCTGTTCCGCGATCCCAGGTCCACCACCGGGACGGTCTTCGGCCTCACCGACCGTGGCGCGAACTTCACCTGCGACGAGGCCAAGGACGTGCTCGGCATCGAGCCGGAGGCCGCCTGTCCGGCGGTCGAAGGTCGGAAGGCAGGCGAGGGGCGGCTTTACCCGACGCCGGCTTCCCAGACGGCGATTTACGAGGCGAAGCTCGATCCGGCTGCCGGGAGCTTCGCCGTCGTCAATACCATCGCGCTCAGGACTCCCGGCGGCAAGCCGATCTCCGGCCTGCTCAACCCGCTGAAGGTGGCCAAGACGGACAAGGGGCGCGACGGCACCGGCCAGCCACTGCAGACCGACCCCAACGCCATCGATGCCGAGGGCTTGGTGCGCCTGCCGGATGGCCGCTTCTTCATCGCCGAGGAAAACGCCACCGGCCTGGTCGAGGTGTCCGCCGACGGCGTCGTTGTGCGCCGCTTCGTTCCCGCCGGTACCGAGGCAGACTTTGCCGGCGCCGACTATCCGGTGGTGGGCAGCCTGCCGGCGATCTTCGCCAAGCGCAACTCCAACCGTGGCCTCGAATCGCTCGCCTTGTCCGACGATGGGCGCTTCCTCCACACACTGGTGCAGAACCCGCTCGCCAATCCGGACGGCAAGGCCTACAACGCTGCGGTCAACACCCGCCTGCTCAAGCTGGAGCTGGGCAAGGCCGCCGACGGCGCCACCACGCTGATGCCCGTGGCCGAATATGTCTACACCCTCGACGGCTGGCAGGCCTTCAAGGCTCTCGGCGCCACCGACGCCTCCAAGCCGTCTTCGCTGCGGATCAGCGAGATGCTGAACCTTGGCAAGGAGCACTTTGCCGTCGACGAGCGCACCGACCAGATCGCCAAGATTTTCGAGATCAGCCTGGACGGCGCTACCAACATCCTGGGCACGCGCTGGGACGATGCCGACACCAGCCCCTCCCTCGAGCAGACGACCGACCTCAAGGCAGCCGGAATCTCCCCTGTCGAGAAGACGGAGCGGCTGATCGCCTCTTCGCTCGGCAATTCGCCCTATCCCACCAAGATCGAGGGCATGACGCTCGATGCCGACGGCAACCTGGTGCTGATCAACGACAATGATTTCGGTATCGGCGGTGACGACACGCGCGTGTTGATCGTGCGGGACAGCGGCATCGGTCCGCGGTCGTAAGTAAGGCGGGTCCGGCAAGATCCCGAGCAACCGTCGCAGCCGGCATGAAGTTCGGCTGCGACGGCACAGGCTCTGCGCGCCTCGGCCGATGAGGCTTCTATAAAGGGCAGGCCGTAGGTTTTTGCTGGGACGACTGTTCCCCGGGGAACACCATCGTCGCTGCGTGGTTTTCTGACCGCCGTTGAGTTCGAGCGGCGGAGCATGATGTCGGCCGTTGCGGAACGGGTCGCCCACTATTCCTCGCCCAGCAGATCGATGCTGCGGGGCGCGATTTTCAAGGGGGAATTCAGTACAATTACGAAGACTTCCTATCGGTCAGGCGCTCCGAGGGGTAAGGATTGATGGCATCGAAATCATTGATAGAGGGAGCCTTCATCCTCTCGGATAGTTTGTTTGCATCTTTCCGGATTGGATGCTTTACTATCCATATCCAGGAGGAACGTCGAATGATCGACTTGCCTGCGATCGGGAGTTGTGATTACCACTCAGCTTTCCAGTTCGATCGATTCTGTTTCTTGATGATTGGGAGCGCAGTGTGACCACCTATACCGGCGACGACAACGCAAACACTCTCATCGGCGGCGCAGGCAATGACCGGTTCATCGGGCGCGGCGGCAACGACGTGCTCACCGGCGGCGGAGGCAGCGACGTCTTTGTCTATGATGCGCGGAATTTCGGCCGTGACACCATTACCGACTTTGGCGCCGACGACCGCATCGACGTGTCGGGCCTGGGCGTGTCCGACCTCGCCAGCCTGCTGCCGTTCATGCAGCAGGTCGGTGCCGACGTCGTGATCTCGCTGGTCTATGACGGTACGACCGAATCGATCACGCTGAAGAACGTCTCGCTCGACGACCTGACGTCGACGCGCTTCGTCTTCGCCTCCTCGACCGCGCCGCGCACGGTGAGCGGAACGGCCTATGGCGACGTGCTGTTCGGCGGCCGTGGCTCGGACACGGTTTCGGGCGGGGCCGGCAATGACAGCCTGGCCGGCGGCGCCGGCAACGACAAGCTGATCGGCGGCGCCGGCGACGATTGGCTGATGGGCGGCACGGGGGCCGACACCTTCGTCTACAACGCCCGTGAATTCGGCCGCGACACCGTCGCCGACTTCGGCGCGGGCGACAAGATCGACGTGTCGGGCCTCGGCGTGTCCGACCTCGCCAGCCTGACGCCGTTCATGAAGCAGGTCGGCCAGGACGTGGTGATCACGCTCGGCTACGACGGCTCCGCCGAGTCGATCACGATCAGGAACACGACGGTCGAATCGCTGCCCTACACGCGGTTCATCTTCAACGCCTCGACGACGGCGAAGACGGTGACGGGCACCGCCTATTCGGACGTGCTGTTCGGCGGCAAGGGCTCGGACACGGTCTCGGGCGGGGCCGGCAATGACAGCCTGGCCGGCGGCGCCGGCAACGACAAGCTGATCGGCGGCGCCGGCGACGATTGGCTGATGGGCGGCACGGGGGCCGACACCTTCGTCTACAACGCCCGTGAATTCGGCCGCGACACCGTCGCCGACTTCGGCGCGGGCGACAAGATCGACGTGTCGGGCCTGGGCGTGTCCGACCTCGCCAGCCTGACGCCGTTCATGAAGCAGGTCGGCCAGGACGTCGTGATCACGCTCGGCTACGACGGCTCCGCCGAGTCGATCACGATCAGGAACACGACGGTCGAATCGCTGCCCTACACGCGGTTCATCTTCAACGCCTCGACGACGGCGAAGACGGTGACGGGCACCGCCTATTCGGACGTGCTGTTCGGCGGCAAGGGCTCGGACACGGTCTCGGGCGGGGCCGGCAATGACAGCCTGGCCGGCGGGGCCGGCAGCGACAAGCTGATCGGCGGCGCCGGCGACGACTGGCTGATGGGCGGTTCGGGCAGCGACACCTTCGTCTACGACGCCCGTGAATTCGGCCGCGACACCATCGCCGATTTCGGCGCGGGCGACCGCATCGACGTGTCGGGCCTGGGGATATCCGACCTCGCCAGCCTGACGCCGTTCATGAAACAGGTCGGCCAGGACGTGGTGATCACACTCGGCTACGACGGCTCCAGCGAGAGCATCACGGTCAGGAACGTCCTGCTCGATGATCTGACCGCAACCCGCTTCATCTTCCGAGCCTCGACCACGGCCCAGACGGTGGACGGCACCAGCTATTCCGACGTGCTGTTCGGCGGCAAGGGAGCGGACACGATCTCGGGCGGAGCCGGCAACGACACCCTGCTCGGCGGGGCCGGCAATGATCGGCTGATCGGCGGCACGGGCGACGACCGCATGACCGGCGGCTCCGGCAGCGACACCTTCGTCTTCGACCGCGCCCCGAGTTCGGCCGGTGACGATGTCATCACCGACTTCACGCGCGGTGTCGACAAGCTGGAGATTTATGCGTCGGCTTTCGGCGGTGGTCTCGTGGCTGGCGGAACCGTCGATCTGGTCAGCGGATCGAACCCGTCCTCGGTCGGCCATTCCGGCGGCGTGTTCCTCTACAACACCACGAGCGGCAATCTCTACTACGACGCCGACGGCCAGGGGGGCGGTGCTGCCGAGCTGTTCCTGCAGCTTGCCAATCGCCCCACCCTGTCAGCCTCGGATTTCATCATCTCGGGCTGATCCGACATAATGGGAGGTCGTCCGTCCGGAGCGGCCTCCCGGCACTGCCTATTCGACGGCCGCCATGGCCGGATAGAGCTTGCGCCAGGCGTCCAGCGCCTGCGCATAGGCCTGGTGAAGTTCTGCATCCGGCTCGATGGTTTCCACCCGTTGCGGCGGCGTGCAGACGGTCTCCGGAGCCTCGCCCGTAGCCGCGAGGCGTCCGAGCCGGGCCGCGCCGAAAGCGCCTCCGGTCTCGCCTTCGGCAAGGCGATGGAGCGGGATGCCCAGCACATTCGCAAGCACTGCGATCCAGAAGCGCGAGCGCGAACCGCCGCCGATGACGTCCGCCTCGCGGATGGCGGTGCCTGCGGCGGCCAAGGCATCCCGGCAGTCGGCAAAGGCGAAGGCGACACCCTCCAGCACCGCCTGCACCAAAGCGTCGCGTCCGGTCTCATGTCCGAGGCCGGCGAACACGCCCCGAATGGCCGCGTCGTCGTGCGGTGTTCGCTCCCCGGAAAGATAGGGCAGGAAGCGGACGGGGGACGGCGCCCGCGGCCTGTCTCCCAACGGAGCCAGGAGTTCTCCCTCCCTGGCGCCGAGCACGCCTGCCGCCCAGGCCAGGCACGAGGCGGCCGACAGGATCACGCCCATCTGGTGCCAGGTTGCCGGCACGGCGTGGCAGAAGGCGTGCACGGCCCGCTCGGGATTGTGGGCGAAGCGGTCCGTGGTTGCCCAGAGCACGCCCGAAGTGCCGAGCGATACGAAGGCCGATCCAGGACGGATCGCGCCCAGGCCGACCGCGCCGGCGGCGTTGTCGCCGGCGCTGCCGGCCACCACCGGCCTCGTCGCCATGCCCCAGCGCTCTGCCAGATCGGCGCGCAACCGCCCGCCCGGGGCCGATCCTTCGACCAGGCGCGGCATTTGCGTCCGCGTCAGGCCGGTGGCCGCGAGAGCATCCTCCGACCAGTCGCGTCGGGCGACGTCGAGCCAGAGCGTGCCGGCGGCATCCGACATGTCCTCGATCGCCTCGCCCGTCAGCACGAGGCGCACATAGGCCTTGGGCAGCAACACCAGAGAGGTCCGCGCGAAGACCGCCGGTTCATGCCGGGCTACCCAGACCAGCTTCGGCGCGGTGAAGCCCGGCATCGCCTTGTTGCCGGTGACTGCGCGCAACGCCGGCCAACGCTCCTCGAGCAGACGGCATTCGGCGGCTGAGCGACCGTCGTTCCAAAGGATGCAGGGGCGCAGCGGCCTGTGGTCAGCGCCCAGCAGCGTCGCCCCATGCATATGGCCGGAGAGGCCGACGCCGGTCACCGCAGCCAGCTCGCGCGGATGGCTCGCCTTCAGGGCATCGATGGTGGCGAAGGTCGCCGCGACCCAGGCGTCCGGGTCCTGTTCCGAGAAGCCCGGCTGCGGTCGCGACACTTCCAGCGGCGCGCTGTGCGAGGCGACCACCTGCTGCACGTCGTCGACGAGCACCGTCTTGACAGCGGAGGTGCCGATATCGATGCCGAGATACATGGAAGCCTCGAAGAATTGCGTGCTTTGGGTGAAGGCCGCTTGCGGCGGCGCCGGCTTGAAGCGCCGCTGCTGCGAGTCCGCCCGGCGCGAAGGCAGGCATCGCGCCGGAAAGACCGCGGGTCAAGGCCCCGAAGCCCTCAGGCTGCGACGGCCTCCTCGGGCGGCTTCATCGCGCCCGTCATGATCGCCACCGCATCCGACATCGAATAGTCCTTCGGCCGGATGACGCAGGCTCGCCGGCCGAGCCGATGGATGTGGATGCGATCCGCCACTTCGAACACGTGCGGCATGTTGTGGCTGATCAGGACGATCGGCAGGCCCCTGCGCCGGACGTCGAGGATCAGCTCCAGCACCTTGCGCGACTCCTTCACGCCCAGCGCCGCCGTCGGCTCGTCCATGATCACCAGGCTTTTGCCGAAGGCGGCGGCCCGCGCCACGGCGACGCCCTGGCGCTGGCCGCCCGACAGCGTCTCCACCGGCTGGTTGATGTTCTGGATCGTCATCAGCCCGAGCTGGGACAGGGCCTTGCGCGCATCCGCCTGCATGCCGGTGAGATCCAGCCGCCGGAACCAGCGGCCCAGGATGCCGGGCGACCGCCTCTCCCGGCCTAGGAACAGGTTCTCCGCGATGGAGAGGGCCGGGGAGAGCGCCAGATTCTGGAACACCGTTTCGATGCCGGCCGCGCGGGCTTCCATCGGCGAGCGGAATTGGACGACCTTGCCGTCGAGCCGGATCTCGCCTTCGTCCGGCACGACGGCACCGGCGATCGCCTTGATCAGGGTGGACTTACCGGCGCCGTTGTCGCCGATCACCGCCAGGATCTCGCCCGGCATCAGGTCGAAATCGGCGTGGTCCATGGCCGTGACCCGGCCATAGCGCTTCACCAGGCCGCGGCATTGCAGAATGGGTTGCACATTGTTGGTCATGCCGAGGCCCTCCGGATCCACTGGTCGATCGCGACCGCGATGATGATGAGGCAGCCGACGGCGAATTCCTGCCACAGCACGTCGACGCCGTAGAGCGCCAGGCCGTTGCGGAACACGCCGACGATGAGGGCGCCGACCAGCGTGCCGACGATCGATCCGCGACCGCCGAACAGGCTGGTGCCGCCGATCACGACGGCGGTGATGCTGTCGAGATTGGCGGTCTGGCCCGCCTGCGGGCTGATCGAGCCGATGCGGCCGATCAGGGCCCACCCGCCGATGGCGCAGATCAGCCCGGCGAGAGCATAGACGGCAAGGAGCGTGTGGTTCGTGCGGATACCGGCCAGGCGTGCCGCCTCCTCGTCATCGCCGGTGGCATAGATATGCCGGCCGAAGGCGGTGCGGTTGAGCATGTACCAGATGAGGGCTGCGAGCAGCACCATCAGGACCGCACCGTTGGTGATGCGGGCGCCGCCGATGATCGGCCAGCTTCGGTCGAAATCGAAGGCGAGCCAGCCCGTCAGTTGCAGGAACGGCGCCACCGACGCGATGTCCTGCTGTCGGATCGTCTCGCTTTGCGAGTAGGCGAGGTTCAGGGCGCCGAAGATCAGCCAGGTGCCGAGCGTGACGATGAAGGGCGGCAGCTTCACGTAGGAGACGAGCCAGCCGTTGAGGGCGCCGCAAGCGACGCCGCACAGGAGGCCGAGAAGGAAGGTGATTTCATAGGGGACGCCGGAGACGACGGCCATGCGGCCCATCACCACCGATGACAGGACCATGATGGCTCCGACCGAGAGGTCGATGCCGGCCGTGAGCACGATCAGCGTCTGGGCGATGCCGATGATGCCGATGATGGTCACCTGCTGGAGGATCAGCGAGAAGTTGAAGGGCGTGAAGAACCGCCCGCCGACCAGGACGCTGAACAGCAGGACGCCGAGCAGCAGCACGATGAAGGGAATCGTGGTCGGATAGGAATGCAGGAAGTGCTGGAGGCGCTTCAGAGGCGTCTTGCCATGATCCTCGAAGGAGGCGACGGCGGTGGCCGCATCGGCAAGGGGCTTTTCGAAATCTGATGATCCTCGGCTGGTGGCCTCGGTGTTGCTCATGGTGGTCCCCGATCGAAACTGTGAGGGAGTGGTCGGCCGCCGTCACCTTCCGCCCACGCGACCTTGGATAGCCCTGTCGGTCGCGTGGATGACTGGTGTCCGGCCCGGGCCGGGCGATCGAGGACCGCCGCAGCCCGTCGATGATTACCGGTGCGTTGACCTTGCGTCGCTCGATCTCAGCCCCAGCACTTCTTGAGGCCTTCCTCGGTCGAGATCGAGAGAACGCCTTCGACCGGCTTGTCCGTCACCAGCACGGCGCCGGTGTCGAAGAAGTCGAGGCCCGGCGTGTTGGTCGGCTTGGTCTTCTCCTTGGCGAATTTCATGATCGCCTCCAGCCCCATCGAGGCCATCAGCAGGGGATATTGCTGGGAGGTGGCGCCGATGACGCCTTCCTTGACGTTCTTGACGCCGGGGCAGCCGCCATCGATCGAGACGATCAGCACGTCCTTCTCCCGGCCCGCGGCCTTGAGGGCCTCGTAGGCGCCGGCGGCGGCCGGCTCGTTGATGGTGTAGACGACGTTGATTGCGGGATCCTTCTGCAGAAGGTTCTCCATGGCAGTGCGGCCGCCTTCCTCGGCGCCCTTGGTCACGTCATGGCCGGCGATGCGCGGATCATCCTCGTCGCCGATCTTTTTCGGGTTCTTGATGTCGATGCCGAACCCTTTCATGAACCCCTGGTCGCGCAGATAGTCGACGGTCGGCTGGTTCGGCGCGAGGTCGAGGAAAGCGATCCTGGCGTCCTTGGCCTTGTCGCCGAGCGTGCCCTTGGCCCAGGCGCCGATCAGCTCGCCGGCCTTGAAGTTGTCGGTGGCGAAGGTGGCGTCGGCGGCGTCGATCGGGTCGAGCGGCGTATCGAGCACGATCACCAGCAGGCCGGCGTCGCGGGCCTTCTTCACAGTCGGCACGATGGCCGTGGAGTCGCTCGGCACCAGCATGAAGCCCTTGGCGCCGGCCGAGATCAGGCTCTCGATTGCCGCGACCTGCGCGTCGTTGTCGCCGTCATATTTGCCGGCAAAGCTCTGCAGTTCGACGCCGAGTTCCTTGGCCTTGGCCTCGGCGCCTTCCTTCATCTTGACGAAGAAGGGATTGGTGTTGGTCTTGGTGATCAGGCCGACGATATCGGCGGCCTGGGCCGCACCGCCCATCAGCGCAGCAAGCGCCACGCCGGCCAACACTGTCTTCAACGAGAACTTCGACATCTGGTCCTCCCTTGTCGGCGTCGTCGGCGCGACGCGCTTAGTCAACCACCGCCCGGGTTCGGCCCGGGCACCGTGGAGCATCTGGGAACGGTGGATCAGGCCATGCGGGCATGGTCGCGTCCTCCGTTCAGGCCGGATCGGCCTGCATTCGCGGCGCCGCCGGCACGAGGGGCGAAGTGGATGAACAGCGGCAGGCTGGCAGCGCCGAGGGTATGGGCGCTGGATCCGAAAGTGCCGAGGCGCAACCGGGGTGGAGTGAGGGCTTCGGGAACGGCGCGCTCGATCGCCCGCCGTAGCCGTCGCGCGACCTCGTCGAGGATGGCATCGCCGAGATCCCCGTCCAGGATAATGTTGGGCACGTCGAGCAGCGCCTGTGCCGACAGAATGGGACCGACCAGTGCGTCGACGCAGTCCTCCAGCCATTCCTCGAACCCATGGGGGCACGCGTCGATCGCGGCCGGCAGGTCGTCGAGACCGGCGGTCGACTGGCCGCAATGGCGCAGATGCCGCACCAGGGCGACAGCCGAGGCCCGGGTCAGCAGGATCTCGAGCGGCGCGTGCGGCTTCGGTGCCGAGGCCAGGCGCGATGGCGGCACAGGCATGAGAGCGATGTCGCCGGCATTGCCGGTGATGCCGCGCCGATAGTCGCCGGCGAGGATCACGCCGCCGCCGACGGCAGGGCCGATGAAGAAATAGACGAAATCGTCGCTCTCTCGCCCGAAGCCGTGAAAGAGCTCGGCGATGGCCGCGGCCGTACCGTCGTTCTCTTCGTGGACGTCGAGACCGGTCTCGTTCGCCAGAGCCGCGGCGAAGTCGAAATCGTCCCACAGGCCAAGGGAGGCGTCTTTCAGGTCGAGCTTGTCGAGCCAGGCCCCGAGGTTGAACGGACGCGCCAGGCCGATGCCGAGCACGCGGCCATCCGCTGCCTTGACCAGGGCGCCGACGTCGTGGATCACGATCGGCAACGCCTGGGCCGGCGAGGGGAGCGGCGCACGCCGGGAGCGTTTGGCGAGGAGGCGGCCGTCGAGGTCGACCAGCGCCGTCTCGATACGGTTGCGGTCGAGCCTGACGCCGATGCCGTAGGCGCCGCTTGGCTCGAGGCGGAGGATCGTCGCGGGTTGGCCCCGCCCGCCGGTGTGGCTCTTGCCGATCACCGAGACCAGGCCGAGCGCCCGGAGGTCGTTGACGATCTGGCCGACGGCCGTGTTCGTGAGGTCCGCGGCCCGGGCCAGGTCCGCCTTCGAGGCCTCGCCGAGCCGGCGCAGGCGCTGCAGCACGATGCGCTGGTGGTAATGGCGGATCTGGGCAGACGTCAGCCCGCGCCCTGCAAGCGTTGCAGATGCCATGCCGCTCCCACGTTCCCCGGACGGCGTGGAATTCATGTTCCACGCTTATTAATTCAACACCGTTCAATAAAAACGCGATCCCGACAACGTGTCAAGCCGCCCCCGCGCCGCGGTAATCCGGCCTTTCAAGCTCGCGGCGGGGCCGTTATCGTCGTCACCGGCGATGCGCGGCCCCGCCCGGGGCGCGGCGGCGACGCCGCGCAAGGCTGTCGGCGGGAGTTCGGTCATGGCGTTCGAGTTTGCCGGGAAATGCGTCCTGGTTTCCGGCGGGACCAGCGGCATCGGCGCGGCCATCGCGCGGGCGTTCGATGCGGCCGGCGCGCGCGTCGTGGCGGCGGGCCTTCCGGGCGAGGATCTGCCCGCCTCGATCGCCGTGCGCCCCCTCGACGTTCGCGACGCCACGTCCGTCGCGACGCTCGTCGGCGGTCTCGACCGTCTCGACGTTCTGGTCAATGCCGCTGGTGTCATCCGGCGTGGGGCCGAGCATGATCCGTCGGTGTTCGCCGAGGTCGTCGACATCAACCTCAACGGTGCGATGCGCGTCGCCTCGGCTTGCCGGCCGCTGCTCGCCGCCTCGCGCGGGGCGGTGGTCGGCATCGCCTCGATGCTTTCCTTCTTCGGCGGGGGCACCGTGCCTGCCTATAGCGCCAGCAAGGGCGGCATGGCGCAACTGACCAAGTCGCTGGCGATCGCCTGGGCTGCCGAGGGCGTGCGCGTCAATGCCGTGGCGCCAGGCTGGATCGACACGCCGCTGACCCGTCCCCTGATCGAGGACGCCGCGCGCAACGCTGCTATCCTTGCGCGCACGCCGCTCGGTCGCTGGGGCAGGCCGGAAGACGTTGCCGGGCCTGTGCTGTTCCTGTGTTCTCCGGCCGCGGCCTTCGTCACCGGCGTGGTGCTGCCGGTCGACGGCGGCTATCTCGTGACCTGAGAGAGCGGGCCGCCGCGCGATGCGGGCCGGACCGATGCGAGAGGAGACCGTCATGAGCACAGCCCCGGTTGCCGCACCGGATCGCGGCCTGGACCAGAGTCGCATGCCCTATCAGCTGCCGATGCCCAAGGACGCGGCGGTCGAGATCGTCGTGCCGCGCGTCCTGCCGGAGGATGAGCGCGTCTGGGTGCCGCAGATGGAGAATGTCTGGTTCCGGCCTCTTTGCCTGCATGTCGGGCAGGGCTATTGGGTCAACCTCCTGCGGGTGCGGAAGTCGGGCGTGCTGTCGCGCCACCGCCATCCCGCGCCGGTGCACGGTCATGTGCTGAAGGGGCGCTGGCACTATCTCGAACATGGCTGGGTGGCCGATACCGGCTCCTATGTGTTCGAGCCGCCGGGCGAGACCCACACGCTGGTCGTGCCGGACGACTGTCCGGAGATGATCACCCTGTTCCACATCACCGGCGCCATGATCTATGTCGACCCCTGGGGCAAGGTGACCGGTTTCGAGGACGTCTTCTCCAAGATCGACATGTGCCGGGCCCATTACGAGAGCGCCGGCCTCGGCGCCGGCTATGTCGACCAGTTCATACGCGGCTGAGGCGGAGCGCCCGCCTGCCTGTGCTTTCGCGCTGGAAGCTTGACTGTCCCATGATGGGAAGGCGGGGCCGGTCGTCGCTTCGTATCGACGAGGCGATCGGCACCAACGGCGACGCGCGCCGGCGTCGCGGCCACGCGGGACACGGAGCCGGCGTGACGGTTCGCCAGCCTCGACGACGAAGTGACGCCGCATATCCTGCGCCACACCTGCGTGACATGGATCATGCAGCACACCGGCGATGCCTGGGAGGCCGCAGGCTTCGCAGGGATGACCGTAGACATGGTACAGCGTGCCTATGGGCATCACAGCCCCGATCATCTGCGGCGCGCCACGGCGGCCCTTTCCGGCCGTTACAGCACCGGCAGCGACACCGGAAGGAGGTAATGATGATCTCGGGAAATTCACAACCCGTTGTCCGGGCTGTTGAAAGACTGGTCGGAGTGGCAGGATTCGAACCTGCGACCCCCACGTCCCGAACGTGGTGCTCTACCAGGCTGAGCCACACTCCGCCGCCAGTCGTGGCGGGTCTATAGCGGCATCCCGTCCCGGCCGCAAGCGCCGCGGCGGGGAAAATGCAAAAAGGCCCTCCCGTCTTGCAGCCGGTGGCCGAACGGTCTATTCACCCGCCCGCATTGGGGCGTCGCCAAGCGGTAAGGCAGCGGATTTTGATTCCGCCATTCGGAGGTTCGAGTCCTCCCGCCCCAGCCAAAAAGTGTTGATCCGTCAACACTTGACCAATTGGACATCTCCGACAGGCCGGAACGGGCAGTGGACTGCCGACGCACAAGTGCCGGCGCAACTCGGTCCGCGTGCCCCATCGATTCGCGCATCGTGTCAATCGGGCACCCACCGATATCCGGCTTGCTGGCGTGTTCAAGCCCCGATAGCGGCTCGGCCGCCGGATCCGTGAGGCGAAAACAGCAATGCCCCGCCCGCCGGTGAGGGCGGGCGGGGGCATTGTTCGGAGAAGGGAGCCTTCCCTACCGTTTCCCGATTGATTCGGTCAGACAAAACCTCTCTTGTGCGGGAGCGGAGCGGACGAGTCGAAGAGGAAACAACAATGACGACAATACCGGCCAATGTCATGGAGCTGGAATGGGACGCCGCCAGGACGACCGGCTCGGTCGGCGGCGAGATCGAGGATTTCGAGGGGATAGGATGGGTCCGCCTCGATGTGACCGCGGGAACGACCTACCATCTCTATGCCGGCACGAAGGGATTCCTCGGCTCCGAGCCTGTCTTCGCCATTTTTGATTCGGCCGGTGCATTGCTGATGGACGGCACGTCCGACTACACCGCCACGGGCACCTACACGCCGACGGAGACCGGCTCCGTCTATGTCGCCATCGCCAATTTCAGCGGCCTGGCCGGCCCCTACGACCTCTACGTCTCGACCCTTGCCGGGACGGACGTGCTTCTGGATGATTCGGACGACAATTATCTGTCGGTCGGCGACGAGCGGGTGTTCGGATCCGGCGGCAACGATGTCATCACGCTCGGCGATTCGGGTATCGAGGCGATCGGCGGGACGGGCAATGACACCTTGACCGGCAATGATCTGGGCAACCGGCTCGTCGGCGGCCAGGGGGACGATTTCATTCTGGCCGGGGCCGGCAACGACGTCATCT
Organism: Labrys sp. Lb11; assembly: GCF_057554225.1. NCBI lineage: Bacteria > Pseudomonadati > Pseudomonadota > Alphaproteobacteria > Hyphomicrobiales > Xanthobacteraceae > Labrys > Labrys sp. Lb11. The sequence goes on from NZ_BAAJOT010000001.1 coordinate 849,297, forward strand.
GGGGCAATGCCGGCGTCGACACCATCGTCGATCCGGACGGTGGTGACGATGTGATCTTCGGCGGCGACGGCGCCGACCGCATCCTCGACATGGCGGGCAGCAACATCATCCATGGCGGCAACGGCGCCGATTTCATCACGGTGTACGGCCCTGGCAGCACGCTGTTCGGTGATGCCGGCAATGATGCCCTCTTCGGCGGCGAGGGGAGGGACAAGCTGGTCGGCGGCACCGGCATCGACAAGCTCTATGGCGGGGACGGCAACGACCTCTATTATGTCGATAACGTCGACGACCAGGTGTTCGAGTATGACGGCGAGGGCACGGACACGGTCTATGCCGTGGTCAGCTACGCGCTGCCGGACCGGATCGACGATTGCGGCTGTCCCTCGGGCATGGTCGAGCGCCTGACCCTGATCGGCACCGGAAATATTTCGGGAACCGGCAACGGACTGGACAACATCCTGACCGGCAATGGCGGCGACAACATCCTCGATGGCGCCGACGGCCTGGACGTGCTGAACGGCGGGCTCGGCAATGACCGGCTGATCGGCGGCGCCGGCAATGACAGGCTCAACGGCGGTGACGGCGACGACGCGCTCATCGGCGGCATGGGCGGCGAGAGGCTGAGCGGTGGCGCGGGAGCCGACACGTTCCTCTACACTGCCGTGGCCGAGAGCATCGTTTCCAGCACGAACCGCGACCTGATCCTCGATTTCAACGCGGCGGAGGGCGACAGAATCGACCTGTCGGCGATCGATGCCGATACGCTGACGGCCGGCGACCAGGCCTTCACCTTCATCGGTGCCGCCAGCTTCACGCGCCATGCCGGCGAACTGCGCTATGCGGTCGTCGACGGCTATCTCTATCTCTATGGCGATGTCGACGGTGACGTGCGGGCCGATTTCTCGGTGCGGGTCGATCATGTGACGTCGATGCAGGCGAGCGACTTCATCCTGTAGGGATGGCGTTTGTGGGTGCGTCACCCGAGGGGCGGCGCACCCGGTCGGTCTACCGCGGCCCTCTCGAGGGCGGCGGCGGTGCCGTGTCGAACCGATCCGCCAGCTTGTCCAGCTTGCGCTCGATGCGGTCGGCGCCGGATGCGAAGCCACGCTGCCATTCCTCGATGCGGGCGAGCTGCTTGGCGACGTCGGTGTCGACCTTGTCGGCCTGGTCGAGCCGCACGGCCGTTGCGGCCGCCTTGATCTCCACCGCCTCGACACGGCTTTCGAGCTTGGAGGCCCACCAGACCACGCCGACCGTCTGCATGACGATGGCGATCATCAGGGCGATGGGGACTTTCTTGTCGAGCGACCAGTGCTCCGGGGACGGCATGTCACCGCCGCCCCTGGCGATTGCAGGATCGGCCATGGCGATTGCTCCGGGAACAGGTCATGCGGGCCGGTTGCGCTTGAGATAGGTCCCGACCCATGCGGCCGCGGCGGCGGCGAGCGCAGTGCCGGCAGTCGCCAGCATGCCGAGGGACGGGCCGTCGAGGCAGGACGCCACCCAGGCCGGATCGAGGTGCTGGCTGGCCTGGGTCACGATGGTCGGGGCGGCGGCCGTCGCCAGGAAGGCGATGAGGGCGGCGACATGCGCCTTGGCGGCCGTCTGCGGCACGCCGGGAGAAGGGCTGCTGGTCATGGGGAATCCTTGTCGGAAGGGAGCCGCGGGAGCGCGCGGCGTGGTGGTCAGGCGGCCAGGAACTGCGCCCGCTCGTCCTTGCGGCGGGCGACGAGGCCGGGCAGCACCTTGCCGCCGGCCCTGGTCCAGGACAGGAAGGCGCTTGCGGCGCCGGCGGCGTTGTAGGCATTGAGGCGTTTCACCACCGAGGACCTGGCGAAGGCGCCGGCGCCGATGTTGAAGGCGAGGCTCACCAGCGCGTCGAACTGGTGCTGCGAAAGCTCGACCTCGACGGCGTGGCGCACCGCCGCCTCGAACGTGGCGAGATCGCGCGAGAGGATCGCGTCGCACTCGGCCCGGCTGATCGTGAGATCGGGCCGGACCAGCGGCGGCCCAGCCGCCGAGGTGTGGCCGACGCCGATCGTCCAGACGCCGACGCTGTCCCGGTAGGCCTGGAGCCGCACGCCCTCGCGCCGGGCGATGGCGGCGCGGCCGGCCGCCGAGGTCGTCATCGGCGCCGGGGCAGTTGCCGGCATCGCGGGGAACAGCGCCGCCAGCGTCTTCGGCCCGGCGATGCCGTCGACGACGAGCGCCCGGGCCGCCTGGAACTTGCGGATCGCGGCCTCCGTCTTCGGGCCGGGCTTGCCGTCGAGCGGACCCGGCGAGAAGCCGAGCTCGAGCAGACGGCGCTGGGTGTCCAGCGTGGTGGTCATGGTGCCTCCGTTGATTGCAGGATTCGGCCGGGCGCTATCGACAAGCGCGCTTGATGCGCGCGGGCGAGCGTCAAGCCGGCGCCGCGCGCGCGACGGCGACGAAGACCGCCAGCCGCGTCCGCTCCTCGGAAGACAGCTCGGCCCAGGTCAGCAGCTCCGGCTCGCCGCCGTCGCCGAAGCTGCGGCCGGCGTTCATCAGCACGGTCAGCCGCGCGGCGTGCAGCTGCGGCGCGCCGGCGTCCGGGGCGTCGCGCAGGAACTGCGCCTCGGCCGCGGCGGCGGCGCGCTGGCTTTCGGTCAGCGCGTCCCACGGCACGGTGATGCCCGTGCCGGCGCTGGTGTCGTAGGCGAAGACCGCCTGGTGGCACATTTTGGCGATTTCAGCGGATGTCATGCTGGGTCCTCAGACGGGGATGAAGGGGATGCCGTAGGGGTCGACGACCTGGCCGATGCCAATCAGGCCGGCCAGGTCGATATAGCCGGGCACCGCAGTCCGGCCCGCGCGAAGCCAGCCCATGGCGTTGGGGGCTTCCTTGCAGTAATCCGGCGGGTCGCAGAGCGCGCGCATCGTCACGCCGTCGCTGATGGCGACGTAGGCCGCGTAGGCGAGCGCGTTGCCGGCGTTCATGAAGTGCGGCTCCATGCGGTAGCAGGAGTAGGCGACCGAGGTGGCCGAGATGCCGATGCAGGTGCCGTAGTTCGTGCATTTGCCGGTCTGCGGCAGCAGCGCCCGCAGCGGCACCTGGAAGGGGCGGCCGCGCAGCATCGAGCCGGGCATGCCGCTCGGCAGCAGCTCGGAGATGTTGTTGTCGCGGTAGTAGCCGTAGGGTGCCTCCCACAGCCCGCAGGGGTGGCGGTCGATCGGGTAGGAGGCGGCCGAGACCGTGTCGCGCTGGACGGGAGCCGGCGGCGCCGGCACGCCGACGGCGGTGAACTCCTGCACATGTGCCTGGGTGATGACGAAGTCGCCGACGATGCGGTAGCCCTCGCGCAGGTAGGGATCGCGCGGCCAGCCGCCGGTGTCCCCGAACGTGTCCTTCAGCGGCCCCCATTTGCGGAACAGGGCCCGCGTCACCGCCGGCACGCGCGGATCGTTGGCGAGGAAGTAGTAATAGCCGGCCTGCTCGTCGTAGAGCTTCTGCCAGATCGAGCCGGGCACGGCGCCGTCCGGGCCGCGGCCGCGCTGCGCCCAGGTCGCCGTCGCCCATTCGGTGCCGCTCGACGGGTAGCTGTCGAAGTTGAGTTCGGTGGCGCCGAAACTCGACGGCGTCGGCACGCGCGTGATGGTGATCTTGTCGGGCCAGGGGATCAGCCGGCGGAAGGCGTCCTCGGTTCCGGTCTTGGGCTTGCGCCAGGCCCGGCCGTTGCCGGTGCCGCCGATCTGGTCGATCGGCACGCGGAAGGCCATGCACTGGACGCGGTTGTCGGCGGCGCCGACCGCGAGCGCCGGCATCGCCTCGATGCCGAAGATCAGGTTGCCGTCGACGCGGTTCGGCACCGGGTCCTTCGCCGTGCCGAAGGTCGTCATGTTCTTGCCGAAGCCGGCCAGGCTCTCGCCATACTCGGTGTCCGCCTCGCGGCCGATGCGGATGTTGAGCTTGCCGAGGGCGGCGAGCGCCCGCGCCACCGACATCTCGTATTCGCCCTCGAGCGTGATCTTGGGCGAGATGGTGTAGGTGTTGGTGCCGGTCGAGCGGTCGATCAGCTTGACCGTGGCGATGGCGAGCCCGGCGCCGCCGCCGGACATGGTGACCGGCGTGTCCGGCGCCTCGACCAGCACGACGTCGGTCAGCACCGTGACGTCGTACTCCTCCAGCATGTCCCAGCAGATCTGGGAGTTGAACTGCGGCAGGGCCCGGTAGTTCATCTTGTTGGAGCCGGCCATGGCCGAGAGGCGGCGGAAATACTCGCGCCGGAAGCTCGCGCCGGTGTGGCGGATTTCGTAGCGGCCCATGTCCCAGCTGAGCAGGCCGGCCGCCGGCATGCCGCCGATGTGGCGGGAGTTGTGGGCGGCGACGACCTTGAGGCCGAGCCGGGCGGCCTGCCAGGCCATGGCCACGCCGCCGGGGGTGAGGCCGTTGACGAAGACGTCGCAGGAATAGGGGAAGTTCGCCATCAGCCGATCGCTCCGGAAGCATTGCCGCGCAGGTCGCAGTCCTGGATCACGCAGCCGCGGACCCCGTTGGCGATGCCCTTGACGCCGTATTGTTGCTGGTTGAAGGAGCCCGAGGCACCGGCCAGGGCGATGTTGGCGCCGCCGCCCTTGACGCTGAGGCGGGCCGCCGTGCTGCGCTGCAGCAGCTTGCCGTTGGCGGCGGTGTCGCCCGGGGTCTTCCAGGAGACGTACCACTTGTCGACGCCGTCGCTGGCATAGGTGAAGTTGAGCAACGTGGCGTTGGCCGTGGTGAGCAGCATCGCCATCAGGTTGTTGAGGGTGGCGAGGATGGGCGTGGCCCCGCCGCCGATCAGCACGTCCGTCGGGTTGACCACGGCGTTGACGAAGGTGATCGCCTGCCCGTCGAGGGTGAAGGTGTCGCCGTTGTTGGGGGTGGCGATGATCCGCCCCCAGGCCGTCGCCGGCGTCGTCTCGGTGGAGAGGCCGCTGCGGCAGCGCACCAGCTTGGCGTTCTGCACGCCCGGGTCGGCCGCGTAGCCCGAATAGGTGTTGGCCGCGGCGCTGGAATTGCCGGACATGGCGCAGCCGTCCAGCACCTTCTCGTAGGCCCAGGCGGCGCGGTCGTAGACGCCGTGCTGGACATTGTCGGAGAAGGCGCAGTGCTCGGCCCGCAGGAAGCCCTGCAGCCGGGTGCCGAGCTGCAGGCCGTTGCCCTGGTTCAGCCGCGACTTGACGTGGTCGAGCACCACGTCGCTGCCGAAGCCGACATAGATGCCGTCGGCGGTGGCGCCCTCGACGGTGAGGTCGTTGAAGCGGCAGTTGCGCGGCCGGCTGGCCTCGCTGCCGCCCGGGTCGGCGGCGAAGGTCGCCTGCGTCATCAGCACGCCGTAGCGCCCGCCGGTCATCCGGCCGCCGTCGACGGTGACGCCCGGCTTGCCCGAGGCGCCGACGTTCTGCAGGATGCGCAGGTTGTCGGGCACGCTGGCGCTGATCACCGGCACGGTCGGCGCGTCGAAGTCGGCGCGGAAGCGGATGTTGGTGACCGGGTTGGTCGCGTCCGACGACACCTCCATGTTCCAGTTGCCGGGCTTGCGCAGGGTCAGCCGGCCGAGGTCGATGCCGTCGATCGCCTTGCCGGCTGTTGCTCCTGCGCCGTTGATCCTCACATTGGCGTCGAAGCCCTCGACGGACACGCCCTCGGCGAAATAGATGTCGCGGGCGCCGGGGTTGAACACCAGGCCGTAGACGCCGGAATGGGTCTGGGTCGCCGAGACGATCTTGAGGTAGCCGTCGATCACCCAGCCCGGCGAGCCGAAGATGATGCCGCCATTGCCGTCGGTGACGGAATAGATCGTGGTCGGCCCGTCCTGGCCCTTGGTCTGCTCGAAGATCAGGCGCTTGCGCGACCACTGCGACAGGTCGAGGCTGCCGGTGAAGCGCAGGTTGCGCCGGTCGATCACCAGCTCGTCGTTCTCGGCCAGGGCGCGCTGGATCTGCAGGCGGCCGTCATAGGCGGTGGGGATGTCCATGTAGTCGGACAGCCAGCGCAGCCGCCTGAGATAGTTGAACACCGGCCGGCGCTGCGCCTGGTTGATGCCGCCGAGGCGCGGCGAGACGTCGTCGGGTACCATGCGGCGGTTGGTGTAGGGCCGCTTGGCCGACTTCGGGTCGGCCGGGCCGGACAGGAACGTGCCGGCGTCGACCGTGTCGGCGTCGATGGTGATCTGGACCCAGGTGTTGCCCTTGACGTCCACCTCCAGGTTGGTCTGCACCATCTGCCAGACGGTGCCGTCGACGTCGCTGCCGGGGTTGTTGCCCTCGTCGTCGCCGCCGGTGTTGACGCGTACCCGCAGCGGCGCGAACTGCGCGACGATGCCGGTGAACTGCAGCGGCCTGATCCAGCTCAGCACGTCGGGCTGGTCCGGGTCGGCGGCGATCGCCTGCCAGGCGCCGTTCTTCTTGGTGTCGGCCGAGCCACGGGTGTCGTTGAACAGCACCTTGTCGCCGTCGGCGATCGGCACGCCGTCCATGTCGACAGGGGCCGGATAGGTCAGCAGCGCCTGGTCTGCGGTGTAGTATTTGACCTCGAAGTCGACGGCGATCGAGCCGCCGCCGCCCGGGTCGTTCGGATCGTTGGGGGCGAGCTTGGCCGCCTCGATCAGGTTGACGACCTGCTGCAGGTTGGTGGCGTCGAGCGCCTGCTCGCCGGCCTTGACGTTGATGCCCTTGTGGTTGCGGAAATCGAGGTCCTTCCACAGCCCGAAGACCAGCGGGTCGGGCCCGGTGAGGACGAAGGTGATCTCGGCGTTCTGCATGGTCACTCCGTCACGTCGAGCAGGACTTCGCCGACGCGCTGGGTGCCGGCGGGGGATTCGAGGAAGCATTCGACGCTGAAGCGCCGCGCCGGCTTGTCGGCCCAGAAGGTCTTGGGCAGGACGAGGCGGCAGACGCCGTCGGCGACGACGTCGAGCCGGATGCCGCCGATCGGCGTGCCGCTGGCGATCTGGAACAGCGGCGCGCCGGTCTCCGGGTAGCGGCGCATCAGCAGCCGCACCGTGGCGCCGTCCAGCGCCGCGGCCAGCACGCGCGCTGCCTGCCGGGCCAGGATTGAGATGTTGATTGTCGCGTCCTCGCTGCGGAACAGCGTGATCGAGGCGGGTCCTGCCATGGCGGCTCCAAATGAAAAAAGCCGCCCGGGGAGGGCGGCTTTGGGGGGGGGATGTGGGGTGGAGAAGGCTAGAGGATCAGTCGGATTGTCACCTAGCCAAGAAGATCACGGCTTCGGCGCGACGCCATCCACGAATATTTCAACAAACTCGTCTTCATCCATAGAATGGTTTAGTACCATCTCAAGAGCTTTACCAACCGATGTGTCATCTCCCAACTCTAGTTGGAAGCCATTCAAATCGAGAAACATGAGAGCCGCAGCGTATCCAGTCCTTTTGTTGCCATCCTCAAAACCATGATTTCCGGCAATTGCCACCATTAAATACCCAGCCAGAAGGGCTATATCATCGATCCCGCTATAGGCCAGCTTGTTCTGAGGGTATCCGATGGCCGAATGGAAGAGCCGGCTCTCATCTCTCCTTAAGGCGGAGTCTATGAGGGGGGCGATTAGAGGGCTCGCGAGCAACCATGGCAAAGAGGCGCTCCGTCATCGCATATCTGATGTGCGCGATGGCGGGGTGGTTAGGCGATGATTTTCCTGATTCGATGTATTTAGTTATTTTTATTATTAAGTTTCAACAATATCTTTCTAAGAATTTTGCTGGAACCTGATATGGGCAGTCCAATGAATGTTTCGCTTTCCATCACAATTATCTCATTGTCGATTATAAATTCAACGATTTCTAAATCTTGGGATCCTGAAACGTAATGATTCTTCTTGTGAATCGATGCGTTTAGTTCTTTGAGGGCATGTAGAAGATTTTCTCGGAGATCGTCGTCATACTCCTTTCCCAGAAGCAATGTTTTGGATGAATCGTTGTCCGAATTTGACATCATTCCCTTGGGGGCGATTGGGGGGGGCTGACGGTTTGGCTTGATTTGATTGTCTCATTTGTACTTGGCGCAGATTGTGGTGAAGGGGCTGGACAATTACAGAGTGCTCTCCGAAAAATGAATATCTGGAATTTCTATAAGCGTAGATCGTTGCGGGGATCGCCTATTACTCAAAGGGTTCCATCTTCCTGTCCTCTTGCATGAAGACAATTTCGTCTCCATCCCCTTCCCAGCCGACAGTAAATACTCCGTCTCGTACATAGCAAATTTCCATGCGATCGTGGCTTTCTCCATTGTTCGCTAGTATTGTAATGGTATTCTTGGGCTTTATTCGATACTCCTCGCCGTGCGGTTCTGTGTAAAAAAGCACTTCCTTGTCAGATTCGTTTACAAACGCAATGCTGTGTGATGTGGTCATGTTACTCGCCCCAATGTTCCAGAATTTTTGCCATGAGAGTTGATCGTTCTTTGGCAGTAAGGTTGTTTCTGTTTCTTTTGAAATCGTTTATGTAAACGTTGAGCCAAAATATGGTATCTTCTTTGGTTAATCCTTTTTCCCTCATTTTTCTCACAGATTCCGTGTTGATTTGTGTGGCTCGATTAATTGCTCCTTCTGGTCCGCTCCCCCACTCAACAAGTTTGCGCCCGAAGTCGGCTCGTGTCCAGCCTTGAGGGGTAGGAGGTGGTTTCAACATGGGAATTTCCGGATTGGTTACGCCTCTTCCGTGCTGCTTGAAATTGGAAGGTAACGGTGGTTGCTGGTCGGTGGGCTTTGGGGAAGATTGGGGGCGCTGAGCCGTTTCGTCACCTCCGACATTGCCACTCTGGGCATTGGTGCCGTCGTCTGCCTGGGGAGGCGTGCCGGGTTGGGCGGGACCGCTGAGCGATCCGCCCGTGGGGCTCATGCTCTGTCCCTCTGGCAGTGCCGGGGCCGGACCTGGAGCGGATGCCTGCCGGCCATTCTCCCCATGGGCCTGGAGGCCCTCCTGCAGCCGTGCCTCGCCCTCGGGCGTGAAGGCGCCGTCTTCCGTCAACAGGCCAGCCCGTTCCTCCAGCGGCAATTGCTCGACGAAGGCGCGCGGGAAGCCCGGCTCGGCGACGATGCTGGCGATATCCGGGGCGGTGCCGTCGACGGGGGGCCTGGCCTGCAGCACGTGGTCCAGGGCAGACGCCGCCGCCTTGGCCGCTTCGGTCGGCGCGCCGGGCGTCGGCGGTTCGAGATCCGGTGCCTGGCCTGGCTGCGGGGATTGGCGCGGTGCATCGGGAAGTCGTGCACCGCCCCCCTCCGCGCGATCTCGCGCCTGTTCGAGAGTGGCGATCTCCGCGGCGTACTGCGTTTCGCGAGTTTGATCCCCGGCGCGCCGAGCCTCCTCTTGCAGGATGGTGAGGCGATCGATCTCGACTTGATGATCGCCGGCCGTGAGGGCTGGAGCACCGGCGCCGTCGCCGGCCTTGCTGTCCTGGCCGGCCTGCGGCGACGTGTCGGGGGGAGGGGCTCCGGCCGGATCGGCCGGCGGCTGCTTGTCCGGCGGCAGGGCTTTGAGGCCGGCCTTGAGGGACTGGTCGAGGGCGACGTCTCTCGCCAACTGCTTGAGGTCGGGAGCCGGGGCCCCGGCGGTGTTCCTGGTCGCGGTCTCGGCGGTCTTCTCGGCGGCTTCGGCGGCGGATGGCCTGCTCCCGCCCTTGACGACCGCTTCCTCGCCGTCCTTCACAGCCTGCCGGACCGTTTGGCCGATGGCGCGGCCCAGGAGCCTCCTGCCGATCTGGGCGGCGAGCCGCCCGCCGACGCCGCCGACCAGGGACTCGGGCGAGGCGGAGCCGCCGATGGCCTGGCCGGTGAAGGCCGCGAGATGTTCGGATAGGCCGGTGGCGTCCGGCATATAGGCGTAGCGGACGCGAGCGAGGCCGATGCGGCTGAGGGCGTCCTCCATGTCGGCTCGGACGGCCGCGGGCGTGTTGGGATCGTCCACCTGCCGGCGGGTTATCTCCTCGTCAGCCAGTCCGAGCAGGGTACCGTCGCGCCAGGCATCGCCGGCATTCGCTGTGAAGCGCTGCAGGAGGCCGACCTCGCCGCGGCTCGGGTCCTGCTTGAGGCGGTCGAGATAGCGGTTGCCCGCTGCCGGCTGGTCCTTCGGGGTCTGGCTCGGCGGTGCGGCCTGCGCATGGCCCAGCCTGGAGCGGCCGGAGTTCCAGGCTTCCAGCAGGCTCTCGGCAAAGCCGTAATAGCCCTTGTCCCCCTTCCGGTAGTTCGGATCGTAGGCCTCGTTGAACTCGGCGGCGGACTCGGGATGCGCGATCAGCATCTCGACCACGTCGTCGTCGGGGACCGGGAGAATCCGGGGCATGGCAGCCTCGGCGTCGGCCTTCTCGCGGGCGGCTTCGGCGGCCGAGCGCCGGTTCAGCTCGGCATTGGCGAGAGTCAGGACCAGCACCGCGGCTTGATCGGCCCTGTCGCCCGTCGCCGCCCGGACATTGGTCATGACGTCGGTGGTGGCCTTGGCCTCCTGGCCGGGCAGGGCCTCGAGCAGCGGCGCGGCCAGGGCGTTGGCTTCCTCCCGCGAGAGCGGCTGCTGCAGCTCGGGCGGGATGCCGAGCCGGGCCTGTTCCGCCAGCCGCGCCTCGACCAGCGGCCTGAGGCTCTCGGGGGCGGCGGGGTCGACGGTCTTGGCGGCCGCCTGCACCGCCGGGGCGTCGGCGACGGCGGCCACGGGATCGCCGCGCCGCTGCGCCAGCACCTGAGCGGCCTTGGCCTGGGCCTCGGCCTGGTCCCGCTGCTGCGCGGCGAAGCCCGGCGCGCCGGGGACCGGCCGCATCTGCGCGACGCGGCGGTCGATCTCGGCGGCGGGCAGCTGCGCGAAGTCGCCGGTCTGGGCGTGGAAGCGCCGGGCCCGGGCGCTGTTGGCCTCGAAGGCCCGCTGGGCCGGCAGACCGAAGGCGGCGCAACAAGTGCTCTGGTGCCTTGGCGAGCGCGGCGCCCTTGCCGGGAGGGGGCGGCCGGGTTGGGGCCTAGAAGGTCGGGCCGGATCATTGGATTATCCGGCCGCCGACACCTCGCCTAATGTTTCACGCGTCAGAAGCCGCCGTATTCGCGCCTTTACGGCTCTTCCAGGGACGAGAAGTCCGGATCGGGGAGTGGGCGGCACGACAGTCGCCCGTCCTTCGAGATGAGCGACGCGATCTCGCCGGAGATGTACGTATTTGATGATTCTAATATAGTTTCAGCGGGCCTCACTATCAGAGAATATTCATTTTCTTGTTGATTTTGCGTATTATAATTTGTCTCTTCGTTTCCTAGCAACGCATAGTATAGCCCAAATTTTTCTGCCTCATATGTCGGATATTCTTCGTAATACCCGCTAGTATCTTTCGTAAAATTTAGATCTAAAACGGATCCAAGAATGTCGTCCGTGTGTTTTAGGTCCGTGACAGATATAATTACAACATTTGCAAATACTCTCATTTTCAAATTTCCCTCATATTATGGTGAATGGGTGCTGATGGTTCGTGGCATTGTAAAATATGATATTGGCTATAGCAAGTGTATTTTAACATAAAATTATATGGTCAATTAAAAAATCTGATGATTTTGGGTAAGAGCCTGGTGGTATTTATTTGAATATAAATGTAATATTTGAGTAATTGGCATTCTTTGCCATTTGATAAATCTGGGATTACCGCCTTGCCTTTATTTTATTTTGAATTCTGAGAGGCGTCGGGGTTCTGCCGGCGGATTGCCGCCTCGACGTGGCTGTAGCCCTGCCGTCGTCGAGGCTGGCCGGGGCGCCGAGCGGGCCCTCGCCGCGGTGGAACAGGGCCTTCAGCGGAAGCTGGGCCCAGTCCGGCGCCATGGCGAGCGCGGCGCCCTTGCCGGGGCCGGCCGGATTGGGACCCCAGAAGGCCGGGCTGGGACGGGTGTCGAACCGGATCGCCCGGGCGCCGGGAGGAAGGCCGACGCCCCTGGCGCCGCCGCCGACGGCCGCGATCAGCGCCGCCCTCTGCTGCGGCTTCCAGCGGTCGACGTCGAGGGTGTCGATGGCGGTGGGCTGGGACGTGCCGGCGAGGACCCGGCTCTCCGAGCCCGCCTTGATGCGCAGCTCCGGCGCCACTCCGGCGGCGAGGGCGCTCAGCGCCATGGCGCCGGCGCCGGGCGGCAGGCTGCTGACGTCATCGCCCGGCTTCACCACCAGGGCAGTGGAGTTGGCTGTACCTGTGGCAGTGCTGAGCAGGTTCCTGGGCGGATCAGCTACGCGGAGAGGTCATGGAATTGTCGAGGCTGGTAGCCAACAGATGCGTCTGCGCGATGTCGGCGGACGGTGTTCGGCAGGGCCAAAAGGCGAAGAAGGCCCGGCCATCGCATTCCTGAGGGGGACGATGGCCGAGTCGTCAGGTAATCATTCTTTTGGCTCGACATATTTGGGTAGATACTTAAGAAAAAACGGGTCTATCTCTCGGAAAATTGTCTTTCCGACCATCCTTATGGCGACGACTTCCATTTTCAGGGGAGGTTCATCACCAAACATATAGCAATTTCCGTATGAAGCTGGGTATTTTTTTGCAACAAGACGAAAAAATTCTTCAACTCTCTCGAAAATATCTACAGGAAGGTGGTTTGGCATTATGTTGAGCGAAAACGCTATCTCGCCAAGGTTGTCCGTATAATTAAGATCAGTAAAGAATTTAATGGTATTGTTGTAAATTGCATTAATGTCACTTATAATTATTCCTGTTTTTTCTAAAATATCTCCTGGATTTTCTCTATTATCCAAAGATTCTTCTTCGTCTATTATGTATTCATGGTCAAATTTCTTACCAAAAGTTGACGCAATCCAAATATTGAGGTAGGTCATTGTTTCGTCTCCGGGCTCTTTTGAATTTTGAGTGGGTTATGCTGCATGCGGGTTGATCCGCGTGAAGTCGAGTTTTCTGGCGATCAGGAAGAGAACGGTTCGCCTGGTCGTGAAACGCGTGTAGCCGCGGGCCTTGCGTTTGGCGGCCTGGAAGAGGCCGTTCAGAGCCTTGATGAAGCCGTTGATCTGGCGGGTTTGGGGCCAGGCGACGATGCCGTCGAAGTGCTTGCGGACCATTCGGGCGACGTCCTTCATCGGTTCGACCTTGGAGCGCAGGACATTGGTGCACCACTGCTTGAGCATGGCGGAGACGACGTTGATCTGCTTGCGGTCGAGGATATCGCGAAGATGCTCGCGATGGAGCCAGGCCCGCGCCGTGCGCTTGGTGGCAGCCTGGGCGATCAGGCTGTCGAGATCGGCGCGACCTTCGTCAGAGAGGCGATCGCGGTCCTTGAGCAGCGTCCAGCGCAGCCCTTTGAGGCTTGGGTCGGTGCGCTGTTCGAGACGTCGCATCTGGTCGACGGCGTCGGAGGCATGGGCGACGACGTGGAATTTGTCGAAGGTGATCCGGGCATTGGGCAAATGCTCGTCCACGCCTTTGATGAAGGCCGGCGACATGTCGATGCTCACCGACCGGACCTGCTCGGGCGTTCCTTGGTGCGCAGTCAGGTGTTCGGCGAAGGCGGCTACGGTCTTGGCGTCCTTGCCCTCGGTGGCGAACACCACCTTGCGTTCTTCCATGTCGGCGGCGATGGTCAGGTCATTGTGGCCGCGCCGGCAGGACGTCTCGTCGATCGCCACGGCGGTCACCGCCGAGAGGTCGGCCTCGGCCAGGGCGAGATCGACATGGCGCGAACAGATCGCACGGACGCGATGCCAGGAGCAGCCGACCAGCCTGGCCACGGCGGCGAAGGTCATCTGCTGGGCCATGGCCAGCACCAGCGCCTCGAACAACAGCGTGAACCCCGCAAGCTTGCCGAACCAGTCGGGTTCGACTTGGACGACCCGCCCGTCGGGCAGCTTCACCCGCGGCGTTCTGACTTCCAGGAAGCATTCATGCTGGAAGAAATTGAGATGCCGCAGGCGCTTGATCTGGGTGTCGTGGACCGGATGGACGCCCGCCACACCGGGCGCCGGAAACCGTGTGCCGGCGACGAAATCGACGCCGATCGTCAGCGTCTTCTCGGCCGCATCGAAATCGACGCCATTGACGTACCACGGCTTGGCAATGCCCAAGGCCGCTTCAAAGAGTTGGTTCTGCACGCGCGCACTCGCCTCCCGAGCCCCACCTGCACCCAGGATGGCAAGGCGGCGCTCGGTCATCAAGGACGCTTCGCGCCGCTGCGCGGTGGCCGATGGCCATCCTTGACCGCCGATCACCGTCTTGTCTCGGGGGAGGCAGGTCGGGACGGAGGGATGGTCTCTCCGGTGAAACAAAGGGATGGACGTCGGCTCGTCCTCAGGCCGCCAGATCGGCAGCCTCAACCCACTCGCTTTTCAAAAGAGGCGAAGAAGGATCGTAGCCGGAGCGGTTGGAAGCCAAGTGCGAGCGGATGCGGTCGTTCTCTCGAGTCCTTCCCGGCCGAATGCGCCCAACCCAGACAATCGCCGTGCTCGCCCCGATGTCGAACCGTGCCGCCGCCCGGCACGCGGACATTCCAGACTGGGCCGCCTCAATCACCCTGTTACGCAATCCTGACTGTACGCTCGTGCCATCTTCCCATGCACCGCCGCAGCGGCAAAAACGCATCACCGGCACAACATCTGGGAATTCAACACGTTCTTTGGAATCCCCTTCGATTCTGAGTTTTCTGAAAACGCTCTGATGTAGATTCTGTCAATCAAGTAAGTAGCATGACAGTTGACCGTCCTTTGAAATTATTTATACAATTTCGTCGGTAATATAGTTGTATTTTTACCCGAAGCTTTGATACAAATGGTCGATCATTATATGCTAATAATTCGTCTTTTCCTCTCTGAGGTCATATTTTTGCTCGGGAATTCCAAGTAAAGCGTATCTAAGTCCGTTCTTTTCTGCCGCATAGGCAGGAAACTCCTCGAATTCTCCATCTAGATCTCTTGTGAATTCCAAATCTAACACTGAACCAAGAATGTTCGCAGTGTGTTCTAAGTTTTCGATCGGTACGATACCGACATTAGCAAATGTTCTCATTCATAATATCTCCCTGTATCGTTTCCCGATATAGACAGGCTTGTCTCCTTCGCTTCTTCGAAGGGCAATATCTCGATTGGTGAAACTCTGATTGTGGTTAATTTCTCGGGATTGGCCAATTTGTACTTGGCGCCGATCTTCCCCCCCGGTCAGCAAACGGTTGCGGATGGCACGGACATGGGCTGCCGCGGCCGGATCATTCCGCCCGGACGGCCCATTGGCCTCCCGTATTGGAGAACTTGTCGGTGGGGCGTGGGACGTTGGGCTATCGCATCTTAGGGCCTGTCAGGAAATAACCGCTTCTGGTATTTGGGTTGATGGGTCGATTGTATAATTCCATTCGCCGTGGAAATCGTGGCGGCGGATGTTGATGTTTTGCCAGTCGGCGTCGGAGACGGCGATGCCTTTGGGATATGTGTTGGTGTCGAGTTCACACAGGACCGTCAACCCGGTCTTCGTGGTTGTCGAGGCGATCAGATCGACGATGACGCGATAGCTGACGAGAGGGTGCGCGCGCCAATTTTGGGTGATGAACGAGAACAGGCGGTGCTCGATCTTGTTCCACTTGCTTGTTCCCGGCGGGAGGTGGTGCACTTCGATCGAGAGACCCAGTTCATCGGCGAGGCGCTGCAATTCAAGCTTCCAAAGGCGTCCGCGCGAGGCGTTGCTGCCGCCACCATCGGCGGTGATGACCAGGCGCCTGGCCAGGGGATAGCGACAGCAGCCGACCTCCCGCCACCATCGGCGGATGGTCTGCGCGGCGAAAGCCGCGGTGTCATTGTCCATGCCGACACTCACCCAGCCCGCGTTGGCGGCGAGGTCGTAAACGCCATAGGGAATGGCGCGCCCCAGTTCCTGGATGAGAAAGTCGTGCACGCGCACCGTCTCGGGATCGCCTCGGGGCCGCCATTCCCGGCCGGCGTTCTTGAAGCCGCCGACCAGTTCCTTCTTCTTCGTATCGACCGAGATGACCGGCTGCTGGTCCGCCAAAGCGGTCTTGACCGCGGCGTTGACCATTTGGAACTGAGCGTCGCGGTCGGGATGGTCCGCGCCTTCCAGGGTTTTGCGATTGGCCTGCAAGCTGAACTTTTCCGCCTTCAGCAACTCTCCGACCACCGTGTGGCTGACTTTGTGGCCGAGTTCCCCGAGTTGAGCGGCCAAGCGACGGGTGCTCTTGCAGGTCCAGCGCAGCGGCGACATCGGATCCCCGCGCGCGCCCGGCTCGACCAGCCCCAGCAGATCAAGGAGCAACTGGGGGGCTTTCTCAACCAGTGACTTGCGTCCGCCGCCCGGGCGACGAACGCGACCTTCCGGCAGGGACGCAGGAGCCGCGATGTCCTTCAACCCGCGCCCGATCGTACTCGGCGCGATGCCCGTCACACGCGAAACCGCCGCTATGCCGCCATGACCGGCCGCCTTCGCCTCGCTGGCCGCAAACAACCGCCGTTGCCGTTCGTCAAGGTGCCGCAGAAGCGCAGACTGGCGCTTGCGCAGGGAAACTTCGTCAATCATCCCCTACGATACGACACTCTGCCTCCGACAGGAATCCCACGACATCACCAAAAAGCCCAACCGATTCGCCTATTCCCTTCCGGCCCCTTATCTTACACTCGATGTCATATGTTTCAAGACGCTCGCCAGCCACTCGTGGTAAGTTTGGCCGTTTGAGGATGGATCGAAGAAGCATCCAAGCTTATCAGTTGTAAAGTTACCGAGTTCGGTGTCGCTCATGTTGAGATGGAGGAGGTTTTGTAACTCAATCGATGCTTTTTGAGTCCGTTCTCTCAATTCGAGGTTCACCATCGCTTGGATGGCTTCTGTGTCAGAGCCGAATTCTTCGACAAAATCTTGATGGAGATAGGAGGCGAATAGTTGTCTCAAAGTTTCAAAGTCATTGGTCATGGCTCGATTGGAAACCCTGTTTGAATGCGATAGCCCGTCGACATGGATGGATCGCGTACCAGAATTAGGCGGGTTGAGCGTACGTCAACCGCGCTACCGGCTCCGCGTTTCACCAAAATACCAACATGGTTTTGTCCAACATGCTCGACCATAAGACGCTGGCCCGAACCCGACAACCAATTGGTATTTGCAAATACTCTCATTTTCAAATTTCCCTCATATTATGGTGAATGGGTGCTGATGGTTCGTGGCATTGTAAAATACGATATTGGCCACAGTGAGTGTATTTCAACATAAAATTATATTGTCAATTAAAAAATCTGATTATTTCGGATTTTGGATAAGAGCCTGGTGGTGTTTATTTGAATATAGATGTAATAGTGGAGTAATTGGCGGTTTTTGTTATTTAATAAATCTGGGATTATCGCCTTGCCTTTATTTTATTTTGAATTCTGAGAGGCGTCGGAGTTCTGCCGGCGTAACACCGCCTTGGCGTGGCTGTAGCCGCCGTCGTCGAGGTCGGCCGGGGCGCCGAGCGGGCCTTCGCCGCGGTGGAACAGGGCCTTCAGCGGGAGCCGGGCCCAGTCCGGCGCCATGGCGAGCGCGGCGCCCTTGCCGGGGCCGGCCGGATTGGGGCCCCAGAAGGCCGGGCTGGGGCGGGTGTCGAACCGGATCGTCCGGCCGCCGGGAGGAAGGCCGACGCCCCTGGCGCCGCCGGCGATGGCGGCCGCCATCAACGCCGCCTTCTGCTCAGGCTTCCAGCCGGTGACGTCGACCTCCAGGGTGTCGTGCGGGGTGGACTGGGACGTGCCGGCGAGGACCCGGCTCTCCGAGCCGGCCCTGATGCGCAGCTCCGGCGCCACCCCGGCGGCGAGGGCGCTCCGCACCATGGCGCCGGCGCCGGGCGGCAGGCTGCTGACGTCCTCGCCCGGCCGCACTACAAGGGCGGTGGGGCCGGCCGCGCCGGCATTGCCGAGGGGCGTTTGGGGCGCGTTCGGTTATGCGGGGAGGTTATGGAGCCGCCCGTCGAGGTCGGTACCAATGGATGCGTGTGCGACGTCGGCAGACGGCATTCGGCGGGACCAAGAGGCGAAGAAGGCCCCACCATCGCATTTCCGGAGAGCCGCGATGGCGGGGCGTCGGGCAATCATTCCTCTGGCTCGACGTATTTTGGTAGATATTTAAGAAAGAACGGATCTCGTTTTCTCTGAATTATTTTACCAACCATTTTCACGACAACAATTTCGTCTTCTAACGGCGGTTCATCACCAAACATGTAACAAGTTCCATACGATGCTGGATATTTTTCTGCGACAAAACGAAAAAATGCTTCTGTTCTTTCAAATATATCTCTTGGTAGATGGTTTAATATTACGTTAAGTGAAAATGTTACTTCATCAAGATTATCATTATAGTCAAATTTATCGGAGATGGGGATATTTTTATTGTAAATTTCTTTTATATCATTTATCATATTGCTAACATGTTTGGATGGAGGGGCAGGGTACTCGACATCTTCCAAATGTTCATCCTCATCAGACATATACTCATGTCCGAATTTTCTGCCGAATGTTGTTGTAAGCCAAAGATTGTAGTGAGGCATTGCGTCGTCTCCCGTGAAGATTGCGGGGTGTTTGTAAAATTTCGATGAATATAATTATCTTATCATTTCTGTCGATTTGTCAATGTCTAATTGGGTGGAAATGGTGTGTCATCAAGAACTACATTGATTCCGTATCTCATCTCATATTCTCTTATTTTCGCTCTTGTTTTTGAGGAAAATCCAGTTTCGCTATGAAAATACGGCGTTCGGCCTGTCGCGATGGCTATTTCTATAGTCTTTTTAATCTGTGTTCTTAGGCTTTTCTTTTTGTTGAATGACCATTTTGTCTGGCAAACATACATGTAAGTAATGCTGTCAAGTTCAACGATGCCGAGATCGTGGCGAATGTTTGCGAATCCATGATTTGCTTGACCGCCAGTTCGTGCGGCTAGCCTGTTGTCGCTAATTGCGTCGGTGCCAGTAGAAACTGGAACTATAGGGCCAGGATTTATGAATGCGGGTATCGGAAGAATACGCTCACCGGGAGCAAGTTTCTCAATTGTCTCATAGGCTGCCATACTGAAGGCGGCCTTTCGGGAATGGCCCGCCTGCTCGAATTTCCTGATAGTCTCATAGGTTGGATGGAGCCGCGCCCCGGGGGCGAATTGCGGGTAGAGCTTGGCATCCTCGAAGTCGGGAGCCAGGGGCGAGCCGGGGTTTTGTCGCGCCTCCTCCAGCACTTTTTCGATCTGTGGGAGGAGTTGATCAGCTCGTTTGTTATCCTTGTTGTTCAGAGCGGCCTGCCGCTCGGCGTTGAGGCGGTCGATCTCTCCTTGATAGTCGACGGCCGCCGGGGGCTGGGCATTGGTGCCGCCGGCTGCCGGGGAAGGCGTGCCGGGTTGGGCGAGATCGCTGGGCGGTCCACCCGCAGGCCCCACGGCCGGTCCAACTGGCGGCTCCGGGGCCGGAGTTGGAGTGTGTGCCGGCCAGCCATTCTCCCCGTGGGCCTGGAGGCCCTCCCGCAGCTGCGCCTCGCCCTCGGGCGTGAAGGCGCCGTCTTCCGTCAGCAGGCCGGAGCGTTCCTCTGGCGGCAACTGCTCGACGAAGGCGCGGGGAAAGCCCGGCTCGGCGACGATGCTGGCGATATCCGGCGCGGCGCCGTCGACAGGCGGCCTGGCCTGCAACACGCGGTCCAGGGCGGACGCCACCGTCTTGGCCGCTTCGGTCGGCGCGCCGGACGGGGGCGGTGCGAGATCCGGCGTCTGGCCTGGCGGCGGGGATTGGCGCGACGGATCGCGAGGCTGTGAACCGCCGCCGTCCCTCTCCCACTCGAGGTTGGCGATCTCCGTGCTGTATTGATTGGCGCGATTCTGGTCGCCGGTACGCAGAGCCTCTTGCCGGAGGTTGTTGAGGCGACTGATTTCCCAGTCATAGTCGATGGCGGTGAGGGCTGGAGCGCCGGCGCCGCCGGTTGTTTCGCGGGCCTTGCTGCCCGGACCGGCCGGCGGTGATGTTTCAGGCGGAGGGGCGCGGTTCTGCCGTGGATCGTCGACGCGGATTGCTGGCTGTGTCCCCTCTTGTCCGGGAGGCAGCGGTGGTATGGCCCCCGGAGGCGGATTCGGTGGGCGAGGGGCTCCGGCCGGATTGACTGCCGGCTGTTCATCGGCAGGTCGGGCGGGCTCCGCCACCGGCGGGGTGACGGTGGGTTCGTCGGCACCCTTCGTGAATGGTGCCAACAGCGTGCCCTGGAGCCCGTCGTCCTGTCGAGAGCCGGTCTCGACCTGTTGTGCGTCCAGGAGGGCCCCGGCGGCTTGGCCGACCGCAGCGGCTCTCGCCGGCCCCCCGAGGCCGGGAGCCGGGACCTCCTTGGCGGCCTCGGCGGTGGATGGCCCTGCCCCAGCCGCTCCTGACGAAGGCTTCCGTGCCGATCTTGACGGCGGCCTTCCTGAAACCGCCCCTGACGAGGCCCGCCGGTCCGAGGCTGCCGATGACCTGGCCGAGGCCGGCGGCCGCAATCTCGAGCGGGCCATGGGCCGGCGGCATCCGATCATAGCGAACGCCGGCGATAGCGGCCCGCTTGAGCTCCTCTTCGTGCAAGGCCCGCAACACCGGCGGCATGTCGGGGTCGTCCGCCGCCCTGCGGGCACCCCACAGCGCCAGCGACCCGAGGGGCGAGTTCTCGTCCCAGGCGTAGCCGAGGTTCGTCTTCGCGCGATCCCAGGGGCTGACCTCGCCGAGGCTCGGGTTCTTCAGGAGGCGATCGCGGTAGCGGTTGCCCGAGGCCGGTGCGGCCTGGGCGGTGGCCTCCGTCTGATCCCGCGTCTGCGGATCCGGTGGTTGCGGCCCGTTCGGCGGGGGATCGACCGGCGGCTGGGTCAGCCTGGAGCGGCCGGAGGCCTCGGCCCTGAGGAATTGCTGCGCCAGGCCGTCATAGTCCTTGTCCTGGTCGTGTGTCTCGTAGTCCGGGTCATAGGCCTCGTTGAACTCGGCGGCGGACTCCGGATGCGCGATCAGCATGGCGATCGAACCGCTGTCGAGCATCGGCTTGGCCGGAGGGCGCGGCTCGAAGCCGGCCATGATCTGCTTGCGTTGGGCCGGGGTCGGGAAGCAGCCGACGGGGCATGACTGTCCGGCGCGGCGGTGGCGGCCGGCTGCGGCGCGGTGCTTGCCGCATCCGGCGTGGCGGCGCCGGCCGCGGCAACGGCGGGCTGCTCGGGCGGCGCCCGGCGGCTGCCGACTCGCGCCAGCACATGCGCGGCCGCGTCCCGCGTTTCCGGGTCGGCGCCGGCGGCTTCGAGGACGGTGTCGAGCGCGCGCGGCGCATATTCGCCGAACGCGGTGTCGAGGGTGCGCAGCGTGGTGACGAAGTCGTTCGTGCCGTCGGGCGATGGCCCCCGCAGCAGCGGGCCGACGAACGCCTTCGCCTCGTCGATCGTGATCGGCGATTGCAGCTCGGGCGGGATGCCGAGCCGGGCCTGCAGCGCCGCCTTCTGCTGCGGCTTCCAGCCGTCGACGTCGAGGGTGTCGATGGCGGCGGGCTGGGACGTGCCGGCGAAGGTCCGGGTCTCGAAGCCGATCCTGAGGTGCAGTTCCGGCGCCCCCCAGCGACGAGGACGCCCTGTGCCATGGCGCGCAGGCCCGGCCGCACCACAAGGGAGGTGGGGTTGGCTGTGCCTGTGGCAGTGCTGAGCGACTTCCCGTGCGGATCAGCTACGCGGAGAGGTCATGGAATTGTCTGTCGAGGCTGGTCAGCAACAGATGCGTCTGCGATCTCGGTGGGATGGTATTTAGGAAGACCAGGAGACAGGGATGGCCCCATCATCGCATTCCTGGAGAAGGCGATGATGGGGCTGGCACTTATTCCTCTGGCTCGACATATTTTGGTAGATGTTCAAGAAAAAACGGATCTTTGTCGCAAGAAATTATCTTTCCAACCGCCTTAACAACAACAATCTCTCTCTCAAGAGGAGGGTCGTCGCCGAATAGATGGCATGTACCATAGCTAGACGGATAATTTTCCGCCACAGTACGGAAGAATAGAGATATCTTATCGAGAATATCTTCTGGATTTTTGTTATATATTTTACTTACAAATAGTGTGACATAGTGAAAATTTTCCGTCACATTGAGAGAGGTATTAAATTTAAGAATTTTATTGAAAATTAGATCAATTTCATCAATCATAACCTTCTTTGCGAGGTTTGGATTTGGATATATTTTTGCTAAAAGATCTTCATCTTCACTTGATTCATACTCATGTCCAAATTTATTCCCAAATGTTGATGTGATCCAAATGTTAATGTAAAACATTGCTCCAACTCCTGTGGTGTATGGGGGATGGTCTGCAATATGTATAAATAGATAATGTTAACGTGGCATAAATGTCAACAGAAATCTTCATTGTCATTATAATTGAATAATGTAATATAAGTTAACGTTACTGTCGGATGTTCGGTCGGGTTATTCAAAATTAAAGTGGTGGAAGCGGATTGTCATCCAGAATTGCCTTTATGCCATATTGAGATTCGTACCTTCTAATATCACGCACTATGTTGGCAGGAAATCCATTATCGCAATGAAAATATGGTATCCTGTTGGTCGTGAGGGCTGCTTCAAATGTAGCCTTTATTTGAGTTCTTAGTTCTTGTGAGCTTGCGAACGAAGTCTTCGTTTGTGCAATATATTTGTCGCTAATTGCATCATATTCTCTGACGCCTTTTTCGTGGATAATATTGGAGAAACCATAGTTTGCTATACCACCGATCCGTTTAGCCAGTCGCTGATCAAAGGCCGTTGGGGAGCCACTGTTGACCGGCACAAGAGGGCCTGGGTTAATGAATGCCTGCGGTGAGAGAAGTTGAGGCTCTCCAGAGCGAACATAGTTGACTCTCTCATAGATCGCTAGATGCAAGGCAGCCTTTCGAGGATGACCCGCCTGCTCAAACTTTTGGATAGCCTCGTCTGTTGGACGCAGAGGCGAGCCCGGTGCAAATTGCGGATAGAGCTTGGCATTCTCGAAGTCGGGAGCCAGGGGCGAGCCGGGGTTTTGTCGCGCCTCCTCCAGCACTTTTTCGATCTGCGGGAGGAGTTGATCAGCCTGTTTGTTATCCTTGTTGTTCAGAGCTGTCTGCCGCTCGGCGTTGAGGCGGTCGATCTCCGCTTGATAGTCGACGGCTGCCGGGGGCTGGGCATTGGTGCCGCCGGCTGCCTGGGGAGGCGTGCCGGGGTGGGCGGGACCGCTGAGCGATCCGCCCGTGGGGCTCATGCTCTGCCCCTCTGGCAGTGCCGGGGCCGGACCTGGAGCGGATGCCGGCCGGCCATTCTCCCCATGGGCCTGGAGGCCCTCCTGCAGCCGTGCCTCGCCCTCGGGCGTGAAGGCGCCGTCTTCCGTCAACAGGCCAGCCCGTTCCTTCGGCGGCAATTGCTCGACGAACGCGCGGGGAAAGCCGGGCTCGGCGACGATGCTGCGGATATCGGGCGCGGCGCCGTCGACGGGCGGCCTGGCCTGCAGCACGTGGTCCAGGGCAGACGCAGCCGCCTTGGCCGCTTCGGTCGGCGCGCCGGGCGTCGGCGGTTCGAGAGCCGGTGCCTGGCCTGGCTGCGGGGATTGGCGCGGTGCTTCGGGAAGTCGTGCACCGCCCCCCTCCGCGCGATCTCGCGCCTGTTCGAGAGTGGCGATCTCCGCGGCGTACTGCGTTTCGCGAGTTTGATCCCCGGCGCGCCGAGCCTCCTCCTGCAGGATGGTGAGGCGATTGATCTCGACTTGATGATCGCCGGCCGTGAGGGCTGGAGCGCCGGCGCTGTCGGCAGCCTCGCCGGCCTTGCTGTCCTGGCCGGCCTGCGGCGACGTGTCGGGGGGAGGGGCTCCGGCCGGATCGGCCGGCGGCTGCTTGTCCGGCGGCAGGGCTTTGAGGCCGGCCTTGAGGGACTGGTCGAGGGCGACGTCTCTCGCCAACTGCTTGAGGTCGGGAGCCGGGGCCCCAGCGGTGTTCCTGGTCGCGGTCTCGGCGGTCTTCTCGGCGGCTTCGGCGGCGGATGGCCTGCTCCCGCCCTTGATGACCGCTTCCTCGCCGTCCTTCACAGCCTGCCGGACCGTTTGGCCGATGGCGCGGCCCAGGAGCCTCCTGCCGATCTGGGCGGCGAGCCGCCCGCCGACGCCGCCGACGCCGCCGACCAGGGATTCGGGCGAGGCGGAGCCGCCGATGGCCTGGCCGGTGAAGGCCGCTAGATGTTCGGATAGGCCGGTGGCGTCCGGCATATAGGCGTAGCGGACGCGAGCGAGAGCGATACGACTGAGGTAGTCCTCCAAGCCAGCCCGGGTCGCCGCGGGGGTGGCGGGATCGTCCGCCCTCCAGCGGGCTTCCTTCTCGTTCGCCTGCCCGAGCAGGGTGCCGTCGCGCCAGGCATCGCCGGCATTCGCTGTGAAGCGCTGCAGGAGGCCGACCTCGCCGCGGCTCGGGTCCTGCTTGAGGCGGTCGAGATAGCGGTTGCCCGCTGCCGGCTGGTCCTTCGGGGTCTGGCTCGGCGGTGCGGCCTGCGCATGGCCCAGCCTGGAGCGGCCGGAGTTCCAGGCTTCCAGCAGGCTCTCGGCAAAGCCGTAATAGCTCTTGTCCCCCTTCCGGTAGTTCGGATCGTAGGCCTCGTTGAACTCGGCGGCGGACTCGGGATGCGCGATCAGCATCTCGACCACGTCGTCGTCGGGGACCGGGAGAATCCGGGGCATGGCAGCCTCGGCGTCGGCCTTCTCGCGGGCGGCTTCGGCGGCCGAGCGCCGGTTCAGCTCGGCATTGGCGAGGGTCAGGACCAGCACCGCGGCTTGATCGGCCTTGTCGCCCGTCGCCGCCCGGACATTGGTCACGACGTCGGTGGTGGCCTTGGCCTCCTGGCCGGGCAGGGCCTCGAGCAGCGGCGCGGCCAGGGCGTTGGCTTCCTCCCGCGAGAGCGGCTGCTGCAACTCGGGCGGGATGCCGAGCCGGGCCTGTTCCGCCAGCCGCGCCTCGACCAGCGGCCTGAGGCTCTCGGGGGCGGCGGGGTCGACGGCCTTGGCGGCTGCCTGCACCGCCGGGGCGTCGGCGACAGCGGCCACGGGATCGTCGCGCCGCTGCGCCAGCACCTGCGCGGCCTTCGCCTGGGCCTCGGCCTGGTCCCGCTGCTGCGCGGCGAAGCCCGGCGCGCCGGGGACCGGCCGCATCTGCGCGACGCGGCGTTCGATCTCGGCGGCGGGCAGCTGCGCGAAGTCGCCGGTCTGGGCGTGGAAGCGCCGGGCCCGGACCCGGTCGTCCGCATAGGCCTGCCCGGCCTCCGGGCCGAGCGTCGCGGCGACCGCGTCCGCCGTCGGGCCGCCGGTCTCCTCCCCGGTGTCGCGCAGCGCCCGGAGAGTGGTCCCGATCCCGCGGCCGATGGCGGCCCGCTTCTCCGCCATGGCCTGCAGGTTGCGGCGCTGCTGCAGCACCGTGTTGGTCGCCATCTCCCGGATGACCGGGGGCGAGGCGTCGGGGTTCTGCCGGCGCAACACCGCCTCGGCGTGGCTGTAGCCGCCGTCGTCGAGGTTGGCCGGGGCGCCGAGCGGGCCCTCGCCGCGGTGGAACAGGGCCTTCAGCGGGAGCCGGGCCCAGTCCGGCGCCATGGCGAGCGCGGCGCCCTTGCCCGGGCCGGCCGGATTGGGGCCCCAGAAGGCCGGGCTGGGGCGGGTGTCGAACCGGATCGTCCGGCCGCCGGGAGGAAGGCCGACGCCCCTGGCGCCGCCGGCGATGGCGGCCGCCATCAACGCCGCCTTCTGCTCAGGCTTCCAGCCGGTGACGTCGACCTCCAGGGTGTCGAGCGGGGTGGACTGGGACGTGCCGGCGAGGACCCGGCTCTCCGAGCCGGCCCTGATGCGCAGCTCCGGCGCCACCCCGGCGGCGAGAGCGCTCCGCACCATGGCGCCGGCGCCGGGCGGCAGGCTGGTGACGTCCTCGCCCGGCCGCACCACAAGGGCGGTGGGGTTGGCTATGCCTGTGGCAGTGCTGAGCGATTTCCCGTGCGGATCAGCTATGCGGAGAGGTTATGGAATTGTCTGTCGAGGCTGGCCACCAACAGAGGCGTCTGCGATGTCGGTGTGGTGGCATTTAGGGAGACCAAGAGGCAAGGACGGCCCCATCACCGCATTCCCGGAGGAGGCGATGATAGGGCGGCCACTTATTTCTCTGGCTCGACATATTTGGGTAGGTATTTAAGAAAAAATGGATCCCGTTCTCTCTGAATTATTTTTCCAACCATTTTTATGGTAGAAATTTCCATCTCCAATGGGGGGTCATCGCCGAATAAATGACATGATCCATAAGAGGCTGGATATTTAGCTGCTACATTCTGGAAGAACGATTCCAATTTTTCGAATATATTCCTTGGTACTTTGTCGTACCATTTACTAATAGATAGGGTCACGGTGTCAAAATCATCGATCCTATGGAATCTCGCGTCTAATCCGACGGCCTTTTCGAAGATACCGATAATATTATTTACCATTTCCTCCTTGGTGGCACTCGGATTTGGATATTTATTGTATAATTCCATTTCATCTTCATAGGATTCAAATTCGTGGTCGAATTTTTCACCAAATGTCGATGTAATCCAAAGATTTATGTAGAACATGTGCCCATCTCCAATAATATAATTGTTTGAGTTCTGTTGGATTTCCAGAATTATAATTTTATTGTTTACGTATCCTTTTGTCAAGGAGTTGTTGATGATAAAGGTACAGTATCTAGTACTGCTTTGATTCCGTATTGAATTTCGTATCTTCTTATATCTCCAAGTATGTTATCAGGAAAGGCTATGTCGCACTGAAAATAGGGCGTTCTATTGGTTGCAAGGGCTGCCTCAAATGTTCTTCTAATCTGCTTTCTGAGGCGCTTGTAGGTTCTGAAGGAAATTTTGGTTTGTGCTACGTATAGAGGGCTTATTGCATCGAACTCAACCGGTTCTGATGTGTCTTCATTGTGAGGAATATTGGCGAAGCCATGATTTGGAACTCCCCCAATTCTCCTTGCCAACTCAATATCATCTGGCGCTGCTGAACCCGAGGAGACTGGAATCATAGGGCCTGGATTCATGAATGCGGATATCGGAAGCTTACGATTAGCTGGAGTAAGGTTCTCGATTGTTTCGTAGGCGGCCATACTGAAGGCAGCTTTTCGGGAATGGCCCGCCTGCTCGAATTTCCTGATAACCTCATCCGTTGGGCGGAGCCGCGCCCCAGGGGAGAATTGCGGGTAGCGCTTGGTGTCCTCGAAGTTGGGAGCTAGGGGCGAGCTGGGATCTTGTCGTGCATCCTCCAGCATTTTTTTGATCTGCTGGAAGAGTTGATGGGCCCGTCTGTTATCCTTGTTGTGCAGGGCGGTTTGCCGCTCGATACTGAGGCGGTCGATCTCTCCTTGATAGTTGACGGTTGCCGGGGGCTGGGCATTGGTGTCGCTGGCTGCCTGGGGAGGCGTGCCGGGTTGGGCGGGACCGCTGAGCGATCCGCCCGTGGGGCTCATGCTCTGTCCCTCTGGCAGTGCCGGGGCCGGACCTGGAGCGGATGCCTGCCGGCCATTCTCCCCGTGGGCCTGGAGGCCCTCCCGCAGCCGCGCCTCGCCCTCGGGCGTGAAGGCGCCGTCTTCCGTCAACAGGCCAGCCCGTTCCTTCGGCGGCAATTGCTCGACGAACGCGCGGGGAAAGCCGGGCTCGGCGACGATGCTGCGGATATCGGGCGCGGCGCCGTCGACGGGCGGCCTGGCCTGCAGCACGTGGTCCAGGGCAGACGCAGCCGCCTTGGCCGCTTCGGTCGGCGCGCCTGGCGTCGGCGGTTCGAGATCCGGTGACTGGCCTGACCCCGAGGATTGGCGCGGTGCTTCGGGAAGTCGTGCACCGCCCCCCTCCGCGCGATCTCGCGCCTGTTCGAGAGTGGCGATCTCCGCGGCGTACTGCGTTTCGCGAGTTTGATCCCCGGCGCGCCGAGCCTCCTCCTGCAGGATGGTGAGGCGATCGATCTCGACTTGATGATCGCCGGCCGTGAGGGCTGGAGCGCCGGCGCCGTCGGCAGCCTCGCCGGCCTTGCTGTCCTGGCCGGCCTGCGGCGACGTGTCGGGGGGAGGGGCTCCGGCCGGATCGGCCGGCGGCTGCTTGTCCGGCGGCAGGGCTTTGAGGCCGGCCTTGAGGGACTGGTCGAGGGCGACGTCTCTCGCCAACTGCTTGAGGTCGGGAGCCGGGGCCCCGGCGGTGTTCCTGGTCGCGGTCTCGGCGGTCTTCTCGGCGGCTTCGGCGGCGGATGGCCTGCTCCCACCCTTGACGACCGCTTCCTCGCCCTCCTTCACAGCCTGCCGGACCGTCTGGCCGATGGCGCGGCCCAGGAGCCTCCTGCCGATCTGGGCGGCGAGCCGCCCGCCGACGCCGCCGACCAGGGATTCGGGCGAGGCGGAGCCGCCGATGGCCTGGCCGGTGAAGGCCGCTAGATGTTCGGATAGGCCGGTGGCGTCCGGCATATAGGCGTAGCGGACGCGAGCGAGAGCGATACGACTGAGGTAGTCCTCCAAGCCAGCCCGGGTCGCCGCGGGGGTGGCGGGATCGTCCGCCCTCCAGCGGGCTTCCTTCTCGTTCGCCTGCCCGAGCAGGGTGCCGTCGCGCCAGGCATCGCCGGCATTCGCTGTGAAGCGCTGCAGGAGGCCGACCTCGCCGCGGCTCGGGTCCTGCTTGAGGCGGTCGAGATAGCGGTTGCCCGCTGCCGGCTGGTCCTTCGGGGTCTGGCTCGGCGGTGCGGCCTGCGCATGGCCCAGCCTGGAGCGGCCGGAGTTCCAGGCTTCCAGCAGGCTCTCGGCAAAGCCGTAATAGCTCTTGTCCCCCTTCCGGTAGTTCGGATCGTAGGCCTCGTTGAACTCGGCGGCGGACTCGGGATGCGCGATCAGCATCTCGACCACGTCGTCGTCGGGGACCGGGAGAATCCGGGGCATGGCAGCCTCGGCGTCGGCCTTCTCGCGGGCGGCTTCGGCGGCCGAGCGCCGGTTCAGCTCGGCATTGGCGAGGGTCAGGACCAGCACCGCGGCTTGATCGGCCTTGTCGCCCGTCGCCGCCCGGACATTGGTCACGACGTCGGTGGTGGCCTTGGCCTCCTGGCCGGGCAGGGCCTCGAGCAGCGGCGCGGCCAGGGCGTTGGCTTCCTCCCGCGAGAGCGGCTGCTGCAACTCGGGCGGGATGCCGAGCCGGGCCTGTTCCGCCAGCCGCGCCTCGACCAGCGGCCTGAGGCTCTCGGGGGCGGCGGGGTCGACGGCCTTGGCGGCTGCCTGCACCGCCGGGGCGTCGGCGACAGCGGCCACGGGATCGTCGCGCCGCTGCGCCAGCACCTGCGCGGCCTTCGCCTGGGCCTCGGCCTGGTCCCGCTGCTGCGCGGCGAAGCCCGGCGCGCCGGGGACCGGCCGCATCTGCGCGACGCGGCGTTCGATCTCGGCGGCGGGCAGCTGCGCGAAGTCGCCGGTCTGGGCGTGGAAGCGCCGGGCCCGGACCCGGTCGTCCGCATAGGCCTGCCCGGCCTCCGGGCCGAGCGTCGCGGCGACCGCGTCCGCCGTCGGGCCGCCGGTCTCCTCCCCGGTGTCGCGCAGCGCCCGGAGAGTGGTCCCGATCCCGCGGCCGATGGCGGCCCGCTTCTCCGCCATGGCCTGCAGGTTGCGGCGCTGCTGCAGCACCGTGTTGGTCGCCATCTCCCGGATGACCGGGGGCGAGGCGTCGGGGTTCTGCCGGCGCAACACCGCCTCGGCGTGGCTGTAGCCGCCGTCGTCGAGGTTGGCCGGGGCGCCGAGCGGGCCCTCGCCGCGGTGGAACAGGGCCTTCAGCGGGAGCCGGGCCCAGTCCGGCGCCATGGCGAGCGCGGCGCCCTTGCCCGGGCCGGCCGGATTGGGGCCCCAGAAGGCCGGGCTGGGGCGGGTGTCGAACCGGATCGTCCGGCCGCCGGGAGGAAGGCCGACGCCCCTGGCGCCGCCGGCGATGGCGGCCGCCATCAACGCCGCCTTCTGCTCAGGCTTCCAGCCGGTGACGTCGACCTCCAGGGTGTCGAGCGGGGTGGACTGGGACGTGCCGGCGAGGACCCGGCCCTCCGAGCCGGCCCTGATGCGCAGCTCCGGCGCCACCCCGGCGGCGAGAGCGCTCCGCACCATGGCGCCGGCGCCGGGCGGCAGGCTGGTGACGTCCTCGCCCGGCCGCACTACAAGGGCGGTGGGGCCGGCCGCGCCCGCGGCAGGGCCGAGGGGCGTTTGGGGCGGTTCGTCCTGCGCCCCTGCCGCGGGGACGGAGCCGACATCCTGTCCGATCTCGAGGCGCGCATCCGGGCCGGGGCCGGGGCCGATCGGGCCGCCGAGCACGGCGTTGCGATAGGCCAGCGTTTCCCGGGGCAGCGCCGTGTCGTCGCGGCCCTGGCGCCGCCAGGCCTCGGCGCGGCCCGGTCCGGCATTGTAGGCGATGACGGCCGCCTCGACGTCGCCGCCGAACCGGCGCAACATCTTGCGGAAATAGCCGTGGCCGAGCGCGAGATTGGCCTTCTCGCCGGCGGGCGAGGCGAAATAGCCCGCCATCTGCCGGTCGTCGAGATGCGCCACGCCCGGCAGCTTCATCTCGCGCGCCATCTCGCGCGCGGTCTCGGGCATGATCTGCGACAGGCCGAGAGCGCCCTTGGGCGAGACCGCGGCCGGATTGCCGGACGCGTTCTCGACGCCGAGCATGCGCTGATAGACGCCCTCCGTCCCGACCGGGTTGAAGAACTGGTCGAGGGCCTCGGGGTCGCCGATGATCGCCTTGCCCCTGGCGAGCGCGGCCCGGTCCGCCAGCCTGGCCAGGAGCTGGGCCCGGGTTTCGGGCGAAAGGTCCGGGTTGGACCGGATGGTGGTGGCGGCCTGCAGGAGGAGCTGGCTCTGCTGCTGCGGGTTGTGCGGGATCCGCTCGACCTGGGCCGCCAGCCGCTCGACGATCCGCTCCTGGCGTGCGGTGGCGTGGCGATCGCGCGCCTCGCTTTCGGCTGCCTTCGCCGCGGCGGCGAGCTGGCGGCCATGGGCCGCGAGATAGGTCGTCACCTGCGGGCGTGCATAGGCCGGGACGGACGCCATATGGGCGCGCGCGCCCGTGTCGAAGCGCTGCGACACCCCGTCGGCGAAGCCGGCGCCGTCGCCCCGGATCTGCGGAATGTCCTGGTCGAGGAGCGCGCGCTGGTCGGTGACGTATCGGTTGGCATCGTCGAACAGGGCGAAGGTCCGGCGTTGGCCCTCGGGGCTCAGCTGCCAGGCTCGGGACTCGGTCAGCGGCTGCGCCGGCGCGGCCGGCTGCGGCGCGACGGGCTTCGGGGCGAGGCGCGCCGGTGCGGGAGCCGTCGCCGGCGCCGGGGCCGCAGCCTTCTCCGGCGCCTTTTCCTGCTCCGCCGCCCGGCGCGCCGCGTCGGCCTTGGCGATGTCGCCGATCAGGAGGGAGGTCTTGTCGGCCGTCCCGACGATGCTGGCGCCGAGGCCGCGCACGGCCGGGCCGACAAGGTCGTCCGGGCCCGGCGCGACGGTCCGGCCCGTGCGGAAGGGCGGCTGATCGGGCAGGGCGGTGTAATCGGGAATACGGGGCATGGAGCATCCTCGGTGCGAGACCGGCGGGGCCGCCCGGTGCGGGCAGGCACGGGGCGCGGCACAGGGAGGCGCGCGCCGGCGCGGCGGGCCTCGGCGCCTGCGGCGGCCGGTTCGGGGGAAGACAGGGGCGACGGCCGCCGCGCGGCCGGCTATCGACGGCGGAGCGGTTGGCGAGTCAGGCCGGATTGGCTGGGGTTGGCGTCAGCTTGACGGATCCTGGGGTAATCCGGATGGCGGCGCGTTGCCCCTGTCGCTCAAGTCGGTGGATCCGGCGGATACTGTCCGTATCGGCCTTTCAGTCAGGCTCTCTTTCGATAAGCAGGAGCCGCTGCCTCGCGGAGGGTGGCAAGGAACAGCACGTCCAGCGCGGGGCGGACATAGGCGAGATTAATGAAGGGCGTATCGTCCAGGATCGCGCCAAGCCGTGCTCCCGTTCGTGTGTCGCCGGCGTGAGCGGCTCGGAACAGAGCGGCTAGGCTTTCCGGGGACACAGCGTTGTCAACAGCGGGATTGTCGAAGCGGCAGGCCTGAGCCGCCAGGTGGTCGGCGTAGAGGCCGGCGCCTCCTCCCGATATCAGGGCGCGCCGCACTTGCCCGATCGCTGCAGCCGGATGGCCGGGGACTTGCAGTGCGGCGCCGGCGAGGGCGCCTCTCATCAGGCCTGATATGCAGGCCGCGACGGTGAGGCCGGCGATCAGCGCTCCGAGATGCGGCTGGCCGTGCATTCGCCGTCTGGCGCGGTAGGCGCTGTTGCCTTGTGCGGCTGCCGACGGCAGTGGGCTGGAGAAGGTCGAGGGAAAGGCGGGGAATCCGGCAACGAAGCGAGCGGCTTCCCCACCAAGGGTCACGAACCGACGCCTCTCGGCCGCGGAACGCCCGCCTGTCGGTGTCGCCAATGGGCCGGCATTCCCGGCGATGAAACCTCGCAGGGCTGCTGCGAGGGAGCGCCGTGCTGCCTTCGCATCGCCAAGATGGGCGACGGCTGCGTCCGGCAAGCGCAGCACCCTGTCCGGTGTGACATAGGCATGGCCGTTGCTGGCTCGGAACAGCGCCTGGCGGATCGCCTGCCAGTGTCCGTCTTCGAGACCGTTGTCGCCCAACGCCTGCCGAAAGTCCGGCGGCAGGGCCGGGAACTCGGACCGGGCCCGCAGGCCGAGTTCGGCGGCCATGGTGCGGGCAGCGACGGCGCGGGTGACGTCTTCCCACCAGATCCGTTTGTTCCAGCGGAAGGACGTGAGGGCCAGGCCGGACGTCGCGCCAAGGGGCGCGTCCTGCGCATCGCCGTGCTGGGACAGGACATGGCCGATGAGACCTTCAAACCCTTCGGCAAGAAGATGGACGATTGTTCTTTGTTCGTCAGGCGGCCGCGTCGCCAGGATGGCATCGATTTGCCGGATCTGCCCATGGATCGAGCCATCGGGCTGGAACAGGGCGGCGGCCGCGGCCGTGATCGTGTCGGTGGGCATAGCGTCCAGCATGGCATTGCCCAGTGCGGCCATGGTCGCGGAGGAACGAATGCCGCGGTCGATCGACGCCGCCCCCGAGCCTGCCGGCGAGGCGGCAAGGCCGGAGGCAAGATCAAGCGATGCCTGCAAGTCCTCGAGGTCGAGGTCTGCGCCCGAAACGATATCGGCGCCGGCATCCGCCGGAAGGCGCGAGCGCAGGACTGACTCGGGATTGGCTCCGAGGCAGTCTTGCGCGGCGGCCACGCGAGCCGCTCGCCTCTGGTGGGCGATGAACCCGGACACCGCATCGCCGAGGCCGAACGTTGTCTGGTAGGCGAGGGCGGCATCGGCGTCCTTGAAGACCAGAAGACCGGGTGTGGCGAGCGCTGCAACAGGGGCAGTCGGAGCGACCGATCCGGCCGGCGCTCCGACTGCCCCGATGGTCAGGGCATCATAGAGGCGCGAGAGCACCGAAGCCGCGGCTTCCGGCGTCGCGGCCTCTGGGAAGCTGCGCCCGAGGTCGAGCAGTGGCAGGATCGTTGCGATCCAGGTATCCCGGCCGGCGGCAAGCAGCTTCCTGTCGTCATGCATCGGTGCTCCCGGCCAACCGTCCAGCGAGCTGATGGCGCAGCCTCGGCGGTTGAGGTCCGCCCGGCTGATCTGCGCAAAGGTGGCGAAGACCCTGGCGAGATAGCGGGCATCGTCATTGCCCGTGAGGCCGGGCCTGCCGCCCTGGCGCAATTCTGCCATCTCAGTGACGAGATCGGCGTTGAGCCGCTCGTCGGCGATGATGTCGGCCAGATAGGGCCGCTCCCGGGCAATCTCGGCAAACAGGGCGCCGATATGGCGATTCTCGAAGGCGAGACGCACCGCGGCAAGGGAGACGCGACCTGCCTGCGCGGCCTGCGGCGTGCCCTCCAGCAACGCCAGGAGGGTCTGGCATGGTGACAGGCTGCCCGCCCGGTCGGCACCGATAACCCGGTCGAGCCGGTCGCGGGCGAGGAGGTCGAGGCTGGCCCGTCGCCGCAGCACGGCGGTGGCGAGTCTGGCCCGTTCGATTTCCTGCTCCACCGCCGCGCGCACGCGCTCGTCCAGGCCGTCGATCTTCCCCTCAGCCAGCAACCGGTCGCGTATGGCACGGACATGGGCTGCCGCGGCCAGCTCATTCCGGCCGGGCGGCGCATTGGCCTCCCGGATCGGGGCGCTCATGGGAGGGGAGTGGAGCGTCGGGCTGTCGAGCATGTCGATCTCCGATCCTGCAATCAAGACGCGTGAGCTGCGCCGGCTTCGTCATCCTGGCGCAAGCGGTTCGTCCAGAGGCGTGCGCCGCCAGCGAATGGAGGCGATGTCATGGGAGTCCTGGATTTTGGAACTGACCGTCGAGGGGGAACCTACCCTGAAGACCGCGGGATTGGTGCCCGGGATGGCGCTATGGGGCGCGTGTGGAGAGGTGGCCGATACCCCGTCTCTCGGCCAAACCCCCGCAGCTCCATCCCGGCTAGAGGGAACGATTGCCGATCTGGGGCCTTTGGCCGGTGGCGCGAGGCCGAAGTTGCGGGATTTGAAGTCCGAGAATATCAAGGATATTAGCAAGGTGCGGCGACGCACCAGGCGGCGGAAAGACCCGATGAGCCGACCCGGTCGACTTTTAGGTCAGGCTCTAAGATTCGAGGTCTCTTCTGATTGACAGGACGATGGATTGTTAAGTTGTTATGTGTGGTGTTGGCATGAGTTCTTTGTCGTCATGATTTTGACAGGCATAGTGAAATAGAAATATAGCCTGGGAAACACCGTGAATATCTATTTGGCCAATTAGAGAATGTGCACTAAAGTTGCTATAAATTACCCTGACGGCATAAATTTTTTCAGGATCGTTGGGGTTTTGTTGATCTGTAAATACTTATATGCTATAATAAAATGCATCATCATTTTCGGATTTGAATTCAACACGATACAATCCCTTTTTAACGTAGGATATGCTACGCATAAAGCCGATTTTATTCTTTGGGATGGGATGGGTGATATTCATTGCCAGATTGTCTCCGCGATATATTTTTCTACCAATTCTGAATTTACCACATACGAGGCGCCGACGCCCGTGTATAAAACCATATAGGTGTTTGGATATTCGAGAGTCGGCTGTATAACTACCATGTGTCCCTGCAGGCCTGGAGCTCGTAATGTGGCGCCGATGCGTTGTTTGTTCAGTATTTTAATCAGAGCAGAGATGCTAGATATTACCCCAGCTCTCCATTGACCGCCGCTCACATTCATGGAATTGAAGGCTTCGGCTAGTGTGAATGCATTCCTCGGGTGTCCAAGTGTTACTATGAGATAGCCTTCCTTTATCAGGTTGTCGCTCAGTATCTATCCTGCTGCTGCAACGCAGGATTCGTCTACAGACTGAAGGAAGGTGCCACATTTTCTGTATTTTGTCACGTCGGATAACCAAGGTGCCCCCGCACGATAGATGCGACGTAATTACCCACGTGGTGTTTGTGGGCGATATTGGGCTTGCGGCGCAGGGTGATCGCTGATTCAAAGTTGGAATGAGATGCGACGAGCTTGAACGGCTTT
Source organism: Labrys sp. Lb11 (assembly GCF_057554225.1). NCBI lineage: Bacteria > Pseudomonadati > Pseudomonadota > Alphaproteobacteria > Hyphomicrobiales > Xanthobacteraceae > Labrys > Labrys sp. Lb11. The sequence continues at coordinate 884,840 of NZ_BAAJOT010000001.1, forward strand.
CCCGTGACGAGTTGATCGACCTGGTGCTGAAGCTTCAGCATCCGCCGAAGACGTCGCGAATATCGTCCTTTCCTCCTTCTTCCGACGACAAGAGCCAATGGGAGCCGCCGCCGAGCAAAGAGGAGCGGCGCGCGAAGTCCCGGCCTGGTGGCGCCAAGCCCGGGCACAAGGGACATGACCGGGACCTGTGCCCCGATCCCGACGAGGTCGTCGATCACGTCCCGGAGCACTGCCCGCATTGTCTTGCGCTGTTCGGGGCCGAAGCCGAGCGCCTGCTGGTCAGCGAGCATGACGCGATCGAGATCCCGCCCCTCACGCCCCATGTGCGCCGGCATCGCCGTTTCGCTCTGCGTTGCGACCATTGTCGGCTGCTGAGCGAGGCGGACCTGCCCGCGGAGGCCAAAGGCACGCCCTTCGGCCCGCGCATCCATGGCCTGGCGATCTATCTGAAGGCGCAGCACGCCTTTTCCTATGAGCGCCTGGCTCGCGCCTTTGCCGATTTGTTCGGACTTTCGGTCAGCGAGGGGGCGCTGATGACCATGTTCAAGCGGGCTTCGTGCCGCTTCGAGGCCAAACGGGAGGAGGCCAAGGCGTTGCTGCGCCGGGCCGAGATCGGTAAGAGGGGCAAAACCCCGGGCAGGTGGCGGCGAAACAGGTATTGAGAAGGCAGTACGGCCAAAAAAACTCTGTGTTTTCAACGGCACGATTTTCGTTGTGACCCGATGCCTTGAGTGTGTGCCCGGGGTTTTGCCCCTCTTACCGAGATCGTGGCCAGCGACGAGACGGGCCTGCGCAGCGAAGGGGGCGGTGGCTAACCTTCGAATCGACGTCGTTGATGCGTGCCGCGATGACCAGACGGCGGCGCGGTCGGCGCCACGCTATAGCCCCAATTGAGGAGGCTTCAGCGATCAAACCGCTCTATCAATGCGTTCTCCGTTCCTAATTTCCGAAGCACATCGAGCGCGCGCTCCGATACGACGAGACGCCCATCAGATGCCGTCCCAAAATCATCTTGACCGGCCTCGCCCCTGGGCTTCAGCCAAGAAAACAGAGGAAGGCGGCAGTCCGAATATAGCTCTTTGAAATTGTCGCTCGTCGTTATTTCCGCATCGGCGAAGTCTATGCCCGTGAAAGCTGATTCCAGAAGCTGCTGCTTCGCCTCCTCCGTTACGATGAACACTGGAAAACCTTCCAGAATCACATCTCCATCCCAGCCCTCCATCTCATAATGGAGTTGACTGACGATCGGCGGATGAACACTCGGATCCAAGATAGTGCGATCTCCGAGTCCACCGGCCACCTCGGGCTCAATGTAAAAATATTGCATCATCATCACCTCGTTGGAGGATTGAACTGAGTGCCATACTTGGCGTCAATATCAGCAGACTTGTTAAGAAGTTGTTGCTTTGTCGAATTGTTATTCAGTCGATAGAATTGATTCCACTCGCGCCTAATTTATCTGAGATGCAGGTTCGAATTTCCGCTCTTCGGAATGCCCCGGAGGTTCTCAAGAGAGTGTATCTCTGGCACACTTACGACGCCAGGGTACAGCTTCAAAACCCGCTGTTCAACGGCGTGGTGAACGACAACCTTGCCTTTCAGATCGGGATTGGCAGCAAAGAAAGTCGCACGATAGTCGTTCGATATCGCGAGGCCAAACCGTGTCCCCGGACCTTCTGCGGCGGGAACCAAGTCTCCCTGGTCGGCGAATATCGGAGGCTTCAACTCGCGGTCGAAGCCGCTGCCTCCCGAGCCGGCATCGCCAGCCCGGTATGCGCTGGTTTGCATGAAGACGGAGCTCTCGGTCGGAGGCCGAAAGTGGCCGTTCTGGTCCTCCGCAATCTGTGCAGTCGACGGCTTGGTATTGAGCCGGCCGGACTCCAACGGGTCGTTGATCGAGGTCGATGGTGAACCGCTGGTGCCCTCTACCGCTTCCGCTAGGGGCAACTGTCTCCACGCCGCTGGAGCCGCGGGTTCCAGATTGGTTGGTGCCTGGGCATGAGAGCGGAGGGCCTCTTCCCACGCCCTGCTCGCCTCGGCCGCCCTCTCGGCTTCGTCGAGGACAGCCCGATCTTGCGGTGCCCATTGCTTCTCCGCATTGAGCCGTTGCAGTGCGCGCTCTTCGCCATGCGTGCCGGCGGCTGCCCGGCGGCGATGTCGATGCCGTGATCGGTGGCGAGCGCCTTCAGGTCCTCGGGCTTGCCGATGCGGGCGGCCGCTTCGGCGATCGCAGGGTTGGGGAGTACGGGGCGAAGCGGCGAGGGATCGAAGGCAAGAGCGCTTGGTGCTGTGCGGCCGGGGCGGGGCAACGAGGCGTCGAAGGCGGTTCGGGCCGGTGGTTCGGGCGCATTGCCCGGATGGATGGCGGCGTCGGGTTTGGCGCGGGGCGCGGGCTCGGCTGCTCTGCTGGCGCCCGGATGGTCTTTTGGTGCGACCCGGCCGGGTTCGACATCCCGGATCGGCGCGGCGTCGTCCAAGACCCTGGCGGGGGCTGGGGCAGGGCTCTCGCCATTCGGGCGGTTCAGGCCGCTTTCGGCTTCGCGGGAGGCGACCTGAAGACGCGGGGCCTCGCCCCGGCGGGCGGCGGCCTCTATCGCGAGAGCTGGCTTTGTCGCGAGAGCCGGGTAGGGCGGTGGAGCGGCGTCCCCCGCGATGCCGCCGGCTGCTTGCTGGTGAGCCGGACGTTGACCGGCTTCCTGCGGGCGGCCGCCGGCCGGCTCGACCTCGCCGCCAAGACTGGTCGGCCGCGCCGGGAACACCGGCGCGGACGGGGCATCCCCGCCTTTCGCGATGTCGCCGGGCACGCTCGGGCCGATCTCGCTGGGTCCGGCGCCCTCAGGGCTGCCCCTAGGGGAATCGCATTTGAGTACACTTGGTGTTGCGCGACGCATCGGAATGGATTTTGGAGAGGGTTGCTCTTTGGAGGGACCGTCCGATGCAGACCTTGGTGACGATCCTGCGTGCGGTGCACGATCCGCGGGATAGCAATGCGCGCCATGATCTTGCCGAGGTGCTGTTCACGGCGCTGATTGCCACGCTGTGTGGGGCGAAGACCTGCGTCGAGATTGCCGAGTTTGCCGAGGCCCATGAGGAGCACCTGCGCGACTGGCTGGTGCTGGAGCATGGGGTGGCCTCGCACGACACGTTCTCGCGGCTGTTTCGCCTGCTCGACCCGGTCGAGCTGGCCAAGGCGTTCGATGCCTTCATGGCAGGGCTGCGGCGCGCCCTGGGGCTGGCGCCGGGCCGGGTGATCGCGGTGGACGGCAAGGCGCTGCGGCGCGGCTACGAAGCCGGCCGCTCCTGCCTGCCGCCGCTGCTGGTGAGCGTGTGGGATGTCGAGACGCGCGCGACGATCGCCCAGGCCCGGGCGCCCGGCGGCAACGAGGTGGCCGCAACCCTGGGCCTGCTCAAGGGCCTGACCCTGAAGGGCAGCGTGGTGACGGCGGATGCGCTGCATTGCCATCCCGCTATGGCCGAGGCGGTGCTGGCGACCAAGGCGCATTATGCGCTCGGGCTGAAGAGCAACCATGGGCCGCTCCATGCCGCCGCCCAGGCCGGCTTTGCCACCCACGGCGCGACCTTGCCGTTCAGCGAGCGCAACGAGGAGGGCCATGGCCGTCGGGAGCGCCGGCGGGTCGACGTGCTGCGGGCGCACCTTCTGCCCAAGCCGGTCCGCTTCCCGGGCCTGAAGGCGATCGGACGCATCCAGGCCGAGCGCACCCTCGCCTCCGGCAAGACGCAGGCGGACACCCGCTACGTCGCGCTGTCGAAAATCCTGACCCCACCCCAGCTCGCCGAGACCATCCGCGCGCATTGGAGCATCGAGAATCATCTCCACTGGACCCTCGACGTGATCTTTCGCGAGGACGAAGCCCGCACCCGCAAGGATCACGGCCCCGAGAACTTGGCCGTGATCCGCAGGCTCGCGCAAAACATCTTGCGGGCTCATCCGCTGCAAAAGCCCATGGCCCACAAAATGCGCCGGGCCCTGTGGAGCAAAGATTTCCTCATCGAGCTCTTTACTCATATGCGATAGCCCTGTATTCAGGAGAGGGAGGCTTGGCAAAAAAATCCAGAGAGTCGAGGGAGTATTGTATGCATTTTATTGGATGTAGTTGTAATTATATTAAGTGTTATTCAGCAAAAAATACGCCGCTGCGAAATGATTGGAGAGTTCGTTAACGGCTTCTATATCTTTGTCCGAGATATTTTTGCTGGGCCAAGGAATAATAATCATAAGAGGGCGTTCGGTTATTGAAATTATTTCCTTGAATGGCTCAGATGAGTTGGTAAAATTTTCAACAATGTCAATTTTTCTGAGAGAATTAACAAACATAGCGAGGACATGTCGCTCGATTTCTTCTGATATACCCTTGGCGAGAGCCATCGACAGTACAGGGTATTCCTGGATAAAAAAAGTAACTATTGCAGAGTTGTGCTGTGAAGTTATTCTTGTGGAAATATGAGATAATTGACCGCCCCATGAATCTTTGGATGCTGGCAGGTGGCTGCTTATGAATAATTTGCAAACATTTATCCATTTAGAGGAGAAGTTTTCAAATTCTACGAAATTGGTTTCGAGATGCTCCCCGTCAATATCAAACAGTGCGATGTAGAATCCCTTGTTGTCTTGCGGTTGAGTTTCGGTCATGGCTCATTCCTGGTCGAATTTAGGTACAAGTCGATGCTCCCTTCCTGGGACGATTTGGGCGGCCCGAGTGCGCCATAGTGCGCCGATTCGCTGCTGATCGGGGTCGCGAAATCCGACAAACTCATAAATATATCCACCAGCAATAGAGTCTAGTGCATGTGCTGCGTCAAGTTTTTTATTTTGAGTCGGTGTGGTTTTCCGATACATTTTCCTGGATTTGCAATTAATGACTTCACATTTTTGTAATTTTCTAAATTAAGCTTTAAATCTTCTGGAAATAATAATGATAGTCTATTCAATGTAGATTCTTGTTCTGAAAGATGAAATTTGATGAAATCTTGTTGATTTGCTGTTAGATTGGAAAATTTGAACTCAATTTCGACTGGTTTTAAGATTATTCTATTTCCGTGTGGAATTGTGTCGAATTCATGTGAGTTTTTTGTTGGTGATAAGGATATATTTTGTAAATGATTGTTTTCTTTTGTGGGAAGGGTGGTCGATGGGTTTTTATGAATAGTTGGGGAATTTGGGTTTGTGTTACTTATTGTTTGCGTTTGAATGCGTAGGGCTTCGCTCCAGGCGGTTGCCGCTCCGATTGTTCGCTCCATTTCGTCGAGGACGGCCCGGTCCTGCGGCGTCCACCGCCCGTCGACACCCAGTTGCTGCAGCGCGCGCTCCTCGCCATGCGTGCCGGTGGCGATGTCGATGCCGTGATCGGCCGCGAGCGCCTTCAGATCCTCGGGCTTGCCGATGCGGGCGGCCGCTTCGGCGATTGTGGGGTTGGGGAGTACGGGGCGAGGCGGCGACGGATCGAAGGCACGAGGGCTTGGCGCGGCGCGGCCAGGGTGCTGCAACGCGGCGTCGAAGATGGCTCCGGCCAATGGTTCGGGCGCGTGGCCTGGATGGAGGCTGGCATCAGCTTTGTCCCGGGTCGCGGGCTCGGTTGCTCCGCCGTTGCCCGGACGGTCTTTGGCGGTGACCCGGCCGGGTTCAGCATCCCGGATCGACGCGGGACTCTCCAGGGGGCTGACGGGGGCTTGAGCACGGTCCGCGCCGCTCGGGCGGTTCAGGCCGCTTTCGGCTTCGAGCGAGGTGCCCTGGAGACGCGGGGCCTCGCGCGGACGCTCGATGGCCTCCTTTCCGGAGGCAGGGGAGGGCGGCGGACCCGCATCCCCCGCGATATCGGCGGCTGTCTGCGGGCGAGACGGGGCGGGATCGGCTCCCCAGGAGCGGCCGCCGGCCGGCTCGATGTCGCCGCCGAGTCCTGCCATTTGCCCCGGCAACGCCGGCACTGGCGGGGCATCCCCGCTCTTCGCGGCGTTGCCGGGTGCGCTCGCGCTGATCGCGCCGAGTCCGGTCCCCTCGGGGCTGCCCTCGAGGCGCGCGGCTTCGTCGCGAAACCTGGCCGCTTCTGCGATGGCAGCCGGCGAGAGCTGGACGCCCCCGCCCGTGAGGGTTCCGTCGATCCCCTCGTTCAGGACGGCACGGGCCTTGGCGACGTTTTCCAGCGCGTTGAGCTTGCGGCTGGTGCGCCACGTGCCGATGCCATGCGCCGCCGCGCCGAATACACTGCCGAACGCCGCGGCCATGGCTGACTGGGACAGGATGTCCTGCCAGGACGCGTCGTCGCCCATGGCCTTCCGGGCCGGGGCGGTGACCGTGCCGGCGATGGCGGTGTTCAGCGCCGCATCGGCGGCGCCCACGGCAGCGGCGCCACCCCAGCCCCAGCGGGCAAGAGCCGCTGCGCGGACCTCGGGGCCGAGCACCGGGATGTAGTTGATCGGGTCCAGCGCCCCGCCGAGGACCTCGCCGGCAAACGCCACGGCCCGGTTGCCCCGCGCCAGAGCCAGTTCCCGGTAGACCTTGGCATCGTGCCAGTCCGCCAGCGCCGCTTGGCGCTCCGGCGTCATGCCGGCTTGCACGCCGATCTCGGGCCGGAAGTGGACGGAGGCCTTCTGGGCCTCGTCATCCATGACGTTGTAGGCCTTGTCGATGCCGGCCTGCGCCCGGTCACGGCCTGCACGGAGCGCGGCGGCCTGATCCTCGGGCAGCCCCATCACGGCGATGTAAGCGTCATCGGCCAGCCGTGGTGCCCGCTGCGGGATCTGGGACTCGCGGATCACGGTGCCGAGGCCGAACGATCCCAGCGCGCCGTGGATGGCACTTTCGCCGAACTGGCGCGCCATCGAGAAGGGCTGCGACGTGGCCGCCTGCGAGAAGTCCTGCTCCGACATGACGGGACCGGTCGGGTCCGCCCGAAGCGCGAAGATGTTGCTCATTCGGGGATGTCCGGGGCTGGATTGCGCTGCATCCTGCGGATGTTCTGGCGCAGGGTCTGGCCGTCGGCCTTGACCCACTCGCCGAACGACGGTCCGGGCGGCCTTGGCGGCGGCGGATTGGCCGGGGCTTGGTCCCATGCCGGTGGCTGCACCGGGATCGCCGCGGTGTCGCGCTGCAACTGTTCCAGCGCCGATCTGCGCCGCCGCCTGACCTGGTACTCCGCTGGCGACAGCTGCGGTGTCGGCCGATCATCCGCTGGGGCAACCGGCACATTGACGGCGTCGGCGGCCGCTTTCGGTGGCTGCACCGCTTCAGTCGCCGCGGCAACCGCCTCGTCCTGCGTCACGACGAATGGCTTGCCGTCCTTGCCGCCGATGAACTTGCCCTGCTCCGGGATCCAGAATCCGAAGCCGCCGCCGACATTGCGCCACTGGCCGCTGTCGAGGATGGCGTCGGCATAGCGTCTCTTGTCTCGGTTGCCGAAGTCGCGCTGCTGCCGATCTGACGCCATATCGCCGTCGATGTGCGGGTCGAACTGAAGGATCTGCTCGCGGACCGCGCCCTTCTTCAGGCCGAGCCCGTCGATGATCTGGCTCGGGTCTGCGTCGGCCGGCACCGCGGCCTTGACCTGTCCGGAGAGGACCGGGATGAGGTCGCCGTAGAGGTCCTGCGCGGCACGCCGCACCGCATCCTTCAGCGTGAAGTTCTGGGTCAGGTAGAGCTTCACGCCGTTCTTGAGCAGCGGCGCGTCGTTCGCGGCATGCCGGAGGTTGTCGCGGTTGCCGGCCTTCAGCCCGTAGAGCAGGTCGCCGACCTCGCCGTCAGCCATGACGCCGTCCTCGATGGCCTGGTCGATCGCCTCATCGGTGTGAGGAAGCTTGCCCGGCAGGTCGCCGGCCTTGAGGTTCGCCGCCGCGAAGAGGCGACCGGCGGCATCATTCCGGCCGGCCGCCGCAGCCTCCAGGACGCCGTCCATGGGGCCTGGCAAGCCGGCATCCGCCAATTGCTTGACGATGGCCTGCCGCTGGCCGCGATCCGACGTCGCCATGATCAGGGCCTTGAGCGCGCCCAGGCGCTCGGCTGGCGTCCTCGTCTCGTCTTTCGCCGCGGCGACGACATTCGCCGCGCTCTCCTTCGGCACCGGCCTTTGCCTGTCCGGCGCGATACCGAGCTGAGTCTGGGCAGCGGCGCTGGCGCGCAGGGCTGCTGCGAATTTCTCCGGCGACTGGGATGCTTCTTGCCAGGCCTGCCTGACGATGGGGAAGGCTTGCACGACCGCTCCGGCCGGGTCTTCGCGCCGCAGCTTGAACTGCGAATCCGCTGCAGCGGCGAGAGCGGCATATTTGGCGGCGGCGATGGCGGCTCCATCCCCCGTCTGGGGCGGCCTTGCGTCGGCCACGCGCGCCCGAATCTCGGAGTCGCTCAGCCTTGGGAAGTCGTAAGCGGCCTTGCCGGCCTCGATGCCGGCCTGGAAGGCATCGGATCGGCGCTTGCCCTCGCTGTCACCATAGGCCGTCCGGAAGTCCTCCGGTGTCGGCATGTAGCCCGTATAGGTACCGGTGCTTTGCAGCGCGGCATCGGCATCCTCGACCGCCCGCTCGATCTTGAGACGGTCCTCTACGGCGAAGGTCGCCTTCTGGACGACGGCGTCCTGCGCCAACTGGCTGACCCGGACGGGGTCAAGTTTGGGAAACTTGGTCTGGAAGAACTGATAGGCCTTCGTGTAGTCGTCGGGTGTCCGCTCGGCCGATGCTTCGTCCTTGATTGCGGCAGGGGTGGCCGTGCCGTCGACCCTGCCGATCTGCATGTTGGTGAAGTCGCGGGCCGGCATATCCTGCCGGCCATCGTTCTGGATGACGGCCTTCGTGCCGATGAGGGAGGCTGCCGTGGCGTCCGGACTGGCCAGCAGCTTGGCGGCACCGGTCGGCCCTCGCTGTTGCGCCAGTTGGAGTTCGGCTGCGGTCGGGCCGCGGCCAAGGGCCAGGCGCAGGGCCTGCTTGTTTGCCGCGGTGTCGCGTGCCGCGCCTTCGACCGGCACCACCGGGCCTCCGCTCTCGATCTCGGCGGAGCGAGACGGGGCGCCGACAGGCGCGCCTTGCTGCTGGTCACGGGTAGGGAGGAGCGGCGACAGGTTGTTCCGGGGCGGTAGCGGGAAGGATGGGGCATCCGCCGCAGCCTGTGGGGCAGCAGGCGATGGCGCCGCCGGGCCTTCGCTCTCGTCCCGGGCGGCGCGAGAGAAGGGGGCTGCAGGCACGCCTTGCTGTTGGTCACGGGCCAGGAGAACCGGCGACAGGTCGTTCTGCGGTGACAGCGGGAAGGACGGTGCGTCCGCCGCGGTCTGTTGCGGGGTGGTGGGCTGTTGCGGAAGCTTGCCATGGATGGGGTTGTCCGCCCGCCGGCTGTTCATGCGTTTGCCGCGTGCGAAGGCGCCCACCTGCAGGTAGGTTTCCCGCCGGCTTCGGGCGAGATCCGGGCTGTAGATCCCGGCCTTTTCGCCCTGGTCAATCGCGGCGCCGAGCGAGGCGTAGGCCTGGGCCCAGTTCTCCTCCGATGCCGCGGGATCGGCGATGATGCCGCCATAGGCGCCGAGCGTGGTGTCGAGCTGGGTGATCCTGCTCTGTTGCTGGCCGGCATCGGCTCGCCGGGTTACGGTGACGCGCTCCTTGCCGGTGCGGTGCCGCGCGTTGGCGACCCACAGGACACGGATGTTCGGATCGGTAATGGTCGCGGCGTGTTTTGCAATCAGGGCGTTCGACCCGGCATCGAAGCGCGCGCCATGCGTGCCGTGATCGCCGTCGTCCAGGGATCGCGTGAGGTCGCCGAGGCCCTTGGAGAAGGCGGCGTCGGCCGAAGAGCCTTGCAGGATGGCGGTTGCGCGGCGATCCTTCTGGGCCTGTTCCTGCTCCGCCGCCCGGCGCGCCGTGTCGGCCTTGGCCATGTCGCCGATCAGGAGGGAGGTCTTGTCGGCCGTCCCGACGATGCTGGCGCCGAGGCCGCGCACGGCCGGGCCGACAAGGTCGTCCGGGCCCGGCGCGACGGTCCGGCCCGTGCGGAAGGGCGGCCGATCGGGCAGGGCGGTGTAATCGGGAATACGGGGCATGGAGCATCCTCGGTGCGAGACCGGCGGGGCCGCCCGGTGCGGGCAGGCACGGGGCGCGGCACAGGGAGGCGCGCGCCGGCGCGGCGGGCCTCGGCGCCTGCGGCGGCCGGTTCGGGGGAAGACAGGGGCGATGGCCGCCGCGCGGCCGGCTATCGACGGCGGAGCGGTTGGCGAGTCAGGCCGGATTGGCTAGGGTCGGCCGAAATGGGGAGGGGACGATGCGTGCGACGCTGGTGATGGCTTCGGTCGTCGTGGTTTTGAGCGGCTGTGCGACGGCGCCACAAACCGCTATATTCCCATTTAAGGTAGGGGCGTCAGATCAACGAACATCAGCAGATTTCGATGCTTGCAAGATCGCCTCGTTTAAGGAGATTCCGCAAACTATTGCGACAGATATTCGTGGCGGATATAGCTCGCCTGGCTCCATAAATTGTTGGACAGTGGGTTCTTCGACGCAATGCTCGACCGTTGGTGGGTATAGCGTTCCTGCGACATCTGTGTCGTATGATGTAAATACAAGCCTTAGAGATCGATATATCGGAAGATGTCTTCGGGCAAAAGGCTATGATATCGTACAGAGGCCTATATGTGCGACGCCTGCAGAGCGTGAGGAGGCGAGAAATAAGCGCATACGCGGCCTCTATGCCTCAGTTTCAGAGATAAAATGTGTTGCTGGTGATCGGTTGGATTGAGTATCGACATGTGGGGCGAGTTATCTTTTCCATGGGTTAGGTAGTTCTGGCGGTCTGCCGGCGTCCGGCTGCGCCGGAGAATTTAGCCTTGGCATCGCCTGCCCGTACGCCTTGTACGCCGCCTCGGGCGCCGCGATCAGCGATGAGGCGGCGTTCATTACGCCGGCGATGCGGGCGTTCTTGGCGTTGACCCGCTGGACCGCGGCCGCGTCCTCGAAGCCGCGGGCGCGGTTCTCGCCGGCGCCGATCGCGGTCTGGCGGTCGGCATAGCCTTGCGCCGCCGTGTCGCCCATCAGGTCAAGGATGGTCGGGTCGCCGGCCCCGCCGCCGGATGCGGCGGCGAGGGCCTGCTGGCGCGACAGGACCTCGTCCTGCTTCCTCTGCCGCTCGGCCGCCTCGCGCGAGGCGGCGGCGCGCTCCTCCTTGGCTTTCATGTCGAGCTGCTGGGCCTGGAACTTCGCGGCCTGGGCCTGCTGGTTGCCGGACATGATCGAACCGCCGGCCGAGACCAGGCTGCCGGCGGCGCTGAGCGCCGCCATCAGGGTGCCGGGTTCGTGGACGACGCCCATGCCCGAAAGGGACCAGGGCGTCTCATAGCCTGTCAATCTCCGCATCACAGCCTCTTCACATGCACGGGTTTGCCGTTGGGCGCGACCTCGTCCGTCGCCTCGAAGCCGAGCCGCGCCATCCACTCCGCCGCCCGCGGCACCTCGTCGCTCACGGTGGCGTACACCGCCGTGAAGCCGTTGCGCTTCAGCCCGGCGAAGAACCGCAGCGCCTTGCGATGCAGCCCCTTGCCGAGCGCGCCGGCATAGTCCGGCGCGCGCAGCACGTAGCCCCAGGCCCGGCGGTCGTCCGACGTCACCGCCACGCCGCCCATGCCGACGCAGCGCCGGCCGGCCCAGGCGGTGAGGCCGTGGAAGCGGGCCTCGCAGGTCGGCCGGTAGTCCCAGCGCAGGATGTCGTCCTGGCGGGTCAGGCGGAATTCAACGGCTGTCATGGGTCGCCATCGAGATGATCGCCGCCTTGACCGTGCAGGGCCAGGGCGCGCGGGCCTGCAGCACGAAGCGGGAATCGGTGTCCCAGCGGCCGTTGAAGGACGCGGCGACGTCGTCGATCTCGGCCTCGACGACGGCGGGATCGACCTCGAGCCCCTGCACCATGGCCGGCAGCGGGTCGAAATGGCCGCTGTCCGCGCCGAAGCGCACGCCGATGCGCGCCGTCGAGTCCAGCAGCAGAGCGAGGTGATCGACCCGCTTCTTCTGCATCAGCGCCGAGCCGGCGTCCGTGGCATAGGCGAGCTTGGTCGACCTGAACTCGGCCGTGTAGGGCAGGCCGTACCAGACCGATGCCGCCGCCACCGGCAGTTCGAAGACGCCTGATGTGACCGTGAGGCCCTCGTAGCCCTTGCCGTCGGCCCAGGCGACGATGGCCTTGCCCTCGAAGTCGTCGGCGCCGGCGAAAGTCTTCGTCGGGGTGGGCGATATCGCCAGCCGGCCGCAGTCGGCCAGGCGCGTCACCGCGCCGCCGCGGGTGTCGCGCTCATAGCTCTGCCGCTCCAGGCAGCGCCGCGGCGTGCCGTTCAGCGTGCGCCGCACCACGCGATAGACGTCGTCCTCCACCAGGTTCGGCAGCACGGCCACATCCTCGACGACGCCGTCGGTGTCGAGCGTCGTCCAGCACAGCACGTTCTCCTCGCGGTTGTAGGTCATCACCGCCATGGTGCCGTCGGCCAGCACCAGGTGGATGCGCGGATCGGGCCGGCGCTGCACGGCGAGGCGCACGATGCCGGCGGCGGCGATCTCCGGCGCCAGGCGCATCAGCGTCTGCACGGCAAAGTCGCTGCCCTGGCCGGGCGCCACCTCGAACAGGTCGACGCCGCTGCGCCCGACATAGACGCCGCGCGGGCCGATTGCCGCCGGCGCCACGTCGGCGCCGCCGAGCTGGTCGAGCTCGCGGGCCGAGAACTGCGTCGGCGTGATCGGCTCGTCCAGGGCCGAGGAGCGCACCACGTTCACCGCCACGGCGCTGCCGACCAGCAGGTTGAACAGCCGCAGGATCCACAGATTGCCGTCGGCCGGGCCGGTGGCGATCGAGCGGATCACCGGGCCGGCGTCGCCCTCGGTGTCGTCGTCGTAGTTGCCGTAGTCGTCGGAGACCGAGCCGTAGAGGAAGTTGGCGCCGAGCCACCACAGCCGTCCGTCCTGGAAGGCGACGTCGCGCGGGAACTCGCGCAGCGCCGACCATGCGCCCTCGCGCCAGTTCGCGGTGGCGATGGTGTCGCCGAGCTGGTCGACCACCTCGGCCGAGACCTGCGTCTTGCTCGTGAAGCCGGTGATGCGCACCACGCCCACGGTCGAGCCGTTGGCGTAGTCGAGCCCGACCTCGGCCGCCCCGGACGTGTAGTCGCCCGCCTTGAAGCCGATGCGCCAGTAGACGATGGCATTGTCGTTGGTGTCGTGCACGATCTCGACGGCGTTGGCCGCGAAGGCCTTGAAGTCGGCCCAGCCCTCGGGATTGCCGAAGGCGCGCTGCAGCCGGACCGTGCCGGTCCAGGTGCCGGAGACGCTGACGATGAAGGAGCGCTGGCCGGTATGGGCGTTGGAATTGTCCGTGCCCTGCTTGTCGACGCCGGTGACGCGGATCGGCTGGGTCCACTGGTCGGCGCCGGAGACCGTGGCGGTGACGGTCTGGCCGGTATGGGTCAGCTCCCACAGCGCCCCGACATGGCCGGGCTTGAACAGGGCGCGCGCCGCGGTGAGGGTGATGCCGCCGGTGCGGGCCGAGGGCGTGAGGCCCGGCGGGTTGCGGCCGGGCAGCTGGCGGAACGGACCCTTGACCGCCCGGTACTCCACCACCGACCAGGAGCGCCGGCCGCGGCTCTCGATGCGCTGCTGGGGATGGCCGCGGCAGGCGCAGAAGATCACGTCGCCCTGCTGGTCGAAGCGCAGGCGCGGCAGGTCCGCCTCCGCCCAGGGCGCCGGCACGCTGACCACGCCGGCCGGGTCGAACGAGACCGGGCCGACCTCGCGGCGATACTCGTCCGCCGCCGCGAACTCGAGATGCGCCGTGCCGGCCAGCGCCACGGCCAGCTTGTGCGTGCCGGTGCCGAGCGCGGTCTCGCCGACGATGTCGTCGTCGCCGGCTGAGGAGCCGATGCGCATGTAGACCGGGCCGTAGGGCACGACGATGGTGAGGCCGTGCTCGAGGCCGGCGGACGGGCCGGGCACCGTGACCGCCTGCGACAGGGTGGAGCGGGTGATGCCGTTGCCGGCGATCAGCGCCGTGCCCGCGCCGGAGGCCGCGACCGAGCCGCCGCCCGGCGCGGCGCCGGCCGTCCAGCCGGTGAGTCCGGCCGAGAAATCGCCGTTGGCGATGACGGTGCCGACGGCCGTGCGCCGCACCGGATCGCCGTCGTTCCAGATGCGCAGCGCCCGGTCCGTCACCTCGATCAGCGAGCATTGCGCCGCCGTGCCGACGAAGGGGATCAGCCGGGCCGGCCTGTCGGCCAGCGTCCGGCCGCAATACTCGGAACCGGGCCGGATGCCCATCCAGCCGAGCGTCGAGCACAGCCAGTTGCGCACGGTCTCGCCGCAGACGGCCAGCCGCGGCAGGTCGACGCGGCCGAGCGCCAGGCGCGAGACCTGGCCGCCGTTGAAGGCATAGACGGGGAAATTGCCGCGGCTCATCGGTCATACCCTCGTTCGCGGGAGTGGCCGCCGCGGGCGCGCGTCAGCCGCCCGGGTGCGTGCCAGGCGAAGGGCGTCTCGCTGGCGTCGGCGGTCCGGGCCTGGTCGAGCGCCGCCTCGAAGCCGAGGCGCAGCTCGTTGGCGTCGGCCGCCGGCCGCAGCCGCGCCCCGCGCCGCCAGGCGAGATAGGCCGCCACCGCCTTGGCGAAGAGCGGCGTCCAGGTCTCGGGCGGGCGGTACTGGTGCGAGACGTAGGAGGCGAACAGCCGCTCGGTGTTGGTGTGCCAGAACCCGTCCTGCAGCAGGAAATCGACCGGCAGGGCATCGGCCTGCGGCCGGTCGCGCAGCCAGTTGGTGCGCAGGTGGTCGGCGGGGATGGCGAAGGCGCGGGAATAGCCGGGCGCGGCGTAGAGGGCGGGATCGTCGCCCGAGCCCAGCCCTTCCGCCGTCAGGGCCTGCACCCGCGAGGCGAAGCGCCAGGCCGCCAGGGACAGGCAGGCGTCGACCGCGCCCGGCCAGGCCGAGGCCATGACGCGGGCCGGCTCGTTCGCGCCGGCGGCCAGTTCCTGCGCCGTGACCTCGCGCTCGGCCAGCAGCGCCAGGGCGTCGTTGACGACGAGGACCTGGTCGGGCATCAGGCGGCGTCCCGGAGCTCGCCGGCGAGGTAGCGGCGCAGCCACTCCATCGCCTCGCCCTTGTCGTCGAAGCCGTGCTTGAGCACGTCGCCGGCCGGGGTGATGACGCGGTGCTTGTGGGCCGGGCCGCCCCACGCGATGCTGTAGTCGCCGCGCGGCGGCAGCGGCTCGGCCGCCTCCTCCGGACGCTGCCAGGCGTAGAGCTCGCGGAACCAGACCTCGCCCGCGCCCTTGCGCACGACGCGGCCGTGCCATTCGAAGGAGCCGTCGTCGGCGATGATCTCGAGGACGTCGCGGATGCGGAAGGCCTTGGCGCACTGCACCCAGAAGGCCGGCTTCAGCACGGCCTCCAGGTCCTCGCCCTCGCCGGTCTTGGCGAGATAGACGCGCGTGACATAGGCGTGCTCGCGCAGCTGCACGTCGGCGGGCAGGGCATAGCGTTCGGTCATGGGGGGATCCTTTCGGGAAGGGAGGGGGCTCGGCCCGTCGCGGCAGGCTCGCCCATGCGCGCGAAGGCGGGGCGAGGCTGCGCGGTCGTGGGGACGGGACGGCGCCGGTCCGGCCGCCGCGCGGGGCGTGCGGCCTTGCGGCGGGAGCGGGGCGGGATGCCGACGGGCGGCGTTGCGCCGTCCGTCGGCCGTGTCCCGGTTCAGTCGGTGTTGGTCGCCGTGATGGCGAGGCCGTCGCTGAGGTCGGCCGAGCCGTTGGCGTTGATCGCCGAGACGATCAGGATCTGCGTGGCGATCGGGACGGCGTCGGTCTTGGTGTACTCGACGATGTCGCCCTTCTTCAGGCCGAGGTCGCGCGCATTCGCGACGTAGCCGGTGACGCGCACCGTGGTGACGGCGTCGGTGCCGCGCAGGAGCCAGCGGGCCGGTCCCTGGTTGCCGATGTCCTGGACGACGAGGGCCGGCGGGTTGGCGGGGGAGTAGGGCATGCTCGGATCCTCCTCAGTTCAGGCCGGTGTCGTCATGGACGACCTTGACCACGCCGGGACCCTGCAGCAGGGCGGCGCCGTGGTAGTAGGTCGTGCGCGCCCAGGAATAGTCGTCCTCCTCGTTGTAGCCGGAGAAGACCTGCATGCCCTTGGCGTCGATGGCGTGGCCCACGGCCGACTTGTGCCAGAGGAAGCAGGCGGCGCTCGCCGTGCCGACGCCCGGCAGTTCCGGCGACATCATCCAGGTGACGTTGAGCCAGCGCCGCTTCTCCGGGCCGACCACCAGCGGCTGGTCGCCGACATAGTCGCGCGAGGAGAAGCTGGTCACGTCGGAGAGGTAGAGCCAGGCCGCCGGGGTCAGGAGCCCGTAGACGTGGCCGTCATTCGGGATCTTGGCCTTCCACAGGGCGTTGAGCGCCTTGTTGATCAGCGTCTTGGACATCGCCGCCGCGGCGCCGGTGTTCACCGCCGTGGTGGCGAGGGTGGCCAGGATCATCAGGTCGATGTCGCGGTTGATCACGCCGATGGATTCCATCTGCATGATGCGCCGCTGGTCGGACTGGCCGGCGAAGATGTTGAAGTTGGTCTTCTGCGGCTTGTCATGCTTCTCCTGCAGCGTGACCTGCACCTGGGTGAGGTCCTCCACCGCGGAGGGGATGAGGCCGTTGGCGCCGCGCGTCACGGCGGTGCGGTTGGGCTTGGTGACGAGGAAGTAGGTCGAGCCTCCCTTCGTCATGGTCTCGGTGGTGACGGTGTCGCGCAGGATGGACTGCCGGGTTTCGAAGCCGGCAATGTACTCATCCCGGTACATCGTCTGCTGGGCGATTGTCGCCATGCGATGTGTCCTTTGGGAGCGTTGGGGGATCGTGCCGCGGAGCGGTAGGCCGGGGCGCCCCGCCGCCCGAGTGCTCGGGAGGCTGGCGGACCGGAGCGTCCTGCGGTTCGGGTGATCCGTCGCGGTGGATCAGGCCGATCGCCGAGTGCTCGGCGGAATGGGGTGTTGGGAGCCTGGCCGCGCGGCGAATGATCGTCCGCGGCGGCTTCTTCGGCTGGTTATGCCGAGCCCGTCGGCAAGGCCTGCGGCAGCGGTCATGAACGGTTTGGAGGCGGTCCGCGGTTCACCACGTCCGGGCACGGCGCCCCACGATCAGACCCTGCCGAAACGGTGCGGCGGGGTCACCGGGACGGGGCGAGGCGGAAAAGCAAGGCGTGGCGCAGCAACGATGCCCGCCGTCGTCCAGGGTGTTTCAATCCACGCCCGATCGCATCAGGCCGCGATGCCCGGAACTGTCGGGGTAGCATGAGGCGGCTCGCGTCATTCGATGTATCGAGATCGCTTGTTGGATAATAATCAGCGAAGAGAATTTTTACTTCATGAGAGTGTCTCTGTAAATAGATAAACTGCTTTCAAGCGATCTGTTTGATGGGAGAATGTATAAATCTCCACCATTCTTAGTAACTAAAATTGGACCATTCCCCGCAAGGGCTGTCAGGGGATCTCTTGTTCTCCAATACTCCAGTGTATTGTAAAAAAATACATATCCAATATCAATATTTCTGGTCTCTTTATGGTTTATTTCAATAATAAATCTTTCATCTTCTGGCAAATTGGAATTTTTGCTGTTAAGTTCGGATATGTACGTCTCTGCCAACGCTGTTGCGTCTTTTTTGTTCATTTTTTTGCTCCTTTTTCCGTTACAACAAACATGAAGTGGGTGAAGTGGGTAAAATTAAACGCGCCATCTCCCGCTTTTTTCCCGGCTGGCTGTCGATGAAGCGAACAACGCCTTTGTCTAATCGGACATTCCAGACATGTCCATAAGCAGTATTGGGATTCGATCCATAGACAATTCCTCTCGCACCATCACCACTTGTGTGAAGAATGTCTTCAATTTCCTCAGAGTCCGATTCATAAGGATCTCTCCGCAGCCAGGCGTCGCAGGTGCGGAGGAGACGGGGGGCGCCAGTCCAGGCGCAACACCGCACGATCGAAATCTGCCAACGCCCAGCCGTCCGGTCAATCCGGTGGGGGCGGTATCGGGTGGGGCGGCGCTTCGGTCCGAACCCGGACCGCTATCCGGGAGGCCGTCCGAGCCGCCTGCCTGCACCACCCGCGCGGCCCGGGCCACCCCGACGGCCGAGGCGGTGTGTCAAGCTGGTCGCCGTCTGCTCGGCAAGACCCGATCAGGGCGTGTGGCTGCGCTCGCCGGTGATGCGCCGGGACGGGTCAGCCGGCCTTGGCGGCGCGCCCGGCGGCCTTGGCCTCGCGGTCATAGACGGCGCCGATGCGCCGCTCATAGTCGGGGTCGGCCAGCTTGGCCCGCGCCGCCCGGTCGCCGGCGCCGGCCCTGCCGACCAGCTCCGCATGCGCCTTCTTCATCTCGGCGTCCGAGACGCCGCCGGTGATGGTGCCGGCCTCGTAGGGCGCGCCGTCGCCGCGCTCCAGGGCGCTGCCGGCCAGCAGACGGATGAAGCCGGGCTGGTCGCCGAGATAGGTGCCGTCGGCCATGCGGGCATTGACCAGGCTCTCCCAGGCCTCGGCGCCGACCTCGTCGCGGCCGAACCGGGCCACCAGGTTGACGGTGCGCTCGAAGTCGCGGCCGTATTCGGCCTTGAGCGTCTTCTCGGTCTCGCGGGCGAAGCCGTGCAGGGCCACCGCCTGCTGCTGGGCCCGGGCGATCTGGTCGTCGACATACCAGCGCGCCGCGTCGGCGACCTGCTCCTGCGACCAGTTCCTGGCATGGGCGAACCTGGTGAAGGCGTCGAGAGCGGCCTGGTCCTCTTCGCTCCAGGTCATGCCCTCGGGCGGGGCGACCTCGTAGGCGTCGGGCGTCTGCGGAATGCCGCGGGCCTGGCGCCACGCGGCCTTCTCGTCCTCGCCCGCATCCTCGGGCAGGGCGGCGAGCCCCTTCGACACCTGGGCGCGGGTCTCCTTGAGGGCGCGGGCCACGGCCTTGACGCTGCCGAAGCGTTTCAGCAGCCGGGCGATGTCCTCGTCGCCGTCGGCGGCCCGCTCGCGCCAGTCGTCCGGGAAGTCCGGCCGTGCCTCCTGGCCGTCGCCGACCGGCGGCGTGGCCTCCGGCTGGGGGGCACGACCGTCGGCGAGCGGGCGCGGCGCCGGCTCGCTGCCGGCCTGGGGCGCCGGCGCGGACGTGCCCGCGCCGGCATCCGCGCCCATATCCGAGCCGGGCGGGGCCTTGGCGTGGCTCTCGGCGTTTGCGGGGACAGCGTCCTCAATCATGATCGACCTCCGGGAACTGCTCGAGGGGGCATTGGATGGCGCGGCGGATCTGGGCGCCGACGAAGCGGCGGCCTTCGGCGAAGCAGCTGGCGCGCTCGGCCTCCGGCCCGCCGGGGACATAGGACGTCTCGTCGATCCGGCAGGCCTTCTGGCCGATCGCGGCGAGGGCGAGCCGCTGCTGCTCGGGCGAGGCGGTGCCGGCGGCCACGGCACGGATGGCGGCCGCCTCCGGCCGGGCGAAGGCCGCGGCCGCATGGGGATGGCTCATGGGGTGGGGTCTCGATGCGCGGGCGCCGCCGGCAGGGCGCGGCGGCGGATAGGCGGTGAGTGTGCGAGGGGGGGCGGTGCGGCTCGGGGATCACGGCGTCCGGGCACAGCACCGCACGGTCGGAATCTGCCAAAACAGGGCGGCAGGGTCAACGGGATGGGGGCACGGGTCGGGGTGTTGGCGGAGAGATGGGAGCAGCGGTCGTGTGCGCGGCCCCCTCGACCTGTGACGAGAGGCCCAGCCCACCTCAATTCTTGGAAATAGGTTTATTTGCGTCTCAAATCGTATAGGCGTCTTTTGAATCTAAAAATGGCATCGTGCAATGTAATTTCGATGCCTGATTCGTTCTTTAATTCAAAATTTGCATTCAGATGTATCGTAATTCTGTCGATATTGGATTTTTTTGAGATAGTCAATGTAAATTCTATAATAATTATCGTTTCATCATTTTCAATTATATTTTCAATTATATTATACCCATCTAAATTCTTTATGCTTGTTTCGATATGGATACCTTCCATTCCAAGGGATATGTCTTGCTCGTCCGGTGTGTTGCTCATGTTCATTATGATATATGTTTGGGGGTTGTCGCGACTGTCAGAGAATCCAAGCAGGGTTACATCTCCGTTGTCGTCGAAATAAACGAAATTCGCCAAAATTTTCATTGGATGTTTCCTACTTTTCGAGGTGAGGCTTTCCAGGTCATCGTTTTTCCATTTTGACGCCAGCGATAAGTGATATTAGCTCCCGTTTTGGTTGCAGCATCATTCATTGCTCCCTTACAAGAGGGGCACGGAGGCTTCTGGCCTAATATTATCATACTTTGACCCTGTTGGATGTTCGTGTAGCGGACCGCGCGCGCTTCGGTGTGAGAGGCGAGGCTACCTTTTGGGAAGGGAAGCGCTTTCTCCTCTGGAGTCATGTTGCCGCTGACGATGCGCTGATGGCTTATAACTTCTCCGTTTGGACCTCGCACCATTACGTTCGCATTGTGATGATCAGGGTCAACGCCTTTAGGGCCAGAACGGCCGCCGCTTCTCTCAAATATCGGGTTTGAAGGCGCCGACTTTGGGGGCGGTGTCTGAGCGTCGTTTGGACCTTTGACCGCAGCCGCCCTCCTGGCGGCGATGCCGCCAAGCATCCCAACGCGCATCGTCGCCTGGGGGTCGGACAGCAGTGCCTGAGCGAGGATGTCGTACTTCCGGATGACGGCCCATCGCTCGCTGGGCCCTTTGGCGGCATCCAGTTCGGTTTTGAAGGCGAACTGTTGCTCCCGGTCGAGATTCCCCTTCATCTCGGAGTGGGCCGACAGGGCGGCATCGACATACGGTTCGGACGCCAGGCCCTTCAGCCCGGAGGGGAGGAGCGCGAGTGCGACGCCTGGGGTATCAAAGGCAGGGATGATGCTGCGGGCCAGTTGTTGCGCCCGTTCGGCGTCGCCGTGCCGGGCCGCGTATTCCATCGCGACCATCGACGGGCCGAGAGACTGCCCGTCGAGAGTGCGGAGATCGATCAATTGGGCCAGCGTGCTGCCGTACCGGCTGCCGGCGCCGATCATCGTATCGGCGATGGCCTTGATCTCCTTGATCTTGGCGGCGTCGCGCGGGTCGAGATCGGACCTTTGCGCCAGCAGGTCGATGTACTTCGTGTCGCGTCGGATGAAGGCGGCGGTGACCGCATAGGCGATCGCCTTGTCGAGCCGCGGGGGCGCCCCTTTGGCCGCATCACCGAGCTTGCCCACGTCGTCCTGGAGCACGGCGTCCGGGGTAATGCGGAAATCCTTGACCGGCTTGCCTGCCACCAGGCCCGGTGCGGCTTCGGAGTCGTCGGGGTCCGCCGCTGAAGTATCCGAAGGTGGGAGTGGCTGGCCAGCCGGGCTCGGTGGCGCTTCGAGCGGCGTGCTTGTCGAGGCGTTGGCAGGAGGCTGCGGATGGGAGCGCCGTTCGTCGGCGAGCCGGAGCTGCTGCATGAACGCATCGACGGGATCGCTCGGCGGCAGGCCCGCTGCGAGCGGCGGGCCGGGAGGTGTTGGCGCAACCGGGGCGGGGGCGGGTGGAGGTGGGCGCCTTCCGACGGGCGACCCATCGGCCGCAGCCGCCTTTGCCGGCCCCTCGGCCTGCGACGAGAGGCCCGGTGGTGCAGGGCCGGTCGGGGAAGCGGGCGGGGCGCCGTCCCAATATTTCCAGTTTTCGGCAGAGGCCTCGGCCGGATCATTGCCGGCCGGTCGGCCCCACGTCGCCAGGGTCTTCGCGGCCGCAGCCGGTTGGCCGGTCGCGAGGGAGAGGGCGTTGGCGATGTGGTCGGCGCGGGCCTGGTCGCGGCCCTGGCGGACATGGGCGGCAATGGCGGGCCCGAAATGGGCCAGGACCTCGTCGAGATCGAGGTCGGGGTTCTCCCGGCCGGTGTCGCGGATCGAGACGGCGTCCTGGCCGATCAGCCGGGCGAGCCTGGCGCCCGTGTCGGCGGCGCGGCGGATGTCGTCCTGTCGGGTGAGCGCGGCCTTGGCGGCGAGCTGCTCGATCACGGGGAAGGAGGCGGAGGGGTGCAGTCCGCGGAAATAGTCCTTGGCCACGGCCTGCCCGCCGTCGGCGAGCGGGGGGAGGCCGCGCATCGACAGCGGGGTGACGAGGTCGCCGGCCCCGCCAACCGCGTCGGGTACGCCGCCGTCTGCCGGCCCCGTCTGCCAGATCGCCTGGCGCCGGCGGGGATCGGCGAGCAGGGCGTTGCCCTGGGCCAGGGCGATCCTGTCGGGCAGGCCGGCGACGCGGCTCTGCCGGATGGCCGGCGGCAGGTCGGGATTGCTGCGGTTGGCGTTGTAGAGCGCTTCGACCGCCGCATCGCGCTGGGCCGGGTCGATGTGCCAGGCGGCGGTGTCGAGCAGGTCGGCGTCCCGGGCGTCCTGCAGGGCGCCGTGATGGCGCAGCTTCTCCGTGGTCTCGACCTGGCTGAGGGGGCCGGCGAGCCGGTGTTCCAGGGCGAAGATCTGCGGCGACAGGCGCAGCCTCGCCTCGGGCGGCCAGGCGCCGGCCATGGCCTGGGCGTCGGCGCGGTATCGGTTGCGGAAGGCGGTGGTGACGCCGCCGCCGGGCGGGATGGCGTCGGCGGCGGCCCGGGCCCGGGCCCGGGCTTCCTGGGCGGCGGCGAAGCGCCGGAAGTCGGCCTCGGCCCGCGCCAGCCGCTCGGGCGGGGTGAAGTCGGGAATGCGGGGCATGGGGGACTCACGAGGACGGGCGGCCCGGCCGGGCGCCGGCATGGCGCGAGCGCGGCGGGCGCATGGGCGAGCGGATGGCGACGCCCGGATGCGGGCGCGCCGGTGCGGCCTCGGGACGGCGGTCCGGAGGGTGGGATGGGGCAGCGGCGGAGAAGGGAGAGAGGGAGGAGAGGCCCGATGGCGGGCGGGATCAGGCGGCGCCGCGGCGGCAGCGCCACCTGTCGAGGGCAGGGACGGTCATCGTCGCGATGAGGGCGGGATGGGCCGCCATGCGGGCCTCTCCCGGCATCGGGATGCGGCCCCGCTTAGGGGCTGATCGGGGTCACGATGACGGACGGGCGAGGGGCCGCATGCAACGGACCCTTGCTGCGGGTGGTGGGGTCGGCAGATCGCAGGGGCGGAGGGGGATCGATGTCGGGCCGATCCGGGCGCAACACCGCACGGTCGGAATATGACAAATACCGGGCGGTGGGATCAACGGGGTGGGAGCACCACGCGGAGCGTCGTCGGGGAGACGGGGCAACTGGTTGACAAGGATTGGGTCACACAGGCCCAATCGCCTCCAGGAGGCATAGTGCGGTCTAGGCGCTCTCAGGTTGAGAGAATGATCGGCCGGCAAAGTTTCTATCGACGAATATCTCCGCAAACTGTTGAGGATGCAGCGTTACGTTATTGGCACGAGCGATTTCGAGATTTTTCGTCCATATCTCGCGTATAGCGGCTGGCATATCAGCCGGCATACGCACGGCGGCAGCTACCGCTTCATGCCATTCCCCATTGCCTCCATAGACTGCTCGCAATTTGGGAGATAGTCTCTCCAATGTCTGCCGCTCTTGTTCAGGGAGTTCATCAATGACTTGCAGCACATAGAATTCAAGAAGCCGAAGCAGAGGCTTGCCATCATGGCGCGGATTGGTAGCCATCGTGTCTCCTACGCATCATTGATCGCATAATCTATCACCCGTTGGCAGATTGCCGAAGATGTCGGTTGCCCTTCCTGCGAATCAAGCCAATCCTCCACAACTTCCCGCGCGATAAAGACTTCCAGAAAATACGCCAAACCGGCATCCGCCGCTTCCGGCGGGAGGCCACCTATGTCCGGCTCGCGAGCCACGATTGCTTCGGACTGCTCCGTCCACGGCTCGGCGGCGTAGATGGTCTCCTCGCTGTCGAGCTCGGCAAGCCTTTTGATCAAGTCGCCGAGACTTGCTACTTGCCCCATATCGAATATCCTCCTCGGCCATTGGGATGCAACGCACGGTCAGGATCTGCCAACACCGCGCGGTGCGGTCAATCCGTTGGGGGGCGTGCTTCAGGTCTCTCCGTTGCCGCGTTGAGGCGATTTGCCCATGTGGCATTTCCGCGTCAGGTCGCCCGTTCGCGCGCCCTGAATATCCTCGAGGACGGGGTTGTGCTGCTCGCCGCAGATGGTGGCGCCGGACGTCGCAAAGTACTGCAGCGGCAGATGGTACTGGCCGCCCGTGTCCTTGGGCGTGGGCTTCTGCATCGCAAAAAAGCCGCCCGAGTGGGGCGGCTGAATGGGGTGTTGCGTGCTTTTTGCGGGTTAGTTGCGGGCTACTGGCGGCGAGGCGCCATCACGTCCAGCAGAGGGCTGGAAGGCTCATCCTGGTCGGTGTTCAGGCCGAGGATGGCACCGAGCGGCGGGGGCGCTGCGCTGTTGAACTGGAGGTAGGGCGAGAGCCGTGGGTTCGTGTTCACGGCCTTCCGAATGAGCGCCGCCGTCTGGGGGGCAACCGTCTTGAGATAGTTCGGATCGGCCAGGTAGGCTCGGATGGCCTCGGCGATCAGCTCCGAGGGCACCTCTCGTTTTGGATAGTCCATCGTCTCCGGAGAGGTGCGATACTTGTTCGCGACCGGCTCTCCGGTCCTCTCCTGCCGCACCATGCGCCAGTCGTCCGGAGGCGTGTTCAGGTCGTTATAAATGCGCCGAAGATCGTCCTGCTTCCCGAGGTTGGCGATCCGCCTCATATAAGGGGCGTCCGGGATCGTTCCGGCCAGGTCGTTGACGCCGTGCGAAAGCTCGTGCGCGATGACCTTGATGATCTGGTCCAGCGTCAGGTCGTCGGCGTAGCGGGCTCGCTTGATAACATCTCCGCCCTCTCGGATGGCGAGGTACTGGCCCGAATTGCCAGACAATGCCCCGCGCGAAGCGCTCTTAGGGAGCGCGCCCATGATCGCCTCTGTGAGGGCGTCCAGGTCTTCGGGTCGAGCCGCCTCATCAAGGCCACCAGCTGTTCTTCTTCCGATGACAAGGGCCCCTGGATTGATTTGACGTCCTTCAATGTCAGCGAGGAGATTTCCGGCCGTATCAACTGGCGCTCCATTGGGGTAATCCGCCTCGAAAGGACGGAGAGGCTTCACGGGTGGATCATACAAGGTCCCCCTTCCGGCCGCCAGTTCTCCCTCGATATTTCCAGAAAGAACACGTTCCGCTTCCGGGGCGACCGCGCGCCGCGCCAGCGCGCCCATGGTCTGCCGCCCGGCAGCTACCATCGGGGCACCGCCGCCCGCGAAGCCGGCGAGGTTGGTGGCGTCCTCGATGTCCTGCTGCTGGCGTCTCGCCAACTCGTCGTAGCCATAGCCGTCCGTCAGGTCCACGGGCTCCCTGCTGTAGACCCGGCCCGGCAGGGTCAGAGCATTGCCGATGCCGGTGATGAAGCGCCCCGTCGGGGTCTTGGCGAATGCCTCCTTGTACTCTTCCCAGTTGTCCTTCGGCGGCGGTGCGTCCCCGATATGATAGACAAGGCGTTGTCGATCCTGGGCCTCGTCTCCGGGCTCATACGGGAAGGGCTGGTCTGGGATGGCGGGGGAACTGCCGGCCGCGGTATCCGGTTTGGCTGGAGCGGCTGCGTCTCCGTGGCCGGCCGGCCAATGGGTGGCTGTGGCTGCCAATGCGCTGACGTCGTTGAGCGGAATGGCGTCGGGTGGCGTCCCGTCTTGCGCCGAAGCGGATGGGGCGCCGCCCTGGTGTCCGGCAGAGGCCTTGGCCGCATCGTCGGCGGCCGGCCGGCCCCACGTCGCCAGGGCCTGCGCGGCCGCAGCCGGTTGGCCGGTCGCAAGGGAGAGGGCGTTGGCGATGTGGTCGGCGCGGGCCTGGTCGCGGCCCTGGCGGACATGGGCGGCAATGGCGGGCCCGAAATGGGCCAGGATCTCGTCGAGATCGAGGTCGGGGTTCTCCCGGCCGGTGTCGCGGATCGAGACGGCGTCCTGGCCGATCAGCCGGGCGAGCCTGGCGCTGGTGTCGGCGGCGCGGCGGATGTCGTCCTGGCGGGTGAGCGCGGCCGTGCCGGCGAGTTGGTCGTGCACGGGGGAGGAGGCGAATGGGCACAACTGGCGAAAATGGTCTTTCGCTATGGCGTGCCCGTCATCGGCGAGAGGTACGAAGCCGGGCAGGGCGTGCAGCGGCGGATGGTCAAGGGGTAGGGCGGTATTGGAGGTGCGGCACGGCTCTCGGTGGGTACCGGGCGGGAAGCGTCGCCGGCGAAGCGGCTCGTCCGCTACGGCGCTATTGAGAAGCGACGCGCGATCGGCCTTGCTCCGTCGAGCTGCATGATTCATCAGGGTACGATCCTCATGCCGATTTTCCAATCGTGGGGTCTGGTGGCTCCGGTTGCTCTTCGGTCCAGTTCCAGCCGGTCTCGCGAGCGATGAGATCCTCAAAGATGCACGAGGCTATGACAACACGGTCGCCATCTCTCAAGGTGCTGACCAAGGTTGCCACTCCGGATTGGAAGGACGCCAAGTGTGACTCGTAGTCGTCATCCAACCCGACGTCCAAATAATATCTCGAGCAATCGATGAAATTGGCATTCTTTCCCCATATGGCGGATGGTGTGAAATCTTCGTTCCTATAAACATATGCGCCCACCGCCATTCCATAAAAAATGTCGGAAACTATTGAATCGACATAGGTTTGTAAGTCATCTATATTTTCGTTGCTCATGATATATAGTTTGCAAAAGCCCGGATCTATCATTGTTGGCTCCTAGAATTCAAAGGATAGGGACGTTTGTGGGCCGTTGTCGAATGGGCCATTTTCCTTGATAATTGAAATTTGTATTTTATTTTCTGACACTCCAAGTGTATCTGATATTATCTTTCTTACGTCTCTTACTCCCGCTTCTCCTGTGTGTATTCTGCCTTGTTCTATTGATTTGTCGCGGGTTCCAATGCCACTCCCTTTTGCACGCGCAAACCTCTCTGTAATCAATTCATCAAATCGTTCAGCTGACACGCGAACTCCAAAGTCGAAGTCGCTGCCCGGCTTGGCTGTCCCTCCCGCCCTAGATCCCATTAGGAAAATGTCGTCACCATAGCCCTTTGCTCCGATCGCTGCACGTATCTTGGCAGATAACCGATCGAAGGTCGTGCTAGTGAAGCCTTGCGGGACCGGCAGGCCAGGCCGACGAGGACCAAAGGTACGAAGAGCTTCTTCTGTCGGATCGCCAGAGACTGGTGTGGTTTCCGGCTCAGGCTTTGGCTCAGGTTCAGGCTTTGGCTCAGGGTCCGGCGGCGATGTTTTATTCTCTACCTTTGGTTGTTCGATCTCTGGTGGGGGGCTTTTGCCGGGAACCCTGGGTGGTCGCAGCAGCCTAGGGGCTTCGGCGACGATGCCGCCGAGGGCCATACCGGCGATGTCGGCGTGGTAGCGGTCGGCCTTGGCGACGAAGTCGTCCTGGAGGACGCGGCCATCCTCCAGGATGGCGGCGATCTCGTTCTGGGTGAGAGGCGGGCCGGGATGCCTCTGGATGAGGGTTGTGACGTCGGCGGCGAGCGCCTTGTAGGCGGCGACGCTGCCCCGGACCGGGATGCGGGTGATCTCGGCCTGGAGGTAGTCGATCGCATCGGTGTTGCCGGTGGCGGCGCTCCAGGCGATCGCGGCGGCGTAGCCCGTGGCGAGGCTTTCCTCGAACTCCGGGGTCTGGCCGAGGGCTCGTCCGCCGCCTTGGGCGAAGCCCGGCTCGTAGCGCTGCTTGATCTGGCCGAGGGCTGTGTCGATGGTGGAGTAGACATCGCCGGCATACTGCGTCGGGTTGGTGCGTCCCTGCTGGACGAGATAGGGTAGATTGGTGCCGTTCGGCGCGGAGAAGCCGACTGCGCGCAGGCCGTTGTTGGGCGGGCGGTTGTCGAGGGGAGCGTCCGGTGCAGCCTTGATGGGCTGGCCCGCCGCCCGACCCGGGGCAGCTTCCGAACCACTTGGCTCCGCGGCCGGCCCGTCCGAAGGCGGAAGCGGCTGGCCCGCCGGGCTCGGCGACGCTTCGAGCGGCGTGCTTGTCGAGGCGTTGCCGGGAGGGCGTTGGGAGGATGCCCGTTCGTCGACGCGCTGCAGTTGCTCCATGAACGCGGCTTCGGGCGAACGCTGCGGCGGCAGGCCCGATACGAGCAGCGAGCCGGGAGGTGTTGGCGCAACCGGCTCGGGTGCGGGCGGAGGTGGGCGCCTTGCGACGGGCGGCGCCTCGGCCGCTGCCGGCTTTGTCAGCCCCCCGGCCCGTGGCGAGAGGCCCGGTGGCGCAGGGCCTGATGGGGAAGCGGATGGGGCGCCGCCGAGGCGTCCCGCGGAGGCCCCGGCCGGATCGTCGCCGGCCGGTCGGCCCCACCTCGCCAGGGTCTGCGCGGCCGCAGCCGGCTGGCCGGTCGCGAGGGAGAGGGCGTTGGCGATGTGGTCGGCGCGGGCCTGGTCGCGGCCCTGGCGGACATGGGCGGCAATGGCGGGCCCGAAATGGACCAGGACCTCGTCGAGATCGAGGTCGGGGTTCTCCCGGCCGGTGTCGCGGATCGAGACGGCGTCCTGGCCGATCAGCCGGGCGAGCCTGGCGCTGGTGTCGGCGTTATGAGGAGGACGGGGAGGCCGGGCTTTCGGACCGTCGGCTCGGCAAGGTGTCGAGCAAGCGGGTTCCGCGGGATTGGGAGGACGAGGTCGAGGCGCTTTATCGCCATCGCGACAGCGGCTTCACGGCGAAGCGTTTTCACGAGCACCTGGTGCGCGACCACCAGTTCACCTGGGGCTACACCTGGACGAAGACGTTCCTGCATTCGCGGGGGTTGCTGGAGCAGGCGAAGCGGCGCGGGGCGCATCGGCGCAAGCGTCCGCGCCGGCCGCTGCCTGGGATGCTGCTGCATCAGGACGGCTCGCGGCATGAATGGCTTGGCGGGCAGCCGGCGCTCGACCTGATCGTGACGATGGACGATGCGACGAGCGCGATCTATTCGGCGTTTCTGGTGGAGGAGGAAGGGACGGCCTCGACGTTTCGGGCGCTGGAGGAGGTTTTTGGCCGGCATGGCCTGCCGCTGAGCCTCTACACGGATCGGGGCAGCCACTACTTCCACACGCCCGAGGCCGGCGGGGCGGTGGACAGGGCTTGCCTGACGCAGGTCGGACGGGCCCTGGCTCATCTGGGCGTGGAGCATATCGCGGCCTATTCGCCGCAGGCGCGCGACCGCTCGGAACGCCTGTTCCACACGTTGCAGGATCGGCTGACGAAAGAACTGGCCCTGGCCGGGATCACGACGGTGGAGGCTGCCAACCGGTTTCTTCGCGATGTCTATCGCCGGCCCACAATGCGCGTTTCGCCGTGAAGCCCGAGCAGGAGGGGAGCGCCTTCGTGGTGATCACCGGGATCGATCTGGGCGAGGTCCTCTGCGTTCAAGAGGAGCGCCAGGTCGGCAACGACAATTGCGTGTCGTTCAACCGGCTGAAATTGCAAATTCCCGAGAGCCCTCTACGGGCACACTTCGTCAAGGCACGGGTCAAGGTCCGCTACTATCATGACGGGAGCCACGCCATCTTCCACGGCCCGCGTTGCCTCGGTCGCTACGACCGCAAAGGCCTCGCCCTGGACATGTCAAACGCTGCTTGCATCCGCTCGGCGGCCGGCCTGTGGACGGCGTGGACAAGTCCGCGACTTGCCCACCCCGACCACAGGAGAACAAAACAAGAAGTAGCGGACATTTCATGTGCTACCAAATCCGGCCAAGTTAGAGCGGTTTGCGACCCATCCGATTCGGGTCTGGATTCCCAAATCGGCGAATAGCTGCTTGATATGAGAGGGTGGGCAGGAGATCGTCGTCGTCATGGCTTTGTCGGCAGATCTGCGTCGACGCGTTATTGAATGTGTGACAATTGAGGGATTGTCCCGGCGCGCGGCGGCGTCTCGGATGCGTGTGGGTCTTTCAACGGAGATCCGTTGGGTCAAGGAGCACGAGATGAATGGAGTGACGTGCGGGCGGTCGCCGGGCGGCGACCGCCGCTCGGGCGCCATTGAGAAACACGCAGACTATATTCTTGGGGTGGTGCAGCGGACCCCGGATATCACCCTGTTCGAACTGCGGGAGCGGTTGATCCGGACCGGATCGGGGAAATTTGCGATTTCGACCCTGTGGCGTTTCTTCGAGCGCCACGGCGTGACCTATAAAAAAACGGCGCACGCCGACGAACAGCAGCGGCCGGACGTGAAAGAAAAGCGTCGGCGCTGGTTTGAGCACTTGCTGGACCTCGCCCCCGACAAGCTGGTCTTCGTGGACGAGACGGCGGTGACAACCGCGATGGCGCGCCGCCACGGCCGGCGCCGGCGCGGCAAGCGGCTGCGGGCCAGTGTCCCGCACGGCCACCGCAAGACACTGACGACAGTGGCGGCCCTGCGCTCGGATGCCTTCCTGGCGCAGCAGACCATCGACCGCGCCATAAACACCGAACGCTTCGAAGCCTGGGTCCGCAATGACCTTGCGCCGACCCTCAGCCCCAGCGATGTCGTCGTGATGGACAATGTCCGTTTCCATAAAGCCGAAGGCGTACGCAAGCTCATCGAGGACTGCGGCGCCAGCCTGGAATTCCTGCCGCCCTACAGCCCTGATATGAACCCGATTGAAAAATCCTTCTCCAAACTCAAGGCATATTTACGAAAGATTGCCGCCCGCACCGTCAGTGCCCTGCTCGACGCCTTGCGGACATGCCACACGCACTTCACCCCACAAGACTGCTTGAACGACTTCATCGCCTGTGGATATCAGTCCTGCGAGGCCGATCCATAACGATCGGAAAGCGCTCTAACAGCCGAATTGTCGAGTCCGTTGCGCTCTTCATTGAGATGCCATTGCTTTTGTCCGATGAATGTCTGGAGAGATTATCGGATTTTGGTCCATGAAGATGAAATTGAAAGTTTAATTATAAGTTATAAGCTTACCATAAGGTGGGCTGACTTTGTTATTTCGTTTACAATTACAACCATTGGTCCATCGATTAAGTTTCCGTTTGGGCTGAAAACATCATAGACGACAGACCACTCGTCAGGAAAATCTGGACTCTTTCTTGTATCCACGGGAATGGCCGTGTATCCTTTCATATCCAGCGTGGACATATATTTTTCTGCAATGAGGTTGGCTTCATTTGAAGTCATCTAATGCCTCCGATTTTTAGAATATACCATATAGCATGTTGTTTTTGTTCTGGTGTTAGTGATTCCTATCTCTTATTTGAATTCTCAAGCATGTCGAAGACATATTGTTCTCTCTGGATTCTTGTTTGCTCTATATATGCTTTTATTCCAAGTTTTTTGATTGCATATAATGGAAAAGCTCGTGCCAAACTTCGTATTCCGTAGGGTTTTTGTTGAAAATAATCCTGCCTTCAATTACATCAAACGCGGCAGCTGCGTTTGGTGGTAGCAGGCCATCTCCCACCTCCAGGGTTACTCCTCGTCGGCTGAGATAGCCTCTGAGGCGCTTAAGTTTCACTGTATCATACAGCCGGCCTCCCAATCGAGGAGTAACGAAATCCATGGTCCCCTTACTGGCAGCCTTGAGCCCCCTGGCAACGATGCCGCCCGCGAATTTGCTGGCGAGGTAGCCGATGCCCTTGCCGAGCACAGGACCCGCCGCGCCGCCCGCCAGTCCGAATCCCGTCCCCTTGACCACTGCCCCGACATCGCCGGGATAGCGGACGGCCGCGTCGACGCCGCCGATGCCGGCCCCGGTGAGCGCTCCCGCAAGCATCCGTCCGGCGATCGGCGCCACGCTGACGCCGAAGGCGGCCGGCGCCGCCATCACGGCGGGGATGGTGCCGGCGACGGCCCCGTTGATGTTGGCGCCGGCATTCACGACGGGGTGCTCTGCGGCGAACCCGACGTCCTTCTGCTCCTGCTGCTTGAGCGAATTGGCGTAGCGCTCGGCCCAGGTCTCGCCCTGAAGCTGGTCCTCGGGTGAGAACCAGCCGTTCAGGACCGGGGCCAGCGTCGCGTTCGTCGCGGCGTCGGCGCGGTTGAGCGCACCGCCGACGATGGGCACGCCGGTCGCCACGGCGCGGACGAGCCCGTTGAGGAGTCCAGGTGCCTCAGGTGGAGGGGATGGGGAAGGGGATGCCTCGTTGATATGGTTGACCAGGTGCTGTCGATCGAGGAACTGATCTGCTGGCTCGCGCGGGAACAGCGAGCCCGATACGGAGAGCGGCGGGCCGGGAGGTGTTGGCGCGACCGGGCCGGGTGCGGGCGGAGATGGGCGCCTTGCAACGGGCGACACATCGGCCGTTGCCGGCTTTGCCGGCCCCTCGGCCTGCGGCGAAAGGCCCGGTGGCGCAGGGCCGGTCGGGGAAGCGGGCGGGGCGCCGCCCAGGTGTCCGGCGGAGGCCTTGGCCGGATCGTCGGCGGCCGGTCGGCCCCACGTCGCCAGGGCCTGCGCGGCCGCAGCCGGCTGGCCGGTCGCGAGGGAGAGGGCGTTGGCGATGTGGTCGGCGCGGGCCTGGTCGCGGCCCTGGCGGACATGGGCGGCAATGGCGGGCCCGAAATGGGCCAGGACCTCGTCGAGATCGAGGTCGGGGTTCTCCCGGCCGGTGTCGCGGATCGAGACGGCGTCCTGGCCGATCAGCCGGGCGAGCCTGGCGCTGGTGTCGGCGGCGCGGCGGATGTCGTCCTGGCGGGTGAGCGCGGCCTTGGCGGCGAGCTGCTCGATCACGGGGAAGGAGGCGGAGGGGTGCAGCCCGCGGAAATAGTCCGTCGCCACGGCGTGTCCGCCGTCGGCGAGCGGGGGGAGGCCGCGCATCGACAGCGGGGTGAGGCGGTCGCCGCCGGCCCCGTCGGCCAAGACGGGTGCGCCGGCCCCGCCGGCCAGGCTGGGCGCGCCGGGCGCGCCGCCATTGGTCGCTGGCGCAGTCGACTGCCAGATCGCCTGGCGCCGGCGGGTATCGGCGAGCAGGGCGTTGCCCTGGGCCAGGGCGATCCTGTCGGGCAGGCCGGCGACGCGGCTCTGCCGGATGGCCGGCGGCAGGTCGGGATTGCTGCGGTTGGCGCCGTAAAGCGCTTCGACCGCCGCATCGCGCTGGGCCGGGTCGATGTGCCAGGCGGCGGTGTCGAGCAGGTCGGCATCCTCGGCATCCTGCAGGGCGCCGTGATGGCGCAGCTTCTCCGTGGTCTCGACCTGGCTGAGGGGGCCGGCGAGCCGGTGTTCCAGGGCGAAGATCTGCGGCGACAGGCGCAGCCTTGCCTCGGGCGGCCAGGCGCCGGCCATGGCCTGGGCGTCGGCGCGGTATCGGTTGCGGAAGGCGGTGGTGACGCCGCCGCCGCCGGGCGGGATGGCGTCGGCGGCGTCCCGGGCCTGGGCTTCCTGGGCGACGGCGAAGCGCCGGAAGTCGGCCTCGGCCCGCGCCAGCCGCTCGGGCGGGGTGAAGTCGGGAATGCGGGGCATGGGGGCTCACGAGGACGGGCGGCCCGGCCGGGCGCCGGCATGGCGCGAGCGCGGCGGGCGCGTGGGCGGGCGGATGGCGGCGCCCGGATGCGGGCGCGCCGGTGCGGCCTCGGGATGGTGGTCCGGAGGGTGGGATGGGGCAGCGGCGGAGCGTGTCAGTGGCTGAGCGGGGAAGGCGGGCTCGCCCGGCGAAGGGCGGAGGTCAGGCGGGCCTGCGGCGGCAGCGCCGCATGTCGCGGGCAGGGACGGTCATCGTCGCGATGAGGGCGGGATGGGCTGCCATGCGGGCCTCTCCCGGCATCGGGATGCGGGCCCGCTCAGAGCCTGATCGAGGTCACGTCGGAATGGCTGGGTCCGCATGCCGCGGACGCTCAAGCGGGTGGTGGGGTCGGCAGATCGCAGGGATGCTCCCCTCATAGCTCAGCAAAAAAGCGACTCGCTTTCGTTAAGCATGCTCTCATACCAGTGTCCCAGTTTGAATCGCCCCCCGGGGCGAGCTTCAGGCCTCTCCGTCGCCGCGTTGAGGCGATTTGCCCATGTGGCATTTCCGCGGCAGGTCGCCCGTCAGCGCGCCCTGAATAGCCTCGAGGGCGGGGTTGTGCTGCTCGGCGCGGATGGTGGTGCTGGACGTCGCAAAGCACTGCGGCGGCAGATGGTACTGGCCGCCCGTGTCCTTGGGCTTCTGCAACGCGAAAAAGCCGCCCGGGTGGGGCGGCTGAATGGGGTGTTGCGTACTTTTTGCGGGTTAGTTGCGGGGCTACTGCCGGCGAGGCGCCATCACGTCCAGCAGAGGGCTGGAGGGCTCATCTTGGTCGGTGTTCAGGCCGAGGACAGCGCCGAGCGGCGGGGGAGCCGCGCTGTTGAACTGGATGTACTTGTTGACGCGCGGGTTGCTGTTGAGGTTCTTGCGGAGGCGCTTCGCCACATCCGGGAACGTGGCCTTTAGATAGTTCGGGTTTTCCATGTAGGCGCGGATCGCCTCGGCCACCAGTTCGCGCTCGATGTCGGCGCCCTTGTAGCCAAAATGTTGAGGCCCGGTCAGTGCCCTATCCCGGACCTGACCGGTGTTCATCGTGTTGTAGATTTTGCGGAACTGGTCCGTGAGCCCCTTGGTCGAGATGTCGCCGGTCATGGCGTCGAGGTAGTGGGAGAATTCATGGCCGAGGACTCGGTACAGGTTTTTGGGCTCCATCCCATTCTTGACGAGGATGCTGTATTCCGGGGCGTCGGGGCCGGCTACCTTCTCAAATCTCCCTACTTCTCCTTTTCGAAGCGCCGACGCCGGGACGCTCTGATAGCCCGTGCGAGTTGGTCCCTTGACCGTTGCGACAAGTTCCTCTGGCGAAATGGCTTCGTCTGGTCCGCCATATGATCTGCGGCCGACCACGGTCTGATCACCCAGGGGTCGTCCGTCGATGTCTCGCAGAAGTTTTCCGGCTTCGTCTGCGACATTCTGGAGCGCTCCTGGTTTGTAATCGTCCTCGAAAGCGCGCTGCGCCATCTGCGGAGCACTATACTGTCTTTCGTTTCTGCTTGCCAGAACTCGTTCCACTTCCGGGGTTGCCGCGCGCCGCGCCAGCGCGCCCATGGTCTGCCGCCCGGCAGCTACTATCGGGGCGCCGCCGCCCGCGAAGCCGGCGAGGTTGGTGGCGTCCTTGATGTCCTGCTGCTGGCGCATGGCCAACTCGTCGTAGCCATAGCCGTCCGTCAGATCGACGGGCCCCCTGCTGTAGACCCGGCCCGGCAGAGTCAGGGCGTTGCCGATGTCGGTGATGAAGCGCCCCGTCGGGGTCTTGGCGAATGCCTCCTTGTACTCTTCCCAGTTGTCCTTCGGCGGTGACGGCGCTTCATTGATGTAGTCGATCAGCGGTTGTCGATCCTGGGCCTCGTCTCCGGGCTCATGCGGGAAGGGCTGGTCTGGGATGGCGGGGGAACTGCCGGCCGCGGTATCTGGCTTGGCTGGAGCGGCCATGTCCCCGTGGCCGGCCGGCCAATGGGTGGCTGTGGCTGCCAATGCGCTGACGTCGTTGAGCGGAATGGCGTCGGGCGGCGTCCCGTCTTGCGCCGAAGCGGGCGGGGCGCCGCCCAGGTGTCCGGCGGAGGCCTCGGCCGGATCGTCGGCGGCCGGTCGGCCCTACCTCGCCAGGGTCTGCGCGGCCGCAGCCGGCTGGCCGGTCGCGAGGGCGAGGGCGTTGGCGATGTGGTCGGCGCGGGCCTGGTCGCGGCCCTGGCGGACATGGGCGGCAATGGCGGGCCCGAAATGGGCCAGGACCTCGTCGAGATCGAGGTCGGGGTTCTCCCGGCCGGTGTCGCGGATCGAGACGGCGTCCTGGCCGATCAGCCGGGCGAGCCTGGCGCCCGTGTCGGCGGCGCGGCGGATGTCGTCCTGGCGGGTGAGCGCGGCCTTGGCGGCGAGCTGCTCGATCACGGGGAAGGAGGCGGAGGGGTGCAGTCCGCGGAAATAGTCCTTGGCCACGGCGTGCCCGCCGTCGGCGAGCGGGGGGAGGCCGCGCATCGACAGCGGGGTGAGGCGGTCGTCGCCGGCCTCGCCGGCCAAGACGGTTGCGCCAGCCCCGCCGACCAGGCCGGGGGCGTCGGGCGCGCCGCCATCGGTCGTCGGCCCCGTCTGCCAGATCGCCTGGCGCCGGCGGGGATCGGTGAGCAGGGCGTTGCCCTGGGCCAGGGCGATCCTGTCGGGCAGGCCGGCGACGCGGCTCTGCCGGATGGCCGGCGGCAGGTTGGGATTGCTGCGGTTGGCGCCGTAAAGCGCTTCGATCGCCGCATCGCGCCGAGCCGGATCGATGTGCCGGGCGGCGGTGTCGAGCAGCTCCGCGTCCTCGGCATCCTGCAGGGCGCCGTGATACCGCAGCTTCTCCGTGGTCTCGGCCTGGCC
Source organism: Labrys sp. Lb11 (assembly GCF_057554225.1). Classification (NCBI taxonomy): domain Bacteria; kingdom Pseudomonadati; phylum Pseudomonadota; class Alphaproteobacteria; order Hyphomicrobiales; family Xanthobacteraceae; genus Labrys; species Labrys sp. Lb11. The sequence continues at coordinate 921,129 of NZ_BAAJOT010000001.1, forward strand.
GAGGGGGCCGGCGAGCCGGTGTTCCAGGGCGAAGATCTGCGGCGACAGGCGCAGCCTTGCCTCGGGCGGCCAGGCGCCGGCCATGGCCTGGGCGTCGGCGCGGTACTGGTCGCGGAAGGCGGTGGTGACGCCGCCGCCGCCGGGCGGGATGGCGTCGGCGGCGTCCCGGGCCTGGGCTTCCTGGGCGGCGGCGAAGCGCCGGAAGTCGGCCTCGGCCCGCGCCAGCCGCTCGGGCGGGGTGAAGTCGGGAATGCGGGGCATGGGGGCTCACGAGGACGGGCGGCCCGGCCGGGCGCCGGCATGGCGCGAGCGCGGCGGGCGCGTGGGCGGGCGGATGGCGACGCCCGGATGCGGGCGCGCCGGTGCGGCCTCGGGACGGTGGTCCGGAGGGTGGGATGGGGCAGCGGCGGAGCGTGTCAGTGGCTGAGCGGGGAAGGCGGGCTCGCCCGGCGAAGGGCGGAGGTCAGGCGGGCCTGCGGCGGCAGCGCCGCATGTCGAGGGCAGGGACGGTCATCGTCGCGATGAGGGCGGGATGGGCCGCCATGCGGGCCTCTCCCGGCATCGGGATGCGGGCCCGCCCAGAGCCTGATCGAGGTCACGATGAGGGAGCGCACGGCATCCCGCGGACCTTGCCGCGGATGACGACATCGCCGGATCGCAGGGATGGGGAAGGCGGATGCCGGCGCCGGTCCGGGCGCAGCACCGCACGGTCGGAATATGACAAACACCGGGCGGCACGGTCAACGGAATGGGGGCGGCTCTTCGATCCGAACTCGAGCGGACGTTCGCCGCCGTCCGCGCCGATGGGCGCGGAGTGGGGGCGGCCGGACCGGAGCCGTGCACCGTCCGGCGACGCGGGATGCGTCCGGGAGCCTACTTGATCCCCGATCCCGCGGCGCTGTCGATGAAGTAGCGCTGGAAGAAGGCGAAGAGCAGGGCCATCGGCACGGTGCCGAGCACCGAGACCGCCATGATCTCGCTGTAGCGCGTGTTCAGCGTCATCTGGAACGCCGCCATGCCGAGCGGCAGGGTGCGCATCGTGTCGGTGCTGGTGATGACCAGCGGCCACAGATAGCTGTTCCAGCTCAGGCTGAAGGTCAGCACCGCCACCACCACCAGGCTGGGGCCGATCAGCGGTGTGACGATGCGCCAGAGGATGGTCGCTTCGCTGGCGCCGTCGATCCGGCCGGCCTCCAGCAGCTCGTTCGGCACCGCCTGGATCGCCTGGCGCAGGATGAAGATGCCCGCCGCGTTGAGGGCGGTCGGCAGGGCGATGCCGGCATAGGTGTCGTGCCAGCCGAAGGCGTGGATCTGCAGGAACAGCGGGATGACGATGGATTCCAGCGGCACCATGATCGAGGCGAGCACCGCGATCCACAGGATCTCGCTGAACCGGCTTTTCAGCTTGGCGAAGCCGTAGCCTGCCATCACGCCGAGGACGAGCGTCACCACCACCGAGATCCCCGCCGCGATCAGCGAGTTCAGGAGGTAGCGCAGGAACGGCCGCTCGTTGAAGGACTTGACGTAGTTGAGCAGGCCGGCGCTGCCGATGTCGAGCAGCGGCCCGTCGAGCAGCTCCCGGTCGGTCTTGAACGAGGACGCCACCATCCACGCGATCGGGAACAGCGCGATGGCGGCGAAGATCGCCAGGAAGGCGATGACGGCGATGGAGCGGGTCCGGTTCCTAGTCATCGCGGCGCCCCGCGATCAGCCAGATCTGGATGAGGCTGAGCAGCATGATGCCGCCGAACAGCACGATCGAATAGGTGCTGGCGCGGCCCATGTCGAGATAGCTGAACGCCGTCTTGTAGATCAGGATGGTGAGGATCTGCGTGGCGTTGGCGGGGCCGCCGTCGGTCAGCACCTGGTGGAAGACGAAGGCCTTGAGGCCGTTCACCGTCGCCAGCACCACCACCAGCACGATGGTCGGCTTCATCAGCGGGATGGTGACGTGGTGCAGCAGCTGCCAGAAGCCGGCGCCGTCCAGGCGCGCCGCCTCGAAGCTTTCGCGCGGCAGCGTCAGGAAGCCGGCCAGGAAGATGATGGTGTAGTAGCTGGTGGCGTGCCACCAGCTCATGCCGATCAGCGCCCAGGGCGCATAGGCGCTGTTGGTAAGCCAGGGGATGGAGGCGATGCCAAGCGTGTTCAAGGCGTCGTTGATCGGCCCGCGCTGGTTGAACATCAGCTTCCAGACCAGCGCCACCGACACGAAGGGCAGCACCGAGGGCAGGTAGATGAGGAAGCGCCACAGGCTGCGGCTGCGGCCCAGCGTGCTCAGGAGGCCGCCGAGCACGAAGGACAGGCCGATCACCGGCACGATGGTCCAGAACACGTAGAATGCGGTGATCCACAGCGAGCGCAGGAACTGCTCGTCCGAGACCAGGCGCAGATAATTCGCCAGGCCGACGAACTCCGGCGGCGACATCAGGTCGTATTTGTGGAAGCTGACATAGGCCGCGTAGAGGACGGGATAGAGCTGGAACAGCGCCAGGTAGAGCAGTGCCGGCGCGAGGAAGGCCGCCGACCAGAATTTTCTCGAGGGTTCCACGCGCTCGCCTTCCGCATCGGAAAATCGCCCGGCGAAGGCCGGGCGATCGTCTTGCCGGTCCAGCCTATTTCTGGCTGCGGATGAAGTCGATCTGCTTAGCCGCCTGGTCGAGCGCGTCCTTCACCGGCGTGCCCTGGGCGAACTGCTCGATCGCGTCCTTGATCGCCTTGCCTTCCTCGTTCCAGGTCAGCGAGCGCCAGTAATAGGCGCCGTAGTTGAGCTGCTCGGCGAAGATGTCGGCGCCGATCGTCTCCTTGGCGGCGGGCGACTTCTCCCAGTCCTTCAGGCCGGTGACATAGCCGGTCTTGCGCAGATAGCCGTCGCCGTCGGAGGTGAGGAAGCGCAGGAAGCTCCAGGCCGCCTCCTGGTTCTTCGAGGCGGCGGTCACCGTCATCGAATAGTTGTAGGCCAGCGTGTGCGGCTTGGCCGGATCCTTCTGCGGGATCGGCGCAACCACGTAGTTCTTCTTGACGTCCTCGCCGAACAGTGGTGGCGACCAGATGCCGGCCATCATCATCGACTGGCGGCCGTCGGAAAAGTCCTGCAGCGCGTTGACCGGGTTCACGGTGGCGAAGTCCGGCCCGCCGATGCCCTCGGTCACCACCCGCTGCCAGGTGTCGGTGAAGGCCTGCACGCATTCGGGCGAGTTGATCGCCGCCTTGCCGGCGTCGTCGAGCACCTTGCAGCCGTACTGGTTCAGGATCGGCCAATATTCCATGGCGTACCAGAAGCCGTCGAGGCCCCAGACCCAGTTGAAGCCCAGGCGGGTGAAGTTGCCGTTCGCATCCTTCTTCTGCACCTTCTTGGCCAGGGCGAACAGCTCGTCCCAGGTCTTGGGCCAGTTGGCCTTGTCGGTGACGTCGATGCCGACCTCGGCGAAATGCGCCTTGTTCATGAACAGGGCGAAGGTGTTGAGCTCCTCCGGCAGGCCGTAGAGCTTGCCGTCGATGGTCAGGCCCTTGAGCGCGCCGGGGGCATAGAGCGCCTCCAGCTCCGGCAGCGTCTTCACGCCCATCGCCGGCAGGTCGGCCTCGGCGAGCATGCCCTTGCTGACGAACTTGGGATAGAGATAGTCGAGCACGTTGATGAGGTCGGGCGCCTCGCCCGCGGCGATGGCCGCCAGCAGCTTCACCTCATAGTCGCCGTGCGGGTCTGACTGGAACTGGAAGGTCACGTCCGGATGCAGCTTGGCGTATTCGGCGGCCTTCTGCTTGATGAACTCTTCCGCCGGCGGATAGGTGTGGTGCCAGATCTTCAGCTCCACCGCGTTCGCCGCGGTCGAGAGACCGAAGGCGGCCAGGGCCGCCGCCAGCACCGTTCTGGTTCTGCTCAATGCTTTCACGTCGCGTTCCTCCCTCATGCCCGGCCCTGCTTCAGCCGGCTCAGCTGACAATCCGCTGCTCGACAGGTTCTGATCGGGTGGGGGCGGGGGATCGCCGTGCAGACGCCCCGCGCGGGCCGCGTGGCCGCCTCGCCGGGCGCCGATGAGCTGGTCCACCGAGACAACTGCGCCTCCTCCGTCCCCATTCCATCCGCGCACCGGATGTGATGTTGTCCGGACAACATATCTACTATGTCGCGGACGTCAAGACATCGCCGAGGCCGGAGGGCGAAGAATCGCTGGCGGCGGCATTTGGGGGAGGGCTCGATTACCCCGCATTCGAGTTGGATTCGCGCCTCCAGGGGAATCCCTCTCGCCCCATCCGAGTAAATTCACCGCCGGAGTGAGTGATTGCCGATCAAATTATCGACTTACTGTTTATGTCAAAAACATCCGCTTCGTTCTTTTGTAAGATGTCTTCGAGCGCTTCGCTGCCGTAGGATTGTGAGAGTTCGTATTCGGCATCAGATATGGGGATGGCAAGGAGCCATGCAATTTTCTTGTGATCTCCTCCGTCGGTGAGGCCCTCGTCGTCGGCCTGCTGCTTTGTTCCGGTCGCTGATCGGGGACGGATGACGGCCGCCGCCCACGGTCCAATATCCTGAGTGAGGTAGCCACCTTCGGCCAGCCCCCTGTACCTGTGTAACGGCGGATCGCGGTGCATCATGATCCGTATCGGGCCGGTCGGTTGAGAGCCGCCTTTTGCCCCCTGTGCCTTCGAGCACCTGGGGGGGACGTGCGCCTCGACTGATCGACCGTGTTGCATGTCCGGTGGGGAGTCGCGCCCTGGCTATTCGTACCCTTGAGCGCCAGTACAGGGAAAGACGAAGCAATACGGCGGCCCGACAACGGAAGGAGGAGGCCATGGACACAGAGCCGCTCGTCTTCGTCGGCATCGATTGGGCGAGCATCGAACACCAAGTCTGTCTGATCAGCGCGGACGGTCCCGTCCAGCGGGCATTCGCACACGACGCCGATGGGATCGGCACGATGGTCGAATGGCTTGTCGCGAAAGCCGAACAGCCGGGTCAGGTTGCCGTCGCTATCGAGACGCCGCACGGGCCGGTCGTCGAGGCGCTCATGGACCGCGGCATCGCTGTGTTCGCCATCAATCCCAAGCAACTCGACCGCTTCCGAGACCGCTTCTCTCCGGCGGGAGCCAAAGACGACCGTCGGGACGCCCTTGTCCTGGCCTCTTCCTTGCGCACGGACCGCCACTGCTTTCGTCGTGTGGAAGCTCTCGATCCGGTGGTGGTGGAACTGCGGGAGTGGTCGCGTATGGCCGAAGAGCTGAAGCAGGAGCGCGTCAGGCTGACGAACCGCGTACGGCAGCAGCTCTGGCGCTACTATCCTCAGATGCTTGATCTGACCGAGGATATTGGTGCGGACTGGCTCTTGGCGCTCTGGACCAAGGCGCCAACACCAGCCGAAGCGGCGCGCCTGACCGAAACAAGAATGGCGAAGCTCTTGGCTGCCCATCGTATCCGACGCATCACCGCACACGATGCCCTGGCCATTTTGCATCGGCCTGCGCTGACTGTCGCCCCGGGGACCGCCGATGCGGCCCGCGCCCACATCACGGCCGTGGCCGAGCGCCTTAACCTGGTCAATCGCCAAATCAAGACTGTCACGCGGCGGATCGACGGCCTGGTCGAGCAACTTGCCGGACCGGAGACCGAGCCGGGGCAAAATACCGAGCAGCGCGACGCGGCAATCCTGCGCTCCTTGCCGGGGGTGGGAAGGATCGTCCTCGCCACGCTGCTCGCGGAGGCCCATCAAGCCCTCCAGGCGCGAGATTACCACGCCTTGCGCACCTTGACCGGAGTGGCACCGGTCACCAAGCGGAGCGGCAAATCCTGCCGTGTGGAGATGCGTCAGGCATGCTCCGGCCGCCTGTGAACCGCCGTCTATCACTGGGCGCGCGTCGCTACCCAACACGACGCCCGCAGTCGCAGCCGCTACGCAGCACTCCGAGCGCGAGGCCATTCTCATGGCCGAGCCCTCAGAACCGTTGCCGATCGCCTGCTTGGGATCGCGTGCGTCATGCTCACAAACCGAACAATGTTCGATCCCGAAAAACGGCCCGCCAACTGCCCGAAATCCGCTTGATCATTGGTGGGGAGTCCCCCCCCATCTGAGCGGTCTTGTCCGTCCGGGGAGACAACAGAAATCAGTCGATATCATTGAGGAATAGATATAATTCTGATAATTCAATCTGAATATGACGACAATAAATGCTTCAATGATTCAATTATTTGGGATTTCTGGTGATTAAATTTTGTGTATATTCGAAATATATTTCTTACGTATTTCAATATTTCTTGCCTGTTACAAAAAAATTCTGGATAATTCATGCGATAGTATTCTGGATCAACGAATGTACGAAAGACTGCGGTTGGTGGCCAATCTTCGTATCCTGCAATGTCGCCTGGGTCTCGTCGTTCGATGAGCCAGCCTGGTTGACCTTCGATGCACCCGATCTCAGAATTTTCTGGGAGGAGGACTGCGACGTCGTCGAGCCGATGATCTGAGAAGAGTGAGTCTAGTATTAACTTAAGGGAGGCGTCTTTGTCTTTCTGTGGGTTGAAGCCTCCAAAGGCTTCATTAAAGTAATTCATGTATGATCCTCTAGGGTATTGGGTGGGCGTTTCCTACAAACGGGTTGCCCGTTGTGGGGTCAAAGTTTATGTAGACGCGAATGTTAATGTTATTTTGTGTAATGTCAAATTTCGTCTGTGCTGGGTCCTTTAGGTGCAATTCGAACGCTTGCTTTCCTGCAGCGAGGCACATGTCGAGCATTTCGCTGTCAGGATAAACAAGGGGATCATACACGGTTTTGACGCCGGATGTCGACTTGCCTTTTGCGTTGACATGTGTGTATTTTAATTCCATAATTCCTTTTACTTTTGTTTTTATTATAGAAAAATTCGAATTTGCTGTTTTCAATTGTTTAATTGCGTTGCTGATATTATGTGTTCCGCTCAGGAGTCCGGATTTGGTGAAGCCATCGGGACCAAATAGATGCTGAGGTAAATTTGCACGATACGATAGGTTGTCGGGAAAGGATTCGTTAGCCGGACTTGGCTCGGAGTTGCTCGCTGGTGTCTGGCCGCCGCCTTCCTGGGAGCCGCCGCGCTTGCCAGGATGCGTAGCGCCGAGGACCCCCGAGGCGAGGACGGCCAGATCGAGGCCGTATTTGCGGGCGATGGCCATGCGCTCGCCGAAGCTCTGGGCGGTATCCCACTCGGTGGCGAAGGCCAGCCGCTGCTCCGTTTCGGTGCGTGCCTGTGCCTTGGCGTGGGCGAGGCCGGCGGATCGCATGAACGGTTCCGCCGCCATGCCGCGCAGGCCCGACAGAAGTGTCAGCATCTCGGAGGTGGTGGGGTCGTCGAAGGTCGCGGCGATGCCGTTCGCCAGCTCCGTTGCTTGCCCGGCATCGCCGCGCCGGGCCGCGGACTCCATGGCGACCAGTTGTGCTGCGAGCGGGATGCCACGTTCGGCCCGGCTGTCGACGAGTGTCTTGAGCGGGCTGGGCGCCACGCCCTGCCGCGCGAGCATCCTGTCGGCGATCGCCTTGATCTCCTTGATCCTGGCGGTATCGTGCGGATCGAGATCGGATCTTTGCGCCAGCAAGTCGATGTACTTGGTGTCGCCCTTGGTGAAGGCGGCGGTGACCGCATAGGCGATCGCCTTGTCGAGTAGCGGGAGCACCCCTTTGGCCGCATCGGCGAGCTTGCCCACGTCGTCCTGAAGCACGGCGTCCGGTGTTCTGCGGAAATCCTGGACCGGCTTGCCTGCAACCAGGCCCGGTGCGGCTTCGGAGTCGTCGGGGGCCGCCGCTGAAGTATCCGAGGGCGGGAGCGGCTGGCCCGTCGGGCTCGGCGGCGCTTCGAGCGGCGTGCTTGCCGAGGCGTTGCCGGGAGGGTGTTGGGAGGAGCCCCGTTCGTCGACTCGCTGCAGTTGCTCCATGAACGCGGCTTCGGGCGAACGCTGCGGCGGCAGGCCCGATACGAGCGGCGAGCCGGGAGGCATTGGCGCGACTGGGCCGGGGGAGGGCGGAGAGGGCGATGACAGCTTGGCGGCAGGCGGCCCTTCGACCGTTGCCGGTTTCGTCAGCCCCTCGACCTGCGGCGCGAGGCCCGGTGGCGCAGGGCTGGTCGCGGGATCGGGCGGGGTGGCGTCCCAATATTTCCAGTTTTCGGCAGAGGCCTCGGCCGGATCATTGCCGGCCGGCCGGCCCCATGTTGCCAGGGTCTTCGCGGCCGCGGCCGGTTGGCCGATCGCGAGGGAGAGGGCGTTGGCGATGTGGTCGGCGCGGGCCTGGTCGCGGCCCTGGCGGACATGGGCGGCAATGGCGGGCCCGAAATGGGCCAGGACCTCGTCGAGATCGAGGTCGGGGTTCTCCCGGCCGGTGTCGCGGATCGAGACGGCGTCCTGGCCGATCAGCCGGGCGAGCCTGGCGCTGGTGTCGGCGGCGCGGCGGATGTCGTCCTGGCGGGTGAGCGCGGCCTTGGCGGCGAGCTGCTCGATCACGGGGAAGGAGGCGGAGGGGTGCAGTCCGCGGAAATAGTCCTTGGCCACGGCCTGCCCGCCGTCGGCGAGCGGGGGGAGGCCGCGCATCGACGGCGGGGTGAGGCGGTCGTCGCCGGCCCCGCCGGCCAAGACGGGTGCGCCGGCCCCGCCGGCCAGGCTGGACGCGCCGGGTGTGCCGCCATCGGTCGTCGGCCCCGTCTGCCAGATCGCCTGACGCCGGCGGGTATCGGCGAGCAGGGCATTGCCTTGCGCCAGGGCGATCTTGTCGGGCAGGCCGGCGACGCGGCTCTGCCGGATGGCCGGCGGCAAATTGGGATTGCTGCGGTTGGCGCCGTAGAGCGCCTCGACCGCCGCGTCGCGCCGGGCCGGATCGATGTGCCGGGCGGCGGTGTCGAGCAACTCCGCGTCCTCGGCATCCTGCAGGGCGCCGTGATACCGCAGCTTCTCCGTGGTCTCGGCCTGGCCGAGGGGGCCGGCGAGCCGGTGTTCCAGGGCGAGGATCTGCGGCGACAGGCGCAGCTTCGCTTCGGGCGGCCAGGCGCCGGCCATGGCCTGGGCGTCGGCGCGGTACTGGTCGCGGAAGGCATTGGTGACGCCGCCGCCGCCGGGCGGGATGGCGCCGGCGGCGTCCCGGGCCTGGGCTTCCTGGGCGGCGGCGAAGCGCCGGAGGTCGGCCTCGGCCCGCGCCAGCCGCTCGGGCGGGGTGAAGTCGGGAATACGGGGCATGGGGGCTCACGAGAAAGGGCGGCCCGGCCGGGCGCCGGCACGGCGCGAGCGCGGCGGGCGCATGGGCGAGCGGATGGCGGCGCCCGGATGCGGGCGCGCCGGTGCGGCCTCGGGACGGTGGTCCGGAGGGTGGGATGGGGTAGCGGCTGAGAGGGGGAGGCGGGGCAGTGGCCGCAAGGGGCGGCGTGTTGATCAGAGGAGGCTATGCATGGAGGTCAGGGGCTTCGTAGGAAGGGGGTGGAGCGGCCGCTCTGTCAGGCGGACAGCGAGCAGCCTGAGGCCCGGCGCTCCCATCGACGCATGCGGCTGTGTGGGTTTTGGCCTTCGGGGGAAACCGGCGCCGCTCCGCCCCCACCCGAGAGCGTGTCAAGGATACGTCAGACGATGGTGGCCTGCGCGGGCGCGGCGCCCACCAATGCTCCCTCGCTCAGGGCATGAAACGATTGGATTGCCGTTGCCTACGGATGGAACGGTGACCCCGATCCTCGTTCAGGCAGAACGCCACATCATCAGAATTTGCCGACGCAAGGTGCTGGGGGGCAACGGGATGGGCGCGTCCGGGTCGAGACGGGGCCTTCGACGCAATGAGCGACATGAGCGGCCGAACCGGGACCTGTCGTCCTAAGGGGGATACCAGAGAGTGCGTGCAAAAGCGTCCACTCGACCAGTCTTCGGGCCGATCACTCTTTACGAAGGATCGTCAAGCCGTTGCATAGCAGATGTCAATCAAGGATGCGTGTGTGCAATCGATATTATTCGTCACTTCCCTATCGAATATCTTGTTGAGAATTTCCGGATCTACGGCGTAAACATCCTTCTTGTAATCCACAAAGACGACCAGAATGAGCTCCACGCCATCGATGGGTTTGCGCAGCAGCGGAGCGTAGGCGGCCTGGATCAGCACAATCGGAGCATGTGCACACACGGAGGCGATCGAAACGTCGGGCAGCAAGATCTGTCCCCATCCCTCTCCCTCCTCCCAATCGACCGTCGATCCGGCAATCGACGATTGCAGGGTTTGAAGGCAGTGGCGGACGTGGTGGTCGCGCCATGCCTCTCGGCCGGCCAGGGCCGCTTGAAACTCCGGCGACAGATCCCGTGGCGTCGCCCTGCGCCACAATTCCCACTCCGATGGCGCGAATGCCCATCCGGGCTGCGACGGCTGCTCTTCGCTGCAGTTCCATCCGGTCTCGCGGGCGACGAGGTCTTCGAAGCTGCAGGAGGCAACGACGGTGCGGCCGCCGCCGCGAAGCTCCTCCACCAGGATCGCCACACCGGACTGAAAGGCCGACAGATATCGGGGATAGTCGTCGTCCAGCCCGACATCCAGGCAGTATGGCGAGTTTGCGATGAAATCGAAGCGGCTGCCCGCCTGCACCAATGCCACGAAGTCCTCATTGTCATAGGCCGGGATTTCCAGCGCCATGCCCTGGAATATCTCTGCATAGATCATGTCGATCGCGGCTTGCAGTTCGGCGATGCTTTCCCGTGTCGCGATATACAGCTTGCAGTAACCGGGGTCTTGCATGGCCCTTTCCTCGATGCCGGAGGATCGAGGCGTCCGTCGCCCGTTGCCCGGCGGCGGTGCAACTCCCGTCCGGATGCAGCACCGCACGATCCGAATCTGCCAATGCAGGGCGGCCGGGTCAACGGGACGGGATCGGCCCTTCCGTCTGGCCGGGCGCCGCAGGTCCGCCGCTCTCGCCCCCTTGCGCCTGCGTCGCCGCCTGCACGGCCTGTGCCGCGTTGACGGTCGAGGTGGTGGCGTCGGCGATCTGCTTGACGCCGCCGGCGGTCTGGACGATCTGCGCGAAGGTGCCGGCGATGTCGGCCGGACCGGCCTCGGCCTGCGCCGTTTCCTCCTGCGGCTGCGGGTCGGTCCACCAGGCGGCCGGCGTGGTTGCCATGCCGGCGTCGCGGAACATGCGCACGACGTCGAGCTGCCGGCCGGACTGCAGCTGCTGCGCCGCCTGCTCCATCTGCGCCGCAATGCCGAGCAGCGCGCCGAGGTTTTGCATCCGCGTCGCCTTCTGCGCCTCGATCGTCTCCTGCAGCGGGTTGGAGAACTGGAACTCGACGTCGGCGCCGCGCAACTCCTCGGGCAGGCTCTCGGGCGGCCCGAAGGCGCCGAGTGCCATCAGCTCGGCGAAGGAGGCGTCGAGCACCGGCTGGGTGTATTCGGTCTCCAGCGGCTCGAACAGCGGGATAGCGGCGCGGATATATTCCTCCACCAGCCGGGCGGTCTCGTAGGCCGTCTTGCCGCCCTGCGGCAGCGACAGCTTGTTGAGGTAGAAGGCGTCGGCGATGGCGGCCCGGACATTGGCGAGCATGGTCTCGCCGAAGCCGATGTCGCCCGACATGTCGAGGGTGCGCAGCGCCGCGCCGAGGCGCTCGTCATAGATCTTGTCGACCCAGGTGGTGCCGCCGGCGAAGATGTTGACGTCGGACAGCACCGCCCCCTTGGTCGCGATGGTCGGCGGATCGATGCGCTTCTCGCCCGCCTCCAGGAGGATCATGGCCAGCTTCTGGATCATGCGCGCATCCGGCAGCGCCACCACCGTGGCCGGACTGAGCGCATAGGGGGACCCCGACAGCGTCTGCCAGCGCGGGATGACGTAGCGCTTCGACGTGGCGCCTTCGACCCGCAGCAGCGTCTCCGGCTCCTTCAGCACATAGGCCGAGACCCAGGGCTGCCTGATCGGGCGGTCGGAGTAGTTGCGCCACTGATCCGACGGCATGACCACGTGCAGCACGTCGAACTCGGTGTCCTCCCGGGCATGGTCGCCGGCGCATTCGCGCACCCGCTGCGGCACGTCGTTGGCCGGGTTCATCATCAGCTGGCGCGCCGTGATCCGATCCTTGCGGACCACGGGGGAGGGGAAGCCGTTCTCGTCCTCGCCCCAGGCCACGTGCGCCAGGTGCCAGTTGCGGTAGATCAGCGAGGCGCGGTCGCGCGTCGGCTCGCAGGTAAGCACGCCGTTGCCGAAGGCGGCGTAGTCCTGGTCGGTTTCCTTCATGGTGCGCACGAAGCGCGTGCGCGCATCGTAGAACACGCGGCGCATCACGTCGGCCGCGCCTTCCAGCCAGGCCTTGCCATAGGCGGAGACGTCGTCGACGCCGGCGGCCTTGAGGGCGAACCAGTCCTGGCCGCGCGGCCGCAGCATGGCCGAGAAGGCGTTGCCGAGATCGCGGCGGGCGCGCACGGTGAAGCTGTCGAAGAGATGGGCCGAGAGATCCTGGCCGATGCACTGCTCGCGCGTGAACGTGGCGCGTTCGGGAAAGAACAGGTCGGCGATCTCCTGGTTGAGGCTGTCGAAGGAGGCCTTCTGCGAGAACAGCCGCTCGGAGAGCTTCAGCAGGGCTTGGACGGTCTGGGGCAAGGGAAAACTCCATCTGGGAGGGATGTCCGGCCCCGCCGAAGGCACGGGGCTCCCGCCGCTGCCCCGGAAGGCCGCTCACGGATCGGACACGCTGTTGTGATCGCCGGTGCGCCGTTCGAGGGCGGGCCGGCATGGTCGGGGCGGCAAAAATCGCCACTGCCACGTTTCCGACGTTCGCGTCCGGCCGTTGTGCCGGAAATGTGACGCGAACTGTTGAATCAGCGAGGGGGGCGGGCTCATGCCTCGGTCGGGACCGTCGGAGTTCGGAACACGGGCGTGCGCCTGCCCGTTCGGGCGGCCGGTCGGTCGCCTGACGGCGCACGGTCGTCCGACGTCCGCGCTCCAGGATGATCCCATGCCGACAGGCCGCGATGCATTGCTGACCTTGCTCGGCCCCGCCGCCTGCACGCTGCTTTCAGGATTTGCGATGTCTTCCGCCTTTGTTCGGCCGCATGACGCCGAAGCCGAACGGCGGCGGCGCCTCGCGCGGCCATATCCTCGACCAGGCCAAGGCCAGCCTGAAGCGCCTCCAGCTCGACCATATCGACCTCTACCAGATCCACGGCTTCGACAGCCTGACGCCGATCGAGGAGACGCTGGAGGCGCTCGACACCCTCGTGCGCCAGGGGCATGTGCGCCATGTCGGCGTCTCGAACTGGACGGCCTGGCATGTCGCCAGGGGGCAGGGCATCGCCGAGCGCCGCCGGTTCGCGCCGATCCGCTCGCTGCAGGCCTATTACACCCTGGCCGGCCGCGACCTCGAGCGCGAGATCGTGCCGATGCTGTCCGCCGAGAAGATCGGGCTGATGGTCTGGAGCCCGATCGCCGGCGGCCTGCTCAGCGGCAAGTATGATCGCAGCAACGCCGCCGCCGACAGCCGCCGCACCACCTTCGACTTTCCGCCGGTCGACCGCGGCCGGGCCGGCGCCGTGATCGAGGCGATGCGCCCGATCGCCCAGGCGCGTGATTGCACGCTGGCCCAGGTCGCGCTCGCCTGGCTGCTGCACCAGCCGGTGGTCACCAGCCGGTGGTCACCAGCGCCATCGTCGGCGCCAGGCGCAGCGCCCAGTTGCGCGAGAACATCGCTGCCGCGGACGTCACCCTCTCGGCCGGGGATCTCGAGGCGCTCGATGCGGTGAGCGCCCTGCCGAGGGAGTATGCCGGCTGGATGCTGGAGCGCCAGGGCCTGTCCCGAGCCTGGCCGGACGAGCGACGCTGAGCGGCTGTCCGCGAGCCCGGCAAGCCGGGGGCCTCGCCGGGCTCGACGGCTTTCACCGCAGGCCCCCCGGTGCGTCGCCCAGCGCCGTGTTCTGGCTCGGCTGCGCCAGGATCGTCGAGGCGCGCCCGCCGCGCTCCTGCGCCGACAGCATCGACAGGCGCTTGGCCCGCAGCGCTGTCGGGTCGTTCTCGTCGGGCAGCGGCACCACGGGCTGCGGCTTGGGTGGCTTCGGCTTGGAAAAGATACCCATCAGTTCTCCCTCCTTTGGGGTTGGCGGCGCGTGACGGCGCGGCCGGGCAGGCCGCCCTTGTGGTCGGCATAGCCGCGGTTGGCGAAGGCCGGCATCGGCGCCGGCAGTGCGTCGGTTTCGGCGAAGCGCAGCATCATCAGGCCGTAGCGCGTCGCGCTCATCAGGTCGTCGCGCTCCTTGACGACCCGGCCGTCCTTGCGGTGGTAGAGGCGGAACTCCTCCCACCATTCGTTGAGGTGGCGCAGCACCTTGAGCCGGCCGGTCTGCATCCGCTCGAGCATGTCCATCAGCCCGGCCTCGACGCCGGCCGAGCCGTCGGGGTACTGCGCCCGCTCCGGCAGCATGGCGAGCCCCTGACGGCGGTACTGCTCGGCCAGGGGCTCGCCGCTGTCCTTGGAATGCTGCAGGCCGTCATGCGGCCAGGCCCAGGGCAGGCGCTCGCCCCAGGGCCGCAGCGCCCCCGCATGCAGCACCGGCGTCTGCTCGCGGGCGCGGTGGGCGCGGGTGACGTAGACCACGTCGTCGTCGCGGTTCCAGGCGAGGTGGACGGCGGCGAAGGGGTGGTCCCAGCCGAAATCCATGGCGCCGAGCCGCGGCCAGTGCGGCCTAAGCTGGATGTCGTCGATGGCGATGTCGTCCTCCGGCACCGGGAAGATGCGTCCGGAGCCGAGCACGGGGATGCCGCGGGCCCGGGCCTCGCGCTCATGCGCCGGGAAGGAGGCGATGACGCGCGCCCGCTCCGCTGGCGGGATGTGTTCGGCGTCGTCGATGGTCATGTTGGTGTCGTGCCGGTCGGGCGAGGCGCCGGAGAGGAAGCGGTGGACCACGTCGGACATGCCCTCCAGCGGCGTGAACGTCATGAAGGCGCAGCCGCCGGTGGCGATGGTGCGGGCCAGGCCCTCGTCATAGATGTCGGCGGGCGGCTCCTCGTCGAACCAGACGATGTCGACCGGCGGGCCCTGCCATTTGCGCCGGCCCTGCTCGTAATGCTTGAAGCGCAGGGTGGAATGCGAGCCGCAGGCATGGGCGACCTGCACATAGTCCAGGAGGTCGGCGGCGCCGCGCGCCAGGGCGGTGTCGACGATGCGGCCGGCCGGCAGGGCGCCCGAGCCCCACTCGCCCGGCAGGCCCATCAGGGCGCGCTGGGCATTGTCGCGCGTGGTTTCGGCGGTGATGCCGCTGGCCCAGGCGATCACCGGCCGGCTCCAGCGCCGCCCCTGCCACCAGGGCGGATAGTCGCCGGTGAGGTGGTAGGCAAGCTCGGCCGCGCCGCAGAAGGTCTTGCCGTTCTGGTTGCCGGCGCGTAGCAGCCGCTCGCGGAAGGCGAGGCCGGCGGCGTGGAAGCGCTGTTGCGGGGCGTAGGGGCGATAGAGGGCCAGCCGGGAGAGGCGCAGGGCGTCGAGCTCGCGCAGGACGTCGTCAAGTCGATCCGTCGGCAGGGCCGAGACGGTCGAGGCCAAGTTGTCTTGCCAGGGCAATGGCGCGTTCCCGCTTCTGTTCGAGATCGAGGTCGGCGAAGTCGCCGGGCTTGCCGATCTCGGCGCGGTCGACGAACATGCCGAGGTGGCGGGCGATGTCGACCAGCGCCGCGCGCTTGTCGTGCATCTTGACCTTGAGGCCGGTGGTGGTCTGCGAGATTTCTGCGATCGCCGCCGCGGTGTCGTCGTCGAGGGCGCTGCTGTCGACGAGACGGATGCCGGCGCCGGCCGGGCGCCGGGCGCGGCCGCCCTCGCTCGCCTCGCCCTCGGGCGCCGGGGCCTCGGCCCAGGCCGCCACCTTGCGGATGTCGGCAAAGCCGATGCGGGCGAGTTCCAGCAACACCCTGTCGGCGGTGACGGCGGTGCGCCGCGACCGGGCGGCGCGGGCCGCCTCGACGGCCCGGAACAGGCGCGGCTTGGCCTTGTCGCTGGCCACCCAGCGCGAGGCGGTGGCGGCGGTCCCGGGGCTGTAGCCGGCGGCGAGGGCCGCGCGGCGCGGCGACAGGTCGATCAGATATTCCTCGACGAAACGGGCCTCGCGGTCGCTGAGGGCCTTGCGCACGCGTCAGCCGACCATGGCGGCCGTCGCCACGAGGGGCAGCACGGTGATGCCGGCGCACAGGAGGGCTGCGAGGATGGTGATGGGGTGGGGCATGGGGTCGTCTCCAGATGAAACAAAACCGTCCCGATCTGCAACGAACGCCCGGGGCATCGCGGCATGGCCGCCGATGCACAGCAGGATCCGTGCCGGCCGCGCCCGTCGTCGCAGCGCCGTCATGCTAGGATCGGGATATTGATAAAATTGTAACGAAGGGCCGCCGGCTGGCCGGCTCGAGGCCGCAACGATGGTTCCGGGCGGTTCCGGCCGTGGAGCCCGGGCAAGGCGCATCATGCTGGATAGTGGCTCGCCGGCGCTCTGCTTCCGGCTAGGTGGCAAGCGCCGCAAGGGGCGCTCCTTACTGCGCCTTTGATGGATCTTCCAGCAAGAAGGGCTTTCCAATCGACAGATACGACGCGGCCTTTCAGCTTCCGTAGACCGACGCCGCAAGTAGCATTTGAGCTGCCATACGCCAGGTCACCGTTTCCACATCGACAGTTTCGCCCATGTTCCGATAGAAGCCAGCCATACTGTCCGCGAAGCCAGCCAGTCCTCCAAGGAAGCTCTCGAGATTGTCATTCTGCCATTCATCTTTGCGCTTGCGATAGTCGGCATTCAAGTATTCGACGAATTTAATAAATTCTCGCCTTGATTTTACTTTTTCAGCATAATCAAAGAGATCGTCTCTAGTCATGATCATTGTCCTTGACGAACGAGGGCGGATGTTCCGTTGTTAATGGTTGTAAATTTAAAACATTCACTTTTCGGAATTGTGTCCAACTTTTGATAGTGTATCTCTATTTTGGCTTTCTGAAAAGCGTATAGTCGCCGATTATCCAATGTGAAAAATCATTCCATCCTTCTCCACGATCCGGATGGGCGTGATCGAAGCAGGGTCGATGGTCTTGTTAGCGAGGTCAGCGGCGAAGTCATCAACCGAGCCGAACGGGGGCTTGAAGGTTGCCTTTACGCTGTCCTGGCTGAAGCGAATGACGTGAGGATCAATTGTTCCCGTCTTGGGCAGGCTTGCAAACTCATCTAGAGATAGGAATACTCTCTTTGCGGCAATCGACGACCCTTCCGGTCTCGTCCGGACCACCATTCGGGCCGGAGGCAGAGGAGCCATTCGATGGCCGACGCCGTCGAGTATCGCCTGGGCGAGGATGTCGTACTTCCGGATGACGGCCCATCGCTCGCTGGGCCCCTTGGCCGCTTCCAGTTCGGTTCTAAGGGTGGACTGTTGTTCCTGGTCGAGTTCCGCCCGCATCTGGGCGTGGGCCAACTGAGCGGCATCGAAATACGGCCTGGACGCCATACCCTTCAGCACGAAGGGGAGAAGTGTAAGCTCGGCGGAGCCCGGGTTGTCGAAGGCGGGGATGATGCTCCGCGCCAGTTGCTGGGCCCGTTCGGCGTCGCCGTGCCGGGCCGCGTATTCCATCGCGACGATCGACGGGCCGAGAGACTGCCCGTCGAGAGTGCGGAGATCGATCAATTGGGCCAGCGTGCTGCCGTACCGGCTGCCGGCACCGATCATCGTATCGGCGATGGCCTTGATCTCCTTGATCTTGGCGGCGTCGCGCGGGTCGAGATCGGACCTTTGCGCCAGCAGGTCGATGTACTTCGTGTCGCGTCGGATGAAGGCGGCGGTGACCGCATAGGCGATCGCCTTGTCGAGCAGCGGGGGCGAGCCTTTGGCCGCATCACCGAGCTTGCCCACGTCGTCCTGGAGCACGGCGTCCGGGGTAATGCGGAAATCCTTGACCGGCTTGCCTGCCACCAGGCCCGGCTCGGCTTCGGAATCGTCGGGGTCCGCCGCTGAAGTATCCGAAGGTGGGAGTGGCTGGCCGGCCGGGCTCGGTGGCGGCGACGCTTCGAGCGGCGGGCCGGGAGGTGTTGGCGCAACCGGGGCGGGTGCGGGCGGAGGTGGGCGCCTTCCGACGGGCGACCCATCGGCCGCTGCCGGCTTTGCCAGCCCCTCGGCCTGCGGTGAGAGGCCCGGTGGTGCAGGGCCGGTCGGGGAGGCGGGCGGGGCGCCGTCCCAATACTTCCAGTATCCGGCAGAGGCCTCGGCCGGATCGTCGGCGGCCGGCCGGCCCCGCGTCGCCAGGGCCTGCGCGGCCGCTGCCGGTTGGCCGATCGCGAGAGAGAGGGCGTTGGCGATGTGGTCGGCGCGGGCCTTGTCGCGGCCGGCGCCGGGCTGGACAAACAGCGGTGCTGACGGCGGATGGCCGTGCGGTCAGGGCAGCGATGTCGGATCTTCTGGTGGCTGGTCGGGGTGGGCTGGGCCGCGCTCAGGCGGCGGTCTGGCGTAATCGGGCGTGGGCGAGCGCATATTCGAGCCGGTAGGGGCAGGCCGAGGTCATGGCGACCTTGATCCGACGCACCGAGACGGGCACCAGCGCGCCGATCTTGAGCAGCTTCAGCCGGATCGTGCCGCAACTGGCCTGGGCGAACTGGGTGTGCTTGAGGCCGATGCGGCGCAGCGCGCAGATGAGCACATAGGCCATCGCGGCGAACCACAGGCGCAGCTGATTGGCGCGCATGGTGCCCGACGAGGTGCGGTCGGCGAACAGATCGCCCTGACATTCCTTGATCCGGTTTTCCATCTCGCCCCTGGCGCAATAGAGGGTCTCGTAGAGATGACGAGCGCCGGCCTCGGCGCGCTTGAACGAGGTCACGACGAAGCGCGGATTGGCCTCGCCGCGCGTAGGTTCGGCCTTGCCGACGACCCGGCGCCGACGGCGCCAGCTGTCGAGCGTCGTCCACAGGAAGTCCTTGAAGCGCCGTGCCGGCTGGCCGGGTCCTGCGGCTGTCTTCGGCGGCCTGCGCCAATTCGGCCGCGATCTCGCCGGCCAGCCGCTCGTTCCTGGCCAGGCCGAACAGGTAATCGACCCGGTTGGCCTCGCACCAGGTCATCAGGGCGTCCCGCGCGAAGCCGGAATCGGCGCGCAGCAGAATCCTCACCCGCGGCCATTGCGCGCGGATCTGGGCCACGATGCGCGCAATCTCCTCGACCGATCCGGCCGCGGCGTCGATGTTGGAACGCCGCAGCTTGGCGGCCGGCAGATGGCGGCCGCAGAAGATGTAGAGCGGCAGGTAGCAGTAGCAGTCGTAATAGCCGTGGAAGAACCGCCCTTCCTGATGGCCGTGCAGCGGATCGTCGGTGGCGTCGAGGTCGAGGGTGATCTGCCTGGGCTTGTGGGCATGCGCCTGCAGGAACAAGGTGACGAACAGCGCTTCGATCGCCGCCGGATCGTGGCTGATCTTGCGGTACGTGCTCGGCTGCGGCCGGCTCAGTTCCAGCCGGTTCAGCGTGCTCTTGCCGGCGACCGGAGCGCAGTCGGCGCGCTTGGCCTTCAGCTTGCCGGCCAGCGTCGCCATCATCGGATCGAAGCGCAGCTCGTCATGGTCGTTCAGGTCCTCGTAGCCAAGCGCGATGCCGTGGACCCTCTGACCGACCAGCGTGCGGACCGCATGTTCGATCAGATCCTGCCGGCGCCGGTCGGAAAAGCACGCCGCGAAGCGGTCGACCAAACCGATGGCGCGATCCCTCGCCCCAGCAGCAGCGCCCCGGCATCCGACGTCACCGCGCCACCGTCGAACGCCGCCACGACGGCCCGCCCTTCGAAGGGGGCAAATCCAAACAGATCCGGGTTACACTCCGCCTGCATCGGGGACCTCCTCTGCTATCGGTTAAGTCTTTGTGGTAGAAGAATTTTCGCCGATTCAGAGCCCCGATGCACCTATAAAGTTTGAGAAATCCGGGCTAGCCCGGATTTCTCACCCAATCTTGGGCGGAGGTGACTGGGGTGTAATTTGGTTGGACTGCAATGATAGCGAGTCTTGAGCCCGGGCTCAGGCAGCCCCGCTGCTGCGGGTTGGGCGGGTTTGCTTGGGCTCATGCGGTTGCGGTTTTCTCCTGTGGGCCGCGGGTTCAGCGGGCCGCCCGGTCGAGGGCGGCCCAGGCTGTTCGGAAGACGTCGGTGTAGGGGAAGGCCGAGGCCATCGAGAACTTGATCCGGCGGACGCTGATGCGGACGAGGGCGCCGATTTTGAGCAATTTCAGGCGGATCGTGCCGCAGGTGGCGTCGGCGAGGCCGGTCGTGGCCAGCCCGATGCGGCGCAGGGCGCTGACCAGGACGTAGGCCATCGCGGCCAGCCGGAGCCGCAACTGGTTGGCGCGCATGGTGTGGGCGGAGGTCCTGTCGGCGAACAGGTCGAGTTGACATTCCTTGATGCGGTTTTCCATCTCGCCGCGGGCACAATAGAGCTTTTCGTATAGCGCCCGGGCTTCGTGCTCGGCAGCGGGCAGCGAGGTGACGATGAAGCGCGGGTTGGCGCGGCCCTCCAGGGTGGCCAAATCGACGTCGCCGGCCTTGACGGCTTTCTTCTTTGGCTTCTTGCGCGGGCGCTTCGTCGTGGCCTCGGTCTCGGCGAGGGAGGGCAACATCCATTCGGCCTTGCCGATGACGCGGCGCTGGCGGCTCCAGCTCTTGTGCGTCTGGTAAGTGAAGTCCTTGAAGCGCCGGGCCGGCTTGCCGGTCAGGCGGTTCTCCTCCCCCGCTTGGGCCAGCTCGGCCGCGATCTCGGCGATCAGCCTCTCGTTCCTGGCCAGGCCGAACAGATAATGGACGCGGTTGGCCTCGCACCAGGCCATCAGCCCCTCGCGGGCAAAGCCGGAATCGGCTCGCAAGATGATCCGCACCTGGGGCCAGCGGGCCCGGATCTGTTCGACGAGCCGCGCCACTTCCTCGACCGACCCGGCGCTGGCGTCGATGTTCGCCCGGCGCAGCTTGGCCACCAGAAGCTGGCGGCCACAGAAGATGTAGAGCGGCAGATAACAAGAGCTGTCGTAATAGCCATGGAAGAACCGCCCTTCCTGCTCGCCATGCAGCGGATCGTCCGTGGCATCGAGGTCGAGCACGATCTCCTCGGGCGCGGCCCGATACGCCTCCAGGAACAGGTCGACGAACAGCGTCTCGATCGCCTCGGGCTTGCAGCTGACCTTGTGATAGCGCGTCGGGTCCGGCTTCGACAGCTCCAGCCGGTTCAGCGTCGACTTGCCGGCCACCGCCGCACAAGCGCGGCGCCGGGCCTGCAACTTGCCGGCCAGTACGCCAAACAGCGGGTCATGGCGCAGATGATCATGGTCGTTCAGGTCTTCATAGCCCAGCGCCAGGCCGTAGATCCGTTGCCCGACCAGCGTGGCGACCGAGTGCTCGATCCACTCCGGCCGCCGATGATCGACAAAGCAGCCCGCCAGCCGCTCGATCAGCCGCAATGCCCGATCCGCTTGCCCGAGCAAAAGAGCGCCCGCGTCCGACGTGACCTGGCCGCCATCAAAACTGGCCACAACTTTGTGGCCCTCCACCGGCGTGAATTCGAACAGCTCCGTGCTACACTCTGTCGGCATCGGGGACATCCTGGAGCCAGCGTAAGTCGTTCTCGCAAAACAACTTTTGCTAATTCTCAGCCCCGATGCACCTCCTTCCGTGAGATATCCGGGCTAGGATCGGGGTATTGATAAAATTGTAACGAAGCGCCGCCGGCGGGTCGGCGCGAGGTCGCTGCCGCAACGGCGGCCCCGGGCGGCTCCGGCCGCGGTGTCCGGGCAGGGCGCGTCATGCTGGACGGTGGCTCGCCGAGGTTTCGCTTCCGGCAAGGCGACAAGCGCTGCGGCGGCGGAGAGGCGGTGCCGTTGTACGCGCCGCATGCTGGTTGGCCGGGCGCCTTCGACAAGGTTCCTGCGACGGGGCCGGCAGGCGAGGCTGTTGCCGCGACCGGAAGAGCAGAGACCCGCGCGGGCCCGAACGCAAGACCTCGTCGCCTGAACTCGCCTGTGCGAAGGCCCACGGGCAACGGGCTGGGAGCAAGCTCCCGCTCTACCCGTCGACTGCGTCGAGGCCATTGGCCCACCTGGCATGCACGGCATGGGCTATGGGTACGGTGCCACTCGAGGCGGGGCGAGCCCGCCTCGAGTGTCGGGGCTTACTCTCTCTTATAGATTATCGCTTGTTTGTCGATGCCGTCCTTGAACAATATTAATCTTCCGCACTTGGGGCAGATGTAGGTAATGATACCATGTTGGCTGACGACGAATTCGGCTTGAGCCTCGACGTCTTCGCCGGCCCGGGTCAGCTTGATAACCTCGTCCAGGGCGTCTCCCAGTTTTCGTCCGATATCAGGGTCCAGGCATGCGGTGAGGGGATTTCTCCATCTGAGAAGGAGTGCCCTACACATGTGATTTTTCCCATTTCTCTACCTCATCGCTCGATATAGAATCTTCCTATTATTGACGATTATAATTTCTTTTATCGGTCTGGATATATTTGGAATTTTGCTGATTCTGTATATTATATTATGAAAATCAGATGCTGTAACAGAGGTGTTGTCGATATTTATTATTAGTCGATCTGCTTGGGTTAAGTTTTTTGATGCTATCGAAACAATTCGATCAACACTATTCGTCTTTGGTGTGAATGTGTCAAATGGGATTCCATTTTTTCCTGTGTTTTTTCTCCTCCAATGAGAACGTCAGCGGCCCGGCCGTGTTGGCGGAGCCGCCACCCCCGGCGCGGGTCTTCTGGGGAGAGCGGACGGCGGCTTGACCTGCGGAGCTGGTACCGTGGTTACTGCTGGTGATTTTCCCGGTGCTGTCGGTAGTATCGCGCCAGGAACCTTTGCCGCCCCAAAGAGCTTCGGCGCTTCAGCGACGATGCCGCCGAGGACCATGCCGGCGACATCGGCGTGGTAGCGGTTGGCCTTGGCGACGAAGTCGTCCTGGAGGACGCGGCCATCCTCCAGGATGGAGTAAGCTCATTCTGGCTCGGCAAGGCCGATCAATCGGAGTTCCTGCAATCCCTTTAAAAGTGGATCACGTTTTGCCTTTGCTGCGCCAAGAGGGGCCACCAGCACGATATCGGGGGCTCGGCCAGCTAGAAATTGGTTGATGACGAATGGCCAAAGCTTGATCGATGAACCGAGGCGCTCCTCCCAGCCCGGCGTCGCTACCTGCAGGGCACGTTCGCGCGTCACCACGACCTGGGATTCTGGGTCGCGTCTTACAAGAGGCGCAGGAACACTCTCAAGATCGAATTCCTTGAAACGAGCCCGACTGATGTCGAGCGCCCAGTCTACAGTTGAGTAAAACTTCTTTCTGTAATCGTCAAATGGCTTCTGCTTAGGATTTTCGAAAGTTGATATATCAGCTGCAGTGTTGATTTTTATCTTTCCAATATCTCCAGACAGTACCACGCGATCCAAATACGGACTCCATACGATGAGCAGATCATTTGTTCTGAGATTGTTTATTGTGACATTCGACAGAATCGTTGGTCCGGTCTCGCATCCATTGACGGAACAATTTTCCAGAACGACATTGCGAACCGTTGTCATTCGATCGATTCGCTCGGTGAGCGAGATGGCGCAATGCGTAAATTCGCACCCCTCAAACCGCATGTTTTGCAACAGAAGCTTGTCGCCCCTGTCGAACAGTCCAAAAAATCTCTTGTCCTTGAATTCATTCATGGCGGAAACACCAGGTTGGGAGGCAAGCCAGGATGTATCACGTACTCCGTATGCGATCCATATGGCCGTGCCAAATGGTTTGCCTTCGAGGCTTCGGTGGTGATGTCTAGAAGATGAATATTCTGCCCCTCATAGCCGAAGAAGTTCGGTGTTGAAACAAAAGGACGAGATTGGTAAGAGAATAAATTACTGAGAGTGGAATCTTTTCGAATATAGCGAGCTACTAAACGTTCCACAGCTTTACCGTAGCTGGCTGGCGCTAAATTGGTCCCCTTAACTAGGTGTTCATAGCTGCCATTGCTCATCACAGCTTTAGCCAGATAGGGGGTGATCGCGAGGTCGGACACGACTTGGTCTGCGACACTTTGGAGGACGGCTCTGGTGTCAAGAGGTATGCTTTCCGACGGTACCGAGTCGGAAATTTTTACCGATCCAAGGAGCTTGGGGGTCTTGGTAAAGATGTCGCCGAGGTAGCCGACGCCCTTGCCGAGCACAGGACCCGCCGCGCCACCCGCCAGTCCGAATCCCGTCCCCTTGACCACTGCCCCGACATCGCCGGGATAGCGGACGGCCGCGTCGACGCCGCCGATGCCGGCCCCGGTGAGCGCTCCCGCAAGCATCCGTCCGGCGATCGGCGCCACGCTGACGCCGAAGGCGGCCGGCGCCGCCATCACGGCGGGGATGGTGCCGGCGACGGCCCCGGTGATGTTGGCGCCGGCGTTGACGACGGGGTGCTCTGCGGCGAACCCGGCGTCCTTCCGCTCCTGCTGCTTGAGCGAGTTGGCGTAGCGCTCGGCCCAGGTCTCGCCCTGAAGCTGGTCCTCGGGTGAGAACCAGCCGTTCATGACCGGGGCCAGCGTCGCGTTCGTCGCGGCGTCGGCGCGGTTGAGCGCGCCGCCGACGATGGGCACGCCGGTCGCCACGGCGCGGACGAGCCCGTTGAGGAGTCCAGGTGCCTCAGGTGGAGGGGAAGGGGATGCCTCGTTGACATGGTCGACCAGGTGCTGCCGATCGAGGAACTGACCTGCCGGCTCGCGCGGGAACAGCGAGCCCGATACGGAGAGCGGCGGGCCGGGAGGCTTTGACGCGGTTGGGAGCGGCGAGGGCTTGGCGACGGGCGGCGCCTCGGCCGCTGCTGGCTTTGCCAGCCCCTCGGCCCGTGGCGAGAGGCGCCGGTGGCGCAGGGCCGGTCGGGGAAGCGGGCGGGGCGCCGCCGAGGCGTCCCGCGGAGGCCCCGGCCGGATCATTGCCGTCCGGTCGGCCCCACCTCGCCAGGGCCTGCGCGGCCGCTGCCGGCTGGCCGATCGCGAGGGAGAGGGCGTTGGCGATGTGGTCGGCGCGGGCCTGGTCGCGGCCCTGGCGGACATGGGCGGCAATGGCGGGTCCGAAATGGGCCAGGACCTCGTCGAGATCGAGGTCGGGGTTCTCCCGGCCGGTGTCGCGGATCGAGACGGCGTCCTGGCCGATCAGCCGGGCGAGATGGCGTCGGCGGCGTCCCGGGCCTGGGCTTCCTGGGCGGCGGCGAAGCGCCGGAAGTCGGCCTCGGCCCGCGCCAGCCGCTCGGGCGGGGTGAAGTCGGGAATGCGGGGCATGGGGGGCTCACGAGGACGGGCGGCCCGGCCGGGCGCCGGCATGGCGCCAGCGCGGCGGGCGCGTGGGCGAGCGGATGGCGGCGCCCGGATGCGGGCGCGCCGGTGCGGCCTCGGGACGGCGGTCCGGAGGGTGGGGGGCAGTGGCGGCGGAGCGTGGTCAGTGGCTGAGCGGGGAAGGCGGGCTCGCCCGGCGAAGGGCGGAGGTCAGGTGAGCCTGCGGCGGCAGCGCCGCATGTCGAGGGCAGGGGCGGTCATCGTCGCGATGGAGGCGGGATCGGGCTGCAGGCGAGGGGCCGCATGCCATGGAGCCGCGCCGCGGGTGATAAGGTCGGCAGATCGCAAGGGAGGAGGATGGATGCTGGCGCCGGTCCGGGCGCAACACCGCATGGTCCGAATTTGCCGATGCGAAGGCCGGGGGCAACGGTGCGGGGGCAAGCTCCCGGTCTCCCCGTTGTCAGCGTCGAGTCGATTGCCCACATGGCATTCGCGATGGGCATGCACGGCGTGGGCCGTGGGTACTGCGCCACCCGAGGCGGGGCGAGCCCGCCTCGGGCGTCGGAGCTTAGGGCGTCGACTCATAAACTTTGGCACCATATTTTTGCTGCGATGAGCTTTACGGCTGCGAGAAAGTTCTCGGGCCGCTTGTCATATCGGGTTGCGATGCCTCGGAACTGCTTGATCCTGTTAAAGAAGCGCTCCACGAGGTTGCGCTGCCGATAGACCCAGGGCGAGAAGACAAAGGAGGCCTTGCGGTTTGACTTCGGCGGGATGTTGGCCCAGGCCTTGCGCTCGGCGGCCTTGGCCCGAATGGCATTGTTATCATACCCCTTGTCGGCCAAGAG
The DNA here is from genome assembly GCF_057554225.1 of Labrys sp. Lb11. NCBI lineage: Bacteria > Pseudomonadati > Pseudomonadota > Alphaproteobacteria > Hyphomicrobiales > Xanthobacteraceae > Labrys > Labrys sp. Lb11. The sequence goes on from NZ_BAAJOT010000001.1 coordinate 947,203, forward strand.
GATGGTTCCCTCGCCGAGTTGATCCGTCAACGCGTCGGCCTCGGTGCAGTCGGCGATCTGCCCGCCGGTCAGACGGAGGGTGACGGGACGGCCTTCGGCGTCCACGAGCGCGTGGATTTTGCTCGTAAGTCCGCCGCGGGAACGTCCCATGCCGCCATCCTCGCCATCCCCCTTTTTCCCGTGGCCGCATGCTGGTGAACGCGGACACAGCTGGAGTCGATCATGACGATGTCACCATCGTAAGCTTCCGAAACCGCTTCCAGAAGCCGGTCCCAGACCCCGGCTTTCCGCCAGCGGACGAAGCGGTTGTAGCAGGTGGTTGGTGGACCGTAGCGCTCCGGGATTTCTGACCAGGGCGAACCAGTCCGAAACCGCCAGAGAATGCCATTCAGCACACGCCGGTCATCCACACGGGGAACACCGCGCGGTTTGTTCGGCAGTCGCGGCGAAAGAATTGACCATTCATGGTCCGTGAGTTCGTGGCGACGGCGCGTCATCAAAGACTTCCCTGTTCGGAAACCTTGAATCACGCCTCGCCATAAACACCAAACCATTTTATGAGTTTACGCCCTAGTCTCTCTTATAGCATATCGCTGGCTTGTCGATGCCGTCCTTGAACAATATCAATTTTCCACATTCGAGATAGATGTAGGTGTCATACACATGTGATTTTTCCCATTGTTTTATCTAAATATTTACAGTTCTTTGGGGAATATTGAATTTTGCATTATATATTAGTTACACTCTTTAGAAACGCAAGATACTTTGGGTTTTCTGATTCAAATATGTCATATCCATCGCCCATGTAAGCTCGAATCAGTTCATTGGCTGCGGCGTCCTTCTCCCCGGCATCGAGTAAAACTTGACCATAACGCAGGTGTAGAAAAGGATTCCCAATCGCGTTAGGGCAAGTCATTGCATATTCTAAAGCTTTCCTTGCCGAAATGTGTCTTCCGGAGAGAAAGAATGCGTCTGCAATTGCCGCGAGAATCCAGGTTGAGGCATTCCATTTGTTTTTCGGATTGGGAATAAGTTTCCATGCGTTGTTGTATTCGATAATGGATTTATTTAGATTTCCTTTGTTAAAATAATGTTGTCCACTTTCGCAATATTCCTTTATGCGATCGAATGTTGCGTCGTCTATTTCGTTGTTTTCTTCCATAGAGATTATTCCTCTGTTGATTCAAAGTTTGGGGTCGGTAATAAATATTTTTGACGAAGCTTTGCCCCGGAGGATCGATTGATGGAGCTTGGCTGTAGAGTGTAATTGCTTGGATCTGGCATAAATTTTCGAACTTCTGGCGTTTTAGATCCATAAGTAATTCCGATTTTATTCCACCATGTAACAGCGTCGACTTGATGCGCCATGTCGATTTTTCTGTCAATAGGAATCCACGTTCCATCTGGGAGAGCCGGCTCGGGAAATTTGGACAGGCCAGATAAGTGGAGTTCGGCCCTGGACGTGGCATAAGATGCCAAGGGCAGGAGCGATGATGACGAGACGAGCACGCCGCAACCATACGCCGGCGTTCAAGGCGAAAGTAGCCTTTGCGGCGATCAAGGGTGACAAGACGCTGAACGAACTGGGCCAGCAGTTCGACGTTCACGCCAACCAGATCGCGCAATGGAAGGCCCAGCTTCTTGAAGGGGCTACCGGGGTATTCGGCGGGAGCGGCATGGTCGCGCCTGCTTCGCCCGCCGTTGATGTGAAGACGCTCCATGCCAAGAGCGGGGAGCTGACGCTGGACAATGATTTTTTGGAAGGAGCGCTCACCAAGGCCGGCCTGCTGAGCGCAAGGAAATGATCGACCGCAAGCACGCTCTGCCGATCAGCCGCCAAGCCACGGCTTTGGGGCTCAGCCGGAGCAGTGTCTACCATCTGCCCCGGCCGGTTCCACCGGGCGATCTTGCTCTGATGCGGCGGCTCGACGCGTTGCATCTTGAGTATCCCTTCGCCGGCTCTCGCATGCTGCAAGGCCTTTTGGCTGCCGATGGATTGAGAGCGGGGCGCCTTCACGTCTCGACGTTGATGAAGCGGATGGGGATTGAAGCGATCGACCGGCGGCCAAACACCTCGAAGCCGGCAGAAGGACACAAGATCTATCCCTATCTCTTGCGCAAGCTACCTGTGACCCGGCCGAACCAGGTCTGGGCGATGGACATCACCTATATCCCGATGCGCCGGGGCTTTGTCTACCTGGCGGCCGTGGTGGACTGGTTCAGCCGCCGCGTCCTGTCCTGGCGGCTCTCGATGACGATGGAGGCGGACTTCTGTATCGAGGCGGTCGAGGAAGCTCTGGCGCGCCATGGCAAGCCGGACATCTTCAAGACCGATCAGGGCAGCCAGTTCACCAGCGAGGCCTTCACCAGCCTGCTGATCGAAAATGGCGTCAGGATCAGCATGGATGGCAAGGGCGCCTGGCGCGATAACGTCTTTGTCGAACGGATCTGGAAGTCGGTCAAATACGAGGAAGTCTATCTGCACGCCTACGACACCGTGCCCGACGCCCGCGCCTCGATCGGCCGATACCTGACCTTCGACAATACCCGCAGACCCCATTCGAGCCTTGACCGGAAGACACCTGATCAGGCCTACTTCAACAAGCCAACCCCAATCCCGGCGGCGGCATAATACGGGCCGAAACCCACTTATCCGGCAGCTTCAGCTGTCCAAACAAACCGAGCCGGCACTTCCTCGGCGGGAGCGTGGTCGCGCGAAACGATGGTCGGTGGAAGCGACGAGGTGATCGAAGCGTGGATTGGGGGGCAGGGCTGTTCAGTTCTCAACACAGGCCTTTGATTTCGAGCAATTGTCCAGTTAATCTTGCTTCGGCTGTGGAATCTTCGGTCCTGTTTAGCGCATCCCATTTGGTTCGCGGTACACCAGCTTGTGTTGAGAATGAGAGTGTTCCCATCGCGAGCTGTCTGCTTGATTGGGATGTCGAAGGGTATTGAAATATCAGATATAAGTTATGTTGCAGATCATTCGGTGAATTTTTCTATAAATATTATTCTAAAGCTGGGCGAGGATTTGCGCTCTTGTGTCTTTTGTAGAATATAGAAAATCAATTAGATGATCAATGTTCTTTGTGATGTCGGAGTTGCTAATGGAGCATTCAAAAGTCTTCCCGTCTGGAGTCCAGGCATAGGCAAATGTGTGCTGATTGGTTTCGTTGTTCAGGTATATTTTCTTAGTTTGATTTAAATAATTAATGATTGTGTCAATCCATTCTGGATAAATTATATCATCTTCATACTGATTGAAGTCTGATTGCAAATTATTGTTGATTTGATTCCAGAAATCAACGAAAAACAGCCATTCTGACACGCCAGGATCGAGCGCCAAATCACTCTCGATGTTGCCCTCAACAGTGTCCAAGATACGAAAGTAGGAGCCATGCATGACTAATCCGTATTGTTGAAGTGGGTCAATGCTCGCCGTATGTCTGCGGGAACCCCAGTTTGCGTCGAGCCGCGAGATTTAACAAGTGGGACATTTGTGGGGATTGGTTTCCCGAATTGATCGAGATAGGTTGTTGGGCCTTTGATATTGGTGTCCTCAATCCTGAAGTAGTTTCCCGAATTGTCGTAGACAACCTGTCTGCCTGTGACGGGATTATAGTATATCGTTTTGCCGGAATTCGTGTATCGGATGGAAGGTGTTGGGCCGGCGATGAGAGCGATTGTCTCTTTAAGTGATGCGCTCCCATGCATCGTTCCGAATCGTGTTGCTCTATTTGCACCTGCAGGATTGAAGACAGGTGCTTGAGGCGCGACTTGGGGGGCGCCTGACCCACTGACCGTTGTCGAGGCCGGCGGTGCGTTCGTTTGATGACTCTGCGTTGGCGAGGGGGCCGACGCTGGAGGCGGCGGCGCGGCTGCTGCTCGCGAGCCGGCAGGTGCTCCAATTGCTCTCCTGGCGGCGATGCCGCCAAGCATCCCAACGCGCATCGTCGCCTGGGGTCGGACAGCAGTGCCTGAGCGAGGATGTCGTACTTCCGGATGACGGCCCATCGCTCGCCAGGGCCCTTGGCGGCATCCAGCTCGGTTTTGAAGGCGAACTGTTGCTCCCGGTCGAGATTCCCCTTCATCTCGGAGTGGGCCGACAGGGCGGCATCGACATACGGTTCGGACGCCAGGCCCTTCAGCCCGGAGGGGAGGAGCGCGAGTGTGACGCCTGGGGTATCAAAGGCAGGGATGATGCTCCGCGCCAGTTGCGACGCCCGGTCGGCGTCACCGTGCCGGGCCGCGTATTCCATCGCGATCATCGATGGGCCGAAAGACCGCCCGTCGAGAGTGCGGAGATTGATCAATTGGGCCAGCGTGCTGCCGTGCCGGCTGCCGACGCCGATCATCGTGTCGGCGATGGCCTTGAACTCCTTGATTTCGGCGGCGTCGCGCGGGTCGAGATCGGACCTTTGCGCCAGCAGGTCGATGTACTTGGTGTCGCGCTTGATGAAGGTGGCGGTGACCGCATAGTCGATCGCCTTGTCGAGCAGCGGGCGCGATCCCTTGGCTGCATCGCCGAGCTTGCGCGTGTCGTCCTGGAGCACGGCGTCCGGAGTTCTGCTGAAATCCTTGACCGGCTTACCCGCCACCAGGCCCGGCGCGACCTCGGAGTCGCCCGGCTCCGCCGCCGGGGGGCCGGGGGCGGGACCGACTGGCCGGTTGGGCTCTGTTGCGGTGCTGCCTCGCGTGGCGTGTCCGCGGTGGCGCTGCCAGTGGAGTGTTGGGAGGATTCCCGTTCGTCGACGCGCCGCAGTTGCTTCATGAACGCGGCTTCGAGCGAACGCTGCGGCGGCAGGCCCGCTGCGAGCGGCGGGCCGGGAGGTGTTGGCGCGGTTGGGAGCGGCGAGGGCTTGGCGACGGGCGGCGCCTCGGCCGCAGCCGGTTGGCCGGTCGCGAGGGAGAGGGCGTTGGCGATGTGGTCGGCGCGGGCCTGGTCGCGGCCCTGGCGGACATGGGCGGCAATGGCGGGCCCGAAATGGGCCAGGACCTCGTCGAGATCGAGGTCGGGGTTCTCCCGGCCGGTGTCGCGGATCGAGACGGCGTCCTGGCCGATCAGCCGGGCGAGCCTGGCGCTGGTGTCGGCGGCGCGACGGATGTCGTCCTGGCGGGTGAGCGCGGCCTTGGCGGCGAGCTGCTCGATCACGGGGAAGGAGGCGGAGGGGTGCAGCCCGCGGAAATAGTCCATCGCCACGGCCTGCCCGCCGTCGGCGAGCGGGGGGAGGCCGCGCATCGACAGTGGGGTGATAGGGTCGTCGCCAGCCCCGCCGACCAAGACGGGTGCGCCGGCCAGGCCGGGGGCGTCGGGCGCGCCGCCATCGGTCGTCGGCCCCGTCTGCCAGATCGCCTGGCGCCGGTGGGGATCGGCGAGCAGGGCATTGCCCTGGGCCAGGGCGATTCTGTCGGGCAGGCCGGCGACGCGGCTCTGCCGGATGGCCGGCGGCAGGTTGGGATTGCTGCGGTTGGCGCCGTAGAGCGCCTCGATCGCCGCGTCGCGCCGAGCCGGATCGCTGTGCCGGGCGGCGGTGTCGAGCAGCTCCGCGTCCTCGGCATCCTGCAGGGCGCCGTGATGGCGCAGCTTCTCCGTGGTCTCGGCCTGGCCGAGGGGGCCGGCGAGCCGGTGTTCCAGGGCGAAGATCTGCGGCGACAGGCGCAGCCTTGCCTCGGGCGGCCAGGCGCCGGCCATGGCCTGGGCGTCGGCGCGGTATCGGTTGCGGAAGGCGGTGGTGACGCCGCCGCCGCCGGGCGGGATGGCGTCGGCGGCGTCCCGGGCCTGGGCTTCCTGGGCGGCGGCGAAGCGCCGGAAGTCGGCCTCGGCCCGCGCCAGCCGCTCGGGCGGGGTGAAGTCGGGAATGCGGGGCATGCGGGCTCACGAGGACGGGCGGCCCGGCCGGGCGCCGGCATGGCGCGAGCGCGGCGGGCGCGTGGGCGGGCGGATGGCGGCGCCCGGATGCGGGCGCGCCGGTGCGGCCTCGGGACGGTGGTCCGGAGGGTGGGATGGGGCAGCGGCGGAGCGTGTCAGTGGCTGAGCGGGGAAGGCGGGCTCGCCCGGCGAAGGGCGGAGGTCAGGCGGGCCTGCGGCGGCAGCGCCGCATGTCGCGGGCAGGGACGGTCATCGTCGCGATGAGGGCGGGATGGGCCGCCATGCGGGCCTCTCCCGGCATCGGGATGCGGGCCCGCCCAGAGCCTGATCGAGGTCACGTTGGAATGGCTGGGTCCGCATGCCGCGGACGCTCAAGCGGGGGGCAGATCGCAGGGGGGAGGAGGATGGATGTGGGGCCGGACGCAGCACCGCACGGTCGGAATATGACAAACACCGGGCGGTGCGGTCAACGGGATGGGGGCGAGCTTCAGGTCTCTCCGTTGCCGCGTTGAGGCGATTTGCCCATGCTGGCGCCACAGTCGCCAGCGCTACACGCATCGCCATCGAAATCGTGCCCAAGCTGCCCAATCAGGTCGGCTTTGTCGTCTCCCAACAGTCTTCTCCCATGCCAAATTTATCATGCTCCTCACAAGGAAGCTCCTACGTTTGTCGTAGGCCTCAATTCAGACTCAAAATTTGTAAATTAATGGAATTCGTCTCTGGCAACTATATTTTATTATAAATATTTATTTTTTAAATCATCTAGGGTCAATTGATCATATGCACGCATTGATTGAAAGAATTCCAGAAAGCTTTCGTATTCATCAACCAAATCATCTTGAAACAAAAATACACGAGATTTTCCGGAGACATGATGTTTTCTCATAACGTATAGAACTGGGTCGTCGGGGGTGGCGCAAATTGGGAAAATATCCTCGAGATTTAGTGAGTATTTTCTCAGAATATTGTTGTCATCAAGTTTATGTATTGTTTTCAGGGCGCTGAGATAGCGTTCTGAGCCAATATAATCTCTCGTTCCGAATAGATCTGCGAGTTCTGCGCTGGTGAATAGATTCCATCCATCCGCGTGTGTGAGGAAATTGGCATAATCATTATCAAATTTAAATCCAATTTCATTCTCGGTTTCAATTATATCTGATAGTTTTGCTGAAACGTTTGGAAATTTATATGGGAATAAATTGGTTTTATCTAAGCTATCAATTTGTTGCTTGATGACAACGGTTTGAACGATCTCAAGTTTCCAGTCGGTCATATTCAATTCTCCTCTGTGTCTCCAAACTCAAATCGAGTCGGTTTGTAACCGAGAGGATACTGCCTGGCGCTATTTCATGAACAGATGCCCCAGCTTTAGGGGCCGTGAACACAACCGGCCCTTCGAGGAGTAGTGCTGATTTTGGAGAAGCAGAAGGCGAAGAGAACTCAGCGGAGGATAGGGGGAGGACGTCAGGCGTTTCCCTAGCCAGCGCAACTCTCGTTGGCTGCCTGCCGCTTTGTTCCAGTCGCTGGCCAGGGACGGATGATGGCGGATCGTTAAGTGGTGAAACTGGACCGGGCTTGGAGTCGTTCGCTGGCGGCTCGCCGCCGCCATCCTGCGAGGCTCCTCGCTTGCCAAGCTGCGCAGCGGTCAGAAAGCTCGAGGCGAGGACGGCCAGATCGAGACCGTATTTGCGGGCGATGGCCATGCGCTCGCCGAAGCTCTGGGCCGTATCCCACTCGGTGGTGAAGGCCAGCCGCTGCTCTGTTTCGGCGCGTGCCTGTGCCTTGGCGTGGGCGAGGTCGGCGGATCGCATGAACGGTTCCGCCGTCATGCCGCGCAGGCCCGACAGAAGTGTCAGCATCTCGGAGGTGGTGGGGTCGTCGAAGGTCGCGGCGATGCCGTTCGCCAGCTCCGTTGCTTGCCCGACATCGCCGTGCCGGGCCGCGGCCCCCAATGGCGACCAGTTGCGCCGCGAGCGGGATGCCACGTTCGGCCCGGCTGTCTACAAGCGTCTTGAGCGGACTGGGCGCCATGCCTTGTCGCGCGAGCATCCTGTCGGCGATGGCCTTGATCTCTCTGATCCTGGCGGCGTCGCGCCGGCCATGGCCTGGGCGTCGGCGCGGTACTGGTCGCGGAAGGCGGTGGTGACGCCGCCGCCGCCGGGCGGGATGGCGTCGGCGGCGTCCCGGGCCTGGGCTTCCTGGGCGGCGGCGAAGCGCCGGAAGTCGGCCTCGGCCCGCGCCAGCCGCTCGGGCGGGGTGAAGTCGGGAATGCGGGGCATGGGGGCTCACGAGGACGGGCGGCCCGGCCGGGCGCCGGCATGGCGCGAGCGCGGCGGGCGCATGGGCGAGCGGATGGCGACGCCCGGATGCGGGCGCGCCGGTGCGGCCTCGGGACGGTGGTCCGGAGGGTGGGATGGGGCGGCGGCTGAGCGTGGTCAGTGGCTGAGCGGGGAAGGCGGGCTCGCCCGGCGAAGGGCGGAGGTCAGGCGGGCCTGCTCAGGGCCTGATCGAAGTCACGATGACGGAAGGGCGAGGGTCCGCATGCCGCGTCCCCTTGCTGCGGGTGACGAGGTCGGCGGATCGCAGGGACGGAGGACGATGGATGTCGGGCCGGTCCGGGCACAGCACCGCATGGTCAGAATCTGCCAAAGACAGGCGTCGGGGTCAACGGGATGGGGGCAGGCCGCCGCCCGGCCGGGCTCTCCCTCAATGCGGTCGCGGGCCTGCGACCTCGCCCTGGTCCGGCTTCACCCGGCCGCGGACGAAGCCCCGCGAGAGAGCGCCGGCGAGGCGGTCGATCTCGGTTTCGAGGTGGCGGATCATTACCAGAAGAGCACGCACGGCGGCGCGCGGGTCGCCGTCGCAGGCCGCGATCGCCTCGTCCACGGCGGCGTCCAGCGTCCCGATTTCATTGCTTCCGGTCATGGGGACGTCCTTGTCGTCGGGAAGTCCGGCGGCCGCCCGCCGGGCCCCGCGGTTCTAGGTCGGACAGGGCGGCGGAGTCTATAGAAATGTTCCATTTTTGTTCTTGATCGGAACCCTGTGCCGACCTAGCCTTGCGCAATCCGATCCAGGAGGCGCCATGCCAGCCACCACCCCCTCCATACCGGACGAGACGCCGATCCCGGCGGAGCGGCCTGGCGCCGCTCTCGCCGCGGAGCGGCCTGATGCCGCTCTCGTCACGGAGCGGTTCGACGCCGCCCTCGTCTTCGCCAGCCGGCTGCATCGCACGCAACTGCGCAAGGGCACGGCGATCCCCTATGTCGCGCATCTGATGGCGGTCTGCGCCCTGGTGTTGGAGAACGGCGGCACGGAGGACCAGGCCATCGCCGCCCTGCTGCACGATGCGGCGGAGGACCAGGGCGGCGAGGCCACCCTGGCGCGGATCGATCGGGAGTTCGGGCCTGCGGTGGCACGGATCGTCGCCGACTGCACCGATGCCTGGGTCGAGCCGAAGCCGCCCTGGCGCGCCCGTAAGGAGGCCTATCTCCGGCACCTGCCGGAAAAGCCCGCGGCCTCGCTGCTCGTCTCCCTCGCCGACAAGGTCCACAACGCCCGCTCGATCCTGGCCGACAGGCAGGCGGTCGGCGAGCGGATCTGGAGTCGCTTCACCGGCGGGCGCGAGGGCACGCTGTGGTATTACGGCGCCCTCAGCGAGGTGTTCCTGGCGCGCATGCCCGGCCGGCTGGCGGCTGACCTCGCCGCCGCCGCCGGGGCGCTGCGGGCCGGCTGATCCCGGCCGGCGCACCGGGGCTGCAAGTTGGACTGGAAAACGCGATGCACGGCAGTGTCCGATCGCCTCGGGACGTCTAAGATGCCCGCTGCACAACCCCGAGACGGAAGAGATTCGTGCTAGCCAAGGCCGAAGCGCAGACGCCATCCGCCGATCTTCTCGCCCTGGTTCGCGGCCGGCGGTTCTCGACCATCATGGCGGACCCGCCATGGCGCTTCCAGAACGCCACCGGCAAGGTGGCGCCCGAGCACAAGCGGCTCAACCGCTACGGCACGATGACGCTGGCCGAGATCCAGGCGCTGCCCGTCGCCGGCATCGCCGCCGACACCGCCCACCTCTATTTGTGGGTGCCGAACGCGCTGCTGCCCGAGGGGCTGGCCGTGATGCAGGCCTGGGGCTTCGCCTACAAGTCCAACGTCGTCTGGCACAAGATCCGCAAGGACGGCGGCTCGGACGGGCGCGGCGTCGGCTTCTACTTCCGCAACGTCACGGAGCTGATCCTGTTCGGCGTCCGCGGCCGCAACGCCCGCACGCTGGCGCCCGGCCGCAGCCAGGTCAACATGATCCAGACCCGCAAGCGCGAGCATTCACGCAAGCCTGACGAGCAGTACGAGGTCATCGAGGCCTGCTCGCCCGGTCCCTATCTCGAATTGTTCGGGCGCGGCGTCCGCAAGGGCTGGACCACCTGGGGCAACCAGGCCGACGAGAGCTACGAGCCGACCTGGAAGACCTATGCGCATCATTCCCAGGCCGGCCGCGGCCGCATCCTGGCCGATGGATAGCCTCACGCGTCGAGCTTCGCATCGGGCTCCGAGGCCTCGCCCTCGTCGATCAGGCGCTCGACCACCGCGTCCGGCTCGCCGAAGGTCACCAGGCTCGCGGGCAGGCCGATGAGCAGCAGCGGGCAGGGATTGCCGACACCGCGCTGCACCCTGTCCTCCAGCTTGCGCCAATGGGTCGTGGCGGCGCCGAACTTGTCCTGGACGAAGGAGGCGGCCCAGGCCTGGGCGAAGGAGACGCCGCCGCGCCGGCGCCGGTCATAGTCGGCGAGCTGGCGCCGGGTCGGGCTGAGGCCGATGCGCTCGAGGTCGGCCGGGCTCTCGATTCCCTTGTCGGCGGCGAAGCGCTGCACCATGGCGCGCATCTCGTTCTGCAGCGACACGCCGCGGGTGATCAGGATGCCGACCGAGATCGCTCCGTCGGCGTGCAGGCGCTTGTAGTTCTCCAGGTCGCGATCGAAGAACGGGTCCTTGTTGTTCCATTCGATCTCCAGCGCCAGCGTCCCGGCCGGGAAGCGGGCGATGTGGTCGACCTCGTGCGAAATCGACTCGCGCGCCACTCCGTCGATCGTCCGCTGCACCTCGAACTTGTGCTTGCGCCAGCCATGCTCGTGCAGGGCGCGGCGCAGGCGCTGCGTGCCCTTGGTCTCGCCGCCGCCCGAGCCGACGATCTCCTCGATCGGGATGGTGGCGCCGCGCAGGATCGCCTCCAGTTGCGCGCCGATCTCGGGAAAATCGACACTCAGGATCGCTTTGGCATGGGAATGGAACTCGACCTGGAAGCCATCGGCGCGCAGCGAATCGAACATGAGCCCGATGGTAGGAGCGGGCAGGGCGCCTGTCATCGCCCGCCGGGCAGCGGCGGCCGCTCGACCTGGGCAAAGTCGGCGAAGGCGCGCAGGGCCGGGCGTATCGGCCGCCGACCGGGACAGTGGAGACAGAGGCCCGGAAAGCGCCGGCGCCGCTCCCCGCCGCGCGCTTCAGCCGGCCGGCTGCTACGGCAGGTTGAGCTGCCAGGAGACGCCGTAGCGGTCGTTGACCCAGGCGAAGCGCCGGCTGAAGCCGGAACATCAGGAAGGGGTGGATCGTGTGCAGCGTTTGGCTGAAGCCCGCCCGGAGGGCGATGCCGCTCGGCGCCGACGTGGCCGGACCGCAGCCCTATCATGGCCCGGCCAGCCAGCTTCCGCCGCTGGCCGGGCGCTTCAGCCAGGATTTCGAAAGCCGGCAAACCACGGAATAGGCGGGATTGAACACGTTGGCGACGTCGTAGCGGACGGTCTGGCCGAGCAGGTGGCTGGCTGCGGTCTGGTCGAGGCCGAAATCCTCGCCCAGCCAGTGCAGCATCTCGGTGGTCGCGTGCTGCAGCGCCTGGTCGAGCGGCCGGGCATTGCCGACGGTGAAGATGTCGGTGGCGGTCTCGCCGCGCGGCCAGCCGAACTTCGCATGCTTGCGCAGGCTCACGGTGAACTCGATCTCGAAGCTGGTCTCGATGCCGGTGCCGGCGATCTCGCCGTCCCCCTGGCAGGCGTGCCCGTCGCCGAGGAAGAACAGCGCGCCGGCCGTGGCCACCGGGAAGGCGGCGGTCGTGCCCGGCCCGAAGCCGCGATAGTCCATGTTGCCGCCATGTTCGCCGCTGGTGGCGGTCGAGATCGCCTGGCCGAGCGCCGGCGCCACGCCGAAGCAGCCGATCATCGGCGCCAGCGGCAGGACGAGGTCGGCGACCGCGGCCGGCGCGTCGATGAGCCGGGCGGTGCCGGCCTGCCGATCGATCGCCCACAGCACTTCCTGGCGCTCCGGCAGCCGCGCCACCGCGCCCGGCTCGACCACGTTGGCGGCCAGCACCGAGAACGTCCAGCCCGTGTCGCGCGTCGGGGTCATCCGGTCGATCCGAACCAGCAGCGCATCGCCGGGCTCCGCGCCCTCGACGTGGAAGGGGCCGGTCATCGGATTGCCGCGCCGACCGCGCTGGGCGTTGTCCTGGTCACGGCCGGCCGCGTCGAGCGTGGTCGTCACCACGGTGTCGCCGTCGCCGATGGTCAGGACCGGGGCGAGGCTGGCCAGCACGTTGGAATAATGGGATGGCGTGAACCGATGCGTCGCCATGGCGGCCTCCTGCGCTTAACCACACAGGGCAAGGTCTGCCAGATCCGCCGGCGTCGGCAAAGCCCCTGTTGCGGATCGAGGACGGATCTGGCGGGGCGGAGTGTCCGCCCCGCGAGGTGGCTCCTGGCGGCTATTGCGCCTGGACGCGGAGCTGCCCCTTCATCTGCGGGTGGAAGCGGCGGCGTCCAGGCGGATCCCGTCGGCCGCGGCGTCGAATTCGGTGATGACACCGGTCGCGACGCTCGGCGCCGTATCGAAGTTGCCGTCGCCGTGCGCCTCGAGCGTTCGCACGTGAAGACGTCGCAGGCGATCGACAGGCTGAACGCCATCTCCTCGACCACGTCGCCGGCAGGGGATGAGGCCTGACGTCTTTACGATCGCCGGGAATGGCGCGGCGTGACGAACCGGCCCTGCGTGCTGCCGACGGCGAGCTCGAAGCTGTCGGCAATGCGGCGGGCGCGGTCGACGAACAGCTCCGCCGCCTCCGCCGGCAGCTCGGCCGCGGCCGTCGCCTCGAACAGGCCGAGCCAGCGGTCGAAATGCTGCGGGCCGATCGGCAGCGCCAGATGCGGCGCCAGCGGCCGGCCGTTGTAACGCCCCGCCTTCAGCATCACCGAGGCCCAGAAGTCGACGAGCTTGGCAAGATGCTCCGGCCAGTCGTCGACGGCCTGGTCGAAGATCGGGCCGATCAGCTCGTCGCGTCGCACCGCCGCGTAGAAAGCGTGCACCAGCCGCCGGATGTCGGCGTCGGTGACGAGGGGGCGGTCGACCGCCGCGGGGCCGCTTCCATCCATGTTCAGGCCATCTCCCACCGGGGCGAGCCCGGCGACGTTCCAAGCAGGGTCTCTCGAACCTGCTTGCAGTTGCAAGTTTGAGCCACGAGAAGCTGCTCAGGTGGCGCGGCCGTCGACAACCGATTGCTCGGTGACGATCGCATCCATTGGGATGTCGTGGGCCAGCGGGTGGATCGTCCGGATCGCCTGCTGGACATAGCCGACGCCCACGACATAGGGCTTCTTCGGCAGGGCTGCCAGCGTCCGGTCGAAATAACCGCCGCCATAGCCGAGGCGAAAGCGCGAACCGTCGAAGCCGACCAGCGGGGCGAGCACGATGTCGGGCGTGACCTCGGTGCCGCCCTTTGGCACCGGGATATTCCAGAAGCCGCGCTCCAGCAGCTCGCCGGGCTTCCAGCTGCGGAAAGCCATCGGTGCGTGTTTCTCCACCACCAGGGGAAGGGCGCAGGTCGCACCGCGCTCGGTGGCGGCACCGAGCCAGGCCCTGAGGTCGGGTTCGCCGCGCATGGGCCAGTAGAGGCTGACTACCCGCCCGGCGAGATCGGGCAACAGCGCGTCGAGGTGGCGGGCGATCCGTGCCGCGTGCTCCACCCGCACGGGCGACGGCAACTGCATGCGCTCGGCGATCAGCCGCTCGCGCTCGCCCTTGCGCCAGCGCAGGATGGCGCTGCGCTGCTCCGGAGGCGCCACCGCCACCGCCTCACCCATGCCCGGCGCAAGCTCGTGCATGAGACAGGCCGGCGAGGCATAGCCCTCGCCGGCTTCGTCGGCGTCCCTGCCGTCCATCGCCCATCCTCCTGTCCGTCAGCCGCGCTTCAGGTCGCGATTGCATCGGCGGCCAGGGCCTTGATCGCCCGCCGCAGCGACTTCAGTTCCTCGAAGCGCCGGGTGACGTCGCGCATCACCGCCGCCATGCCGAACGCCTCTCCGACCCCGTCGCGCAACAGCGCGACCGTGAACTCGACCGAAATCCGGCGGCCGTCCCTGGTCATCGCCGGCACGGCCAGGACGTCGCCTTCGCCGTAGCGGCTGTGGCCGGTGGCCATGACGCGGTGATAGCCCTGCCAGTGCCGTTCTCTCCACTCCTCCGGGATGACGATGTCGAGCGACCGCCCGAGCGCTTCGTCGCGCTCGAAGCCGAACAGCCGTGCCGCCCCGAGGCTCCAGAAGCGGATGATGCCGGCCCGGTCGGTGGCGACGATCGCTTCCGGGCCGTCCAGCAGGGCCTGGACGAGCGCCGGCGCCTCGAAGCCGGCGGGATCGGGAGGTGCGGCGGCGGTCATGATGGTCCTCCTCCCGCGGCGTCCAGGGCCTGCGCCAGGTCGTCGAGCAGGTCGGCCTCGCCTTCGAGGCCGATCGACAGGCGCAGCAGCGTGTCCGCGATCCCGGCCGCGCGGCGCGCCTCCGCGCCCATGCCGACATGGGTCATGGTGGCGGGATGGGCGACCAGGCTCTCGATGCCGCCGAGGGATTCGGCCAGGGTGAAGACGCGGACGGCCTCGACGAAGCGCCGGACGGCACCGGTGCCGCCGGCGATCTCGAAGCTGAGCATGGCGCCGAAGCCGCGCTGCTGCGCCGTCGCCACGGCATGGCCGGGATGCGAGGGCAGCCCGGGATAGTGCACGGCCGCCACCTGCCGGTGGCGCGCGAGGAAGGCGGCAACGGCGCCGGCATTGCGCTGCTGGTGCTCGATCCGCGGGAACAGCGTGCGCACGCCGCGCAGGGTCTGGTAGGCGTCGAAGGGCGAGCCGGTCACGCCGGTGACATTGGCCCAGGCGGCGAGGTTCGCCCCGTCCTCGGCGCGCGCCGCCACCACCGCGCCGCCGACCACATCGGAGTGGCCGTTGAGATATTTCGTGGTCGAGTGGATGACGAAATCGGCGCCGAGCCCGATCGGCTGCTGCAGGGCCGGGGACAGGAAGGTATTGTCCACGGCCAGTTCCGCCCCGGCGGCCTTGGCCTTGCGGGCGATGGCGGCGATGTCGACGACGCGCATCAGCGGATTGCTCGGCGTCTCGACCAGCACCAGCCTCGGCCGGGCGGCAAGGGCCGTGTCGAGCGCGGCTTCGTCGCTCTGGTCGACGAAGGTCACCTCGAACTGCCCCTTCGCCGCGCGCAGACCGAGCAGCCGGTAGGTTCCGCCATAGCAGTCGTGCGGCGCCACGACGCGCTCGCCCGGCTTGAGCCGCGACAGCACCAGGTCGACCGCCGCCATGCCGGTGGCGACGATGATGGCTGCCGCGCCGCCTTCCAGCTTGGCGAGCGTGTCGGCGAGCAGGTCCCGGGTCGGGTTGCGCGTCCGTGAATAGTCATAGGCGCGCGGCCGGTCGAAGCCTTCGAACGTGTAGCTCGAGGCCAGGAACAGCGGCGGGGCCACCGCGCCGTGGGCGGTATCCTGGCCGATGCCGTTGCCGGCGGCGATTGTTTCCAGCGATTTCCGCGACATGTCGGCTCTCCTCTCCCGCTCGTCCGTCAGCCCTGCAACTCGACCAGGCGCAGATAGGGGCGTTGCGCGGTCCAGCCTTGCGGGAAGCGCTCGCGGGCCGCGGTGTCGGACAGGCTCGGCGAGATGATCACCGCCTGCCCCGGCCGCCAGTTGACCGGCGTCGACACGGCCTGCGCATCGGTAAGCTGCAGGCTGTCGATGACGCGCAGGATTTCGGCGAAGTTGCGGCCGGCGCTCGGTGGATAGGTCAGGCTCAGCCGGACCTTCCGGGCGGGATCGATCACGACCACCGCCCGGACGGTGACGTTCGGGTCGGCGTCGGGGTGGATCATGCCGTAGAGGCTGGCGACCTTGCGGTCGGCGTCGGCGAGCAGCGGGAAATTCAGAGCGTGGCCCTGGGTCTCGGCGATGTCCTTGTCCCAGGCGGCGTGGGCGTCGAGCGGATCGACGGAAAGGCCGATGACCTTGACGCGCCGCCTTTCCCATTCCGGCTTGAGGCGCGCGACCTCGCCGAGTTCGGTGGTGCAGACCGGCGTGAAGTTGCGGGGATGGCTGAAGAGCACGCCCCAGGCCCCGCCGAGCCAGTCGTGGAAGCGGATCGGTCCATGGGTGCTGTCCTGGACGAAATCGGGGGTGGTCTGACCGAGCTGGACCGACATTGGAAAGTCTCCTTGCCTTGCATGCTGATCGCGGCCGGGCCGGATCAGCGGTTCGTGTCCGGTGGGGCGGTGCGGATGACGAAGTCGCCGAAATGCTCGTTGTCCAGCCGCTCGCGCGCGAACGCGCCGAGCCTGGCGTCGAGCTCGGCGAGGATCGCTTCCTCCCCGACATTCTCCAGCTGCATCCGGTTGAGGCGCTGGCCGTGGAAGCCGCCGCCGAGATAGAGATCGTAGCGGCCGGGTGCCCGACCGGTCAGCCCGATCTCGGCGATGTAGGGGCGCGAGCAGCCGTTCGGGCAGCCGCTCATGCGGATGGTGATCGGTTCCTCGGTCAGGCCGTGGCGCTCGAGGATCGACTCGATCCGCGTCACCAGGGCCGGCAGGTAGCGCTCGCTCTCCGCCATGGCGAGGCCGCAGGTCGGCAGCGCCACGCAGGCCATGGAGTTGAGGCGCAGGGCGCTCTCGCGGTTGAGGCTGCCGAGCCCGTTCTCGGCCAGCAGCGCCTCGATCTCGCCGCGCCGGTGCTCCGGCACCTCGGCGATCGTCAGGTTCTGGTTCGGCGTCAGGCGGAACCTGCCCTGGTGGACGCGGGCGACGGCTCGCAGGCCGTCCATCAGGGCGCGGCCGGGCCGGTTGGCGATGCGCCCGTTCTCCACGAACAGCGTGAGGTGGTGCAGGCCGTCCTCGCCGGTCTGCCAGCCCAGCGCGTCGCCGTTCGAGACGAAGCGATAGGGCCGCGCCGCGCCGAGCGGGAAGCCGAGCCGCCGTTCGATCTCCTCCTTGATCCAGGGCAGGCCGCGATCGTCGATCGTGTACTTGAAGCGGGCATGGGCGCGGTCCTTGCGGTCGCCGTAGTCGCGCTGCAGGCCGACCACGGCGTCGCACACCGCCAGCACCTGGTCCGGCTCGACAAAGCCGATGACGTCGGCGAGGCGCGCATAGGTCGACGGGGTCCGGTCGACGCGGCCCATGCCGCCGCCGATGGCGACGTCGAAGCCCTCGAGGCCGGTCGCGCCGGCAATGGCGATGAAGCCGAGATCCTGGGCGTAGACGTCGATGTCGTTGACCGGCGGGATGGCGAAGCCGATCTTGAACTTCCGCGGCAGGTAGGTGCGGCCGTAGAAGGGCTCCTCCGGCTCGGAGGTCGCCACCCGCTCCTCGCCGTACCAGATCTCGTGATAGGCCCGCATGCGCGGGATCGCATGGTCGCTCGCGCGCCGCGCCAGCTCGTAGACCTCGGCATGCAGCGCCGACAGATGCGGGTTGACCGAGCACATCACGCCGCGACAATCGTCGCCGCAGGCGGCGATGGTGTCGAGGAGCACGGCGTGCAGGCCCTGCAGCGTCGGCTTGAGGTCTTCCTTCAGCAGCCAGTGGAACTGGAAGGTCTGGCGGGTGGTCAGCCGCAGCGTCTCGTGCCCGTAGGCGCGGGCGAGCTCGTCGAGCTTCAGCCATTGCGCCGGCGTGCACACGCCGCCGGGCAGGCGCACCCGGGCCATGAACTGGTAGGCCGGCTCGAGCTTCTGGCGCCGGCGCTCGTCGCGAAGATCCCGGTCATCCTGCTGGTAGATGCCCTGGAACTTCATCAGCTTGGTGTCGTTCGGCGAGACCGCGCCGGTGAGCCGGTCGGTCAGGCTGTCGAGGATGGTGCCGCGGAGCTGGTCGCTGCCGGCCTTGAGGCTTTCGTCGGGGCCGAGCCGGTCGAGCGGCTGCGACAGGTCGCGGCTGCGGTCGGCGGGCGAGAGCAGGGCTGCCATGGCGGTGTCCTCAATACACGTCACGATGGTAGCGGTCGTCTCGTTGCAGACGCTGGAGATAATCCTCCGTCGCATCGGCGCCGAGGCCGCCCTGCGTCGCCACGATGCTGGCGAGAGCCAGATGGACGTCGGGGGCGAAGCGGGTCGCATCGCCGCAGACATAGAGATGGGCGCCATCCTCCAGCCAGGCGAAGACGTCGCGAGCCTGCTCCTTCAGCCGGTCCTGCGCGTAGACGCGGCCCTGGCGGTCGCGCGAGAAGGCGACGTCCATGCGGGTGAGCAGGCCGGCCCCGAGGAGCGCCTGCCACTCGGTCTGGTAGAGGAAATCGGTGCGGAAATTCCGTTCGCCGAACACGAGCCACGAGCGGCCTGGAGCGCCGCGCGCCTCGCGCTCCTGCATGAAGGCGCGATAGGGCGCCACCCCGGTGCCGGCACCGATCATGATGATCGGCACGTCGTCGGCCGGCAGCCGGAAATATGGAGTCTTCCGCACATAGACCAGCACCCTCGTATCCGCGCCGCAGCGCTCGGCCAGGTAGCCGGAAGCGACGCCGCACCGGGGTTCGCCGTGCAGCTCGTAGCGCACGGTCGAGACCGTCAGGTGGACCTCGTCGGGAATGGCCGCCAGGCTCGAGGCGATCGAATAGAGCCGCGGCTGCATCGGCCGCAGGCTGGCGACGAAGCCGGCGGCGTCGATGCCCTGGACCGGGAAACGGCGGACCACGTCGACGACATGATGGCTGCGCGAGAAGGCGGCCCGTTCGTCGGCCTGGCTCAGCCGCTGCAGCGCCTCGGCGCCCGACAGGGTCGCCCAATGGTCGAGGAAGCGCGGGGTGAGGAGGCCGATCTCCAGCTCCGTCTCCAGGGCCTGGCCGAGCGGCATCGTCCGCCCCTTGAGTTCGATGGGCATCGAGGCGGCGAGATCGAGCCGGGTGAGGAGGGTTTCGACCAGGGCGGGATCGTTGCGCGCGACGATGCCGAGCGCGTCGCCCGGCTCGAAGCTCAGGCCGGAACCGTCGAGGGTGAGTTCGACATGCCGGGTTTCCTTCGACGACCCCCGGCCGGTGAGGGCAATGTTCTCGATGACCGCGGCTGGAAACGGATTGTGCTTGCCGAAGGATTCGGCGGGGTCGCCCGGCGTTGCTGGCCGGAGCGCGGCGGCCGGGGCGCGAGGCTGTCCGGGCGCCAGGGCGGCGAGGGCCTCGGCCATCCAGGCGGATGCCGGCTCGTCGTCGCCGATGTCGCAGTCGATGCGCGGCTGCAGCCGGATGGCGCCGAGCTCCTCGAGGCGCCGGTCGAGCCGCTTGCCGGCCTCGCAGAACCGGTCATAGGTCGAGTCGCCGAGCGCGAGCACGGCAAAGCGCAGGCCCGGCAGCTTGGGCGCCTTGCGCCCTTCGACGAACTCGAAGAAGCCCGCAGCCGGCTGCGGCGGATCGCCGTCGCCGTAAGTGCTGGTGACGATCAGCAGGTCCTGCTCGTCCTTGAGCTGCCGGGTCTTGTAGGCCGCCATGTCGTGGAGGGCGACGGCGAGGCCGCGAGCCCTGGCCCGTTCGGCGAGATCCGCGGCCGCGGCGGCGCCGTTGCCGGTTTCGCTGCCATAGAGGATGGTGAGGCTGCGGTCGGCGGCGCCGGCCGGCAGGCCGGGGACGGGAGGCTCGGCTTCGACGGCGGCAGTGGCTCCGCCCGCCGCGCGCGCACCGTGCTCGAGGCCGGCCAGGAAGCCGCTGACCCAGACGAGTTGCCGGGGCGAGAGCGTCGTCGCCAGAGCCGTGAGCTGCTGCCACTGCGCTTCGATCAGCCCCGGCCCCTGAAGTTCGGAAATGCTCATGCTCGAGGTCGGTCTCGTTTTTTGACAGGAAAAATACGGGGTTTATTCCATTTCCATCCTCATCGTGGCATTTGCGATCACTGCAGACAAACGCATTTTGATTGCAAATAAACGCAGAAAATTTCATATGAATCCATGGATATCGGATTGGCCCGGACCTTCCTGGAAGTGGCGGCCAGCGGCAGCTTCATCGCCGCGGCCGAGCGCATGCATCTGACCCAGACGGCAGTCAGCGCCCGGATCCGCACGCTGGAGGATCTCCTCGGCCGTCGCCTCTTCGTCCGCAACAAGGCCGGCGCCCGGCTGACGCCCGCCGGCGAGCGCTTCGTGCGCCACGCCACCACTCTGATCCAGGTCTGGGAAAGGGCACGCCACCAGGTCGCCCTGCCGCCCGGCCGCAAGGACGGCGTCAGTCTCGGTGGCGAACTCAGCCTCTGGCATCCGCTCCTGGCCGACTGGCTGGTGTGGATGCACGGCCATTGCCCCGAAGTTGCTCTGCGCACCGAAATCGACGCGCCGGCGCGCCTGCTCGACCGCGTTCAGGACGGCTCGCTCGACCTCGCCGTGCTCTACAACCCGCCGCAACGCCAGGATCTGGTTGCGGAACTCCTGGTTGAGGAAAAGCTGGTGCTGGTGACGAGCGCCGCCGACGGCGTGATGCACCCCGAGCACTATATTCATGTCGATTGGGGCCCGGCCTTCGCGGCGAACCACCAGGCCGCCTTTCCCGAGCTTGGCAGTCCCCCGGTGTCGATCTCGCTCGGGCCGCTGGCGCTGATCTACCTCCTGAGCGTCGGCGGCTCGGGTTATTTCCGCATCGGCACGGCGCAACCTTTCCTCGACGACGGCCGCCTGCGCCGGGTAGCCGGAGCGCCGGAATTCTCCCACTCCGCCTATGCCGTCTATGCCATGCAGCGTGAGGGGCGCGTCGTGGAGCGCGCCCGCGAAGGCCTGCGGCAGGTGGTGGCCGGGCGTGAACGGCCGGGTCTCGCGGCCGTCATCGCGCCACGCCCGTTTTTGCCCCCTCCCTGAGGTCGGCCGGGACCATCCGTCTTGGGGGCCGTCCCGACGAGACCCTCCACCGCCGTCGGGAACGCGACTGGGACGGCGGCCGGCTAATTGTCTCCTAACAAACCATCGCAATCTTCCCCGGCGCGCGTTGCTGCAAGGGAGGTTCGGCCGTGGCCCTCTTCACCATCCAGATTGGCGAAGTTGCCGTCCTCACCTTTGGCGCAAGGGATCTCGATGAAGCCCGGATCTACACGCAGGCGCCTCGCTTCCGCGCCGAGATCGGCGTTCTCGACCATGCCGACGCCCCGCTCTGGAACGGCCGCGCCCGTTTCCTGACGCGACAGGCGTCCGAGCCGGAGCGCGACCGTTGGCGGGCCTCCTACAGGCGCGCGGTGCGGCAGGGGGAAATCGTTCCGGACGAGCGCGGCTTCGGCCTTTTCCTCGTGCCGGTGACCTGCAGGCCCTGCTGAGCCGTACATCCCGGCGTCGGCTGTGGCCGCCGCGATCCCGGCGCCGCGACGGCGCCTCAGCTTCTCGCGGGTCCGCTCGCCCCTCGCCTGACGATACGGTAGACGGACGCTGGAGGCAGGTTGCGCAGCGTCGAGCCGACGCGCACGGCCTCGAGGCCGGCGCGTTCGAGGATCGCCCCGGGGATCGGGCAGGACGGGCCATAGGTGAACTGGTAGAAGGCGCCGCCGGCCCGCAGATAGCCGAAGGCGCCGCGCAGGATGGCGATGACCGTTCGCGGCGACATCGACAGCATCGGCAGGCCGCTGACCACCGCGCCGACGGTCGCGGCCTGGAACAGGGCGGCTTCGCGCAGACGCGCCGCGTCCATGCGGAGCACGCGGGCCTGCGGAAAGCGCCGCTCGAGCAGCAGCGCGAAATCAGGACCGGCCTCCACGAGCGTCAGATCCCGTTCCGCCACGCCCTGCTTCAGCAGCGCGTAGGTGAAGACGCCCGTTCCGGGGCCGAGCTCGACCACCGGGCCGGTCTCCGCCGAGAGGTCCCGGGTTATCAGGGCGGCGAGGGCCGGGCTTGACGGCGTGACCGATGCGACGCGCAGCGGAGCGCCGAGCCAGGCGCGGAAGAAGGAAAGGGCGTCGGAAACGGGCATGTCGGCAGTCCCTCGCGAAGGCATCGCATGCCGATCCCGTCGAGGCGTCGTCGGCCGGCAGTAGCGGCCTTCGGCGGCGGACTGGTCGGGAATCGGCCCGGCGATGCGTCTTCGATCGGCGATTCCTTGTCTCGATCGCATGGCTGGATTGCGGCAGCCTGTCATTCCACGAGCGGTGCCCCTGGTCGCTCGGGTCCGTCCGGCGCGCCTGCCCTGTCATTTCCATGGCGAGCATCTAATGTGGCAGCGATGAGTCCCGGCGCGAGCACGGCCGGCGACCGGGAGGAAACCGCATGAGCGAGTCCAGTGCCGCCGAGGCGTTCGAGGCTTTCGAGCGCGCCGTCCATGATCGGATCGCCGCCGGCTATCACGAGGCGTTCACGCCGGTGACCGAGCGCGCCCATCCGCTGCTCCTGGCGCAGGCGGCCATCGGCGGAGGCGACCGGGTGCTCGACGTCGCCTGCGGTCCGGGCGTGCTGGCGGGCAGGGCCGCGGCCCTCGGGGCAGCCGCCACCGGCGTCGACCTGTCGCCGCGCATGGTCGGGCTGGCGGCCGGGCTCCATCCCGCGGCCAGGTTTCATGTGGCGAGCGCCGAGGCGCTGCCCTTTGCCGATGCATCCTTCGAGGCGGTGTTGTGCAGCTTCGGCATCGGCCATTTTCCTGTGCCGGAGCGGGCCTTCGCCGAGTTCGCCCGGGTCCTGGCGCCCGGCGGGCGCCTTGCCGTGTCCTGGTGGGAGGGGCCGTCGCGCTCGCGCATCAACGGCGTGTTCTTCGATGCGTTGCAGGAGGAAGGGATCCGCATCCCCGAATCCCTGCCGCCCGGGCCGGGCGCCTTCCGCTTCTCGGATGACGAGGCGCTACGCGCGATCTTCGCCGGCGCCGGCTTCTCGGCGCCGGCCATCACCGTGGAGGAGGGCATGCACCGCCTCCCGGACTTTGCGGCGCTGTGGTCGCTGGCATGCACCAGCTTCGCGCGGCTCGGCACGATCATCGCCGGGCTGGACGAGGCCGAGCGCGAACGCTTCCGGGCCGCCGTCGCCGCCCGGACGGCGGCCTACGGCTCCGGTCCGCTCGCCGTGCCCATCGCCTTCAGGGTGGCGTCGGCACGGCTTGCCGCCGAGGCCGCTTGATCCCTCCCTCGGGAGGCCCGGCCACCGGCGTGGCGGATCTTCAGTCCCAGTCCGGCGTATCCGAGCCCATCGGAGCGGCCGCCCGCGACCAGCGCATCGGCACGTCGTCGATGTGCAGCGGCGGCAGCAGCCGTCGGGCAGGACCCCAGGCCGTGGGCTCGGCGTTGCCCAGGTCCGCCTCGCTCTCGGCGGCCGGCGCTCCTTCGGAGACCGGCGCGGCATGCCCGGTCAGCAGCAGCCCGGTCCGCGCCAGCGAGGCCCTCGCTTCGAGGCCACACCCGGTTTCGTGCCGGGCGAGGAGGCCCAGCACGGCCGTAGCCGCCATGATGTAGCCTGTGGCGTGGTCGAGCGCCTGGACCGGCAGCGGCGTCGGGCGTCCGGCGCCGGCCGCGCGCATGCCCGCCTCGGCGATGCCCGTGCTCATCTGCACCAGGCTGTCGAAGCCGCGTCGGTTTCGCCACGGGCCGGACCAGCCATAGGCGTCGAGGCGGACGTCGATGAGGCCGGGCCGTATGCGGCGCCGGACCTCGGCGCCGAGCCCCCGCCGCTCCAGGGCGTCGCCGCGATAGCCGTGCACCAGCATGTCGGCCCCGGCCATGAGCTCGATCAGCCGGGAGTGGCCGGCCTCCGTGCCGAAATCGAGCCGGGCGGTCCGCTTGCCGACCATCAGCTCGGGAACCAGGGCCGGCTCGTCCCAGTCCGGAGGGTCGATGCGCAGGACCTGCGCACCATAGCCGGCCAGGAAGCGCGTCGCCACCGGGCCGGCGAGGACACGGGTCAGGTCGAGCACTTTCAGTCCCGCCAGCGGCCGGACCGGGGCGAAGGACCGGTCGGCCATGGCGCCGGCCTCGGTGAGGGTCCGCCCGACCAGGGGTTCCGCCGCGACGCAGCGCCCCTGTTCGTGGGCGGCCCATTCCGACATGGTGCGCATCCTCGCGGCGCAGCCTCCCGCGGCGACGATCGCAGTTTCCAGCGCCTCGGTGGGCCAGGCCGCGACCGCTCGGCGCACGCTGTCCTTGTCGGCCTCGACCGCCAGCACCGCGAGGGCCGCCCGGCGATGAGGCGGTGCATTGGTGTGCAGGCGGATCCAGCCGTCGGCGCCGGGGTAGTCGCCGGCAAGCGGGTCCCACGGCGGCGGTGGCGCCCATCCCTGCGGCCGCAGCGACATGTCGAACCAGAACGAGGCGAGCCGCCGGTCGACCGTGACGGCCGGCGGGGGCAGGCCGCGGACGCGGCTCAGCTCGGAGACGGCCAGCCCGGCCGCGGCGATGGACGCGGCGGCGAGATCGGTGACGGCGAAGGCCGACGGCAGGCTGCCGCGACCGGCGACATGCACGCGGCCGAGCGCGGCCGATGCGCCGCCTGCGGCCTGCCAGATCGCGGCCAGCATGCCGCCGAATGCCGTGCTGTCGCCCGTCTCGATTTCGTCCCGTCCGGTGGAATTCTGCGCCATGGCGCGCCTCCCGTTGCGATGAAAGCGGCGACACCGAAGGACGATTGAAATTAATCGTCAATCTTGATTACATGAATCAATCTGTTCCCGGAGCGTCGGCATGATTGCGTCCCTGTCCGCTGCCGAGGCGGCCGCCCGGCTCGGGGTAACGAGGCAGACGCTCTATGCCTATGTCAGCCGTGGTCTGCTTGCGGCCTTGCCCGGTCCCGACCATCGCGAACGGCACTATTCCCTTGAGGCGGTCGAGGCGCTCGCATCCGACAGGCGCCGCGGGCGCCGGCCGAAGGAGATCGCCAAGGCAACCCTCGACTGGGGGCTGCCCGTGCTCGAGTCCGGCCTGACGCTGATCCGCGACGGCCGGCTCTATTATCGCGGCCGCGATGCCGTGGTGCTGGCGCGGACCCACAGCGTCGAAGCGGTCGCGTCGCTGCTCTGGCAGATGCCGGAAGCCGAGGCCTTCGGTCCGATCGTGCCGTTCGGAAACGGCCTCCCGCTGCCGTCGCAGGAGGAGGGGCCGGACGACCTGATGCGCCGTTTCGTGCTTATGGCCGCCGACGACGGCACTGCGGCCTGGCAGGAGAGCCCGGGACGGGTTGCGGCCGGCTGTGGCGGGTTGGTCCGCAGCCTGCTGGCCTGCCTGCTCGGCCGGGCTCCGGACACGGCGCCGCTGCACGAGCAATGTGCCGTCGCCTGGGGCCTTGATGCCGTGGGTACCGACCTCGTGCGCATGGCGCTGATCCTCTGTGCCGACCACGAACTGAACGCGTCGAGCTTCACCGCCCGCTGCATCGCCTCGACCGGGGCGAGCCTGCGTGCCGCCGTGGTCGGTGGGCTTGCCGCCCTCTCCGGCGGCCGCCATGGCGGCATGACCACCCGGGTCGAAGCCTTCTGCCGCAGCCTGGCGGGCGAACGCCGGCCGGCTGCGACGCTGCGCCTTATGCTGGCGGCGGGCGTGGAGCTCCCCGGCTTCGGCCATCCGCTCTATCCCGGCGGCGACGTGCGGGCTCTGGCCCTGATGGAGGGGCTCCGGCCGGGGCAGCCGGAACCGGCCCTCGCCGAGGCCGTGTTCGAGCTGACCGGGCGCCGGGCCTCGATCGACTTCGCCCTCGTCGCCCTCCGACGCAGCCTGGAACTGCCCGAAGGCACGGCCTTCGGCCTCTTCGCCGCGGGCCGCTCCGTCGGCTGGATCGCGCAGGCGCTGGAGCAGCGCGCCGAGGGAGCGCTCATCCGCCCCCGCGCCGTCTATGTCGGGCCCGAGCCGGCACTGTTCCCAGCCGCGTCGCTCCCCGATCCGCCCGGCGCGTGAAGCCGGCCGGGCCGGACGAAACGTCGAGCCCGCGCGGGCCGGCCCTGGCGATGCCTTCGTCGGGACGCCGGACCGGTCAATCCACCCAGAGCCCCCGCTTGCGGTGCCATTCCTCGATCGACTCGACGGGATAGTGCTCGAAGGTCTGGTCGCGCGGGCCGATGACCGGCTCGACCCAGCCCGCTTTCGAGCCCAGCATGAGATGAGTGCGCTCCGGCGGCACCGGCAGTTCGCTGTCGATCGCCGATGCGAAGGGATGGACGAGGTCGGGCCATGCCTTGTCGTACACCCAGAGTGCCGTGCCGCATGCCTTGCAGTGGCGGCGCTCGCCGCTCGACACGTTGCAGTGCCCGTCCTCGCCGACGATTTCGGCATGGTACAGGCCGATCGCGCGCTTGCCCTTGACCTCGAGGGTTTCGGCGACACCCATGATGTTGATGGCGAAGCCGCCGCCGCCTGCGGTCTTGCGGCAGATCGAGCAATAGCAGAGCTGGTAGGGATGCGGGGTGTGGCTTTGCACCGAAAAGCGCACGGCACCGCACCGGCACGATCCCCTCAGTGTCAGCGGCATGGCTCGTCCTCCTGCTGCCGCGGCCTGGTTCGGGGCGCGGCCGGTCGCTGCATCCTCTCAGGTCCGGAGCCGTAGGGCCAGGGACGCCGCGTCGCCGCCCGGTCGGCCACGCGGGGTGCTGCGGCGGTCCGATGGCTCGCGCGCCTGAGCGCGGCTTCGGCGAGGTGCCGCCTCGGGGCCTCCGGTTTGAATATCCGGGCCTGATCCGATACGGCGTTCGGGCCAGCTTCGAACCCCTGGCGACGCCCCTGAGGGGATCGGGACGGTCCCCTCGTCCGAGGGCGGTGGCGAGTGGCGGCCCGTCGGGAACATCGGCTGCCTGCGGTCATTTGCTGGTCAGCAGGACGAGGAGGAACAGCCATGCCCGGGATCCGCATTCCCAAGAATGCCCTCATCCTTGTCGGCGATGGCGAGAAGGCGCTTTTCCTGCGCAACCACGGCACGGCCTTGAAGCTGCGGCTGGCGA
Source organism: Labrys sp. Lb11 (assembly GCF_057554225.1). Classification (NCBI taxonomy): domain Bacteria; kingdom Pseudomonadati; phylum Pseudomonadota; class Alphaproteobacteria; order Hyphomicrobiales; family Xanthobacteraceae; genus Labrys; species Labrys sp. Lb11. The sequence goes on from NZ_BAAJOT010000001.1 coordinate 974,225, forward strand.
TCGAGGAGGTGCTGGAGCAGCGCAATCCGGCGACCCGCGAGCAGGGCACGGACCAGCCGGGGCAGTCCGTCGGCATCGCCGGCGGCCCGGGCAGCGCCCTGGAACAGACCGACTGGCACAGGCAGGCGGAGGAGCGCTTTGCGGTGGAGCTGGCAGGCCGGCTCTACCGGCAGGCGCATGACGGGGCCTTCGCGGATCTGGTGCTGGTGGCGTCGCCGCGGGTGCTCGGCACTCTGCGCAAGGCGATGCACAAGGCCGTTGCCCGGTGTGTCTGCGCCGAGGTTCCCAAGGAACTCACCGCCCTGCCGCTCGCGGAAATCGAATTGGTCCTGTCGGCCTGAGGCGCCGCCGACGCGGCGCCGTCGCGATTTCCATGGAATGGTCACATCGCCATCAGACCATGACCCGATTTCCCGGTCAGCTTCGCGTCGGTTTCGGCCGGCTCCCCCGCGATTCGGGGCACACAGCCGGGCGCCGGCTCGCCGCGGCGAGCCGCATGCGACCGCCGGAAGGCGGCAGACCCTGCCGGGTCGGCGGCACCAGGTCATGGGCCGCGACGTCATCCGTCCCATCGAAAGGATCACGCGATGAAGCTGACCTCCATCCGCATCGATCGTACCCTCGGCCAGATCGATGCCCAGGCCGTACCCGAGAACCATCCATCCGTGCCGCAGCTCAGCGAGATGTTCGGCGACCACACCTTCTTCCTCGACGGCAGTGGGTTGACCATCGTCGAACCGGCGGAGACCCGCGACGACGGGACGGAGACCGGGCGGGTGGTCAAGCTCGCCGGCTGGATAGACGAGAGCCGCAGCCGCCTCGTCGCACATGCGCGCGAGACGACGGATGTCGTCGTCTTGCTCGGCAAGGCGGCATAGCGGAGAGCCTCGGGCGCCGGTGACGGTTGGGCAGGTCCAGCGCGTTCCCGGTGCCCGGCCGGTCGCACCCGATCGGCAGGACAGAAATCCGGCTTGGCCGCGGTGGCGCGGTTCTGGCAAGACGAGACGCATCGTTCCGCCGTTCCCGGATTCCTGCCTTGCCCCTCCTTGCCTCGATCCGCGCCCGAGAAGCCGAGATCCGCCTCGCACTGCGCATGGCGTTCGCAGCGGGGCTCGGCTATACGACCGCCAAGCTTCTTGGCCTGCCGCAAGGCTATTGGGTGGTGATCACCGCCATCATCGTCATGCAGGCGAGCCTCGGCGGGTCGGTAAAGGCAGCGGCCGACCGCATGGCCGGCACGCTGGCGGGTGCGGCCTGGGGCACGCTGATCGCGGTCGCGGTTCCGCATCAGAGCCAGGTGACGCTCGGCCTGGCCATCATCCTGGCCATAGCGCCCATGGGGTTGCTGGCGGCGCTTCGGGCGAATTTTCGCATTGCGCCGATCACGGCTCTGATCGTGCTCGTGCCGATGAGCGGGCCCATCGCCGACCCCTTCGTCCACGCGCTGGAACGGATCGTCGAGATTGCCCTCGGCAACGTCATCGGCGTGGCCGTGGCCCTCCTGGTGCTGCCGACCCGAGCCCACGGCATCCTCAGCGCTTCGGCGGCCCGTATCGCCGACCTCAACGCGGACCTGATGATCGCTCTGATCGAAGGCCTGACCAGCGAGCAGGGGAGGCCGGGCCTGCCGGCGATCCATGCGAAGATCCGGGCTTCGCTCAAGCAATTGGAGACGGCCGCCGACGAGGCGACGCGCGAGCGCCGCAGCCATCTCAGCGATATCGTCGATCCGGAGCCGCTGGTGCGCACGCTCTATCGCGTGCGCCACGACTTGGTGATGATCGGCCGGGCCACCGCCAAGCCGCTGCCGGCGGCTGTCGGGCCGGATCTCCAGCCCAGCCTGTCCGGCCTGCGCGACGCGTCCGTGGCGGTGCTGCGTGCCGCCGCGGCATCCATGCGCAATGGCGCCGCGCCGCCGGACGTCGATGCCTTCGACGCCAGCTTCAAGGCCTACGTGGCCGAGATGGACGCTCTGCGCACCGCCGGCCGCACACGCAGCCTGGCCAGCGACGATGTCGGCCGGCTTTATGCGCTCCGCTTCGCCTTCGATCAGCTCGGCTTCGATCTGCACGACCTGGCGAACCGGATCGGCGAGCAGGTCGGCGTCCGCAAGGATATGCCGGTCGAGGCGACGGGGTGAGCGCCTGCCGCCGGCGCTTCCGCGAACGCGATGGCGCTACGGCTTGCCCGCGCCCGCCGGATCGGTTGCCATGAAGGCCGCAAACGCTTCCGTGAAATCGGGGTGCCAGCGCGACAGGGCCGGCCTGTTCAGGATGACGTCGTCCGCCGCCCAGCGGATGCGGCGCTCGTCCATGTCGCGGGTGACGTCGTTGTCCGGGCACAGGATGTAGAACTCGCCGCGCGCGACGGCATCCAGGCCGAATGCGATCACCTGCTCGGGCGTCCAGGCGCCGGCCGGTTTCTCGGAGACGCGCACCTTCGTGAAGCCGGTGAAGGTGAAGCCGGGTACCAGGAGATGGGCCGTCACCCGGCAGCCCGGCATGTTGCGCAGCTCGTGGCTGAGCGCTTCCGTCACCACCTTCACCCCCGCCTTGGTGAGGTTGTAGGCCGTGTCGCCCGGCGGGCAGGTGATGCCCTGCTTCGATCCGGTGTTGATGACGGCCCCCGGCGTGGCCTGGGCGATCATAGCCGGCACGAACGTCTGGACGCCGTTGATCACGCCCCAGAGGTTGACGTCGACGATGCGCTGCCAGCGCCCGCGGTCGCCGAAAAGCTGGCCGCCGCCCTCGGTGCCGGCATTGTTCATCAGGACCGCGACCTCGCCGAAGGCGTCGTAGGCGGCTTCCTTCAGGCGCTGGACATCCTCGAGCCGGCTGACGTCGGTGGCCACGGCGATCACGTCCTCGGGACGGGCGGCGATCGCGGCCAGGCTCGCGGCCGCGCTCTCCAGGGCAGCGGCATTCACGTCGGCAAGGCAGACCTTCATGCCCAGGCGCGCCAGATGCTGCGCCGCGGCAAGGCCGATGCCGCTGGCGGCGCCGGTGATCACGGCAGCGCGCCCTGCTGTCAGTGCGGGATGGGACATGGCGGTTCCTCTTGCGATCGTCGGGCAGGTCCGATCCGACCTTTCGCATCCGGCGCCGTTCCGGTCCAGAGGGGCAGCGCGTCCGCCGCTTCAGTGTCCGGCTGCTTCCCAGGCGCTCTCGTAGCGGGCCAGGAGGTCCGCCAGGGTCGGGATGTCGGGCATGGCGGCCATGTCGACCCGCCCGGCGATCCGGCCCCGCGACAGGACGACGACATCGTCGGCGACGTCGAAGATCTCCTGGACTTCCGTGCAGAAGACCACGATCGCCCGCCCGGTTCGGGCGACCTCGCGCAGCAACTCGTAGATGTCGGCCTTGCTGGAAATGTCGACGCCGCGGGTCGGCTCCTCGATCACGACGATGTCGGTGTCCTGTTCCATGGCGGCGCCCAGCACGACCTTCTGCTGGTTGCCGCCGCTGAGCGAGGTGATGGGATGGTCGGGACTCCCCGTCTTCACGCGGTAGCGCCGGATGCTGGTCTCCGCCACCGCGCCGATCCGCCCGAAGTCGAGCAGCGGCATCGGTGCGCTCAGCTTGCGCCAGCCCAGGCGGATCGCGAGGTTCTCGCCGACGCTCATGTTGTGGAACACCGTCTGGCGCCGGCTGGCGGCGAGATAGGCCACCGTCCGCTGATCCCGGCCGCCGGGATCGGCTCCGTTCATCGGCCGGAAGGCACCGATCGCCTGTGCCAGTTCCCGCGCGCCCGAGCCTTCCACGCCGGCGAGTGCAAGGATGCGGCCGGGCATCACGTCGAGGCTGATGTCGCGGAAGGCACCGATCCGGTCCGAGCAGCGCTCGAGCCGCAGCAGGGGGGCAGTCGTGCCGGAGCGAGTTTCGCTGCGCGGTTCCGCCGTCGTTGCCGCTCCGGCCTGGTTCGCCGTGAGTTCGGCCGCGATCGCCGTCTCGGTGATGTCGGCGCCGCGGATCTCCGCGCGGATGCGCCCGTCGCGCAGCACCAGCACGCGGTTGCAGCAGCGGACGAAATCATTGAGGCGATGGGTGATCAGCAGCACGATCTTGCCGCTTGCGGCGAGCTCGGCCATCGTCACGAACAAGGCCTGCGATTCCTCTTCCGTCAAGGCGGAGTTGGGCTCGTCGAACAGGAAGACGTCGGCCTCGCTCATGATCGCCCGGGCGATCTCGACGCGCTGCTGCACCGCCAGCGACAGGTCGGAAAGCTCGTAATGGGCGAAGGCAGCGATGCCGAGCCGCCGCAGCACGGCGTCGGCCGCGGCCGTGTCGGGCGCCATGCGGCCGAACCGGCGGCCCTCGCGACCGACGGCCAGGTTCTGGATGACGGTCATGTTCGGCCAGACATGCGGTTCCTGGTGGACCACCGCCACTCGGCGCCAGGCCTCGTCGACCCGCACGCCCTGCCGCGTCAGCACGATGTCGCCGCTGTCGGCTTTCTCCTCGCCGGCGAGCATGCGCGTCAGCGTGCTCTTGCCGGCGCCGTTGGGGCCGGCGATGCCGACGATCTCGCCCGAGGCGATCTCCAGGTCGAGACCGTCGAGGGCGCGCGTCGCGCCGTAGCGCTTGGTGATCGCTTTGCCGCTGAGGCGGATCATGCCGCTCCTCCGGCGCCGCTGCGGGCCGAGCGCTGGCCGGCGCTGCGGATCAGCTTCTGCGAGACGAGGTCGAGCCAGACGGCTCCGATCGTCACCAGGCCGATGAACAGGAGCTGGGCGAAGGAGCCGACGCCGAGCAGGGCGAGGCCGTTGTTCAGCAGCGCCAGCAGGATCACGCCCAGCAGCGTGCCGACGACCGTGCCGCGGCCGCCGTTGAGGCTGGCTCCGCCGATGACGACGGCGGCGATCACCGAGAACAGCAGAGAGCCGGACTGGCTCGGCCCGATCGAGCCGACATAGGAGAAGTCGATGATGCCGGCGAGCGCGGCCATCAGGCTGCTGAGCAGGAAGACGGCGTATTTGTACTTGCTCAGCGGCAGGCGGGCGACCCGGGCCGCGTCCGGATTGCCGCCCATCGCCACAAGCCTGAAGCCGAAGACGGTGCGATGGCGCAACACCCAGAACAGGACGAACGCGGCCACGAGCCAGAGCACCTCGGAGGGGACGTCATGGGCCAGGAGCGCGCCGCCCAGGCCGTGGAAGACGGAGAGCTCCCAGGCCGGAGGCAGCGGGTCGTTGTAGGCCGGGGTGAAGGTGGAGGCGTTGCTCGCCAGCAGCGACAGCCCGTCGGCGACGTTGAGCATGCCGAGCGTGGCGATGAACGAGGGCAGTCCTGCCTTCACCGTCAGGAAGCCGTTGACGAGGCCGGCGAGCAGGGCGAGGCCGATGCCGGCCGCGAGAGCGATCAGGAGCGGGGTGGTGAAGGGCAGGCTGCCCCCGCCCAGCCACAGGGTCGCGGTGACGATGCCCGCCAGCCCGTAGACCGCGCCGACGGACAGGTCGATCTCGCCGAGCAGGATCACCAGCATCTGTGCGAATGCCACCATGCCCAGGGCCACCATCGAGCGGACCAGGGTCATCATGTTTTCCGGGCTGAGGAAGGTCGAGCGCTGCGATTGCACGATCGCCGCGAGCAGGACGATGGCGAGCGCCAGGCCGAGGGTCCTCAGGCTGTTGAGGACCTTCTGCGTGCCCAGGAGGGCGACGAGGGATTGTTTCATGGAGGCTCCGGAGCCGCGGCGGCGGACGCAAGGGCGCCGCGCGGAGCCTGGGCTCCGCGCGGGACCGGTCGGTCGGGGTCAGTGCGCCTGCTTGAGGCGCTCGCGGCCGGCATCGACGCTGAGCTCGTTCTCGCCGCCCGCCTGGGTGATGACGATCGGGCGCAGGAACTGCAGCGGATCGGCCGGCGTCTCCCCCTTGGCCAGGAACTTGGCGCATTGCTCGACCGGCGCCTGCGCCTGATTGTCGAAGCCCTGGTCGATGGTCACCAGCGTCGTGCCCTCGGCGATGGCGTCGAGGATGGCGCCGCTCACGTTGAAGCCGGAGGTGTAGACCTTGCCGTTCAGCTTGAGGTTGCGGATGACGTTGCCGACGCCTTCGACGCCCTGGTCGGTGTGGAAGAACAGCGTCACCTCCGGATGGGCCGTCAGGAACGGCGTCACGGAGTTGAGGACTTCCTGCGTGGTGAAGTTCTTCCCGGTCGGGATGCCGCTCTTGGGATCGTTGAAGAACTTCGCATCGGGGAAGACCGACTTGTAGCCCTCGACGAAGCCGACCATTCGCTCCTGGGCCCAGGGCTGGTCGGGGGCGCCGCTGCCCATGGCGATCTGGTCGACGTTGACGTTCTTGGCCTTCAGCAGCTTCGCGGTGGCCTCGCCGTTGATCTTGCCGGCCTGGACCTCGTTCAGGGCGTAGAAGGCGAAGCGCTTGGCCTTCGGCGCATCGATGTTGAGCGTGAACACCGGGATACCAGCGTCGGCATATTTGTTGATGATACCGGTGAACTGGTTGGGCAGGGGCGGCTGCAGCGCCAGGCAATCCACCTGGCCGGAATTGAGCAGCGTCTCGAGCTCCGAGAGCTGCTTGGCCGTATCCGGGTTGACCGGGCCGACCATGCGGCAGGCGGCCGGCAAATCCTTGGCGGCGGCGTCGCACCCCTTCTTCATGCCGATGCGCATCTCCGCGCCCTGGATCGGAATGCCCGTGCCTTCGATGCCGACCACGATGTTGGCCGGCTCGCCCGCCTCCAGCTTCTTGACGATCCGCGGTGCCAGCTTGAACTCGCCCCAGGGCATCTGACGGGCCTTGGCTCCGTCGGGCACCGTCTTGTCGGCAGCATGGGCCGATGCGACCGCGCCGCCGATGCTCGCGGCCAGGGCCAGGGCGGTCACCGCCAGCAGGCGGTTTCTCAGAATGGGCATGTCAGGCTCCGTCCTCATCTGGAATTGTTCTGCTATACAGAATAGTGTTTTGTGCAATTGAATTCTTGTCGGCACGGACGAGCTTGTCAAGCCGCGGGCCGGCAAGCCGGTCGGCGAGGCAGCGGTGGGCTCGGCGAAAGGAGGGGCAGGCCGGCGCGAGCGGCCGTGCGCTGCCCGCAGGCCGCGCGATCAGCCGGAGGAACGGTGGCGGGTCGGGATCAGGCTTGGGGTGGGCCCTTCAGTGGCGGCAATACCGCGTGGGCGGGGCCGCCGAGAAGCTGGCTGATCCGGTCCGCATAGCCGCGGACCGTCGCGCCGAGCCTGTGGAGGTCTTCATCGCTGCGGTCGAGCCGCATGCTGGTCACGCTGATCGCCGCGACCGCCTCGGCACTGCGGTCGTAGACGGCCGCGCCGACGCAGACCACGCCGACATTGTCTTCCTCGTTGTCGAAGGCGTAGCCGCGGATCGCGGCCTCATCCAGGTCGGCCAGCAGCGCTTCCGGCGATGTCAGCGTCCTCTCCGTGCGGCGCGGCATGCCGATGCGCTTGAGGATGGCCATGACCTGGTCATGAGGCAGGCGCGACAGCAGCGCCTTGCCGACCGAGGAGCAGTGGGGCAGCTCGCGCCGGCCGAGGGAGGCCGTCATCCGGAACGGGCCGGGGGCGTCGACGCGCCCGATCGCCACGGCATAACCGTCGTCGAGGACCGCGAGGCGCGAGGTCAGCTGCGTGGCATCGGTGAGTTCCTGCAGGATCGGCGTGGCGATACGGGTGACGCTCATTTCCGATGCCGCAAGGTCGCCGAGATGGACCAGGGCCAGGCCCAGTCGATAGAGCCGGGCGCCGCCGATGCGGCTATCGGCGACGAAGCCGCGCGCCACCATGGTCTGCAGCAGCGTGAAGGCTGTGCTGCGCGAGACACCGATCGCTTCCGCGATCTCGCCGACGCCCATTCCCTTGCCGTTGCCGGCGGCCAGTGCCTGGAGCACGTCCAGGGCTCGGCCGACGCTCCGCAGCGGATATTTGTCGTCCGCCGTCTCCTTGGCTGCTGGCACCCAAGACGCTCCCGCTCGACCCGACGCGTCGGCCGGGTCACCGATTCCGCATCGATACCCACTCGGCAGGCTGGTTGACAATATGCCCGGCGCAGCCTAACGATTTGTATAACAGAACTTGGTTCTGTATAGCAGAACAATATCGCAAAGCTAGCGTCATGCCAGGACTTCGGCCGCGGTGCGAAGCGCCTCGATCCCTCGGCGGCATGACCGGGATTGATTTGGAGCGCTCGATGCGTCTGGTGCAGTTCAAGAGCCGCTCGGGAGAGCGCAAGGTCGGCATCCCCGGCGACGATGGTGCCCGGCTCGAGCCGCTCGCCGGCCCGGCCACGGTCTATGCGCTCGCCGAGCAGGCGATCGCGCATGGCGTCAGCCTTGCCGAGACGGTGCGGGGGCTGCCGCGCGAGGCGGCGGTCTCCTACGACGAGATCGCCGGGGAAGGACGGCTGCTGTCGCCGGTCGACCATCCCGAGCCGGCCCGGTTCTGGATCACCGGCACCGGGCTCACCCATATCGGCAGCGCCGATGCGCGCGACAAGATGCACGAGATCGCCCACGGCGCCGATGCCGACATGACCGACTCGATGAAGATCTTCCGCATGGGGCTGGAGGGCGGCAAGCCGGCCGACGGGGAAGTCGGCGTCCAGCCCGAATGGTTCTTCAAGGGCGTCGGAACCTGCGTGGTGCCCCCCGAAGCGGACCTGCCGCTGCCGGCCTTCGCCCTGGCCGGCGGCGAGGAGGCCGAGATCGTCGGGCTCTACCTGATCGGCCCCGACGGCAATCCCTGGCGGCTCGGATTCGCCCTCGGCAACGAGTTCTCCGATCAGGTGACCGAAGCCCTCAACTATCTCTACCTCGCCCATTCGAAGCTGCGCGCCTGCTCGATCGGGCCTGAGCTCCTGCTCGGCGCCCTGCCGCAGGACACGCAGGGTGCCATCCGCGTCGTCCGGGACGGCAAGCCGATCTGGGAAGGGGAGTTCCTCAGCGGGGAAAGCAACATGTCGCATTCCGTCCGCAACCTCGAGCACTACCATTTCCGCTACGACATGTTCCGGCGTCCGGGCGATCTTCACGCCTATTTCTTCGGAGCGCCGCTGCTGAGCTGCGCCAACGGCGTCGAGGCCCGCTCGGGTGACCTGTTCGAGATCGATGTTCCCGTCTTCGGCCGGCCGCTGCGCAACCGGATGGCCGCCGTGCCCGACGCCCCGTTCGTCGTGCGCTCTCTCTGACCGTCCGAGCCCGGCGTCCGTGCCGGGAGCCGTTCCGTTCGTTCGCCGGCCGGCTGCGCCTGCCGCCCGTTGCTTCTCCAATCCCGGGACCTTGCCATGGGCCTTCGCTTCGCCGTCGATACGGGCGGCACCTTCACCGACCTGATGGTCGCAACCGAGGCCGGCGTGCTGACCATGCACAAGGCCTCCACCACGCCGGCCGACCCGGTGGCCGGCGTCCTCGACAGTCTCAGGATCGCGGCAGAGGCGGAGGGCGAGGACCTGCGTACCTATCTCGGCCGTGGCGAGGTGCTGGTGCACGGCACGACCCACGCGATCAACGCCATCGTCACCGGCTCGACCGCGCGGACGGCCTTTCTCACCACCGAGGGGCATCCCGACACGCTGATCTTCCGCGAAGGCGGGCGGATGGAGCCGTTCAACTTCACGGTCCCCTACACCGAGCCCTATGTGCCGCGGGCCCTGACCTTCGAGGTGCCCGAGCGCATCGCCGTCGGCGGCAAGGTCCGCAAGCCGCTCGACGAGGATGCGGTGGTGGCGATCCTGCGCCGGGCCGCGGCGGCCGGCGTCGAGGCGATCGGCGTGTGCTTCCTGTGGTCGGTGGCCAACCCCGTGCATGAGCTGGCGGTCGGCGCGCTGATCGAGACGCATCTGCCGGGCATCCCCTATACGCTGTCCCACCGGATCAACCCCTCGATCCGCGAATATCGCCGGGCCTCCTCGACCTGCATCGACGCGTCGCTGAAGCCGGTGATGGGCGCATACATGCGCGGCCTCGAGCGGCGCCTGCGCGAGGCCGGCTTCGGCGGCCGCGTGCTGGTGGTGACCTCGCAGGGCGGCGTCATGGATGCGGCGCGGGCGGCGGAAGCTCCGGTGCATCTGATCAATTCCGGACCGTGCATGGCGCCGGTCGCCGCCAAGGCCTATGGCGGCGCCGATGCCGCACAGACGCTGATCGTCGGCGACACCGGCGGCACCACCTTCGACGTGTCGCTGGTCCGGCGCGGGCGGATCCCGCGCAGCCGCGAGACCTGGCTCGGCCAGCCCTTCCGCAGCCACATGACCGGCATGCCCTCGGTCGACGTCAAGAGCATCGGTGCCGGCGGCGGCTCCATCGCCTGGGTCGATGCCGGCGGCCTGCTGCATGTCGGACCGAAGAGTGCCGGCGCTGTGCCGGGGCCGGTGTGCTACGGCCGTGGCGGCACCCGGCCGACCGTCACCGATGCGGCCCTGGCTCTCGGTTTCATCGATGCGGAGTTCTTCCTCGGCGGCCGGATGGCGCTGGACCGGCGCGGCGCCGAGGCGGCCATCCGCCGCGACGTCGCCGAACCGCTCGGCAAGAGCCTGGAAGATGCCGCCGCCGCGATCATGGCGCTCGCCACCGAGCACATGGTGCAGGCGATCATGGACATCACCGTGAACCAGGGCATCGACCCGACGGAGGCGACCTTCGTGGCGGGCGGCGGGGCGGCGGGCCTCAACTGCGTCGCCATCGCCCGGCGCCTCGGTTGCCGGCGCGTGCTCGTGACGGAGGCGGGGGCGGCACTCGCGGCCTCCGGTGCCCTGATTTCCGATCTCAGCGCCCATTACCAGGCGATGTTCCACACCCGCAGCGAGGCCTTCGACTGCGACGGCATCAATGCGGTGCTCGCCCGGCTCAAGGCCGATTGCGACGCCTTCGCCGCCGGACCGGGTGCCGGCGCGGCCGCGGTCGAGATCGACTGGTCGACCGAGGCCCGCTACACCGACCAGGCGTGGGAAATCGAGGTGCCGCTGCGCCGGGCCGCCTTTGCGGGAACCGGGGATGTGGAGGCGCTCGTCGCCGATTTCCACCAGATGCACCAGGACATCTTCGCGGTGAGCGACAGCCAGGCCGGCATTGAGACCGTGAGCTGGAACGCCGAGGTGCGCTGCCGCATCGGTTCCGGCATGCCCGGCCGCCTCGCCTGGGACGAGCGCTCGGCGAAGCTGCCGTCCCGTCCGGTGCGCTTTGCCGGAACGGGCTGGATCGAGGCCGAGGTCTATCGGCTGGAGGCGATTCCGGAGGGAACGGAACTGTCGGGACCGGCGATCGTCGAGTCCGATTTCACCTCGATCGTCATCGATCCGGGGGCGCGGGCCCGGCGCGACGGGGCCGGCAATCTCGTGATCGACGTGCAGGGCTGAGGGAGGAAACGATGGCGCAGAGCGGACCCATGGACGGCTCCACCCTGGCGGTGCTGACCGCCCGCTTCGAAGGCATCGCCCGCAAGATGGCCAACACGCTGCAGCGCACCGGCCGCTCCGGCATCCTGACGATCGCGCGCGACTTCTCCTGCGTGGTCCTCACGGCCCGGCACGAACTGCTGGCCACGGCCGAGAGCCTGCCGATCCACGTCCTGCGCGGACCGGACATCATGGCCCGAACCATGACGCAGAACCATCCGGTGCTGAAGCGCGGCGACGCCTTCCTGCACAATTCGCCCTATCACGGCTGCACCCATCCGGCCGACCACTCGATCCTGATCCCCGTGATCGACGAGACCGGCGTGCACCGCTTCACCGTGCTGGCCAAGGCGCACCAGGCCGATTGCGGCAATGCCCTGCCCACGACCTACATGGGCGCCGCCAGGGACGTCTACAACGAAGGCGCGCTGATCTTCCCGGCGGTGAGGGTGCAGGCCGATTACGAGCATGTGATGGACATCGTCCGCATGTGCCGCATGCGCATCCGCGTGCCCGAGCAATGGTGGGGCGACTACCTGGCGACGCTCGGCGCGGCCCGGGTCGGGGAGCGCGAGATCCTGGCGCTCGGGGCCGAGATCGGCTGGGACCGGCTGGAAGACTATACGCGCCAATGGTTCGACTACAGCGAGAAGCGGATGATCGAAGTGGTGCGGGCCATGCCCAAGGGCCGGATGACGCGCACCAGCACCCACGACGCCTTCCCGGGCACGCCGGCCGAGGGCGTGACGATCACCGCCACGGTCGAGGTGAAGCCCGAGGAGGCGATGATCGAGGTCGACATGACCGACAATCCCGACTCTATGCCCAACGGCCTCAATCTCTCGGAGGCCTGCGCCCTGTCGGCGCCGATGATCGGCGTGTTCAACTCCATCGACCATACGGTGCCGAAGAACGAGGGCAGCTTCCGGCGCATCAAGGTGCATCTGCGCGACGGCTGCATCGTCGGGCGGCCGCGTCATCCCACCTCCTGCTCGGTCGCCACGACCAACATCGCCGACCGCGTCGCCAACCCGGTGCAGGCGGCGCTGGCCGATCTCGCCGAAGGGCTCGGCCAGGCCGAGACCGGGGCCCTGATCCCGCCTTCCTGCGGCGTCGTCTCCGGCGTCCATGACGGCAAGCCCTTCGTCAATGAGGTCTATCTCGGCTGCACCGGCGGCGCCGGGACGCCCTGGACCGATGGCTGGCTGACCATCCTTCATGTCGGCAATGCCGGCATGTGCTACCAGGACTCGATCGAGATCGACGAGTTGCGTCATCCGATCTTCGTGCATGCGCGCCGCCTCATTCCGGATTCGGAAGGGGCCGGCCGATTCCGCGGCGCGCTCGGCGCCTATTCGGAGTTCGCCCCGGTCGATTGCGACATGACGGTGGCCTATGTCAGCGACGGCAACGTCAACCCGGCTGCCGGTGCGCGCGGCGGGCTGGCGGGCGCGACCTCGGCCCAGTTCCGCCGGCGTGCCGATGGCTCGCTCGAGCCCGTGCCGGCCTGTGCCGAGGTGGTGATCGGCCCGGACGAGACCATGGTCTCGATCAGTTGCGGCGGCGGCGGATACGGTCATCCGCATGAGCGCGACCCGGCCAGGGTCGCGCATGATGTCCGGGAAGGCTGGGTCAGCACGGAGCGGGCCGCGAAGGTCTATGGCGTCGCCGTGTCGGCAAGCGGAGAGGTCGACGGCGAGGCCACGGCCCGCCTGCGCGGCGTCTGATCCCGGCCGGGATGTTTCAGGGGCCGGCGAACCCGGGGCGGTTCGCCGGCCTTTTCACGGCCGGTCGGTAAATCGATTTAATACGCCATTGACAGCCCGGGTCGATTGGTGAATCGTTACACTAAATCGTTTCATCGCCCGGCAGAGGCGAGATCACGGGAGGCCGGCCACCGGCCGTTTGAGCAGGCTGATGCAGCAGCGCAAGCCCACATCGATCCAGGACGTTGCCCGGCAGGCCGGTGTGTCGCCGGCCACCGTTTCCAACGTGCTGAACGGGCGCAAGGCGGCGACGGCGGAAGTCGCTGAGCGCGTGCGTGCGGCTGCGGCCGCGCTCGGATACGAGGTCGACCGGGCGGCGTCGCAGCTGCGCACCGGCAAGGCACGTGTCATCACCGTCCTCGTCCCCAGCCTCGACAATCCCTATTTCACCTCGATCATCGCCGCCTTCGAGCGGCAGGTGCAGGACGAGGGCTACGAGATCATCGTGGCGAGCTCGAACGAGAGCGAGGACATCGAGCGATCGCGGCTTGCTGCCCTCCTGTCATGGCGGCCGTCCGGGGTTGTCATCGTCCCGAATGCCGACAGCTTCTCCAGCCGCTCGGTCCTCGACGGCCTGGGTGTGCCCTATGTTGCGGTCGACCGCATCACTGAAGGCTTCGACGGCGACACTGTCGGCAGCGACAACCGGTCCGGCGGCAGCCAGGCGGCGGCGCATCTGCTCGAGGCCGGGCACAGCAACGTGCTGGTGGTCGCCTCCTCGATGCGCATCGCCAATATCCGTGAGCGCTGCGAGGGCATTGCCCGTACCTTCGCGGCGGCGGGACAGCCTGCCCCGCAAGTCCTCGAGGTCGGCCAGGGCTTCGAGGCGGTCGCGGACGGCCTGCGCTGCTGGCAGGCCGAGCATGCGGTGCCGACGGCGATCATCGCGCTCACCAACTACGCGACGCTCGGCGTCCTGGCCGACATGACCCAGCGGGGCATTCGCATCCCCGAGGACGTCTCCCTGGTCGGCTTCGACGACTATGCCTGGATGCGGGCCGCGGCGCCGCCGATCACGGCGGTGGCCCAATCCGTCGTACAGATCGGCGCCCAGGCCTGGTCGGTGCTGCGGGGCAGGATGGGCGACGGCACTGCGCCGGCCCGCCATTTGCGGCTGCCCTGCGAGCTCATCGTCCGGAACTCGACCCGCCGCATCGGCCCGCCGATGCGGCCGCGCCAGACCAAGCAGGGGCCGTAGCCGGCCCATCCGCCGCCAGACCCGATCGACAAGATCCAAGCGGACGACGACATGGCCCGTCGATGCCGGTGCCGACGCGCGTGCAGACCAAAGATCACCGGCAGGAGGAAAGAGGGATGAAGGGACTCATTCTCGGAACGGTCTCGGCGATGGCCTGCCTCGCCGCCATGGCGGCGCAGGCCGAAGAGATCGACTGGAAGGGCAAGCTCGGCGACCATGCCGGCGTCACGCTCAAGCTCGTCAGCATCAGCGATCCGTTCATCGAGGCGATCAAGGCGACGAAGGACGAATTCGCCAAGGTGGCCGGCGCCAAGGTCGAGGTCGACGGCAACGGTTATGACGCCCTGCACGACAAGGAATTGCTGAACTGCTCGCAGAATGACGGCAGCTACGACGTGATGCTGATCGACGGCATCTGGATCGGCGAATTCGTCGAGGCCGGCTGCATCGACGCCCTCGACGAGCGCATCGCCAAGGAAGATCCGAAGGTGATCGCCTGGGACGACTACACCGCGTCGGGGGCCGGCCAGGCCACCTGGGACGGCAAGAAGTACTGCCTTCCGATGGCGATCTACTACGAGCTGATGTACTATCGCACCGACCTCTTCGAGAAGGCGAAGATGGAGGTGCCGAAGACCTTCGACGAGTTGAAGGCCGCGGCGAAGTTTTTCACCAACAATCCGGATTTTCCCGGCGTCTACGGCTACGCGATGAACAATCAGCGTGGGGCCGCCGCCGGTCAGCAATATTTCGAATGGATCTTCAACGCCGGCGGCTCGCCGTGGAAGAGCAACGTGATCGGCGCGGCCGATCCCTATGCTGACATGACGCCGACGCTCAATTCGCCGGAATCGGTCGAGCTGGTGCAGTTCTTCAAGGACATGCTGAAGTTCGGCCCGCCCGGCGTCGAAGGCTTTGCCTGGGACGAGCGCGCCACGGCCTTCGCCAGCGGCAAGCTCGCCATGATGAACGACTGGTCGGTGCGCGCCCAGATCGCCAACGATCCCAAGACCAGCCAGATCGCCGGCAAGTTCGGCAGCGTGCTGATGCCCTCGAAGGCCGGCAAGCCCGTGCCGCCGGTCGGCGGCTGGGTGATGTGCCTCAACGCGCACGGCACCCAGAAGGACGCGGCCTGGGACTTCATGAAGTGGTATGCCAGCCCCTCCGAGCACAAGCGCTACGCCATGGCCGGCGGCACGCCGAGCCGCCTCAGCGCCATCAACGATCCCGAGCTGCAGGCCAAGTATCCCTGGACCAAGACGATCGCCGAGGCCCAGAAGACCGCATGGACGGAGGTGCGGCCGCGCATCCCGGCGACCTTCCAGCTGATCGACACGATCGGCGTCAATGTCAACAAGGCGATCATCGGCGAGATGTCGCCGCAGGACGCGATGAACGACGCCAACGAGAAGGCGACGCAGCTGCTCAAGTCGTCGGGCGCCCTGAAGTAAACCGCGCGGGCGGGGCGCCGCAGCCCCGCCCGATCATCCGCTCCACGTCGCGCCGGGACGTCCCGGCTCCCGGCGCGCCCATCGACGGACGGCCATGACACAGCGATCCGCCATCGACCTGCCGCAGGCACGGCCTCGGCTGCGCCTCCTCGGCCTGCCGCGGGACGACCGCGCGCAGCAGGCGGCCTTCATCCTGCCGACCTGCCTCGTCCTGATCTTCCTGACGATCTATCCGTTCGTCTATTCCGTCTATCTCAGCCTCCACCAGGTGAAGCTGACCACCCTGCACCGCGCCGTCTTCGTCGGCCTGCAGAACTACCATTTCCTCCTCACAGACGGCCTGTTCCTCAGGGCGCTGCGCAACACCGCGGTCCTCGCCGTCTCCTCGATCACGCTGGAGATCATCGTCGGCTTTGCCGCGGCCAAGGTCTTCCACGAGCTGACGCATATCCGCTGGGTCAGGGGCCTGCGCTCGCTCTGCCTCATGCCGATGATGGTGACGCCGCTGATCGTCGGCATGATCTTCGCCTACCTGTTCAACCCGACCCTCGGCATCGTCAACTACGTCATCCAGCTGGTCGGGCTGACGCCGGTCTCATGGTTCGGCGAGCCGGTCACCGCCATGGTCTCGATGATCCTGATCAACGTCTGGCAGTGGTCGCCGTTCATGATGCTCCTGTCCCTGGCGGCGCTGACCTCGATCCGCCAGGATCTCTACGAGGCGGCCCGGGTCGATGGGGCGAACTGGCACCACATCGTCTGGTCGCTGGAGATCCCCTCCATCCTCAACGTCGTGATGCTGGGCGTCATCCTGCGCCTGATCGACATGCTGCGTTTCTTCGACGTGATCTACGTCACCACGCGCGGTGGCCCGGGTGACGCCACCATGGTCGTGACGCTCTACGCCTACCAGCAGGACTTCCAGTATTTCCAGATCGGCATCGGCTCTGCCGCCGCCGTGCTCATCCTGGTCATCAGCATCATCGTCACCACCTTCGCCGTCCGCCTCTTGAGGAGGGTCGAGAATGCATAGCCTGCGCGTCCGGGATATCGGCCTCCTCGCCGCGGCTCTGGCCTTCACCCTGTTCTCGATCGGGCCGTTGGTCTGGATCGCGCTCAGCGCCTTCAAGACCACCAGCGACATCATCGCCATCCCACCGGTCTGGATTCCGGACTTCACCTATCTCGACAACTACGCCCACATCCTCGTCGACCAATGGCCGTTCCTGCTGAACTCGATCCTGGTGACGCTCGGCGGTACGGCGCTGGCGCTCGCGATGGCCATTCCCGCCGCCTTCGGCCTGGTCAACTTCCAGCTGCGCTTCAGCAATGCGCTGGCCGACTGGATCCTGTCGACGCGGATGATGCCGCCGATCGCGGCCGCCGTGCCGCTCTTCATCATCTTCCGCGGCCTCGGCATGCTCGACAGCGTCTGGGCGCTGATCATCGTCTATGCCGGCTTCAACCTGCCGTTCGCCGTCTGGGTCTCGATGTCGTTCCTGCGCCGCGTGCCGCGGGAGGTGATCGAGGCGGCGCGCCTGGACGGCTGCAGCTGGCTGCAGGTGCTGACCCGGGTGGTGCTGCCGATGAGCCTGAGTGGCCTCGTCACGGTCGCGACCTTCGTCTTCATCTTCTGCTGGAACGAGTTCCTGCTGTCGCTGTTCCTGACGACGCGCTCGGCCCGCACGCTGCCGGTGGTGATCTCCTCCTTCATCGGCACCGGCAAGGTCTACTGGGATCTGATCGCCGCGGCCTCGATCATCCAGTGCATCCCGCCCGTGATCTTCACCCTGTTCATGCAGCGCCACATCGTCTCCGGCATGACGATGGGCGCCGTCAAGGACTGAGCTCCCGCCCATCGCGTCCCTGGAGGATTCCGCCATGACCGTCCCGCAACGCGGCCTTGATCGCGCCGCCGTCGTCACCGGCTGCAGCCGCGGCATCGGCCGCGCCATCGTCAAGCGCCTGGCGGCCGAAGGCTATGCCGTGGTGGCCAACGATATCCCGGCGCAGAGGGCCTTGATGGAAAGCCTCCGGCAGGAGGTCGAGGCCGAGGGCGGGCGCTGCGAGATCGTCTATGCCGATGTCAGCAAGCCCGAGGAGGTCGACGCGCTGGCTCGGGAAGCCCTGGCCCGTTGCGGTGGCGTCGACGTGCTGGTCAACAATGCCGGCGTCCTGTCGGTCCGTCGGGTCGAGGACATAGAGCCCGAGGAGTGGGACCGCATGTACGACGTCAACACCAAGGGCACCTTCCTGGTGACCAAGGCGCTGCTCGGTCATTTCCACGAGCGCCGAGCCGGCCGCATCGTCAACATCGCCTCGATCGGCGGCAAGCGCGGCGGGATCGGCCAGGCCCATTACTGCTCGTCCAAGGCCGCGGTGATCAGCTTCACCCATATCCTGGCGATGGAAGTGGGACAGGACGGCATCACCGTCAACGCCGTGTGCCCGGGCATCATCGACACCGAGATGGGACGCAACAACTACCGGGACGAGGAGTCCTTGCGCAAGGTGCTGGAGAAGACCACGCTCGGCCGCCTCGGGGAGCCCGAGGACGTGGTCGGCGCCGTCTCCTTCTTCGCCTCCGACGACGCATCCTTCATCACCGGGCAGGCCTTGAATGTCTGCGGCGGCATTATCTTCCACTGAAAGCTCGAGACAATGACGAACAAGCTGGGACTGCACGCCTTCGTCTGGACCCCGGACTGGACACACGAGCAATCTGCCCGCGCCATCGGCAAGACAGCCGAGCTCGGCTATGACATCATCGAGATGTCGGCGCATGACCCCGGTTCGATCGACGTCGACGTCACGCGCCGCCAACTGGAGCAGCACGGCATCGGCATCACCGTCTCGCTCGGCCTCGACGCCGCGGCCGACATTTCCGACGGCGATCCCGAGAAGGCACGGCTCGGCGAGAAGCGCCTGCGCGAAGTGGTGTCGATCGCGCGTGACCTCAATGCCAGCCATGTCTGCGGTATCCTCTACTCGGCCTTCCAGAAATATGCGGTTCCGCCCACGAGCGCCGGCATCGCCCGCGCGGTCGAGGTGCTGCAGCGGGTGGCCGAGGATGCCGCCAGGAGCAACATCACCCTCGGGCTGGAGGTGGTGAACCGCTACGAGAGCAACGTGCTCAACACCGCCTCGCAGGCAGTGGAGATGTGCCGGCGCATCGGCGCGCCGAATATCAAGGTGCATCTCGACTGCTACCACATGAACATCGAGGAGAACGATGTCGAGGCGGCCATCATCGAGACCGGTGACCTGCTCGGCTACTTCCATACCGGCGACTCCAACCGCGGTTACCTCGGCACCGGCTCGATCGACTTCAAGCGCATCTTCCGCGCTTTGGTGAAGGCCGACTACAAGGGGCCGATCACCTTCGAGTCCTTCTCCTCAGCCGTGGTCGGTCAGCCGCTGGAGGGTATTCTCGGTATCTGGCGCAACCTGTGGGAGGACGGCGACGATCTGGCGCGGCACGCCAAGATGTTCACACAGGCGCATCTGAAGGCCGCGCATGAAGCGCGCAACCGGGGCCGCGGCGGCCTGGCCTGACCCGGCTCAGCCCGCCGCCGATGGTGCCGGCTGCAGGCGCTCGACCGGATTGCCTTCGGATCGTGGAGACGGGGCGGCTCGCCCATTCGGACAGGTGTCGGGATCGACGGTGACGGCGATCCCGACACCGCGCCGATGCGCGGCCATTGACTCGTCCTCGATTTCTTCTACGTTGAAACCGGTTTCACTGTCATTCCGGACGCAGCGTGCGGTTCGACCTCGGCATCCTCGCTCCGCATTTCGGCGTCCTCGCCGCTGGGGCGCTGCTGACGGTCGAGGTCTGCGCCCTGTCGCTGGTCGGCAGCGTCCTGCTCGGGGCGATGGTGGCGATCGCGCGCACCTCAGCCTCGCCGCTGCTGCGGCGGGCGGCGTTCGTCTATGTCGACGTCTTCCGCAACGTGCCGTTCATCGTCCAGCTGTTCTTCTTCTATTACGGACTGCCCGAGATCGGGCTCTACCTCGATGCCTTCAGCACCGGGGTGATCGCCCTCTCCATCGCCGGCGGCGCCTACGCGTCGGACGTCATCCGCGCCGGCATTCTCGCCATCGACAACGGCATCCTCGAGGCCGCAGAAGTGAGCGGCCTGTCAAAGCGCGTCGTCTTCACCCGCATCGTGCTGCCGATCGCGCTGCGCACCTCGGTCCGCCCGCTCGGCTCGGTACTGATCAACATGATCCTCACCTCGTCGATCCTCTCGACCATCACGCTCAATGAGCTGACCGGCCAGGCCAGGATCGTCGCCTCGGACACGTTCCGGCCGTTCGAGGTCTATGCGGTGCTGCTGATCGTCTACGCCGCGCTCACCTATCTCGTGGCCATCGGCATCGGCCTGCTGCACCGCCGGCTCAACCGCGACATGCTGGAACAGGTGAGCTGATGCGGTTCACCGAGTTCACTCCGTTCGACCTCGTGCTGCTGGCCAAGGGGCTCGGCGTCACCCTTGGCCTGTTCCTCGCCACCGCGCTGATCGGCGCGGCCGTCGGCATCCTGTGGGGCGTGGCACGGTTCTATCGCGTGCCGGTGCTGACACAGGCGATCTCGTTCCTCGCCGAGATCCTGAAGAACTCGCCGGTGCTGGTGCAGCTCTTCCTGGTGTTCTTCGGCATTCCCGCCGTCTTCAAGATCGACGTCACGCCTGTGCAGGCCGCGGTCATCACCCTCTCGGCCAACACGGCCGCCTTCGTCTACGTCATCGCGGTGGCCGCCATCGAGTCGATCGGCCGCGACCAGATCGAGGCGGCGCGCGTCTTCGGCCTGACGCGTTGGCAGGTGCTACGCCGGGTGATCGCGCCGCAGGCCGCCGCCTTCTCCGTCGGGCCGCTGACGGCGCTGCTGGTCAACCAGTTGCAGGTCACCTCGCTGATCTCGGTGATCGGCGTCATGGATCTCGCCCGGGTCGGCGCCACCCTCAACATGCGGACGCTGAAGCCCTTCATCGTCTGGACCGTGGTGGGCCTGCTCTACTACCTCGCGGCCAAGCTCGTTGCCGGGCTCGGCGCCCGGTTCGAGAGCCGACTGCGGGCGTACAGCGCCTTCCGGGGGCTTTGACATGCTGAAGGTCGAGAATGTCCGGAAGGCCTTCGGCGGCACCACCGTGCTCGACGGCGTCAACCTGACGGTCCATCCCGGCCAAGTGGTGTCGATCCTCGGCTCGTCCGGCTCCGGCAAGTCGACCCTGGTGCGCTGCATCAACGGGCTCGAGAAGCTCGATGCCGGTCATGTCACGGTCGACGGGTTCGATGTGTCGAAGCCGCGGGAACTGGCCGAGGCGCGCAAGCGCTCCGGCACCGTGTTCCAGCTGTTCAATCTCTACCCGCACATGACGGCGCTGGAAAACATCACCCTGGCGCCGGTCGAGGTGCTGAAGCGGCCGAAGGCCGAGGCGGCGGCCGAGGGCCGGGCGCTGCTTGCCTCCGTCGGCCTTGGCGACCGTGCCGACGCCTACCCCTCGCAGCTTTCCGGCGGCCAGCGCCAGCGCGTCGGCATCTGCCGGGCCCTGGCGATGAAGCCGAGCTATCTCCTGCTCGACGAGGTCACCAGCGCGCTCGATCCGGAGATGACCGCCGAGGTGCTGGCGATCCTCGCCCGACTTGCGGCCGAGGGCACCACCATGCTCTTCGTCACCCACGAGATCGAGTTCGCCCGGCAGATCTCCGACCGCATCGTCTTCCTGGAGAAGGGAACGCTGCTGGTCGACCTGCCGACCCGCGATTTCTTCGACGCTGCCGGCGGTTTCGCCCAGCCGCGCATTGCCCAGTTCCTCTCCCGGATGCGGAAAGACTGACGCCTCATGCTGTTCATCGCCAACGCGGAAGGCTGGCCCGGAGTGCCGACCACGGTCGAGATGCTGCGATCCGGCACCGACAGCCTCGCGGCCCTGGTCGCCGGCATCGGCATGGTCGAAGCCGAGACGCGGGTGCGCAGCGTCGGCCGCGGCGGCTGGCCCAACATGCTCGGCGAGATGGAGTGCGATGCGGCGGTGATGGACGGCACGACGCGGGAGGTCGGTGCCGTCGGCGCCGTGCCGCACACGCTTCCCGTGGCGCGCCTGGCGCTGGAGGTGATGCGGCGCCTGCCGCATGTCATGCTCACCGGCGCCGGCGCCCGGCGCTTCGCCAGCGAGATCGGCCTGCCCGTCGAGGACGTGCTGCTGCCCGACAGCAAGCGCGTCTGGTGGGAACGGCTGGCGCGCGAGCTCAGCCCGGACGAGGCCACGCGGTTCCCCGAGATCCCGCTGGCGCCGCTGCTCAGGACGATCACCGATCCGGAGCGCGTGCGCGACACCACGGTCTACCTCAGCGCCGACACGGCCCGCGGCATCCACGCGGCGACCTCGACCTCCGGCTGGGCCTGGAAATATCCCGGCCGGCTCGGCGACAGCCCGATCCCCGGCGCCGGCTTCTATGCCGACAGCCGCTACGGCGCCGCCGCCTGCACGCATACCGGCGAGATGACGATGCGCTGCGCCACAGCCCGCACCGTCGTGCTCGCCATGAAGCTCGGCCGCTCGCTCGGCGACGCGGTGAAGCTCGCGGTCGAGGAGCTTGACGACCTGACCGAGGGGTTCCTGGGCGGCGTGGTCATCCACGCTGTCGACGCCCGGGGCAGCCACGAGGTCGTGAATGTCCGGTGCCAGGGCGAGATCGCCTACTGGCTCTGGGACGACACCATGGCGGAGCCTGAACTCCGTCCTGCAAAGACCATTTAGGGGGAGAGGACCATCATGCAACGCTTCCTGACTGCCCTGGCCGCCCTGGCGCTTGTCGCCGGCGCCGCCGTCCCGGCGATGGCCGGCATGCTCGAGGACATCCGCGGCCGCAACGTCGTGCGCATCGGCGTGTCGCTGGGCGGCGAGCCGATCGGCTTCCGCGACGCGGAGAACAACCCGGTCGGCTACGACGTCGACGTTGCCAAGCGGCTCGGCGAGAAGCTCGGCGTGCCGGTCGAGTTCACCGATGTCTCGGGCGACGCCCGCATCTCGATGCTGGTGTCCGGCCAGCTCGACATCGTCGTCGCCAACACCTCGGCGACACTCGAGCGCGCCAAGAGCGTCAATTTCACGATTCCCTACAATCGCGCCGGCCTGCGCATCATCGTCCAGGCCGATTCAGGCATCACCAGCCTGGAGGGCCTCAGCGGCAAGAAGATCGTCGTCGGCCGCGGCACCACCGGTGAGACCTTCATCAAGAAGGCCGTGCCCGGCGCAGAGCTCGTCTATGTCGACCAGTTCGCCCCCGACGGCGTGCTGCAACTGCAGCAAAAGCGCGTCGACGCGGCGATCGAGGATTCCTCGCTCCTCGACTATCTCGCCACCAAGAACCCGGCGCTGGCGACGCTGCCCGGCCTCTACTCCAACGATCCGATCGGCATCGCCGTGGCCAAGGGCGACCTGGACTTCGTGCGCTGGCTCGACATGTTCGTGTCCGACTACATCCAGTCGGGAGCCTACGAGGCGAACTACAAGAAGTGGTGGGGCGAGAAAGCCAATCCGCCGGCCCTCAACCCGCTGTGGTAAGCCGGCGCCGATCCGCGCTTCCGCCGGCCAGGCATCGCGTCGGGCCGCCCACCCGAGGAGAACCCATGACCGCTCACCTGCCGCGCGCCGTCGAAATCTGCGTCGAGAATACCGATGGCCTCGTCGCCGCCCAAGAGGCCGGCGCCGACCGGGCCGAGCTCTGCGCCTCGCTTCTGGAGGGCGGGCTGACGCCGAGCGCCGGCATGGTGCGCGAGGCGCTGCGGCGGGCGGCCATCCCGTTCTTCGCCATGGTGCGGCCGCGCGGCGGCGACTTCCTCTATTCCGAGATCGAGTTCCAGGCGATGCTGGAGGACGTGAAGGCCTTCCGAGACATGGGCGTACCCGGTGTGGTCGCCGGCTGCCTCTCGCCCGACGGCACCATCGACGAGGCGCGCATGGCCGCGCTGGTTGCCGCCGCCCGTCCGATGAAGGTCACCTGCCATCGCGCCTTCGACATGACCCGCGACCACGTCGAGGCGATCGAGGCGCTGGTGCGTGCTGGCGTCGACCGCGTGCTGACCTCGGGCCGGCACGACACGGCGCTGGAGGGGCTGGCGGTGCTTGCCGAGACGGTGAAGGCGGCGGCCGGCCGCATCGTCGTCATGGCCTGCGGCGGGCTCGACGCCGGCAACATCGCCCGGGTGCTCGACGAGACCGGCGCCGACGAGGTGCATTTCGCCGCCCTCCGCAACGAGCCCAGCGGCATGCGCTTCCGCAACCCGGCGATCGGCATGGGCGGTACCGACCTCGAACGCGAATACACCAATACCGTCACCTCGGTGGGCGCGGTGCGCGCGACCATCGCGGCGGCGCGCCGTCGCTGAGCCGCCATTGCCGGAGGCCGATGGCGACATCATGTCGGGCCGGCGGGTTGATGAGGGCGCGGGCATGGCGCAAGACAGAGGGCGGGTCGGTTCGCTCACCATCGCCGACGTCGCGGAGCGCGCCGGCGTGTCGCGCGCCGTCGCCTCGCGCGCCCTGTCGGCGGAGCCGCGTCCGGTCTCGGCCGACAAGCGCGAGCGGGTGATCAAGGCGGCGGCCGAGCTCGGCTTCCGGCCGAACCTGCTCGCCCGCAGCCTTGTCTCCAAGTCGGTGAACCTGGTCGCGGTGGTGGTCAACCATATCCACGACCTGTCCGACGTCGACCTGTTCGACCTGCTGCTCGACGAGATCCAGTCCGTTGGCAAACAGGTGATCCTCATCCGTGTCGGTTCTGCGGGCCGCGTCGAGGAGTTCCTGCGCCAGGGCATCGCCTATCACGTCGATGCGGCGCTGGTCTTCTCCGACTTCGCCGATGCCCGAACCGTGCGGCGGATGTTCCGGTCCGACCATGTCGTCATGCTCAACGGCCGGCACGACCGGTTGTCGCCGGCGGTCATTCCCGACGAGGCCGGGGGCATCGCCGAGGCCGTGGCCGATGCCGCCGGCAAGGGCGTGCGCACGGCCGGACTGCTCACCGGCCGCCAGTCCTCGGAGATCGAGCGCATCCGCATCGCCGCCTTTCGGCGGAGCCTGGCCGACCGCGGTATCGCGATCGTCCGCGAAGTCCAGGGCGACTATTCCTATGCCAGCGGCCATGCGGCGGCCGCAGCCCTGGTGGGCAGGGAGCCGCCCGACGCGGTGTTCTGCACCTCCGACGCCATGGCCATGGGCGTGCTCGACGCCCGCCGCGTCGACTTTCCCGGCAACCGTCCGGCGCGCTTTCGGCTCTACGGCTTCGACAATCTGTCGCTGACCGATTTCGACGCCTATCCGATCGCCTCGATCGGCTACGACAAGCACGACTATGTGCGCGAGATCATCCGCATCCTCATCGAGCCCGGGACGTTCGGAGGGCCGCGCAAGCCGGTGACGGTGCCGACCGTGTTCGTGCCGCGGGCGACGGCCTGAGCGCCGGCCGCCTCACCCCTTGACGGCGCCGCCGGTCAGCGACCGTCCGATATGGCGATAGGCCAGGAGGCTGATCACCAGGGGCGGCAGGGTGCTGACGATCATCACCGCCGCGGCGATGCCCCAGTTCACGCCCCCGCCGCTGGCCGAGAAGAAGAAGGAGGCGCCGACCGTCATCGGCACGGCGCGCTGCGTCGTCAGCATCAGCCCGAACAGGAACTCGTTCCAGGCGTAGATGAAGGCCAGGATCAGGCTGGAGGCGATCACCGGCGCCGAGAGCGGCAGCGCGATGCGCAGCAGGACCGCCACCGTGCCGGCGCCGTCGATACGGGCGGCTTCCTCGATCTCGATCGGCAGCTCGCGCAGGCTGTTGACGATCAGCACCAGGACGAGCGGCAGGTTGACCAGGCACAGGATCAGCGCAAGGCCGATGCGGGTGTCGAGCAGCGCCAGCTGCTGGTACATCAGGTAGATCGGGATCGAGAAGATGATCAGCGGCACCGCCCGCAGATTGGTCACCAGCGGCAGCAGCCAAGTCTCGCCCAGCCCGTGGCGGACGATGGCATAGGCGGCGGGAAAGGCCAGCACCACCGAGAGCACCGCGCCGAGGCCGGCAGCGATCAGGCTGTTGCCGAGATAGTGGACGATGTCGAAGCGGTCGGCGATGGCGAAGATGGCGCGGTAGTTCTCCAGCGTCGGCTGCTCGATCGCCAGCGAAGGGTTGGAGGCGATCTCGCCGGCGCTCTTGAACGAGGCGATCAGCGTGGCGATGAACGGGAAGTTCAGCGCGAAAGCCGCGACGGCGAACACGACGAGGCGCAACAGCATCATCACAGGTGAGGAGGTTCTCATCGGCGGGCCCTCCCCAGGCGCAGCAAGCCGAACAGCACGAGAAAGGACAGCACCAGCAGGATCAGCGAGGCGGCGACGGCGACGCCGATGTCGTTGCGGCGGAAAAAGGCCTCGTAGATGAAGATGCTGATCGTCGTGGTCGAGCCGCCGGCGCCGCTGCCGGTCAGCACGTAGACATTGTCGAACACGCGGAAGCTGTCGATGAAGCGGAAGAAGAAGGTGACCAGCACCGTTGGCAGCATGATCGGCAGGTCGACGAAGCGCAGCGCCTGGAGCGGGCCGGCCCCGTCGAGCGCCGCGGCCTCGCGCACCTCGTCGGGGATGGCGCTGTAGGCGGAATAGAGGATGAGCAGCGCGAACGGCGTCCACTGCAGCACCTCGATCACCACCAGGGTGCGGAAGGCGTTGTTCACGTCCAGGAACGCCGGGCTGTCGCCGGTGAACAGGTAGAAGTAGTAGGGGACGACGCCGACGAATTCCTGCAGCACCAGGCGATACATCAGCCCGACCAAGGCTGGCGCCAGCATCATCGGCAGCATCAGGATCGCCATGAGCCACGGGCAGCGGGCCAGCAGCGGCGCCAGGAAGATCGCCAGGAACAGGCCGAGGGCCAGTTGCGCGACCGAGGCGAGGGCCGCGAACTTCAGAGAGAAGCCCATCGCGTTCCAGAAGCCCGCGTCTGCGAGCACGGTGGCGAAATTGCCGAGGCCGCGAAACGAGGGCGCGCGCAGCGTCTCGAAGGTGACGTGCGAGACGGCGTAGACGAGGTCGATGACGAGAGGCAGCCCCAGCAACGCCAGCAGGAACAGCGTCATCGGTGCGAGCAGGAGATAGGGCGTTCGCCGGTCCGCAGTCTCCATGGGCTCTTTCCGTTGGGGGAGGGAAGGGCGGGATGCCGAAGCGTCTCCCGAAACGAAGCACCAACCTGGGCCGTCATGGCCGGCTAGTCCTGGCCATGGCGAGTTGAGAGGTCGCGCCCAATCGACAACAGCGGCACTTGTTCTCGGACGACACCGACGAGCCCTCTCCAGTCGGGAGAGGGCTCGGCTTGTCCGGTCCTATTTCTTCAGAAGCCCGGTCATCGCCTTGGTCGCCTCGTCCAGGGCGGCGTCCAGCGTGGTGGTGCCGCCCCAGTAGCCGGTGAAGGCCTTGGCTTGCGCCTCGTAGACGGGGAGGGCGCTGGCCGAGGTTGCGCCGGTCATGACGTAGCCGTACTGGCCGGCGAAGGCGCCGAGCTTGGCCAGGTCCGGTCGCTCCGGCAGCTTGTCGGTCACCGCGGCCGAGGCGGCGGGCGAGCCGCCCGCCTTGGCATAGGCCGCGATCGCGTCGGGGCTGGCCAGCCAGTCGAGGAACTTCGTCGCGCCCGCCTTGTTGGCCGAGGCCTTGTTGAGGCCGAAGCCGAGGCCGTGGATGTGGGTGAAGCGGCCCTGCGGACCCGAGGGAGGCGCCACGGTGCCGATCTTGCCGGCGACGACGGGGTTCTTGTCCTTGTTGTCGAGGTCGGCGAAGGCGGCGTTCCACTGCAGCATGGTCGCGACCTGGCCCGAGCCGAACGCGGCGTTGGCCTCGGCGAACTCGGCCGAGAGCGAGTCCTTGGGCGAGGCGCCGGCGTCATAGAGCTTCTTGTAGAGCTCGAGCCCGGTCCGGTAGGCCGGCGAATCCACCGTGATCTTGCCGGAGGCATCCATCCAGTCCCCGCCATAGGCGCGCGGCAGCGACTGGAACACCATCATGTTGAACAGGAGGTTCTTCATCTGCAGCGCCGTGCCGTAGCGCACGGGGCTGCCCGGGTTGATGCTCTTGGTGAAGAAGAGCGCCGTCGCCGCCCAGTCGTCCCAGGTCCAGGCGTCGGGGTCCTTCGGGCTCAGCGCCTTGCCGAGATATTTCTGGGCGATCTCGCCATAGGTCTTCTTCCAAGCCTCGTCCGTCTGAAGCTTGTCGATCAGGTCCTTGCGGAAATACATGAAGTGCAAGGAGAGGTCGGTCGGCACGCCATATTGCTTGCCGTCGAACTCCATGGTCTTCAGCACCTTCTCGCCGAACACGTCCTTGGCCGCGGCCGGCAGGGTGATCGGGTCCATGAAGGGCGCATATTTGCCGATGGCGTAGGTCGCCAGCAGGTTGAGGTCGAACTCCTTGGAGCCGGCCGCGAGGTCCGCCTGCAGCTTGTCCCAGAAGCCGTCGCGGTTGAAGAAGATCAGCTTGACCTTGTCGGCGTCCGCCAGGCCGGCCTGGGCATTGTAGATCTCGGCGACCTTGCGCAGGGCTGTCTCCTCCGGGCCGCCGGGCCAACCGAGGACCGTCACCTCGGCTTGCGCCGCAATCGACCCGGCGCCCATCAAGGCGCACAGCCCGAACAGGGCGGATGTCAGCAGTCTTCTCATTGTTTCCCCTCCAACGCGCTGCTTGCTGCGGATGCGAGATCGGCGATGCCGATGAGGCCTGCATTCGGGCCGAGCGCGGCGGCACGAAGATCAGGCCGGACGTTCTCCGGCGCGGCCGCGACGGCCCGGCGCAGCCGGTCGAGGTAGCCGGGCGCCAGGCCGAGGCCGCCACCGATGACGAAGAGGGCGGGATCGAGCTCCAGCTGCAGGGCCCGCAGCCGCAGGGCGACCGGTGCGATCACCCGGTCGAGCAGCGCCGCGGCCCAGGGTTCGCCGGCCGCGGCCGCGGCGGTGATCGCCGGCGGCGCTGCGTCATGCCCGGCGTCGCGGGCCAGGCGGGCCAGGGCCGCGCCGGACCCGACCTCCTCCAGCAGCCGCTCGCCGCCCGGAGTGCCGACCGGGCCGATGCCGACATGGCCGGCGAGGCCGCGATGGCCCGCGATCAGTCGTCCGCCCTGGACGATGCCGCCGCCGATGCCGGTCGAGATGGTGAGGAACAGCATGTCGGCGCCCTGGCCTGCGCCGTGGCGATGTTCGCCCCAGGCCGCTGCCTGGGCGTCGTTGCGGGCGAGGACGGGGACGCCGAGACGCGCCGCGAGCGCCTCGACAAGGGGAAAGCCGGCGGGGACTGGCAGCGTTCCCGGGTTGAGCGCGAACCAGCGCCCGTCGCGTACGCCGCCGGTGACGGCGACGCCGGCGGCGACATACTGCCCGCGCCAGGCCGAGGCGAGGCCGGCGACTGCGTCCATCCAGGCCTCGACGTCGGCGTTGCGGGGTGTCGCGACTTGGCCGATATCGAGAATCCGGGCCTGTTCGACCAGCGCCGCCAGGATCTTGGTGCCGCCGAGGTCGATGGCGAGGACGGGCCCGGTCGCCATGGCTCAGCTGCCTCCCGGCACGGCGGGACGGGACCGCTCCATGGCGGCTGCGAACCAGGCGGTGATGTGCTCGGGCCGAGTCACGGCCGAGCCGACCACCACCGACCAGGCGCCGGCCTGCCGCGCCGCCTCGATCTGCTCGGCGGTGCGATAGCGTCCCTCGGCGAAGACCGGTGCGCCAAGGCCGGCGCAGGCTGCCACCAGCGCGATGTCCGGGTCCTCCGGCACGGCGCCGTCCGTGTAGCCCGAGAGCGTGGTCCCGACGACCTCGCTGCCCGCCGCCAGCGCGGCCCGCGCTTCCGCCGGGGTGGCGATGTCGGCCATGGCGATGCATCCGGCCCGGTGCACGGCGGCGACGAGGTCGCCGACCGCCGCTGGCCTCGGCCGGTGGGTGGCGTCGAAGGCAACGATGTCGGCGCCGGCTTCGGCGAGGGCCGAGACGTCGTCCTTGGTCGGCGTGATGATGATCGGTGTCGCCGGATCGACACGCTTGACGAGGCCGATGATCGGCAGGCGGGTTGCGGCCCGGACGGCGCGCACGTGATCGATGCCCTGGATCCGCAGGCCGGCCGCGCCGCCGGCCTCGGCCGCCAGCGCAAAGGCGACGACGATGTCGGTGCGATCCATCGGGCCGTCGATGACCGGCTGGCACGAGACGACGAGCTTGCCTTCGAGGCGGTCGAGCACTGTCTCCACGCTGCGGATCCCCATCATCGAATGTGATGACGCATCATAGATCAGGATGAACCGGTATGCAACCAGTATAGGACCAGTTTGCAAACAGGTCCTCGGCAGGGCCTGGAGCGTTTTGCGATTTGACGGAATCGCGTCAAGTCGCAAAGACGCGTCGAAACAGGGAGCTGGAGCAAAGCGCGTTTCCACCAAAACGCGCTTTGCTCTAGCGATGCAGCTCCATCAGGAAATCGTATCGGTCGCCGCGATAGCGGCTGCGGCAATATTCGACGGCGCGGCCATTGGCCAGGAAGCAGCGCCGCTCGATCTCCAGCAACGGTGCGTGCCGGGGAAGACCGAGGCGCCTGGCTTCCTCCACCGTCGCCACGGTCGAGCGCATGCGCTGCAGGGCGCGCACCGGCACATGGCCCTGTGCCTCCAGCGTGGCGTAGAGCGACGCCTCCACCAGCTCGGGGCTCGGCAGGAACTCGGCCGGCACGACGGACAGCTCGATCGCCATCGGCTCGGCATCCGCCGTCCTGAGGCGATGCAGCCGGCAGACTTCCGCGCCCGGAGACAGGCCGAGCGCCATCGCCTCCGCCGGCAGGGCGGTGCCCCGTTCGCGACCGAGCCAGACCGTGCCCGGCACGTGGCCACGGGCGCTCATGTCCTGGGAGAAGCTGCTGAACTGGGAGACCGGCTTTTCCACGCGGTCCGCCACGCTGGTCCTGGCGCCCTGGCGCTGCACCAGCAGCCGGTCGTCGACCAGCGCCTTGATGGCCTTGCGGACGGTGACGCGAGAGAGGTTGAGGCGCTGGGCGAGATCGCGCTCGCCCGGGATGGCCGTGCCGGGGGGGATCAGCGCCTCGCGGATGGCACCGCGAAAGGCGCCTTCGAGGCGCTGGTACAAGGCGGTCGGGCTGGCGCTGTCGAGCCTGGCTGCGCCGCGCAGATAGGCGACGAGCTGTTCCGTCTGCTCCGGCGTCGCTCCGGACTCCGACTCGGTCATTCCAGGCCTCGATACGGCCGCCCCTGTGGCGGCCCGGGCGATGTTCTAGCGCATAAGCCCCGCGGCTCGGAAGCGGCCCGTAATCTCTGTGACCGCATCCGAATTTGGGAAGCTGACGCTACGCGGATCCATCCTCCGAGGCCTTGTCTTTCTTCCGCCGAGGCAAAAGGGCCGCCGAAGCGTATGGTTGGAGGGCAGGACCCAGCCCGGGAAGGCTACCTCCGACGCCGGCCGGTCATTGCCGATCGCCCGACCAGGGCCGAGCGCCCAACCAGGGCCGAACGTCCTGTCATGGCCGAGCGTCCCGTCAGATCCCCGTCCTCGTCTCCCGTCACGTTCACTGCGCCGAGCTCGGCATCGAGCAGGATGTCCTCCAGCCAGCCGGAGGTGACGTCGATGCGTAGCATCTGGTCGAGCTTGTCGTAGCCCCACATGCGCACGCCCGAGGCAAACACCTGGTCCTTGAACTCGACGCCGAGCGTGCTCAGGTCGATCGGATCCTGCCCGGCGGTGACGGGATAGCCGGGGCCGTGCACGAGGAAGATCGCCGGCGCCGACATCTTGTAATAGTTGCCCTCGTAGCTGAAGCCGTAGATGTTGGCGAGCCTCGCCCGGTACGGATCGCGATCCTCCGGTGCCAGGTTGGCGGCGAGCTGGTTGCGCGGATAGTTGAACTGTCCCAGAACGTCGGCATTGTTGGCTTCGTTGAGCTGCAAGCCGAGGAATTCGCGTCCGAACAGGCGGACCAGGGAAGGGGCAAGCAGGTTCTCGTCGAAACGGGGGCCGGGTCCGCCTTCGGCGGTGCTGCTGGGATTGCTGGGGTCCGCCATGGCTGGTTCCTTTCCGTCTTGCCGCCGGGGTTGCGGGACAGATTACTAGACGGGTGACCTAACGCCAACTCACAATGCGGGTCTGTTCGAAATCGCACTGCGGTGCGTGTGCGGCATCAGCCGGCGCGTGGCGATGAAGGTGTCGGCGTGCGCGCAGCGGCAGTCGTGCTGCCGCTTGGCCGCCGCCACCCGCCGCGCCCGTTCCGAATAGGGCAGGCGCCGCCATTCGCTTTCGGACAGGGGGAGGCCGGCATGCAGGATCGGTCGCGGCTCGATGCCGCGCCACAGGAAATCATCGATGAAGGCGTCGGTCTGATCGGCCCGGCCAAGGCGGATGCTCGCCTCGATGAACCGGGCGGCAACGCGATCGAAGGTCAGATCCTGCGGATCGAGCGTCAGCATCACATGCGCCATGCAGGCGCCGATCGTGTCGCGTGCCTCGAGCAGCGAAGCGCGGAAAGCCTCGGCGAAGAGCTCGAACTGCCGTGCCGAGGCCCTGTTCACCCAGTCCAGCGACGCCTCGACCTCGTCCCGTCGCCAGAACCTCGTATCGAGATGCGGGGCGATGGCTCCGCGCCGCACCAGCCCCTCCTGGTAGAGATCCACGAGCGCGTCGAAAATGGCGCCGGTCAGCGGCTGCGCCAGGTGGTGGGCGTTGCGGTCCTGGCCGGCCGGGTCGATCCAGCTGCCGTCCGTCGCAAGGCGGAGATCGGCGACGTCGGCCATCTTCACGATATTGTCGGCGGTGCGGATCTGGTCGAGGTCGGAGATCTCGCCGATGCGGCTGACGAGATTGAGAACGTAGAGATTGCCCGAGGTCTGTGCCAGGAGGCGGTCGATGACGCTGTCGAAGTGCAGGGCCGAGACCAGAGCGACGAGATCGGAGAAGGATTCGTGGAAGGCGAGGAACTGGCCCGACAGCCGTTCGGGCGGCGGCACGCCGACCTCGGAGAACAGCACGGCATGCCCCATCTCGTGGGCGATGACGTCGAAGTTCAGGCAGAAGAGCAGGGCCTCGCCATCCCCCTCGATCTTCCGTCCGGTCTCGATGAAACCGGGGCCGGACTGGGCATTGTCCCAGTCCACCACCGGGACGAGCTCGACGAGGGGATAGGCGGCGGCGTGCCACCACGCCACCCGCCGGCCGAGATAGGCCTGCCAGATGTCGAGCGTGTGCCGGGCGCAGCCGAAGAGGTGAGCGGACAGGAATTCCGGCGTGTCCACGGCGATATGGTCGAAATGCCCGTGCCGGTCGGGGCGGGCAGGGGGCAGCACCGCGCCCGCATAGGGTGGCATGTAGGACGGCGGATCATAGGGCAGGGGTTTGTCGCACGGGTGGACGGCGTACATCGTCCGATCGGTTGGGCCGGGGCCGATGCTGCCGGGCGGCGGCGCCAGCGCCACCACTTCCGGCTCCCTGTAGCCGGCGGCATATTGCGGATAGATGCGGAAGCGCGTGCCGGCGAACGTCATGGATCCCTTGCCCCGCTGACGAAGACGAATTCGCGCCAGACCGCGTCCTCGAAGGCCTCTGCATGAGCGAAGCCGACGGATGCGGCATGGGCGGCGACCGAGGCCGGCGTGCCCGCCCCGAGGCGCGTTTCGAAATACCACGAAAGGGCGCCGTCGCGCAGCGGCCCCGACGGGCGGACAGCATCGCCGCCGGTCGCTGCCGCCTTGTCGCGGGCACGGCGGGACAGCATGGCGAAGGCGCCGGTCAGGCGCAGATGGTCGAGCACGGCTCGCCTGAGGCGTCGGGGCGGCACCTCGGCAAGGCCGTCCTCGGCCGCGGCCTCGGCGGCGACGAGGCGCGGCAGGTCGCGGGCGCCGGAGGCATTGTCGCCGAGCCATGCGTCGATCGAAGCGCGGCTCGCGAGGCCGCGCCGCCGCCGGAAGCGGGCCAGCGCAGCCCCGGCATCCGTTTCCTCCGAGGGCCGGCCGACGGCCATGCGTCCCATGGCGGCATAGGCGGCGTCGCGCCAGGCCTGCGGGTCGAGGCCGAGTTCCGCCAGCACCGCAGCTTCGTCCGGCGAGGCGTCCGCTTCCTCTTCAGCCTCCACGAAGCGCTCCCAGACCAGGGCCCTCTCCAGCTCGAACGGGACCGGCTCCGGCGCCGCTTCGCCGCGGGCGAGACGGCCGATGAGCTCGGCTGCGTCGCGAGCCTTCTGCGAGACGCGATGGCGTTCCAGCCAGGCCGGGAGGACACCGGCCCGGCCGGCCTCGATTTCGGCCCCGGCGGCTTCGGCCAAGCGGGCGAAGCTGCGCTCGGGAAAGTGCAGGCGTTTCATCGCAGCCGCGAGCCGGTCACGTTCGCCGCGGTCGATCAGCCCATGAGCCTCGGCGAGCGCCAGCGTCTCGCGCAGGTCGACCATCGCGTCCGAGACCGCCATGCTGCCGAGCGCCTCGGGCGCGTGCGCCACCGCCACTTCGTCATCGTCCTCGAACGGGTCGTCGAACGGCGGATAGCGGCCGGCGCGGAAGGCAGCGCAGATCTTGCCGACGCCGATCATGCCGTAGTCCGCGAGCTCGGCGGCGCGCAGGGCGCCCATGCTGGCCGCGCCGAACATGGCGACGCCCTGGCCCAGGGCCCAGAGGATTTCGCGGTGCCACACCGCCGGCACGTTCAGGAACAGGCCGTCGATCAGGCCGATCCGGGCCGGCCGATAGTCACGCACGGCGCGATAGACATCGCCCTGCCGGGCCGGAGGCAGGAAGCGAGCCCCAGGCAGCAGCGCCTTGGCCTCGGCGAGGCCGAGGGAGGGGCCGAGGAAGATGACGACGGGGCCGCTCATCGTGGCACCGTTCGGCGTGGGCTGGGAATAAGAGACCGCTCATCAATAAGTGACTCAACGTGGGCGTCGCCTTTCTCGGAAGCGCCATGGTCCGGCCCTATCCTAGCGTCTACGGGGATAAGTCCGGCCTTGGCGGTCGAGAGGGGGTGTTCGACCGATGACTGTAACGAAGCGCTTATTCCCGGACGCCCCGTTCCCTGCGCCCGCCGGCCGGGCACATATTCCCCGTCCGGCTGCCAGGGGCCTTCCAGGCCCGGCACGATGGCACGGCCGACCGGGATGCCGAGTTCGGGCCGGGTCAGGTCGACCCAGACGGCCTGGGCGAACCCTGCCTGCCGGAGGCGGTCGAGGATCGTCGGAAGCGGGGAGGCCGCTGCCGCGGTCCGGGGCGGCGGCATGGGGTGACGCGGTCCGCGGCCGGCAGCGGCGAGCCAGGCTCTCGCCTGCGCGGCCCAGCGCGCGCGCTCCCGCGCCTCGTAGGAGTCCGGTTCGAAATCGTCCCGCGCCCCGGAAATGCGGGTGAGGCGTCCCTGCACGGCTTCGAGCAGGGCGCGCGCCAGCGCCGCCGCCGGATCGGCGTGGCATCCGGCGCCGAGCTCGGCCGCGACACCCTCGGGGTCTCCGTCGGGCGCGGCGACGAGGCAGACGAAGACCGGCAGGCCGATATCGGAGGTGGCCTCCCAGGCGGCGACGCCGAGGCCCACCCCGGCGAGATGCCGGAGCAGCGCGGCGCAGTCACCGTCTCCGATCGTGCCGAGGTCGACGGGCCGGGCGCGTGGGCCGAGAGCGCCGCCGGCGCCGTACCAGAGCGCGACGGCATCACGCTCGATCGCCTCGCACAGCCCGTGCGCCATCGCCCCCTCCGGCGTGGCGCCGGCGCCGAGGCCGTTGGTGGTGGCCTGGAACAGGCCGCTGCCGGCCGGTTGCGCGGTGGTGTAATCGGCATGGACGAGCTCGTAGGGCACCCAACACCGGCCGCCGTCCATGAGGTCCCGCCCCTCGATCCACAGGAAGCGCTCGCGCTCCGGATCGGCCTGCCCCGGCGCCCGGGGAAGCGCCGAGGGATCGACGGTCGGCACACCGAGTTCTCCCCGCCGTCCCCATCGCAGCGGCGCGTCGATGGCCTCGGCATGGCAGGCTTCCGCCGCTTCCATCAGCGCGGAGACCTTGGCGGCGGCGAGGCTGAAGCCCTTGCCCTGGTGCACGGCCAGGGAGCGCGAATTGGGCCGCACCGCCGCGGCCACCGGGATGCCAACGATATCGAGCCCGGTCAGGACCGCGAGGCGGGTGATGCCGAGAGCCGGCATCAGCGGCAGCAGCCGGGCGAGCACCACCTCCGGATCGCCGGTTCCGGCCTGCGGCAGGTCCGCGCCGGCCACGCGCCCCGATGGGACTGCGGGCCGGGGCGGAGCCGTCATGCCCATATCCAGGGCGCGAAGGGGATGTCCGACGGGCCGCCGCCGGACCGGGGCGCTGCCTCGAGCAGCTTGCCGGCGTCGCGCAGGTCGAGGCTGCCATTGCCGACAATCGGGACACGGGCCGCCCTGAGGGCGGCGAGGGCTTCGTCGAGCCGGCCGAGCCGCGCGGCGAGGCGCGTTTCGCTGATGGCGGTCCGCAGGATCAGCATCTGCGCGCCTTGCTGCTCGGCGATGCGACGCGACTCGGCATAGGCGGCGCCGGCCGCTTCGATCTCCGCCGGCGTGGCGGCCAGGATCATGTCGCCGGTCATCCGCCAGACCTCGGGCAGCCAGTTGCTGAGGCCGACCGCATCGAATTCCTGCCGCGCCGTCTGCAACTCCTCCAGGGCCCGGGCCGGCTGGCCTGCGGCGGCAAGCACGTCGGCGTAGAGGCAGACATAGATCGGAAAATCCTCGATGGTGTTGATCCGGCGCTGCTGGCCGAGGCCCTTCTCGAGCATCTCCAGGCCGCTCGTCGGATCGCCCAGCATCGCGATGGCCCAGCCGCGGAAGATCAGGCCCTTGGCGGCATGATCGGCAAAACCCCGGTCCGAGGCGAAGCCGATCAGTTCCTCCGCCTGCCGCAGGGTGCGGGCATGGTCGCGCCGATAGCTCTGGTGCAGCAGCGCCATGTCCATGGCGTGCATCGTGCTGCCGAGATGGCGCAGTTCCCAGGCCCAGGCGAGCGACTTCTTCTCCTCGGCGCTGGCTGCGTCGAGCCGGCCCTGCATCCAGTAGGTCTGGGCGGCCGAGCCGTGGGCGCAGACCTTGGCGTCGTGATTGCCGTAGAGCGAGGCATGGTCGCGGAAGTCGCCGCTTTCATAGATGGCGAGGCCGGCCTCGATATGCTCGCAGCAGCGCTTCAGGTCGCCCGCCATATAGTGGCTGGCCCAGTTGCAGTGATGCGCCTGCAGCAGGAATTCCGAATCCTGGCGGTTGCGGGCGCGCTGGTAGAGCGCTTCGGCGCGGCCCTTCATCACGTGATAGTTGCGCGAGACGCGCCACCAGCCCCAGTAGATCGGAAACTGCCGGTCGCCGCCGTCCGGCATGCCGAGGCAGATCTCATAGGCCTCGTGATAGAGCGCATGGGCGTCCTCCGAGCCCGTCCCCTTGACCGCGAAGAGGGCGGGGCCGAGCAGGGCGACCAGCTCCAGCCTCAGATCCAGGTTCCGGGGTGTCTGCGGCAGGGTCTGCAGAAGCTTGAGGCCGCGCTCCAGCAGCCGCGTCGCTTCCAGGGGGGCGGAGCCGGCGAGGCTGCGCCGGCCAGCCGCCAGCCAGTGCGGCACCGCCTCCTCGCCGAGGCCGGCCTCGGTCAGGTGCACGGCCAGCAGTTCCGGCTGCAGCTGCGTCGCCTCCGGATCCAAGGCCTGGATGGCGTGGGCGGCGCGGGCATGCAGGCTGCGCCGGCGCTCGCGCAGCAGGCTGTCATAGGCGGCGTCGCGCACCAGCGAGTGGCCGAAGGCATAGCAGGCCTGGCCCGCGACCGTCATCGGCCGCAGCACATCGGCCCCCTGCAGTGCGGCCAGGGCCGCCTCCAGTTCCGGACCGGCGATCTCGGCCACCGCCGCCAGCACGTCGCTGCGCACGACACGGCCGATGACGGCGGCGACCTGCGCCAGCTCCTTGGCCGAGCCGGAATGGTCGAGGCGCGCCACGAAAGCCTCATGCAGCGAAGCCGGGATCGACACGGCGCCGCTCTGGTCGAAGCCGACCTTGCTCCAGTCCACGAGCGTCTGCGAGCGCAGGAGCGGGCGGACGAACTCCTCGATGAAGAGCGGCACGCCGTCGGTCTTCTCGGCGATCCGGTAGGCGACCTCCATCGGCACCGGCTGGTCGCCGAACAGGCTCTGGACCATGGCGGCGGCCTCGTCATGGTCGAGCCTGGCGAGCCGCAGCGTGGGGATCGCCGCCGTGGCGGTCCAGTCGCGAACGTCCGGGGTCTCGCGCGAGGTCAGCACCAGCAGGATGGGCAGCGTCCGCGCCTTGTCGAGGATCAACTGGAGCAGGTCGCGCGACGATGGGTCGAACCAGTGCAGGTCCTCGACCAGGACGCAGAGCGGCCCCTGGCTCGCCGGTGCGAAGAGCTGCTCCGCCAGCACCTCGAACTGGAGCTGCTTCTGCCTTTCGGGGGAAAGCTCGCCCTCCACCTCGGGCGGCACCAGGCCGAGCAGCCGGCCGATCACCTCGGCCGCCCGGTCCCGGCTGGCCGGCGGACCTCGCATCACCGACCGCAGTTCTTCCAGGCCGATCTGCGAGGAGGTCCCGGTGGCGGCGCGGCTGGCCAGCGACCGGAACTGCAGCAGGAAGGGGTGAAGCGGGGTGTTCTCGCTGAACGGCGATCCCGTCAGGGTGACGACCGTCGCCAGCCGCTCGCGCCGGACCGCCAGGAAGCGCTCCACCAGGCGCGACTTGCCGATGCCGGGCTCGCCCAGCACCAGGACGGCGCCGCCCCGTCCGGCGTCGGCATCGGCCCAGTGTTCCTGCAGCACCGAGAGCTCGTTCTCCCGGGCGAACAGCGGAGTAAGGCGGATCGGCGTGCCGGCCGCGGTCCGGGCGCGTTCCTGCGTTTCCTTGATCACGCGGAACACGTGCTGGGACTGGCCGAACCCCTTCAGCTCCGGTCGCCCGAGATCCTCGCATTCGAACAGGGCCGCGACCCGCTCATGCGTCACCTCGGAAATGGCGATGCCGTTGGGAGGCACGATGGTCTGCAGGCGGGCGGCGAGATTGGGCGTCGAGCCGACGATGGTCTGGCGGTCGGCGAAGCCGGCCGTCAGCAGGTCCCCGACGATGACGCGGCCCGTGGCGATGCCGATTCGCGCCTGCAGCGGCGTCTCCGCCCGCGGACGCAGCGTGCAGATGCCGTCGACGATCTCCAGGGCAGCCCGCACCGCCCGCTCCGGATCGTTCTCATGGGCGATGGGGTAGCAGAAATAAGCCAGGATGCCGTCGCCGACGAAGCGCACGACATTGCCGCCGTAGCGGGCGATGATGGCGCTGCAGAATTCGCGATAGTCGCGGATGACCTCCAGCATGTCCTCGTCGTCGAGCCGCTCGGCGAGAGCCGAGGAATCGACGAGGTCGACGAAGGCGACCGTGAGGGGACGCCGTTCCGCCGGCGTCGGCGCCGGCCGCTCGAACATGGCGGGCTGGACCCCCTGCAGCGTCTCGCGAAAGCGCTTGCGCTCGCTGATGGTCAGCTCCAGCTCGCGCAGATCGGCGTCGGTGAGGTCGGCGAGGTGATGGATCTCGATCCCATGCGCCTGGAACGCGCCGAGGCGGTGCGTCAGCCCGGCCGCCCGGAGCAAGGCGTCGATATCGAGGGAATTCGTCATCGCGCGGAGCCTTTCAGACTCAGCTTTGCCGCGCAACAGGTATCCACTTGATTGACTCATGGCAGGCGGCAGGTATGCCAGTGTTCGTTGGAATGTCCAGCACCGCGATTACCGGACCATCCGCTCCGGTGCGTCTGTGCCGATCGACACGATGCCGCGAGGCCGCACAATAGCCCAGGATGAGCAAAAGGCCGATAGCTAGGCCGCGCCGCTGCATCGACGGCGCTGCGGCGGCCGCGGACATGCCGGGGGACCTCATGACGGACAGGCAGGATCGAACCACGGTCGAGACGGAGAGCCGACCGTCTCCCGCCATCGTCCTGGCCGCGACCCAGGCTCCGCTCGCCGATGCCTGGGAGGCGGCGTGCGGTGACCTGCCCGGCGTGCGCATCCATCGCGGCTCCATCTTCGAAGTGGCCTGCGACGCACTCGTCAGTCCCGCCAACAGCCACGGCTTCATGGATGGCGGCATCGACGCTCTCTATTCCCGTCGCTTCGGTTGGGACGTGCAGGCGCGGCTTCGCCGCCTGATCCTCGAGCGGCACCACGGCGAGCTCCTCGTCGGCAGGGCCGAACTGGTCGAAACCGGCAATGCCGGGCATCCCTACCTGATTGCCGCGCCGACCATGCGGGTGCCGATGGTGTTGGACAGGGGATCCGTCAACCCGTTCCTGGCAACGCGGGCCGCCCTGCTGCTCGTCCGGCACGGCTCCTTCCCGGCCGGAGACCGGGCGGGCGAAAGGATAGCGCCGCATGTCCGGACGGTCGCCTTTCCCGGCATGGGGACGGGCGTCGGGCGGGTCCCATTCGAGATCTGCGCCCGGCAGATGCGGGCGGCCATCGAGGACGTTCTTCTTCAAACCGTGCGCTTGCCGTCGAGCTGGGCGGAGGCGAGCGAGCGTCACCAGCTTCTGTACACCGACCACCCGGTCCGGCTGCAATCTTGACGGTCACGAGGCCACACAGGCGACCCGGCAAACAAGGACAGGAAACGGATGGGCTGGGCTTCATCCCATATCGAGCGGCTGAAGGCCGGGCAGACCGTGCAGTTCCGCCCGCGCGGAGGCTCCATGGCCGGGATCATCGCCAGCGGCCAACTGGTCACGGTCGTGCCTATCGCCCCGGACGAAACGATCGCCAAGGGCGACGTCGTGCTCTGCAAGGTCCGCGGAGCCGAATATCTCCACCTGGTCAAGGCGGAGCGCAACGGCAGCTACCAGATCGGCAACAATCGCGGCGGCATCAACGGCTGGACCAGCCGCGCCAATATCTTCGGCCGCTTCGTGCGCGATGCCGGGACCGATTCGGCAGGCGGCGAGGCGGGAGCGATGGGGCATTCCCGGCGGGCCGGCCCGATCCGATCAGCTTGACTATGCTCGCCCCCGATCAAAGGGGCGGGGCGTGCAGCGGCGCCGGTCCAAGGCGCTTGACGGGCCGGGAAAAGGGCGTCCCACTGGTCGGCGGAGATGGTAGCCGCGACGGGGAGATTTCTGTGATGGAGCAAGGTCGTGTCCTGCGCCGCATGCGCCTGCTCGCGGGCCTGAAGCAGGACCATCTGGCCGATCTTCTGGGCGTCGACCAGGCGACCGTGTCCCGCTGGGAGCGCGGCCTGCTCAAGCCGTCGGCAGCCCACGCCGCAGCGATCCAGCGCCTGCTCACGGCTTCGGCGGCTCCGGCGCAGGATGCCGCGCTGAAGCGCCTGGTTGAATCCTCGACGCAGCGCGTGCACCTGATCTGCGACCGGACGCATCGCCTGCTCGCGGCCTCCGCGGCGCGGCGCGCCGAGTGGCGGGCGGACCCGGCCGATTTCCTCGGCCGTTCCCTGCTCATCTATGCCTCCGCCGAGATCCTGGCCGCCGAGGCGACCCTCGGCGAGCGCGGCTGGCGCGAGGGACGGCTGACTTCGCTCACGGTCGACACCGGCGCCAACGGCGATGCGGTGCTGCCGATCCTGCCCGGACAGGTGCTGTGGGAGCGTCTTGCCCTGTCGGACGGCACCGCCGGACGCCTGGTCACGACCCTCGCCTGACGCGGGCAGCCGGCTGCATATTTTATGCGTCGCCCGGTTTCGAAGCCGGCTGCTAGTCTTGCGCCCGACACGACTCTTCGAACGCGGGACGGGCCGCCATGACCATTCTTGTGACGGGAAGCGCCGGGCATCTGGGCGAGGCCCTGATGCGCAGCCTGCGGCAGGCGGGGCGGCCGGCCCGGGGCGTCGACATCAAGCCCTCGCCCTTCACCGACGCCGTCGGCTCGATCGGCGACCGCGACTTCGTCCGCCGGCAGATGGCCGGCGCGCGGGCGGTGATCCACTCGGCCACCCTGCACAAGCCCCATGTCGCCACCCACGGTTACCAGGACTTCGTCGACACCAATGTCATGGGCACGCTGGTCCTCCTGGAGGAGGCGAGGGCGGCGGGCGTCGCATCCTTCGTCTTCACCTCGACGACCAGCACCTTCGGCTCGGCCCTGACGCCGGCGCCGGGCCAGCCGGCGGCCTGGGTGACGGAGGAGGTCGTGCCGATCCCGCGCAATATCTACGGCGTCACCAAAGTGGCGGCCGAGGGGCTGTGCGAGCTGTTCTTTCGCCGGCACGGCCTGCCGGTGATCGTGCTGCTGACCTCGCGCTTCTTCCCCGAGGCGGACGACGACGCCCTGATCCGCGGCGGCTACGAAACGGCCAATGTCCAGGCGAACGAGATGCTCAACCGCCGGGTCGACATCGCCGACGTGGTCGACGCCCATCTCCTGGCGGTCGAGGCGGCGCCGCGGATCGGCTTCGCCCGCTATATCGTCTCGGCGACCACGCCGTTCTCCCCCGGCGACCTGGCCGACCTGCGGCGCAGCGCCCCGGATGTCGTTCGCCGGCTCTTCCCCGGATGCGAGGCGCTGTACGCCGCCCGTGGCTGGAGCTTGTTCCCGCAGATCGAGCGTGTCTACGTCAACAGCCGGGCGCGCGAGGAACTGGGCTGGCGGCCAGGACATGATTTCGCGCAGGTGCTGGCCAGCCTGCGCACCGGAGCGGATTTCCGCAGCCCTCTTGCCCGCGCGGTCGGCAGCAAGGGCTACCATGACACCGCCTTCCCGGAAGGCCCCTATCCCGTGGCGTAGGCCCGGTCCGGGATCGTCCTGCGTCGAGCGGCCGGCCGGGCGACGAGATCCCGTGGCGCCGGCCGGCCGCTTGCGCGCCGCGCGCGCGGGCTCTAAGGTCCGCCTATTCCCCCGACATCGACCACCCGGGCTGCGCCCCTGGAACGGTTGCGCCGCAGCGGCGCGGCCCCCCCAGGCGGGATTGTCCCGACCTTTCCTGAAATCGACAGGCGACCGCGTGCGGCGCGGGCGCCTCGCATCGCGAACGTGCCAATGAAACGATACGTGCTGACAGGAGCCCCCGGCGCCGGCAAGACCAGCCTCCTGCGCCTCCTGGAGACCCGCGGCCACGCCGTGGTCGAGGAGGCTGCGAGCGACGTCATCGCCCTGGCCCAGGCGCAAGGCGTTCCCGCCCCATGGACCGATCCGGCCTTCGTCGACGCGGTCGCCGGCCTGCAGCGGCGGCGCGAGGCGCGCGCTTCGGCCTGTACGGATCGCATCGTCCTCTTCGACCGTTCGCCGATCTGCACCTGGGCGCTCGCCGTCTTCCTCGGCTACGAGCCCTCCGCCGGGCTGCTCGCGGAGATCGAGCGCATCGAGCGCGAGGGCATCTATCAGCGCCGGGTTTTCTTCGTCCGCAACCTGGGCTTCGTCACGCCGACCGAGGCCCGGCGGATCAGCTTCGAGGAGGCGCTGCGTTTCGAGGCGGTGCATGCCGAAGCCTATCGGCGCTTCGGCTATGATTGCGTGCCGGTCGAGGCGGCCGGTCTGGAAGAACGGGCGGCCGTGATCGAGCGCGAGATCGGGCTTGCGTCCGGCTTGCCGGCGGGCGCGGCCGTCGGCGGTGGCGCATACCGCGACATGTGCTAGCCTGCGAACCGTGGCAACCGGAGTCGCCCGCCGATGCGGCGGCGCCCGGTGGCCGGAAACAGGAGCAATGGCAGCGGTATGCGCCATCTTTCGATCACAGGCGCGGCCTTGGGTCTCCTCGTCGCCGTGTCGTCGTCGGCGGTCGCCGCGCCGGCCCGCCAGCCCGGCCTGTTCCAGGGCTTTTCCGGCAACAGCGACCAGCCGATCAGCATCACCTCCGAGAACCTCGAGGCCGACCAGGCCGAGCAGAAGGTGGTGTTCACCGGCAATGTGGTGGCGACGCAGGGCGAGTCGGTCCTTCGTTCGCGCAAGCTGACCGTCTTCTACAACGATACCGCCGACAAGGCCGCCGCACAGGCGACGCCGAGCGAGCAGGGTCGGTCCATCAAGCGGCTGGAGGCGGACGGTGCAGTGACCGTGACCTCGGCCGACCAGAAGGCGCAGGGCGACGCCGGCGTGTTCGACATGGCCAGGAACACGGCAAGCCTCACCGGCAACGTCGTTCTGACCCAGGGACAGAACGTGGTGCGGGGCAAGCGCCTGAATGCCAACCTCGAGACCAATGTCGTGCGCCTGACCGGCGGCGTGCATGCCCACTTCGTCCAGGAGCAGCAGGGCAAGCCGAGCCGCGCCAAGCGCAAGCAGGGCCGCCGCGCGCCACTGTCCTGACGGCGCGGCGTCACGGCCGGCGCAGCAGCGCCAGCGCCGTGGGTTCGTCGGTGACGAGGTGCGTGACGTAGCCGCCGGCGAGCGAAGCGCGCAGGGCGTTGACCTTGTCCGGGCCGCCCGACACGCAGATCCGCTGCGGCACGGCC
This sequence comes from Labrys sp. Lb11, assembly GCF_057554225.1. Taxonomy (NCBI): domain Bacteria; kingdom Pseudomonadati; phylum Pseudomonadota; class Alphaproteobacteria; order Hyphomicrobiales; family Xanthobacteraceae; genus Labrys; species Labrys sp. Lb11. The sequence continues at coordinate 1,018,447 of NZ_BAAJOT010000001.1, forward strand.
GCCAGTTCCTCGAGCGTGACGCCGATCAGCCGGTCATGGTGTTCGCCGTGCACCGGGCGGCCGTCGATGTCGACGAAATGGCTGGCAATGATGGCGACCGCGCCGCGCGCGACATAGGGAGCGATGTCGGCGCGGGTGAACATGCCGCTCTCGAAGATGGTGCCGTCCGTCGTCAGGTCGGCGACGCCGAACACCACCCGGTTGCAGGTGCGGGCAAGGTCGAAATGACTGACGAGGGCGGGTTCGGCCATCAGCAGCGCCCTGACCGCCGGGCTCGAGACGAACATCGGCGCATGCAGGTGGTTGCAATGCCCCTGCAGCCGAGTGGCGACGTTCAGTGTGCACAGTTCCGGAGAGAAGGCGTCCTTGGCCGTCAGGCTGCCGGTGACCTGGATCACCTCGATGCCGGAGAGCGGCGGGGATGGAGCCGGTACCGCCTTGGACAGCGCCAGGACCGTGCGGCCGAAGGAGACGCCGAGCCGATCGCCCGAGCGCAGCTCCCGCGCCAGCAATTGCGCGCCCGCAGCACCGATCCGCTCGGACGGATGGCCGGTGCCGCCATCGTCGGGGATCAGGACGCAGTCCTCGAGGCCGTAGCGAGCGCCGAGGTCGCGCGCCAGGCTGACGCGCTCGAAATGGCCGGGGTCCAGTGATACATGCACCACCCCGCGCCGGCGGGCTTCGCCGAGCAGGTTGACGACCGTGGCGCGCGAGACGCCGATGAGCGCGGCGATCTCGCTCTGCGTCAACTCGTCCTGGTAGTAGAGCCAGGCTGCCGCGACAACGGGGTCGAAGCCCAGGCCCTTGAGGGCCGTCGGCCTGCCGCCCTCCGCGGGTGCTTTGTCGGGACCCTGGCGTCCCTTTCGTGCGGGCGTGGAAGCCTCCATGGTCTCCGTTCGCGGACAACGTCTTCATGCGCCACGCCGACCTACCCCCTTCCCGAAGGGAGGAGGGAAGACGCAGGCGTCACGGCGAGATCGCAGGCATGCATGGCTCGCATTGTCGTTGGCAAATGTCAATGATCAGTTACATATGACATTGACAGCGCTCGCATGTGCATGAGAGGTTTCGGGAGACAATGGTCCGCCGCCGGTTGCCGTGGGAAATTCTCCATCGCGGCGGTGGGAAGGCCGGGGCTGCGGAAGCGAAGAAGCAGATGAGCGACTACGACTACATCGTCGCCGGCGGCGGCAGCTCCGGCTGCGTCACGGCGAGCCGGCTGGTGCGTGACCACGGCGCACGCGTCCTGCTGCTGGAGGCCGGGCCGGAAAAATCCAGCCCGATCCTGGCCATGCCGGCCGGCTACATGAAGTTCCTGGCGAGCGACGCCTACCTGACCATGCACAAGTCGGCGCCGCAGCCCCAGCTCGACGGCCGGGCGCCGATCATTCCGCAGGGGCGCGTGCTGGGCGGCGGCAGCGCCGTCAATGCCATGGTCTACATGCGCGGCCAGGCTGCCGACTACGACCGCTGGGACCGTTATCTCGGCCAGGGCTCGGGCTGGAGCTATCGCGACCTGCTGCCGCATTTCAAGCGCCAGGAGGACAATGACCATCTCGCCGGCGAATTCCACGGCGTCGGCGGCCCGTTGAAGGTCTCGCATCTCGGCCATCACTGCGCCATGAGCCAAGCCTTCGTGCGGGCGGTGCAAGGCCTGGGCTATCCGCACAATCCCGACTTCAACGGCGCCCAGCAGCGCGGTGTCGGCTTCATGCAGCACACCATCGACGGCGCCACACGCCGACGCTGCAGCGCCCGAGACGCCTTCCTTGCGCCGGTTATGGGCGATCCGCGCCTCACGATCGTCGCCGGCGCCAGCGTCACCGGCGTGATCATCGAGAAGGGGCGGGCCCTCGGCGTGCGCTATGTCCATGCCGGCCAGGAGAAGGAAGCGCGTGCCGACGCCGAGGTCATCCTCACCGCCGGCTCCTATATCACGCCCAAATTGCTGATGCTGTCGGGCATCGGCCCGGCCGCCCACCTCAAGGAGCACGGCATCCCGGTGAAGGTCGACCTGCCCGGAGTCGGGCAGAACCTGCAGGACCATCACGAGGTGCCTGTGATCGCCGCCGCCAACGGTTCCTATGGCTATTTCGGCCAGGACCGCGGCCTGACGATGCTGCGCAACGGCCTGCAGTATCTCCTGTTCAAGTCCGGCCCCGTGACGACGACGGGTGTCGAATCCTGCGCCTTCGTCGATCCGGAGGAGAGCGGCGAAGAGGGCACGATCCAGCTCTACTGCGTGCCGACGGTCTATCTCGACCGTGATATCTCCGGCATCGAACCCTGCGAGGGCGTGACGCTGACGCCGGGCGTGATGCGGCCCAAGGCGCGCGGCTCGGTGAAACTGCGTTCGGCCGATCCGGCGGCGCCGCCGCTGGTCGACTGCAACTTCTTCGGCCACCCCGACGACCTGCGCCTGCAGGTCGCGGGCGTGCGCTTCGCGCGCAGGATCATGGCGACCTCGCCGATGCGCGAGCTCCTCAGCGGCGAGCTCTTTCCGGGGCCGGGCAAGGTCTCCGACGCCGACCTCGAGGCTCATTGCAAGCGCATGGTCAAGACCACCTACCACCCCTGCGGCACCTGCCGCATGGGTCCGGACGGAGATCCCGAGGCCGTGCTCGACGCCAGACTGCGGGTGAGGGGCGTCGAGGGCCTGCGCGTCTTCGACCTGTCGATGATGCCGACCATCGTCTCCGGCAACACCAATGCCCCGGCCATGGCGGTCGCCGACCGGGCGGTGGCGCTGATGATGGGCTGAGCGCCGCCCCTGCATCCGGGGCGTCGGCCGCCGCGGCGGTTCGCACCCGCGGCCTCGCTTGGAGGCCGGGGAGCGGCGTGGTAAGGTGTCGGCTTCGTGACCATTGCGTTGTTTGGAAGCTCGGCCTCACCCAGCATCGGGGAGACGCTGCGATGACGAACGTCGAATGGACGATCAAGGCGCGCGAATTTGCCCATTGCAACTGCGCCTATGGCTGCCCCTGCCAGTTCAATGCCTTGCCGACCCACGGCAACTGCACAGCCGTCATCGGCATTGCCATTGACCGCGGCCATCACGGCACCGTGCGGCTCGACGGGCTGAAGGCCGCAGCCGTGTTCTCCTTCCCGGGCGCTTTGCACGAGGGGCACGGCACAGGCGCCGTCGCGATCGACCAGCGGGCCGGCCCGGAACAGCGCAAGGCCCTGCTGCGCATCTTCGGCGGTGAGGACACCGTGCCCGGCGGCACGATCTTCCAGATCCTGTCGACCGTGACCGAGACACTGCATCCCCCGATCTTTGCCGACATCGATCTCGAGATCGACGTGCCGGCGCGTGCCGCCCGCCTGCGCGTGCCGGGCTTCATAGAGGCACGGGGCGAGCCGATCCTGAACCCGGTGACGGGCGCGGAGCATCGGGTTCGCATCGATCTGCCGCACGGCTTCGAATATGCCCTGGCGGAGGTCGGGCGCGGCTGGGCCAAGACATCCGGGCCGGTCATGCTCGACCTGAGCGATTCCCATGCTCATTTCTGTGAGCTCGACATGACCCAGGACGGCGTCGTCCACTGAACGCCGATGCCAGGCGCGGCCCTTGAAGGCCTGCTGCGGCGCGACCGCTGGGTCATCGTCGCCGCCCTTCTCGCCATGACCGGGCTGGCCTGGGCCGACATCCTGCGGCTTGCCGCCGGGATGCCGGCGGGTACGGGCGCGCCGGGGGCCGACACAGCGGGCATGGACATGCCCGGCATGGATATGACCGGTGGGATGAGCGCGCCGTCGGAGGCCCTGCCGCAGGCCTGGTCTGCTACCGATTTCGGCTTCACCTTCGCCATGTGGGCCGTGATGATGGTCGGGATGATGACGCCCTCCGCGGCGCCGATGATCCTGATCTATGCGCGGGTAGCGCGGCAGGCGGTCGAACGCCGGCAGCCCTTTGCCGCGAGCCTGTGGTTCGTGGCCGGATACCTTCTGGCCTGGTTCGGCTTTTCGCTCGCCGCCACCGGGGCGCAATGGGGACTGGAGAGCCTGAAGCTGATGACGCCCGCCATGGCAAGCGCCGGCCGCGGCCTGGCCGGCGGGCTCCTGATCGCCGTCGGCCTCTACCAGTGGACGCCCTGGAAGCATGCGTGCCTCGCGCAATGCCAGGCGCCGCTCGCCTTCCTGCAGAGGCATGGCGGCTTCTCCGGCACCGTGCTCGGTTCGCTGAGGCTTGGCGCCCGCCACGGCGCCTACTGTGTCGGCTGCTGCTGGGCGCTGATGGCGCTCCTCTTCGTGGGCGGCGTGATGAACATTCTCTGGATCGCGGCGATCACCATCATCGTCCTCCTGGAGAAGCTGGCGCCGGCGGGCGCGGTGATCGCACAGGCCGCGGGCGCTGCCTGCATTGTCGCCGGCACGTGGCTGCTCGTCACTCTTCCGGGGTAGGGGGAATGCGGCCCGCAGGCCGGCACAGGCCTGGCCTCGCGTACGGCGGATGTCTGCCGCCCTCCGTCGTCAAATCGCCATCGACGCACGGGATGATGGCGGATTGAGCCGATACCGGGAAGGGGCTTGCCCATGACCGACATCATCGTTCAGCCCCGCGCGAAAGTTCTGCCCAAGCTGGCGCGGCCGCGCCTCCACAAGGTGATCCTTCTCAACGACGACTACACGCCGCGCGAGTTCGTGGTCGTGGTCCTGAAGGGGGAATTCCGCATGGACGAGGGCCAGGCCCAGCGCGTCATGCTCACCGCCCACCGGCGTGGCGTCTGCGTCGTCGGTGTCTTCGCCAAGGACATCGCCGAGACCAAGGCGACCCGTGCGACGGATGCCGGCCGCAGCCAGGGCTATCCGCTGCTGTTCACCACGGAGCCGGAGGAGTAGGGGCGGGGCTGCCAAACCTGCCTGGTCGGGCTTCAAGTCCGCAGACGGTCTCGTGCTTCCATGAGGACAAAACCCAACAGGTTATCGCCCTGCCATTGCAACGGGTCGGCAGCTCGCTCATCGTCCGCGGCCAAGCCGATACCCCAGACACGGTCAAGCGGGCTCGCCTCGACGAGGACTTGATCCCGGGTCGACAGCAGGAATGCGCGCAGGGCCGGATTTTGCCCGAACTTGTGGACGCTGCCTTCCGTCACGATGCGCCGTTTGCAGTCGTCCCATGCTGCCGAGTCGAAGCCGCGCACTTTCCGACCGAGTTCCTTCGCCTGCTTGGGACTCGCTGCCGCGAGGATCTGCTCGGCCGTTTCCACGTCTCCGAAGGCCCTTGCCTTCTGCGCCATCATCCAATGCTCGGCGGTGGGATATTCGACCTCGTCGACCACGAATGGGGCAGGCCACCATTGGCTCAGGCAAGAATTCGTGATCCGCCCGTCTGCAGACGGGCGATGACCCCAGAAGAAGAGCAAATCCGGCAGTGCTCCAATGCGGAACTCGGCCTCAAGCCAGGATCGATCATAGCCCATCGGAGGCAAGGGCCACACGCGCTGGGCGATTGTCAACCCCGGGTCTGCTGGCGAACGCCACCCGCGCCTTCGCTCAGTCCCGGTTGCCCAGCCTCTGCAGCGCGCCGTAGAGGTCCGGCCGGCGGTCGCGGAACAGGCCCCAGGACCGTCGCTGATGGGCGATGGCGTCGAGATCGAAGGTCGCGGTGACGATGCCCGGCGTGGCGCGGTCGGCTTCCGCCAGCTTGGCGCCGGTCTGGTCGGCGATGAAGGAGGAGCCGTAGAAGGTGATGCTGGTTCCCGCCCGGCCGTCCTCGATGCCGACACGGTTCGAGGCGAGCAGAGGCATGACGTTGGCGCCGGCGTGGCCCTGCATCACCCGCTGCCAGTGATCGCGGGAATCGAGACTCGGGTCCTGAGGCTCCGAGCCGATCGCGGTGGGGTAGAGCAGGATCTCGGCGCCCTGCAGCGCCATGCTGCGCGCAGATTCCGGAAACCACTGGTCCCAGCAGATGCCGACGCCGATCGTTCCGACGCGGGTCTTCCAGACCTTGAAGCCGGTATCGCCCGGGGAGAAATAGAACTTCTCGGTGTAGCCCGGGCCGTCGGGGATATGGCTCTTGCGGTAGTTGCCGAGCACGCTGCCGTCGGCGTCGATCACGGCGAGGCTGTTGAAGTAGACCTGCCCGGCCTGCTCGAAATAGCTGACGGGCAGGACGACGCCGAGCTCGGCGGCCAGCCGCGAGAACCGCGCGATCAGCGGATTGTCCTGAAACGGCCGGGCCAGGGCGAAGAACGCGTGCACCTGATCCTGGCAGAAATAGGGCGTAGCGAACAACTCCTGCAGCAGGACGAGGCCGGCCCCGGCGGCCCTGGCCTCGCGGACCAGCGCCTCGGCCTGGTCCAGGTTGGCAGCCTCGTCCCAGCTGCAGGCCATCTGGGTGGCCGCGACGGTCACTGTGCGCATGTGGAACGTCCTTTCTGACGCCGGGCTGGTCTCAGGAGCGCCGCTGCGGCGCATAGACCGGAAGGGTGATGCAGGCGACGTTGCCGCCGCCCAGAAGGATCTCGCGCGAGTTCTCGATGCCGACGATCTCGTGATCGGGAAAGAGACCGGCGAGCGTCTGCCTGGCGGCGGAATCGAGGGGCGAGCCGAACTCCGGCACCACCACGACGCTGTTGCCGGGATAATAGTTGATGTAGCTCGCCGCGATGCGGTTTCCGGCCGGGCGCGCCCAGGTCGAATCCACCCTGTCGATCGTCTCGCTTTCCTCCGCCGTCATCTCGATCGGCAGGGGGTGAGGCAGCCGATGCACCTCCAGCGCCCGCCCGCGGGCGTCGCGGGCCGAACGCAGGACCTCCTCGGCCTCCCGGACGATGTCGTATTGCGGGTCGTCGCGGTCGTCTGTCCAGCTCAGCACCACTACGCCGGGCTTGACGAAGCGGCAGAGGTCGTCGACGTGGCCGTCCGTCTCGTCGAAGGCGAAGCCGCGCGGCAGCCAGATGATGCCGTCGACGCCGAGATAGTCGCCGAGCTGGTGCTCGACCTCGGCCTTGCCGAGATGGCCGTTGCGGTTGCGGTTGAGCAGGCACTGCTCGGTGGTGATCAGCGTGCCCTGGCCGTCGCATTGCAGTCCGCCGCCCTCGGCGATCAGCGGCGAGCGGTAGCGGTCCAGTCCCTCGATCTCGAGCAGCTTGCGCGCAACCAGGTCGTCGAGGTCCCAGGGGCTGTAGAGGCCGCCGTCGAAGCCGCCATAGGCGTTGAACGTCCAGTCGACGCCCCGCACCTCGCCCAGGTCGTTGAGGACGAAGTTGGGTCCGCTGTCGCGCAGCCAGGAATCGTTGGTCGACATCTCCACCACCCGCACCTGGCCCGGCAGCCGGGCACGCGCGTTCTGCCATTGGCGGCGGGACACGGCGACGGTGACCGGCTCGCTCCGCGCAATCGCCGTCGCCACCGCGACGAACAGGGACTGAGCCGGCTTCGCCCCGAGGCGCCAGGTGTCGGGACGCTCGGGCCAGATCAGCCAGCAGCCCGCCTTGGGCTCGAACTCGCCGGGAGCGCGAAAGCCGTCCTGTTTCGGTTTGGTGGTGAGGGTGCGCGACACGGGCGGGATCCGGAGGTTGACGGCGAGGAAACGGCTGGGATCAGACCTTTCCGGGCGCGTCCGGTCAATGTCCCGTTTGGGGTGAAGCCCCGGGCGCGGCAGGTTTGCGAGCTCCCCACCGATCGCCGAGATGCTGCTATCCCTCCGCATCCACCCCCCGGACCAGGGCGATGTCGCGGCGCCTGAGGGACCGGCGGCGGGGTGAGGGGCCGCCGCGCCGTGCCCAGCTGCATGGCCTGCCGCAGGCCGGCGAGGTCGCCGAATTCCACCGCCATGCCGAGCCCTCGTGCCAGCAGCCGGCCGGCGTGTCGGCGGCGAGCAGGGTAGCGCAGCGCCAGCACGTGCTTGCACGGGAACTTGCGGCTCGGGCAGGTGCATCTGTAGCCGGTGTCGGCGGGGGAGGCGACGATGCGATAGGGCGTCGATCCCGAACCGAGGCACTCACCTCAAAGCAGGGAGGCGCCGTCGTCGCGCGGCAGCAGCGGCCAACTGGCCGGCTTCGTCAGTTTCAGGGCCGCGGACAGCGAATGCCGCAACCTGCAATCGTCCGGGGCACGATCGCCGCGGCGCCGCGCTATGCGGCGCCTGCGGTCGCCCGGACGGGATGGCCGAGGACGGTCAGGGCCTCGCGCGCCAGCTCCAGTGTCGCATCGACCGGCAGGAGCGATGCCGCTTCCCGCGTGCGGGCGGCATGCGCGACCGGCAGCTCCGTGCAGGCAAAGACGACGGCGTCGCAGCCATCGGCCGAGAGCGTGTCGAGGGCGTCCTCCAACCCGACGGCGGCTTCCCCGATCCGCCCGCCCTTCACAGCGGCGATGACGCCGTCGATGCCGGCCTGCAGCGCCGAGCCCGGCGGCGGCCCGGGATCGAAGCCCGCGGCCGACAGGCGCCGCTGGTAGTAGCCCGAGGCGTGCGTCCCGCGCGTGCCGAGCACTGCGACGCGGGCGCCCGGCGCCAGTCGGCCGGACAGGGCGCGGATCACGCCGTCGGCGATGTGCAGCAGGCGGGCGCGGCTGATACCCGCCAGCGCGTCGTACCAATGATAGGCGGTGTTGCAGGTGATGACGATGCACTCGACGCCGAGCCCGTCGAGCAGCCGGACCGCGTCTTCCAGCTCGGCGAGCGGGCTGGCGCCCAGGCCGAGGATGGCGGCGCTGCGGTCGGGAATCTCCGGTGCGCTGACCAGGACGAGCGGCAGGTGCTCGCGGTCGCGCGAGGCCTGGGTGAGCTCGGTCAGCTTGGCAAAGAAGTCGACCGAGGCCAGCGGTCCCAGCCCGCCGAGGATGCCGAGTCGCAGCTTGGGGCCGCGCCGGGTCATGCCGGCTCGGCCGCGGCCGGAAGCACGTCGTCTCCCGCTTGCGTGGTCTCGCCCTGGGGCGGGGCGATCGCGGCCGTCGAGCCGCTGACGGTGATCACCACCGCCAATGTCCTGAGCGTATCGGTGGCGGTGTCGACTGCGACGAACAGCACGAAGGCCGCATCGAACGGCAGGCCGAGATAGCCGCAGATGATGCCGATCTGGGCAATGGTGGTGACGCCGCTCATGCCGGCCGTGGTCGGGCCGAGAAGCAGGGCGATCAGGCCGACCAGGACGATATCGGCGGGCGACAGCGCCTTGCCGTAGAGCTGGGCGATGAAGATCGGCGCGATCGTGAACATCAGCACCGGCCCGACCCGCAGCAGTGCCGTCTGCAGCGGCACCAGCAATTCGACCACGGCGCGGCCGAAGCCGAGCCGGCCGACCAGCGTCTCGATCAGCAGCGGCACGCAACTGACGCTGCTGCGGGTGGCGATCGCCATCACCAGCACGTCCCGATGCGCGCTCAGCACCCGCCAGGGCGATTGGCGGGCCTTGGCCGAGATCACCGTGAAGGCGGCCACGGCGAGGAGGAGCGTCGACAGGCCGAGCACGACAAGGAAGCCGATCATCAGGCCCAGGGCCTGGACGCCGATCGAGGCCGTCTGCTGGGCGATCATGGCGAAGGTCGCCAGCGGCAGCATCAGGTTGAACCAGTGCGTCAGGATCAGGCAGGTGCGGTAGATCGTGTCGAGCGCCTGGGCGAAGGGTTCGGAGACGCCCTGCGGCACGCGCCCGACCGCGAAGCCGAACAGCAGCGCGAACACCAGGACCTTGATCGTGTCGCCCTCGGACAGGGCCTTGAACACGTTGTCCGGCACGAAGCCGAGCAGCATGTCGACCATGCCCGGCTCCACGGTCTTGTGTTCCGGCTCGCGCAGCGTCATCTGCAGCTCGGTGGCGATGCCGCCGCCGTTGTTGATGACGTGGCCGAAGGCGGCCGAGGTCGCCGGGTCTCGGACGGTGCCGGGCTGGAACAGCAGGGTCAGGGTGACGCCGATGAGGGCCGCCGCGATCGAGATGCCGACCACGGCGCCGGCCACCTTGGCGACATAGGTGCTCGCCTTGGGGTCGCGGATGAGCGAGCGCAGGCTGAAGATGATGGAGGAGACGATGAAGGGCAGCACCACCATCTTCAGGAGGTCGATGTAGAGCTTGCTCAGCGGCCCCATCGCCAGGGCGAATTGGGGAGCGGAGAGCCCGACGCCGACGCCCGCGGCGATGGCGACGACCACGGCGACGGGCGAACGCATGAAGCGCAGGATCGGAGGAAGCATGGTCAGGGGGCCGTCATCTGCGTTGCCAGCTGCCTGGCGTCTGGACCCTTCTTCACCATGCGCTCATAGCGGGCGAGAATGGGATCGACGGAGGTGCTCTTCACCTCGTTGGCGATGTACATGTCGAGGAAGGCGGCCAACTGGACGGAGCCGGCCGGCACGGCGATGCCGAGCGTGTCCTCCAGGTCGAGCAGGGTGACGGTGCGCAGCGTCAGCGAAGCGGCCGGGTCGTTGATCAGGATCTTCTTGATCTCGAGCTCGTCGCGATAGGCGGCGACAATCTGACCCTCGTTCAGCGCGGCGAGCACCTTGTCCCAGGACGGGAACTCGATGATGTCGGCCTTCGGGAAGTTGGCTCGCGCGAACCGGGCGAAGGACGAGCCGTGGATCACGCCGAGATTGCCGGTGTAGTCGCGCAGCACCGTGGCCGGGTCCCGGCCGCGCGCCAGCTCGGCGAAGCCGACCCGGTTGAGGGCGAGCGCATGCTTGAGCACGAGATAGGGCCGCGTATAGGTGACGATGCGCGCCCGGTCGAGCGTGCGGCTGAGCTTGCAGATGGCGACATCGGCTCCCCCCGCGGCGATCGTGTCCACGACGTCGTCGAAGCTGTCGCCGGAGCGCGTGAACACCGCCTTGACGCCGATCCTGGCGGCGATGTCGCGAGCCATGTCGATGTCGGAGCCTTCGAGCTCGCCGTCGCGGACATAGTAGAAGGGTACGGAATCGAAGGCGGGCAGGGCGATGCGCAGTTCGCCGCGGGCCATGATGCCGGCAAGATCGGCGGTCGGCGCCTGCGCTGCGCCGGGAGTGGTCATGCTCGCAAGGCCGAGGAAGGCGAGCATGGCAAGGATGAGACGCATCGTCACGTGTTTCCGGGAAAACCTGTCGCCGCTACAGCAAAGCGCGTTTTGGTGAAACACACTTTGCTCTAACTCCTTGTTTCGACGCGCCTTTACGATTTGACGCAATTCCGTCAAATCGCAAAACGCTTTAGGGCATGGGAATCCGGTGCGGCCGCCCCAGCGGCCGACCGGATCATGGAAGCCCGGCCACGATGTTGGAATCCTTCCTCTTAAGAGGCCATGAAAAATTCGGTGGAATTCAAGTTGAAATCGAGCAACCGGCCCGTTCGAATTCCGTATGGCATGATGTACTGCGGTTGGAATGCAACCTTGAATAATGTCAGGCAGGGCGCGTTGCAGATCTCTGCCGTCGCCGGCATGACGGACTCTCTCAGGGCACCGGCGCGACCTTGCCCACCGACCGGCGGCCTTCGATGGCGCGATCGACCTGTGCTGCCCGGCTCAGGCGAAGGCAATGGCGGGCACGGCCGCGCCGGCGAGCACGCGGTGATGCTCGACATGGGTGGTGCGTTCGACCAGGAAGCGATCGTCCTCGGGATAGTAGCGGGCAAGCTCCGGCTCGTCCCCGGCAAAGGCTCGGATGGCGTCCATCGATGTCCACCAGCTCAGCGTCGTGACGTCCGTCGTTCCGTCGCCGCGGTCGCGCATGAGGATCTGGAAGCCCAGATTGCCGGGCGTCCGGGCATAGCCGTCCCCGCCCGTCTGCAGGATGTAGCGGGCATATTCGGTCTGCTCATCGGTCCGGATCCGGCTGGTCCAGATGCGCAGAATGACGGTGTCGGTCTGCATCGCTCTTCTCCTCATCTGCAATGGGCGATCGTGTGATGGGGCTGGCTCCTCGAGATGGTGACGGCGCCTGGTGCCGGCCACCGAATGGCGGTCAGGCGGCGCGGCGGTCGGCCGCGGCCGGCGAGAGGTCGATGTTCGCGTCGCCCCAGGCCTTCAGGGCCGCGATGACCGGCTCCAGGCTCCGGCCGCGGGGCGAGAGGCTGTATTCGACCTTTGGTGGCACCTGCGGATAGACCTCGCGCAGGATCAGCCCGTCCCGCTCCAGCTCCCGCAGCTGGTTGGTCAGCATGCGCTGGGTGACGCTGGGCAGGCGGCGGCGGATTTCGTTGAAGCGCAGCGTGCCTTCGAACAGGTGATAGAGCACGACGCCCTTCCACTTGCCGTCGATCAGGCTCAAGGCACCCTCGACGGCGCAGCCCGGGCTGCAATCCAGTCGCTTGTGGCGGATGCGCGGCATCACGGTATCCTTTTCGACACTATGGACAGTTTATGTGCGTTCTTGCGGTCGGGCAATGTACGCGTCATCTGTCCCTCCATCAGCACAGGAGGACGTCCATGCGCGCCGTCGGTTTCCAGACCCCGGGTCCGATCGATCATCCCGCCGCCCTCGTCGACATCGAGCTGCCGAAGCCCGAGGTCGCGGGGCGCGACCTTCTGGTCGAGGTCAAGGCGGTGTCGGTGAACCCGGTCGACACCAAGATGCGGGTTCGCACCACGCCCGATCCCGGCTCCTGGCGGGTGCTCGGCTGGGACGCCGCCGGCATCGTCGCCGCGGTCGGGCCGGATGCGACGCTGTTCAAGCCGGGCGACGCGGTGTTCTATGCCGGTGCGCTCGGGCGGCCGGGCACCAATGCCGAGTTCCATCTCGTCGACGAGCGCATCGTCGGCCGCAAGCCGGCCTCGCTCGGCTGGGCCGAAGCGGCGGCCCTGCCGCTCACCGCCATCACGGCCTGGGAGGCGCTGTTCGACCGGCTCGACGTCGGGCGCCCGGTGCCGGGCGTCGCACCCGCCATTCTCATCGTCGGTGGTGCCGGCGGCGTCGGGTCGATCGCCGTCCAGCTCGCCCGGCAACTGACGGATCTCACGGTGATCGCCACCGCCTCACGCCCGCAGACGCAGGCCTGGGTGCGCGACCTCGGCGCGCATCACGTCGTCGATCATGGCCGGCCGCTCGGCGCCGGGATCGCGGCGCTCGGCCTCGGCGCGCCAGCCTTCGTGTTCTCGACCACCGGCACCGGCCAGCACCTTGCCGAGATCGCCGGGCTGATCGCGCCGCAGGGGCGCCTCGCCGTGATCGACGACCCGGAGGTGCTCGACATCAACCCGTTCAAGCGCAAGAGCGTCTCGGTGCACTGGGAGTTCATGTTCACTCGGTCGATGTTCGAGACGGCCGACATCGCGGCGCAGGGCGCCCTCCTCGCCGAGGTGGCGCGGCTCGTCGACGCCGGGACGCTGCGCACCACCTTCGGCGAGCATTTCGGCCCGATCACCGCCGCCAACCTGAAGCGCGCCCACGCGCTGCTCGAGAGCGGCCGCGCCAGGGGAAAGATCGTGCTCGAGGGATTCGGAGCCGGCTGATAGTGGCGCGTCGTCCTTGAGGAGGCGCGCCTTCGTCTCCTGCGCCACGGGCGTCCGGCGTCCTCATCGTCGCCGGGCCGTGGCCGTAGCGTCTGCCATCAGCTCGCGACGCGCGAGGCCGCCGACATCAGGTCCTGTGGCGTCGGCGCGCCGAACAGGTACTTGCCGCCATCCGCCACCTCGGTAAAGGACCATCGTATGATTCCGTCGCGGTCGAGCAGGAACTGGCCGATGAGCTGGCCCATGCCGGTCGCTTGCATCTGCTGGTCGGCATCGGTCACATCGTAGGCGTCCATCTTGTTGAGGGCCGCGATCGCCGCCATTGGATCGAGCGGCTCGGGCAACTCGCCGGTCACATTGATCTTCATCGACATCATCTGGCTCATTGAAATCTTGCGCGGCCAGTCGCTTTCGTCTTGCGTGAATTCGAGGTTGGGCAGGCCGAAGGCGCGGTGCGACGCACGTTCGGGGTCGGCCGCGGCCAGCAGATCCGGCATCGGGTGATAGCGGAAATAGAGGCGCGCGCGCTCGATCGGCGTGTTGACCACGGTCAGCAGGTCGATGCCCCTCTCGCGCAGCGCCGGCTGGAGCTGCGCCATCGCGGCGATATGGCGCCGGCAATAGGGGCAATGGAGCCCGCGAAAGATGCCGATGAACACCGGCGTGCGGCCACGATAGTCGTCGATTGCCACCTTGCCCTGTCGGGTGATCGTGTCGAGCACGACATTGGGCACGGCGTCGCCCGGTTGGAGCGTCCGATCGGGCTGAGACATGGACATGACGATAGTCTCCCTCTCCTAATCAAGAAACGGCAGTACGACGAGTGCGCCAGGGTCGATCTCGTGTCGGTCGCAAAGCTCTTGTGCCAAGCCGAAATAGCGCTCGGCTTCTTTCATGTCGTCGCGGCCGAGGTAGAGCGTCGCCAGCCCATCATAGCAGGGGAACAGGAGCTGAGGCTCGCCGCTCTCGCGCGCCACCTCGAGCGCCTCGTGGTAATAGCGGAGCGCGAGGTCGGGTGCGTTGTGGCACTGGTGGATCTGGGCGAGCACGGTCAGCGGCACCGCGAGGTGCTCGCGCTGGTCGAGGGCGCGGTCGATCTCGATCGCCTTTTCGGCGGCGGGTACACCCTCGTCGTTGCAGCGCGCGGTGAACATGCAGCACGCGACCGCGAGATTGGTGTAGAGCCTTGCCTGGAAGCCGAGATCGCCGATGCGTGTCGCGACCTCGAGGCCGCTGCGGCAGACCGCGATGGCGCGCCCCGGATCGACCAACGCATAGAGCACGCCGAGATTGGTATAGGCGCGGCACACCACGCTTTGCAGGCCGGCCGCCTCGGCCACGGCCACGCTGCGCTCGACCTCGCCTACCGCCTCGACGGCGTGCCCGAGACGGGCGAGGGCGACACCCTTCGTGTTGAGCGCGTCGGCGACCGCCCGTGCGGCTTCGACCCCGAGCTCGCGACCCAAGCCGGTTGAAGAGGCCTCTGCATAGCCGATCGCCTCGGCTGCCCATTTCACAGCCCCCGCATGGTCGCCCATGCGAAAGGCGAGGCGGCCGCGTGCTTGTGACAGATGCGCGCGCTCGATCGGCGCATCGATGTCCTCAAGCATGACGAGCGCCTCGCTGTAGCGCGCCTCGGCCTGATCGCGCCGGCCGCCGTCCCACAAGAGGCCACCGACCTTGCGCATGATACGCGCCGCTGCAGCGTGATCGCCGGAGTCCCGATAGGCGCGCAACGCCACGTTGTAGTGGTCGTGCGCGGTCTCGCGTCGGCCGATCGGACGGCACAAATCGGCGATGCGCTCGCAGAGCACAAGCTGCTCGGGCTCCTGCTCGTCGGCCTCACGCAGGGCCGCGAGGGCCCGTTGGTAGTGGCGGATGGCGTCGTCATTGGCGTAGGCCGCACCGGCCCGATCGCCGGCAAGACTCAGGAAGCGTGCGCCCTTTGCCTTCTCCTCGCTCAGGCAGAAATGGTGGCCGAGGGCGATCAGGTCCTCGAGCCGCTCGACACCGGCCGGCAAACGCGCTTCGAGCGCACGCCCGATGCGGCCGTGCAGCTCCATGCGGCGCTGCACCAGGAGGTTCTGATAGACGACGTCCTGGAACAGGGATTGGGTAAAGCGGAACCGCCCGTCGAACCCCGAGCCCGGCTCCTCGTCGATCAGCTCGGCATCGAGCAGGAGCTCGAGCTGGCTGCGCACCTGTGCCGGGTCGCTCGCAATCGCGCTAAGAAGCGCGGCATCGAAGCGCGGGCCGACGACGGCGGCCTCCTGGGCGAGCGTGCGCGCCCCGCGCGGCAGCCGGTCGAGCCTGGCGAGCAAGATGCCCTGGATGTTGAGGGGAATTTCGGCCGCGCCGTCGCTGGCGAGCGTGCGCCAGCCCGAGCCCTCTCGCGCCAGCGCGCTGTTCTCGATCAGACTGCGGACGATCTCCTCGAGAAAAAGCGGATTGCCGCCGGCGCGCTCGACGATCCGCCCGCGCAGCTCCTGCGCGAGAGGGGAACCCGCGAACAGAGCTCCGATCAACGCATGGCTTGATGAAGTGGGCAGGGGCGGGAGCCGGATTGCGACGTGGCTGGTGCGGCTGGTGGTGAGGGCACCGGCATCGAACGCCGGCCTATGGGTCAGCACCATCATCAGCCGGCTGCGGTCGAGGCGATCGGCGAGCAGGCGAAGCACCTCGAGCGAAGCCGCATCTGCCCAATGCAGGTCTTCAACCACGAGAAGAACCGGCGCGTGCGCCAGTCGCCGCTCGAAGAGCGTGCGTACGGCGAAGTGGATCTGGCGCTTGAGCTGCTCGGGCTCGATCTGGCTCTGCCCGGCCTCGATCGCACCGAGCCCGATGACATGGTCGAGGGAGGGCATGAGCTCGGCGCCCTCAGACGGCGACAGCCCGAGCTCGGCGATTCCCGCCGCCAGTTTTTCGCGCGTCGCCGCCGCGCCATCCTTCGGCGCGATCCCGTAGGCGCTACGCAGGATCGCATCGAGCGCGCCGAAGTGCCGTTCGCCGAGCGGCGAGCAGGCCGTGCGCCGCACGACCACCGAGCCGAACCGCTCATCGTCCTCGACCCGCGCCAGGAGTTCGCGCACCAGGCGCGACTTGCCGATGCCGGCATCGCCGATCAGGCGCACGACATGGGCCTCGCCCGCGACCGCCCGTTCCAGGCAATCGAGGATGCGGCTGAGTTCGGTGTCGCGACCGATAAGGGGCGCGCTCAGGCCGAGCGCCTCGAGCCCGCGGGCTTCGCGCGGGGCGTCGAGCGGACCGATCAAGCGGTACACCGGATGTCGGCCGCTCTTGCCCTTGAGCGCGACCTCGCCCATCGACTCAAAGCCGAAGGCATGACGGGCGAGGCGGTAGGTCGTCGGGCCGACAAGCACCTCGCCGGCTCGCGCGAGGGACTGCAGGCGCTGAGCTGTGTTCACCGTGTCGCCGGTGACGGCATAGGCATTCGCACTGCCCTCACCGATGCCGCCGGCCACCACCCACCCCGTATTGACGCCGAGGTGGAGCATGAGCGGCAGGCCGGCGCGCCCGCGCCAGCGGGCATCGAGGCCTGCCGTCCGTTCGAGCATGGCCAGCGCCGCCCTGAGTGCCCGCTCGGGGTCGTCCTCATGGGCGTGCGGTGCGCCGAACAGGGCGAGCAGGGCGTCGCCGACGAATTTCTCGACGAAGCCGCCGAACTCGAGCACAGCTGCAGTCAGCTCTCCGAACAGCTCGTTCTGCAGCGCACGCGTGACCTCAGGGTCGAGCTGTTCGGAGAGGGTTGTAAAACCGCTGAGGTCCGCGAACAGGATTGTGACGGTGCGCCGGTCGACCTCGCCCGCGAGGACCGGCATGGCGGGGCGTGGCGCAGCCCGAACGGGTCGGAGCGGCTCTGCAGAAGCGGCAGGAGAAGGGGGCGGCGCAACTGGCAACGCTTCGATCGGTTGGGGCGACGGAACCTGTTTCTGCCCGCACTTTGGACAAAACGCGAAGTCGGGCGGGCAGGCATAGCCGCAGCCGACGCAGCGAGCGGGCTGGCGCGCGCCGCATTTCGGGCAAAACGCGAACTCTGCCTGAATGACGAAACCGCAGCCGACGCAATTCATCGATCTGGCGTTCTCCAATCCAAGACCGTCGGAGTGCAGAGGCTGGAGAGTTTCTGACATTGTGACCAAGTGCCCAAGCGGAATCGTGCGGTCCGCATCCGATCGAGCATCACCCCGGGGGCAGGGACCCACGAGGCGTCGGCCGCCCGATGACGCCTCCATGTCTGTTGCCGGCAAGAGCGCATCGCTCAGGCGGCCGGAATGATCGGCTCCTTGCCGCCCATGCGCGGCCTTCATGGTCCCGTCCGTATTCGCCGACCGCGGCCACCATTTGTCAGGAACCCTGCCCGGCATGCCGGAAATGGCTTGCGCTTGCTAAGCAGCCTCTCGTGGCTCTCTCCACGATTGATTTTGCGTTTTTTCATGCAAAATCAATGCCGCTCAGTGTCTTAAGTGTAGGCAGGTTCGGGAGAACCTGCCTAGGCGACATGACGATCCGCTCAGTTGCCGGCCGCGCTCAGGATCGCCGCCCTGATCCTGGCATAGGTCCCGCAGCGGCAGATATTGGTGATGGCGGCGTCGATGTCGCCGGCGGTCGGCCGGGGGACGCGGGCGAGCAGCGCCGTTGCGGCCATGATGAAGCCGGGCTGGCAATAGCCGCATTGCGGCACCTGGTGTTCGATCCAGGCCTGCTGCAGCCGCGACGGGCCGTCTTGCGATACGCCTTCGATGGTGGTCACGGCGCGGCCGGCCGCGTCGGCCACGGTGTAGCTGCAGGAGCGGATCGCCTCTCCGTCGAGCAGCACGGTGCAGGCGCCGCATTGGGCCACGCCGCAGCCGAACTTCGTGCCGGTCAGCCCGAGATGGTCACGGATCACCCAGAGCAGCGGCGTCGACGGATCGACGTCGACGGAAGCGCGGGCGCCGTTGAGCGAGAGGTCGAAGACGGCCATGGGGACCTCACCGGGCGGTTTTTCCGAAGCTGCTGACCACGCCCGCCCTCGCCAGCGGCAGGCGCCGATGGCGGATGCCGGTCGCCGAGAACAGGGCATTGCACAACGCCGCCGGCACGCAGACCGGACCGACCTCGCCGAGCCCGCCGATCGCCGAGCGGTTCTCCAGGAAGTCGGTGACGAGCTCGGGGACATCGGGCAGGGAGGCGACGCGGTAGCCGTGGAAGTTCGTCTCGCGCGGGGCGCCCTTGTCGAAGGTGATCTCCGAGTAGAGCGCGGCCGACAGGCCCCAGACCACGCCGCCCTCGATGGCCGCGGCCGCGTTGATCCGGTCCAGCACCCGGCCGGGGTCGCACACCGAGACGATGCGGTGGATGCGGAAGGCCTCGCCGTCCATCGATATCTCCGCCACCTGCGCCAGGCAGGAGCCGAAGCATTCGGCGAAGGCGATGCCGAGATGGCGCCCCGGCGCCTTGCGGTCCCAGTCGGCCAGCTCGGCGGCCCGGTCCAGCACGGCGAGGGCGGCCGGCTCTGCCGCCAGCAGGCGCTGGCGATAGCGGTAGGGATCGTGGCCGCCGCGATGCGCCAGTTCGTCGATGAAGGATTCCAGCGCGAAATTGTTCGGGCCATGGCCGGTGGTGCGCAGCACCATGCCGGGGATCCCGGTCTCCAGCATGCGATAGTCGATGCGCCGGCCGGCGATGGCATAGGGATGGCCGACCAGCCCTTCGACGCAGAGCTCGTCCACCATGCCGGGCTTCAGCGGTGCCGGCGTCACCGCCGACAGGATGCTCGGGGCGACGAGGCGGTGGTGGAGCGCCGCCGGCATGCCCTCGCCGTCGAGCGCAGCCTTGAGCCTGAGCGCGAAGGCCGGTCGATACCAGTCCTGGCGAAAATCCTCCTCGCGCGACCAGATCAGCTTCACCGGCCGGCCCACCGCCCTGGAGCACAGCGCCGCCTGCGCGACGAAGTCGGCCAGCAGCCGGCGGCCGAACCCGCCGCCGAGATAGGTGCGGTGGATCGTGATGCTTTCGGGCGGCAGCTGCAGCACGGACGCCAGGACCACCTGCGTCATCTGCATGCCCTGCGTCGGCGCCCACACCGTCGCTCCGTCCGGCCTGACCGACACGGTGGCGTTCATCGGCTCCATCGGCGCATGGGCAAGCCAGGGCGAGACATAGGCGGCCTGTGGGTGGTCGGGCGCGCCGTCCAGCGCCTTGAGCGCTTCGCCCTTGTCCTCCGCGACCGCCCAGTCCGGCCCGTCGGCGAAGGCGTCCTCGTAGAGGCGAGCGAGGCTGGCGTCGTCGTGCGCCGTGCCGTTCCGCCAGGTCGCCTCGACGGCTTCGAGCCCGAGCCGGGCCTGCCAATAGTGCTCGGCCACCACGGCGACGACGTTGCCGAGGGACAGCACGGCGAGAACGCCGGGCATGGCCCGGGCCGCCCGGTCGTCGAGGGCGGCGATCGCGCTGCCGATCGCCGGGCCGCTGCTTGCGGCGGCATGGACCATGCCTGGCACCTTGACGTCGATGCCGAACTCCGCTTCGCCGCTGACCTTGGCCGGGATATCGAGGCGCGGCAGCGAGCGGCCATGGCCGACCAGGCGCCACTCGGATTCGGGGTTCACCCGCGGCGAGGCCGGCACGGGCTGTGCCGCCGCCGCGAGCCGCAGCTCGGCGAAACCGAGCGAGCGGCCATCGGCCGGGTGGTGCACGGCACTGTCGCGGACAAGCAGGGCCGAGACCGGAGCGCCCCAACGCTCGGCCGCCGCCCCCGCCAGCATCTCCCGCGCGGCCGCGGCCATGCGGCGGATCAGGGCATGGTAGGAACGGATCGATTCGGCATTGCCGGTGAACTGCCAGCCGTAGACGGGGTGCCGGTAGGGCTCGCCGGCCGGCGAGAACACCACGTCGCAGCGCGCCCAGTCGGCACCGAGCTCGTCGGCCATGATCGCGCCGAACGTGGTGAGGATGCCCTGGCCCATTTCCGAATGGGCGCATTGCAACCTGACCCGGCCGTCGGCGCCGATGGCGATCCAGGCGTTGATCGGGGTCGGGGCGTCGTGTGTTGCAGCCTCGGCCAGCACCATGTCGCCGTCCAGGTGCCCGACGACGAGCACGGTCAGCCCGGCGCCGATCCCCTTGAGCAGGCTGCGACGCGACGGCGTCATGGCGAGGCGGCCTTCTCGTCCGGGCAGGGTGTTCCCGCGGCGATCCAGGCCGTCAGCGCCTGCCGCGTCTCCTCCACCGACAGCGGCGGCGGCGTGCGCTCCTTGCCCGGCATCCAGGCCCACAGCGCGAGCGGGTCCGAATTCAGGTGCTGGAACAGGGCTTGCGGGCTGCGGTTGCCGTTCTTGGCGCGATCGAGGATCGCCCGGCACAGCGCGGCCTGGGACAGGCCCTGCCAGCCCATCGAGCGCGGCGGCATCTGCCAATGCGGGGCGCCGGGTATGCCGATGCGCTCGTTGTTGCGCTCGGTGTGGCAGGCGACGCAGCGCATCCCCGGCACACCGCGGCCGTCGGTGCCGCGCTGGACGTTGAAGGCATGCACGCGCATCAGGTCGGTCTGGGTCGGACGGTCGTCGCTGCGGTGGCAGTTGAGGCAGCGCGGGCTCTGCAGCACCGCGGCGAGCGGCGCAAACGGATGCGCCGCCGCCGGCTGCTGCCCCGCCCCCGGCCAGGCGAGGCCCGCGGGAAGAGCCGCCAGAATCGTGGCGGAGCCCATCCGCAGAAACCGGCCGAACAATGCCTGCGCGCCCGTCACGCTCATCCCCCGTCGGTGCCGCCCCGTCGGCGGCGCGGTGATCCCCGGCCCTCGCGGCCAGGGATCTTATCTGGTTCCCGGCTCGGCTCAGACAAGAGCCCGCCCGGCGCGGCGCCGCGAGGCGCGCCGTCGTTCAGGCCGTGGCCGCGGACCGACCCCTTGCCCGCGGTCGGAGCTGCAGCCAGGCCACCACCGCCAGATTGACGCAATTCCACAGGAAGCCGTGCAGGAAGGCGATGCGGTACGAGCCGGACAGGTCGTAGATCAGTCCCGCCGCCAGGCCGCCGACGGCCATGCCGAGCACAGTCGCCATCAGCACCAGGCCGATGCGGGTCCCCGCTTCCCGCGGCGGCAGGAACTGGCGGATGATCACCGCGTACATCGGCACGATGCCGCCCTGGAACAGGCCGAACAGGCCGGAGATCACGAACAGCGACGACAGGCTGTTGAAGAACAGGTAGAGCAGCAGCGCCAGGGCCTGCATGGCCGAGCCGAGCATCAGCATCGGCCCGGCGCCGATTCTGTCGGCGACCGCGCCGGCGGCCAGCCGGCTGACGACGCCGAGCCCGAGCATCAGCGACAGGAGCTGGGTGCCGATGGCCACGCCATAGCCCAGGTCGCCGCAATAGGCGACGATATGGACCTGCGGCATCGACATGGCCATGCAGCAGGCGAAGCCGGCAATGGTGAGAAGTCCCTGCAGCTTGTTCGGCGACAGGCCGAGCTGGCCGCGCGCCGCCGCGGTGGCGGCTTCGGCCGCGGCGATGGCGCCCGCCGCCGGCCGCCGGCGCAGCAGGAGGCCGATCGGCATCATGATGGCGGCGGCGACGACGCCGATGCCGACATGGGTGGCGCGCCAGCCCTGCGTCGTCTGGAAATGCTGGATGATCAGCGGCCAGACCGTTCCGGCGAGGTAGCTGCCGGAGGCGGCCATGGCCACGGCCAGCGCGCGTCGCCGGCGGAACCAGTGCGACAGGTCCGAGATCAGCGGGGCGAAGCCGGCCGCCGCCCCGACGCCGATCAGGAGGCCGTGGGCGAGCGCGAACTGCCACAGGCTGGTCGAAAGGGCGGCGAGGACATAGCCGGCGAGCAGCAGCACGGCGCCGAGCTCGATCGGCGCGACGATGGTGTAGCGGTCGGCCAGCCGGCCCATCGCCACGCCGCCGAAGGCGAAGCCGAGCATGGTGAGGGTGAAAGGCAGGGAGGCGCCGCCGCGCAAGGTGTCGAATTCGACCTGGATCGCCGGCAGCGCGACGACCACGGACCAGGTGCCGACGCAGGCCGTGGTGCCGACGATCAGGGAGAGGCCGAGCCGGAGCCACGCGTAGCGCGAATCGACATCGTCGGTGGACTGGCCGAGCTTGGCTGCTGTCACGGGCGGGAATCTTCTCAGCTTCGGCCTGGCGGCCGTTCGGCGGCGCGGGCGCGCCGGGGGCAGTGAAGCTGCAGCGTCTCAGGCGGCAGCGGGCGCGGCAAGCGCAAAAATGCCGCGCTCCCCCGGACATCGGCATGCCGCGGCTCCCATGTCCGGGGCTGGCGGAAATCAGGCGCTCACCGGGGGTTTGCGGTGCTTCCACGGCATCTGCTGCTCGAGCTGCGACGAGGCGGCCAGCACCGTCGCTTCGTCGCCGTAGCGGCCGACCAGTTGCACGCCGATCGGGATGTCGCCCTGCGCCCAGCCCAGCGGCAGCGAGATCGCGGGCAGGCCGGACAGGTTGAACGGGAAGGCGAAGACCGCGTCGGTCCACTTGGCATTGTAGCGGTCGAGATCGGTTTCGGACATGTCGTAATAGCCCATCGGCCTCGGCAACTGGGTCAGCGTCGGCGTCACGAACAGATCGTAGGGATGGAGATCGCCGACGATGGCGCGACCGATCTGCCGCAATTGCTCGACGTCGCCGACATGGGCGATGCCGCTGGTCGCCCGGCCGCGCTCGATGATCGCCCAGGTCACCGGCTCGACGTCATCCTTCGTCACCGGCCGGCCGACCAGGGCCGCCAGGGCTCCGAACGTCGCGGCCGTCTGCACGCAGGTCATGCGCGTATAGGTCTTCCACGCCGCGTCGGCATCGAACGGCATGTCATGCTCCTCGACGCCATGGCCGAGCCCTTCCAGCGTGGCGACGGTCGCCAGCACCGCGGCCTTCACCTGCGGGTCGATCGCCGTGCCGTTCGGCGGCGTGACGGTGAAGCCGATGCGCAGCCGGCGCGGCGCCTGCGCCGAAAGGGTCAGCCAGCTGCCCTCCGGCACCGGCGGCGTGTAGGGATCGCCCGGCAGGGCGCCGGCCACCGCATCGAGATAGGCGGCGGTGTCGCGCACTGTCCGGGTGCCGCACAGGAAATAGGCGCCGCCGTACCAGTAGTCGCCGAACGGCGCGAGGGTGACGCGGCCGCGCGAGGGCTTCAGGCCGACGATGCCGCAGCACGAGGCCGGCACGCGGATCGAGCCGGCGCCGTCGCTGGCTTCGGCGATCGGCACCATGCGCGAGGCCACCGCCGCAGCGGTGCCGCCGCTGGAGCCGCCGGCAGTGATGCCCTCGGCCCACGGATTCCGGGTGACGCCGTAGAGCTTGGGCTCGGTGGAGATCGACCAGCCGTTTTCGGGGGCGTTCGTCTTGCCGACCAGCATCAGACCGGCCGCCTTGATGCGGCGCACCAACTCGCTGTCGGCGGTGGCCACCGCGTCCTTGAGATAGGCGCAGGAATTGGTGATCGGCGTCCCGGCCCAGGACGAGGCGAGTTCCTTGAGCATGAAGGGCACGCCGGCGAAGGGGGCGCTGCGATCGACCGTGGCCGCCGAGGCGCGGCCGATGTCGTAGAGACGGTGGACCACGGCGTTGAGGCTGGGATTGAGCCGTTCGATCAGCGTGACCGCGGCCTCGACCAGTTCGGCCGGCGAGACATCGCCGCGCCGCACCAGCCCGGCCAGTTCCAGCGCGTCGGCCTCCGCATAGGTTCGCAGCAGGCTTTCGGTGGCAGCGGCCATGTCTTCCTCCCCGGATCCATTCATGCTTTGGGCGCGGCCGGACGGTCGCGCCGTCGATGTCCTGGCGCCGGGAACGCCCCCCGGCCGGCGCGTCAGGCCAGATCGATCGCGCGCTGCTCGGCGATGCTCTGCTCGGCCGCCAGCACGATGCGCAGGCTGTTGACCGCCGCGTCCATCTGCTCGGTGAGATCCAGATCCTCGCGAATGGCGCTGAGGAAGAAGGCCTGCTCGCGGTCGCAGAGCTCCTGATGGCCGGGCTCGTCCTCCATGCTGAGGATCTCGTCCGGCCTGGCGAAGGTCTTGTCCGGGCCGACGGCCGCATGGTGGATGCGGATCGCATCGGTCTTGGTGTGCCGGTCGATATCGGCGCTGTCGGAGAGTTCCTCGGCCTCGTGCGTGCTCTGGGTCTGCCCGGCGACGATCGAGACTGCGCCGTTGGGTCCGATCACGTCCTTCACGAAATAAGCGGTCTCGCTCATCATCGGGCCCCAGCCAGCCTCGTACCAGCCGACGGAGCCGTCGTCGAAGGTGACGTGCAGGTGGCCGTAATTCTGCTTGGCGGCATCCGCCCACAGCTTGGCGCCGATGCCGTGGACGCGTACGGGCTTGGCTCCGGTCAGCTGGCACATCACGTCGACATAGTGCACGCCGCAGTCGACGATCGGGATCAGCGAGTCGATCAGGTTCTTGTGCCAGGACCAGGCCGCGCCGCTGCTCTGCTGATTGAGGTTGAGGCGCATCACCAGGGGCTTGCCGAGGGTCTTGCCAACCTCGATGAATTTGATCCAGGAGGGATGGACGCGCAGGATGTAGCCGAGAACCAGCTTGCGGTTCCTGGCCCGGGCGGCGGCGACCACCTTCGCGGCATCCTCGATGTTGGTGGCGAGCGGCTTTTCCATGAACACATGGCAGCCGGCGTCGATCGCCTTCAGCGCATATTCGGCATGGGTGTTGGGCCAGCTGTTGATCGAGACGGCGTCGGGCCTGGCCTCGCGCAGAGCCTCGTCGAAATCCTCATAGCGCGGATAGCCCTCCAGCCCGGCCGGGACCTTGGCGCTTTTCATCGCACGGCTCATCAGGCCGACGATCTCGAAGCCGTCGAGCCGATGATAGGCGCTGGCGTGCGAGGCCCCCATGTTGCCGAGGCCGACCACCAGAATTCTCACCTTGCCGGACATCGTTTCCTCCCGATCCTTGCCTGCATATCGGCGCGGGCGGCGCGTCTTGCGCCGCCCCGGCCGGTGTTTCCTGCCGGTCCGTCCCGGCTCATATCGCCGCGTCGAACAGGTGCGCCTTGATCCCGTCGACGTCGAGCGCCGCGAAGTCCGGCGACAGCTTGGCGCTGTCGGCATCGGCCTTGACCTTGGCCTTGTCGAAGCTGTTCGCCGGGCCGATCAGCTCGTTGGTAAGCACGTCCTCGGCCTTCACCGGCGTCGTGATCTGGCCGATCGTATGGATGGTGTCGAAGAAGCCTTGCCAGCTCGCCATGTCGTGCCAGCCCCAGCCCTGGCGCTTGTCCATGTCGCCGCGGAAGACGTTGATCTGCTGCAGGATGGAGGTGGTGCCGAGCTTGGGGCCGAGGTTCTTGGCCAGGGTGGGGAACTGCTCGAACACCGCCTCGACGGCAGCTCGCGGGTTCTGGTAGCCGAATTCGAGGCCCATGGCCCAGCCCCGCAGATATTTTTCCAGGAAGGCCTTGCGGTCGGGATCCTCGAGGTCTGCAGTGCGCACCACGAAGGTGTTGGCCGGGAATTTCGAATTCTGGACGCCGAGCCAGTATTCGAAGTCGAGGCCGGTGGCGATCCATTCGGCCCGCAGGCCCTCCCAGGAGAGGGCGGCGTCGCCCTGGCCGCCGGCGAGCGCCGTGCCCCATGTCGGCCAGCCCGCCTCGACATATTTGACCTTCTTGACATCGACGCCCTGGGAGGCCAGCAGCGGATCGGTGATCGCCTGCCAGGCGGCCGAGCCGAGCAGGATCGTCTTGCCCTCCAGGTCCTTGAGGTTCCGGGTGCCCTGACCCTTGCGGAAGGCAAAGCTGAACGTGTCGCGCGCGCCCATGTGGAACACGGATTTCAGCTTCATGCCGTTCTGGATGGCGAAGGAGAACACGCCCGGCGAGGGAAAGCCCATGTCGGCCTGGCCGACATCGACGAACTTCACCGTCGCCGTGCCGTCCGAGGGACCCGGCTGCATGTCGGTGGCGAGATCGCCGAAATAGCCGAGCTTCTTGGCGGCCCAGTAGGGATAGTCGTCGAGCACTTCCAGCGTGCCGCGCGGCGAGATCCAGGTGAACGTCTCATAGGGCGCGGCCGCGGCAGCGGTCGGGTATCCGGCTGCGCCGATCGCGGCGGCGGTCACGGCGCCGCCGGCGCCGACCTGCAGGAAATAGCGCCGGCTCATTCCCGCGCTGCGACGGATGGCACTGTTCGTGGTCATGGCATTTCCCCTCCTGTCGGTTGCTGTTGTCGTTGACCCGCCGCTGCCGGCGGGCTGCGCGCTCTCCGCTCACGCTTCCCAGCTCGCCCATTTCTTCCCGATCAGGAAGAACAGGGTGTAGATGAGGATGCCGAGAATGGAGAGGATCAGGACCACCGCGAAGAATTGCGGCATCTGGATCATGGATGAATAGGTGGTCAGCCGGTTGCCGAGCCCGAAGCCGCCGCCGACCATCTCGGCGCCCACCGCGGTCAGCAGGCCGAAGATCGCCCCGATCATCAGGCCGACCAGGATCATCGGCAGCGCCATCGGCGCCCGGATCTTCCAGAAAATCTGCAGGGTGCTGGCGCCGTAGGAGCGGGCAAGGGCGATCTTGGCGCTGTCGACGCGGCGAAAGCCGGTCGCGGCGTTGATCATCACCATCGGCCCGGCCGCCAGCGCCACGGCGATGATGCGAGGCGTGTAGCCGAAGCCGAAGCGCAGGATCAGCAGCGGCACGAGGGCCAGCATCGGCGTGGTCACCAGCAAGAGGATGTAGGGGGCGATGATCTTCTCGACGAAGGGGAACTGGGTGACCACCGCCGCCAGCACCAGGCCGACGACAGCGCCGATGGCAAAGCCGGAGAGGAGTTCGACCAGCGTGTGGCCGAGATGCGGGGCGATCAAAGGGAACTCGTCCACCAGCGCCAGGGCGATCAGGCTCGGCGGCGGCATGATGTAGTGCGGCACCTTGAACAGGCGCAGCGCCAGCTCGGCTCCGCCGATCACCACCACCGCCACGGCAAGGATGGCGAGGATCTCCTTGCCCGACTTGACGCCGGGGCCGCCGGCGAAGGCCGACAGGTTGGTGAGGCTGACCTCGCCGCCTTCGCCGGCCCGGGCCTTGGAGAATTCGGGGATAGGATCGCCTGCGCTCACGACACGAGTCCTCGGCTGACGGTTCCGGCCTGCGCCCGGGAGCGCGATGCCAGGCCGGCCCGCTCCCCGACGATGTCCAGCTTGATGGTGTTGGTGAGGTCGAAGACCTCTTTCGTCGCCATGATCTCCAGCGAGCGCGGCCGCGGGAACGGCACGCGGTATTCGCGGGCGACGTGGCCCGGCCGCGGGCTGAGCACCACCACCTTGTCGGACAGGAAGATGGCTTCCTCGATGCTGTGGGTGATGAAGACGATGGTCGTCTTGGTCTCCAGCCAGATCTCCTCGACCAGTCGGTTCATCTCCTCGCGGGTGAAGCTGTCGAGTGCGCCGAAAGGCTCGTCCATCAGCAGGACCGAGGGCTTCAGCGCCAGGGCACGGACGATGGCGGCGCGCTGCTGCATCCCGCCGGACAGTTCGCGCGGGAACTTGCCGCCGAACCCGTCGAGCCCGACCCGGTCGAGGAGATGGGCGATCCAGGCACGATCCGGCTGCGTGCCCTTGATCTCGAAGGGAAAGCGGATATTGGCGTCGAGATTGCGCCAGGGCAGCAGGTTGGCTTCCTGGAAGACGAGGCCGATGTCGGGATGCGGGCCGACGATCCTCTTGCCGTCGAGCAGGATCTCGCCGCTCGTCAGCCCGTGCAGGCCCGACATCGACCACAGCAGCGTGGTCTTGCCGCAGCCCGACGGACCGACGATCGAGACGATCTCGTTGGCCCTGACATCGAGGCTGCAGCGGTCGAGCGCCGGCAGATCGCCGGACGCCGTGCGGTAGACCTTGGTCGCGTCCCGCACGTCAAGCTTCGGGGTTGCTGCGTCGCCCGTGTTCATGCGCCCCTCGAAGATCGCGCGATGGCCCGGCGGGTCCCCCATCGGCAGGCGAAGCCTGTAACTATCCAACTTGGCTGTCAAGGCATGAGCGGAATCATTTCACGCCGTGATTGTGTGCGGTGCAATAAATCGTTGGAATGGTTTGAATTTATGTTTGCTTGAAGGTGATGTTGCTTTCCTACATACTGCTTGCGCCGATTGGGTGCGCCGGACACGTGGCAGCCGCCGACCCTGCACAATGGGGCTCGCTGATGACCGAGGCTGATGGCGGCGGACGGCAGATGGCGGGCGGCGATCCGGGAGCGCAGGAGCAGGTCGGGCGCATTCCCGACATCATCTCGCTGGTGAAGGACTGCTACCCTGATCTGCGCCCGGCCGAGCGCCGCGTCGCCGACGTGGTGCTCGACGACGTCAAGTTCGCCGTGGACGCGTCCAACGCCGCGCTGGCGCGGCGGGCGGCGGTGAGCGAGCCGACCGTCACCCGGTTCTGCCGTGCCATCGGCTGCGAGGGGGTGCGCGACTTCAAGCTGAAGCTGGCGCAGAGCCTGGTCGTCGGCGCGCTCTATCTCAGCCGGCCGCCGGCGACCGGCGGCGAGGGCGGCATGCCGTTCTGGACCGCCGTGTTCGGCGAGGCGCGCCGCGCCCTGGAGGAGGCCGAACGGCAACTCGACCCGGCCCAGGTGCTGATGGCGGCCGAGGCTCTGGCCAAGGCCAGGCAGGTGGCGGTGTTCGGTCTCGGCGGCAGTTCCACCGCCCTGGCGCAGGAGACCCAGTATCGCCTGTTCCGGTATGGCATTCCCGTCAGCGCCCAGTGCGATCCCTACCTCATGCGCATGAGCGCCTCGACCTTGCGGCCGGGCGACGTGGTGATCGCCATTTCCCAGACGGGCCGCACCCGCGAGGTGATCGAGGCGGTCGAGCTTGCCCGGCACTACCGTGCCCAGACGATCGGCGTGACCGCGCCGGAAACCGATCTGGCGCGTGCCTGCGCCATCCGGCTGGCGGTCGCGGTGCCGGAATATCCCGACACGCTGAAGCCGACCGCGTCGCGCTTCGCGCTGCTGGCGGCGATCGACCTGATGGCGGTCGCCACCGGCTACATGATGAACGGGCCGGCGCGCGAGGCGGTGCGCCGCATCAAGTACAATGCCCAGATCCACCGGACCGGGCGGGAGATGGAACCGCTCGGCGACTGAGCCGCGTCCTCACGCGCCGCGAGTTGAGACGCGCACGTCGGACGGCGTGACGGCGTAGCGCCGCCGGAAGGTGCGGTTGAAATAGGACAGGTCGTTGAAGCCGACATCGAAGGCGATGGTGCTGATCGAGCGGTCGGCGAAGCGCGGGCTCGCCAGCATGCGATGGGCGCGCGCCAGCCTCTGCTCCAGCACGAAGTCGGAGAAGGATCGGCCCTCGGCTTCGAACAGCTTGCGGAAATAGCGTTCCGACAGGCCGTGGCGTGCGGCGACCCGTTCGGCCGACAGGTCGCGGCTGCCGAGATTGGCGACGACGTCGGTCTTGATCGCCCTGAGCCGGGCGGCGCGCACGCCCCGGCCCCTGGCGGTTTCCGTTGCGTCGGCGGTGGCGCCGGCTGCAAGGGCGACGAGATCATGGACATGGCTCACGGCCAGGCTGCGCAGTTCCGGCGTGGCGAAGGCCTTGGCGTCCTGCAGCAGGCCGACATAGCTCACCAGCAGCCGCAGGGCTTCGTTGTCGGCGGGGATGGGCCGCATCAGGGTGGCCGACAGGTCGTCGATCAGCGGTTCCAGCAGATTGGCGGGCATGCACAGATTCACGCAGCTGAAATTGGTTTGCATCGTGTTGGAGCCGACCTCGGCGCAGGTCGTCAGCAGGGCTTGTCCGTCCGCGATCCGCTCTTCCCGGCCGCGATGCTTCATCACGCTGGCGCCGCCGATGGCCACCAGCAGGACGAGGTCGTCGCTGTCGATATGGCGGACGGTATGGTGGGCGCTGAACGGTGAGGACGAGCCCGTAACGATACCCAGGCCGGGCATGGCGCAGAGCCGCACGTCCATGCGCGGCTGCTCGCGCCGCAACGGCTCGAGGTCGACCTTCAGGATGGTGCGGCCATAATTCTCCCGCAGCACCTCCACGCAGTCGTGGGGAGGCAGGGCGTCGGCCGAGATGTGAAGCGAGGTGAACGGGGCCATGGACAGGTCTTTGCCTCAAACCGGAACGGAGAAGCGAGGCCTTGCCGTTGTCGCGGGCACAAGCCCGGCCCGCGGCATCCGGTGGCCGCGTCCCGGCGCCGCGCCGCCCTCGCCGTCGCGCCGGCCTGCATCGACCGGGCTTGGCGCAGCCGCGCCATCATCGAACGGAAGCACTGATCGCATGCGTCTCTTCAACCACCCAAGCCGTTGTTCGAGGCGGGCACGGCCGGCTTCGCTCCGCGTCCCGATCGGGTGCGCCGGCATTGCGCCGCCGCGACCTCCGTTGATATCCGGTCATTCCCATCGACGGCGCGGAGCCGGTGTGCTCGATCGCACAGGCAGAGCAAGCGGCATGGCCGGCGGGCGCTTCCCCGCCCGGGATCGGAGCGGCGGATCGGCCGATCACGGCCTCCGCCGCGGCAAGGAACAGCCTGCTTGCGCGACGCTTGGAGGTAATGTCCAAATACCTTTGAACTGAATTCAAAGGCGGGATGCGGCGATGAACAACCGGGCGGGCGAGATGGAGGTGTTCGTCGAAGCGGCGGAAAGCGGCAGTTTCTCCGCGGCCGGCCGCCGGCTCGGGCTCTCGCCCTCGGCCGTCAGCAAGGCTGTGACCCGGATCGAGGATCGGCTCGGGGCACATCTCCTGGTTCGCTCGACCCGCGTGCTGCAGCTGACGCCGGAGGGCGAGATCTATCTGCAGCGCGCCAACCGCATCCTGGCCGAGATCGAGGAGACCGAGAATGTCGTCGCGGGCGGCGCCGGCGCGGCGCCGCGCGGCAAGCTCAGGGTCAGCGTCTCGACCGGCTTCGGCGTGCGCCATGTCGTGCCGCTGGTGCCGGATTTCCTCGCCCTGTTTCCGAAGGTCGAGCTCGACCTGTCCGTGACCGACACCGTCGCCGACCTCGACGACGAGCGCGCCGACATCGCCATCCGCTCCGGGCCCCTGCGCAACTCGATGCTCAAGGCACGCAAGATCATGGAGAGCCGGCGGGTCCTGGTGGCTTCGCCGGCCTATCTCGATCGGCACGGCGTGCCGGGGGCGCCGGATGACCTCGACGGTCACAATTGCCTGACGTTCAATTTTCGCCGCGGCACCGATGGCTGGCCGTTCCGCGATCCCGGTTCCGGAGCGACCTATGCCAGGCCGGTCCCTGGCAATGTCCAGACCGACAACGCTCCGACGATGCGCCGGCTCTGCCTGTCGGGCCTCGGCATCGCCCGGCTCGGCCAGTTCCACGTCCAGCCGGATCTCGACGCCGGCACGCTGGTGCCGCTGCTGGAGCCCTACAATCCAGAGGATACGGAACTCGTCCACGCCGTGTTCGCCGGACACGACCACCTTGCCGCTCGGATCCGTGCGTTCATCGACTTTCTCGTGGACAGGATCGATGCGCGTGCGACGATGCGGCCGGCTGGCGGCGGGGCGCGGACCTGATCGAGGGAGATCGGCGATGAACAGCATGCTCAATCGGCGCATCGTGCTGGCCTCGCGACCGTCGGGAGCGCCGGTCGCGGCGAATTTCCGTCTCGAGGAGGCGCCGGTACCGAGTCCGCAGGCCGGGCAGGTCCTGCTGCGCGTGCTCTTCCTGTCGCTCGATCCCTATATGCGCGGACGCATGGACGCCGCGCGCTCCTATGCCGCGCCGGTCGAGGTCGGCGACGTGATGGAAGGCGGCACGGTCGCGCAGGTCGTCGAGTCCAGCCACCCGGACTATGCGCCCGGCGACATCGTCCTCTCCCATTCGGGCTGGCAGGCCTACGCTCTTTCCGATGGCGCCGGCCTGCGCAAGCTCGATCCGGCCGCCGCGCCGGTCTCGACGGCGCTCGGCGTGCTCGGCATGCCCGGGTTCACCGCCTATGCCGGCCTGCTCAACATCGGGCGGCCCAAAGCCGGCGAGACTGTCGTGGTGGCGGCGGCGAGCGGCCCGGTCGGCTCGGCCGTGGGGCAGATCGCCCGCATCAAGGGCGCGCGCGCCGTCGGGATCGTCGGTGGCCCCGACAAGCTCGCCTTCGTCCGGGACGAGCTCAAGTTCGATGCCGTCGTCGATCATCGCGCCACGGACTTCCCGGAACGGCTGCACCGGGCCTGCCCGGACGGCATCGACGTCTATTTCGAGAATGTGGGCGGCGGCGTGTGGGACGCGGTGTTCCCGTTGCTGAACGAGTTCGCCCGCATCCCCGTCTGCGGCCTGATCGCCCAGTACAACGCAGCCGGCCCGTTCCCCGGTCCCGACCGCCTGCCGCTGCTGATGCGCCAGGTCCTGTCCAGGAGCCTGACCCTGCGCGGCTTCATCCAGCGCGAGTTCGCCGACCAGCGGCCGGCCTTCTACCGGGAGATGGCGGGCTGGATCGCCGATGGCCGCGTGCGCTACCGCGAGGACATCGTCGAAGGACTCGACGCGGCGCCCGAGGCCTTCATCGGCCTGCTGCAGGGACGCAATTTCGGCAAGCTGCTGGTCCGGGTGTCCGCCGCCGGCTGAGGGGCGGCTCGGCCGCCATCCCCGGCGCGGGCATGGGCGAAGACCGGCGGGCGGGAGGACCGCCTTGCCATATCGGCCGATCGGCGCGACAGTCCGCGAAAGCAACGATCTGGGAGGATCGTCGTGCGAGAGGAACAGGCGGCGCACATCCATGAACTGGTGCGCGCTGCGAACGGCCATGCGACCCGGCGTGACGCCATCATCCAGGATTCCTGGCTGCGCTGCGTCTCCGAGCACAAGCTCGACCCGGTGACGCTGCGCGATCCGTGCATCGTCACGCGGGCGCTGCTGCGCGAGCATCAGGATGCCATGGACGAGTTCCTCCACACCGCCCGCTTCGGTCTGGAGACGCTCTACCGCCAGGTGGCGGGCCTCGGCTACGTCCTGTTGCTGACCGACGCCAAGGGTATAACCGTCGACTTCATCGGCGACCCGACCTTCAACAACAACCTGATGCGCGCCGGCCTCTATCTCGGCGCGGATTGGAACGAGGGGCACGCCGGCACCTGCGCGGTCGGCACC
Organism: Labrys sp. Lb11; assembly: GCF_057554225.1. NCBI lineage: Bacteria > Pseudomonadati > Pseudomonadota > Alphaproteobacteria > Hyphomicrobiales > Xanthobacteraceae > Labrys > Labrys sp. Lb11. Next base: position 1,051,908 of record NZ_BAAJOT010000001.1, read on the forward strand.
TGCATCGCCACGGGCGAGCCGCTGATCGTGCACCAGACCGACCATTTCGACGCCACCCATATCCCGCTGACCTGTACGGCAGCGCCGGTGTTCGATTGCAGCGGCGATCTCGCCGCGGTGCTCGACATCTCCGCTTTGCGCTCGCCCGAGCCGAAGGAAAGCCAGTTCCTGGCCCTGCAACTCGTCAAGTCCTTCGCCCACAAGATCGAGATCGCCAACCTGCTGAACCGCTTCCGTGACCAGTGGATCCTGAAGCTGTCTGCCTCGCTCGAATTTGCCGATGTCGACCCCGATTTCGTCGTCGCCGTCGATGCCTCCGGCCGCATCATGGGTGTCAACAACCGGGCGCGGCAGCTCTTCCTGCGCGAGGGGCAGCGCGGAGGACGCCAGCGCGGCGACCACGGCCCGATCGGCCGGTTGGTGAGCGAGCTGTTCGATTTCGGTGTCGACGACCTGCCGCGCTTCGCGCATTCGCGGCCGACGACCCAGCGCGCCGTCCGCCTCGTGGCCAGTGGCACCACCCTGTTTGCCCAGACCCTGCCGCCGCCGGCTCCGTCCCCGTCGCGCGCGGCGGTCGCGCCTGCCCCGGTCCTGCCGAAGGCCCTGCAGGCCCTGTTCAGCGGCGATGCCCAGATGCAGGACGTTGTCGGCCGTGCCGCCAAGCTGGTCAACACCCAGATGAGCCTGCTCATCCATGGCGAGACCGGCACCGGCAAGGAGCACCTGGCCAAGGCCTTGCATGCCTCGAGCGCGCGTGCCGGCAAGCCGTTCGTCGCCGTCAACTGCGCGGCGCTGCCGGAAAGCCTGATCGAGGCAGAGCTCTTCGGCTACGAGGCGGGCTCCTTCACCGGAGCCAGCGGCAAGGGCAAGAAGGGCCTCGTCCTCGCGGCCGACGGCGGCACCCTGTTCCTTGACGAGATCGGCGACATGCCGCTCGCATCCCAGACCCGGTTCCTGCGCGTGCTGGCCGAGCGCGAGGTGACGCCTATCGGCCGGACGCGGCCGATGCCGGTCAATATCCGCGTCATCGCCGCCACGCACCGCGACCTTGTCGAGGAGGTGAAGGCCGGCCGGTTCCGCGAGGATCTGTATTTCCGCCTCAACGGTGCCGTGCTCGCCCTGCCGGCGCTGCGCCGGCGTGCCGACCTGGAATGGCTGATCCGCGAACTCCTCGGCAAGCGCGAGGGAGCCCCCGCCCGCCTGTCGCCGACGGCGATGAACGTGCTCAAGGCCTATGGCTGGCCCGGAAACATCCGCGAACTCATCAATGCGCTCGACTATGCCTGCGCCGTGGCGGGAGGCGGGCTGATCGAGGTCGAGGACCTGCCGGACAGCGTCCGGTCCGCGAGCTTCGGCGACGGCTGGCCCGCGTCGCATGCGCCGGTATACGCTTCCTGCGCCGCCGTACAGTCGGCCGGGCAGGGCGAGCGCCTCGAGGCCGTGCTCCGGGCGCATCACTGGAACGTCTCGGCCGTCTCGCGAGAGCTCGGGCTCGACCGCACCACGGTGCACCGCCAGATGCGCCGCCACGGCATCGTGCCGCCGCACCGGCGCGATTGATCCGGCAGCGTCGGAGCGCGCGCGAGGACCGGTCCGTGCTCCCCGATGACGAGGCGCCTGTCCGGAGCGGGTGTGCGGCAGGACGCCGCACCTGTTGCATGAGACGCCACAGGTGCGGCAGGCGCACCACGCCACAGTTCGAGAGGGCGAGGGCCTATCCGCCTGTAAAAACAACAGGTTGAGGATTCGCGTCAGTCTGGCATCGTCCTTGCTGTCTTTCCGGCAACGAAAAACAGCCAGGGAAGAAGGCCGATGTCGCCTCAGATGGCGCCCATGGTCGGCATCATCGCCAATCCGGTCTCGGCCCGCGACATCCGGCGGGTCGTGGCCAATGCGAGCAGCCTGCAGATCGCCGACCGGGCCAATATCGTGCTGCGCGCTCTGGCGGCCCTCGCCGCCGGCGGCGTCGGACGGGTGCTGATGATGCCGGAGCGGGGCGGCATCCGCGGCCATGTCGTGCGCGGTATCGAGCGCTCCCGCGCCGCCGGCGAGACGCGCTTTCCCGAGCTGTCCTTCCTCGACATGCCGGTCACGGGCACGGTGGAGGACACCAGGCGCGCGGCACGGCTGATGGGCAAGGCCGGCGTCGCGGCGATCATCGTGCTCGGCGGCGACGGCACGCACCGCGCCGTCGTCCCGCAATGCGGCAGCGTGCCGATCGCCGGCATCTCCACCGGGACCAACAACGCCTTCCCCGAGCATCGCGAGCCGACGATCGTCGCGCTGGCGACGGCCCTGTCGGTGTCGGGCTGCGTCCCTGCCGGCATTGCCTTCGCCCTGAACAAGACCATCGAGGTCGCGGTCGACGGTGCCGAGCCGGAGGTCGCGCTGGTCGACGTCGCTATCGTCACCGACCGCTATGTCGGGGCGAGGGCGCTGTGGCGCGCCGACACCTTCCGCGAGCTCTTCGTCACCTTCGCCGACCCGGAGGTGATCGGCATGTCGGCGATCGCCGGCCTGATCGAGCCGGTCGCCCGCGACGAGCCCGGCGGCATGATGGTCCAGCTCGGTCCGGCGCATCTTGCCCCTGTCGTGCTGCGGGCACCGATCGCGCCGGGCATGGTCGAGCCGGTCGGCATCGAGGACTGGCGCCGCATGCCGGCCGGCGTGCCGTTCTCGCCGAGCCTGAACGCCGGCGCCATAGCCCTCGACGGCGAGCGGGAACTGGCCTTCGACGGCCACCAGACGGTCGCCATCACCCTCGTCGACCGGGCGTTCCGCACCGTCGACGTGGCCGCGGTGATGCGCTTCGCCTCGACGCGCGGACTGATGCGCGCCAGCGGCCGGCACTTTGCAACAGCCTGAAGAACCAAGGAGGAACTGCCATGTCCAACAACCCCTTCCCCTTGTCCCGGGAGGAGCTCCTCAAGGCCTACCGGACCATGCGCACCATCCGCGATTTCGAGGAGCGGCTGCATGTGGAATTCGCCAAGGGCGACATTCCCGGCTTCGTGCATCTCTATGCCGGCGAGGAGGCCTGCGCCACCGGCATCATGATGCACCTCAACGACCTCGACCGTATCGCCTCGACCCATCGCGGCCACGGTCACTGCATCGCCAAGGGCGTCGACGTCCATGAAATGATGGGGGAGATCTACGGCAAGAGCTCGGGCTCCTGCCGCGGCAAGGGCGGCTCGATGCACATCGCCGACCTCTCCAAGGGCATGATGGGAGCCAACGGCATCCTCGGCGCCGGCGCACCGCTGATCTGCGGCGCCGGCCTGGCGGCAAAGTTCCGCGGCGACGGCGGTGTCGGCATCACCTTCTTCGGCGACGGCGCCTCGAACCAGGGCACGGTGCTGGAGAGCATGAACCTCGCCGTGGTCTGGAACCTGCCGGTGATCTTCGTGGTGGAGAACAACGGCTATGCGGAATCCACCTCGGTCGACTACGCCACCGGCGTCGATTCCTACGTCGACCGTGCCTCGGGCTTCGGCCTGCCGGGCGTCACGGTCGACGGCACCGACTTCTTCGCCGTCTACGAGGCGGCCGGAGAGATCGTCCGCCGGGCGCGCGAGGGCGGGGGACCGGCCCTGCTGGAATGCAAGATGATCCGCTTCTTCGGCCATTTCGAGGGCGACGCCCAGACCTACAAGGCCAAGGGCGAGAACGAGGCCAACCGCGAGACGCGCGACTGCCTCAAGCTGTTCGCCGCCCGTGTCACCGAGGCCGGCGTGCTGGGCGCGGCCGACCTCGCCCTGATCGACCGCGAGGTGGCGGCTCTGATCGACGATGCCGTGACCTCCGCCAAGGGGGCGCCGCTGCCGCTGCCGGCCGAGCTCCTGACCGACGTCTACGCCTCCTACTGACAGCCCGACATCCCAGATTTCCGGAGGATTCAACCATGGCCCGCAAGATCAGCGTCAAACAGGCGATCAACGAGGCGCTGGACCTCGAAATGCGCCGCGATCCCACCGTCATCCTGCTCGGCGAAGACATTGTCGGCGGCGCCGGGACGCCCGGCGAGATCGACGCCTGGGGCGGCGTGCTCGGCGTCACCAAGGGGCTGCACGCCAAGCATGGCGGGCGGCTGCTCGACACGCCGTTGTCGGAATCGGCCTATATCGGCGCCGCCATCGGCGCGGCCGCCTGCGGCATGCGCCCGGTGGCGGAACTGATGTTCCTCGACTTCATGGGCGTGTGCTTCGACCAGATCCTGAACCAGGCGGCCAAGTTCAAGTACATGTTCGGCGGCAAGGCCACGACCCCGGTGGTGATCCGCGCGATGGTCGGCGCCGGCTTCCGCGCCGCGGCGCAGCATTCGCAGATGCTGACCCCGCTCTTCACCCATGTGCCCGGCCTGAAGGTCGTATGTCCTTCCAACGCCTATGATGCCAAGGGCCTGCTGATCCAGTCGATCCGCGACAACGACCCCGTCATCTTCTGCGAGCACAAGAACCTCTACGGCCACGAGACCGATGTGCCGGCAGAGTCCTATACAATCCCGCTCGGCGAGGCGAACGTGGTGCGCGACGGCCGGGACGTCACCATCGTCAGCTACGGCCTCACCGTGCACCGCGCCGTCGAGGCGGCGGGCAAGCTCGCCCGCGACGGCGTCGAGGCCGAGGTGATCGACCTGCGCACCCTGTCGCCGATCGACTGGGACACGGTGATCGAGAGCGTGGAGAACACCGGTCGCCTGGTCGTGGTCGACGAGGCCAATCCGCGCTGCTCGATCGCCTGCGACGTCGCCGCCTACGTCTCCCAGCACGCCTTCGGCGCGCTCAAGGCGGCGCCGCAGATGGTGACCGCGCCGCACACGCCGGTGCCGTTCTCGCCGGTGCTGGAAGACATCTACGTCCCGACCGCCGATGCCATCGCCGCCGCGGCGGCGCGGACCACCGCCCGCGCGCTGGCCGCCTGAGCCGGAAGCCCGCGCCTTCCACGGACGTCATCGCCGGGGCCGACGGCCCCGGACGCACCAATCGTTCCCAAACGCCGTGTCGCGGGTCCGGCAGCCGCCGAGGCCGACGCCGACCCGCGACTCCACGAGGAGATCCAGATGAACACGGAACGCATCAAGCCGATCGTCATGCCCAAATGGGGGCTGTCGATGTCGGAGGGCAAGGTGACCGGCTGGCTGATGCCCGCCGGTTCCAGGGTCGCCGTCGGCGACGAGATCCTGGAGGTCGAGACCGACAAGATCGCCGGCGTGGTCGAGGCGGGCGACGCCGGCACGCTCCGGCGCATTGTCGGCGAGGCCGACACCGTCTATCCCGTCAAGGCGCTGCTCGGCGTGCTGGCCGAGGACGACGTGCCGGATGCCGAGATCGACGCCTTCGTCGCCGGCTATGTTGCTCCCGCCGGCGACGACGAGGAGGAGGCGGAAGCGGCGCCACGCTATCATTTCGTCGAAACGCCGGCCGGCACGCTGCGCTACGCCAAGCGCGGGGATGGGGCGGAGACCGTCATCCTGGTCCATGGCTTCGGCGGCGACCTCGACAACTGGCTGTTCAACATCGACGCCCTGGCCGCCAAGGCGACCGTCTACGCCCTCGACCTGCCCGGGCACGGCCAGTCGGAGAAGGCGCTGAAGCAGCCGACGCTGGCCGGCCTTTCGCAGGCTTTGATCGGCTTCATGGATGCGCTCGACATCAAGGCGGCACATCTCGTCGGCCATTCGATGGGCGGGGCGATCGCCCTGCGTACCGCCATCGACGCGCCGGACCGCGTGCGCTCCCTATCCCTGATCAGCTCCGCCGGCCTCGGGCCGGAGATCAACGGCGACTACATCACCGGCTTCGCCACGATCAACAGCCGCCGCGAGCTGAAGCCGGTGCTGGAGCAGCTCTTCTTCGATCCGGGCCTGGTCAGCCGCCAGCTCATCGACGACGTGCTGAAGTACAAACGCCTCGACGGGGTCGAGGCCGCCCTGTCGGCGCTGTCGTCGAACCTGTTCGCCGGCGGCCGGCAGGCGGAGGCCCTTGTCTCCGGCCTTGGCGCCGCGCCGCCGACCCTGGTCGTCTGGGGCGCCTCCGACCGCATCATCCCCGCCGCTCATGCCGCGGCGCTCGGCGCCAGGGCGCGGGCCGAGATCATCGACGGTGCCGGCCACATGGTGCAGATGGAGAAGGCGAACCGGGTCAACGAGCTTCTGCTTCACCATATCGGCGGGTGAGCCGCAGGCTCCCGCCGTTCCATCCACCCACCAGACAGCAACGGCCGCGTCTCGGCGGCCGAAAGGAGGATATGCCATGCCGACAAATCTGAAGGGCAAGAGCATCGTCATCACCGGCGCGGGCCGCGGCATCGGCGCCACCATCGCCCATGCCCTGGCGGCCGACGGCGGCCTGATCACCATCGCGGATTCGTCGCAGGACAATGCCCGCTCGACCGCCGAACAGATCCGGGCGGCCGGCGGCGCGGCCATCGCCGTGACGGTCGACGTGCGCGAGCGCAAGGGCGTGCGGCACATGATCGACGAGGCTGTAAGGGCGCATGGCCGGCTCGACGTGATCTTCAACAATGCCGGCGTGGCCCAGACCATGCCCTTCCTCGACATCACCGAGGACGACTGGCGCTTCGTCACCGACGTGAACGCGCTCGGCGTGCTGATCTGCATGCAGGAAGCGATCAAGACGATGATCGCCCAGGGCGGCGGCGGCAAGATCATCAACACGGCCTCGATCGCCGGCAAGCAGGGCTATGAGCCCCTGGCCCATTACTGCGCCAGCAAGTTCGGCGTGGTTGCCCTGACCCAGGCAGCGGCGCGCGCCTTCGGCGCGCAGAAGATCAACGTCAACGCCATCTGCCCCGGCGTGGTCGCCACCGACATGTGGAAGGTGATCGACAAGGGTTTCCGCGATCACGGCCTGACCAAGGGCGAGAACGAAGCCTTCAACCAGTTCGCGGCGACGGCCGTGCTCGGCCGCTCGTCCCAGCCGGACGACCTCGTCGGCGTCGCCCGCTTCCTGGCCTCGTCGGATTCGGATTTCATGACCGGCCAGTCGCTGCTGGTCGACGGCGGCATGGTCTTCGTCTGACGATCGTCACGGGTAACGCGGCCGCAAGAATCCTTGGTGCGAGACTTCCGTCCTGGCCGGGACAAGCCTGGCCTGGACGATTGCGGGGGCGTCGCCTTGACCGCCACCCGTGCCTGGCCTTTGTCGCGTGACACAGCGGCCGCGCATCGGGATCGCTGCGACAGTGCATGATGGCCATTTCCTTTCCCGCCGAAACCGGCGATGCTGGTTGCCATGCGGTAAGAGGAACCGTCCATGCCCCTGCTCCTCGCCTGCCTTATCGGCATCGTTGCCGGCCTGCGCGCCATGACGGCGCCGGCGGCGGTCAGCTGGGCCGCGCATCTGGGCTGGATCGACCTCGGCGGCACATGGCTCGCCTTCCTCGGCTACGCCTGGACGCCCTGGATCCTGACGCTGGCCGCCCTCGCCGAGTTCGTCACCGACCAGCTGCCTTCGACGCCGAGCCGCACGGTGCCCGTGCAGTTCGGCACGCGCCTCGTCGTGGGCGCGGTTGCCGGCGCCGCGATCGGCGTGTCCGGCGCCGCGCTCTGGCCGGGGGCGGTCGCCGGGGTGGTCGGCGCCGTCATCGGCACGCTCGGCGGCCGGGCGGCCCGCGGGCGGCTCGCCGAGGCCTTCGGCAGCGACCGTCCGGCCGCCTTCCTGGAGGATGCGGTCGCCGTCGTGGTGGCGCTGCTGACGGTGGCGGCGGTCCGATGAGCCGCTTCGACGCGATCATCATCGGCGCCGGCCAGGCCGGCCCCTCCCTCGCCGGGCGCCTGACCGCCGCCGGCATGTCGGTGGCGATGGTCGAGCGCAAGCTCTTCGGCGGCACCTGCGTCAACACCGGCTGCATGCCGACCAAGACCCTGGTGGCCAGCGCCTATGCCGCCCATCTCGTGCGTCGCGGCGCCGATTACGGCGTCATGCTCGACGCGCCGGTGCGCATCGACATGGCCCGGGTCAAGGCCCGCGCCGACACGGTGTCGCGCAACGCCCGCACCGGCGTCGAAGGCTGGCTGCGCGGCATGGACCGCTGCACGGTGTTCACCGGTCATGCCCGCTTCATCGGACCGGACAGCGTGCGCGTCGGCGAGGAGGTCCTGACCGCGCCGCGCATCTTCGTCAATGTCGGCGGCCGTGCGGTCGTGCCGGACATGCCGGGCGTCGACACGGTGCCCTATCTCACCAACACCTCCATCCTCAGGCTCGACCGGGTGCCGCGCCATCTCGTGGTGATCGGCGGCAGCTATATCGGCCTCGAATTCGCTCAGATGTATCGCCGCTTCGGTGCCGCCGTCACCGTCGTCGAGAAGGGGCCGCGCCTCGTCGCCCGCGAGGACGAGGATGTCTCCGAGGCCATTCGTGTCATTCTGGAGGGCGAGGGCATCGCCGTGCGCACCGGCGCGGCCTGCATCCGCTTCGCGCCCCATGCCGACGGCGTGGCGGTCGGGCTCGATTGCCGCGAGGGCGAGCCGGAGGTCGTCGGCTCGGACGCGCTGCTCGCCGTCGGCAGGCGCCCGAACACCGACGATCTCGGGCTCGACCGGGCCGGCGTGGCGACGGACGGGCGCGGCTTCATCACGGTCGACGACGGCCTTGCCACCAATGTCCCCGGTATCTGGGCGCTCGGCGACTGCAACGGCCGCGGCGCCTTCACCCATACCGCCTACAACGACTTCGAGATCGTCGCCGCCAACCTGCTCGACGGCGAGCAGCGCCGGGTCAGCGAGCGTGTGCCGGCCTATGCACTCTATGTCGATCCGCCGCTCGGTCGGGTCGGCATGACGCAGGCCGAGGCCCATGCCACCGGCCGGCCGCTGCTCGTCGGCTTCCGGCCGATGACGCGGGTGGGCCGGGCGGTCGAGAAGGGGGAGACGCAGGGCTTCATGAAGGTCGTCGTCGACGCCGGCACGCAGAAGATCCTCGGCGCCGCCATTCTCGGGCCGGGAGGCGACGAGGCGGTCCACGGCGTCCTCGACATCGTCAATGCCGGCCTGCCCTACACCGTGCTCCAGCGCGCCGTGCCGATCCATCCGACCGTGTCGGAGCTGATCCCGACCATGCTCGGCGAGATGAAGCCGACGCCGGGAGCGACGCCATAGGCGACGGCCGCTCCGTCCGCTCGCGCCTCAGCGATGGTCCCGGCGCCGTGCCGGCGTCGGGTTGCCGAGGCGGAGCGCGGCAACGAATGCCACGACGAACAGCGCGCCCGTGAAGGTCGCGACGGCCGGCCAGCCGCCTTCCGCCCAGAACCAGCCGCCGGCCGAGCCCATCAGGCTGGAGCCGAGATAATAGGCCAGGAGATAGAGCGAGGCGGCATGGCCCTTGGCGTTCGTCGCCAGACGTCCGACCCAGCCGCTGGCCACCGAATGGGTGACGAAGAACCCGACCGTCAGGATGACGATGCCGCCGATCACGCCGGCCAGGGCGTGCAGGAGCGTCAGGGCGAGTCCGGCGACGGCGATTGCGATGCCGGCGAGGAGGACTCTGCCGCGCCCAAGCCTGTCGGCCAGGACGCCGGCCGCCGAGGATGCCGCGGCGCCGAACAGATAGGCGACGAAGATCAGGCTGACCTGCGCCTGGTTGAGGTCGTAGGGCGGCGCCGCCAGCCGGAATCCTGCATAATTGTAGACCGTGACGAAGGCCCCCATCGCCAGGAAGCCGATCAGGAACAACCAGGGCAGGCTGCCGTGGGCCAGATGGCCGAGCCAAGCCCCGAGGTGGTACCTCGCGTCGAAGCCCGGCCGCCGGACGAAATTGCGGGATGGCGGCAGCAGCATGATGAAGCCGATCGCTGCCAGCATGCCGACGGCGCCAAGCGTGCCCAGCGCCACGCGCCAGGAACTGAACTCGCCGAGCACGCCGACGCCGACGCGGCCGATCATGCCGCCGAGGGCCGTGCCGCCGACATACAGGCCCATGGCCGAGCCGAGACCGCTCGGGTGGATCTCCTCGGCAAGATAGGCCATCGCCACCGCCGGCACGCCGCCGAGCACGACCCCTTCGAGCGCCCGGGCGGCAAGCAGGGCATGCCAGCTCGGAGCCAGGCTCGCGGCAATGTTGAGGAGGGACGCGCCGCCCATCGTCGCGAACATCAGGCCGCGGCGGCCCAGCGCCTCGGAGAGCGGGCCGGCGCACAGGATGGACAGCGCCAGGAAGCCGGTCGTCAGCGAGAGCGCCAGCGAGCTTTCGGCCGGGGTGATGTCGAACTCGGCGGTGAAGGCGGGCAGCAGCGGCTGCACGCAGTACATCAGCGAAAAGGTGGCGAAGCCGGCCAGGAACAGGGCGAGGCTGGTGCGCCGATAGGCACGCGAGCCGCTTTCGATCCATGAAGGCGCCGGCTGCCGCCGCCGTCCGCCGGAGGGGCCGCCCTCGGTCATGCCGCTGCCGAAGCCGGCTGAGATTTCATTGCTGGAACGGGCATCCATCGCGGCCATCTCGTATGCTGCGGGATATTTGACGCCGCATGGACCGCCGGTCCAATATATGATGCTGGCTTTCTCGATAGCTTTTGGCACTGATGGAGCTGCGCCACATCCGCTATTTCCTGGCCGTCGCGGAAGAACGGAACTTCACCCGCGCCGCGGCTCGGGTCGGCATCGGCCAGCCGCCCCTCAGCCAACAGATCAGGGATCTGGAGGCCGAGGTCGGAGCCGCGCTGTTCCATCGCATTCCGTCCGGGGCGGAATTGACGGAAGCGGGCCGCGCCTTCCTGGATCATGTCGGGGGCATGCCGGCTCAGGCCGAGCGTGCCGTGCGCGCGGCCCGGCGTGCCGCGCGCGGGGAAGTCGGATCGCTCCGTGTCGGCTTCACCGGCTCGGCTCCCTTCAATCCGGCGGTGACGTCGACGATCAGGTCCTTCCGTCGCGCCTATCCGGACGTCGACCTCACGCTCGAGGAAGCGAACACCACCCGCCTGATCGCCCGCCTCAGGGATGGCGAGCTGGACGCCGTCTTCCTGCGCTCGGGATCGGCGGAGGGCGAGGATCTGCGCGTGCGCCGCCTGGCGTTGGAGCCCATGCTCGTCGTCTTGCCGTCGGGCCATCCGGCGGCTGCGTTCGCCGAGATCGATCTCGCCTTGCTGCGCAACGACGCGTTCATCCTCACCCCGCGCGCCGTCGGGCCGACGCTGTACGATACGGTGATCGCAGCATGCCGGCGGGCAGGCTTCGAGCCCATCCTCGGCCAGTCGGCCCCGCAGATGAGCTCCGTCGTCAACCTCGTTGCGGCGGAGCTCGGCGTCGCCCTGGTCCCGGCATCGATGCGGCAACTGCAGGTCACCGGAGTCGTCTACCGCGACGTGCAGGGCGAGGCGCCGATGGCGCAACTGGCGCTGGCCTATCGCCGTGGCGAGACCTCGACCGTCGTCCGCAATTTCATTGCGCTGGCCTACTAGGCGCTTCTCGTGCTCTCGCCACGATTGATTTTGCATCCTCAATCCAAAAACAATGCTGGTCCGACTCACAAATGCAGGCAGGTTCTCTCTCGAACCTGCTTGGGGCGCGAGGTCGAGGCGCGCTTCGGCACGCCCCTGTCCGCGCGCACCACGCGGCGGGGCGGCCTGACCGAGGCAGGCGCGGCCATGGCGGCCCGGGGAGCCCGGGGCCGCCGCGATCGGCGGTCGAACGGAATGGGATGTCGATGAACGTGCTCGTAACGAGCTTCCTGGTCACGGCCTGTGTCTTCGCCGGCGGGCTGGCGGGGCTGCATCTCACCCGGTTGCTGCCGCAGGCGCATATGACGAAAGACACGCAGGACGTGATCCGGCTCGGCACCGGCATGCTGTCGGTGCTGGCGTCGCTTGTCCTCGGTCTGCTCATAGCCACGGTCAAGACCTCCTTCGACAACAGCGACACGGCCGTGCGCGCCTACAGCGCCGACCTGACCATGCTGGATACCGCCCTGCGCAATTATGGCGACGAGGCGCTGGTGGCGCGGCGCCAGCTACGCGACTACACCCGCACCTTCCTGCACAACACCTGGCCGGACCAGGGCGCCAGCCCGTTCCTGGTCGAGCATCGCGAGGCCGGCGAGATGCTGGAAGGGGTGCGGGATGCGATCCGCGCCCTGGCGCCGGCCAATCCCGACCAGCGCTGGCTCGCGGACCAGGCCTTGCAGGTCTCGACTTCGTTGATGCGCCAGCGCTGGTTGTCGATCGAGCGGTCGGAGCCGAGCGTGCGGCCGGTCATGATCGTCATCCTCGTGTGTTGGGTCACCGCCATCTTCGCCAGCTTCGGACTGAACGCGCCCTGCAACGAAACCGTGTATGCGGCTTTCCTGGTCTGCGCGCTCGCCATCGGCTCCTCGATCTTCCTGATCCTGGAGCTGGACGGTCCGTTCGACGGGGCGATGCAGATTTCGAGCCGGCCGGTCGAAGCCGCGCTGGCGCACATGCTGCCATAGCGGCTCGGAGGATCATCCCAGCCCGATGCGCCTGGCGCCCTGCCGGAACAGCGCCTCGGCGTCCGGCGCGAAGCGGAACGTTGCCAGGAAGTCGTCGGCGCAATAATGGGGCAGTGTCGCGCGGATGGCGGCACAGAAGCTGCGACCTTCCTCGATCCGTCCGGCCAACGCCAGGCAATGGGCGGCGATCGCCAGGATGATGGTGTGTGCGTTGGGGCGCGCGGCCGCCTTGACGGCCCACTCCGCGGCTTCCTCGAACTCGCCGAGGCGGACATGGGCCATGGCCCGGGCTCCCAGCATGCCGAACAGCAGCGGATCGAACGGGCTGAGATGGCGCGAGTGATCGGAAGAGCCGATGGCGGCTTGGGGATCGCCCGACTGGGAATGGACGAAGGATAGCGCATAGTGCCCGAGAGCGAAGTTCGGGCTGAGGTCGACCGCCTTTCCCAGCTCGTGCAGCGAATCGTCCTGTCGTCCGCGCAGCCACAGGGCCCGGCCCATCGCCCAGTGGGCCGAGGGGTTGAGGTCGTCGGCAAGGAGGCTCCGGGAGGCCGCTTCGAGGGCGAGGCCGCCCTCGCGGTCGCGATCGCCCCAGCGCTGGAAGCCGCTTTGCCAATGGGTGAAGGACAGGCCGGCATGGGCGCGGGCAAATGTAGGATCGAGCCGGACGGACAGCTCGAAGAAGTGCCGGGCCTGCTCGTTCTCGGCCTTGGTGAAGCGATACATGTGCCAGAGGCCGCGATGATAGGCTTCCCAGGCATCGAGCGAGTTCGGCGGCTTGAGGATGGCGCGGTTGCGCTCGGCCGTTTCGATCTCGGACGCGATGGAGGAGACGATGCTGTTGCCGATCTGGTCGATGACGAGGAAGGTGTCGTCGGACCGGCAGTCGAAGGTCTCCGCCCAGACGATCCGGGCCGTCTCGACCTCGACGAGGTCGACCCGGACCAGGATGCGGCCGGCTTGGCACCGCACGGTGCCCCCTGCGATATAGTCGACGCCCAGCCTGCGTCCTGCTTCCTCGGGACCGATGCCCTCGCCCGCAAGGGCGAAGACCGAGCCGCGTGCGATGATGAAGAGATCCCTGAGCTTGGCCAGGCGGGTGATGATGTCGTGGGTCAAGCCATCCGCCACTCCGCCGCGGGGGCCTGTTTCTTCGGCGAAGGGCATCACCGCGAGCGAGGCGCGGCGGGAAGGGGCGGCATGTCCGGCATCCGGTCGCGCTGCCGGTGCCGCCGCTGGCAAGGCGTGGCTCGGCCGTTGGGCCCTGGCGAGGCGCCAGGCCTCGCGGACGGGGGCGAAGTCCAGCCCCTCGGCTTCGAAGAGCCGCTCCGCTGCGGCAAGGTGGGCCTCGCAGGCATCGGCCTGCCCGCGCCGCGCGAGGATGGCCAGGAGGGTGAGATGCGCGCGCTCGTCCAGCGGCGCGAGCTCGACCCAGCGCTCGGCATGGGTGGCCCTCTCGTCGCCATCCGCCGGCAGGCTGGCGACCAGGCGCTCCCGCAGCGCCGCATGCAGGGCCCGGCAACGGCGCCGCTGCGCGGCGAGCCAGGTGTCGAAATGCGGGCAGTGATCGAGGACCAGCCCCTCCAGGAAGTCGCCGGCGAAGAGTCGCGACAGCGCCCGCAGCCGCTCGGGATCCAGCGCTTCGAACCCCGCCTCGGCGGCCGCCGTGATCTCGGCGACGTCCATCCGGCAGCCGGAAAGATCGAGCGCCAGCATCTCGCCCGCCGCAACGATCCGGCGATGGCCGGCCTCGTCCAGGATGGGACGCAACCTGCTCAGGCACCAGCGCAGTTCGCTGCGCGGGTCGTTGGGGATGTCCCACAGCAGGTCGCACAGCCGGCTGCGGCTGACGGGATGGGGGGCCAGGGCGAGATAGGCGAGAAGCGCGCGCAGCTTGCGCGACGCCGGAAGGTCCAGCGCGGCGCCCGCCCGGCGGATCGTCAGGGGACCGAGCAACTGCAGCTGCAGGCCGGTCTCCGCTCCGCCCTCGCCTGACGAAGCGGATTCCACGCGCGTTTCCACGCCCCCTCCAACGTTGGCCCCATTGCAGCTGTTCTATCACCGAACCCGGGGAGCCGCATCCGCGTTGCTCCCTTCGGGAGCGACTGCAAGTCTGCTGCGAGCGGAGCAGGGGCGGTCCGGCTCGCCATGACCACTGGAGATAGCACCGATGTCCTCTGAAACCGCTTGCAGGACCACGGCCGGCCGCGGCCGCCTCTTCGACAGCATTCTCGACACCGTCGGGGATACCCCGGCGATCCGCATCAACAATCTCGCCCCGGCCCACGCGACGATCTATGTGAAGGCCGAGTTTTTCAACCCGGCTGCCTCGGTGAAGGACCGGCTGGCGCTCAACATCATCGAAGAGGGCGAGCGCTCCGGCGCCCTGAAGCCCGGGCAGACCGTCGTCGAGGCCACCAGCGGCAACACCGGCATCGGGCTGGCCATGGTCTGCGCGCAGAAGGGCTACCCGCTGGTCGTGACCATGGCCGACAGCTTCTCGGTCGAGCGGCGCAAGCTGATGCGCATGCTGGGCGCCAAGGTCGTGCTGACGCCCAGGGCGCAGAAGGGCGTCGGCATGTACAAGAAGGCGGTCGAATTGGCCGAGGCCAATGGCTGGTTCCTGGCCCGGCAGTTCGAGACCCGCGCCAATGCCGCCATCCACGAGGCGACGACGGCGCGAGAGATCATCAACGATTTCGCCGGCTCGCGGCTCGACTGCTTCGTCACCGGCTACGGCACCGGCGGCACCGTCGTCGGCGTCGGGCGCGTGCTGCGGCGGGAACGGCCGGAGACACGGATCATCCTCAGCGAGCCGGCCAATGCGCAGCTCCTCGGCAGCGGCCGCGTGCAGGAACGGACGGCCGACGGCGCGCCTGCCGTCAGTCATCCGGCCTTCGAGCCGCATCCGATCCAGGGCTGGACGCCGGATTTCATTCCCTATGTGCTGCAGGAGGCGATCGACGCCTCGCTCTATGACGAGATCGTGCCGGTCGCCGGCGCCGAAGGCATGAAATGGGCCAAGGCGCTGGCGCAGCAGGAAGGCATCTTCACCGGCATATCCGGCGGCTCCACCTTTGCCGTGGCGCGCGCCGTCGCCGAGGAGGCCCCGGCCGGCTCCGTGATCCTGTGCATGCTGCCCGATACCGGCGAGCGCTATCTCAGCACGCCGCTGTTCGACGGGGTCGAGGCGGAGATGGACGAAGAGGAGCTCGCCCTGTCCCGCTCGACGCCCGGATACCAGTTCCCGGCCGCCTGACGGTGCAACGCAGGAGGATGCCATGGATGGAGGACGGGCCGACTCGGGCGTGACAGCCGAGGAGACGCTCGATCCGGACGATTGGGCGAGCGTGCGGGCGCTGTCGCACCGGATCATCGACGAGGCCGTGTTCTATCTCGGCGATATCCGCAATCGACCGGCCTGGCGGGAGACGCCGGCGGCGGTGAAGGTGCTCTTCGACGCGCCGTTGCCGCGCCAGCCGGCGCCGTTGGCCGAGGTCTATCTCGAGGTCGCCAAGACCGTCATGCCCTATCCCATGGGCAACATCCACCCGCGCTTCTGGGCCTGGTACATGGGATCGAGCAATTTCACCGGGGCGCTCGCCGACTTCCTGGCGGCGATCCAGGGCTCGAACCTCGGCGGCGGCAATCATGCCGCCGCCTTCCTGGACCAGCAGGTGGTGAACTGGTGCAAGGAGATGATGGGGTTCCCGGCCTCGGCCGGCGGCACGCTGGTCAGCGGCGGCTCGATGGCCAACCTTGTCGCCCTGACCGTGGCGCGCAACGTCAAGGCCGGCATCGACGTGCGCGAGCATGGCGTCGCCGCGATCGACAAGCCCTTGCGCTTCTACGGCTCGGACCAGATCCACGGTTGCCATCGCAAGGCGGTCGAAACGCTCGGGCTGGGAAACCAGGCCCTGCGCCGTATCCGGACCGACGCCGACCTGCGGATCGATCTCGCCGCCCTCCGGGCGGCGATCGCCGAGGACCGCGCCGCCGGCTTCCGGCCCGCCTGCGTGATCGGCACGGCCGGCACGGTGAACACCGGCGCCATCGACGATCTGCAGGCCCTTGCCGAACTGGCGGCGGCAGAGGACCTCTGGTTCCATGTCGACGGCTGCATCGGTGCGCTCATCGCCGTCGCGCCCGGGAACGCGCACCGGGTTGCCGGCATCGAGCGCGCGGATTCCCTGGCGCTCGACCCGCACAAATGGCTGCACGCCCCGTTCGAGGCCGGCTGCGCCCTGGTCCGCGACGCCGCCGCGCATCGGGCCGCCTTCGCGACCACGCCGGAATATCTGCAGCCGGCGCCCCGCGGCCTCGCCGCGACCGATTGGCTCTATGACTACGGCCTGCAGACCTCGCGCGGTTTCCGGGCGCTGAAGATCTGGATGGCGCTCAAGGAGCATGGCATCGAGAAGTTCGGCCGTCTGATCGACCAGAACATCGCCCAGGGCCGGTATCTCGCCGGGCTGGTCGAGGCCGAGCCGAAGCTGGAGTTGGTGGCGCCGCCGAGCATCAACATCGTCTGCTACCGCTACCGGCCTGCCGCGGGCGGAGGCGATCCGAAGGCGCTCAACACCGAGATCATGCTGCGGTTGCAGGAGGCCGGCACCGCCGTCGTGTCCGACACGACGGTGCATGGCGAGCACTGCCTGCGGGCCGCCATCGCCAACCACCGCACCCGGCGCGAGGACCTGGACCTGCTGGTGCGCGAGACGGTGCGCCTGGGCGATGCGATCGTGGCGGAAGGCCGCCGGCCCTGAGAGGACGCGCGCCCTACCTGTCGCATTGCTGCTCGGCGCGATAGGCCCTCGGCGACATGCCGAAGGCCTCCTTGAATCGCTTGGAAAAATTGGACGGCGAGAAGCCGGTCGAGAGGCCGACTTCCGTGAAACGTTCCTGCGTGGAGACGACCAGATGCCTGGCCGCCTCCAGGCGAAGGTCGAGATAGGCGCGATTGGGCCTCTTGCCCGTCTGCGCCAGGAAAAGCCGCTCCAGGCCGCGGGCGGTGATGCCGCACTGGGAGGCGATCGCGCTGATCCTGGCCGGGCTGCTCAAATTCTGTTCCATGAGCAGCAGGGCACGGCGCACCCGCTCATCGCTGACGAGCCTTTCGAAGGGGATGCGTGGCTGCGGATCGGACGGTGCGCGAGCCCGTTCGATCTGGAGGATTTGCATGGCCTTTTGCTTGGCGGCACCGCCGAGCTGCCGTTCGACCAGGAATGCCGCCACGTCGGCGGCGCCCGCTCCCCCGGCACAGGTGATCCGGTTGCCGTCGACGAAGAAGAGCCGATCGGCCATCACGTCGACATCGGGGAACCGTTCCTTGAAGTCGTGATAGTGAAACCAGCTCACGCAGGCCTTGCGGCCCTTCATCAGGCCGCATTGGGCCAGGATGAAAGCGCCGGTGCAGATCCCGATCAGGGGGACCTGGGCAGCGTTGGCCCTGAACAGGAACTCGCGGCCCGCGGCGTCCAATTGTTCGGCCTCGCGCAGGAGCCCGCCGACAACGGCGATGTGGCTGAATCTCTTCGGGTCCCCCAGTCCGGCAGTCGGCGCGATCTCGACGCCGGTGCTCGATCGGATGAGCTGGCCCGTCGCGCTCAACAACTCCCAATCGCAGTGCACCTTGCCGCTGCGATCGCCCTCATCGCCGGCAAGGCGCAACGTGTCGATGAACAGCGCAAGGGCTGACATCGTGAAGTCCTTGGCCAGGACGAAGCCGATGCGAAGGCGTTTGGGCCGGGCGCCCTCGGGAGAAGGCTGCAAAGGAGCGGTCGTGACGCTCGTGACCATGACAGCCCTGCTCCTTGGCATCTGTGAGCTGCAAGCCTTACACCAGAACGGCAACTGGCGGTCAGGCCACGCCCGGCGGTTCGCTCAGCTGCGGGGCTCTCCGCGACAATCTGTGGAGCAAGACCGCGACGGCCATGATCGCCAGGTTGGCGCGCAGGCCCAGCCCCATCTCCATGCGCGTCAGGCCGCGGGTGATCTCTGCCCCAGGTGTCCCTGTCAGCCCGTGTTCCGCAGCCCGGCCGCAATGCCGTTGATCGAGATCAGGATGCCGCGTTGGGCCTTCTCGTCGATCTGGCCGCTGCGCCAGCGTCGCATCAGTTCCACCTGGAGGTGGTTCAGCGGCGTGATGTAGGCGGCGCGGTGCGAGACCGAGCGGAAAAGGCTGGGATTGTCCGCTAGGCGCTGGGTCTGGCCAGTGATCGCTTCGTGCGCCTTGAGCACGCGCTGGAACTCGGCCTGGATCGCCGGGAAGATCGTCTCGGCGAGCGCGCGGTCGGGTACGAGGTCGGCATAGCGCCGGGCGACGTCGAGGTCGGCCTTGGCCAGCACCATGTCCATGTTGGACAGGAGGGCGCTGAAGAACGGCCAGTCGGAGTTCATCCGCCGCAGCAGCACCATGCCGTCCGGCGCCTCCGCCAGGAACTGCTCGACGGCCGAGCCGAAGCCGTACCAGCCCGGCAGGGCGACGCGGCTCTGGCCCCAGGAGAAGCTCCAGGGGATGGCGCGCAGATCCTCGATCTTCTGGTTGGCCTTGCGCGAGGCCGGGCGCGAGCCGAGGTTGAGCTGGGCGATCTCGGTGATCGGCGTGGCGGAGAAGAAATAATCGCTGAAGCCGGGCGTCTCATAGACCAGCCGGCGATAGGCCCGCATGCTCAGCTCCGACAGGCGGGCCGCAGCGGCCAGGAAGTCGGGCGTCGCCGGCTCCTCGCGCTGCAGCAGCGTGCCCTCGAGGGTCGCCGCCATCAGGGTCTCCAGATGCAGCCGGCCGACGTCCGGATTGGCGTATTTGGCGTTGATCACCTCACCCTGTTCGGTGAGGCGGAACTGGCCCTTCACCGTGTTCGGCGGTTGGGCCAGGATCGCCTGGTAGCTCGGGCCGCCGCCGCGGCCGACGGCGCCGCCGCGGCCGTGGAACAGGCGCAGCGTCAGGCCCGGCTTCTCGTCGAACAGGCGGGCGAGGGCAGTCGAGCCGCGATAGAGTTCCCAGTTCGAGGTGAAGTAGCCGCCGTCCTTGTTGCTGTCGGAGTAGCCGAGCATGATGTCCTGCTCAGCGCCGGAATTGCGGATCATCGCCTCGACCCCCGGCAGGTCGTAGAAGGTGCGCATGATCGGCTCGGCGCTACGCAGATCCTCGATCGTCTCGAACAGCGGCACCACGATCAGGTCGACCTCGGCATTGGCTGCTTCGGCCGGCGCCAGCGTGCCGCGCATCAGGCCGCATTCCTTCTGCAGCACCAGCACCTCCAGGAGGTCGCTCACCGTCTCGGTGTGGCTGATGATGTAGTGGCGGATCGCATCGCGCCCATAGTCCCGGCGCAACTGCCGCGCGGTCTCGAAGATGGCGAGCTCGCTCTCGGCCATCGGCGAATAGGCATGGGTGCGCACACGCAGGGAGCGCGGGTCCTGCAGCAGGCCGAGCAGCAACTCGCGCTTGCGCTCCTCGGACAGTGTCTCGTAGGCCGGTTCGATCCGGGCTGCCGCCAGCAACTCGGCGACGACCGCCTCGTGCTTGTCGGAGCTCTGGCGCAGATCCGTGGTGGCGAGATGGAAGCCGAACACCTCCACGGCGCGGATCAGAGGCCTCAGCCGTCCGTCGATCAGCGCGGCGCCGTGATTGCGCAGCAGTGAGGTCTCGATCGTCCTGAGGTCGGCCAGCAGCGCCTGGGCGTTCGGATAGGGCTCGGCCGGGGCCACCGCATGGCGCAGGGCGTCGGTGTTGGTCAGCGCCTCGAGCGTGCCGGCAAGGCGGGCATAGACGCCGACCAGGGCGCGCCGATAGGGCTCGTCGTCGCGATGCGGGTTGGTGTCGCCGGACCGGTCGGCCAGGGCGTTGAGCTCCGGCGTGCCGGGGGCGAGGGTGCGCGAGATCGACAGGTCGGCGCCGAGATGGTGGATCTCGGTGAGATAGTAGCGCAGCGCCGTCTCGCATTGCCGGTGCAGGGCGGTGACGAGCGTGCCGGCATTGACGTTGGGATTGCCGTCCCGGTCGCCGCCGATCCAGTTGCCCATCCGGAAGAAGGTGGCGACCGGCCGGCCGAGCTGCTTCTCCAGCTCGGCATAGAGCCGCGGGATCTCGTGCAGGAAGGTCGAGCGGTAATAGCTCAGGACGTTCTCGATCTCGTCCTGTACGGTCAGCTTGATCATGCGCAGGATGCGCGTCTGCCAGAGCTGGGTGATGCGGGCGCGCAACTGCGTCTCGTTGGCGGCGCGCTGGCGCGCCGTGGTCAGGCCCTTGCGCGCTGCCAACAGCTCGGCGACGGCGCGCTCGGCGTCGAGCGTGACCTTGCGCTGGACCTCGGTGGGATGGGCCGTCAGCACCGGCGACACCCAGGCCCGGGCGAGGACGCGCGCGATCCGCTCGGGCTCGATCCCGGCCTGGCGGAAGCGCTGGAAGCTCAGGGCCAGGCTGCCGTCCTGGTAGTCCTCCCGCTCCTCGCGCTCGGCGTGGAGCCTGAGATTGTGGCAATCCTCGGCGAGATTGGCCAGGTGCGAGAAATAGCTGAACGAGCGGATGACCGACACCGTCTCGGCCGGGCTCAGCCGCTTGAGCAGCGTGTCCAGGCTGCGGCCGGCCTCGGCATCCGCCTTGCGCTGGAAGCTGACGCTGAGGCGGCGGATAGCCTCGATGACCTCGTAGACGGCCTCCCCCTCCTGGTCGCGGACGATGTCGCCGAGGATCTGGCCGAGCAGCCGCACATCGTCATAGAGCGGCTTGTCCCTGCCGCCATCGCGCGGGACGCCCGATTCCGCCACGTCCAACATCACAACCGCCACGCTCGCCCCTCCTGATCCCGGCGCAGCGTCCCCGCCGGCGCCTCCGTTCGCAGCCCCGATCCGCCGGTGGGATGCCGCTCCCGATTTCGCATGTGCGAAAGCCAGTGCAATCCATGCGGCAGTGCAAGATAAAGTCAACCCACAGGCAGCCGAGCTCGATCGGCGCGGCCAGTCGTCGATCCTGTCACTGTCGCCGGGCAATGCCCATGAGGCGATCGGTCGCGAGGGGAGGGCGGTCAGGCCTGGAGCTGGAAGCGCGCGAAGCGGTCGAGCTCGGCTTCGATCAGGGCCTTGTGCGCCGCATCATTGCCGCGGCCGATCCAGGTCCATTGCTGGATCCGCATCGCCTGGTTCTCGCGGTCGGTCTTCAGGTCGATGGCGGCGACGATCTCGTCGCCGGCCAGCACCGGCAGGGCAAAATAGCCGAGCACCCGCTTTTCCTTGGGCACATAGGCCTCGAAGCGGTGGTCATAGTCGAAGAACAGCTTCAGCCGCTTGCGCTGGATGATCAGCGGGTCGAACGGCGACAGGATATGGACCCGGTCCTCGGGCGGCGGCGGGCCGGCGGCAAGCGCCTGCGGCTCGGCCCAATGCTCGACCGAGCCCGCGCCTTCGATCACCACCGGCAGCAGGCGCCGGCGCCGCATCCTGGCTTCGATCACCTGGCGGATGTCGGCCTTGCGCCCGGCATTGAGGTGACAGATGGAGTCTAGGCTGACCACGCCCTGCGCGCGCAGCGCCCGGTCGAGCAGATAGTCCAGGATCTGCCGGTCCGTCGCCGGCGCCGGCGGCGTCTCCCAGCCGAAATGCCGATCCGTCAGCTCATAGGTCTTCACCATGCCCATGCGTTCGCTGATCGTCAGCGTGCCGTTGTAGAAGGCCAGCTGCAGCGCCCGCTTCGACGGCTTGCGGCTGGCCCAGGCATGGTCCTTTTCCACCAGCACGTCATCGTCGATGTCGCGGATCGACAGGGCGCCGTCCCGGCGGATCAGCGTCAGGACCTTGCGCAGATCCTCCTTCTTCACCGTCCGGAACCAGCTCTCCGGCGCCTGGCGATGGCGCTTCATGTCAGCCAGGAAGTAGCGCACGTCCCGCACCGGCACATAGGACAGGGCGTGGGTCCAGTATTCGAACACGGTCTTGTCGACGGTCTGGGCCTGGTGGAGATGCTCGCGCCGATAGGCCGGGATGCGCGACCACAGGATGTGGTGGTGACAGCGCTCGATCACGTTGATGGTGTCGATCTGCACATAGCCCAGGTGCTCTACCGCGGCGCGGGTGGCATCGGGGCCTTCGCCGAACGGCGTGGCTTCGTCGAGCCGGGTGGCCTTCAGCCAGATGCGGCGGGCTTCGGCCTTGGTGAGCACGGCAGGCTTGCGCGACGAGGTTGGCATGGCGGGCCGGGTGTCAGGATGCTTGGCCGAGACTGGTGGCATCGTCTGCGGCATGGGCGTCATCGTAGGGGAGGGGCGCGGACGCCTCAAGTGCGCCCGCTCCGGACCGCGGCCAGCGGGCCAGGGCCTCGACCCCGGGGGGTGTCAGGGCGTAGATGCCGCGGCCTGCGCGGGCGAACCAGCCATAGACGTTGCGGCGCAGGATCTGCGGCGCGTCGGGGGCTGCGGGCCTGAGGTCGCGCGGTCGCTTCGGCCCTTCCGCCAACAGGCCGGCGCAGGCGAGCGCCCGCTGGCGATAGGCGGTCATGATCGGCGCCCGCGAGCCGCCGCCGACCGCCGGATCGCCCTGGCGGCGGCGATGTTCCTCCACCAGTCGCGAGCGGCGGCGCGGATCACGGCGCGGCATCGGTGCGTCCGGGCTGACGATGATCGTCACCTCGCCCGCCGTCGAAACGCCCAGCATGCCGAAGCCGAGCCGGCGGCACAGGTTGCGGAAGCGGGCGTCGGCTTCGCGGCCTTTGCCGCGGGCCGAGAGCCGGGCGGCCAGCCAGACTTCGTCGCTGGCCGGCGCCCGGTCGACCGCCTGCAGCACCAGCTCCAGATTGAAGCTGAGCTTCATCTCGCCGATCACCACGAAGGGCGGGTCGCCGTCCCGGGTCGCCACGAGGTCACAGCCGCCGACTTCCCCCTTCACGGCGAAGCCGAGGCCTTCGAGGAAGCGCTTGACCGGGAGATAGAGGGCGGTTTCCAGGGGGGACTCCGATGCGGCGGGTTCGGGGAGGACGCCCGTCATCATACGAAGTCCGGCCGATTCGGGATCGGGCCGGGGCGCGGTTCAACGCTGCGCCAGCCAGATGACATGCCGGGCCCCGCCGCCGGCATGGGCACGCACCCGCACGGCCTCGGCGGTGAAGCCGGTCTCCCGCAGGCGTTTCGTGAAGCCCTGGTCCGGCGCCGAGGACCACACCGCCAGCACGCCGCCCGGACGCAGCGCCGCGCGGGCGGCCGCGAGCCCGCTCCGGTCGTAGAGACCGTCATTGTCCGTGAGCGTCAGCCCGTCCGGGCCGTTGTCGACGTCGAGCAGGATGGCGTCGTAGCGCGCCCGGCTCGAGCGGATCAACGGGCCGACATCGCCCTCGTGGATGGCCAGGCGCGGATCCGCCAGGCAGTCGCCGAAGACCTCGGCCATCGGTCCGCGGGCCCAGGCGATGACGGCCGGCATTAGCTCG
Source organism: Labrys sp. Lb11 (assembly GCF_057554225.1). Lineage (NCBI taxonomy): Bacteria > Pseudomonadati > Pseudomonadota > Alphaproteobacteria > Hyphomicrobiales > Xanthobacteraceae > Labrys > Labrys sp. Lb11. The sequence continues at coordinate 1,075,749 of NZ_BAAJOT010000001.1, forward strand.
GCCACTTCGACCCGCGCCTCGGGACCGAGCGTCACCAGGGCGGCGCGCAGGGTGAAGCCCATGCCGAGCCCACCGATCAGGAGCCGCGGGCGCGGGCGATCGCGGAGCCGGGCGCAGGAGAGGGTGGCGAGCGCCTCCTCCGAGCCGCTGAGCCGGCTGTTCATCAGCTCGTTGGTGCCCAGCATGATCGAGAACTCGCTGCCACGCCGCTTGAGGCGCAGCTCGCCGCCGCCGGGCAGCGGCGCTGTGTCGAGCAGGGACCAGGGAATCACGGGGGGCCTCTTCTCCGGATCGGGATCGGCGCCGAGCATAGGACGGAGAAAGGGCAGTGTCGCGCCGTTCGGCCGACGCGGAAAGCAATACTGGTATCATGTGATGCGCGACTCCACCGCTATGAGCGGAAGAGGTCGACCTGCACCGGCAGGGTGGGCAATCCGGAAGTCGATGCGCTCGTCGAACGCCTGTGGGCCGCTGTCGACGTCGAGCAGGATGGTATCGTGGCGGGCGGAGCCGGCCCGGATCGCCCGGCGCCGTCGTCCTCGTGGACGGCGAGGCGCGGATCCGCCGGGCAGTCGCCAAAAATCTCCGCCATCGCCCTGAGACGGACCGCCGGTCACGCCAGCGGTCGGCGCGGAGGTCAGTTGCAGACTTCCCTGGTGCGATAGACATACTCGCAGGAGTAGTCGTCCCAGACGCGGAAGGAGACGGTGCGGCAGCTGTAATAGGTGGCCGGCTGATATTCGTAGCGCGGCTGGTAGTCGTAGCTCTGCTGGTAGCCGTAGCCATATCCGTAGCCGCTGTAATGACGGTAGCCGGCTTCGGAGGCGGTGGTGGCGGCGCCGAGGGCGCCGGCGGCGAGAACGAGAGCGAGAACGGTCCTGCGCATTGTCGTGGTCCTTGCCGGTGTCCGGCGGATATCGCCGGGCTGATGCAAGGACCCTAGCCGGGGTCCGGTCCCTCCGCCGTGCGGGGGCGCACAGGGTCGGAACGGCGATACGATGCCTCGGTCAACAGCTTTCGGACCCGGAGGTTGATTTCGGTTTCGATCGGATCGATCGAATGCCCGAGGAGGCGGCAAGGGCTGCTGCAATGTCCACGACGGGGAGGCCTGCCGCCCTCGCCTGGCGCACCAGGGTCGCGGTTCCTTCGCCGCCCGGAAACGCCACGACCAGATCCGGCTTGCCCTCATCCAGCATCTGTCTGTCGCGGATCGGGCCGGCGTTGCGACCGTCCGTCTCCCGATCGACCGGAAACGAGAGGATCTGTTTGCTGGTGTCGAGGGCCCATTGCTTTGCCAGGGCGTCGGCCCCGCTCGCGCCGCCTGCGATCACCAGGTCGATGCCGTGCTCGGCGTCGAGATGGTCCATCGTCGCGCTGAACAGCGCGGCATCCTGGAAATCACGACCGCCACAGATCAGGACGCGTGCCATCAGGCTCGATACTCGCTTGGACAAGGGATTGATGGATCAGAACTTCAGTCTTCGGAGCCTCGGCGCGGCCGTGATCACCCGCCCATCGTCGCCGACGACGAGGTACTGCCCCAACCGGTCGGCGATCCGCGCATAGGCGTCGTGACCAAGCGCCTGCTCCGCGCGGCGGCGGGCGGAGTGGTCCATGAAGCAGACCTCGGCGCCGTGCCGGCGCTCGCAACGACCATAGTCGAGCAGCGTGGCAACCACGTCGGGGCGGATGCCGCGTTGCTGGCAGCGGGTTCTGGCGTGTCGGGTGAACATGGCGATTTCCTTCCCTCCGATGGAAGAAGCATCGCCGACCGGGACGACAGAATCGGACATCTGAACAGGATGTGAACACCGACCCGGCCCATTTAACTTGCCCCTACGGCAGTTGCGCTGCATAGCATGCACGGGGTGACGGAGTTGGTCGGGGGCCTATGTCGTTCGCGAAAGCAGATCAGCTCCTGGAGCTTGCGACGATGGTGGCCGGCCACCGCATGGGGGTCACTCTGGATGACGTCAGCGAGCGCTTCCGCTGCGTTCATCGCACGGCCCAGCGCATGATGGGCGCGCTGGAGGGAAGCTTTCCCGATGTCGTCGCGAGCTTTGGCGAGGATGGCCGCAAGCGCTGGCGGTTCGAGGGCGGGCACCTGCGGGAGTTGCTGAGCCTGATCCCCGAGGAACTTGCGGCGCTGGATCTCGCAATCGCCGAGCTCGGCCGCTCCGGCTCGGCCCTGGAGGCGCAGGCGTTGACGCGGCTGAAGGACAAGGTCCTGGCGCTGGTGCCGCGCAAGTCCATGGCTCGGCTCGAAACCGACCATGAGGCTCTTCTGGACGCCCAGGGCATCGTCGCCCGGCCGGGACCGCGGCCGAGGATCGACGAGGAGGCGGCCCTGACCATTCTGGAGGCGATCAAGGGCTGCCGCATCCTCGAGCTGGATTATCAATCGCGCACCGACGAAGCCCCGAAGACGCGGCGGGTTGCGCCCTACGGCATCCTGTCCGGCGCCCGCCGCTATCTGGTCGGGCGGCCCGTCGGCGACTCCGACGGCCCGATCCGGACGTATCGCCTCGACGGTGTCGCCGCCGCCCGCGCGACCGGTCAAGGCTTCGTTCGCCCTGACGGCTTCGACCTCCAGGCCTTCGCCAATCGCGCGTTCGGGGTCTTCCAGCACGACGCGGAGTATGGCCCCGTCGCATGGCGCTTCAGCCCCGAGGCCGCCGAGCGGGCGCGGGGCTGGGTTTTCCATCCGCAGCAGGTGCTGGAGGACGAGCCGGACGGCTCCCTGATCGTCCGCTTCAGCGCGTCCGGCCACCTGGAAATGTGCTGGCACCTCTACGCGTGGGGCGACAAGGTCGAGGTGCTCGAGCCGGAGGCATTAAGGGCGATGGTGGTGGCCTATCGGCGTGGCGACTTCGCGGCAATGCCGTGAGACGCTCCGGCGCTGGTCAGTTGCAGACTTCCCTGGTGCGATAGACGTATTCGCAGGAATAGTCGTCCCAGACGCGGAAGGAGACGGTGCGGCAGCTGTAATAGGTGGCCGGCTGGTATTCGTAGCGCGGCTGGTAGTCGTAGCTCTGCTGGTAGCCGTAGCCATATCCGTAGCCGCCATAGTGACGGTAGCCGGCTTCGGAGGCCGTGGTGGCGACGCCCAGGGCGCCCGCTGCGAGGACGAGAGCGAGAATGGTCTTGCGCATTGTCGTGGGTCCTTGTCGGAGTCCAGCGGACATCGCCGGGCTGATGCGAGGACCCTAGCTCCACCCTCCCGGTCACGGCCGTGCGAACCGGCACAGGCCGTGGCAGGCCGTCGGCCGGGAGGCGGGGGAAGAACGCGGGCCGGTCGAGAATGGGCGTGCGGCTTCGGGGCATGCGCCATGGCGAACACCGCAAGCCAGGCTCAGCGCAGGCCGGCTCGTCAGTCTCGCGGCGAGGCTCCGAAGCGTGTCCGGAACAGCTTGCCTCCAGATCATCCCGTCCGTCGATGTCGGCATCGTGATGCTCACCAATGGCGGGCCGGCCGGCGCCGCCGAGGCGATCGTCCGCCAGTTCCTGGACATCGTCCAATATGGCGCGCCGACGCGGGACTGGCTCGATGGCTTCAGGCGGCTGACGAGCGGATATTATGATCGGGTCGGCGACCTCGTCGGCGCCGATCCGCCCGGGAACCCGCGGCCGGCGCGGGCGCTCGGCGCCTATGCCGGCCGGTACGGGAACGCTCATTTCGGCCCGGCCGAGGTGACAGCGGAGGGCGAGGGGCTGGTGCTGAGGCTCGGGCCGCGCGGCGACCGCTTCCAGCTGACGCACCGCGACGGCGACGTCTTCGCCATGAGCCCGCTCGGAGAGAACGCGCCGAAGGGATCGCGATCCTCCGTGCGGTTCTCCATGCGGGACGGCGCCATCGGCGGCTTCACCGTGGACGATCTCGACGCCAACGGGTAGCAGCCTCGGAAAGGACGCTCGACCCCCTGGCAGGATCGGGCCGGTCTCACGGATGCGGGGACGCGGGTCTTCTTCAAGCTGGGCTCCGCCTTCTGAGGCAGCGCCCGAGCGTCCGCGGCCGAGGCTCACTTGGCCTTTTCGATCCTGGTCACGGTGATGCGGCCGTTGACCCGGTCCGCCTCGAACGTGACCTTGTCGCCGACCTTCACGGTCTTGAGCATGGCCGGGTCGCCGACGGCGAAGACCATGGTCATGGCGTCCATGTCGAGGTTCGTGATCGCGCCGTGCTTGAGGGTGATCTTGCCCTGCGCTTCGTCGATCTTGATGACCTGGCCGCTGACGGGAGCCGCCTGGGCGAAGGCTCCGGAGGCGACGAGGGAGAGGGCAAGGGAGAGAAGGGTCTTGCGCATCACATGGCTCCTGATGATTTCTTTGCCTTGACGACGACGGTGCCGAACATGCCCGCTTCCCGGTGGCCGGGGATGAGGCACGAGAAGTCGAACTCCCCGGCCTTGGTGAACTTCCAGACGATTTCGCCGGTCTTCTTCGGCCCGAGCCTCCTGGCGTTCGGGTCGTCATGTTCCATGTCCGGGTTCTTCTGCATCTCGGCGCCGTGCTTGAGGTTTTCCTGCAGCGTGGCGAGGACGAGCTCGTGGTCGAGCTCGCCATTGTTGCGCAGGACGAACCTGATCTGCTCGCCCTGGCGAATTTCGATCCGGTTCGGCACGAAGCGCATGGTTCCCTCGCCCTCGCGCATGGTGATGGTGACGACGCGCGCAGGCTTCTTCGGATTGCCGGGCTCGCCATAGGCGCGAGCCTCGCCCGCACCGTGTCCGGCGTCGGCAAGGGCCTGTCCCGGCGCGGCGGCGAGGGCCGCGGCGAACAGGGCAGGTAACAGGACTCTCGACAGCATCCAGTGCTCCTCTATCTGGGTTTCAGTGCTGGCCGTGGTCGGGGCGGCGGCCGGGCTTGACCACCCGGACCTCCGCCGTCGTCGTCCGGTCGAAGACGGGGGAGGGCGCGCGCAGGGCGTTCCTGGACTCCCCGGTCCACTCGTAGGAGACCGAACCTTCCGGGTGCTTGAACCAGCCCGGATCCTTGTAGTCCCCGGCGACAAGACCCTGGCGGACCTTCACCACCGAGAACATGCCGCCCATCTCCACCGCGCCGAACTGGGCGAAACCCGTCATCATCGGCAGCGTGTTGTCGGGCAGCGGCATCTCCATCTCGCCCATCTCGGCCATGCCGGCCGAACCCATGGGCATGTAGCCGGGGACGAGCTTGCGGATCTTTGCGGCGACATCCTTCTTGTCGACGCCGATATAGGTCCGCACGTCATGCCCCATGGCGTTCATGGTGTGGTGCGACTTGTGGCAGTGGATCGCCCAGTCGCCCTCATGGTCGGCGACGAAGTCGAAGGCGCGCATCTGGCCGACGGCGCAGTCGATCGTCACCTCCGGCCAGGCCGCCTGCTCCGGCACCCAACCGCCATCCGTGCACGACACCTTGAAATCGTAGCCGTGCATGTGGATCGGGTGGTTGGTCATGGTGAGGTTGCCGAAGCGCACGCGCACCTTGTCGCCCTGGGCGCAGACCAGCGGGTCGATGCCCGGGAAGGCCCGGCTGTTCCAGGTCCACAAGTTGAAGTCGGTCATGGTGTTGACCTTGGGCACGTAGGAGCCCGGCTCGATGTCGTAGGCGTTGAGCAGGAAGACGAAGTCGCGGTCGACGCGCCGGAAGGCGGGATCCTTCGGATGCACCACGAAGAACCCCATCATGCCCATGGCCATCTGCACCATCTCGTCGGCATGCGGGTGGTACATGAAGGTTCCGCTCTTCCGGAGCTGGAACTCGTAGACGAAGGTCTTGCCCGGCCTGATCTGCGGCTGGGTCAGCCCGCCGACGCCGTCCATGCCGTTGGGCAGGATCTGGCCGTGCCAGTGGATGGTGGTGTGCTCGGGCAGCCTGTTGGTGACGAAGATGCGCACCTTGTCGCCTTCGACCGCCTCGATCGTCGGCCCCGGCGACTGGCCGTTATAGCCCCACAGGTGCGCCACCATGCCCGGCGCGATCTCGCGGATCACCGGCTCGGCAACGAGGTGGTACTCCTTCCAGTCGCCGTTCATGCGCCAGGGCAGGGTCCAGCCGTTCAGGGTGACGACCGGGTTGTAGTCGGGCCCGGTGGTCGGCACGAGCGGCGGCTGCGTCGTCGCCTGCTTCGTCGTCGGGGCCTCGGGGATCGCGGCCGCCTCGGCGCGGCCGGAGACCGCGGCCGCCTCGGCGCGGCCGGAGACCGCGGCCGCGCTGATCAGTGTCGCCGCACCGGAGGCGCTGAGGAAGGTTCGACGGGATAGCGTCATGGCTCTCTCCTTCGGTCAGTGCTCGGCCGCGGGCGCCGCGGCCGCCATGGCGGTTTCGCCGCCGCCGGCCACGCTGCCACTTCCGCCGCCGATCACGGCGGTCTGGAAGTCCACGGTGGCGAGGAGGAAGTCCCGCTTGGCCGCAATGGCGGCGGCATTGACGGTGATGCTCTCGCGCGCCGTGGTCAGCAGGTCGAAGACGTCGATCAGCATGCCGCTGTACTCGAGCAGGGCCTGCTCGTTGATCGTCCGGCGCAGCGGCAGGATGCGGGTGCGGTATTGCCGGGCGATGTCGTAGGTGCCGCGATAGGTCAGATAGGCCGAGCGTACCTCGGATCGGACGTTGATCGCCCGTTCCGCCAGGCGGTTGACCGCCTGCATATAGGTCTCGCGGGCGCGCCGCACCGCGGTCTCGCCGCCGTCGAAGATCGGGATCTGCACTTCCAGTTCGAAGCCGCGCGGATATTCGCTCTCCTTCCTGCCGTCCTCGACGATGTGGTCGTAATTGGCGATGCCGGTCAGGTCGAAGATGGAGACGAAGCGTGTGGCTTCGGTGAGGCCGAGCGACCGGGCGAGCGCATCGAGCTCCAGCCGGGCGGCGATCAGGTCGACGCGCTTGCGGATGGCGTCGGCCTCTATCTCGCCGGACGAGGGCAGTCTGGCGGGCAGCTCGGGCAATTGTCCCGGCAGCTTGTAGTCGATGTCGCGGCCCCACAGGCCCATGGCCCGCGTCAGCGCCTCGCGCTCCGTTCCGGCGCGCAGCCGAGCTTCGGCGAGCTGGTTGGAGACCTCCGCATGGAAGGCGGCGGATCGCGCCTGGTCCAGCTTTGTGGCCGCGCCGGTCTCGCCGAGCTTGCGTGAGAGCTCGCCCGCCGCCTCGGCTGAGGCGCGCGCCTGCTGCAGGAAGCCGACGGTCTGGCGCACCGCCACCGCCCGGTAATAGGCCCGTCTCGTGTCGGCGGCCAGACGGAAGGTGGCCTCGATCGCCCGGTAGCGTGCCGCCTCGAACTCGGTCTTGGCGATGTCCGTGCGGGTCGGCAGGGTCAGGAGCGACAGGAGATCGGCGACGAGCTGGCGCTCGACCTCCAGGGCGCTGCCGGCTGTCACCCGCTGGAAGGTCAGGGTCGGCGCCGGCGGCAGGCTGGCGGCGACATAGGCCGCCTCCGAGATGCCGAGGGCGTTGTACTCGGCCTGCAGGCCGCGATTGTTCAGGAGCGCGACCTGTACCGCGGTATCCGCCGTCAGCGGCCGGGACAGGAGCCGGGCGACCCGTTCCTTCGCCATGACGGCGTCGGCGGGCGTGGCGATCTTGACCGTGTCCTTGCCCAGTGTGGCCGAGACCCGACTGGTGACCGGTGACATGCCGCTGTCCTTGGTGAAGGAGGCGCAGCCGCCGAGCGTGAGGAGCAGCGCACCAGCGACGGCGCCGCGACGAAGCGGATCGGAATACGCAAATCCTGACAAGGACATCACGGCGCTCCCGTCTTCGGTGCGACGCCGTCGTTGCGTTCGATCCAGGGCTTGGGATCGACCGGGCGGAAGTCGACGGTGCCGGCGGTGACCGGGACATAGCGCTGGCGCGGCACCGGTACGGCCGGGTCGGCCGGGTCCGGGCCGGCACCGATCGTCGGCGGCGCGGAGCACGCGGACAGGATGACGGCGGCGGCCGTCAGGATGACAGTCTTCATGAAGGGCGAGCCTCGGGCGTCGGCCTGGCGCCAGCCGCATGGGCTGCGCGCCGGAGCGCTCTGGACGGGGATGGCGGCATGCCGCGCGCAGGGCGCACGGGCGGGACGACCCGTCGGCTTGAGCCTCAAGCATCACCGGTGACGGATATAGTCCGTCAGCCCGGCAGCAAGGATGGGATCAGCCGACGGACGCGCCGGCTGGCCTGGGGGGCCGGTCGAGGCGGTCGGCCATGGTCATCGGTCGCCCGGGCGCGGCGAGGCTGCGCTCGGCGTCGCGCATGACGGCGTCGTAGGGCATGCCGGGCGCAAGGGCCTCGATGGCGAGATGACAGGCCATCGCGCAGCATGATGCGCTCGTCGCATCATCGGCCTCGTCCTTGGCACAGGACGCATCCGTATCGGCACATCCGGCGACGGCGGCATGGCTGCCGTGATGGTTGTCGTTGCTGTTCGCGGCATTCGCCGGCGCCATGTGGTGCATGGCCTTGGCCGGAGCCGCGGTGAGGCGCGCGCTGGCCGAACTCCAGCCGATGCTCGATATCGCGAAGACCATCGCGAGGAGCAGGCTGAGGACGGGGCGGACGGCGCGAATCATCATCACCAATGGATACGAACTCGATTCCGCGGGCAAGTCGTTTGGAATAACAAGCCAGCAAATCGCGCGTGGCGCAGCAAGAGAAGCACAGGCTTTCGCGTCTGTCGGGCAATTGTGGAAAAGTCGTGACCTTCCCATATGGGAAGGTTTTGCTTGTATAGATGAGGCTCCCGGCCGCCTGCGGCGGCCGGGAGCCCGAAGCAGGTTCAGATCCGGGCGACGAGCGCCTCCAACTGGTCGGTGCACAGGCCCCAGCCCTGGTGGAAGCCCATCTGTTCATGGGCCTCGCGGTCGGCAACCGACCAATGGCGGACACGGGCGGTGTAGCGTGTCTTGTCGCCCTCGTCCTCGAAGGTGATGATCAGCGTCATGAACGGCTTTTCCGAGGGTTCCCAGGCCCGGCTGTAGGCGTCGGTGGCGACGAGCCGTTCGTTCTCGATCACTTCGAGAAAGACGCCGTGGTTCGGCATGTCCTGCCCCTCCGGGCTGCGCATGACGATGGTGCTGGTGCCGCCAGGGCGCACGTCGAGCTCGGCATGGGGCGTGGTGTAGGGCTGGGGCGCAAACCACTGCTTGAGCAGTTCGGGGTCTGTCCAGGCCCGGTACAGCTTGGCGCGAGGCGCATCGATAAGGCGGGTGAGCACGAGCTCGCGGTCGGAAGTCGGGGCGGCCGTGGTGGTCGCGGTCATCGGAGGGACTCCAGGTTGGATCGTTCGCACTCCCAGGACGATCGGGCAAGTCGCGTTCCGACAGCAACCCGGGATTTTTGTTTCCGTTCGCCGTCCTTGTCCGGACACTTGCTCTTCCCGCCCGTTTCGACGACACGGTGGAGCATGGCAGTGGAGCTCGTCGCCTCGCGCGGCGGCGACCGGAAAGTTCAGGCGATGACCGCGGCACCCCTTGTCACCATCTGGCACAACCCGGCCTGCGGCACATCGCGGAATGTGCTGGCCCTCATCCGCAACGCGGGCGTCGAACCGGCTGTCGTCGACTATCTTGCGGCGCCGCCGGCGCGGGAAGAACTGGCGCGCCGGATCGCGGAAGCCGGAATCGGCGTCCGGGATGCGCTGCGGCAGAAGGAGGCTCCCTATGCGGCGCTCGGCCTTGACGATCCCTTGCTAGCAGATGATCGGCTGCTGGATGCGATGCTGGCGCACCCGATCCTGATCAACCGACCTTTCGTGGTCACGCCCTGGGGCACCCGACTCTGCCGGCCGTCCGAGGTCGTGCTCGACATCCTGCCGCTGCCGCAGAAGGGGCCTTTCGCAAAGGAGGACGGCGAACTGGTCATCGATGCCGCGGGTAGGCGCGTCGGATAGGGCGCTATTCCGACGAGCCGGCGTCGGGACAGGCGAGAGCCAGGAGCTTGCGGACCGTATTCCAGTTGCGCGCCGTGAGAAGCGTGCCCAGCCGGCGTTCGATCACGCCGGGCAGCAGCTTCGAGCCGGCGACCCCCTCGGGATAGTCGACGCACAGATCCCGGTCTCCGACGAGCGCGATCCGTTCCGGGCCGGGATGGGACAGGAGGCTGGCGAGACGGGCGGCATCCGGCGCTGCCGCAAGGAAGCACGCGCAGAGCGCTCCCGGCCGTCTCGCCGCGGCTTCGGGAAACGGATCGGCGGCGGCGATCGCCGCCAGCGCGGCAGGGCGGCGGAGCACGACGGCGTTGTCCAGGCCGAAGCGGCGCAGCACCCCCTCCACGGCAATCTGTATCTCCTCGGCCGGCTTGCCGCTCCCGATGATGAGATTGCCGGTCTGGATATAGGTCGCGACCCGGTCGAGCCCGGCGGCGAGGCAGCCTTCGCGCAGATCCCGCATCGACATCCTGGCGTGGGTTGCGGGGCCGATGGCGCGCAGGAGGGCGACATGGACGGCCATGGCTACGCCTCGATCGCCCGGGCCATGTCCAGGAGCTTGCGCATCGTGTTCCAGTTTCGGCCGGTGCTCGGCACCTGCAGCGCCCTGTCCAGGAAGGCGGGCGTCAGCTTCGAGCGCCCGATGCTCTCGACAAAGTCGACATAGAGATGCTCGCCGTCGAGGTGGATTCGCTCGGGTCCGTCATAAGCCGCCAGCCTGCTTGCGGCATCCGGGGGAGGCGGGCCATCGAGGGCGTTGACGAGCATCAGGCTCGGGCGTTCGGCCGCGGCATCCGGGAAGGGGTTGTCGGCGATCACCCGCGCGAGATCGTCCGGCGTGCGGATGATGGTGTGGTTGCGGGTCAGGCCGAAGCGGTCGCGCAGCACGCCGGCGACGACCGCCTTCACCGCCGCCGCCGAGGCGTCGCTGGCGAAGACGACGTTGCCGCTGGCGATATAGGTGGAGACCCGGCGCAGGCCCGCCGCCTCGCAGGCAGCCCGGAGCTCCTTCATCGGCAGGGAGCCGGTGCCGCTGACATTGATGGCGCGGAGCAGGGCGATATAGGCGGCCATGAGCTGGATTCTCCATGTCTGCGCATCGTCGGATGCCGTGGTGGCTGCGGCCGTGGGCGTATCTGCCGTGCCCGGGGAGGCTGCATTGGGCGTTTCTGTAATGCGCATAACAACGCTGTGCGGTTTCGCACATCGTGGAATGGGTCGATCACATAATACCGCAGCGGAAACAGCCTGTCCCCGTGGTGGGAGACAGGGCGGCCCGCCCGGCGGCAAGGCCGGCGTCATCATTCCCATCGAGAGAAAGAGATGTCCATTCTCGGAACGGCTGGCGACGACATCCGCTACGGCACGACCGGCGACGACCTCATCGACATGAGCCAGGGCGGCAATGACAAGGTCGTGGCCGGCGACGGCGACGACACCGTGCTGTTCGGCGCGACGTTCACCGCCGCCGACAGCGTCATCGGCGGCGACGGCTGGGACAAGGTGGTGCTCGACGGCGACTATTCGGCCGGCCTCGTCCTGGCTTCGGCCAGCCTGCGCAACGTCGAGGAGCTCGAGCTGAAGGCCGGGCACTCCTACGACATCACCATGTCCGACGGGAACCTCTCCGCCGGCCAGACCCTGAAGGTCAGCGGCTACGGCTTCAGCGGCGGCCAGAACTACCATTTCGACGGCTCGGCCGAAACCAAGGGCACGTTCCTGGCCTATGGCTCCGCCGGCGACGACAGGATCATCGGCGGCCAGGCCGACGACTACCTGATCATGTCCTATGGCGGCGCCGACGTGATCGACGGCCAGGGCGGCGACGACATCATTTCCGCCGGCGACACGTTCGGGCCCGGCGATATCGTCGACGGCGGGGCCGGCAACGACCTTCTTTACCTGAGCGGGCATTACGCCACGACGATCCAGCTCAACGCCGGCAATTTCAGGAACATCGAGAACATCAGCGTCCATGGCGACGAAGGCATGACCCTCGTCCTGTCGGACGACGCTGTTGCGGCCGGCACCGTCTTCAATCTCGATACCCGCGGTCTCGCGGCCGGCCAGTCGGTGAAGTTCTTCGCTTCGAACGAGACCGACGCCACCTTCGACCTCTACAGCGGCGCCGGCGACGATTTCTTCGTCGGCGGGGCCGGCAACGACCTGTTCCGCTCCCTGGGCGGCGGCAGCGACGTCTTCGCCGGCAATGGCGGCGACGACTATTTCCTCATGGGCGCTGAGCTCGACGCCACCGACCGCATCTATGGCGGCACCGGCTATGACGGCATCGACCTCGACGGCGACTACAGCGCCGGCGTGACCTTCAACGCGCTCAGCCTGGCCGGCATCGAGCGCTTCACCCTGCGCGAGGGCCACAGCTACAAGCTGATCTTCGACGACAACAACCTGCAGACCGGCGAGCACATGCTGATCTCGCCCGCGGGCGACCTCGGGGCCGGCAACGCCGTCACCATCGATGCGAGCAAGGAGACCTCCGCCTCCTATTCGATCTATGACAGCAAGGGCAACGACACCCTGATCGGCGGCGGCGGCGACGACGACATCTGGCTGACCGAGGGTGGCAGCGACATCGTCAAGGGCAATGACGGCAACGACACTTTCCTGGTCGGCGCGTCGCTGGCCGGCGACGACAAGCTCTATGGCGGCGCCGGCACCGACACGATCAGCTTCGGCTACGCCGCGGCCGGCATCACCGTCGACCTCGCGGCCGGCACCTATGGTTCGCCGGGGCAGGGCGGCAAGTTCACCGGCATCGAGGACGTATCCGGCTCCGGCTTCAGCGACAAGATCACCGGCAACGGCGCCGCCAACTACATCAACGCCGGCGGCGGCAACGACACGGTCCACGCCGGCGGGGGCAACGATACCGTCTACGGCAATGTCGGCGCCGACAGCCTGTTCGGCGAGGCGGGCGCCGACTATCTCGGCGGCCTCACCGGCGCCGATATACTCGACGGCGGCATCGGCAACGACTGGCTCGACGGCGGCACGGGCGCCGACAAGCTCATCGGCGGGGCTGGTGCGGACAGGCTGACCGGCGGTGCCCAGGACGACATGTTCGTCTTCAAGCTTGCCGCGGACAGCGCGCCCGGTGCCGGCCACTACGACACGGTCACCGACTTCAGCCACGCCCAGGGCGACAGGATCGACCTGAGGGGCATCGACGCCCAGGAGGGCGTGGCCGGCAACCAGGTGTTCGCCTTCCTCGGCGACGGCGCCTTCACCGGCCATGCCGGCGAGCTGCGCTACCAGGTCACGGGCGGTGACGTCATGGTCTATGGCGACACCGACGGCAACGCCCAAGCCGATTTCGCCCTCAAGCTCGAAGGCGTGACCACGCTCGTCGCCGCCGACTTCCTGCTCTGAGCCGGCCGGCGGGGGGCCGAGCTCGACCTGCAAGATGCCCGCGTCGCGCAAGCAGGCGAGCCGGCCAGATGAAGCCTCGGCGGACGCACGTTCGGCCAGGGGAGGGCAAGGCCGGGTGGGCGCCGTTCTGAAGCGGTTTGCGAGGGGGCCTACAGCGGGCTGGCCTCGCGCAGCTCCTGGGCGAGCAGCGCCGCGTGGGCCCGGTTGCGGGCGCCCAGCTTGCTGTAGACCGATTTGAGGTGGGTCTTGACGGTGTTGACGTTGATCGCCAGCCGCCGGCCGATCTCGTCATTGGTAAGCCCGTCGCCGAGGCAGTCCAGCACGGCACGCTCGCGTCCGGTGAGCCCGAAGCGCGGCGTGGCGTTCCTGTCGCCGAAGACCGGCGCCGCTTCGGCGGAGCCGGGGGAGACCGGGACGGCAAGGGTCGGCTCGCCGATATCGGCAAGGGCGCGCCGCAATCCGTGCTGGGCGGCACGATTGCGGGCGGTTTCGAGCAGGATGGCCGCACGGCCGGCATCGTCGCCGGCCAGGAAGGCGGCGGCGAGGGCCTCGATGGCCGCGGCATGGGCATGCCGTTCCTGGCGTGCCGCCACTTCGCCCAGCTCGATCAGCCGGTCTGCCGCCGCCAGCTTCTGGCCGGCAAGGGCCAGCCGCCGGGCATCGAGCACGGCATATGCCTGCCACACGGCCCAGGTTTCCTGCGGGAACCGCAGGCGCATCGCCTCGACCTGCGACAGCACCCGCGTCAGCTCGGTCGAGACGTCGCGGAACCGCCGCAGCCGGAAGGCCCGGTCGGCGCGCTCGACGGCGAGCTGGAAATCGAGGCGGATATCCTCGGCCTGGTAGGCGAGCCGGCTGGCGCGCACCAGCAGGGCGTCCGCCTGGTCGGACCGGCCGGTGGCGTCGTAGAGGCGGGCGAGGTGGATCGTCGGGACGGTCACCCGCTCGGCCAGGCCGAACGCGCCGGAGGGCAGGTCGTCCACCGCCGCCTGCAGCAGGAGACTTTCCGCCTCCTCGAAGGCGCCGGCCTCGTAGAGCAGTGCGCCGAGCAGGCCGCTCGGCAGCGCCACCATGTAGGAGCTGGGGGAAAAGGCGGAGGCGCCGGTCTCGACCGCCCGCTCCAGTACGGTGCGGGCTTCGTCGAGATGGCCACCGGCCATCAACGCCATGGCGGAGATGCACAGCGAATGGATCATGCCCCAATGGCATTCCAGCTCTTCGTAGCGCCGGTGCGCCTTCCAGGTCAGGCGCTGTGCCGTGGCGAGGTCGCCGAGATGGAGGGCGAGGTAGGCGTGGATGGAGTCGAGGTCGACCTGTCCGAAGGCGAGGTCGTCGAGCTGCCGGTCGCCGATGGCGGCGATGTGCCTGCGGCAGGTTTCGAGATCGGCGCCGTAGGCCCCGACCAGGGCCCGCATGAGATGCAGCCGGTCCGCCACCTGCAGGCCGCTGCCGATGCCTGCCTCGTCCCGGTAGATCCGTTCGATCCCGGCCAGGACCTGCTCGGCCTGGGCGAAGCGGCGGCTGTTGATGTAGCGCCAGGCCAGCAGGAACGACAGCAGGGGCCGCGACGCCAGCACGGCTTCCGGAAGCTGGCGCATCCAGCGGTAATAGACCTCGAAGCGGCCATAGCTCAGATAGTCGAAAACGCAATAGCGCTCGATCAGCTCGGCGGCCCATTCCGGGTTCCGGGCCAGGAAGGCGTGGCGCACCGCCTCCATCGGCCGTGCGGCCGACACGAACCATTCGGCCGCGCGCCGGTGCAACTCGGCCACCCCGTCCTGCGGCTCGGCCATCTGGCGGGCGCGCAGGAACTCCAGGAACAGGTGGTGGAAGCGGTACCAGCCGTCCTGCCCGGGCACGGCGGTGGTGAACAGGTGGTCGCGTTCCAGCCGCTGCAGCATTCCGGCCGCATTCGGCTCGCCGGTGACGCAGGTGCACAGATCGGCCTGCATGGCCTCCAGGATCGAAGCCTTCAGCAGGAAGGCCGTGACGGAGGGATCGAGGCCGTCGAGGACCTCTTCCAGGAAATAATCGGCGAAGTCGCGTCGGCTGCCCGGCGTGCCCGCCAGGATGGCGTCGCGCTCGAAGGCGCGGTTCAGCGCCAGCGACATCAGCCGCAGGCCCGCGGCCCAGCCCTCGGTGCGTTGCTGCACGAACCGGTTCTGGGCGTCGGTGAGCGGCGTGCCGCTGACTGAATGGAAGAAGCGCTCCATCTCGGCCGGGCTGAAGCGCAGCTCCTCCGCATCGATCTCGATCAGCTCGCCATTGGCGCGCAGTCGCCCCAGAGGCAGGTCGGGTCGGCCGCGGCTGGCAAGGACGACGGCGAGGCCCGGCGCGCGGCTGGCCAGCAGCGCCGCGACCGAGCGCCGCGCCGTCGGCTGCAGGGCCAGGTGATAGTCGTCGACCATCACCACCAGCGGTCCGGCCTGGCATGCCGCCTCGGCAAGGTCGCGCAGGCCGGCGAAGGCCTCCTCGCCGGAGAAGGCCGCGCCGGACGTCGGATCGAGCCCGCTCGCTCCACGGATGACCGGAATGAGATGGGCTGCCAGGCTGATCGGATCATGCTCGTCGTCGCCGATCGACAGCCACGCCACCCGGATGCCCGACTGGAGCAGCGCCGCGCGCCACTGCGACAGCAGCGTGGTCTTGCCGCAACCCGCCGGCGCGTGTACCAGCGCCAGCCGGCATGCAGCCAGCCCGCCGACCAGCGCCGTCAGGCGCGGGCGGTCGATCGGTCCGGCGGCCCGGAAGGCGAGATCGTCGGTCATGCCCTTCCTCTGCCATACCTCACTCGAAAGGGTGATGTCTTTTTTTGCCCCGTCTCACCCGGAAGAGGCATGCCGGGACCGTCCGCCTGCAGCATTGTCCGCGGACTGCAGGACGGAAGGCGGCGACGTGAACATCAGCGACTATCTTTCCCATGATGCCCTGGGCCTGGCGGACTTGGTGGAGCGTGGCGAGACCACTCCGGGGGAGCTGCTCGACCTCGCCCTGGCGGCCACCGAAGCCGTGAACGGTCGGATCAACGCCGTGGTCGCGACCTTTGCCGACGAGGCGCGCCGACGCATCGCCGAAGGGCTGCCCGAGGGGCCGTTCCGCGGCGTGCCGTTCCTCCTGAAGGACCTCACCGCCCATTACGCCGGCCAGCCCACCGGCTCGGGCTGGCCGCCGCGCCTCGGCTACCGCGCGGCCAGCGATACGACGCTGGTCGAACGCTACAAGGCGGCGGGCCTGTCGATCTTCGGCAAGACCGCCGTGCCCGAGCTGGCGATGAACTGGAGCACCGAATCCTCGGCCCATGGCGTCACCCGCAATCCCTGGGACCTCTCGCGTACCGCCGGCACGTCGAGCGGCGGCTCGGCCGCCGCGGTTGCCGCCGGCATCGTGCCGATGGCGCACGGCAATGACGGCGGCGGCTCGATCCGCGTGCCCGCCGCCTGCTGCGGCGTGTTCGGCATGAAGCCTTCGCGTGGGCGCAATCCGGTCGGGCCGGCCGGAGACCTGTGGTCTGGCATGCTGGTCGAACATGCCCTGACCCGTTCCGTGCGCGACAGCGCCGCCCTGCTGGACGCCACGGCAGGGCCGGAGCCCGGCCAGTTCTTCAACAGCGCGGCCGGCGGTCCGTTCCTGCCCGAGGTCGGGCGCGATCCCGGCCGCCTGCGCATTGCGGTCTCGACCCGGGCACCCTACGGCGCGCCGACCCATCCCGACTGCACGGCCGCGGTGACTGAGACCGTGCGGCTGCTGGAGGGGCTCGGCCATGTCTGCGAGGTGGCCGACCTCGACCTCCCCGAAAACGGCTGGCGCAGCTTCGAGACCTTCATCCTGGCGGAATATGCCGCCGAGATGCGGACCGAGGCCGGTCTGCTCGGCCGGCCGGTGGCCCAGGCGGATTTCCCGCCGACGCTCTGGGAGATGATCCGGGCGGGCGAACGCATCAGCGCGGTGGAACTCAAGCTCGCCACCGCCGAGGTCCACAAGGTCGCCCAGGCGGTCTGCTCGATCTTCGCTCGCCATGACGTGTTCCTGTCGCCGACCCTGGCCAAGCCGCCGGTGCCGCTCGGCACCTTCAGCCTCGAGGCCTCGCCCGACGCGCATTTCGCGGCCTATCTGGCCTGGATGCCGTTCACTCATGTCTTCAACATCAGCGGGTCGCCGGCAATGTCGGTGCCCCTGAGCTGGAATGCCGAGGGCCTGCCGGTCGGCCTGCAGTTCGCCGCGGCGCCGCAGGCCGAAGCCCTGCTGTACCGCCTGGCCGGGCAGCTCGAGGCGGCCCGGCCCTGGGCCGCCCGCCGCCCGCCCGTCTCCGTCGCTTCGCCATAACAACGAAACCGTCCATCCAAGCCGCTTGCCCGAACCAGGAGGGGTAGACATGAACAGACGACCGCAGCCGCGCCTTGCCGGAGCTTCGATCAAGCTTGCCCTGATGCTGGCCTCGGCCGCAGCCCTCGCCGGCCTGCCGGCGGCGGCGCAGGCCCAGAAGCTGACCGTCGCCCGTTCGGTCGACGCCGACAGCCTCGACCCGCACAAGACCTCCAACACCCAGTCGCTGCAGGTCACCAACCTGATCTACGACACGCTGCTCACCATGGACAAGGACGGCTCCGTCCATCCCGGCGTCGCCAGGTCCTGGACCGTCTCCGACGACGGCAAGACCTACAGCTTCGTCATCCGCGAGGGCCTGGCCTGCCATGACGGCACGCCCTTCGATGCGGCTGCCGCAAAGTTCAGCATCGACCGCGCTCTCGATTCCAAGACCGGCAATCCCAACAAGTCCGGCTGGGGACCGATCACCGGCACCGCCGTCGAGGGCGACACGCTGAAGCTGACCCTGTCCGAGCCGTTCGGGCCGCTGCCCTCCTTCCTGACCGGCATCCAGTCCTCGCTGGTCTGCCCGTCGGCGGTGAGCGGCGACAGCTTCAAGCCGGTCGGCACCGGCCCGTTCAAGTTCGTGAGCTGGACCCGCAACGACCGCATCACCCTGGCGGCGAACGAGGCCTACAAGAACGTCAACCCGATGGTCGCCAACCCGGGCGCCCCCCACGTCAAGACGCTGGAGATCGCGGTCATCCCCGAGGCGGTCGCCCGCATGGCCGCCCTGCGCTCGGGCGAGGTGCAGATGGCCGAGCCTTCGCTGGAGGAGGCCGCCGATCTCGGCAAGGATCCGGACTTCAAGGTCTATTCGGCCGATCTTTCCGGCCAGCAGGCTTTCGCCGCCTTCACCTGGAAGATCAAGCCGCTCGACAATCCCGACGTCCGCCGGGCCATCGGCATGGCGCTCAACCGGGAGAGCTACGCGGCCATCGCCTTCGAGGGCCTGGTCAAGATCGGCGAATGCCCGGCCGCGCCCAATCTCTTCGCCACCGACGAAGCGCTCTGCGCCGGCTGGGGCGTGAAATACGATCCGGACGCGGCCAAGGCCCTGCTCGCCAAGGCCGGCTACGGGCCGGACAAGCCGCTCAAGATCTCCCTCTCCGTGCACAAGCTGCCGGGCTGGGACCAGATGCACCAGATCATGCAGCAGGATCTGGCGGCGATCGGCGTGCAGGCCGAGATCGAAACCCGCGAGGTCGCCGCGTTCTTCGACCACATGAAGGGCGAGAACGAACGCACCGAGGGCAAGCCCGTGGTGTGGACGATGGGCTTCTCCGGCGTCGATCCCGACTATCTCTCTCTGGTCTGGAAGCGGCCGGGCTTCGTCAACATGGGCATCAATGCCGAGCTTGACGCCATGCTCGACGAGCAGCGCCGGCTGAGCGGCCAGGCGCGGACCGAGAAGCTGCACGCCATCCACAAATACCTGCTCGAGAACGGCTATGCCGTGCCGCTGGTGTCGCCGGGCTGGGGCTGGCTGATGGCGTCCTCCGCCAAGGTCGAGGGCTTCCGGCTCGGCTTCATGGTGTCGATGCTGTTCAACGACGTCACCCTGCATTGACGCCGGCAGCCGGCCAGGGGTAACCCGCCTTCATGCTCGCCCAGATCGGAAAGCGCGCGGCGACCGGCTTTGCCACGATCGTCGCCATCATCATCCTCTCCGGCCTGCTGGTGCACCTGGTGCCCGGCGATCCGGTCACGGCGATGATGGCCGAATCGGCCGACGCCACGCCCGAACTGATGGCGGCGATGCGCGCGCGCCTCGGGCTCGACCTGCCGGTGTGGCAGCAGGTCGGCCTCTATCTCCTGCGCGCGCTGCAGGGCGATTTCGGCATCACCATCCGCGGCGGCGAGCCCGTGCTCGGCCTCCTTCTGGCGCGCCTGCCGAACACCTTCATGCTCGCGGCCTGCGGCCTGCTCGTCGCCCTCGCGATCGGCATGCCGCTCGGCTTCGTCGCGGCCCTGAACCGCGGCCGGGCCACCGACACGGCGGTGATGCTGATCGCCGTGCTCGGCGTCTCGATCCCGAGCTTCTGGCTCGGCCTCGTGCTGCTGCAGGTGTTCTCCCTGCATCTGCGCTGGCTGCCGGTGGCGGGGTCGGGATGGCTCAACATGATCCTGCCGGCCCTGACCCTCGGCCTGACCTATTCGGCCCTGGTGGCGCGGATGACCCGTTCGACGCTCGTCGACATCCTGGCCGAGGACTATATCCGCACGGCGCGGGCGCGGGGCCTGCGCGCGCGCCAGGTTCTGCTGGTCCATGCCCTGCGGCCGGCGCTGATCAGCATCGTCACCGTGATCGGCCTCGTCTTCGCTTATCTGATGGGCGGGCAGGTGGTGATCGAGAACGTGTTCAGCTGGAACGGCATCGGACGTCTGGCCGTGCAGGCCATGCTGCAGCGCGACTACCCGATGATCCAGGGCTTCATCATCGTCTTCGCCGTCTCGGTGGTGCTGGTGTCGATGGCGCTCGATATCCTCTACAACCTCCTCGACCCGCGGACGAGGGCGCGATGAGCAGCACGCCCGATACGGCGCCGGCTGCGACCGGCGGCATGGTTCGTCGGCGGCGATCCGTCTCCTGGCCGGTGCTGGTCGGCGGCGTGCTGCTGGCGCTGGTCGCCGTGGCAGCACTGTCCGCGCCCGCCCTCGCCCCCTTCGATCCGATGCGCATGGCCGCCGGGCCGCGCCTCGCCGCGCCATCGGCGGCGCACTGGTTCGGCACCGACGAGTTCGGCCGCGACCTCCTCAGCCGCGTCCTGCACGGCACGCGCCTGTCGATCGGCATCGGCCTGGTCGCGGTCGTGCTCGGCCTTCTGGCCGGCGGCACGGCCGGGCTGTTCGCCGCCTTCAGTGCCCGCTGGGTCCAGGCGCTGGTGCTGCGCGTCGTCGACGTGCTCTATTCCTTCCCCGATACGCTGATCGCCCTGGCGCTGGTCGCATTCCTCGGCCCCGGCATCGACAACGCGACCATCGCCATTGCCATCAGCCTGGTGCCGTTCTACGCGCGCGTCGCCTATGGCCTGGCGATCGTCGAGCGCAACAAGCCCTATATCGAGGCGGCGCGGCTGGCGGGCGTCGGCCATCTGCGGCTGCTGCGCGTGCACGTCCTGCCCAATATCGGCCAGACCCTGATCGTGATGGGCACGCTCGGCTTTTCCTCCGCGATCCTGTCGGCGGCCGGGCTGTCCTTCCTCGGTCTCGGCGTCCAGCCGCCGGCGCCGGAATGGGGGGCGATCCTGGCCAGCGGGCGCAACTACATCGCCAAGGCGCCGTGGATCCTGATCTTCCCGGGGCTGGCCATCTGCCTCACCGTCCTCTCGTTCAACCTGCTCGGCGACAGCATCCGCGACCTGCTCGACCCGCGCCAGCGCGGCAGGCGCTAGATGGCGGCCTCACCACGTCTTTCCGTGCGCGACCTCGATGTCGAGATCGAGACCGGAACCGGCCCGGCCCTGGCCGTCGCCGGCGTCGGCTTCGACCTTTTCCCCGGCGAGATGCTGGCCCTGGTCGGGGAATCCGGCTGCGGCAAGAGCATGACGGCGCTGGCCCTGATGCAGCTTCTGCCGCGTCCGCCGGCGCGGGTGACGCGGGGACGGATCGAGATCGACGGCGTCGACGCGCTCGGGCTCGACGAGCGCGGCCTGGAGGATCTGCGCGGGCGGCGCATCGGCATGATCTTCCAGGAGCCGATGACCTCGCTCAACCCGGTGCTGACCATCGAGCGCCAGATGACCGAGGGGCTGATCCGCCATTTCGGCCTGTCGCGATCCGAGGCCAGGGGCAGGGCGACGGCGGCGCTCGCCGACATGAGGATCGTCGACCCTGGCGATGTGATGCGCCGGCACCCGCACCAACTCTCCGGCGGCATGCGCCAGCGCGTCATGATCGCCGCCGCCATCGCCCTCGAACCCGGCGTGCTGATCGCGGACGAGCCGACCACGGCGCTCGACGTCACCGTCCAGGCGCAGGTGCTGGACCTGCTGGCCGGCCTGCGCGACCGCGGCTCGGCCGTGCTGATGATCACCCACGACCTCGGCGTCGTGGCCGAGACGGCCGACCGCGTCGCCGTGATGTATGCGGGACGCATCGTCGAGTGCGCCGCGGTCGATGTCGTGCTGGGTGCGCCGGCGCACCCCTACGCCCAGGGGCTGCTCGCCTCCCACCTCGTGCCGCATGCCGCGCCGCGCGCGCCGGGCAGCTTCCCGCCGCCGCTGCCGGTGATCCCCGGCACCGTGCCGCCGCTGAACGCGCGGCCGAGCGGCTGCGCCTTCCGCGACCGCTGTCCCCGCGCCGGGCAGCTCTGCGCCGAACGGACGCCGCCCCTGGTCGAGGTCGCGCCGGGCCATGCTGTCGCCTGCTGGAGGCCGGCCCATGGCTGACGCGCCCCTGCTCGAAATCCGCAACGTGTCGCGGCGCTTCTCGCCGAGCCTGCTTGCCGTCGACGACGTGTCCCTGACCCTGGCGCGCGGCGAGACGATCGGAATCGTCGGCGAGAGCGGATCGGGCAAGTCGACCCTCGGACGGATGGTGGTCGGCCTCGACGCGCCGACCAGCGGCAGCATCCTGGCGGACGGCGTCGACGTCGCCGCCCGCGGCGCGCCGGCGCGGCGGGCCCAGATGGTGTTCCAGGACCCCTATTCCTCCCTGAATCCGCGCATGCCGATCGGCCGCCAGATCGGCGAATCCCTGCTGGCGCAGGCGCGCCTCTCCCGCGCCGCCATCGACGGGGTGGTGGCCGACCTCCTGGAAAGGGTCGGCCTGCGGGCGGCGCAGGCCGGCCTCTACCCGCACGAGTTCTCGGGCGGCCAGCGCCAGCGCATCGCCATCGCCCGAGCCCTGGCGCCGCAGCCGGACCTGGTGGTCGCCGACGAGCCCGTCTCCGCCCTCGACGTCTCGGTGCAGGCCCAGATCCTCAACCTGCTGATCGACATCCAGCGCGAGGCGGGCCTGGCCTATCTGTTCATCGCCCACGACATCGCCGTGGTCGCTCATATCAGTCATACCGTGGTGGTGATGTATCGCGGCCGCGTGGTCGAGCGCGGCCTGACCCACGAGGTCGTCGGCGACGCCCGCCATCCCTACACAAGGGGGCTGCTCGACGCCGTGCCCCGCTTCGGCCGCCGCCGCCACCTGGACGGCGGCCGGCCCGCGGTCGAGGCGCCGCCTCGGGGCGGGGGCGAGATGCGCATGGTCTCGCCGACCCATGCCTATCTGGCGGAGGGATGAGCCCGCTGCGCGGGTGTCGGAACCGTGGCTCGACCCGTCCCGCCGGCCCGGAGGCGGGACTCTCTCCTGGCGACGGCCGGGGCTGCTCCGGCCCGATCCCATGGTTGGCCGGTCCTGGATCGGTCCGCCCGGCCTTCATCAGGGCGATGCTGCGGTTCAGCCGCCGGATGACGGCGCCGAGGCCGATGGCGACCGTTCCGAAGCCGATGGTCACCGCCGCAAGGATTTCATGGATCGCGGATTTGGCCTGGGCAAGCGTGACGAGGCCGAGAACCCACAACAGGACCGCGATGGCGTAGCTGAGAATGCCCATGCCGGGCGCTTCCGGACATGTTGCACCGAGCCGGCGCGACACCCGACCTTGCCGGGGAAGGAGAGACCTGCGCCAGCTTCTCGCCTCCCGGGCATTCGAAGGGACATCGGTTCGACATGAGGGCCGTTTCCCCTGTGCCAATGCGCACGGCGGGGATGGGAGGGGCCGCTAAAGTCGCCTCATCAAGCCGGCGCAAGGGCGCGGCGATCAGACCAGAGGACGACCACCATGTTCCGCAAGCTCCTTTCCGCCGGCCTCGTCGCGACCACCCTGGCCGGAGCCACCCTCGCCACCACCGGCGCCGCCGAAGCCCGCAACGGCCGCAACGCCGCCTTCGCCGCCGGCGCCGTCGGCGGCCTGCTCCTCGGCGGCCTCGTCGCCAGCTCCTACGGCCGCGGCTACGGCTACGAGCCGGTCTACTACGAGCCGACCTGCTTCTGGCGCAAGCAGCGCGTCTACGACGGCTACGGCTACTACCACTACGAGCGCGTGCGCATCTGCCGCTGACCTCCCGGTTCGAGCGTCGAGCCATCGTCGCGCCCGGACAGCAACTCGACGCACGAGGAAGCCCCGCAGAACCCTGCGGGGCTTCTTGTCGTCTGGTGGAGTCTCTTCGCCGCGATCTTATGTAGCTGGCTATGTATTTCCGATCGTGGCGGACCTCTGGAAGGTGGCAGGAGGGGGACGTGTCGGCTCAGTCCCGGTCCCGCCGGTTGACCAAGGGAGGCTTGGCGATGTCTCACGCATTCGCAAGTTGTCTGATGAATAGGATGTCCGGACAACTTTACGGAATAGTATCATTTCGGCGACAATGAGGAGGCATTTTGCGGTATCTAAATACTAATCTCAGGAAAAACTAAGAAGCGATGGATAGAGGTATTATAATAATCCATTTGCAGGTAAAATGATAACGCGTTATGGTCTCTCCGTTCGTGCCGAAGCTGTGGGCTGCGTGCCGATGCTTGAGTGCACTGGATAAATTTTAGGGAGACTGGGAATGGCTTTGGCAAAGACGAACGTCGCTACCCCATTCGACAACGATACGTTCTGGGTTCCCAACCTGAACGACGCGACCAACGTCCACTTCGAGAACACGAAGTCATCGACGGGCAGCCCGCTGCTCGGGCAACAGACGATCGTCTATCAGAAACTCGTCTTCGACTATAACGGCCAGCATTACTCTTACCTCGGAGACTGGACCGTCACGATCGACCGCAGCCTCCTCACGGGATCCGTCAGCGCTTCGGGAACCTACAAGACCGTCAACGTCGACTCCGGCAACCAGCAGGTCCAATCCTACAGCAACAGCGCCGGCATCGACGTCGATCTCGGCTCGCGTGCGAACGTCCCGCTCCTCAACCTTGTCGGTCTCGTCCTCGACCTGCTGATCCACAACCCGTCGTCCGGTTCCGGCGCCTTCGGGAACCTCAACACCGATGCGACGCCGAACCTGCCGGCCATCGCCTATTCGGGGCACGACACCATCACCGGCGGCATCGGCGCGGACATCCTGCACGGCTATGACGGCAACGACAAGCTGAACGGTGGCGACGGGGCGGACACCCTGATCGGCGGCCGGGGCAAGGACGTCATGACCGGCGGTTTCGGCCCCGACACCTTCGTCTTCAACGCGGTGAACGAGAGCATTGCCGGGTCCGGCCGCGACGTCATCACCGACTTCGCGAGCTCCGACAAGATCGACCTCAGCGCGATCGACGCCAATGCGAGCATCCCCAACAACCAGGACTTCATCTTCGACGGACTCGGGTCGGCGGACCGGCATGTCGGCCAGGGGCACGTCAAGTATTATTATTATGGTAGCAACACATACATCGTCGGCAATACGGGGTCCGGTCCCAATGGAAACTTCCAGATCGAGCTGACCGGTCACCATATCCTGTCGGATACCCAGTTCATCTTGTAGGTCGCGCAGCCCTGTGCCGGCATCTCGATGCCGGATCCGGGCATGGCCCTTCCAGAACGGGGCCGGCTGCATCGCGGCCGGCCCTTTCCTCCCGGCGAGGCTCTTGCTCGCCGCAGCGAGTTTCAGGAACGCCCCCTCAGCGCATCTCGATCACGATCTTGCCGAAGGGGCCTCGGTCGAGGTGATCCAGCGCGCGCGGCAGGTCGGCCAGGCCGTAGCGGGCGTCGATGACGGGCCGCAGGGCCAGCAGGTCGACCGCACGGACGAGATCCTCGAGCGACCGGCGATGGCCGACGCTGATGCCGTCGATGGTCAGGCCCTTCAGCATCAGCGGACCGACCGGGCCCGACACCTCGAACCCATCCAGCACGCCGATCACCGAGATACGTCCGCCCATCGCCGCCGCTTCGATCGACCGGCCGAGATGGGCTCCGCCGACGATCTCGAGGATGTGGTCGGCGCCGCGATCGCCGGTGAGTCGATAAATCGACTCGACCCAATCCTCCGTCGTACGGTTTACGCCGTGCGTGGCTCCGAGCGCCCGGACCCGGGCCAGCTTGTCGGCGTCGCCGGACACGACGATCACCTCGGCGCCGCGGGCTTTGGCAATGGCGAGGCCGAACAGGGCGACGCCACCGGTGCCGTGCACCACCACGATCTGGCCGGGCTGCACCGCGCCGCGTTCGACGAGGGCCGTCCAGGCGGTCAGCCCGGCGATGGGCAACGTGCTCGCCTCGCCGTCGTCGAGGCTCGCCGGTGATGCTGACGCCCAGTCCTCGGACAGGGCCACGTGTTCGGCAAGGACGCCGGGACGTGCGCCGCCCAGCGTGACATAGGGCGGCCGGCGCGCCGAACCGGCATTGCGTCCTTCGATCCAGCCCGGCACGAAGGTCGAGATCACCCGGTCGCCCGGCCGGAAGCGCGTCGCCCCCGAACCGACGGCCACCACGGTGCCGGCCATGTCCGAGGCGGGGGTGAAGGGAAAGGCGAGCGGCAGGCCCATGCCGGTCTCGATCACGAGCTTGTCGCGATAGTTCAGGGCCACGGCCGCGACCTTGATCAGCAGTTCGCCCGGCCCCGGCTCGGGGATCGGCGCCGTGCCGAGCGTCAGGCGGTCGCGGCCGATCGCGTCCATGGTCCAGCGCCGCATCGTGTCGGTCATGTGCTTCTCCGTTCCTCTGCGTTTTGAACGCGGATCGGCACGATACCGTTGCTGTTTCAGCGCCAGTGGCGATAAGATTTCGCCGAATTGGTTCGTATGAGGCGCCAATGACGATCCCGAGCGACCAACTCGCCGGTCTCTCCGTCTTCGTCGAAGCCGTGCAGGCCGGCGGGTTCTCCACTGCGGCCGCGCGGCTGAATCTGTCGCGTTCGGCCGTCGGCAAGGCAGTGGCGCGACTGGAGCGCCGCCTGAGCGTCCGCCTGTTCCACCGCACCACCCGCAGCCAGAGCCTGACCGAAGACGGCCAGGCCTTCTATGAGCGCTGCCTTCGTGCACTGGAGGAGATCAGGGCCGGGGAGGCCATGCTCGAATCGGGCAAGCGCGAGGTTGCCGGGCGGCTGCGCGTCTCCATGCCCGTGCTGTTCGGCCGACGCTGCGTGGCGCCCGTCCTGACCGATCTGGCGCGGCGGCATCCCCGCCTCGAGCTCGACCTCAATTTCAGCGACCGGCCGGTCGACCTGATGGAGGACGGCTTCGATCTCGCCGTGCGCAACGGGGCGCTGAGCGACGCCTCCGGGCTGATGTCGCGTCGTATTGCTCATCAGCGCATGACGCTGTGCGCGTCCCCCGCCTATCTGGCGGCCCATGGCGCGCCGGCCACGCTCGAAGAGCTGAAGAGCTGCCAGACCGTCGCCTATGCGCGATCGGGCTGGGTCAGGCCATGGCTGTTTCCCGTCGAGGGGGCGCCGGACATGGTGATCCAGCCGAGGGCCCGGCTGCGTTTCGACGATCTGGAGGCCGTCGCCGACGCCGCCGCGGCCGGCATGGGCCTGACCTGGCTTCCGTGCTGGCTGGTGCGCGACCGGGTGCTCGCGGGCGCCCTGGTGCGGGTGCTGACCGAGCTGCCCGGCCTGGTGTTCGACGTCCATGCGCTCTGGCCGCGGACGCCACACCTGCCGCTGCGCATTCGCCTTGCCATCGACACTCTGGCTGAGGCCCTGCCGCGGGCCACGGACTGGGTTGGCGCTACGGCGCGTCCTTGAACAGCGCGTCCAGCTCGGGCAGCAGGCTCGGCGGCCCGGCAATCAGGCGATTGCCCTTCCACAGGCCGTCATCGGCCAGGAAGTCGTTGGAGGCCCCGCCGGCAGCCTCGATCACCGCCAGGGCGCCGAGGCAGTCCCAGGAGTTGATATGAGCCTCGACATAGCCGATCAGCCGGCCGCAGGCGACCTGGCACAGCATCAGCGCCCCCGAGCCGTCACGATAATACATCGCGCCCTTGCGCAGGAGGCGGCTGAAGACGGGAAGGAAGACATCGGGGGTGACGCGCGGCGAATAACCGACGCCGAGGAGCCCATTGGAGAGGCTCGGCGCGGCGCTGACCCGGATCTGCTTGCCGTTGAGCGTCGCGACGCCGCCGCGGCGGCCGATGAAAACCTCGCCCCGCGCCGGACTGGCGACGAAGCCCATCGCGATCCGGCCATCGACCAGAAGGGCGATCGAGACGCACCAGGACGTCATGCCGCTGACGAAGGGCTGCGTGCCGTCGATCGGATCGACCACCCAGACCGCCTCGCTGCCTTCGATCTCGCTGCGGCCGGTCTCCTCGCCGAGGAAGCCGTCCTGAGGGAAGCGCTGCCTGAGGCGGTCGTGGATCAGGATCTCGGTGTTGACGTCGGCTTCGCTGGCCATGTCCTGCAGGCCCTTGCTCTTGATGGTGAGCGTGTCGAGCCGGCGGAAATAGGAGAGCGCCAGCTCGCCGGCTTCGACGATCAGGGCGGAGGCGAAGTCGAAGCGGTCCTGGAGTGCGGCCTTGTCCATCATGGGTCCTGTCGGTCTGGTAAAGGGAGGCGGAGTGGCCGGGATCAGCCGTCCTTCCACAGCCAGGCGGCGCCGCGCACGCCGCTCGAATCGCCGTGCACGGCTTTGCGGATCGGCGTTTCGAACACCGGCGAGAAGGTGTAGCCGGCGATGGCGGCCGGCAGGTCGGTGTAGAGCTCGTCGACATTGGACATGCCGCCGCCCATGACGAAGATGTCGGGGTCGAGCGTGTTGACCACCACAGACAGCCCGCGGGCCGCCCGGTCGATGTAGCGGTTCCACACCAGGCGCGCCAGCCGGTCGCCGGCCCGCATCCGGGAGACGATCTCCTTGGCCTTGAGCTCCTGGCCGGTATGGCGGGCATAGTCGGCCTGGAAGCCGCGCCCGGACACCCAGGTCTCCATGCAGCCGTGCTTGCCGCAATAGCAGGGTGTGCCGGGGATCTCGCTGATGTCGGGGAAGGGCAGGGGATTGTGGCCCCAGTCGCCGGCGCTGTTGTTGGGCCCGTGATGAGCACGCCCGCCCACCGCGATGCCGGCGCCGGCGCCGCTGCCGAGGATGACGGCGAACACCACGTTGTAGCCGGCGCCGGCGCCGTCCACCGCCTCCGAGGCGGCCAGGCAGTCCGCGTCGTTCTCGACACGGATCTCGCGCCCGAGGGCTTCGCGCAGGTCCTTCTCGACCGGCTGGCCGAGCAGCCAGGTGGAGTTGGCGCCCTTGCCGAGGCGGGATTTCGGCTCGAGCGAGCCGGGAATGCCGATGCCGATGCTGCCGGTCTGGCCGGTTTCCTGCTCGAGGCGGGCGATCAGCTGCTTGATCATCCGGATGCAGCCGGGATAGTCGTGCCGGGGCGTGTCCTCCCGCAGCCGTGCCAGCTCGGTGCCATCCGGCGTCAGGGCGACGCCCTCGATCTTCGTGCCACCCCAGTCGATGCCGATCAGCATTCCGTCCTCGCGATTCCTGCGGGAGTGCCCCCGATTCTCCACCACGCCAGACTACAGAAAGGCGGCTTCATGGGAATGGCCTTCTGCCGGGGGAAAACGTTTGGCGGGCGTGGTTACCCCGTCGTGGCGCTGAGCTCGCGTCTCGCTTTTGCCGCCAGTCGTGCCAGGCCCCACCACGCCATCGCCCAGGCCGAGCCGATGCACCAGCCCGCCAGCACGTCGGTCGGCCAATGCACGCCGAGATAGACCCGGCTGCAGCCGACGAGCAGCGTCACGACGATGGCGACGCCCATCACATAGACGCGCTGGCGCGTCTCCGCCTGCTCTCCGGCGAGCAGGGCGCCGAGCATCAGGTAGGTGATCGCCGCGGCCATGGCGTGGTCGCTGGGGAAGGACAAGGAATGCACCCCGGCGAGATGGCTGACGAGATCGGGACGCGGGCGGGCGACCACCGCCTTCAGCACGGTGCAGAGCCGCGCGCCGCCGATGGTCGCGATCGCCAGCAGAGCGGCGGTGATGGCGTCGGGCCTGAGCAGGAGGCGGCCGACCGCGGCAAGGGTGACCAGCGCCAGCACCGGGGCGCTGCCGAGGCTGGTGATGCTGGCGAAGGCCGGCGCGAGCCAGGCCGGGCCGACCGGTTCGGCGCTGCTGCCTTGTGTGCGCAGGGCCAGCAGCAGCGTCCGGTCGAACGCGAAGGCGTGGCCCGCCATCACGGCGGCGGCCAGGACGATGAAGCCGGCGAAGCCGAGGCAGGCGATGGACACGGCGCAGACCAGGGCGAGGGGCGAACTCTCGTGGCGGCTCCGTTTCCGTGCTCCCGGGGGCGGCGGCATCCTTGGGCTGGGCATGGGCGTGACTCCATGATCGCGCCCGCGTGTCGGGGGGGCACGGTCGACGCCGCCGCGTCGATCTGGCCGGAATACGGGGGGACGGAGGGACGGGCGACCGGTTTTGCCGGCGATTTCTACCCCGGTATCATGGCGTGGGCATGGCTCTCGCCGCCTCCGGCGCGATGACCCGCGGGGCCGTAGGTCGGATGCGGTCGTGCGATGGGGCGGCAGCTTGGCGGACTCGCCGTCGGTGGCGATCCGCATGCGCCGGTGCCGTGAGCCGAGGCAACCGTCAGCCCCCGGTCGAGGAGCCGGCGCGCCGGGCCTTGGACAGGCGCCAGGCGATAGTGCCCCACAGCATCGCCCAGGCGGCGCCGATGCACCAGCCGGCCAGGACGTCGGTCGGCCAATGCACGCCGAGATAGACGCGGCTGCAGCCGATCAGCAGCGTCATGGCGATGGCGACGCTCATCACGTAGACGCGGATCCGCATCTGCGCCTGCTCCCGGGCCAGCAGGGCGCCGAGCGTCAGGTAGATGATCGCCGAGGCCATGGCATGGCCGCTGGGAAAGGACAGGGTTTGCACGTCGACGAGATGGCTGACGAGGTCCGGCCGCGGGCGGGCGACGACGGTCTTCAGCACCGTGCTGAGCAGGGCGCCGCCGCCGACCGAGACCAGCAGCAGCCCGGCGGCGGCGAAGCTGCGCTTGAGCAGGAAATAGCCGAGCGCCACGATGGTGATCAGCGTCACCACGGTGGTGCCGCCGAGGCTGGTGATGTCGGCGAACATCGGCTCGAGCCACCACGGCCCGATCGGATTGGCGGGGGCGCCGGGCGTGCGCAGCGCCAGCATCAGCGTGCGGTCGAAGGCCAAGGGCTCGCCCTCCATCACCTCGCCGGTGAGGATCGCGAAGAGGAGCAGGGCAACGGACGCAAGGCCGAGAATGGCCAGCAGGAGAAATTCCCGCCGGATCCGGTCCCAGGCGCCCGGGGGCGGCGATACCGGCGGGTTAGCCATGTCCGCGCGCTCCGGGATGGGCGGCCGCGCCCCAGCCGTCCGGCGGCACGGCTGGGGCGTCGAACCTGCCGGAATGCTGGTCGGACGGATGTGAGATCGTCTGCATGGCCCTGGTTTCAACCTGAGATCATGGCGTTGCCGTGGCTGGGGCCTCTGCCGGCGCGACAACCCGCAGCGCCGCCGGACGGACGCGGTAGTGCAGCGGCGGCGCCAGCTTGGTGACCTCGCCATCGGTGGCGATGCGCATCAGCCGGCGACGGGCGGCGATGTCGAGATGCTCGACGCGGAGCAGTTCGACGTCCTGGCCCGGACGGATCCTGCCCAGCACGATCTTGAGCGGCAGCACCAGGAGCCCGGCCAGGGTCTGCGGCTTGACCACGTAGACGCACAATTCGGCCGCGGCGAGCGACTCGCGGCGGCCGAGGGCGGCGAGATCGTAGAAATTGTTGCCGACGAAGACGCAGGGCGTCCGGATCTCGCCCCGGTCGCCGGTCGCCGATATCCGCACGGTCTGCCAGGGCGAGGCCCTGAGCGTCCGCAGCAGCGCCGGCCCGATCGCGGCGAGCTTGCTCATGCCGCGCCGCCGCTGCTCGATCGCGCGCTCGGCCACCAGGAAGGGATAGAGGCCGATGGAGGAGTTGTTGACGAAGACCCGGCCGTTGACCTCGGCCGCGTCGATGGCGCGGGTCCGGCCGGCCGCGACCACGTCCATCGCCGCCTCCAGATGGAGGGGAATGCCCAGGTCCCGGGCGAAGTGGTTGCGCGTGCCGAGGGGCAGCACGCCGAGCGCCACGCCGGTGCCGACGACGGCGGCCGCCAATGTGCCGACGGTGCCGTCGCCGCCGCCGGCCACCAGGACCGGCTGCGCACCGCCGTGGGCCGTCTGCGCGGCCTGTGCGACGAAGCCCTCGCCGAGGGCTGCGATCGCGCCGTCCTCGACGACCCGGACGTCGGCCGCCAGGCCGCGCTGCCGCAGCCCGTCGCGGATGAGGCCGCCGAGGGCGGCGCCGCCGGCGCGCGGGACCGATCCCGCTGCGGTGTTGAGAACCACAAGAACTGTCATTCACCGGCCATGGCGAACACTGGGACGGGGGCTCGCACCCAAGCAGGTTCTCCTGAACCTGCCTGGGCTTGCAAGTCCGAGCAGCTTTGATTTTGCATTGAAAATGCAAAATCAATCGTGGCGAAGGCGCCGCAAGCCGGCCTCTGCCCGAAGGAACTCGCCGGCAGGTGATATGGCCGGCGAGCGGGGTTTGTCGAGGGCGCCCGATCTCGTCATGATGACCTCCGACGTAATTGCCGCGGGGCGCCGGCCCGCCCATGCTCGGCCTGCCTGGATGGACCGGGCGACCGAACTGGAGATTTCCCATGACCCACGCCGCCGCGATAGCCGACCGCTACATCGCCATCTGGAACGAGACCGACCCCGCCCGCCGCCGCGCCCTCGTGGCCGAAGCCTGGACCGAGCAGGGCACCTATCGCGACCCGCTGATGGCCGGCGCCGGCCATGCCGAGATCGACGCCCTGGTGGCGGCGGTGCAGCATCGTTTCCCTGATTTCCGCTTCGCCCTGAGCGGGCGCGCCGACGGCTATGACGACCAGGTTCGCTTTTCCTGGGGCCTCGGCCCGGCCGGCGGCGAGGCCCTGATCAAGGGCACCGATTTCGCCGTCGTCGAGGAAGGCCGCCTGAAGGCCGTAACCGGCTTTCTCGACCTGGTTCCGGCCGGGGCCTGAGGGCAGGGATCGAGGGGAGGCGACGCAGATGACGCGGACCGACGCAGCCGTCGCCCGGGCCCGGGCGGAGGGGAGCCATGTGATGCGCAAGCCCGTCCGCACGGTCGGCGACAGTCTGCGCGAGTGGCGCCGGCGGCGGCGGATGAGCCAGCTGGACTTCGCCCTCGAAGCCGGCATTTCCCAGCGCCATCTCAGCTTCCTGGAGAGCGGCCGCTCGCTGCCCAGCCGGGACATGCTGCTGCGCCTGGCCGAGCGCCTCGACGTGCCGCTGCGCGAGCGCAACCCGATGCTGCTCGCCGCCGGCTATGCGCCGGTATTTCCGGAGCGTTCGCTCGACGATCCGGCTCTGGCGCCGGCGCGGCAGGCGATCGACCTGGTGCTGAAGGGCCACGAGCCCTTCCCGGCGCTGGCGGTCGACCGGCACTGGTCGCTGGTCTCGGCCAATGCCGCGCTCGCCCCGCTGCTGGGCGGGGTGCGCGACGCGGCGCTGCTGCGGCCGCCGGTGAACGTGCTGCGCCTCAGCCTCCACCCCGAGGGCCTGGCGCCACGGATCGTCAACCTGGCGCAGTGGCGCGAGCACCTGCTCGACCGCCTGCGCCACCAGATCGCCGTCAGCGGCGACCCCGTGCTGACGACGCTGATGCGCGAACTCGCCGCCTATCCCGCCCCTGCGGCGGGCCGGGCGGCAGCGGCGCACGACTATGCCGGCATGGTGGTGCCGCTGGAGCTGGAGAGCGAGGCGGGGCGGCTCTCCTTCTTCTCCACCACCACCGTGTTCGGCACGCCGGTCGACATCACCCTGTCGGAGCTGGCCCTCGAATCCTTCTTCCCCGCCGATGCGGAAACCGCCGAGGCGCTGCGCGCCCTTGCCGCCGCCGGGGCCGAGGCGGCGGGCTGACCGGCGCGTGCGGGCGGCTTCCCTGTCGAGGCGCCTGGCGATCTGGCGGGCATCGCGCCGAGCCGCGAGGACACGCCGAAGCGCGCGATCGGCAGCAAAGCGCGTTTCCGCGGAACGGACTTTGCTCTAGCCTGCCGGGCTCGGCAATCCGCATCGTGTCGAGGGGGCGGCCTTGACCGGCAATCGGCGCGCGAGCCTGGACGAGATCAGGGCCTTTCATGCCCGGCTGATGGCGGCCGCCAGCCGGTCCGCCGATCCGCGGCTGGAACGGGCGTTCGAGCTGGTGCCGCGCGAGGCCTTCATGCCGCCGGGACCCTGGCGGATCTGCCTGGACGGGCGCTATTTCGAGACGCCGAGCGCCGACCCCGTGCACCTCTACCAGAACGCGCTGGTCGCCCTTGATGCCGACAAGGGCATCAACAACGGCGAGCCGTTCCTGCACGCCGCCTGGCTCGGCATCGCCGCCCCGAAGAGCGGCGAGACCGTCTGCCATGTCGGCGCCGGCACCGGCTACTACACCGCCATCCTGGCGCTGCTGGTGCTGCCGGGCGGCCGGGTCGAGGCCTTCGAGCTCGAGGCGGATCTCGCCCGGCAGGCGCGCCGCAACCTGGAGCCGTTCGAGGGCGTGACGGTGACCGAGGGCGACGCGACCCGGCTGCCGCTGCCGCCCTCGGACCTGATCTACGTCAATGCCGGCGTGACGGCGCCGCCGCTCGCCTGGCTGCAGGCGCTGAAGCCGGGCGGGCGCATGATCTTTCCCTGGCGGCCGGCCGACGCGATCGGCCTCGCCCTGCTGCTGACCCGCACCGCGGCCGGCTATGCCGTGCGGCCGCTGATGCGCTGCTGGTTCATCCCCTGCATCGGCGCTTCCGGTCTCGCCGGCTGCACCAGGGTGCCGAGCAAGCGCCGGGCCAAAACCGTGCGCTCGGCCTGGCCGACGGCGGAAAGGGCGCCGGACGAGAGCGCCGTCGCGGTCTACCCGCATCTGTGGTTTTCCTCGGCCGCTCCCTGACCGGTGGACGCTTATCGCCACAGCCGGCACAGCAGGTTCAATCCGCTACGCAGGTCGCCGAGATCGGCCGGGCGGTCGGCGAGCACGGCGACCTTCAGCGCGGCGATGGCGGCGCGGCCGTCCGGGCCGTCGATCAGCGCGGCATAGGCGTCCTCATAGTCGCGGCGGATGCGGGCGGCGACATCCTGCGGCGGGGCCTCGCCGTCGTGCCATTCGGCTTCGACCAGGACCAGCGAAGGGCTGCGCGGAAAGGGCGCGGGGATGCCCATCAGCCGGGCATAGCGGGCCACCGTCCGGCCGAAACGTTCGCCCGCCGCATATTGCTCGGCGCTGATCTCGCCGGTGAGGCGCAGCCGGCCGAGAAAACTGCCGGCGAGATGGCTGCGCAACGCTTTTTCCGCCACGCCGAGCCGGCGGCGATTGTCCAGGGCCAGTTGCATGATCTCCTCGATGCTTTCGCGCTTGTAGCGCCCGCTGGGCTCGCGCTGCTTGAGTTCCCAGGGGTTGCTCGGGCGGATCATCGCCCGAAGCTCGATGGTGTTGCGGCGCGTGGCCGCGCCCGCGACGGGCGGGTCCTTGCGCTTGGGCATGCACTCTCCGGGAGGGCGCGTCGGCTTTCCGGCGGCCGCGCGGGACGCCGCGGTTCCAGGCTGACCGCGACGCCGGCCGATCCCCTCTCCCGAGCAAGTCGGATACGTCCGACTTGCCTTCCAGGGTGTCGATCTCGGGGACGCCCGAGATCGACGGGGAGGAGTAAGGGGGCGGGGGGCGGCGCGGGGCTCGTCCTGTCATGCACGACCCCCACCCTCTGTCACGACCCCCACCCTCTGTCCCTTCCCGCCCATCCCGGGTGTTCCCGGGACGGGCGGGCAAGGAAGGCGAGGCGGAAACATTCGACTTGCCGTGGGGGAGGGAAGGCGCAGGCGTCGCAGCCGAGCCGGAGCGGCGGCGTCTCGCACGGCCGCAGCCGACGTCGACGGGGACGGCGTCCGATCGTGTCAGCTGTCCGCGATCGAACGGGGCTCAGGCGCTCTCCGGCGGCGCCGCGTCGGCCGCGTGCTGCTCGAGCAGGCGCCATTCCGGGCGGTCGGGCGTGACGATCCTGGCGAGCGTGTTCTTGTCGCGCCGGCCGTCGCGGCCGCGCTCGATGCCGATCACCGCCCAGAAGCGCAGGCCGTCGAAATCGCCGTAGCTCTCGACCCGCCGGGCTGCGGCGGCCTCACGGGTTTCGTCGTCGGGCATGATGCCGTGGGCGCTTTCCAGCATGGCGCGCAGGCGCGCCTGGCTGATCTCGACCGCCTTCTTCTGGCCTTCGGTGCGGCCGCCGACGGTGACCTGCGACCAGAAGCGCTTCCAGGCGAAGGGGCCTTCGATCACGGTGAACTCGGCGTCGATCATCAGGCAGTCGCCGGATTTGGAGCGCCGCAGCCAGCCGCCTTCGCCGGCATGGCCGGGCCGCACATGCATCTGCAGCGCCGCTACGGCGCCGTCGGGAATAAGGTCGAACTTGTCGCTCTGCGGCAGGGCCTGGTTGAAGTCCATGACGGACATGATGGTCTCCTGTGGTTTCGGGATGAGGGACGGGGAAGGCAGGGGGAACCCGGTTACGGGGCGGGCAAGCCGTGTCGGAAACATCCGCGGCGGCGGGTGGAAGACGGCGGGGTGCGGCATGTCGGCGGCGCCTTGCCGGAAGGCTTGCGCGCCGCCCGGCCTCACGACTCGGCGCAGAGCGCGGCGGC
Source organism: Labrys sp. Lb11 (assembly GCF_057554225.1). NCBI lineage: Bacteria > Pseudomonadati > Pseudomonadota > Alphaproteobacteria > Hyphomicrobiales > Xanthobacteraceae > Labrys > Labrys sp. Lb11. The sequence goes on from NZ_BAAJOT010000001.1 coordinate 1,112,029, forward strand.
CGATCCGGCCAGGCTCCGCGCCTGCGGGCCGGAGCGGTAGGGACAGGAGCGCTCGGCGGGGATCGCCAGGCTGGTCCAGCGCCCGCCGCTGGCCCTGAGGTCGCGCAGATGCGCGTTGCAGGCGAAGGCGGCGCGCCGGTCGGCGCCGTAGGGCTCCTCCGGCTCGGGGCGCGGCGTCGAGCCGCGCAGTTCCAGGTCGACGCCCTGCCGGCGCAGGCGCTTGACGCAGGAGATGACGGCGCTCTTCGTCCGCCGCAGCACCGCGCCGATCTCGGCGCTGGTCAGCCCCTGGGCATGCAGCGCCTTCAGGCGGGCGGTTTCCGTCTCGGTCCAGAACGCCGCCATCACGCCGCTCCGGCCAGCCGGGCGCCGGCGGCGATCAGCGCCGCAAGGCCGATCGCGACGGCGAGGAGCATCGGCGCGCGGCTGCGCGGCGTGGTCCGGCAGGCGTCGGCGTGCCAGTCCGTGCAGTCGTCGAGGTCGGGCAGGGGAGGGATGGGCATGGTCGGCGCCTCCGAGGGGTGAGTCCGGCTCGGCCGGAGATGGTCGAGGGCGGGGTCCGGCGTCGCGGTGGCCCCGATCGCGTGTCGCAGGCATACTTTCTGATTTTCAGAATTTGATGTCAAGCAAAAAATCTGATAATCATAATGGACGTGGTTTCCGTTATGCAGAAAGATACCGAGATGGAAACGGATGCGCTCGCCTGGATTCGGGAGGGGCTTGCCAAGCCCGGCAAGAACCAGAACGGGCTGGCGCGCGCGATCAATCGCGCTCCCTCGGCTGTCAGCGCCCTGCTGAAGGGCGCGCGCGAGTTGAAGGCCAAGGAGGTTCCGCTGATCGCCGCCTATCTGGAGGTGGCGCCGCCGGGCTCCGCCGCCATGCCGCACCCGGCCGCCGGCTTCCAGGATGCGCCCGGTCCGGTCGAGCCGGCCACCGCCCTGCCGCGCCCCGCCGGCGCCTTCCGCCTCGAGCCGGTCGCGGCGCCGCGGCTCAGCGAGGTGCTGACTCCGGTCTACGGCCTGGCGGTCGGCGGCGAGGATGGCCGTTTCTATTTCAACGGAGAAACCGTGGGCTGGGTGAAGACTCCCGAGCAGCTGGTCGGCGTCCGCAACGCCTATGCGCTCTATGTGGCGGAAGAGAGCATGGTGCCGCGCTTCAAGCCCGGCGAGCAGGTCTGGGTCAATCCGCACAAGACGCCGATCCGCGGCGACGACGTGATCGTGCAGCTCCACCCCGAGCGCGAGGGCGATGCGCCCGAGGGCTACATCAAGGAATTCCGTGGCTGGACGCCGAAGACGCTGCAGCTCTGGCAGTGGAATCCGCCGCAGGAGGTGCTGATCGACCGGCAGCTGGTCAAGAGCATCCACGTCATCGTCGGGCGCGGATAGGCCGCCGGCCTGCCGCGAGGGGATGCCGGGCCGGTTCCGGCGGCTGACGGCGCCCGTCCCGTCGGCGGCGCCGGCGCGGGATGCGGCTGGGCCGTCCGCCGGCCCGGGCTCGCCTTCGGCGTCCTGCGCGCCGCGGCGCGAGCGAGCCGGCGGGCGCCCCGCCCCGGCATCCCGGCTGCTTTCGGCGGAGGCCGGGCGCCTGGCCGCGATGGGGCGTGCCAGCGGCCATATCCCCGTCCGCCCGCTTCCGCCGGCCCGCTGCGCGGGAACTGCCTGGCTCATTCTCGTGCCGTGAGAGTTGAGGTGCGCCGCCGTACGCCGGCGGCCATGTGGGCGGGCCGACGGGCGCCGCCGGCGGGATGGAGGCCCGATCCGCCGGCGGCACTGCGCCGGGCGGGGCGTTCAGGCCGGCACCAGGGCTTCCGGCCAGTCCAGCGCGTCGGGCGGGACCGTGCCGACGCGCGCCAGGATCACCGTGTCGGCGGCTTCGCCGGTGGTCGGATCGCAGCGGCGCGACAGGGCGAGGGCGCCGGCTGCGCCGCCGAGCCGCTCGGCCAGCGCCACCGCCTCGGCGGCGCTGGTGGCCCGGCGCGGCTCGCCGGAGACGATTCGGCCGCGGCGGCCCGTCGCCACGAAGGGCTGCACGACGAAATGGGTGATGTGCGACATGCCGTCCCCTGCTGTTGCCGTTCCGTGAACAAAAAGAGAACAATGCCTCCGCCGAGTCAAGCCGGAGACGCCGGTCGCGGGGCGGGCATGCGCGTTTACCGAAAAATC